>NZ_QUJB01000009.1:100556-101731 GCF_003480435.1 Clostridium sp. AM30-24 | reverse complement strand
AACGGTAAAGATGATTTCAATATGTGGTTTTGAAGGTATGTGTGAGTAGACCAGGCAGAGATGTCTGGTCTTTTTTTGTAAAGCGCAGATTGACGCAAGAGTCCTCATAGTAGTAGCTTTAAATTGATTTGAAGTGTTATTATGAGGACTCTTTTTATTATTCTTTCACAAAACCTTTCTTGATCGCATCCTGGATCAGATGATCCGTAATTTCGTAGAGACGCTCGGAGCCGAACTTTGTCTTGCTCTGGCGGCTGTAGACCTGCTTGGAGGTGATCTGGTGCTGCTTCCAGTCATCACCGTTATTGCTGTGATTTAAGAGAAGCGGTTGAAGATTGTCCATGGCATGGGCATATTTGGATTCAGATGTTTCACAGTCCTCAAACTCGTCGAAGAGAGCGATGAGCTCATTTTTCTGATCCTCCGGCAGGATGGAGAAGATACGCTCTTTAGCAGCGTCTTCGCGGGCCTTTTGGGTCTTGCGACCTTCCTCGTCGTAGGCGAAGGTGTCACCTGCATCAATCTCCACGATATCGTGGATCAGGCACATCAGCATGACCTTTGCGATATCTACGGATTCATTGGAATACTCACGGAGAAGGTAGGACATGATGGCCATATGCCAGGCATGTTCTGCGTCATTTTCCCGGCGGCCATGGCCGGAGAGATGTGTCTGGCGCAGGATATTCTTTTCTTTATCAATCTCAAGTACAAAATCTAACTGTTGTTTTAAACGTTTATCCATGAATGTTTGCCTCCCGATATGTAAATTGACCTATAGGGTGTGTTTTTTGATGAGTCCAGAGGATTGATGAGTTTATCCTACCAATTTATGAGAGAAAAGTACAGCGGTTTTTTAGAATGGGAATTGTAACTGTTCCGTAGATCTGCGCACTTGCTGCGCAGACTGTAAGAAAACATAATCTGGAAGACAAAAATCCCATCGGTGCAGCCGAGCTGAAATGGATTTTTGCTTGTAACTATGAAGATACTGAATAGTTGCTGGAAATTCAAAGCAAGGCATGAACGGGTGAGAATACTGATAAAATAAGGATAAAACATACCGGAAAATAAAGTGTAGAAATTTTTCAAAAAATATAAAAAACGGGTTGACAGATGCGAAAACATATTATATAATAGCACTGTTCTTAAGGAACAGCTAAGAACAAAGGAAA
>NZ_QUJB01000009.1:1437-100546 GCF_003480435.1 Clostridium sp. AM30-24 | reverse complement strand
TGTTCTTAAGGAACAGCTAAGAACAAAGGAAATATTCCTCGATAGCTCAGTCGGTAGAGCACGCGGCTGTTAACCGCGCTGTCGTAGGTTCGAGTCCTACTCGGGGAGTTTTTATTTTGCCAGTTTCATGGATATGAGCTTCTGGTACAAATAATGAACGCGGCCCCATGGTCAAGCGGTTAAGACATCGCCCTTTCACGGCGGTAACAGGGGTCCGAATCCCCTTGGGGTCATTGATGTGCCGATGTGGCTCAATTGGCAGAGCAGCTGATTTGTAATCAGCAGGTTATCGGTTCGAGTCCGATCATCGGCTTTCAGTCCTAAACTTATGGACCTTTAGCTCAGTTGGTTAGAGCAACCGGCTCATAACCGGTCGGTCCCGGGTTCAAGTCCCTGAAGGTCCACTCTACCTGGTAAAAGGTTCATTAAAACTGATAATATTTATTTTGGCCCGGTGGCTCAGCTGGTTAGAGCGCCGCCCTGTCACGGCGGAGGTCGTGGGTTCGAATCCCATCCGGGCCGTTTCCTTAGAAATAAGGATTATTAATTTCATATCTGGGATCTTAGCTCAGCTGGGAGAGCATCTGCCTTACAAGCAGAGGGTCATAGGTTCGAGCCCTATAGGTCCCATTTGATGGGGAACCATCATCGACATATTTATATGTCTGCCGGTGTGGCGGAATAGGCAGACGCAAGGGACTTAAAATCCCTCGGGGGCAACCCCGTACCGGTTCAAGTCCGGTCACCGGCATGAAAAGAGCTTGTTTTGCAAGCTCTTTTTTTGTTTGACGGAAAACCCGAATTATGGGAGCGTGATGGAGATGAACAGGAGAGATCTCAAAATAATATGGATAGGAGAACAGATATGACATTTCGATATGCGTTGAAACGATCAATTCCGGTAATGGCGGGATATATCGTTCTGGGAATCGGATTTGGAATGCTGCTGGGAGCGAAGGGCTACGGCATCACCTGGGCGCTCGCGATGAGTGTGTTCATTTATGCGGGGTCAATGCAGTATGTGGCAATTGATCTGATAACAGGTGGCGCGTCGCTGATCTCAGCGGCACTTATGACACTGATGGTCAACGCAAGACATTTATTTTATGGAATCTCTATGCTGGAACGATATAAGGACACAAAACCATATAAGCCGTATTTGATCTTTGCGCTTACGGATGAGACGTATTCGCTGGTGTGCAGTGGAGATGTACCGGAGGGGGTCGAGGAGAAGAAATATTTCTTCCTTGTCTCGCTGTTGAACCAGATTTACTGGGTGATTGGAAGCGTGATGGGATCGGTGCTCGGGAGTGTATTGAATATCAATACGGAAGGGATCGATTTCTCGATGACAGCTCTGTTTCTGGTGGTATTTACGGAACAGTGGATGAGCACGAAGGATCACAGAAGCGCCGTTGCAGGTGTTGCTGCATCCGTGATCTGTCTGTTGATCTTTGGGGCATCAGCCTTTCTGATCCCGTCGATGATCTCTATCACGGTGATTTTGACGCTGATGCGTGGGAGTAAGAAAACAGAGAGCAGCCAGACGACGGCATAATTCATGATATTTTCCGAAGAACAGGAAATAGTATGAAAACAGTGCCCAGGTTGCTGCACATGGGTAGGAAATTTTCGAACTGAAAATTCCGTACAATACAGTGGTAGCAGTGGATTTTGCTTGATTTAGGAGGAATAGAGAGGATGGATTTGAGGGCGGTCACACTGATCGCGGTATGCGTTGCAGTAACGATAGTTTTAAGATTTCTTCCGTTTGTGATATTCGGCAGGAAGAAGGAGATCCCCGGATACATTACATATTTATCGGGAGTTCTTCCGTATGCGATCATGGGGATGCTGGTGGTGTACTGCCTGAAAAATGTGAGCTTTTTTGCGGGATCTCATGGAATTCCGGAGATTGCAGCTTCCGCAGTGGTTGTCGGGCTGCACGTATGGAAGAGGAATACACTACTCAGTATTGCGGCGGGAACTGTACTTTATATGTTTTTGATTCAGGCCGTATTTTAGGATAATAGGAGAAAGCTCTGGAATTGTGATCATGGGTCATGATCAGTCTGCGGTGGTGCTGGAACTGCAATTTAGTATTCTGAATTGCGGGATAATTTCAGACAGAAGGAACAAGATAACGGTATATTACTTGAGATATTAAAAAAATTATGATATGATAGTCTCATCTTACGGGAAGTCTGGCGGATGGCGCTGAATGCGGAATTTCAATGAAAATCCTGAAGGATCGAAATGGAGAATGGCAAAAGTGCAGGAGCTTTATGACTGGAATGGAGGTCTGGATGAGACGAAGTGACAGAGAATTGAAGGACATGGCTGATATTGTGGCGATCGCGAAACGGGAGACTGTGTGCACCGTTGCGTTCCACGATGAGTCATGTCCTTATTTAATTCCATTGAATTATGGTGCAGAAGTGGAAGAAGGAAAGCTGGTTCTGTATTTTCACGGAGCGAAGGAAGGGACGAAGATCGATAAGATCAGGGAGAATCCTCAGGTTTCATATTGTATTTACGGGAAAAATAGCCTGAAGATCGATTATGACGCAGCCTGCAAGTCGACGACAAGCTTTGAGAGCATCTGCGGAAACGGAACTGCATATTTCGTGGAAGATCTCACATCGAAGAAAAAAGCTCTGGCGAGCCTCATGAATCAGATGAGTCAGAAGAAGGCATTCGAAGAGAACTCGTTCGCGGAGGCAATGGTGAACGCAGTGACGGTCTGGAAGATCGTAACTGAGAACGTCACCGGAAAAAGACATGAATAACATGAGGGACGGGTGTGTGCACGAACGGAAGCCCATGTGGGACAAAGAGGTGAAGAGAGCCGGAAACGTGCCTGCACGGTTCTGATGGATAAGGGAAACATAGAAAGGAGCATATACATATGGGAACAGATTTTAGAAAAGAGATCGGCACGACGATCGATCAGAGACGCGATGAATATACAAAAATCAGTGACGCGATCTGGGGTTTTGCGGAGCCGAGATTTCAGGAGTACGAGTCCACGAAGCTTCAGCAGGAGTTCTTAAAAGCGAGAGGATTTTCCGTCAAGGCAGATCTCGCAGGAGAAGAGACCGCATTTATCGCCGAATGGGGAAGTGGAAAGCCGATCCTCGCATTTTTAGGAGAGTTTGACGCTCTTTCCAGCCTACAGCAGGAGGCAGACTGCACAGAACGTCACCCGATCGCAGGAAAGACAAACGGACATGGCTGTGGTCATCATCTTCTCGGAACGGCATCCGTAGCGGCTGTTGATGCGTTAAAAACTTATATGGAAGAGAATCACATGAGCGGAACGATCCGCTACTATGGCTGTCCGGCGGAGGAAAATGCGGGTGGAAAGGCATATCTGGTCCGGGATGGATATTTTGATGATTGTGATATCGCGATTACCTGGCATCCATACACAATGAATAAAGTTATGAAGGGCGGATTCCATCTGGCAAACTTCCGGGCATTCTTTACCTTCCACGGAATCTCATCCCATGCGGCGGGGGCGCCGGAGCTTGGACGTTCCGCGCTGGATGCCGTTGAGATCATGGATATCGGTGTGAACTATATGAGAGAGCACATGATCGATGCAGCGAGAGTTCACGGTGCGATCACAAACTCCGGCGGAATCGCTCCGAACGTGATCCCGGCTGAGGCGCAGATCCTCTATGCGATCCGTGCTCCAAAGGTAACACAGGTCAAGAAGCTTTATGAGCGGATGTGCGATATTGCAAAGGGCGCGGCTCTGATCACAGGCACGACCGTTGATATCAAGCAGGTTGCAGCATATTCCAACCTGATCAATAATGATACACTGGCGGATCTTGTTCAGGAGAATCTGGAGCATGTGGTTCCGATCGGCTATACGGAGGAAGAGCTTGCGTATGCAAAGAAATTCCAGGGTGTGATCACAGAGCTGGATAAAGAAGGAATGAAGGATCAGGCGGCAGTGATCGGAGGAAAAGAGCATAAACAGGAGCTCTTAGAGCAGCCGATGTGGGATCTTATTGTCGATAAAAACAGTGCTTACGGCGGTGGCGGCTCCACGGACGTCGGAGATGTCAGCTGGGTCGTTCCGACAGCACAGGTCTATACCAGCTGTTACGCAGCAGGTACAGCGCTTCATTCCTGGCAGGCTGTTGCACAGGGAAAATCTTCGATTGCTCACAAAGGGATGTTAGCGGCAGCGAAGGTTATGGCGTATGTCGGCGCGGAACTTCTTCTGAATCCGGAATTAATTGAGAAGGCAAAGGCAGACTGGAAGGAAGAGCTTGACGGAGAGACATATCCGAATCCGCTTCCGGCAGATTTAAAACCATCGATCTGGTAATAGGATAGATCAGGCAGTCGGAATGAGAACCATCAAGGGCGATGGTTTTCAGAAGACTGCCTAAAAAAATAGGTATAACAAGCTTCTGCTTATGGAAGTGTTGCACATAGTGCCTGTTGATGGAAATGTGTGTGGCAGGAACAAGGATTACACAGGAAGGAGTGGACAGCATGGAAACAAAGAATCAAGATAGAATTTCTGAACTGGTGGAGAAACAGAAGGATACATATACATCTATGGCGGACGAGATCTGGGGATACGCGGAACCGCGTTTTCAGGAATATGAATCTTCGAGGGTACAGCAGGAATACCTTGCGTCTCGCGGATTTTCAATCCGGGCTGACCTTGCCGGAGAGAAGACAGCGTTTATTGCCGAGTGGGGAAGCGGAAAGCCGGTCCTCGCATTTCTTGGTGAGTTTGACGCTCTTTCCAGTCTTCAGCAGGAAGCAGACTGCACGGAGCGTCGTCCGATCGCAGGAAAAACAGATGGACATGGCTGTGGCCACCATCTTCTCGGAACGGCATCTGTGGCGGCTGTCGATGCACTAAAGTCCTATATGGAAGAAAAAGACCTGAAGGGAACGATCCGCTACTATGGCTGTCCGGCGGAGGAGAATGCGGGCGGAAAGGCATATCTGGTCCGGGACGGATATTTCAATGACTGTGATATCGCTATCACCTGGCATCCAAGCACGACGAACAAAACAATGGGAGACGATAAATTTCTTGCCAATTTCCGTGTGTTCTTTACCTTCCATGGAATTTCCTCCCATGCGGCGGGAGCGCCGGAGCTTGGACGTTCTGCGCTGGATGCCGTTGAGATCATGGACATTGGCGTGAATTATATGCGAGAGCATATGATCGACGCAGCGAGAGTTCATGGTGCGATCACGAACACAGGCGGAATTGCTCCGAATGTGATCCCGGCTGAAGCGCAGATCCTTTATGCGATCCGCGCACCAAAGGTGACTCAGGTCAAAAAGCTTTATGAGCGGATGTGTGACATTGCAAAGGGCGCGGCGCTGATCACGGGAACGACTGTGGATATTCGTCAGGTTGCCGCTTATTCCAACGTGATCGGAAATGATGTTCTGGAAGAGGTCATGGACAAAAATCTTGACCATTTTATTCCGATCGGATATACGGAAGAGGAGCTGGCGTACGCGGGAAAATTCAAAGAGGTCGTTACGGAGTTAGACAAAGAGGGCTTAAAGGACATGATCGCTCATGTCGTTGAAAAGGACAAGCGGAAGGAAGTCCTTGATATGCCACTGTTGGATTTTAAACTGGACCGGAGCGAATCATATGGCGGTGGTGGCTCTACCGATGTCGGTGATGTGAGCTGGGTGGTTCCGACGGTGCAGACAAATGTGTGCTGCTATGCGGCAGGAACATCACTTCATTCCTGGCAGGCTGTTGCTCAGGGAAAGGCAAGTATTGCCCATAAGGGCATGCTGACGGCGGCAAAAGTCATGGCATGCACAGGAGCGGATCTTCTGGAAAATCCGGAGCTCATCAAAAAGGCTCATAAGGACTGGTTGGAAGAACTGGACGGAGAGACGTATCCGAATCCGCTTCCACCGGAAGTAAAGCCGGGGCTGTGGTAGAAGGATCGAGAGTTCCCGCAGATATTGTCGAAAGATATCTGCGGGAGCAGACCTTTAGAGCAGCGAATGGAACAATGAAAACAGGAAGCCGGAGGGTTCACCAGACACTGATTTGGATAAGAAAGCGTATGGCTGAATTGCAGCCAAAAAAGGCAGCAAAAAAATTGAATAAAAATTTCAAATAGTATTGACATATATGAAAATATGTAGTAAAATACCTTTTGTTGAGTGAGTGACGGTTATCTGAAACCTCTCAAGTGTGCGTCAGTAGCTCAGCTGGATAGAGCATACGGCTACGGACCGTAGTGTCGGGAGTTCGAATCTTCTCTGGCGCGCTTGATTAGGCATCTGCATTAGCAGGTGCCTTTTTTCGTATCATGATGACTGAGGGAATGCAGTGGCTGAAAGGACTGCAGGAAATAGGCTCTGAAGCTGTTCGATGAACAGTGAGAAAGCAGTGCTTGCGTGGACGTGCTCCGGCAGAGAGCAGAAACATGTCTGATTTAGGAGAGATTTTATGAAACGCAAAACGGAACATTTTACATATGAACTGATCCGGGCGAAGAGGCGGTCCATGTCTTTAAAGGTGAATCTTGACGGAATGATCACGGTGCGGGCGCCTTACCGGATGCCGGTGCAGACGGCGGACTGGTTTGTCGAGGGGCATCGGGACTGGATCGAGGTGCGACTTAAGGCAGGAGCGCGGATCATGGCGGAGCGTCCGTCCTATACGGATAAAGAACGGGCAGAAGGAAGAAAACGGGCAGCAGAGGTCATCGAGACCCGCTGCAGATACTATGCGCCGGTTATGGGTGTCTCCTACGGAACGGTCACGATCCGGGAGCAGAAAACTCGCTGGGGAAGCTGCAGCATGAAGGGAAACCTCAATTTCAACTGGAAACTGGTGCTGATGCCGTCGGAGATCCTGGACTATGTGGTGGTCCATGAGCTGGCTCACAGGATCCAGATGAACCATAGCGCAGCGTTCTGGGCGGAGGTTGAGAAGATTCTGCCGGACTATAAGGAACGAAAACAGTGGTTGAAGGTAAATGGACAGAAGTATTGAAAAACGGGATAAAGATGTCTGAAAGATAGGGAAACTCAGGATTGTCGCGGTGGATGTGAAGGAAGACAATTGACGATAGAAATAATAGGAGAAAAACATGCAGGAAAATAAAGAGATCTGGATGGTACAGACGAAGCGGGCAGATTTCAACGGTCTGGCGATGCGGCTGGGTGTGAGTCCGGTAGCGGTCAGGGTGATGAGGAACCGCGGGCTGGTGAACGAGGATGAGATGAGGAGGTATCTTTACGGTACGTTGGATGACCTCTACGATCCGCTGCTGATGAAGGGAATGGAGCAGGCGGCTGAGCTGATCGGACGGAAGTTAAAGGAGAGAAAACATATCCGGATCATCGGTGATTACGATATTGACGGTGTGTGTGCAACCTATATTCTGTTGCAAGGGTTTAGGAGAGCAGCCGAGAAGCTGGCACAGGATTTCCTGACCGTTCCGGGACAGGGCAATGCCTGGACTGGAAATATAGAAGAAAACAGTACGGAGTTGGGAAAAGGTCGGATGAATGTGATGATCGACTACGAGATCCCGGATCGCATCAAGGACGGATATGGCATCAACGAGTCCATCATCCGGCAGGCCGCTTCGGACGGTGTGGACACACTTGTGACCTGCGATAATGGCATTGCGGCGCTGAAAGAAATCAGCATGGCAAAACAGCTGGGGATGACGGTGGTCGTGACAGACCATCATGAAGTCCCCATGGACGAATATGGGCAGATCCTGCCGCCTGCGGATTCTGTGGTGGACCCGAAGCAGGAGGGGGAGACGTATCCGTTCCATGAGATCTGCGGCGCTGTTGTGGCGTGGAAACTCATCAAGGTACTCTATGGGAAATTTGGAATCCCGGAAAGGGAGTGGATGGAGCTTCTTGAATTTGCAGCCATTGCAACAGTGGGCGATGTAATGAAACTCCAGAATGAGAATCGGCTAATCGTAAAGTATGGACTGAAAAAAATTGCAGAGACGAAAAACCGGGGACTCCGGGGACTTATCGAGAAAAACAATCTTGATATCGGAAATCTGAGTGCCTATCATATCGGTTTTGTGATCGGTCCATGCTTAAACGCCGGCGGACGATTAAAGAGCGCAAAAATCGCGCTTCGGATGCTCTTAACAGAGAACCCGGAACAGGCCGGAGAGCTGGCAGACGAGCTGAAGGAGCTCAACGACATGCGAAAGGACATGACAGCAAAAGGTGAGGAAGAAGCCATCGGGCAGGTGGAAGCTCAGTACATGGATGATAAGGTTCTGGTGGTGTTCCTGCCTGAATGCCATGAATCTCTGGCGGGAATCATTGCGGGAAGACTACGGGAACATTTCCACAAGCCGTCCTTTGTGCTGACCCGGGGAGAAACTCTGGTGAAAGGTTCCGGTCGATCCATCGAGCAGTACCATATGTATCAGGGACTTTGCGGAGTGGCTGAGCTTCTTGTGAAATTTGGAGGGCATCCAATGGCAGCAGGACTTTCGCTGGAGGAAAAGAATATTGAAGAATTCCGGAGACAGCTGAACGCCAAAGCAGACCTCTCGGAGAACGATTTTGTGCCGCGGATCTGGATCGATGTGCCGATGCCCTTTGAGTATGTGAATGAGAAGATCGTTCAGGAGTTAAAGGATCTGGAACCGTTCGGACAGGGAAATGAGAAGCCGATGTTTGCCCAGAAGGGGCTGATGATCAGAAATTTACGGGTCCTCGGAAAGAACAGGAATGTGGTAAAATTGAACCTTGTGACGGAGATGGGACACCCGGTGGATGGATTGCTGTTCACTGACGGAGACCGGTTTCTGGAGGAGCAGGCGGGCAGAGATCTCATCGATATGATCTACTACCCGGATGTGAACGAGTATAATGGGACGAGGACACTGCAGGCTGTTATAAAAAATTATAAATTTCATGGATGATCTTAGGAATTAAATTTCCATATATATGGAAAAAGCCGTAATAGAAGATCGACGGAGATTCGGATAAACGAGTATGTTTTCCTCTCCATCCTCATAAACTTGCTAAAAGTAAAGGAGGATGGAGGGGATTTTTTTGCGTGATAACGATGAAAAGGGTCTGTCAACACGTGAAGCTGAAAAACGGCTTTCTATATATGGAAAGAACGAACTCGAGGAGAAGAAAAATCCGTCTGTCTTATGCCGGTTCATCGGCCAGTTTATGGATCCGCTGATCTATGTGCTGCTGGCTGCCGGCGTGATCTCGATCCTTTTGGGGGAACAGGGGGATGCAGTGATCATTGCCGCTGTGGTCCTTTTGAACGCGGCGGTGGGAGTCGCCCAGGAGGGAAAAGCCCAGAAAGCCCTTGATTCTTTAAAAGAGATGACGAAGCTGAAAGCAGTGGTAAGGAGGGACGGGAGACTTCTGGAGATCGATTCTGCCGAACTGGTTCCGGGTGATCTTGTGGTGCTCAGCGTCGGGCAGCAGGTTCCGGCGGATCTTCGGCTTGTTTTTACGGAAAATCTGAAGACTCAGGAAGCAGCGCTGACCGGAGAATCGATTCCTGTGGAGAAAGACGCGGATTTCCGGACAGGGGAGCATATCCCGCTGGGGGACCGGAAAAATATGGCTTATATGTCCACTTTTGTCACTGCAGGGCGCGGCGAGGGAATTGTGATGGCAACGGGGATGGCAACGGAGATCGGTGGGATCGCGAAACTGATCCATGAAACACCGGAGGAAATCACACCGCTGCAGAAACGGCTGGGAGATCTCGGGTCGATGCTCAGTGTGCTGGCAGTGGGACTCTGCGCTGTATTGTTTATCGTGGCAGTCCTGCAAAAGCGGGATGTGGGGGAGATGTTTCTGACTGCGATCTCTCTGGCAGTGGCGGCAGTTCCGGAAGGACTTCCGGCGGTGGTTACGATCGTACTGGCACTGTCGGTATCCCGGATGGCAAAGGTGAATACCATCGTGCGGCGGCTGCCGTCGGTGGAGACACTGGGAGCTGTCAATGTGGTCTGCTCGGATAAGACCGGGACACTGACAAAGAACCAGATGACGGTACAGAAACTGGAGGGAGATCCGGAATTTCTTTTGACGGCATTTCTGCTCTGCAACGACGCAAGGTGGGGGAAAAGAGAAGTGATCGGGGATCCTACGGAGGCGGCATTTTTACTCTATGCAGAAACATATTCGGAAAAGCTGAGACATGAATGGACCAGAACGGCGGCTCTTCCCTTTGACTCAGAGAGGAAACGGATGACAATCGTATGCCGGAGACAGGATCGGACGATCTCCTTCACAAAAGGAGCGCCGGATGTGATCATCGGGCGGTGTGAGTTCCTGAAAGACGAGACGGGGATCCACCCGATGACGGAACAGAGGAGAAGAAATTACGAAAAACAGATCGCAGCATATTCCTCATTGGGCGGACGTGTTCTTGGAGCAGCTATGAAGGACGGAAGTGACATGTCCGAGTGCGGCATGACATTTTTGGGTCTGGCGGTTCTGGAGGATCCGGTCCGTGCGGAGGCGGCAGAGGCGGTAAAAGAATTCCGACGTGCAGGAGTTGCATCGGTGATGATCACAGGTGATCATAAAAATACGGCTCTGGCAGTGGCGAGAAAGCTTGGAATCGCAGATTCAGCTTCGCAGTGCATGACCGGGGAGGAGCTGAACCGGATGGGGGATCAGGAACTTGCGGATCAGATCAGAAAGATCCGGGTGTTTGCAAGGGTCTCATCGGATCACAAGGTGCGGATCGTGCAGGCCTTTAAACAGGCAGATGGGATCGTTGCCATGACCGGTGACGGGGTGAACGATGCCCCGTCTTTAAAGGCGGCGGATGTAGGGATTGCGATGGGAAAGAACGGGACTGATGTGGCGAAGCAGGCAGCTGATATCGTTCTGACGGACGACAATTTCGCCACGATCCGGAATGCCATTGAGGAAGGAAGGGAGATTTACGCAAACATTAAAAAGACAGTGATATTTCTTCTCTCATCAAATTTTGGCGAGATCATGACTATGTTTTTCGCGATCCTCTTTTCCTTGCCGTCCCCGTTAAAGGCGAGCCATATTCTGTGGATCAATCTGATCACAGATTCCCTTCCTGCTCTGGCGCTGGGAACGGATGTGTGCGACGGGAAAGAGCTGATGAAGGAAATGCCAAGGAAGCCAGGAGAGAGCCTGTTTGCCCGTGGAGGCGGGCTCTGCACAGTGTTTTACGGGTTTCTCATCGCTGTCATCAGCCTGGCTGCATTTCTCGCAGTTCCGGCGGGACTTCTTGTTGAGAAAGGGGGAACAGTGACGATCACAAATATTGCGAAAGTGCTGGAAAATCCCATGATCTTATCTCACTGCCAGACGTACACGTTCACGGTTCTGGGGTTGTCCCAGCTTTTCCATGCAGTGGGAATGCGGGATGTGGAAAAAACTGTATTTCGGATGAATCCTGTGAATAACCCACTGATGATCCTCGCATTGACTGTGGGCTTTGCGCTGCAGATCCTGGTGACGGAGCAGACGGCTCTTGTGGCGGCGTTCCAGACAGTGCGGCTCACGCCGGCAGAGTGGAGAAGACTTCTGCTCCTTGCAGCCATGCCGCTTTTTGCGCATGAACTATTGATCCTGCTGAGCAGATTTGACAGGAGACCAGAATAGCGGGGAGAAAACAAGACCGGGTGTGGCTGATAACGGCAGACCGGTGTAATTTTGATGAAGAAACAACAAAAAACATAAACTGAGGTATTCCCAACAGAGAAAAAAATTGGTAGAATGATGGTGAAAAATGGTATTGTCCAGTAGTGAAACGTGCTGAATAGATACGAAAACCTGCAGAGAACAGTCATCAGGAGGTCTTTCAATGAAAAAGATACTGAAAGAATTCCGTGAATTTGCCATTCAGGGCAACATGATCGACATGGCAGTCGGCATGATCATCGGTGCTGCATTTAAGGATCTTGTAAACTCCTTAGTCAGTGATATGGTGATGCCTGTGATCGGACTTTTCACGGGCAAGTTGGATTTCAGCAATATGTTTATTTCGCTGAACGGAGAACATTACGCGACTTTAGCTGAGGCACAGGCAGCGGCAGCTCCGACCGTAAACTACGGTCTGTTTATCACAGAGATCATCAACTTTGTTATTATGGCGTTTGTGATCTTTATGGTGGTAAAACAACTGAACCGGGCTAAAAAAATGTTCGATAAACCGGCGGCTCCGGCAGCAGCTACGGAAAAAGAATGCCCGTACTGCAAAACGAAAATCAATATTCATGCGACACGCTGTCCGCATTGTACATCGGTTCTGGAAGATCAGTAGTCTTTTTCAGACGGTAACAGGCAGATGAGCCAGACATTCCCGGCGGATAAGGAGAAATTTCTGCCGGGAATTTTTGTTTAAAAGAAAATAAGCGGCCGCGGGGACATCTGAATGTGACGGGCCGCATTCAGTTGGAGATTAGGAAGGAACAATCATGAAGAATAATATCCGCATTACTCTGGAATACGACGGAAGCCGGTATGATGGGTGGCAGAAACAGGGAAATACCGACAATACGATTCAGGGAAAACTGGAAAACGTGCTTTTCAGAATGGCTGGAGAAGAGATAGAGGTCCATGGCTCCGGAAGAACGGATGCGGGGGTCCATGCGAGAGGTCAGGTAGCTAATTTCCATATTAATGCGGAAATCTGTCCGGACGGAGAGTCAGCACGGGAATATCTGAACCGGTATCTTCCGGATGATATCAGGGTCCTCTCTGCGAAGATCGTGCCGGAACGGTTTCACAGCCGCCTGTCTGCCACATCAAAGACATATGGATATTATGTGGAGACCGGGGATAAGAAAAACGTATTCGAACGAAAATATGTCTATGGCTGCGGGAAGAAGCTGGATGTGAAAGCGATGAGACAGGCGGCGGAATTTCTTATCGGCGAACATGACTTCAAAAGCTTCTGCGCGAACCGCAGAATGAAAAAAAGCACGGTGCGCCGGATCGATGAGATCCGGATCGTGGAACATGGAACGAAGCTCGAATTCCTGTATACAGGAAACGGCTTCCTCTATAACATGGTGCGGATCTTAACGGGAACGCTTTTGGAGGTCGGCAGTGGAACGCGGAGACCGGAGAAAATGAAAGAGATCATTGCGGCGAAAAACCGTGATATGGCGGGAAGAACAGCTCCGCCCGAGGGATTATTCCTTCTCCACGTGGGCTATGAGGGCGAAAGGGAAACGGTATGATGAATCAGAACGAAGAATATGAGGATATGCCAGTTGAGAAAAAGAAAAAGAAGCAGGAGTTACGGGAAGCCGGGATGGACGTAAACGGTGAATTCTCTATGGACTCCCTGAAAAAGTGGTTCAGACGGGCCGGAGGAGCTCTGTCAATCTGCGCGGCAGCAGTATGCCTGATGGCGGTGCTGATGATGGGGAAGAACCGGAAGGAGTCACTGATCATGGAAGTAAATTCGGATATTATGATGGAATTTACCATGAACCGGCGGGGATCCGTGTTATCTGCAAAGGGAATGATGGCCAGATCAAATGAGGCAGTCTCCATGACCGTGTTTGAGGGGAAAAGCCTTGGAATCGCAGTGGGGAAGATCTTTGACAGGCTTGCGGATAACAACAGTCTCGGAGAGGATGGGGGAATCCTGATCTCCGTCCGGAAGTCCGGCGCGGAAGTAAAGGCGTCACCGGAAAAGATCGTAAAAGAGCTGCAAAAGCAGACGGAATCCGAGCTTCAGAAAAAGGAGTCCAGGGCGACGGTCTATGTGTTTGAGTCAGAAGAGGACACAAAAACCCGGGAGATTGCGGAAAAATATGGGATCACGGTGACGAAGGCAGAATTTTTAAAGCATCTTTTTTCGGAAAATCCGGGGATCACGATAGGAAAGCAGGAAGAACTTGCCGGGTATTCCTCAAAACGTCTGATCCGGGAGATCAATGAGCAGGAATATCAGATATCCTTAAAACCGGTGGTCGTAAAGACAACTTTCGAAAAAGCAAGCGAAGAGACCACGGAGGAGAGTACACCGGAGGAGACAGCAGCTTTAGAGACAACAGAAGCTGTGTCGGAACAGAAATCTGGGGCTTTGGATACGGGTGAGGAGAGAGAATCCACGAAAAATGACGGACTTTCCGAGATGCAGAGACGGAGAAAAGCTCTGGAGGCCGGGGAGAGCGTGGACTGGGTGGATCAGGAGACGAACAGGGAGCTGGGCGATCCGGATGAGAAAGACCGGCATTCATCGAATTACCGGACCTCTCCGACAGAGACTGTGCCGCAGAAAACTACGGGGCCGAAAACTGCGGAGCCGAAAACTGCGGAACCGGGAACTACAGCATCGGAAACTGTGCCGCCGGAAACTGCACCGCCGACAGCCCCGGAGACAACAGCAGCGGTTACAGAGACTACCGCCGCGTCCGGAATGCTGACGCCGGAGACGAAAACACCGGCGTACTTAAGGGGACCGGGATTTGAAGATCCGGATAATCCGAAAAATCAGAATTAAAAAAGTAAAAAAATTGAAAAAAACAGTTGACGGATCAGAGTCGTTGCGTTATAATACAACCTGTTGATGCATTGGGCTATCGCCAAATGGTAAGGCAACGGACTCTGACTCCGTCATTTTCAAGGTTCGAATCCTTGTAGCCCAGTTTAAAAACTAAATATTGTCCAAGTGTTTCAGACACATATTATTGGGCTATCGCCAAATGGTAAGGCAACGGACTCTGACTCCGTCATTTTCAAGGTTCGAATCCTTGTAGCCCAGCTAACGAAAGGCTGTTAATCTTTGTGAATGCAAGGCTTAATGGTCTTTTTTCTTGCGCTCGGCAGGCATTTGTGTTAATGTAAAGGCACGCAGGGAAAGTTGAAACAAAGAGGTTAGATTATGTATGAATTAAACAGCCGGGTCCGGTACAGCGAGACGGATATTGACGCGAAGCTGTCCCTGACCGGAATTATGAATTATATGCAAGATTGTTCGACGATGCAGTCGGAGGATGCGGGGGTCGGGATCGGATATCTGGGACGGGAGAAGAAAGCGTGGCTTTTATCCTCCTGGCAGATCGTGATCGAACGACGCCCGGTACTTGGAGAACGGATCAAGGTAGTGACATGGCCATATGCGGTGAAGGGGCTTTATGCACTGAGAAATTTCGCGATCCTTGATGAAAATGGCGGATATCTTGTAAAAGCAAATTCCTACTGGTTTCTGATGAATACGGAGACGGGACGTCCCATGCGGATACTGGAGTCCGATACGGCTCCTTACGGAGAATTCAGCCCGAAGATCGAGATGGAAGATGCAGGAAGAAAGATCGCTGTGCCGAAGGAGATGGAGGAGACCGGCCGTCTGGTAGTTATGAAGCATCTCCTGGACACAAATCTCCATGTAAATAATGCTCAGTATGTGGATATTGCACGAGAACTTGTTCCAGCAGGTACGGAGATCGGCGAGATCCGGGCGGAGTACCGGAAAGCGGCTGTGCTTGGGGATGAGATGGTTATTAAAAGCACAAGAGAGGGAAGATCTTATCTCGTGTCACTTTGTAATTCCGACGGTGATGTGTTCGCGAATGTCGAGTTAAAGGAAACAGAAATGTAATTCAATGAGCCCCGTAAGAATCTGTCAACCGCAGATTCTGCGGACAGAATGCCAAAAGGTTATAGACAGGTATAGCTGTAAGAGCAGCAGAAAATAAAAAGAGAGGACGCAGTGTCGGAAAAATCGGCTGCGGGAGGACGAAAGACATGATGGAAATCGGAAAAATTCAGAAACTGAAGGTGATCAAGGAGAAGGACTTTGGAATTTACCTTTCTGACGGGGACAAGGCAGATTCCCAGGGCGTTCTTCTTCCGAAAAAGCAGGTGCCGGAGGGAACAAAAATCGGAGATGAACTGGAGGTATTCCTCTACAAGGACTCTGAGGACCGCCTGATCGCCACAACCTCCAGACCGAAGGTGACTCTGGGGGAGACGGCTGTCCTTGAGGTAAAGGAAGTTTCAGGGATTGGTGCCTTTCTGGATATGGGACTGGAAAAGGATCTACTGCTTCCGTTTAAAGAGCAGACCCATCAGGTGCGGAAAGGAGAAAAGTGCTTGGTTGCGCTCTATGTGGATAAGAGCAAGCGTCTCGCGGCAACCATGAAAGCATATCAGTACTTAAGAAGTGATTCCCCGTACCACACCGGCGATGAGGCGGATGGCTTTGTATTTGAGATCAATCCGGATCTCGGTGCCTTTGTTGCCGTGGATGGCATCTATCACGGGCTGATCCCGAAAAAGGAACTATTTTCCGGATACCGGGTAGGCGATGAGGTCCGTGTCCGTGTGACGAGAGTCCGCGGGGATGGAAAACTTGACCTCACGACCCGCGATAAGGCCGGCAGCCAGATCTTTTCCGACTCCGATCTTGTTATGAAGGTCATCGAGGAGTTCGACGGAGTACTGCCTTTTAATGATAAGGCAGCGCCGGAAGTCATTGCGAGAGAGTTTAAACTCAGCAAAAACGCGTTTAAGCGCGCGGTAGGTCATCTGTTAAAAGAAGGAAAGATCGAGATCACGGAGAAGAGCATCCGAAAAATCGATAAATAAGAAAAAATGGAGGACAATCACATGAAGAAAGTAATCAGCACAACAAAAGCACCGGCGGCAATCGGACCGTATTCTCAGGCAATCGAGGCAAACGGCTTCGTATTCGCATCCGGACAGATTCCGGTAAACCCGGAGACAGGTGAGATCCCGGCGGGAATCGAAGCTCAGGCAGAGCAGGTTATGAAGAACATGAAGAATCTTCTTGAGGCAGCGGGAACATCCATTGATCAGGTCGTAAAGACATGCGTATTCATCAAAAACATGGATGATTTCGCAACGATCAATGGTATTTATGCGAAGTATTTCGCAAAAGACTGCCCGGCACGTTCCTGCGTAGAAGTTGCAAGACTTCCGAAGGATGTTCTTCTTGAGATGGAAGCGATTGCTGTAAAGTAAAAATTTATAAGGACTAAAAATTTCAGCGGCGGCTGTCTGGAAATGACAGTCGCCGCTTTTGGCAATTTTGATAATGATTTAACTATCTTCCTGCATGTTTTTATGAAAAAAGGGTATATTTGTCAAAAGTTTAAATCTGCTATATGGAATATGCATGGAAAAAACGAATCTTTTTTGTGGAATAACCATATGGAAAAACGTGTTCTGTTTGTGTATGATGAATATCAAAGATATAAAAATAGGTTAAGTCTGCATTTTTACAGGTAACCATACAGTATATAGAGCAGGAGGAGATCAATGTCCGGTTTAGTGTTAAAAAATATCAACAAGACGTTTCCGGGTGACCAGCAGGCGATCCGGGATTTTAATCTGGAAGTGAAGGACAGGGAATTTCTGATCCTGGTGGGACCGACAGCATGCGGAAAATCAACGTTGCTTCGGATGATCGGCGGACTCGAGGAGATCACATCCGGAAGTCTGATGATCGACGGAACGGATATGACAGACGCGGATCCGAAAGAGAGAAATGTCGCAATGCTTTTTAAAAACAGTGTACTCTATCCGGGAATGAGTGTGGAGGACAATCTCACATTTGCTCTGCGGATGGCGAAGCTGACGCCGGCTGAGATCGAGGAAAGAATTGAGGAGATTACAGGAATCCTGAATATTGGGGAAATCCTCGAAAAAATGCCGGAAGAACTCTCTGCGGTTGATACATACCGTGTCCTTCTCGGACGCGCCCTGATGCGCCGTCCGGGAATTCTGCTTTTGGACCGCACCATCGCGGAGGCAGACCCGGCTGTTCAGGAACTGATGAGAAAAGAGTTCGCGAACATTAACCGTGAGCTTGGAATCACCGTGATCTACGCGACGGATAACCAGAAGACTGCTATGGCTCTGGGAACGAGAATGATCGTTATGAATGAAGGCGAGATCTGTCAGGAAGACTCCGCACAGAATATCTATGACCACCCGGAGAACCTGTTTGTGGCGGGATTCTTTGGAACACCGAGAATGAACATCTCCATCGCCAAGGTAATGGAAGAGGGAGAAAGGATCGTCTTAAAGTTCGCATCGGGAATGATCGATCTTCCGGAGGAAAAGGGAAAACTCTTAAAAGACAGGGAGTATGCAGGAAAAGAAGTATTCACCGGCATCCGCCCGGAGAAGGTTGTTCCGGCAAAGAACGGGGAGAACCGTGAGATCACAGGTGACATTCTCGGAAGCGAGGAGATCGATGGCGCATCCTATATCCGCTTTGGTGTCGGCGATGGCGAATTTCTGGCGAAAGCGGAAGGCGGCGAGAATCTTTCCGGAAAGAAGATGTCCTTTCATGTTTCCGGAGAAGATGTGTACCTTTTCGACAAAGAAACAGAAAAAATTATCACAGAATAACCAAAAAAACAGGTGGACCGGTCCTTAATCAGGGATCCGGTCTGTTTTTTTGCCTGCGTTTTAGTAAAAAATACAAAAAAAATCTTTTCTTTTTTGTGATTTTGCATTAAAATAAAAATTGGATATGTCCATACTGTGAAAAGGAGAGGGCGCTATGATTTCAAATCAGATTTTACAGTCGAATATCGAAGGACTGAAAGAGATTACGAGAATTGACCTGTGCGTCTGTGATGTGGAGGGAAAGGTCCTGGCTTCCACATTCGAGCATGCGGAAGAGTATGAAAGCTCCATACTTGCGTTTGTGGATTCTCCAGCAGACAGCCAGGTGATTTCCGGCTATCAGTTCTTTAAAGTATTTGACGAACATCAGCTTGAGTATATCCTGCTTGCGAAGGGCGGCAGCGATGACGTGTATATGGTAGGCAAACTGGCAGCGTTCCAGATCCAGAATCTTCTGGTAGCCTACAAAGAGAGATTCGATAAAGATAATTTTATCAAGAACCTGCTTCTCGATAATCTTCTGCTTGTTGATATCTACAACCGGGCGAAGAAGCTTCATATTGAGACAAATGTAAAACGTGTTGTATTCCTGATTGAGACGAAGAACGAGAAAGATACGAACGCTCTGGAGACTATGCGCAGCCTGTTTTCCACCAAGACAAAGGATTTTATTACTGCGGTGGACGAGAAAAATATCATTCTTGTCCGTGAGGTAAAACCGGGCGAGACTTATGAGGATCTTGAGAAGACCGCGAATACGATTCTTGATATGTTAAATACAGAAGCGATGTCCAAGGTGCGTATTTCCTTTGGTACGATCGTGGGAGAGATCAAGGATGTCTCCCGATCTTACAAGGAAGCAAAGATGGCTCTCGATGTCGGAAAGATCTTCTATAGCAGCAAGAACGTTGTGGCCTACTCGAATCTTGGTATTGGCCGCCTGATCTACCAGCTTCCGCTTCCGCTCTGCCGGATGTTTATCAAGGAGATCTTCGACGGAAAGAATCCGGATGAGTTCGATGAAGAAACACTGACGACGATCAACAAGTTCTTTGAGAACAGCCTGAATGTCTCCGAGACATCAAGACAGCTCTACATCCACAGAAATACGCTTGTCTACCGTCTGGATAAGCTCCAGAAGAGCACCGGTCTGGATCTGCGCGTATTTGAGGATGCGATCACCTTCAAGATCGCTTTGATGGTTGTAAAGTACATGAAGTACATGGAGAATCTGGACTACTAAATTATGATAGAAATTTCAAAACTGACAAAGACCTATGACAGGGGTACGAAAGCCCTGCGGGACGTGAACATCACCATTGATGACGGGGAATTTGTCTTCATAACCGGTCGGAGCGGTTCCGGAAAATCTACGCTGATCAAGATCCTCTTGAAAGAAGTGGAGCCGACCTCCGGCCGTGTTGTCGTTAATGACATGAATCTTGGAAAGATGCCGAGAAGATACGTTCCGAAGTACCGACGCCGTCTTGGTGTCGTATTTCAGGATTTTCGTCTTTTAAAAGATAAGACGGTGTACGAGAATGTGGCATTTGCCCAGCGGGTGATCGGGGAGTCCGGCCGGACAATCCGGGAAGCTGTTCCGCAGATGTTAAAAATGGTAGGTCTTTCTTCCAAATACAAATTCTTCCCGCATCAGCTCTCTGGAGGAGAACAGCAGCGAGTGGCCATTGCAAGAGCTCTGATCAACCGGCCGGAGATCCTGCTTGCCGATGAGCCTACGGGAAATCTGGATCCCCACAATGCGATGGAGATCATGGGACTTCTGGAGAAGATCAACCGGCGCGGTACAACAGTGATCGTTGTCACACACAGCCATGAGATCGTGGACATGATGAAGAAACGCGTCATCACGATCGACCGCGGAATGGTGATCCGTGATGAGGAGGAAAGTGGGTACCGTTATGAGGATTAGCACATTCTGGTTCTGCATGAAGCAGGGACTGGTAAATATATGCAGAAATATCTGGTTTTCCCTTGCGTCGACCGCGATCATTTCTGCATGTATTTTTTTATTCTGCGTATTTTTTTCCGTGATCACCAACATCGAATACATGGTCCGCACTGCGGAGACCACAATGGGAATCACGGTATTTTTTGATGAAAATCTGACAGAGGACGAGATCAGGAATATCGGCGCAGAGATCGAGTCGGAAAAGTCGGAAATGATAAAAGAGATCAAATTTGTCTCCGCTGAGGAGGCATGGGACAGCTTTAAGACAGAGTATTTCGGCGCGGAGGAAGCACTGGCGGAAGGATTTGCGGATGACAATCCGTTAGCGGGTTCTTCTTCTTATGAGATCCGCCTGAATCGTATTACAGATCAGGATGGAATGGTGGCATACCTGCAAGGACTTTCCGGTGTGAGGAAAGTAAATTATTCCAACAGTGCCGCAACGGGACTGGAAAGCTTTAATAAGATTCTTGGACTGCTGTTTGGCGTCCTGATCGCAATGCTGCTCGCGGTTGCGGTGTTCCTGATCAGCAACACGATCTCTGTGGCGGCTGAATTCCGGAAAAATGAAAACAGGATCATGCGCCTGATCGGAGCGACGAACTTCATGATCCGCGCCCCGTTCGTGGTGGAAGGAACGGTTCTGGGACTCATCGGAGCGATGATTCCGTTGGGAGTTATGCTTTTTGTATACCGACAGACGGTGGAATACGTGATGAACCGCTTTGAGCTGCTCTCGGGGATCATTCAGTTCCTGCCCCTCGGGACTTTTTATCCGATGATGTCAGCCATCTCCCTCGCACTTGGCGGCGGTCTTGGATTTTTTGTCAGCTTCTTTACGATCCGCAAAGAGCTGCGTGTGTAGGAGGAAGAGGCATATGAGAAGATCAGGGAGATTTCTGGCGGCAGTACTGTCTTTTGCCCTTGTTCTTGCGACACCGCTCTCTGCTCAGGCGACAAAGAGCGGACTAAACGACGCGAAGAGCAAAAAAACAGCGCTGGAGGCAGAGAAAAAGAAGACAGAGCAGGAACTAAAGAGTCTGGAAGGACTCAAGAATGACACGACAGCCTATGTCAAAAAGCTGGATTCCAGTCTGGAATCCATCGGAAACGAGCTATCGAAGCTAAACGATGACATAGATGCAAAGGAAAAGCAGATCGAAACGACAAAAGAGGAGTTATCTGAGGCGAAGGAGACGGAGAAAAGCCAGTATGAAGCCATGAAGCTTCGGATAAAATATATGTATGAGAAGGGAGATAGCAGCTATGTGGATCTTCTCATGGAATCGGGATCTCTTTCGGAGCTTTTGAGCAAGGCGGAGTATATCACGAAGATATCCGCGTATGACCGGCAGAAACTCGATGAATATGCCGCAACGAAGGAAAAGATCGCGGAAAAGGAAAAGGCCCTGGAAGGGGAACATGCTGAACTTCTGACACTTCAGGGCGAGACGGAGGCGAAACAGGCATCCGTGGAGAAACTTCTGGCTGCAAAACAGACGGAGCTTCAGAATTATGAGACGAAAATCGCCTCGGCGGAGGGACAGATCTCCGAGTACGCAAAATCTATCGAGGCGCAGGAAAACCAGATCAGATCCATTGAAACGGAAATGAAGAGAAAGGAAGAGGAAGCGCGAAAGAAAGCCGAGGAGGAAAAGAAGAAGGCCGCGGCGGCAAACAAGACGACGCCGACGTATAAAACGGTGAGTCTTGGGGACATTAGCTTTACATGGCCTTGTCCTGCCAGCGGGCGGATCACCTCCGGATTTGGCGGACGAAAATCCCCGACGAAGGGCGCCTCCTCGAACCATAAGGGAATTGATATCAGTGCGCCGACGGGAACCTCGATCGTGGCTGCTGCTGCGGGTGAGGTCGTGATCGCGACTTACAGTTCTTCCGCGGGAAATTATGTGATGTTAAGCCATGGCGGAGGTGTGTACACAGTTTACATGCACGCGTCAAGCCTGCTTGTATCACAGGGACAGAGCGTGAAAAAAGGCCAGACCATCGCAAAGGTCGGTTCGACGGGATATTCCACCGGATCCCATCTGCATTTCGGAGTGCGGGTGAACGGAGCTTATGTGAATCCATCGAAGTATGTGAGTCCGTAGGCTTGCTGGGAATACCTGCACAAATATGCGAAGTTTTTTGCATGTGATGGAAAACTCTACTGTACATAACAGTTTCAGACAGCAATGGAAGAGAAAATCTCCAGACGAAAACAGCTGCGGAAGGATGAAGGAGAGAAGACATTGGAAGAGAAAGAGACGAAAAATAAATTCTGGAAAGGCGTTCTTGTAGGAGCTTTAGTGACGGCCTTTGCCGGATTTGCTGTTGTAGGTTTTGCAACCGGTATATGGGTCATCGGCAGACGCGCATCTGCCAGCCGGAGTACGCAGACTGCGGAGACGACGGGAACCCAGCTGGATATGAAGAAGATCGAGCCGAAGCTTCAGTACATGGAGGCACTGATCGACAAGTACTTTCTGTTTGATGAAAACATGACGGAGGAAGAACAGGCGAAGAACGGAACTGCGGAGGACTGGATCTACCGGGGCTATATGTCTTCATTGAATGATCCGTATTCGGTGTATTATGATAAGGACGAATACACGAGCCTGAATGAAGAAACTTCCGGAACCTACTGCGGAATCGGCGTTCAGGTCAGTCAGAATATCTATACGGGAATTATTACCGCCGTCAAGGTGTTTAAGAATTCCCCGGCCCAGGAGGCGGGCATGCTTCCGGGAGATATCCTCTATAAAGTGGAAGATATCGAGGCTACCGGAGAGGATCTGTCTCTTCTTGTCAGTGACCACATCCGAGGTGAGGAGGGGACGAAGGTTCATCTGACCGTGTACCGCCAGTCCACGGATGAGTATGTGGAGATGGACGTGGAGCGCCGTATGGTGGAGAACCCGACGGTAGAGTATGAGCTGTTGGATGCTCATGCCGGCTACATTTCACTTTCTTCCTTTGAGGAGGTAAGTTCCGAACAGTTTAAGAGCGCTGTGGATGATCTGGCATCCAAGGGAATGGACAAGCTGATCATCGATCTTCGAAACAACGGCGGCGGCGTTGTTCAGGCGGCGAAGGATATTGCCGACTACCTGCTTCCGGATGGAAAGACCATTGTAAGCTTCAAGGGAAAAGGAATCGATGACAGTGTCTATACCTCCGATGACGGACATGAGGTAGATGTCCCGATTATTCTTCTTGTAAACGGTGAGAGCGCCAGTGCGTCCGAGGTTTTGACAGGTGCCTTAAAGGACAATGACTGGGCAACGATTGTAGGCGAGAAGACCTTCGGAAAAGGAATCGCTCAGGGCATCTTCAATCTGCCGGATGGCAGCGGATTGAAGCTCACAACGGCATACTACTACACCCCGTCAGGTGAGTGCATTCACAAGCTTGGCATCGAGCCGGATGTGACCGTAGCTCTCGATGAAGACTTAAAGTCAAAGATCGAGATCCCGAAGGATGAGGACAACCAGCTTCAGGCAGCTCTGGAGGTCTTCGATGAAGGCGTGGATGCCGTAAATGAAAAGATCTCCGCAGAGAATGGGGAGACAGCGGCCGCGGACGATGATTTTGAGGCGAAGGTGAAGGAGAATCTGGAGATCGAGAAGGAGACAGGGGCTGAGAAGTAAGTCCAACGCAGCAGATCCTGAGAAATTGATAACGGGGAAAATTGAATATCTACTATATTATATATAGAAGAAACAGAATGCTCCCTGAAGGGAAAAAGAGGAAAAAGTCACATGAGAATGGATCTGATGCGGACTTTTTCCTCTTTGCTGTTTCGATTTGTGCATGGAAAACCATGATTTGAACATGCTTCTGCCGGTTATCCACAAATTGAAAAAACCCTTGAAAAATAAGCAAAAAAAGCTTGATTTTTCGATTTCGATGTGTTATTCTTATCTGGCTGTGACATGATAGCGTTGAAGCGAGAGGTTGCTGCCTGAGAATGGCAGGTGTTCCGTGGAGCGAATGTCAAGTTAGGAAACTGGCGACAAGTCACTGTACCAAATTAACAGCTGCTCAGGGTAAGGGGCAGTAACAACGTGTGAATCGGTATGATACACACGAGACCGTGTACAGTCACCGCTTGTCGTACTTCGTTCAAAAGTGCGAAAAGGAGGCGACTTTTTTTATGGCAAGTCAGGTTATGAGAATCACATTAAAGGCTTACGACCATCAGCTGATCGATCAGTCCGCTGGTAAGATCATCGAGACAGTAAAGAAAACAGGAGCACAGGTGAGTGGTCCGGTTCCGCTGCCGACAAAGAAAGAGGTTGTAACAATCTTAAGAGCTGTTCACAAGTACAAAGATTCCAGAGAGCAGTTCGAGCAGAGAACTCATAAGAGACTCATCGATATCACAAGCCCGAGCCAGAAGACAGTAGATGCACTGTCCAGACTGGAAATGCCGGCTGGTGTTTATATCGACATCAAAATGAAAAATAAATAATTAAAGTATTTATTTTTCACGCTGCGAAACATGCAGCAGACATTAAAATTAGAAATCCTGAATGGTTCTGATATAAAAGCAACACTACTCATCCTGAAAGGGAATCAACATCATTACAAAATGTAATGTCATAGTGTTCCACCTATGTTGGGCTGCTCTAGGATGAACGCACAGAAAATTCTGTTTTGCGTTCCGCTGTAGATTAGTAACAGGAGGTAAAAAAATGAAGAAAGCGATTTTAGCTACAAAAGTCGGAATGACTCAGATCTTCAATGACGAAGGTGTTCTTGTTCCGGTAACAGTTCTTCAGGCTGGTCCGTGCGTAGTAACACAGGTTAAGACAGAGGAGAACGATGGATACAAAGCTGTACAGGTTGGCTTTGTTGATAAGAGAGAGAAACTTGTAAACAAGCCGGTAAAGGGTCACTTTGACAAGGCTGGCGTATCTTACAAGAGATTCGTTAGAGAGTTCCGTTTTGAGAATTCCGAAGAGTACAACGTAAAAGACGAAATCAAAGCTGATATCTTCGCTGCTGGCGATAAGGTAGATGCAACTGCTATCTCCAAAGGTAAAGGTTTCCAGGGCGCTATTAAGAGACTTGGACAGAGCAGAGGACCGATGGCTCATGGTTCTAAATTCCATCGTCATCAGGGTTCCAATGGTTCCGCAACAACTCCGGGCCGCGTATTCAAGGGCAAAGGCATGCCGGGTCAGATGGGTAACAAGAAGATTACCACTCAGAACCTCGAGATTGTCAAGGTTGACGTTGAGAACAACCTGATCCTTGTTAAGGGCGCTGTACCGGGACCGAAGAAGTCCTTAGTAACATTAAAGGAAACAGTAAAGGCTTGCAAATAAGCTTTTACAGGAAAGGAGGAAACAGAAATGGCAAACGTATCCGTATACAATATGGAAGGTAAAGAAGTTGGCACAATCGAGCTGAACGACGCTGTATTCGGCGTTGAAGTGAACGAGCATCTCGTACACATGGCTGTTGTTGCACAGCTTGCAAATAAACGTCAGGGAACACAGAAAGCAAAGACACGTTCTGAGGTTTCCGGTGGCGGCAGAAAGCCGTGGAGACAGAAAGGAACAGGTCATGCAAGACAGGGTTCCACAAGATCTCCGCAGTGGACAGGCGGCGGAATGGTATTCGCTCCGACTCCGAGAGATTACACAATCACTCTTAACAAGAAAGAGAAGAGAGCTGCTCTTAAGTCCGCTCTTACAAGCAGAGTAAACGAGAACAAGTTCGTAGTTGTTGATGAGTTAAAGTTCGACGAAGTTAAGACAAAGAACTTCAAGGCTGTTATGAACAACCTCAAAGTTTCCAAGGCTCTTGTTGTTCTTGCTGACAACGATCAGAACACAGTTCTTTCTGCAAGAAACATTCCGGAAGTTAAGACTTCCCTTGTTAACACAATCAATGTATTCGACATTCTGAAATACAACACTGTAGTAGCTACTAAAGCTGCTGTAGCATCTATCGAGGAGGTATACGCATAATGGCAAACGTACAGTACTACGACGTAATCCTCAAACCGGTTGTAACTGAGAAGAGCATGAACGCTATGAGCGAGAAGAAATATACATTCCTCGTACATCCGGAAGCAAACAAGACCATGATCAAAGAAGCTGTTGAGAAGATGTTCCCGGGCACAAAGGTCGAGAGCGTAAACACAATGAATGCTGACGGTAAGAACCGCAGACGTGGTATGGTAGTTGGTAAGACTGCTAAGACCAAGAAAGCAATCGTTAAGCTCACAGCAGACAGCAAAGACATCGAGATCTTCCAGGGTCTGTAATTTTTGAAACTATGCGGCAACCAAAGCCGCGATACGAAAAATAGAAACGCCAGAAGGCGTTGAAAGGAGTCAGAAATGGGAATCAAAACCTATAACCCATATACACCTTCCAGAAGAAATATGACAGGTTCTGATTTCTCCGAGATCACAAAGACAACTCCGGAGAAGTCCTTAGTAGTTTCTTTAAAGAAGAACGCTGGTCGTAACAACCAGGGTAAGATCACCGTTAGACATCAGGGCGGTGGAAATAGACAGAAATACAGAATCGTTGACTTCAAGAGAAATTCCAAAGATGGAATTCAGGCAACTGTAATCGGTATCGAGTACGATCCGAACAGAAGTGCTAACATCGCATTAATCTGCTACGCAGATGGTGAGAAGTCTTATATCCTTGCACCGCAGGGCCTTACAAACGGCATGAAGGTTATGAGCGGCGAGCACGCAGAGGCTAAGGTCGGCAACTGCTTACCGTTATCCTTAATTCCGGTTGGTGCACAGGTTCACAATATCGAGCTTTTCCCGGGTAAGGGCGGCCAGATGGTTCGTTCCGCAGGAAACGCTGCACAGTTAATGGCTAAAGAAGGAAAGTACGCTACACTTCGTTTACCGTCCGGCGAGATGAGAATGGTTCCGATCGAGTGCCGCGCAACAATCGGTGTTGTAGGCAACGGCGACCATAACCTTGTTAAGATTGGTAAAGCAGGTAGAAAACGTCACATGGGTATCCGCCCGACAGTCCGTGGTTCCGTTATGAACCCGAATGACCATCCGCATGGTGGTGGTGAAGGTAAGACTGGTATCGGCCGTCCGGGTCCGTGCACACCGTGGGGCAAGCCTGCTCTTGGTCTTAAGACTAGAAAGAAAAACAAACAGTCTAACAAGTTAATCGTAAGAAGAAGAAATGGTAAGGCTATTTCATAATCGATAGGAGGTAAAACGATGGCTCGTTCACTTAAAAAAGGACCATTTGCAGACGCTAGCTTACTGAAGAAGGTAGACGCTATGAACGAGGCAGGACAGAAACAGGTTATCAAGACCTGGTCCCGCCGTTCTACAATCTTCCCGCAGATGGTTGGTCATACAATCGCAGTACATGACGGCAGAAAACATGTACCGGTATACGTAACAGAAGATATGGTTGGTCACAAACTTGGTGAGTTCGTTGCTACAAGAACTTACAGAGGCCACGGCAAAGACGAGAAAAAGTCCGGACGTAAATAATAGATACGCTTTGAAAGGAGGTTCCAGTAATGGCTAAGGGACATAGAAGTCAGATTAAGAGAGAGAGAAATGCCCAGAAGGATACAAGACCGTCTGCAAAGCTGTCTTACGCAAGAGTATCCGTTCAGAAGGCTTGTTTCGTATTAGATGCCATCAGAGGCAAAGATGTTCAGACAGCACTTGGTATTGTAACTTACAATCCTAGATATGCTTCCAGCTTAATCGAGAAATTATTAAAATCTGCAATCGCAAACGCTGAGAACAACAACGGCATGAACGCAGAGAACCTGTATGTGGAGGAGTGCTACGCATCTCAGGGACCGATTATGAAGAGAGTAAAACCGAGAGCACAGGGCAGAGCTTACAGAATCGAAAAGAGAATGAGCCACATCACCATCGTGCTGAACGAGAAATAATAGGAGGCAGTTATGGGACAGAAAGTTAATCCACACGGCATGAGAGTCGGCGTTATCAAAGACTGGGATTCCAGATGGTACGCTGAAGCTGATTTCGCTGACAACCTCATCGAGGATCATAAAATCAGAACTTACCTTAAGAAGAGATTATACAGCGCTGGCGTTTCCAAGATCGAGATCGAGCGCGCATCTGATAGAGTTAAAATTATCGTTTTCACAGCAAAACCGGGCGTAGTTATCGGTAAGGGCGGATCTGAGATCGAGAAGGTCAAAGCTGAAGTTCAGAAGATGACTGCTAAGAAGGTATTTGTAGACATCAAGGAAGTTAAGAGACCGGACCGTGAAGCTCAGCTTGTTGCAGAGTCCATCGCTCAGCAGCTTGAGAACCGTGTTTCCTTCCGTCGTGCTATGAAGTCCACAATGTCCAGATCCATGAAGGCTGGCGTTCTTGGTATCAAGACAGCTGTTGGCGGACGTCTTGGCGGTGCTGATATTGCACGTACAGAGTTTTACAGCGAGGGTACAATCCCGCTTCAGACATTAAGAGCAGATATTGACTATGGTTTCGCAGAGGCAGATACAACTTACGGCAAGCTTGGCGTTAAAGTTTGGATCTACAAAGGCGAGGTTCTTCCGACTAAGGGAAATAAGGAAGGGAGCGATAAATAATGTTAATGCCGAAAAGAGTAAAGCGCCGTAAACAGTTCCGTGGAACTATGGCCGGTAAAGCTTTAAGAGGAAATACAATCTCCAACGGTGAATATGGCCTTGTTGCCCTTGAGCCGTGCTGGATCAAATCTAATCAGATCGAGGCAGCCCGTGTTGCCATGACTCGTTACATCAAACGTGGTGGTAAAGTTTGGATCAAGATCTTCCCGGACAAACCAGTAACAGCTAAACCGGCTGAGACTCGTATGGGTTCCGGTAAGGGCGCTCTTGAGTACTGGGTAGCAGTAGTTAAACCGGGCCGTGTTATGTTCGAAATCGCTGGCGTTCCGGAGGAAACAGCAAAGGAAGCTCTTCGTCTTGCTATGCACAAACTCCCGTGTAAGTGTAAAATTGCTTCCAAAGCAGATTTAGAAGGCGGTGATAACAGTGAAAACTAATAAGTATGTAGAAGAATTAAAAGCGAAAACCGCTGCAGAGTTAAATGAAGAATTAGTTGCAGCAAAGAAGGAGCTCTTCAACCTGAGATTCCAGAACGCAACCAACCAGTTAGATAACACAAGCAGAATCAAAGAGGTTCGCAAGAACATCGCAAGAATTCAGACTGTTATCACAGAGAAGGCAAGAGTTGCTAACTAATCCCGTATCGGTGAAGAACCCCCAAGGCATACTTGCGGGTTGATTAGTTGTCATTATGACACACGCCGATGCGTGTAACAAATCGATTTTGAAAGGAGATTATCCGTCGTGGAAAGAAATCTTAGAAAAACACGTACTGGTAAGGTAGTTAGCAACAAGATGGACAAGACAATCGTCGTTGCTATCGAGAACCACGTAAAACATCCGTTAATCGGAAAGATCGTTAAAAAGACATATAAATTAAAAGCTCATGATGAGAAGAATGAGTGCAATATCGGCGATACAGTTAAAGTGATGGAGACAAGACCGTTATCCAAGGATAAGAGATGGAGACTTGTTGAAATCGTCGAGAAAGCAAGATAATTGATTCGAGGAAGGAGTATCAGGCATGATTCAGCAGGAATCCAGATTAAAGGTTGCCGATAATACAGGTGCAAGAGAACTGCTTTGTATCCGTGTTATGGGCGGTTCTACAAGAAGATATGCTAACATCGGTGATGTGATCGTAGCCTCCGTTAAAGAAGCAACACCAGGCGGCGTTGTTAAGAAGGGCGATGTAGTCAAAGCCGTTGTAGTTCGTTCTGTAAAAGGCGCACGTCGTAAAGACGGTTCTTATATTAAATTTGATGAGAACGCAGCAGTTATCATCAAAGATGACAAGACTCCAAAAGGAACCCGTATTTTTGGGCCGGTTGCAAGAGAGCTTCGTGAGAAACAGTTCATGAAGATCGTATCTCTGGCTCCGGAAGTATTATAAGGAGGTGCCAGGTAATGCATAAAATCAAGAAAGATGATATGGTAAAGATCATCGCAGGTAAAGATAAAGATAAAACCGGTAAGGTCCTGAGCGTAGACACCAAGAAGAACGAAGTTGTCGTTGAAGGCTGCAACATGGTAACAAAGCATACCAAACCGAGCCAGACAAACCAGAATGGTGGAATCGTTCACCAGGAAGCTCCGATCGACATCTCCAACGTAATGCTGTTCGTTGACGGAAAAGCTACAAGAGTTGGCTTTGAAGTTAAAGACGGTAAGAAAGTCCGCGTTGCTAAGGCAACCGGTAAAGTAATTGACTAATAGCAGAGAGGAGGAAACACAAGTTGGCTAGATTAAAAGAAATGTACCAGAACGAGATCGTTGAAGCAATGATCAAGAAATTTGGTTATAAGAATATCATGGAAGTGCCGAAGCTCGATAAGATCGTTATCAACATGGGCGTAGGCGAAGCAAAAGACAACGCGAAAGTCCTTGACTCTGCAGTTCGTGACCTTGAGATCATCACAGGTCAGAAGGCAGTCCTTACAAAGGCTAAGAAGTCTGTCGCAAACTTCAAACTCAGAGAGGGCATGGCTATTGGATGTAAAGTTACCCTTCGCGGCGAGAAGATGTATGAGTTCGCTGATCGTCTGATCAACCTCGCTCTTCCGCGTGTACGTGACTTCCGCGGCGTTAACGCTAACGCATTCGACGGCAGAGGTAACTACGCACTCGGCATCAAGGAACAGTTAATTTTCCCGGAAATTGAATATGACAAAGTTGACAAGGTTAGAGGTATGGATATCATCTTCGTTACAACCGCTAAGACTGACGAGGAAGCTCGTGAACTGTTAACATTATTCAACATGCCGTTTGCAAAGTAATTAGGAGGATTTATCCATGGCTAAAACTTCAATGAAGATTAAACAGCAGCGTCCGGCAAAGTTCTCCACAAGAGAATACAACCGCTGCAGAATCTGTGGTCGTCCACATGCATATCTGAGAAAATATGGCATTTGCCGTATCTGCTTCCGTGAGCTCGCTTACAAGGGCGAGATCCCGGGCGTAAAGAAGGCAAGCTGGTAGGATTTAGCTGCTTAGAAAAGCGTCAGAAGTCAGGTGGGAACATCGTGTTTCCCCGCCTGGCCGTGCAGAGAAGCGCTTGATAGGCTGACTGGTCCCGTTCTTCGACCACAGGGAAAAGAACTTCCCTATACATCGTAACAACGCCTATACGGAAAACTTGTTTTCCCCAGGCCGAACAACACTCCTGTGCAGCGCGAATGATTCGCGAACCACAGTGACAAACCAACAATCCATTAGGAGGAAATATAATCATGACAATGAGCGATCCGATTGCAGATATGCTTACAAGAATTCGTAATGCAAACACTGCTAAACACGATACAGTAGATGTTCCGGCTTCCAAGATGAAATTAGCTATCGCTGATATCCTTGTAAGAGAAGGTTACATCAAGAAATATGACATCGTTGAGGACGGTGCATTCCAGACAATCCGCATCTCCTTAAAGTATGGCGCTGACAAGAACGAGAAGATCATCTCCGGAATCAAGAAGATCTCCAAGCCGGGCTTACGTGTATACGCTGGCAAGGAAGATATGCCGAAGGTACTTGGCGGACTTGGTATCGCTATCGTATCCACAAACCAGGGCATCATCACTGACAAGCAGGCTAGACAGCTTGGTGTCGGCGGCGAAGTTCTTGCATTTGTTTGGTAATTATTCCCATTGATGTTATCGCACCCCGCCTGCAAAGCTGAACATTGATCCAGCAGGGCGGAGTTTGCGTGCGTCTGGAGGCAACTTCAGACCAGATATAACATAGAAACTGAAAACAGAAAGTGTAAAAGCACTTTCCGAGAATCTAAGTAGGAGGTAAAAGGCATGTCACGTATTGGTAGAATGCCGGTAGCGATTCCAGCAGGCGTAACTGTAACAATCGCAGAGAACAACAATGTGACCGTTAAGGGTCCGAAGGGAACACTGGTAAGAGATTTACCGGTAGAGATGGAAATTAAAGAAGAAGATGGACACATCGTCGTAACAAGACCGAACGATTTAAAGAAGATGAAATCCTTACACGGTCTTACAAGAACGCTAATCCATAACATGATCCAGGGTGTTACTGAGGGCTACGAGAAGAAGCTTGAGGTAAACGGTGTTGGTTACAGAGCTCAGAAGCAGGGCAAGAAGCTCACACTTTCCCTTGGTTACTCCCATCCGGTAGAGATGGAAGATCCGGAAGGTATCGAGACTGTTCTTGAGGGTCAGAACATCATCATCGTTAAGGGCATCAGCAAAGAGAAAGTTGGCCAGTATGCAGCTGAAATCAGAGAGAAGAGAAGACCGGAGCCGTATAAGGGCAAGGGTATCAAGTACGCTGATGAGGTTATCAGACGCAAAGTTGGTAAGACTGGTAAGAAATAATTTAAGGAGAGTGTAAAAATGGTTAGCAAGCAGTCAAGAAGCGAAATCCGCAGAAAAAAACACTATAGATTACGCAATCGCTTTGCTGGTACAGCAGAGAGACCGCGTTTAGCAGTGTTCAGAAGCAATAATCATATGTATGCTCAGATCATCGACGATTCCGTTGGACATACTTTAGTATCTGCTTCCACTCTTGAGAAAGAGATCAAGGCAGAATTAGAGAACACCGACACAGTTGATGCAGCTGCATATATCGGAACCGTAGTTGCTAAGAGAGCAATCGAGAAAGGCATCAAAGAGGTCGTTTTCGATAGAGGCGGTTTCATTTATCAGGGTAAGATTCAGGCATTAGCAGATGCAGCCCGTGAGGCTGGTCTCGTATTCTAATAGAGAGGAGAAAACAGCATGAAGCGTACAATCATTGACGCAAGTCAGTTAGAGTTAAATGACAAAGTTGTTGCCATTAAGCGCGTATCCAAGACTGTTAAAGGTGGACGTACCATGAGATTTTCCGCTCTGGTAGTAGTAGGAGACGGCAATGGTCACGTAGGCGCAGGCCTTGGTAAAGCAGGTGAGGTTCCGGAAGCTATCCGTAAAGGTAAAGAAGCTGCTATGAAGAACCTTGTAGAGATCCCGATGGATGAGAACAAGAGCATCCCGCACGACTTCCTTGGCGAGTACGGAAGCGCTTCCGTACTGATCAAGAGAGCTCCGGAAGGTACTGGTATCATCGCTGGTGGTCCGGTTCGTTCCGTAGTAGAGCTTGCAGGCATCAAGAACATCCGTACAAAGTCTTTAGGTTCCAACAACAAGACAAACGTAGTTCTTGCAACAATCGAAGGTCTTACAAAGTTAAAGACTCCGGAAGAGGTTGCTAAGAACCGCGGCAAATCTGTTGAAGACGTTGTTTGCTAATAGGAGGATAATAAAATGGCAGAGAAGTTAAAAATCACATTAGTAAAATCCCCTATCGGCGCTGTTCCGAAGCAGAGAGCGACAATCGAAGCACTTGGTTTAAAGAAGATGCACAAGACTGTCGAGATGCCGGATAATGGTGCAGTTAGAGGCATGATCCAGAATGTTAGACATCTGGTTAAAGTTGAAGAAATCTAATTGATATAAAGTAAGGAGGTGCAGTGATGAACTTATCTAATTTACATCCTGCTGAAGGATCTAAGCATAGTGATAGTTTCAGAAGAGGCCGTGGCCACGCTTCTGGAAATGGTAAGACAGCTGGTAAGGGACATAAGGGCCAGAAGGCACGTTCCGGCGCACCGAGACCTGGTTTCGAGGGCGGCCAGATGCCGTTATACAGACGTCTTCCGAAGAGAGGATTTACAAACATCAACTCCAAGGAGATCGTTGGAATTAATGTAAGCGTATTAGAGAGATTTGAGAATGACTCCGTAGTATCCGTTGAGACATTACTGGAGACAGGTGTGATCAAAAACCCGCAGGACGGCGTTAAGATTCTTGGTAACGGAGAGTTAACAAAGAAACTTGTCGTTAAAGCCAATGCTTTCAGTGAAGGCGCAAAAGCTAAAATTGAGGCAGTAGGTGGAACCTGCGAGGTGATCTAATATGTTAAAATCCTTACAGAAAGCATTTAAGGTGAAAGAAGTCCGCGACAGACTTCTTTACACCTTTATGATGCTTGTAGTCATCCGAATCGGCTGCTGTCTTCCGATACCGGGCGTTGATCCGAGCTATCTGCATGATTTCTTTTCAAATCTTCAGAACTCCGGAATGGGATTCTTTAATGCGATCACAGGAGGCTCTTTCTCCTCCATGTCTGTCTTCGCATTGAGTATCACCCCGTATATCACATCTTCCATCATTATGCAGTTACTCACAATTGCAATTCCGAAGCTTGAGGAAATGCAGAAGGACGGTGAGGACGGAAGAAAGAAGATTGCAGAGTACACCAGATATCTTACCGTCGGCCTGGCTCTCTTTGAGTCCTGCGCAATGGCAGTTGGCCTTGGCGGAAAGGGACTTCTTCTCGAAGACCACCGTAACATCTGGGGATATCTTACGGTCGTAGCCGCTATGACCGCAGGTTCTGCTCTTCTGATGTGGATTGGCGAGAGGATTACAGACAATGGAGTAGGAAACGGTATTTCCATCGTACTTCTGATCAATATCGTATCTGGTACTCCGCAGGATATGATGACATTATATGAGCGCTTTATGGCAGGCAGATCAGTTGCAGTCGCAACTGTGTCGGGCATCATCGTACTGGCAATTATCGTTGCGATCGTTGTCTTTGTCCTCGTTTTAAACGATGCAGAGCGCCGGATCCCGGTGCAGTACAGCAAGAAGATGCAGGGCCGCAGAATGATCGGCGGACAGTCTACCTACATTCCGTTGAAGGTAAATACCGCGAACGTTATTCCGGTCATCTTCGCTTCTTCCATCATGTCAATGCCGGTTATGATCGCTCAGTTCTTCCACGTTGATTATTCAACCATCGGTGGAAAGATCCTGTTAGCTTTGAGCTCATCCAACTGGTTTAAACCGGAAGCTCCGGCTTACTCCATTGGTATGCTCGTATATATCGTATTAGTCGTACTGTTCGCGTATTTCTATACGTCCATTACGTTTAACCCGCTGGAAGTTGCTAATAATATGAAGAAGTCCGGCGGCTTTATCCCGGGCATCCGCCCAGGTAAGCCAACCTCAGACTACCTCAACAATATCTTAAACTATATTGTATTTATCGGTGCCTGCGGATTGGTGATCGTGTGCATTATCCCGATCATCGCATCCGGTCTCTTCTCTGTCGGCAATCTTTCCTTCGGCGGCACATCCCTGATCATTATTGCAGGTGTAATCCTCGAGACGATCAAGGCTGTGGAGTCTATGATGCTTGTAAGAAATTACAAGGGATTCTTAAATGATTGATCAAATAGAGAAATAGCAGCAGCTGCGTGCTGAAAATCGGAGCGGGCGGAAAGATGCTTTTCGCCCGCTTTTTCGGTTTTTTAGGACGAGTGGAGGAAATTACAATTATGAAAATCATTATGTTGGGCGCACCGGGAGCCGGAAAAGGCACCCAGGCACAGAGAATCGCGGAAAAGTACGGAATCCCGCACATTTCCACCGGAGACATCTTCCGGGCAAACATTAAGAACGGAACAGAGCTTGGCAAGAAGGCAAAAGCATTCATGGACCAGGGACTTCTTGTTCCGGACGAACTGACGGTTGATCTTGTTATGGACAGAATCAGCCAGCCGGACTGCGAAAAGGGTTACATTCTCGATGGTTTCCCGCGTACGATCCCGCAGGCAGAGGCTCTCACAGAGGCTCTTGCCAAAAAGGGAGAGGCGATCGATTTCGCAATCGATGTTGACGTACCGGACGAAAAGATCGTTACCCGTATGGCAGGCCGCCGTGCATGCGTAAAGTGCGGAATGACTTATCACATCGTATATGCTGCTCCGAAGAAGGAAGGCATCTGCGACAAGTGCGGCGCTGAACTCATTTTAAGAGATGATGATAAGCCGGAGACTGTTACAAAACGTCTTTCTGTTTATCATGAGCAGACGCGCCCGCTCATCAGCTTCTATGCGGATAAGCACGTCCTCTACACCGTAGACGGAACGCAGAATATGGAACAGGTATTTGAGGCTATCACAAAGATTTTAGGAGCTTAAAATAATGGCAGTAACAATTAAATCGCCGAGAGAGATCGAACTGATGCGAAAAGCCGGAGAAATTCTGGCGCAGGTGCACGAGGAGCTGCATGCAGCTGTTCACCCGGGAATGTCCACTCTGGACATCGATAAGCTGGGAGAGCGTCTGATCCGCAGCCATGGATGTATTCCTTCCTTTAAAAATTACAATGGATATCCTGCATCCATCTGCGTGTCCGTAAATGATGAGATCGTACATGGAATCCCGAATAAGCACCGTATTTTAAAGGATGGCGATATCGTCAGCCTTGATGCGGGGACGATCTATAAGGGATACCATTCCGACGCAGCCCGCACCTGGGCAGTAGGAAACGTCTCCCCGGAAGCACAGAAACTGATGGATGTCACAAAACAGTGCTTTTACGAAGGTATTAAATTTGCGAAAGCTGGCAATCATCTGAATGATATCTCCACGGCAATCCAGGCATACGCCGAAAAATTCGGCTATGGCGTTGTCCGCGAGCTGGTTGGACATGGAATTGGTACCCACCTTCATGAAGATCCGGAGGTCCCGAACTTTGCGACAAAGAGAAGGGGAATCCTTTTACAGCCGGGTATGACTCTGGCCGTTGAACCGATGATCAATGCCGGCACACCGGATGTAATCTGGATGGACGATGACTGGACCGTTGTTACAGCAGATCATGCCCTGTCCGCTCACTATGAGAATACGATCCTCATCACTGAGGGCGAGCCGGAGATCCTTTCCCTGCGCCCGGGCCTCGAATAGGAGGTCCAGCATGGAAATGACCCCGGGATTCCTGGCAAGATCGCTTGCCGGAAATGACAAGGATAAAATCTATGTCATATCGGAGGACCTTGGAACATACGTTTCTCTGCTTGCAGAAAACGGCCGGGTCCTCCGGAAAAATAAAAAGCATGTCCAGATCATTAAGAAACGAAACAGGAGGTAAATTTTATGTCTAAGGCTGACGTAATCGAGATCGAAGGCGTCGTTGTTGAGAAACTGCCGAACGCTATGTTCCAGGTTGAACTTGAGAATGGCCACAAGGTATTAGCTACCATCAGTGGAAAACTGCGTATGAATTACATCCGTATTCTTCCAGGTGATAAGGTAACATTAGAGATGTCCCCGTACGATTTATCTAAGGGACGTATTATTTGGAGAGATAAATAGTATCCTTGACAAAGGGCTAAAAAAGTTGAAGAAAACCAATAAAAATGCTTGATTTTCCGCCAAGGAAGTGTTATAATGCTCAAGCGAACTTTGTTGGAACGCTTGTATTATGCCCATTTTCAGGTGCTTTTTATACAGGTATAGCAACCCGTAATGCCGTTCCCAGATGGCACGGAATCGGTGTGTTTCCGGCAGTAAAGGGAAGCGGACTACGAAGGAAAGGAGAATTACTGTGAAAGTAAGATCATCAGTAAAACCGATTTGCGAGAAGTGCAAGGTTATTAAGAGAAAAGGCAGTATCAGAATTATCTGTGAAAATCCTAAGCACAAACAGAGACAGGGCTGATGCCGCAATTTGCCTGTATTTTTTCGCGCGGCTTTGACATGAAACGCGAGAGTGCGTTGTTGTGTCGGCAATAACTATTTCTACAATATTTAAATGGAGGTACCACTCATGGCTCGTATTTCAGGTGTTGATTTACCAAGGGAAAAACGTGTCGAAATCGGCTTAACTTATATCTACGGTATCGGTAGAGCAAGTGCAGACCGTATTCTTGCTGCGGCTGGTGTAAATCCTGACACTCGTGTAAAGGATTTAACCGATGACGAAGTAAAGAACATTGCAGCAGTAATCGCTGAGACTCAGACTGTTGAAGGTGACTTACGTCGTGAGATCGCTTTAAACATCAAGAGACTTCAGGAGATTGGATGCTACAGAGGTATTCGTCACAGAAAGAGTCTTCCTTGCCGTGGTCAGAAGACCAAGACAAACGCAAGAACATGCAAGGGTCCGAGAAAGACTGTTGCAAACAAGAAGAAATAATTATCAGTAACAAATGTTTTGAATCACGTTGCATGTTTTAAAGACAGGAAACAGGGTTCAGTAAATGAGAAAGTAGGTTAGTTTAAAATGGCTAAAAAAGTGTCCACTGCTAAAAAAGTGACAAAAAAGCGTGTAAAGAAAAACGTTGAACGCGGACAGGCGCACATCCAGTCATCTTTTAACAACACAATCGTGACATTAACAGATGCACAGGGTAATGCCTTATCTTGGGCAAGTGCAGGCGGTCTGGGATTTAGAGGTTCAAGGAAATCTACTCCATATGCAGCACAGATGGCTGCAGAAACTGCAACTAAGGCAGCTCTTGTACATGGTTTAAAATCCGTAGACGTTATGGTTAAAGGACCGGGATCTGGCCGTGAGGCTGCTATCCGTGCCCTTCAGGCATGTGGTCTTGAAGTAACAAGCATTAAGGACGTAACACCGGTTCCGCACAACGGATGCCGTCCGCCAAAGCGTAGAAGAGTCTAATTAGGAGGAAGTAAAATGGCAGTTGATAGAGTTCCTGTTCTTAAAAGATGCAGATCCCTTGACCTTGATCCCATTTATTTAGGAATAGATAAAAAATCCAACAGAGAATCTAAAAGAGCAAACAAGAAGATCAGTGAGTATGGTCTTCAGTTAAGAGAAAAACAGAAAGCTAAGTTCATCTATGGCGTTCTGGAGAAGCCGTTCCGTAACTACTACGATAAGGCTGAGCGTTTAAACGGACAGACAGGTGAAAACCTTATGATCCTTCTTGAGCGCAGACTTGACAACGTTATCTTCCGTCTTGGTTTCGCAAGAACAAGAAAGGAAGCTAGACAGATCGTTGACCACAAGCACGTTCTTGTAAACGGCAAGTGCGTAAACATCCCGTCCTACCTTGTAAAGGCTGGAGATGTTGTTGAGATCAGAGAAAAGAACAAAGGCGACAACCACTACAAGCTGGTTCTCGAGACCACAGCTGGCCGTCTTGTTCCGGCATGGTTAGAGTCTGACCATGAGAACTTAAAGGGCGAGATCAAAACTCTTCCGACAAGAGAAGAGATCGACGTTCCTGTAAACGAGATGCTCATCGTCGAGTTATACTCCAAATAATTCACCGGAGCGGTTTTTACAAAGTATCTGGCCATTTCCGGCCGGATGCTTTGTGTTCTAAAAGAACGCTTCGTGGCATTTGTCAAAGCATACCCAAAAGGAGGGGCTTTTTGTGTTCGATTTTGAGAAACCAAACATTGAGATTGCTGAGATTTCCGAAGATAAAAGATACGGAAAGTTTGTCGTAGAACCGCTTGAGAGGGGTTACGGCACAACTCTGGGAAATTCCCTGAGAAGAATCATGCTTTCTTCTTTACCGGGTTCTGCTGTCAGCCAGGTGAAAATTGATGGTGTACTTCATGAGTTCAGTTCCATCGCCGGCGTCAAGGAAGATGTAACTGAGATCATTATGAACATCAAGAGCTTAGCAATTAAGAACAACAGTGATACAAACGAGCCGAAGACTGCGTACATCGAGTTCGAGGGCGAGGGCGTGATCCACGCTTCTGACATTCAGACAGACGCGGACATCGAGATCCTTAACCCGGATCAGGTTATCGCAACCTTAAGCGGCGGTGCAGACAGCAAGTTCTATATGGAACTTACGATCACCAACGGCCGTGGCTACGTAAGCGCTGATAAGAACAAGAGCGACGATCTTCCGATCGGAGTTCTCGCAGTAGATTCCATTTACACACCGGTTGAGCGTGTCAATATGTCCGTTGAGAACACCCGTGTTGGTCAGCAGACAGACTATGATAAGCTCACATTAGAGATCTACACAAACGGAACACTCGATCCGGATGAGGCTGTCAGCCTTGCTGCTAAAGTTTTAAGCGAGCATCTGAATCTCTTCATCGACCTCTCTGAGAATGCAAAGACTGCAGAGGTTATGGTTGAAAAGGAGAACAACGAGAAAGAAAAAGTTCTTGAGATGAATATCGACGAGCTGGAGTTATCCGTTCGTTCCTACAACTGTCTCAAGAGAGCAGGTATCAATACCGTTGAAGAGCTTTGCAGCCGCACTTCTGAGGATATGATGAAGGTTAGAAACCTTGGTCGTAAGTCCCTCGAGGAAGTACTTGCAAAGTTAAAAGAACTGGGCTTACAGCTCAATTCCAGCGACGAACAGTAAATTTTGGTTGTGATACATTCACCCGGAAGGTAAGTCCGAAGGGCGCAGAAGGGCGTAGAGCGACTCATTATGGAAAAAAAGGCGGCGGTCCAGTAAGTCCAAAGAAGCGTGGGCGGCTGTTCCACAAATGGAGGAAATTAAATCATGGCAGGTTATAGAAAACTCGGAAGAACTTCCAGTCAGAGAAAAGCATTACTTAGAATCCAGGCTACAAACCTTTTATATCATGGAAAGATCGTTACAACTGAGGCTAGAGCTAAAGAAGTAAGAAAGATCGTTGAGAGCCTGATCGCTCTTGCAGTAAAAGAGAAAGATAACTTCGAGACTGTTAAAGTTACAGCTAAGGTTGCCCGCAAGGACGCTGACGGCAAGAGAGTAAAAGAAGTTGTTGACGGTAAGAAAGTTACTGTATACGACGAAGTTGAGAAGGAAATCAAGAAGGACATGCCGTCCAGACTTCATGCAAGAAGACAGATGGTAAAAGCTCTTTATGACGTAACAGAGGTTCCGACAGCAGCAGCTGGTAAGAAGAAAAACACAAAGAAAGTTGATCTTACAAACAAGCTGTTCAACGAGATCGCTCCGAAGTACGCTTCCCGTAACGGTGGTTACACAAGAATCATCAAGATCGGTCAGCGTAAGGGCGACGGTGCTATGGCAGTTCTGATCGAGCTCGTTTAATTTGAATTTAATACGAAATCGGTGAAGACCGGCAGAATACGTATCATGCGTATTCTGCCGGTCTTTTTTTAGTGAGCGCAGAGGAAAAGCAAGCGGCTGCGGAGCAGACATTTGCTTTTCCTGCGCCACTAACGAGCAAACAGCCTGCGAAGCAGGCAATAGAGCGCGCAAGCGCGAGTTTGCGAGTGAGCGGGTAGCCAGCGCACTTCGCAGGCAATAGAGCGCGCAAGCGCGAGTTTGCGAGTGAGCGGGTAGCCAGCAAACTTCGCAGGCAATAGAGCGCGCAGCGCGAGTTTGCGAGTGAGCGTGTGGCCAGCGCACTTTGCAGGCAACAGAGGTGTCAGTGCGGATCTGCGAGTGAGCGGGCAGCCACAATTTTGCCGCAGAGATGCCTCTGTTTGCGTGATTTTCTTCACATTTTAAACACAGGTCAAACACAGATGAATCACAAGTTTCTGATAAAGTTATTACTGTCATGGGACAAACTGTAAGAAAACTGAAAGAAATCCGGGGAACGTGTACTTTAAAAGTACAGAAATCGACAGTACCCGGAGTACAGAACAGTTTCTGGAGTTTAAATTTCAAGGAATAAGAATGAATTGCCGATGAATGACAGATCTGGCGGTCATGGTGGATGAAAGGAGAATGGGAATGAGAAGAGGAAAGATGATAGCGGCAGGACTGGCGGTCTGTGCGGTGGGTGCAGGAATTACGGTGAACGCATATGCGGCCAGCACCACATTTGAGATGAGGAAGAAAGCGGTGAGTCTTCTTGGAATCATGACGACGAGCAACTACCAGAAAAATGTGACGAGAGGTGAGTTCGCGGAGTTTCTCGTAAAGGCATCGGATTACAAAGAGACCGCGAACGTGGCAGGAACCGTATCTGTGTTTGCGGATGTCTCCTCAAAATCCCAGTATTCCGCGGCAATTCGGACGTCGGCGATGAACTCCTGGATGTCCGGATATCTTGGTGGAAACTTTAAGCCGGATGAGGGAGTCACGATGCGGGATGCTATCAAGGCAGTCTTGGCAGTCTTAGGATATACAAACGAGGACTTCTCTGGAAGTTTACAGGAGAGCCGCCTCGCAAAGTTCAAGTCCCTGTCTCTGGATTCCGATATTTACCGTGATCTCGATGAGATCCTCACAAGGGAGGACTGTATCAACCTTTTTTACAACCTGATGAAAGCAAAAACGAAGGAAGGAAATCAGTACGGCAGCAAGGTCTTTGATCTGACCTACAATTCTGACGGCGAGATCAACACCTCCTCGATTCTGGACAATAGCTTAAAGGGACCGAAGATCCTGGACAACGACAGCCGGAACCTGAAGAGTCTTGTTCCATTCTCCCTGAAAGATGCCACCATGTTCCTAAACGGCGAGGCATCTGACGAGAGTGAGATCAATGATTACGCCACCGTGATCTACTACCATGAGGAGACAAAGATGATCTTCGCCTATTCCAACGGTGGCGAGAACAAAGGTGCCACAGAAGGACGTATCAAGGCGATCTACTACGATTCCAGCGACCCATTTACCCCGGTAAAGGTAGTCTTAAACACCGATTACCAGGACAACGGCGGTGAGGGCGATGAGTTCCAGATCAGCGGATCGGAGCTCCAGTACCTGTTCTCTGTATATGGAGAGTTTGAGGTGGATGACAAGATCGCAATCGTGTGGGAGAAGAGTGGAAGCGATGAGAATGCGACATATACGGTTGTAGATGTTGTTGGAGATTATTGATTAGTTACGAATATACATACAATACATAAAATTGAGATACCGCAGTGGAAATACCAGTAGATTTCAATAGACAGGAAAGGAACGAGTATGGAGAACGAAAAGGTGGCTGTAGAGAAGAAACGGAAAAAACGGAAAGGGAAAAGCAGAAAAGTAGTGATCGTGCTTATAGTGGTTCTGGCAGTGCTGCTTGGTGGATTTTTCCTCTATAAGAAAAAGACCTCGAGCCAGAAAAGTCAGGGCGACCAGTCTGTGTCAACGGCGACAGTGAAGCGGATGGACATCAGTTCAGAACTTACGGCGTCAAGCGCCCTGTCTCCGAAGGACACCTACGAGGTGACATCACTGGTGGAAGGCGAGGTCATCGAGGCAAACTTTGAGGAGGGCGATGTGGTGGAAAAAGGCCAGATCCTCTACCGGATCGACGCGTCTTCCATGGACTCTGATCTGAGCTCTGCTCAGACCAGCCTTCAGAGAGCGAAGGAGAGCGCCCAGACGGCACAGTCTGATTACACTGAGGAGACAGCAAGACTTGCAGGAAATACATACCGCTCCACAGCATCCGGATATATCAGGACTCTCTACATCAAAGAGGGCGATAAGGTAAACAACGGAACGAAGATCGCGGATCTCTATGATGATTCCGTCATGAAGATCACAGTCCCGTTCCTCTCAGGCGAGGCGGCGGAGATCAACGTGGGTGATGAGGCGGCAGTGATATTGGAGGACACCGGCGAGCAGATCTCCGGAACCGTCACGGTTGTCAGCAGCATGGAGGAAACACTTTCCGGCGGACGCCTCGTGAAGAACGTGACCGTTGAGGTATCCAATCCTGGCGGACTTACGACAGATACGGCGGCATCCGTAAAAGTCGATGGATTTGTCTGCAGCGCCGAGGGAACATTCACCGCGAAGACGGAGACGACCCTGAGCGTGGAAATCTCCGGAAACAAGAGCCTTGAGATCGAGAACCTTCTGATTCATGAAGGTTCTTATGTGGAGAAAAACTCCGAGCTGTTCCAGGTGACCACAAAGACGGCGGAAGAGTATTTAAAGGAATTCAAGGATGCAGTGGAGAGCGCAGATGACAACCTGGAAAACGCGGAGAACAAGCTGAGCAACACTCAGGACAGTGTGGATGACTATACGATCACAGCGCCGATCTCGGGGACAGTGATCACGAAAAACGTGAAGGTTGGGGATAAGATATCCAAGAGCTCCAGCGGAACGACCACAATGGCGGTGATCTACGATCTGTCCACCATGACACTGGAGATGTCTGTGGATGAACTCGATGTCTCAAGCGTCAAGGTCGGCCAGTCTGTGGAGATCACGGCGGATGCGGTGGAAGGTGAGACATTCACAGGAACCGTCACAAATGTGAGTCTGCAGAGCAGCTACTCCAACGGTGTCACAAACTATCCGGTGACAGTGACTCTGGACGATACGGGAAGTCTTCTTCCTGGCATGAACGTGGATGCGAAGATCATTCTCGACAGTTCTGAGAATGCTCTGGTGATCCCGGCCAGCGCGCTGATGCGTGGAAACAGAGTGTATGTGAAGAAGAGTTCTGGCTCCGGAAAATCCGGCAGCAGCAACGTCCCGGACGGCTTCGAGGCGGTCCAGGTGACAACTGGAATCATCAACGACGATTATGTGGAGATCCTTTCCGGCCTCTCTGAGGGGGACGAGGTCTACATTTCCTCCGATTCCGGAAGCTCGACGCAGACCAATCAGATGCAGATGGGCGGCATGGGCGGTCCTGGCGGTGATATGGGCGGAGGTGCACCGGGCGGTCTTGGCGGAAACGGCGGTCCTGGCGGCAGCAACGGTGGCAGCGGACGAAGATCCCAGTAGTGTATAGGAGATAAATTGTATGGAAAAGACTGAATTCTCAATACAAATAGATACCGCAGAAGAGCCGATGAAACAGGAAGAGGCAGTTTCAAAAGTTCATGAGAAGTTGGAAAAGCAGGAACCTCTGATAGAACTGCGCAATATCTACAAGATCTACTACATGGGTGACGAGGAAGTCCACGCCAACGACGGCATCAGCCTTTCCATCAACAAAGGCGAGTTCGTCGCCATCGTCGGCAAATCTGGAAGCGGAAAATCAACCCTGATGAACATCATCGGAGCTCTGGATGTCCCGACGGAGGGCGAATATTTCCTCGGAGGCGAGGACGTGGCGGATATGTCCGACAACGAGCTGGCGGAGATCAGAAACCGCATGATCGGCTTTATCTTCCAGCAGTACAACCTGCTTCCAAAGTTAAATCTCTTAGAGAACGTGGAACTCCCGCTCCTTTACGCCGGTTACGACAAGAAAGAACGGCGGGAGCGGGCTATGAATTCCCTGAAAAGGGTCGGGCTTGAAGAAAAATGGAAGAATCTTCCGAACCAGCTCTCCGGCGGCCAGCAGCAGCGAGTCTCCATCGCGCGGGCTCTCGCAGGAGATCCGTCCTTAATCCTGGCGGATGAGCCCACGGGTGCCCTGGACTCCAGGACAGGCCGGGAGGTGCTTGATTTTTTAAAGAAACTCAATGAAGAAGGAAACACGATCGTCATGATCACCCACGACAGCTCCATCGCCCTGGAGGCGAAGCGGGTGGTGCGGATCCATGACGGAAAGATCAATTTCGACGGGGATGTGAAAAAGTATGCTGCAATCATTTAAAATGGCGTTAAAAAGTATCTGGGGCAACAAAATGAGATCCTTTCTCACGATGCTTGGAATCATCATTGGTGTCGCGTCGGTGATCATTCTGGTCAGTATCGTCAACGGCTATATGTCCTACATGGTGGAGAGCTTTTCTTCCATGGGTGTCAATCAGATTACGGTCCAGTACAAGGCGGTGGCATCCAGAAGTATTGAAGTGAACGAATTTTATGAGTTCTACGAGGAACATTCAGACCTCTACGAGAACATGTCCCCGAACGTGTCCGTCAGCGTCACGGTAAAACATGATTCTGACACCATGGATTCCACCAGTGTCGGCGGCTACAGTGAGGATTATCTCGCAATCAAGGACTACGAGATCGAGTACGGCAGAAATCTCCAGTACTCCGACATGGAGGCGAGACGAAAAGTCGCGGTCATCGGCGCTTATGTGGCGGAGGAACTCTACGGCGGCTCCCAGAACGCCGTGGGCGAGATGGTCAAGTTAAACGGTGACAGCTACACCATCGTAGGCGTTGTGGAACGTCAGACGGAGAGCAGCTCTGAGTTTGACGACGGGTGTACGGATGACTTTGTGTGGATCCCGTATTCCAGAGCTGTGAAGATGGCGAGAAACGCTGTGATCAACAACTATATCTTCACATCGCGGGACATCAACGACACGGAAACATGCACGACAGAGCTTGAAAATTTTCTCTATGAAAAGATGAAGAGCGAAAACCTCTACACGGTGACAGCTATGAGCTCCCTTCTCGATTCCCTGAACGAGCAGATTGCCATGATGAGCATGATGTTAGGTGGTATCGCCGGGATCTCTCTTTTAGTTGCAGGCGTCGGTGTCATGAACATCATGCTGGTCTCCGTGACAGAGAGAACCAGGGAGATCGGTATCAGAAAGGCCCTCGGCGCAAAGAAAAGCGTGATCATGCAGCAGTTCGTCATTGAGGCGCTGGTCACAAGCTCCATCGGCGGAATTATCGGGATCATGATCGGTGCCTTAGCAAGTACAGGAATCGGCGCCATCATGGGAATCGACGCGCCGCCAACCATGACAGCAGTTGTGATCTCGTTTAGCGTTTCTGTTGCCATCGGACTGATCTTTGGTTACATGCCGGCGAGCCGGGCGGCGAAGCTGAATCCGATCGACGCACTGAGGACAGACTAAAACTACGCAGAAAATGACAGGATCAACGGTAAATATGGAAAATGGAAGAATAATAGGAAAATGCAGATTCTAAGCCTCAAACTGCCACGGATTTGCCGATAAAAGACAGAATATCGTAAGTTGACGGGAGATATTGTCCAACCTTATAATATAGTTAAAGAAAGATACTTGAGGGGAGGCAATTCTATGGCAGAAAGAAAATGGAAAAAAATAAGTACATGGATGGCCGCATGGGTCATGGCGGTCGTGTTTGCGGTATCCGGGGTGCAGACAGCGTTTGCGGCGACCAGTTATGTGAACAGTGTCAGCATCACACTGGATGTGACACCGACGGTGGGGGAATCCCTGCCGGATCTCGATGTGGGATACAATTCTGATAACTGCGAGGTATCAATCCCGAACAACGATAAATATGATATCGTATCCGCAAAGTGGTCTTCCACAAAGAACGACGTGAAGATCGGCGGAACCTATACCATGAAAGTTACTTTAAAGACTTTAAATAACTATAGGTTCAGCAGCAGCTCCTACACTTCCTCAAAGGTAAAGGTAAAGAACGGAACTTTTGTCAGCGCTTCGAGAACATCTTCCGACCGTCTGGTGGTTACCGTAAAGACAAAACCGGCAAAGGGCGATCTTGACGCGCCGGGCGAGGCATACTGGCAGACCACAAAGTCCGGAAGCTCCGATCTCGGACTCGCGAAGTGGGAGGCCGTTGAGGACGCGTCCTACGAGGTGTACCTCTACCGCGGCAGCAAGAACGTCTACAAGAGCGGCGAGATCCACACCAGCAGCTGTGATCTCTTTCCGTATATGAGCTCCAAGGGAACCTACACCTTTAAGGTGCGCGCGCTCCCGTCAAACGATGAGGTATCCAAGTACGCGTCAAAGAGCGACTGGACCATATCCGATGAGGTCTATATCGATGAGGATGACGCGGCGAGAGCAGCAAAGAAAAAGCCGTCAAGCGGCAACAACAGCAGCACAAATAATTCCGGAAATTCCCAGCAGGCCCCGTCAAATGTGAATTCGGTTGGCTGGATCCTCGACGGAAACCGCTGGTATTATCGTTACCCGGACGGAACTTATTTAAAGAACGGCTGGGGATTTATCGGAAATATCTGGTACTTATTTGACGCAAACGGAATGATGCTCACCGGCTGGCAGATGAAGAACGGCGTTTATTACTACATGAACGGTGACGGAAAGATGCAGACGGGTTGGCTTCTCTACAACAATACCTGGTATTATCTCTCCGAGAGCGGAGCTATGGTGACCGGCTGGATCACGCTGGGTGATAAGGCTTATTACCTCGGCGGCGACGGCGGAATGCTCACAGGATGGCAGAACATCGACGGACAGATCTACTACCTGTATCCGGATGGACATAAGGCGGTCAATGAAGTGATCGATACCTTCTATTTAGATCAGGACGGTATCTGGAGAAAACCGCAGTAAAGATCTGAACCTGCGGGGCATGCGGTTATGCGGTGAAAATCGTCGGAATATTTTCCAGCAGACTGAAAATACAGGAAAGGAGCACCTTATGAGACAGAAAACTTTTGGAAAATGGCTTGCGGCAGCAGGAATTCTGATCGTGATGACGATATGGATGGTTCTTCCTGCACTGGCTGCGCCGACGGTGAATTCTATAAGGATCACCTTTAAAGACAAGTATGAAGATCCCGGAGTGATCGAGGAGCCGGAGATCAGCTGCAGCAGCTACGGGATCGAGATCACATCCGTGGAGTGGAACAAGGATGTAGAAAAATGGAATCCTGGAATGAAAGTGACGGCAACGCTGATTCTTTCCTCCAGCGGAAGAGAGTTCTCCTCCAGCTACGGTTCAAAGTCCTGCCAGATCTCCGGTGCGACGTTGAGTAAGGCAGTGAAAGTGGATGATGACCTGAAGGTCACAGTCACTTATTACCCGGTGGTATGGCTGGAGTCCCCGGATGAAGCCGGCTGGAGCGCTTCGAACCATATGAAAGCAGTCTGGAAGAAAGTCGATTATGCGACGGGATATCAGATCCGCCTGTACCGGGATGACTATTATCTCCGGACCATCGATGCGACGGGAACCAGCAAGGACCTCTCCGAGTATATGGGAAGAGAGGGAAACTACTATTACGAGATCCGCGCGGTGGGAAAGACAACGAACGATGCGAAGTACCGCAAGAACAGCGAGTATATCGTCTCCTCCGACCGCTACCTGGATGACCTGGGTGACACGGAGGGCAGCTGGAAGAATTACGCGGACGGAAAGAAGTATGTGGACGAGAATGACCAGATCGTGACCTCCCAGTGGTACCGGATCCTCGGAACCTGGTATTATTTCGACGAGAACGGATATATGGTAACAGGCTGGAGAATGGTAAATAATAAATGGTATTACCTTGGAAATGATGGAAAGATGGTAACCGGCTGGAAGCAGATCGGCGGTGTCTGGTACTACATGGATGCCGACGGCGCGATGGCAACAGGCTGGCGTCAGACAGCACCGGGACAGTGGTATTACCTGAACGCGAACGGAGCGATGGCAGCGTCCACTGTGATCGACGGATATACGTTGGATGCATCGGGGCTCTGGGTAAGTTAGAAAGGAATGATGGGCGGCATGTCATGGGAGAAATCCTGTGTCATGCCGTTTTCACATATCTGAAAAGGTAAGCTCCTGGAACCATGCGAAAACACTTGACTTACTATGAGATATCAACTAAAATTTAGAAACGTGTAAACATTTGTCGCGGCAGCCTGAAGGTGTATGCGGCGCCGCAGTCACTTGAAGTTTATGAAAAACGAGAAAGGATTTCTATGGGAATCATTAAAGCAGTGAACCTGATTTTTGACTATATCAGGCACGATGAAGAGGAAGACAAGGATGAGGTCAGCCATGCGTTAAAAGGCGTCTCTCTGGACATCAAGGAAGGCGATTTCGTAGCGATTTTAGGACACAACGGATCCGGAAAATCCACATTCGCGAAGCTGATGAACGGAATCCTGCTTCCAACGGATGGAACAGTCTATATTTCTAAAATGAGGACGGATGACGAGGAGCATCTCTGGGATGTACGAAAGACGGCGGGAATGGTATTCCAGAACCCGGACAACCAGATCATCGGAAATGTGGTGGAAGAGGACGTCGGATTCGGACCGGAGAACATGGGAGTTCCGACGGAGGAAATCTGGGCGCGGGTCGACAAGAGCCTTGAGGCGGTGGGTATGACAGCGTACAGACTTCAGTCTCCGAATAAGCTTTCCGGCGGACAGAAACAGCGCGTGGCCATCGCAGGCGTTATGGCGATGAAGCCCCGGTGTATCGTTCTGGACGAGCCGACAGCGATGTTAGATCCGAACGGACGCCGCGAAGTCATTAAAACGGTCCATGAACTGAACCGTCAGGAAGGGATCACGGTAGTTCTGATCACCCACTATATGGAAGAGGTCATCGACGCGGACCGCGTAGTCGTTATCGACGGTGGACATGTCGTGATGGACGGAACCCCGAAAGAGGTCTTTTCCAGAGTCAAGGAACTGAAAAAATACAGCCTCGATGTGCCGCAGGTAACGGAACTGGCAGATGAATTAAAGGAGGCCGGAATGGATCTTCCTTATGGAATTCTTTCCATCGACGAGCTTGTGGACGAACTTGTTCCGCTCTTAAAATAGTGGAGAAATGGTGGAAATATGGCAATCGAAATTAAACACTTGAATCATATATACGGGCAGGGAACGATCTTTGAGCAGTATGCCTTAAAGGATGTAAATCTTACGATCCATGATGGCGAGTTTATCGGCCTCATCGGTCATACCGGATCCGGAAAATCAACCCTGACCCAGCATTTAAACGGACTTTTAAAGGCAACGAGCGGAGATATCCTTTATAACGGAGAGAGTATTTATAAAGAGGGATATTCCATGAAAGAGCTCCGCAGCCATGTGGGGCTTGTTTTCCAGTATCCGGAGCATCAGCTGTTTGAGGTGGATGTATTCTCAGATGTCTGCTTTGGACCGAAGAATCTGGGACTCCCGAAGGAGGAGATCGAGAAGCGCGCGAAAGAGGCGCTTGACATGGTGGGACTCGATGAGAGCTTTTATAAGCAGTCCCCCTTCGACCTCTCCGGCGGACAGAAGCGTCGAGTGGCTATCGCGGGTGTTCTCGCAATGAAGCCGGAGGTCTTGATCTTAGATGAGCCGACAGCCGGTCTCGACCCGAAAGGCCGCGACGACATTTTAGGACTCGTACAAAAGCTCCATAACGAGCAGGGGCTGACGATCATTCTCGTCTCCCACAGCATGGAGGATGTGGCGCGCTATGTGTCACGTCTTGTAGTCATGAACCACGGCGAGAAGGTCTTCGACGGAACCCCAAAGGAAGTATTCCGCCACTATAAAGAGCTGGAAGCCATTGGCCTTGCGGCGCCGCAGATCACCTATGTGGTGCACAAGCTGATCGACAAGGGGATCCCGCTGGATCCGGATATCACGACGGTGGAAGAGGCGAAGAATGCGATCCTTAAGATCTGGCGCGAAAAGAATGGAAAAAGTTCCGGAAATGCAGCTCAGGTAAGCACAGCTGGAGCAGATTCCGAGAACGCAGGTCATGGGAACGCCGCCGGAACAGCCTCTGGGAATGCGGACATCACAGAAAAGACAGCCGGGGAGGAAAAGACATGTTAAGAGATATCACACTTGGACAGTACTACCCGGTTGATTCCCTGCTTCACAGGCTGGATCCGAGAACAAAATTATTTGGAACTCTTGTATACATCGTAACCTTATTTATCGCGGACAACCTTTGGGCATACGTTGCGGCGACGATCTTTCTGATCACTGCCATCAAGCTCTCCAATGTCCCGGTAAAATTCATGGTGCGCGGCTTAAAATCCATCATGTTCCTGCTTCTCCTCAGTGTCAGTTTCAACCTGTTCCTGACGCCGGGTACCCCGATCTTTAAGATCGGTTTCCTGCAGATGACCTGGGAAGGTCTCCGGTTTGCGGCATTTATGGCGATCCGTCTTGTTTACCTCGTTATGGGATCCACGATCCTGACGCTCACAACGACGCCGAACCAGCTGACAGACGGTCTGGAAAAGAGCCTTGGCTTTTTAAAGAAGGTCGGCGTTCCGGTCCACGAGGTGTCCATGATGATGTCCATTGCGCTCCGGTTTATCCCGATCCTGATCGAGGAGACAGATAAGATCATGAAAGCGCAGATGGCAAGAGGCGCTGATTTCGAGAGCGGAAACCTGATCCAGAAGGCGAAATCCATGGTACCGCTTCTTGTACCGCTTTTCGTATCCGCATTCCGCCGTGCCACGGACCTCGCGATGGCCATGGAGGCGAGATGCTACCGCGGCGGCGAGGGAAGAACGAAGATGAAACCGCTTAAGTACGCGAAGAGGGACCACATGGTTTATGGGGCCTATCTGGTGTATTTTGTGGTGGCAATTTTGCTTAAAGTCGTTTTGTAAAGAAATGGTAACTGTTCAGTAGGTCTGCGCACTTGCTGCACTGACCGTAAGGAAACATAGGCTGGAAGGCAAAAATCCCATCAGCGAAGCTGATCTGGAATGGATTTTTGCACGTAACTATGAAGGTACTGAATAGTTACAAGAAATGAACGATTTCAGCCGGGAAAAAGTAATTTGATATCTGATTCTATCCGGAAAACCGGGCAGAATTGGATTCGGCTGCAAATTAGCTGCTGGATTTGTATAAAAGTAAATTTGCCCGGGAATCCCCGGACAGCAGAAGGAAAACAATAAAGCTATGAGACGAATCAAACTGACGGTGGCCTACGACGGCACCGCATACAAGGGCTGGCAGCTCCAGCCCAACGGCGTTACCATAGAGGAGATGTTAAATAAGGCTCTTTCGGATCTTCTGAAAGAGCCTGTCTGCGTCATTGGGGCGAGCAGGACGGACTCCGGTGTCCATGCGCGCGGTAATGTGGCGGTCTTTGACACGGAGAGCCGGATCCCGGGAGATAAATTCTGTTACGCGGTAAACCGCGGACTCCCGGAGGATATCCGTGTGGTGGAATCCGAGGAAGTTCCAACAGATTGGCATCCGAGAAAGCAGAACTGCGTAAAGACCTACGAGTATCAGATCTTAAACTGTAAGATCGAGATCCCGACGCGACGCCTTTACGCCCATTTCTGCTATTACCCGTTAAACGTGGAAAAGATGAATGAGGCAGCAAAATACCTCATCGGGGAACATGATTTCATCAGCTTCTGTGCTGCAAACCACCAGGCGGAGGAGACGGTCCGGACGATCTATGAGGCGCAGGTGACGAAAAATGAGGAAGACATCGTAACGATCCGCCTTTGCGGAAGCGGATTCCTCTACAACATGGTGCGGATCATCGCGGGAACCCTGTTAAAAGTCGGAACCGGCGAGTGGGAGCCGGAACATGTGAAAGAGGTACTGGAGGCAAGAAACCGCAAAGAGGCGGGACAGACTGCTCCGGCGAAGGGGCTGACACTTGTGGGAATCGAGTATGAGAGGGAGATCCCAAAGGAGATCATTGGGAGAAATGAACATTGGGACGCTGTTCTGGACCAGAGTAAACTGGAATCCGACGGAATCTCCTGCGTCCGGATCAGGTTCTCCGAACCGGAAGAACTCCCCCGACTGATCCGCCGTATGGTGCACCAGGCATACCGGAATGGGGCGAAGGAAGTTTTCGTCACGGTCCCGGATGGGTATGAGGTATCGGAGACGGAAAGTTATGGGTATTACCGACTCCGCAGGCTGGATGACGGCAGCTACGGAACGGAGTATACGGGGAGGACGCTATGAACCGGGTACTGATCCAGCTGATCTATTTTGTGATCTATTCCATTGTGTTCCTGATCATCGGAAAGCTCTCTTTTTCGGAAAGTGATTCTCTCTCCAAGTTTTTCGTCGGTGAGAGAAAGAATGACGAAAAACGCCTGTTTTTCACATTTGTCGGAACCTGGGTCTCTGCGGCGACGATTCTGGGATTTACGGGAAACGTGTATCACAGCGGACTCTCCGTCATCGCGTCGTCAGTCATCCCGTGGTTTATCGGCGCGGGTCTCCTGTATCTGATGACGGAGCGGCTATACGAGAATGATGTCCTGTCGATCCCACAGCTGATTGGAAAAAAGCATGATTCAAAATTTCTGCAGGCAGCATCGGCCATTTTTATGATCTGCGGCTATATTTTCTATCTGATGATCCAGATCAAGGGATTTGGCATCGCGGTATCCAGCCTGCTGAATATCAATTACAAGGTAGCTGTCTTTCTTGTCTATCTTTTTATCCTCTATTCGAGCTTCGGTGGCTTTAACTCCGTCACGAAGTCGGACTGCCTCAATCTGATTATGCTCTCTGTGAGCATCGGGGTTCTGTATCTGGTTATCGTAAAAAACGTTCCGGGACACTGGTTTTTGACGGATCAGACTGTGCATGAACTCATAAAGAGCAAGGGCGTTTTTGAAAATCAGACAGCGGAGATTGGAATCTTCGTATATATCTCCATGTTCTTCGGCTGGGGAATGGGACTGGCGTCGAATCCCCAGTATATGGTCAGGATCCTGGCGGCGAAGGATAAAAAAACCGCAAAACATATGATCCTGCATGCACTGATATTCCTGTGCGTGCTGTACTTTGCACTGACCCAGATCGGTCTTGGACTGCGGATCCTCTTTCCACAGCTGAAAAATTACTGCTCCGCGGATGACGTATTTATCTATGCGGTGGTCAATCTCATGAACACACCGTTCAGCGGTTTCTTCCTGATCAGCGTGATCGGCGCCTGCGTCTCAACGGCGAACTCCCAGCTTCACCTGATCGGCTGCATGCTGTCCTACGATGTGGCTGCCCAGCTCACAAAAAAGAAGATGTCGGAGGAGCAGATTCTCACCCTGGCGCGGGTATGTATCTTCATGGGAGGCACGGCTGCACTGATCTTATCCGTAAATCCGCCGAAGGACATGCTGTCCTTCGGGGCGGATATCTGGGGATTATTCTCGGCGGCGCTTGCCCCTCTGATCTACGGGGGACTGTACTGGAAACAGAGAACGAAAGCCGGGGCGGTGGGAGCGTTCTTTACGGGACTTATCTGCTCTGTCCTGTTCTGGAAAATGGATCTCCGGATATACTGGGCATTTCCGGCAACACTGTGCGCGGCGGCAGTCTATGTTGTGATCCCGATGTTTGAGAAGAAAAGAGGGGCAGAAGAATGAGCGGAAAGAAAAAACAGCTGTTTCGATCATGGTTCTGCAGGATCGAGCATGAGGTCATGCTGCCGTTCATCATGGTAGGGATCCTGGTGGTCTGTGCATTCTGTGCTATTTCGGTGTGTAATGGATATACAGAAAAGCTTAAGGACAGAAAAGAGTACGCGAGGACTGCGATCCGCAGCATGGAGGCGGATATCTACTATCTGCATGGAAAACTGAGTGAAGAGGAGATCCGGCAGAAGTATAAGTTCTATCATGATCCGGCGGTGCGGATCCTGGCTGCCGACGGCACGATCATCACGGGGGACGAGGAGATCCCGGACGGAAATATGGAACTCCTGTACGCGGACAGTGGAAATTCCCTGGGGTGGCGTCTGGAATACTGGATGGATAAAAAGTCATTTGAGAATGCGATCCTGGAAGAACAGAATTACGTCATTGTGGGCGCTGTGGCCAGTCTCCTGATCATCGTCCAGGTCAGCGTGTTCCTCGCCTGGAGTCTCACAAAACCGATCCGAAGCATGAGCGCGGCGTGTAAAAAGCTCGATGAGAACAAGGACGGGTTCCGGGAGTACAGTTTCCCGGAGACAGCGAGAAAGGACGAGATCGGCCAGCTGGCGAGAACCTTTGAGAATCTTCTGAAAAACCTTGATAACTACACGAAAATGGAGTATACAAGCCGGATGTCATCGGCGCTGGCCCACGAGATCAAAAATCCGCTGGCCGGGATCCGTTCCGGGATCCAGGTCCTGGGCGGACGGGCGGTGAAGGAGAATGAAAAGCTTCTCTGCGACAGCATGCTTCATGAGATCGACCGGGTGACCGGGCTGATCAATGACCTGTTTACGCTGTCGGTAAAGAAGGAAAACCACAGACATGTCTTTCCGGCGGATGCGGTGCTGCGGGAGGTGGCATCCATCTACGCGAAGGAGTGCGAACAGCAGAATGTCACGTTCGAGACAGACTGCGTGGCATGTGAGGTGTTTGCCGATGAGAATGAAATGCGCCAGATGCTGTACAATCTTCTGACAAACAGCATGCGGGCGGTCAGCCGGGACGGAACGGGGAAGATCTGTCTCTCAGTGTCTTCCGACGGAGGTACGACTACATTCTGCGTCTCCGACAACGGAAAAGGAATGAATGAAGAGGAACTGAAACGTGCAAGAGAACCGTTCTACACGAAGAGCATTAACGGCGTCGGGCTTGGTCTGGCGATCGTAAACCGGCTGATCGAGCAGAACCACGGTAAAATGGAAATGGAAAGCGCTCCGGGCTGCGGAACAACGGTGCGCCTGATTTTTGAAAGCAGGGATGAACATGAAAAAGGTACTGATCGTTGATGATGAATTTCTGATCCGGTTTACACTGGAGGAAGGCCTGAAGGACCGGGGATACGAGACCCAGTCGGCGGAAACGGTGAAGGACGCTCTCGAGAAGATGAAAACGTTCCATCCGCAGGTGATCCTCCTGGATAACCGCCTGCAGGACAGCCTCGGGATCGACGAGATCTCCACGTTCCGTTCCGCCGATGAGGAGGTCCAGGTGATCCTGATGACGGCGTACGGCTCTGTCGCCCAGGCGGTGGAGGCGACGAAGCGCGGCGCTTACGACTATATTTTAAAGCCCTTTGATATTGACGAGATCGACCGGATCGCCAGCCGCTGCATTGGTCAGATGCAGGATCGGGAATCCCTGGAGTTTCTAAAGGGAAAAACGCAGGAATTTATCGGAGTCAGCGACGCCGCGATGCGGATCCGGCGCCACATCGAACTTCTCGGAAAGAATTCCACGGTGAATGTTCTGATCCGGGGCGAGACCGGAACGGGAAAAGAGGTTGCGGCGTCCCTGATCCATGCCTGCAGCGACCGGAGGGACCACCTGATGGTCCGCATCAACTGCAGCGCAATTCCGGAACATCTGATGGAGAGCGAGCTCTTTGGCTATGAGCGGGGGGCCTTTGCGGGTGCGATGAAGACGAAGAAAGGTCTGATCGAGTTGGCAGCAGGCGGAACCGTGTTCTTGGATGAGATCGGGGAACTTCCCCTCTCCATGCAGACAAAGATCCTCACATTTCTGGATCATAAGAAGTTCAAGCGTGTGGGTGGTCTGGAGGACATCGAAGTGGATGCCCGGGTGATCGCGGCGACAAACCGGAATCTGGAACATGCCGTAAAGCAGGGGGAATTCCGGGAAGATCTTTTCTACCGGATCAATGTCATGGAGCTTGTGATCCCGCCGTTGAGGGATCGGAGAGAGGATATTCCGGCGCTATGCGATTATTACCTGAAATATTATAACGGCATGTTTGGAAAGAATATCACCCATGTGGATCCTGATTTTATGCGGGAGCTGCTTTTGTATGACTGGAAAGGGAATGTTCGGGAACTGAAAAACATTTTCGAGCGCTGCTTCTTATTCTGTCAGGGGGACGTGCTTGAAAAACATGTGGAATTAAAGCGGGTAGACTGGAAAGATGATACCCGGACAGGAGAGCCGTTTGCGTTAAAGGATCTTCGGAAAGGACCGATCAGTCTCGATCAGGAGGTCTCCATGCTGGAACAGATCTACATGGACCAGGCCCTGAAGCTCTGCGGAAACAACGTGACAAAAGCGGCGGCCCTTTTGGGAATCACGAGATTCTCCATGAAGAGAAGACTTGATAAGGAAGACTGAAATCTTACGGCCCGCACGGTAAGGGGCAGACCTGCTGAACAATTGAAAACGTGCAAAAATTCACATCGTGCGAAATCGCTCGCTAAAACTGAGCGGATTCGCACGATTTTTTTGAAAATTTCAAAAAAAATTTCCGAAACCGAAAAATATAGTTGAATATCACTAAAAAGTCAGATAAAATCAAGGCATCAGTTGTAGAAAAGATACGAAAGGGGTACTCATTTATGGGGGAAAAGAAAAAACACAGCAACATGACGACCTTGATGGGAGCTGCGTTCCTGATGGCGACATCCGCGATCGGACCGGGATTCCTGACACAGACTTCCACATTTACGGCTCAGTATAAAAGCGTTTTCGCGCTTGTGATCGTCTGTACGATCCTGTTGGATGTGACGACACAGTTAAATATCTGGTCGGTGATCGGTGTGTCCGGCATGCGCGGACAGGATATTGCAAATAAAGTCCTTCCGGGACTCGGGTATTTTATCGCATTCATGGTTGCGCTTGGCGGTCTGGCATTCAACATCGGAAATGTCGGAGGCGGCGCCCTGGGACTTAACGTATTGTTCGGAATTCCGACGACGGTTGGAACCTTTATCGCGGGAATCATCGGAATCCTGATCTTCCTCTCCAAGGACGCGAAGACCAGCATGGATAAGCTGACAAAATACCTTGGAAGTATCATGATCATCGTAGTTCTCTATGTGGCGATCAAATCCAAACCTCCGGTAGGGGACGCTGTGAGCAGTATTTTCCACCCGGGCGATGTGGGTGCCCTTGTCCTTCCGCTCATCACGCTTCTCGGAGGAAGCTGCGGCGGATATATCACATTCTCCGGTGCGCACCGTCTTCTTGACGCCGGATATTCCGGAAAGAAAGATCTTCCGCATGTACGCCAGTCCGTTTTAATGGGTGTCAGCGTTTCCGGAATCATGAGGATCCTGCTGTTCCTCGCGGTTCTCGGTGTCGTGACAGCAAACCCGGATGTGACACTCGACGCTTCAAACCCGGCAGCAGACGCGTTCCGTCTCGGAGCTGGCGTGATCGGATATAAGATCTTTGGTCTTGTCCTTTTCTTCGCCGCTACAACATCCGTCATCGGCGCGGCTTATACATCGGTTTCATTTTTAAAGACTCTTCATCCGTTTATCATGAAGAATGAAAAGTGGTTCGTGATCGGATTTATCACAGCCTCCACACTGATCATGGCGATCCTCGGAAAGCCGGCAGCACTTCTTGTACTTGCAGGCGCTTTAAACGGACTGATCCTTCCGCTGACACTCTTAACGATCCTTCTTGCGAGCAGAAACAAGAAGATCGTCGGCGAGGATTACAAGCATCCGACGATCCTCATCGTTTTAGGTGTATGCGTGGTACTGCTCACAGGATTCTCCGGAATCAAAGCTCTTCCGGGAATCTTAAAGATGTTTGGTTAATTATGTATTGAGATTGTGACGCAAGTCGTTTAAAATAGTAGATAGGAAATTTAGAAAATACCGGCAGGGAAAGCAAGGAGGAAATATTATGTACCGTGTAGATTTAAACAGTGACCTTGGAGAAAGCTTTGGAAATTATACGATCGGAATGGATGAGGAGATCTTAAAGTACGTCTCCTCCGCAAACGTGGCATGTGGCTGGCACGCAGGTGACGCGATGGTGATGGAAAAGACTGTTGCTCTGGCGAAAGAGTTCGGAACAGCCGTCGGCGCACACCCGGGATTCCCGGACCTTGTGGGATTTGGACGCCGCAATATGGCAGTGACGCCGGATGAAGCGAAAGCTTATGTCCGCTACCAGCTGGGCGCTCTCATGGCGTTCTGTACCGCCCAAGGCGTAAAGATCCAGCATGTAAAACCGCACGGCGCTCTTTACAATATGGCAGCTGTTGACGAGAAGTTAGCCATCGCGATGTGTGAGGCAGTTTATGAGGTAGATAAGGACATCATCTTCATGGGACTTGCAGGTTCCAAGATGATCACGGCAGCAGAAAAAGTCGGTCTCCGCGCTGCAAGTGAGGTCTTCGCTGACCGCGCTTACAACGATGACGGAACTCTCGTATCAAGAAAGCTTCCGGGTGCAGTGATCAAGGACAAAGACCTTGCGATCAAACGTGTGATCCGTATGGTAAAAGAAGGAAAAGTCGAGTCCATCAACGGAAACGATATCGCGATCAAGGCAGACTCTATCTGCGTTCACGGAGATAACCCAAAGGCATTGGAGTTCGTAAAGAATATCCGTGAGACACTGATCGCGGAAGGTGTGGAGATTAAAAATTTAAGTTTATAGGGAAAAGAGTGCAGCTGTTTGACATCTTACAAATGTCAAACAGCCGCAAATGTATAGAGAGGAGACTCGCTGTGGGAAATGTAAGATATCTGGTTTCCGGTGACTGTGCAGTCACCGTGGAATTTGGAAATGAGATCAGTCCGGAGATCAACCGGAAGATCCGCGCATTCAAGATCGCGTTAGAGAAAGAACAGATTGAGGGAATCGTCGAGACCGTACCGACCTACCGTTCCCTTCTTGTTGTATACAAGCCGGAAGTGATCCGGTTCTCAGCACTGACAGAAAAATTTGAGCAGGTTCTGTCCTCCATGGGCAGCATCCAGATCCCGCCGCCAACCGTGATCGAGATTCCGGTGCTTTATGGCGGAGAAATGGGACCGGATCTTGCGAATGTGGCAAAACATAACGGTCTTACGGAGGAAGAAGTCGTAAAGATCCATTCCTCTGAAGAATATCTGATCTATATGTTAGGCTTCATCGCTGGCTTCCCGTATCTCGGCGGTATGGACAAGCGCATCGCGACTCCGCGTTTAAAGAGTCCGCGTGTAAAGATCGAGGGCGGCTCCGTGGGAATCGCCGGAGAGCAGACTGGAATCTATCCGGTGGCATCCCCGGGCGGCTGGCAGCTCATCGGAAGAACTCCGTTAAAGCTCTATGATTCCGAGCGGGAAAAACCGGTGCTCCTTGAGTCCGGACAGTACATTAAATTCCGCCCGGTGACGGAAGAAGAGTACAAAGCCATCGAAAAACAGGTGGAGAACAATACATATCAGTATGTAGTATATGATAAGGAGGCGGAGTGATGGGCATTCAGATCATAAACGGCGGATTCCTGACAACGATTCAGGATATGGGACGTTACGGATATCAGGAGACTGGAATGTCTGTATCTGGTGTCATGGATACCAGGGCAGCGTCACTCGCCAATATCCTTGTCGGAAATGATATGAACGAGGCGGTCATCGAGATCACGATGATGGGCCCGACGATGAAGTTTACAGAAGATGAGATCATCGCGGTGACAGGCGGCGACCTCGGGGCAAAGATCGACGGAAAGCCGGTGGAGAGATACCGTGCGGTCCTGGTAAAAGCGGGCCAGACGTTGAGCTTCATGGGCATGTACGGCGGAAGCCGTGCGTATATCGCTTTTGCGGGCGGACTTGATATCCCGGTCGTTATGGGAAGCAGATCCACGAACCTGAAATCAAAGGTCGGCGGATACGAGGGAAGAAAATTAGGAACCGGCGATGAGATCGCTTTCCGCGCTCCTGCATCCTGGCTCCCGCATATGGCCGAGCGTGTATACGGACTTCCGTCTTACGGTGCAAAGGAATGGACACTCAGAGTCGTTATGGGCCCGCAGGACGACTGTTTTACAGATAAGGGAATCAACACCTTCTTAAACAGCACTTACACGATCTCCAACGAGTATGACCGCATGGGCTGCCGCATGGAAGGCGATGTGATCGAGCATAAAAACGGCGGCGACATCATCACTGACGGCATCAGCTTCGGCGCTGTCCAGGTTCCGTCCCACGGAAATCCTATCGTCATGATGGCGGACCATCAGACCACAGGCGGCTACACAAAGATTGCCAATGTGATCTCTGTGGACCTTCCGGTGCTTGCCCAGTGTATGCCGGGAATGAAGATCCATTTTGAGAAAGTCACGGTGGATGAGGCGCAGGCTCTCTATTGTAAGGAAAAAGAAGAGTTTGACGCGCTTGCTAAGAGACTGAATACCCCGGTGGAACCGGCGGATGATGAGCAGGCGGTGGCGATCGCAGCGGCATCCGAGGCGAACAAGACCGCATGGGTAAAGGCGGGAACCTATAAGATCTCCGTAAATGGAAAAGAGTTTCTTGTGGAGCTTGAAAAAGAGGTTGTGAGATTCCGGTAAAAAAATATGGGGATGCAGACCGGAAAATGACCTGATCGGTGAAGCGTTTCAGCAGAATGGGTCGTGGGAAACAGGAAACTTAAGATGCCGGAAACGAAAAGAACGGCATAGGAGAAAGGGGTAGTGAAAAATGGGAGATTACAGAACGACAAGACCGGAAGAGATCTGGAAAAAGATCCGTGACGGTGAGATCACAGAACCGACAGCCGGAATGTGCGGGGGATACGCACAGGCAAACCTTGTGATCCTGCCGAAAAAATATGCGGAGGATTTTAAAAAGTTCGCGGAGCGTAATCCGAAACCGTGTCCGATCCTCGAGATCATGGACGGCTCCCCGCTGGTTCATGATATGGGCGAGGGAGCGAATATCGTCACCGATATTCCGCGGTACTTTATCTATAAAAACGGCGTGAAGGTCGATGAAGTGACAGATGCTTCCGAATACTGGCAGGATGATTTCGTCGGTTTTCTTATCGGCTGCAGCTTCTCCTTCGAGGAGGCGCTCTTACAGGCCGGAATTGATGTGCGCCATATCTCAATGGGAAGAAATGTGCCGATGTACAAGACGAACATCGAATGCGAGAAAGCCGGTGTGTTTGAAGGTCCGTTGGTATGCAGCATGCGCCCGATGACGCCGGAGAACGCAAAGAAAGCGGCGGAGATCACAGAAAAGTTCCCGAATGTTCACGGTGGTCCTGTCCACATGGGCGATCCGGAAAAGATCGGCATCAAGGATATCGACCATCCGGACTATGGAGATCCAGTGGAGATCCGCGAGGGCGAGATCCCGGTATTCTGGGCCTGCGGCGTGACCCCACAGGCAGCCATCGAGCGGGCGAAGCCGCCGATCGTCATCACCCACGCTCCGGGTCATATGTTTATCACGAATGTGAAGAACGCGGAGTTAAATGATTATTTGGAGAAAAAGAAGCAAGGTACGAAATCGCTGTGAAACAGAAGGAATCGCAGCATCGCAGATGCGTGATCAGCTGCCAGCATCGGACATGGCAGACTTTGCCGGACAGATGCGGAAGTGAGATGTTCGGGCCCTCGAGAGTGAGAGGGTCGGGTCATCGAGTCATCGAGTCTTCGGGCTCCGGATAGTTGACAGAATCCGAAATCTATGTTATTCTACCAGACGTTAAAACTCGTGTGGATTTTTAGAGAAGAACTTTTTTCGCCACACAATCACCTAAAAGCTTTATGGGTGGTTGTGTGGTTTTTTTATGTAACAGGAAATTCCAAGGAATTCCCTGTTACATAAAAAGGCACTGACGTGCTAAAGATGCGTGCTCGCGCGAAGATGTAGACTGTCGCAAGCGACCGCGCGAGGCGCGAGAATGTGCCAAGGCACATTCTTTTTTATATGAATGTTTATATAAAGATAAGATTACGTGCTCTTTAGTCACACTTATTTGTGCTTGAAAAGGCGGACTACACATATAAATATTCGGTCATCCGGCAAGCCGGACAGCTCACTCACCTCCCCGTGATTTGTAGTATACCGAGTTCCCTGCAAGAAGAATTATAAAGAAAAAATAGGCTCAGGGGAACATTTTCATAACGTTTTGTGCCTGAGCGAAGCGAAAGGAATGGATATAAATATGAATGAAACTTTCATGAAGGAGAAGCCGATCTTTCCGCTTCTCCTCGGAATGGGAATGCCCATGGTCCTGTCTATGCTGGTGAATTCTCTTTATAATATAGTAGACAGTTATTTTGTTGCCAGGATCAGTGAGAATGCCATGGAAGCATTGTCTCTGGTATTTCCGATCCAGAACTTCATCAATGCCATGGCGATCGGTTTCGGCGTGGGAATCAACGCTCTGATCGCCACAGCGAGAGGTGCCGGAAAGGAGAATGAAGCGCGCCGGGCAGCGACTCAGGGCGTTGTCCTGTCTGTGATCCACGGGATCCTCCTCGCTGTGATCTGTATCGTTATCATGCCAGGATTCCTTGGAATGTTCACAGGCGATCAGGAGGTCATCCGGTACAGTGTGCGTTACGCATCCGTTGCATTCCTGTTTTCACCAATCATCATGGCAGGATTAGCCTTCGAGAAGATCTTTCAGGCAGTGGGGCGGATGAAGGTCTCCATGATCGCCCTGCTCGGCGGTTGCATCACAAATATTATCCTGGATCCGATTTTAATCTTTGGACTGGCATTCTTTCCGAAAATGGGAATCTCCGGAGCGGCGATCGCCACAGGTGTGGGGCAGCTTATTTCGCTCATAGTTTACCTTGTCTTCTATTTTAAAGGACCGGTTCCGGTAAAGCTGGAAGCAAGGTATAAGATTCCAGGTGGAAATACGATGAAGAAGCTCTACGGGATCGGGATCCCGGCAATCCTTAATCTGGCGCTGCCCTCCGTCATGATTTTTGTGTTAAACGGTCTGCTGGCGCAGTATTCCAGAAGCTATGTGGTCATTCTGGGAATCTACTATAAACTGCAGACTTTCCTCTATTTCCCGGCCAGCGGCATTATCCAGGGGATGCGCCCGGTGATCGGCTACAATTTCGGTGCCGGAGAGCGGGAGAGGGTTGCAAAGATCTACAAGACAACGCTTGCCATGACAGGTGTGATCATGGCGGCGGGTACACTGCTCTGTCTTACAATCGCCAACACGCTGATCGGAGCCTTTACGGACAATGCGGAGACTATCATAGCGGGCGGCACCGCTCTCCGGATCATCAGCGCCGGATTTATCGTCTCCACGGTGTCTGTCACAGCATCAGGCGCCCTCGAGGGAATCGGCATGGGAGTCCAGTCCCTGGTGATCTCATTGCTCCGCTACATCGTGGTCATCCTTCCATCCGCTTTTATTTTATGTCATTTGTTTGGCGGCGGAGCAGTCTGGAATGCGTTCTGGATCACGGAGTTTTCGGCAGCAGTTGTAGCTGAGATCGTATATCGGGGAACGATAAAGAGGACCATGCCAAAACCACGATAAAATATAGGTTTTTCGGAAAAATTTAATCGAAATTTTGAAGAAAAACGGTTGACACACCCGGCCATGTATAATATAATGTATAACTGTGACATCGGTTGAAAATGCTGTAGCCAAAGCCCCGGAGACAGTATTTTACGATAAAGGAACATTGATTGATTTAGTACAAACAGGAGGTCAACCCATGAAGAGCTTTATGGCTAGTCCAGCAACAATTGAGAGAAAATGGTACGTAGTTGACGCTACAGGATATACATTAGGTCGTCTGACATCAGAAGTAGCAAAGATCTTAAGAGGAAAGAACAAACCGATCTACACTCCGCACATCGACTGCGGCGATTACGTAATCGTAACAAACGCTTCCAAGATCAAAGTTACAGGTAAGAAGTTAGACCAGAAGATCTACTACAGCCACTCCGACTATGTAGGCGGAATGAAAGAGACAACTTTAAGAGAAATGCTCGAGAAGAAGCCGGAGAAGGTTATCGAGTTAGCAGTTAAGGGAATGCTCCCGAAGGGACCTTTAGGAAGAAGCATGATCACAAAACTTCACGTTTACGCTGGCCCGGATCACGAGCAGGCAGCACAGAAGCCGGAAGTTTTAGAAATCAAATTTTAATTAGAGGTCTGAAAGGAGGAAATTCATAATGGCTAGCACAAAATATTACGGAACAGGCAGAAGAAAAAAATCTATCGCAAGAGTATATCTTGTACCGGGAACAGGTAAGATCACAATCAATAAGAGAGATATCGATGAGTATCTTGGTCTTGAGACATTAAAGCTCATCGTTCGTCAGCCGTTAGCAGCAACAGAGACAGCTGATAAGTTCGACGTTATCGTTAACGTTCGCGGCGGCGGAGTTTCCGGACAGGCAGGCGCTATCCGTCATGGTATCTCCAGAGCTCTGCTTCATGCAGATATCGAGTACCGTCCGGTATTAAAGAAAGCTGGTTTCTTAACAAGAGATCCGCGTATGAAAGAAAGAAAGAAGTACGGTCTCAAAGCAGCTCGTCGCGCTCCGCAGTTCAGCAAGAGATAATCTACAACTTAAAAATGCTAAAAAAGCCCGGAAATACGCTATTTTCCGGGCTTTTTCTATGCCTGAAATTGCCTGATTCCGATGGTGAAATTTGAGAAAATTTGACTTCAAATTAACCCATTTTGATGGGTTTACCATGGGTTTACGGCCTATTTTTGAGCCTAATGGGTGGGAAAATGGGTTTACAGAAGGCTATTTTGGAGGGAAATTAGCCCCATATCCTTGACAGATTTTCGGTAAAAATCCGGTCGAAATGGAATGAAAAGCAGTGTCAGGATCGTTTGGCGAGTTCTGACGAATTCTGCAAAAAAATAATATCAGGTATCCTGTTACATAGAGCCTTGGCTCATTCTTTGAAAACGAGAATGGGTCGAGGCTCTATTTTTTTTCGCCCGAAATCCGGCGAGACAAATTTGAGCAGGAGGTAACAGATATGACGGATTTCAATCAGAAGACCCATGACACTGATGTGGGCAGTCATGGCAGACAGTCGAGGCAGATGATGGAGGTGTTTGATAACCAGGAGTTTGGTTCCATCCGTTTGTTACAGGAGGCAGGCAAGACCTTCTTCTGTGCAAGCGATGTGGCGAAAGCGTTGGGGTATGTGAATCCCTACGCCGCAGTGAAACGCCATTGCAGAGGCCCCCTAACGAAACGCGAGGGGGTCGTTCAGAAGGTGAACCAGTATGGAAACGCTGGAGAGCAGGCCGTTGAAATTTCCTTTATCTCAGAAGGTGATGTTTACCGGCTGATCGTTCACAGCAAGCTGCCATCGGCAGAACGATTTGAACACTGGGTGTTTGATGAAGTTCTCCCTTCCATCCGCAAGCATGGTGTGTATATGAGCGATTCCATTTTGGATCAGGTGATTCAGCATCCGGAGGCCATCTACACTCTGGCGCAAGAGCTTGTAGCCGAGAGAGAGCAACTTGAGGGTATCCGTAAACAGCTGGATGCGGCACAGCCCAAGGCAGACTACTTCGACACCTTTGTGAACTCCGAGGATTGTACCTGCATCCGGAATTTCTGTAAGGAAATCGGAATCCCGGAGAAGACGGCAGTGGCTCTCTTACTGGATCACCGCTATCTGTACCGCAGTCCAAGCGGCTGGCTGATGCCTTTTGCAGACAAATCTGCAAGGGGCTATTTTATTGTCCGGGATTGCTACGGCAGAAGCGGAAAACTGGTGCAGCAGACGAGAGTGACCTGCAAGGGAAAGAATCATCTCTTCAAGTTGTTTAAGAAATGGGGTGTGATCGAATGACGCTTTTTACAGAGGGACGCCTTCAGGCGTTTGAGCGCATGATGCATGATACTGGTAAATACCATTGCCGGGAGGACAGCGAAGATCGTCCGCGCAAATGTCCGAAGAAGAAAGCGGAGCCTGCGAAAAAGGATGGTGAGCACCATGCCGGTATTCAGGGTTGAGAAGAACAGCAATTACACAACGATGTGCAATTACCACCTGCGGGATCAGGGTCTCAGCCTGAAAGGGAAAGGACTTCTCTCCATGCTGCTCAGTTTGCCGGACACATGGAACTATTCGGTACGGGGGTTATCTTCGCTTACGCCGGATGGCGTAGCTGGAGTGCTTACGGCTCTGAAGGAGCTGGAGCGTCTTGGGTATCTGGAAAGGAACCAGCAGCGTGAGAGCAACGGTCGGATGGGTAGAGCCGAGTATGTGATTTATGAGATGCCGAGGAAAAAGCCGTGTTCGGAATCACCGTGTACGGAAAAGCCGTATCGGAAATGCCGCTAAAGTCTATTGAGTTTAACTTTCCGATATATCGTGATGGAAAAGAGGTAAGGAAGATTTTGTGGGAATCTGGTAATACCGTTGAGACGGTAGTCTTGATGTCAAAGAAAGATTGCTTTTTGCAAGTCCTTTTTGCAACTACATTTTTATTTTACAACAAACAGATCCGGAACTGCCGTTCGAGGAAAAAGTGAAGCTCTATCACATGCAGATGTTAGGCTGATAATTGTGCAGACGGCATCTGCACAATTTGCAACAAAAAAGAGGAGCCGGTCAAGGCTCCTCGAAGACACGTTATTTCAAAAAGTTGCTCTTATGTTCCAGTGCGTGCAGATTATAACCAAGTGTGGCCAGGTGTGCTACCTTCAGCGCAACCAGATTGATGTCGGTGGACATCGCACTGGCGATCTGCTCGGCTGTGTATCCATATTCATAGATGTAGCGAAGGACTTCATCGCTGTCCATCAAGATCTCCGCTGCTACGATGTTGGCTTCATATTCCGGTTTGGATTTCATGTCATAGAGCATGAACTCATGAATCGGGGTGGTTTTCGCCATATACCGGTGAAGCTGGTCATGCCCTAATTCATGTGCGCACACGATGCGCAGCATATTTTCATCCAGACTGTTATTCAGGAAAATAAAGCGATTTCGCTTAATCACCCGGTACATTCCCTTCAGGGAACCAAAATTTTCGCAAAGCATGACATTGATACCAAGCTGCCTTGCAATTTCAAAAGGGTCTCTGGAACCGCAGCGTTTTACCAGTTTCTCACCGACCCGTGAAAGCTGTTCCGCACTCATCATACCACCTCCAGTTTACAGTATAGCGAAAAGTGTGTACGATAAATATCACTGATCGGATTTTTTACGCCTCGTTTTCGGGGCGTATTTTTTATTGTTCTCTTTGGCAATCCAGTAGGCATCAGTCAGAGCTTTATAAGCTCCTTCGATGGCATCTTCGCTTAATTCGCCGCCAGCGAACATACCGGTCACTTCGCTGACCAGTTCTTCAATATCTTTCGCTGCTTTTGCGCCGCCTTTTTCATGAGCTTCTACGACATAGGTGCCGCTGCTTCCCAGCAGGTACTCAGTAGTAGTATTCAGCGCATCCGCAATCTTCTGAATCGTAACCATATTGGATGGTTTGCGGCTGCCAAGCTCATAATTCTGAATTGTGCGGGCGGTTACACCGGCCTTCTCTGCAAGTTCTACCTGAGTTAAGTTGGCTTCTGTTCTTTTTTCTTTCAACCTTTCTTTGAAGACCATAGGAATACCTCTTTCTTTTTTGATAACAAACACGAACACTTTTTCATAAAAATCTATTGACACGAAAAACTGTGCTTGCTATCATGACGATGGAAACACGAAATACAATTCGTGTAATTATAGTATCACAAGAAATGCTGTGTGTCAATGCGTTCGTGAAAAGTTGTTCGTGCTTTCACGAACGGAGAGGAGGAATACGGGATGCAAAGGGTGATTCTTCATTGTGATATGAATAATTTCTATGCCTCTGTCGAGTGTATGCTGAACCCGGAACTGAAGAACAAGCCGGTGGCAGTGTGCGGTTCTGTGGAGGAACGGCATGGTATCGTACTTGCGAAGAACTATGCAGCAAAGGCGTTTGGTGTTTCCACGGGGGAGGCAATCTGGCAAGCAAAGCAGAAGTGCCAGGATCTTGTGATCGTGGAGCCGCACTATGAGCAATATATGAAGTTTTCAAAGCTGGCTCGTGAAATATACGGTCGCTATACCGATCAGATCGAGCCGTATGGGATGGACGAATGCTGGCTGGATGTGACCGGAAGCGGCTGCATGGGAACCGGATTTGAAATTGCAGATGAGATTCGCAGAACGGTTAAGTTTGAATTGGGACTTACGATTTCCGCAGGAGTGAGTTTCAACAAGATTTTTGCCAAGCTTGGGTCGGATATGAAAAAGCCGGATGCGATTACCTACATCGATGCAGATTCGTTCCGGGAGAAGATTTGGTGCCTTCCCGCCTCTGACTTGCTTGGAGTCGGCAGAGCGACCGAGAAGGTTCTGTCCGGTTATGGGATTCATGCCATTGGAGAGCCTGCTGCAACATCGGATGATTTCTTGAAGTGCCGCCTTGGAAAGAATGGACTGGCGATTAAGAAATATGCCAATGGACTGGATGATTCGCCGGTTATGCGTTCCGATTATGTCTCCCCAGTAAAGAGCATTGGGCACGGGATAACGACCATGCAGGATTTGGAGAATAACGCCGAAGTCTGGTGTGTCATGCTGGAACTGGTGCAGGAGATCGGAACTAAGCTGCGAACACATAAAAAGAAAGCTGGCGGAATAGCGGTTTCCATCCGCAACAACGAGCTTTACACGAAAGAGTGGCAGTGCCGGATTGGTATTCCGACACAAAGCCCCACCTATCTGGCGAAAACCGCATTTGCTCTGTTTGCAAAGAACTATCAGTGGGAGCATCCGATTCGTTCAGTGACGGTTCGGGCAATCAACCTGTTTGAAGAGGATTGTCCGATACAATACGACCTATTCACCGACGTGAAATCACTGGATCGCCAGGAACGGCTGGACGCGGCGATTGAGCAGATTCGATTCCGATTCGGGAAAGATGCGATTAAAAATGGGGTACTTTTTCAGAAAAGCAAGATGCCGACAGAGCGAAAAGTGGATTTGGTTATGCCGACAGGAATGATTGGTTAATACAGCACCGGCAGAATCTGGTGAGTTCTTTGCTAAAAGAAGTCAACACATTCGCCGGTTTACAGAGGAGGAGCGTAGAATATGTCGGAACAGAAATGCAGAAAAGTATATGTACCTGTGAATTTAGATGTGGATGCAGAGGGAAATATTCGTCCGCGCCTGATTCGCTGGATTGACGGACGGGTATATGAGATCGACCGATTGAAGCATAAGTGCCGGGCGGCTTCCACGAAAGTGGGCGGCTGCGGAATTCGTTATACGGTCATGATCGGTGGGCATGAGAGTTTTCTGTTCAACGAAGATGAAAAATGGTTCGTTGAGGCAAAGGAGCAGTGTCTATGATCCTTTCACAGAAAAAAATAGAAGAAATCGCTGTTGCAGTGATAAGAGATTTTCAAAAGTCCTTTTTCGGCAGCGAAGCAGATGATCCGTCGAGATTCGCGCTTCCGACACCCATTGACCAGTTCGCATCTGATTATCTGAACCTGAAGGTGTCATTTCAAAAGCTGTCCTCGGACGGAAGCATCTATGGTCTGACTGCGTATGTGGATACAGAATATCAGATTGAAGTCGATGGAAGTCAGAGGAGCATCTTCCTGAAAACCAATGATGTGGTTCTGGACAAGAGCTTCATTGAACCGGAGAATATACGGAAACTCTGCGGAAAACGCAGGTTTACGCTGGCACATGAGTGCGCTCACCAGATATTGTTTCAGCTGTATGCCGATGACCGAAAGATAGCCTGCCATAAGAGACCGGAAGTGAGGAAAAAAGGTTCCCGCGTTCTGAGAACGCAGGAAGATTGGAACGAGTGGCAGGCCAATTCGCTGGGAGCTGCCATCCTGATGCCCCAGTCAGAAGTGGATCGGGCGATGTGGTTCATCAACAGCAGAAAGCCTCTGACATGTTATGGAGGGCGTTTTTATGACAAAGACCAGGTGAAGATAGATACTTTCTGTGGTGTCTTTGGCGTTTCGAGATCGGCAGCTACTATCCGCTTGGAACAACTGGGCTATCTGAACCGGAAAAAGGATTATGAATATCGCGATCCATTGGAGGTGTGGCCATGAGCAGGAATATCAGAGTATCGGAACCATCTGCGGAAATGCAGATTAAAATCATCCGGGCAAAGGATGCGATTGCTTCGCAAAAGCCCAGGACTGTCAGGTGCCCTTATTGCCGACACAATTCAATCATCGTCTTTGAGGATACCAGAGGACATGTGCAGACCAAATGCAAGGCCTGCGGACGAGAGACTGTCTTCAATGTTTTGGAGATGAGAAGATTACGGAGATTGCAGCTCTACTATTCGTCTTTGAATGGTTGAGATGACAATAAATAACCCTAATAACACAATTTTATAAGTCATAGCTGTGCTGTGGAGCCGCTGACAGGCGAAGTCTTCCGAATGCCGCATGAGACAGAATTATGGGATACCCATGTTCTGTTTTATCGGCACAGGATTTTTTTCTTCACCGTCATGCGGCTCCTTTTTTGACCTTCCGTTGGTCCGGTTCTGTACCGGCTGTGCGGAAGGAGAAACGTATGTATTTTGACGCAAAAGAGTTTGGTAAGAGACTTCAAGATGTTCGCACTTCCCGTGGCATTACGCAGGAGGAACTGGCGGTTCGCCTGGGACTGGCAAGCAAGCAGCATGTCAGCCGTATGGAGAACGGAGAGCGCAGCTGCTTCATTGACTTGCTGATCGAACTGTCCTGCATCCTCCATGTCAGCACGGATTATCTTCTGATGGGCAGTGAGCCAAGTAAAGAGGAAGTCAAAAATGATCTTCTGAGCATTATTTCGGAGCTGTCTACGATTGCGAAGAAAATCTAATCGTGCTCTGCGTTTGGAAATGACAAAATAGAGAGACTACTTGCCCGCTTCGATGTAATCTCTAACGCGGCGACTGAGATCTTCTTGTGTCAAGTAAGGAAAAAAATTGAGAATTTACAAGCCGTTCATAGGCGGACAACCACCCGTGAACGGCTTGCATGTAAACTAAACTCATAATGAATCCAAGCAAATTCATCATGCCCTGCGAAGTTCTGTCAAATGTAGATAATCTGACAATACGAACATGGCTCACACGTAGTCTTCGACACCGAATATCAGCCAGCACACATATGAGGACGGAAAATGTAGCAGCTTTTGAAAAAATTGTTTTTTTCTGCTCAAAGTGCTATAATCGGAATATACCGAATACAAAGGGAGGAAAGCTCCCATGCCAAGACCGCCACGGTGCCGTCGAATTTGTGGCGTACCACAGGTCGATACATTCTGTCCCAACGGGTGCGAGAATACCGAGCCGATCCTGCTGACGCTGGACGAGTACGAGGTCATTCGGCTGGTTGACCTGGAGCAGCAAACCCACGAGCAGTGTGCCGCTCAAATGGACATTTCCCGCTCTACCGTGCAGGAGATTTACGAAAGCGCACGGCGCAAGATCGCAGCGTGTCTTGTCCATGGGAAACCGCTGCACATCACCGGGGGAAACTACCGCATCTGCGGAGGACAGGAGACAGCCCACTGTGGCCGCTGCTGCCGGATGCAGAGAGCCAACATGGAAAAATCAGGCAAAACTTGCAAAGGAGAGTCCATTATGAAAATTGCAGTGACCTATGAAAACGGTCAAATTTTTCAGCATTTCGGCCACACCGAACAGTTCAAGCTTTATGAAGCTGCGGACGGCAAAATCACTCATGCGATAGTCGTTGATACCAACGGCAGCGGTCACGGCGCACTGGCAGGCTTCCTAATGCAGCACGGTGTGGACACTTTGATTTGCGGAGGCATCGGCGGCGGTGCGCAGGCAACTCTGGCCGAAGCGGGCATCAAGCTCTACGGCGGTGTCAGCGGGGACGCTGATGCGGCGGTGAGCGCATTGCTCAGCGGAAATCTGGGCTACGATCCCAATGTTCACTGTGACCACCATGACCACGAGCACGGCGAGGCTGGTCACACCTGCGGCAAGCATAGCTGCCATTGATATGGAACGCACACTGACACAACTTCCGTTCTGGTCATCCTTGACCGAACGCGAAATGGACACAATACGCCGAAGTGCCTTTGTCCGTCATTATGAAAAGGGCGCGTTCGTTCACAGCAGCGACAATGAATGTCTCGGAATGCTGTTTATTCTTTCCGGCGAGATCCGCACCTATCTTCTCTCTGATGAGGGGCGGGAGGTAACGCTGTTCCGCCTGCATCCGGGCGAACTATGCGTGCTTTCCGCCTCCTGCGTGATCAGTCAGATCACCTTTGATACGCAAATGACTGCCGGAATGGATACGGACATTCTGATTATCTCTGCAAATGTCATTGCTGCACTCAAGGAGAAAAATCTCCATGTCCGCTGTTTTCTCTATGAACTGGCAACGAAACGGTTTTCTGATGTGATGTGGGCGATGCAGCAGATTATGTTCAAGGGATTGGATCAGCGGCTGGCAGAATTTCTTTTTGCCGAAGCGGAACGTACCGGCTCCGACACGATACGCATGACCCATGAGCAGATCGCCCAGCACATCAGCTCGGCACGGGAGGCAGTGGCACGGATGCTCAAAAGCTTCTCGGAGGACGGGCTGGTGGAGCTGAAGCGTGGTGCAATCACGCTGCGGGATAAGAACAGACTAAATCGTCTAAAATAAAAAGAAATGTGACTTCGTTACAGAAGAAAATCATAGATTTGCTACAATAAAAGCAGAAAAACAGGAAGGAGTATCCACCATGAAAGAAACGAAATACGCAGGAACTCAAACCGAAAAAAACCTGATGGCTGCCTTTGCCGGTGAGTCCGAGGCGCGCAACAAATACACCTATTTTGCATCCAAGGCCAAGAAGGAAGGCTACGAGCAGATCGCGGCACTGTTCCTCAAAACCGCTGATAATGAGAAGGAACACGCCAAGCTGTGGTTCAAAGAGCTGAACGGCATTGGCGACACCGCCGAAAACCTTCTCTCCGCCGCTGAGGGCGAGAACTACGAGTGGACGGATATGTACGACGGCTTTGCCAAAACTGCCGATGAGGAAGGTTTCCATGAGCTGGCCCAGCGTTTCCGCCTGGTAGCCGCCATTGAAAAGCATCATGAGGAGCGCTACCGTGCCCTGCTGCACAATGTGGAGATGGCGGAGGTCTTCGCCAAGAGTGAGGTCAAGGTATGGGAGTGCCGCAACTGCGGGCATATCGTGATCGGTGAGAAAGCACCGGAGGTCTGCCCGACCTGCAACCATCCCCAGAGCTACTTTGAAATTCACGCAGAAAACTATTAAAGAGAAAAGGAGAACGAATCATGGAGCAGAAGTTTTACATTTGCAAGCATTGCGGCAACATCATTGCCAAGGTCAAGGACACGGGCGTTCCCGTCATCTGTTGCGGTGAGCCGATGAGCGAGATCATCCCCGGTACCACCGACGCCGCCGTGGAGAAGCACGTCCCTGTCTGGACTGTGGAAAACGGCATCGTTCATGTCAAAGTCGGCTCCGTAGAGCATCCCATGCTGCCGGAGCACTACATCGAGTGGGTGTCCCTCCACACCAAGCAGGGCAACCAGCGCAAGGAACTGCACCCGGGCGAGAAGCCGGAGGTCTGCTTTGCGCTCTGCGAGGGCGACGAAGTCGAGGCGGTCTACGCCTACTGCAACCTCCACAGTCTGTGGAAAGCGTGATCGTTCCGCGCATGGTATCTTAGAACCAACATAGAGAACTGAATGTCATGTATTGCAGGCAGGAGGCAAACAAGTTATGAAAGCACATAAATATTGGTCAATCGGAGCGGTAATTACCATGTTTGGAACTTTTTGCACTGGATATAAAGGCTCAAAAACAACGCATAAGTACCTTGCGCTTAGTTCCTTGATCTGCATGGTTATGGCAGTATATACGGGTCATAAAATGATTTCAGGGAATAAGAAAACAAAGAGAGTAAAACAAGCGGAAGCTGTGGATATTCTTTGAGTAAGATAGGAATCGTTATTGTTTCTGATGACGATAAAGTCGGGCTAATGTTGTGTGCGAAATAAAAAACATCAAAGGAGAATTTCATTATGAAATATGTATGTGATGTGTGTGGTTGGGAATACGATGAAGAAAAGGGCTATCCGGAAGGCGGCATTGCACCGGGTACAAAATGGAAAGATATTCCGGTTGATTTTGAATGCCCCTTATGTTTAGTTGGCAAAGATCAGTTTTCTGCGGCTGAGTAAAGAAGTACAACAGGACCTATAAATAAAGAGCTGTGAAGCGGTATCTTACATACTGCTTCACAGCTCTTTTGGGTTTGTACAAAAATTTCCGTAATGTGACCTCGTCACAGAAAAATGCTTTACCATGCGGTATGATAAAGCCACGATAAAGAAAGAGGTGGCGAACATGAAAATCAAGCTCAATCCCGATCAGGAGATTGTCAATACCATCCGGGAAGGACTCAAGCGCACCGGAGGATACTGTCCCTGCCGCAGGGAGCGCACAGAGGCAACCAAATGTATGTGTCAGGAGTTTAAGGATCAAATTGCAGATCCGCTCTTCGAGGGATTCTGCCACTGTATGCTCTATTACAAATCCTTACAGGATTAAGGGGGGAAAGCTATGTTGTCAAAGAAACTGGCCGCCGTAGATAGGACGCGGTGTGTCGCCTGCGGTGTGTGTGAAAATACCTGTCCACTGGGGGCCGTCAAGGTGCGCCGTGGCTGCTACGCCGCCGTGGAGGCGGAACGCTGCGTAGGCTGCGGCAAGTGCGCAAAGCTCTGCCCCGTCGGCTGCATTGAGGTGAAAGTGAGGGCTGACGCATGAAAGCGAAGCATTGGTACGATTACCTGTGGGTATATGCCATCATCTATTTTGCACTGGGCTTTTTCAATATCCTGTTCGCGTGGCTGGGCATGATCGATTTTCTCTTGCCGCTGTTCTTAGCCATCTTTAGTGGGAACAAATACTTTTGCAACCACCTCTGCGGACGGGGTCAACTGTTCAGCAAGCTGGGGACAGACCTTAAATGCTCCCGCTGCAAGCCCACGCCCCGCTGGATGTCCTCCAAGTGGTTCCGTTATGGCTTTTTGATCTTTTTCCTGACGATGTTCGGCAACATGGTGTTTCAGACATATCTGGTCGCTGCGGGTACTTCGTCCCTGCGGGAGGCCATTAAGCTGTTCTGGACCTTCCGTGTGCCGTGGGGCTGGGCCTACACCGCCGGAACGGTGACAGACTGGGTAGCCCAATTCAGCTTCGGCTTTTACAGCCTCATGCTGACCTCGCTGCTCATCGGCCTCATCGTCATGGTGCTCTATAAGCCCCGGACATGGTGTGCGTTTTGTCCGATGGGAACCATGACGCAGGGCATTTGCAAGCTGAAAAACAAAGAATAATTAAGGATAACAGAAAGGAGTTTTTCTCATGACTGAACTGAAAATTACTGCTGCGAATTTTGAAAACGAGGTACTGCGTTCCGACCAACCCGTTTTGCTGGATTTCTACGCCGACTGGTGCGGACCGTGCAAAATGCTCTCTCCCATACTGCATGAGCTTGCCGAAGAAAAAAGCGGTGCGCTCAAGGTGGGCAAGGTCAATGTGGACGAGCAGATGGAGCTGGCAATGCGTTTTCAGGTGTCCAGTATCCCGATGCTGGTCGTATTCAAGGATGGAAAAGCCGTTGTCAAATCGGTGGGCTATCGGCCTAAGTCGGAGATTGCCGCAATGGTGGAGGGCGCAAGATGAAAGTTGTAATCGTAGGCGGTGTGGCGGGCGGTGCTTCTTCCGCCGCACGCATCCGCCGTTTGGATGAACACGCGCAGATCATCATGATCGAGCGCAGCGGCTATGTGTCCTATGCCAACTGCGGTCTGCCGTATTATGTAGGCGGCGTGATCAAGGAGCAGGAAGAACTGACGTTGCAAACTCCGGAGAGCTTCTGGGACCGCTTTCGCATTGATGTACGGGTACGGCAGGAAGTAACTGCGATCAATCCCGCAGAGAAAACCGTCACCGTCCACGCACTGGACAGCGGGAAGGTCTACACGGAAACCTATGACAAACTGCTTCTTGCCCCCGGCGCAAAGCCGACGGTTCCTGCGCTTTCCGGCGTGGACAGCGAGCGGGTCTTTACCCTGCGCACCGTGGAAGACACCCTCCGCATTCGACGCTTTGTAGAGGATCAGAAGCCGAAAACCGCTGTTTTGGCTGGCGGCGGCTTTATCGGTCTGGAAATGGCGGAAAACCTTGTGGAGATGGGCGTTTCGGTTACCATCGTCCAGCGTCTGAAGCAGCTATTAGCGCCGCTGGATGCGGATATGGCCAGCTTTGTCCATGCGGAAATGCGCAGACACGGCGTGGCTCTGCGGTTGGATGAAACCGTCACCGGATTCCGACAGGACGGAGATTCCGTGCTGACGCTGCTGGAGGAAAGTGAGCCGCTGCGCTCCGACATGGTGCTGCTGGCCATCGGCGTCACGCCGGACACCCATCTGGCAAAAGAGGCCGGACTTGAGCTGGGCATCCGGGGCAGCATCGCTGTCAACGAGCGGATGGAAACCTCCGCGCCGGATATCTACGCTGTGGGCGATGCCGTAGAGGTCACCCATTTCGTGACTGGCCAAAAAGCATTGATCTCGCTGGCGGGGCCTGCCAACAAGCAGGGACGCATTGCCGCTGACAATATCTGCGGCGGAAACAGCCGCTTTCACGGCTCTCAGGGCTCGTCTGTTCTGAAACTGTTTGGCTTGACCGCGGCCTCTACGGGGATCAATGAAAAGGCAGCGCAGGCAGCAGGGATTGCTTACGACAGAGTCGTACTTTTCCCAGCATCCCACGCTACCTATTATCCCGGCGCACAGTCTATGGCAATGAAGGTGCTGTATGAAAAAGAAAGCCTGCGGCTGCTGGGTGCGCAGATCGTTGGCGGCGAGGGCGTGGACAAGCGCATTGATGTACTGGCAACGGCCATTCGCGCAAAAATGACAGCCTTGGAACTGACGGAGCTTGACCTTTCCTATGCGCCGCCCTATTCCTCTGCCAAAGACCCGGTCAATATGGCCGGTTTTATGATCGAGGATTTGGAGAGCGGGAAGGTACGGCAGTTCCATTGGAATGAGGTTGAGGACTTGCCTTGCGATGGCAATGCGACACTGCTGGATGTCCGTACAGAAGGCGAATATCGGCGTGGGCACTTGAATGGATTCCGCAATATTCCACTGGACGATCTGCGGGAGCATTTGGACGAGTTAGACCGGGGTAAGCCTGTTTATGTGAATTGCCAGACAGGGCTTCGCAGTTATCTGGCCTGCCGACTTTTGACGCAGTACGGTTTCACCTGTTCCCATCTCTCCGGCGGATACAGTTTTTATCAGGTCGTAACACAAGAGCGGCAGACAGCGCGGAGCGCCTATCCCTGCGGAATGGAGAAGCTATGAGTGAGAATTTATTTGGCTTGACGGTTGCGGCAGATAAAGGCTTAGATGATTTGCAGTGCCAGCGCCTTTTAAGCGAAAATCGCAGGTATCAGGAAGTCATGCTGCAATACCGATGTGCGCTGAAAGCACTGGAAAGCAGGTTGGAAATTCTAAACGAAGAGTTTTCATTGCAGCATGATCGCAATCCGATAGAAAGTATAAAAAGCCGCTTGAAGTCGCCGTCCAGCATTATGAATAAGATGCAGAAACGCGGACTTCCTCTGGATTTTCCGACCATGCAGACAAATATCATGGATATTGCCGGTGTGCGGGTGATCTGCTCTTTCGAGGAGGATGTGTTCTTTTTGGCAAAGTGCTTAAAAAAACAGTCTGACATTGAAATCATCACAGAGAAAGATTATATTTCACACCCTAAGCCAAATGGCTATCGCAGTCTGCACCTGACGATCCGGCTGCCGATATTCTTTGCGGAAAAAGTGATCCATGTGCCGGTGGAGATACAACTCCGTACAATCGCTATGGACTTCTGGGCAAGCCTTGAGCATACCATACGCTATAAGAAAAACTTGCCGATAAATGCTGAAGTCGAAACTGAACTGAAAGAGTGCGCCGATTCCAGCAGAGAATGGGACGGTAAGATGGAACATTTACTGCATATCATAACATAATGTGTCGAGTATAAAATGAAAAGCACGCACTTTGGTGCTTGCCTTGGACTTGCCAGGGACCGCCTTATCCGCCTTGGGTGGGCGACCCCTGCGAGCCCCAACCAATTTCTCCGCTTTCTGGTTTTAAGGCATAGTCTTTTCTGCTTTCGTCGGACTGCCACGGCACAGCTTTTTCGGCTTCTATAATTGTAAGGAACATGGCTTTTCGCTGAATGGAAAGCGAAGCTGACCCGGGCTTGGGTAGTCTGTGTTAAAGCGATAATTTTTTTTGGAAATTATCTTGACAAAATTTATCAAGATTGATATGATGGCATTAACAAGCAAGCGAAAAGAGGATACGGAGTATGATCATCACTAAAGAGACGGACTACGCACTGCGCATTTTGCGGGTGCTGCTGGACGGGGAGAAGCATTCGGTGGCCGAGATGTCGGAAACGGAATTGATCCCCAATCAGTTTGCCTACCAGATTCTGCGCAAGCTCTCCGCCGGCAATTTGGTGCGGGTGAGCCGCGGCGCCCTCGGCGGCTGCGCGCTGTCCTGTGATCTGGGCGCGACCTCCCTCTACGATCTCATGGGGGTCATGGGGGAGCGGGGCATCCTGTGCGCCTGCATGGAGCCGGGATATGAATGCCGCTGGCAGGACAAGCATGGGCGGTGCGCCATCCACTGTCAGCTGGCGGCCTTGCAGCAAAAGCAGGACGAGGCGTTCCGCGCCGTGAGCCTGCGCAGGCTGCTGACCGGCGGATCCGATCCTCAAGATACAAGCGAGCTGTAAAATTTTAAGAGGAGGTACCCATATGCTGTTTCAAACCACGGCGGCGCACGAAGAGCTGCGCGCGAAGATCCGGAGTTTTGCGGAGGAGGAGATCAAGCCCCTCGCATTTTTAATGGATCAGAACAATGAGTTTCCCGAGGAGGCTGTCAAGAAGCTGGGTAAGCTGGGCTGGATGGGCATTCCCTACCCCAAGGAGTACGGCGGTGCCGGTCTTGATGCCCTGAGCTACGCCATCGCGGTGGAGGAGCTGGCCCGTGTGGACGGCGGCGCGGGCGTAATCCTCTCCGCCCACGTCTCCCTCGGCTCATGGCCCATTTTCGCCTATGGCACCGAGGAGCAGAAGAAGAAATATCTGGTTCCGCTGGCCAAGGGCGAGAAGATCGGCGCCTTCGGCCTTACGGAGCCCAACGCCGGATCCGACGCCGGCGGCACGGAGACCACGGCGCTGGATAAGGGGGACTACTACCTCCTCAACGGCGGCAAGATTTTCATTACCAACGCCCCTAAGGCGGACATCTATGTGGTTTTCGCCGTCACCACACCGGACATCGGCACCCGGGGCATCTCCGCTTTTATCGTGGAGAAGGGCTGGAAGGGCTTTGAGTTCGGCGACCACTATGACAAGATGGGTATTCGCTCCTCCTCCACGGCGGAGCTGATCTTCAACGACGTGAAGGTTCCCAAGGAAAACCTATTGGGCAAGGAGGGCGAGGGCTTCAAGATTGCCATGTCCACGCTGGACGGCGGACGCATCGGCATCGCCGCGCAGGCGCTGGGCATCGCCCAAGGCGCGTTTGAGCACGCGTTGAGCTATTCCAAGGAGCGCGTCCAGTTCGGCAAGCCCATCGCGGCCCAGCAGAGCATCGCCTTCAAGCTGGCGGATATGGCCACCAAGCTGCGCTGCGCCCGGTTCCTCATCTACTCCGCGGCAGAGCTGAAGGAGCAGCACGCGCCTTACGGCATGGAGTCCGCCATGGCGAAGATGTACGCCTCGGACATCGCGCTGGAGGTCACCAACGATGCCTTGCAGATCCACGGCGGCAGCGGCTTCCTCAAGGGCATGGAGGTGGAACGGGCCTACCGCGACGCTAAGATCACCACCATCTACGAGGGCACTAACGAGATCCAGCGGGTGGTCATCGCCTCTCATCTGGTGGGCAGGCTGGGCAAGAGCTCCGGCGGCGAGAGCCGTTCGGCGGCCAAGAAACCCGCGCCCATCACCGGTATTCGCAAAAAGACCATCTTCCGGGAGGGGGATGCTGCCCAGCAGGTGGCCGACCTTGTAGCGGCGCTGAAGAAGGATGGTCATGACTTCTCCGTGGGCATCCCTATGGATACGCCCATCCCGCAGGCGGAGCGGGTGGTCTCCGCGGGCAAGGGCATCGGGGAGAAAAAGAACATGAAACTGGTAGAGTCGCTGGCCAAGGCTGCCGGCGCGGCCATCGGTTCTTCTCGCCCTGTGGCGGAGACTCTCAAATATCTGCCGCTGAACCGCTATGTGGGTATGTCCGGTCAGAAGTTCACCGGCAATCTGTACATCGCCTGTGGCATCTCCGGCGCATCCCAGCACCTTAAGGGCATCAAGGACGCCTCCACCATCGTGGCCATCAATAAGAACGGTAACGCGCCTATCTTCAAGAACTGCGACTACGGCATCGTGGGCGATGTGGAGGAGATCCTGCCCCTGCTCACTGCTGCGCTGGATAGCGGCGAAAAGCTGCCCGCGCCGCCTATGGTAAAGATGAAGCGGCCCACACCGCCGAAGCCCGCCCCCATCGGCGACCGCTACGTCTGCAGCGGCTGCGGCTACGAGTATGTGCCGGAGTTGGGCGACGAGGACGGCGAGATCGCGCCGGGTACGCTCTTTGAGCAGCTTCCCGCCGAGTGGGTGTGCCCGGAGTGCGCGGAGACGAAGGATCAATTTGTAAAGGCTTGAGCCGTGAAGGAGGTAAGATAAGATGTATTGCGTGCGTAAAGTAACAAACGACCTCTACTGGGTGGGCGCCAACGACCATCGCCTGGCCCTGTTTGAAAACTGCTTTCCCATTCCCCGGGGCGTAAGCTACAACGCTTACTGCCTGCTGGATGAAAAGACGGTGCTCTTTGACACGGTGGACTGGTCTGCCTGCCGCCAGCTTTTGGAAAATCTGGCGTATGTGCTGGATGGCCGCGAGCTGGACTACCTGCTGGTCAACCATCTGGAGCCGGATCACGCCGCCTGCATCGAGGAGATCCTGCTGCGCCATCCCAAGGTGAAGCTGATCTCCAACGAGAAGGCATTCATGCTCATGCGGCAGTTCGGCTTCCATGTGGACGGACATGAGTGCATCGAGGTGAAGGAGGGCGACACCTTCTCCTTTGGCAAGCACACCGTCACCTTTGTGGGCGCGCCTATGGTTCACTGGCCGGAGGCCATGGTGACCCTCGACGTCACCGACGGCGTCCTCTTTTCCGCCGACGCCTTCGGCACCTTCGGCGCGCTGGACGGTAAGCTGTTCGCCGACGAGGTGGACTTCGAGCGGGACTGGCTGGACGACGCCCGCCGCTATCTCACCAACATCGTGGGCAAGTACGGCCCCCACATCCAGCTCCTGCTGAAAAAGGCCGGCGGCGTTTTGGATCAGATCAAGTACATCTGCCCGCTCCACGGCCCCGTGTGGCGCAAGGATCTGGGCTGGTTCATCGAAAAGTACGACACATGGAGCCGCTATGCCCCTGAGACCCAGGGCGTGCTCATCGTCTACGCCTCCATGTACGGCAACACGGAGAACGCGGCGCAGGCGCTGGCGGCGTCGCTCTGCGATAAGGGCATGAGCAAGGTGGCGATGTACGATGTGTCCTCCACTCATGTCTCCCAGCTGATCTCCGAGGCGTTTAAGTACAGTCACATTGTCCTGGCCTCTGTGACCTACAATCTCGGCATCTACCCCGCCATGCATGACTTCCTCATGGATATGAAGGCACTGAATCTGCAAAACCGCACCTTTGCCATCATTGAAAACGGCTCATGGGCGGTGAAGTCCGGTGATCTCATGCAGAAATTCGTCAACGATGAGCTTAAGAACATGACGGTTCTCAACGAGCGGCTCAGCCTCGCCTCGTCCATGGGCACGGACAAGCGCACTGAGCTGGAAGCACTGGCGGACGCCATTCTGGAATCTATGAAGTGATTGGCAGGGAAGCTAAAACCAAGACAACAGACAACAAACAGCCCCGCCGTGTCGGCTGCAGAAAAACCGGCTTTCAAAAACAGAGCGGGCAAGCGTGATACTGCGCTTGCCCGCTCTTTGCCCAAAGGACATGAGAAGTGACCGGAGAAGATGAGAGGATCGAAATGGAGATCAGAAAACGAAACGGGAAGTCTGTTCCTTTTCAACAGGATAAAATTTTCAACGCCATGAAAAAAGCGTTTGATGGACAGGGAAGGGAGATTGCGGGCGGAGAACTGGAGGAGATCCTCGCCACCGTTCTCGACAATCTCTCCGTCACAGTACCGCTCACCGTGGAACGTGTGCAGGACGAGGTGGAGCGGACGCTCATGGAGCGCGGACACTATGAGGTAGCCAAGGCGTACATCCTCTATCGCGAAAAGCGGTCTGCGCTGCGCCGCGTCCGGCATACCATCGCGCAGACGGTGGGGGATAATTCGCTTGACGAGGTGCTGCGCCGTATCCAGATGGATTTTACCGAGGAAATCTACTCCCTCGCGGCGCTTCAAATGAAGTTTGAGAGCTTCTGTCGCCCGGGCATGATGGAGGATGAGCGGGCTGAGGCACTGACCAAGGCAGCGGTAGAGCTGACTACGGCAGAGGCACCCAAGTGGGAGTTCATCGCGGCGCGGCTTCTGAACCACTCCTTTCGCTGTCGCAATGCACAGGGATGGGAGAGGCGCGGCATCGGCGACCTCTATGGCAGGCTTCGCTATCTGACGGATAAGGGACTCTACGGTGACTATATTCTTGCCCACTATACCCACGAGGAGATCGCCATGGCGGAGGACTTTCTCTGCCCGGAACGGGACGAGCTGTTCACCTACTCCGGCCTTGACCTGCTGCTCAAACGCTATGTGATCCAGTCACGCAGCCGCGTGCCGCTGGAAACACCGCAGGATATGTTTTTGGGTATCGCGCTGCATCTTGCTATGAACGAAGGCTCTGACCGCATGGGGTGGGTAAAACGCTTTTACGATATGCTCAGCCGTATGGAGGTCACGATGGCGACACCTACCATGTCCAACGCACGAAAGCCCTACCATCAGCTTTCAAGCTGCTTTGTGGACACTGTTCCGGACAGTCTGGACGGCATCTACCGCTCGCTGGACAACTTCGCAAAGGTCTCTAAATTCGGCGGTGGAATGGGGATGTACTTCGGTAAGGTGCGCGCTGCAGGCAGCACCATCCGCGGCTTTCAAGGGGCGGCGGGCGGTGTTATCCGCTGGATCCGGCTGGTCAACGACACCGCCGTGGCGGTGGATCAGTTGGGGATGCGGCAGGGCGCTGCGGCGGTTTACTTAGACGCATGGCACCGGGATCTGCCGGAATTCCTTCAACTGCGCACTAACAACGGCGACGACCGCATGAAGGCGCATGATGTGTTTCCCGCCGTGTGCTATCCGGATCTCTTCTGGCGACTGGCGGAGGAGAACATAGACGCGCCGTGGCATCTCATGTGTCCGCATGAGATCCTCACGGTCAAGGGCTACGCACTGGAGGATTACTGGGGTACAGAATGGGAGAAGCGGTATCTGGACTGTGTCAATGACCCGCGCATCGAAAAGCGCAGCGTCACCGTCAAGGACATCGTGCGGCTGGTGCTTCGCTCGGCAGTGGAGACCGGCACGCCCTTCGCCTTCAACCGCGACAGCGTAAATCGTATGAACCCAAACGGCCACACGGGAATGATCTATTGCTCCAATCTCTGCACGGAGATCGCGCAGAACATGGCGCCCATCGAGCATATCAGCACTGAGGTGCACACGGAGAACGGCGACACAGTGGTGGTGACGGCCACACGCCCAGGTGAGTTTGTGGTCTGCAACCTGGCGAGTCTGTCTCTCGGTAATCTGCCGGTGGAGGACGAGGCCTATATGGAACGCACGGTGGAAACGGCCATCCGCGCACTGGATAATGTGATCGACCTCAACTTCTACCCGTTGGAATACGCGCGGCTTACCAATCAGAAGTACCGCGGCATCGGCCTGGGCGTCAGCGGCTACCACCACATGCTGGCAAAGCGCGGCATCCGTTGGGAGAGCGAGGAGCACCTTGCCTTCACCGACGCGGTGTTCGAGCATATCAACTACGCCGCCGTCAAGGCGGACGCAGCACTGGCACGGGAAAAGGGTCGTTACGCACTCTTTGAGGGCAGCGACTGGCAGACGGGCGCGTATTTTGAAAAGCGGGGTTATACCTCAGAAAAGTGGCAGGCGCTTGCGGAAACGGTGGCGGTGCAGGGAATGCGCAACGCCTATTTGCTGGCGGTCGCACCGACCTCCAGCACATCTATCCTCTCCGGCACGTCGGCGGGCATCGATCCAATTATGAAGAAATTCTTCTTAGAGGAGAAAAAGGGCAGCATGCTGCCCCGCGTTGCCCCGGAGCTTTCTATGGATACATGGTGGTACTATAAGGCGGCGCATCTGATCGACCAAAGCTGGTCGGTGCGCGCCGCGGGCCTTCGCCAGAGACATATTGACCAGGCGCAGAGCATGAATCTCTATATCACCAATGACTATTCCATGCGTCAGGTGCTCAGACTGTATTTAGAGGCGTGGAGGGTCGGCGTCAAGACCATTTACTATGTCCGCAGCAAGGCCCTTGAGGTCGAGGACTGCGAAAGCTGCTCGTCATAAGGAGGATAGCATGACGGAACTGAAGAAAAAGCCCCTCTTTAACCCGGAGGGCAACCTTGATGTGCGCCTGCGGCGCATGATCGGCGGCAATACCACCAACCTCAACGACTTCAACAATATGAAGTACGCTTGGGTCAGCGACTGGTACCGGCAGGCCATGAACAACTTTTGGATCCCTGAGGAGATCAATCTCTCGCAGGATGTGAAGGACTATCCCCGCCTGCTGTCAGCCGAGCGCAGCGCCTACGATAAAATTTTGAGTTTTCTTGTCTTTTTGGATTCCATTCAGACAGCGAACCTGCCTAATATCGGCGCCTACATTACCGCCAACGAGGTCAATCTCTGCCTGTCCATTCAGGCGTTTCAGGAGTGTGTCCACTCACAGAGCTACAGCTATATGCTCGACACCATCTGCTCTCCTGTGGAGCGCAATGACATCCTCTACCAATGGAAAACGGACGAGCATCTGCTGCGCCGCAACACCTTCATTGGGGACTGCTACAACGAGTTTCAGGAGCGGAAGGACGCTCCCACGCTGCTGCGAGTGATGATGGCGAACTATATTTTGGAGGGCATCTATTTTTACAGCGGCTTTATGTTCTTCTACAATCTCTCCCGAAACGGGAAGATGTCCGGCTCGGCGCAGGAGATCCGCTATATCAACCGCGATGAGAACACGCACTTGTGGCTGTTCCGCAATATCATCACGGAGCTGCAAAAGGAGCAGCCGGAGTTGTTCACCGCCGAGAGCGTACAAGCGCTGCGCGAGATGATGCGTGAGGGCGTGGAGCAGGAGATCGCATGGGGGCATTATGTGATCGGCGACGACATCCCGGGGTTGAACCGGAAGATGATCAGCGATTACATCCGCTATCTCGGCAATCTTCGCTGGACGAGCCTTGGCTATCCGGCATTGTATCCGGGCTTTGAGAGCGAACCGGAGAGCATGGAATGGGTCAGCCAGTACGCCGACGCCAACATGGTCAAGACCGATTTCTTTGAGGCACGCAGTACCGCCTACGCCAAGAGCACCGCATTGATAGACGATTTATAAGGAAACAAAGGAAAGGAGCTGACAGATATGGCAGCTATGAATATGAATCAGGAGCAGTTTGAGCAGGAGACCCGGGGCGAAAAGCCCGTTTTGGTGGATTTCTGGGCGCCCTGGTGCGGCTATTGCCGGAGGATCGGCCCTGCGTATGAGAAGATTGGAGAGGAATACGCGGACAGCCTCGTTGTCAGCAAGATCAATATTGACGAGGAGCCGCGGCTGGCGGGGGCCGAGGGGATCGAGGTCATCCCAACTCTGGTGTTGTACCGGAACGGAAAGGCCGTGGATTCCATCACCGCGCCTGGCTCAAAGGCAGAAATCGACCGCTTCATTCAGGAAGCCTTGGCGAAATAACGGAGGGTTCAGATATGAACAACAATCATGTTTATGATATGCTCGTGGTGGGCGGCGGCCCGGGCGGCTACACCGCCGCCCTGTACGCGGCACGGGCGGGGCTGGACACCGTCGTGCTGGAAAAACTGTCCGCCGGCGGGCAGATGGCCCTGACCGAGCAGATCGACAACTATCCCGGCTTTGAGGACGGGATCGACGGCTTCTCTCTGGCGGAGAAGATGCAAAAGCAGGCGGAGCGTTTTGGGGCACGCAGCGAATACGCGGAAGTTCTCCGCATGGATCTGACGGCGGTTCCCAAGCTCGTGGAGACCAGCGAGGGGATCTTCCGGGGGAAAACCGTGGTGCTGGCCACCGGTGCGGACCCCAGAACGCTGGGCGTGGCCAGAGAGTCGGAACTGGTGGGCCGGGGCGTGGCCTACTGCGCCGCCTGCGACGGGATGTTTTACAAGGGCAAAACGGTGGTCGTGGTGGGCGGCGGCAATTCCGCCGCGGCAGATGCCCTCCTTCTCAGCCGCGTGGCGAAAAAAGTGATCCTCGTCCACCGCAGAGACACCCTGCGGGCCACCAAGATCTATCACGAGCCACTGGAACAGGCCGAAAATGTGGAATTCCGCTGGAACAGCACCGTTTCCGCGCTGCTTTCCGGGGACAGGCTGACCGGCGTACGCCTGCGGGACACCGTCACCGGTGAGGAAAGCGTGGTGGACTGCGACGGCGTATTTGTCAGCGTGGGCCGACAGCCCGCCACGGCGCTGGCGGTGGGTCAACTGGCGCTGGACGGCGGCGGCTATATCGTGGCCGGAGAGACCACGGAAACCAGTATTCCCGGCGTTTACGCCGTGGGCGACGTGCGGACGAAGCCCCTCCGTCAGGTGGTCACCGCCGTGGCGGACGGCGCGATGGCAGTCCATATGGCGGAAAAATATATCGCGGAAAACCGATAAGGGAGGTAGATTGAAAAAGCCATGTTTAAGGTCAGGCCGGATACGACCGCAGTGGGGATGCCGACATATCTGCAAGGCAAACTGCCAGAGTGATGGCAGATAAGATAACCCATGTAAGATCGGGAGATATGTTGTCTCTCCATATCCAGTCCACGCAACAGTGAGCAACTGAACACAAAACACAGCCACAGATGTACTCTGCGGCTGTGTTTTTATGCGTAGTATACCGCGTGACAAGCGGTTTTACTGTGACGGCGTCACATAATTTGAGAAAATCGGCGCGGCGCTGCTCCGGTTGTACGATTAGGCTCCTTGAGCTCTGCGAAGCTTTTGGAGTTCAAACAGAAAATACCCACAGCCAAAGCAGCTGTGGGTATGATCAAATCAGATTGTACGAGCTGACGCTGTCCTGCCGATCTCTACAGACCGTAGCTGCTTCTTCCATCCGCAAAACCCCGACGCTCCGTGGCTGACGGGGTTATCCGCACTTGCTAATACGTCCAAAGGGAGCTCCTTAACGCGCAGAAGGAAAGGGACGGTCAGCCTCCGGCGTTTTGAGAAGGAAATGGCTTTTGTGAAAGTCGAGCAGGCCCTCATCCCGCATTTTTCCAAGCTCCACGGACAGCCCGCTGCGCTCCACACCGAGGTAATCCGCAAGCTGCTGCCTTGAAAACGGAATGTCGAACTCATAGACCCCGCGTCGCAGTGCCTCAGCGGAAAAATAGGACATCAGCTTTGCACGCGTCGTGCGCTGGCCCATGTGGGTGAGCTTTTCGTTGAGCCGCAGGTTCTTCTCCGCTAACTCGCCCAGCAGATTGCGGATGAACCGGCTATGGTGGGAGCAGGCGGAGGGGCACACGCTCAAAACGCGCCTTATGTGTAGAAACATCACCGTCATCGTGCTCTCCGCCTCCACGCTCACGTTCAGCACCGCTCCCGGCGCGCAGGCAAACACATCCGCGAAGGTCTGCCCTGGCCCGGTCTTGGAGAGGATGTTGCGGTTTCCCCAGATATCCTCCTGCATAATGAGGGCGCTGCCCGCCAATACAAGGCCCACCTCCTCCACCGCCTCTCCGGCGCGAAGCAGGCGGGAGCCTTTTGGAAAGGTGTCGATCCTTGCCCCGAGGCAGGAGAGCATGGTGGCAAGCTCGTCGTCGGAAATACCGGAGAAAAGCGCCGCGGCGTGGAGCGTCGGGAAAAATTCTTTCATAAAAAGTTCTCTTTCGTTGAAAATTCAACTGACTTGTTGCTTTTAGTATAGTACAATGAACGCACAAAAGCAACAGGAGCTTCGAAGAGGCGTGAGCTTTCTGCAAGAGAGGCAAAGACTATGAGTTATGAAAAATGGAAGGACAAAATCGGCACATTTGAAGTGATGGACGTGCGGGGCAAAAAGATGGACTTCTTCCCCGCATTGAGGGCAAAGGCTGCCGCGCTGAAAAACGGCGAAGGACTGCATATCATCCAGACCTTCGAGCCTGTCCCCTTGTACCCGGTGCTGGCCCTTATGGGCTTTGAGCATCACACGGAGAAGGTGAGCGGCAGCGAATATCACATCTGGTTTTATCGAGTGAAGAAAGGAGAATAACCGCATGAGCTACGAAAACTGGAAGAATAAGGCGCAGGGGTTTCGGACCGTGGATGTGCGCCATATACAGGGCAGCTTCTTTGAAGGGCTGAAGAAAAGAGCCGAGGCGTTGGAGGTGGGCGAAGGATTACACATCATCCAGACCTTTGAGCCGCATCCACTGTACGCTGTCATGGAGGGCTTGGGCTACGAGCACCACACCGAGCAGCGGAGTGAGGCGGAGTTCCATGTCTGGTTCTGCCGTGTGGAGAAGAAGGAAGGCGACAGCTCCGCTCCCTTCAAGCCGCTGGCTCTTTTGAACTATCCCATGATCGATGAAAAGCTGGGGCAGATCGCCGTGGATTTTTGGGAGACCACATGGCAGAGCGAGAAGCGCGTACTGCCCTACGAAACGCGGCTGCTGCTGTCCCTGACCAACGCTGTCGGTGCGGGCCGGATGAGGCAGGCGGCGCGGGAGCTGGTAAAGGCATATATCCACGGTGTGGAGAGCGCCGCGTTGGACGATGTGTTCGAGCTGCTGGCCTGGAATCAGGGCATCGGCTTTTTCAGCAGCGAGATCGGCCCCTCGGCGCTGTTTCAGGCGTACAAGCTCATTAAAAACGGTGAGAAGCAGGGCAAGTCCCGGGAGGATATCTGCAGTGCGCTGCGCGAGAAATTCGGGGAGAAGAACCCAGAGATGCAGGTCCTGAATAGATGATAAGGAGATGTTTTGTATTATGACCATTCAAACGGTAACAGATGCCATCCGCTATGTAGGGGTGGATGATAACACATTGGCACTCTTTGAAAACCAGTACCCCGTCCAGCCTATGGGAGTGAGCTACAACTCCTATGTCATTCTGGACGAGAAAATCGCCGTGATGGACAGCGTGGACGCACGGGCGGTGGAAGAATGGCTTTCCAACGTGGCGCGGGTGTTGGAGGGGCGCAGCCCCGACTATCTTGTGGTCACACACATGGAGCCGGATCATTCCGGCAGCCTCATGCGGCTGGCACAAAAGTACCCGGAGATGAAGATCGTGGGAAACGCGAAAACATTTACCTTGATCAAGCAGTTCTTCGGCACAGGTGCATTGTCGGAAGACCGTATGCTGGAGGTTGGCGAAAGAGATACGCTTTCCTTGGGTTTGCACCGGCTGCGCTTTCTGCTGGCGCCGATGGTACACTGGCCGGAGGTGATGGCAGCGTATGAAGAGGAGGAAAAGATCCTGTTCTCGGCGGATGCCTTCGGCCGCTTCGGTTCACTGGAACGGACTGCCCGTGCCCCCTGGGCGCCGCAGGCCCGGCGGTATTATTACAACATCGTCGGAAAGTATGGCGCACAGGTGAAGGCGCTGCTGAAAAAAATCTCCGCGCTGGAGATCAAAACGATCTGCCCGCTCCATGGCCCCATGCTCACAGAAGACTTGGGGGAGTATCTGCGGCTCTATGATCTCTGGTCACAATGGAAACCGGAAGACCCGGAGGGCATCCTTATCGTCCACGCGTCCATCCATGGAAATACCGCATATGCATCGGAGGCCCTCAAGAGCAAGCTGGAGGGAAAAGGTGCGCAAGTCACCATGTGCGATCTGACGGCAACAGACCTTTCCTATGCCGTGACCAGCGCATTCTACTGTGGGAAACTGGTGTTGGCCTGCTCCACCTATGACGGAGGACTGTTCCCGCCCATGAAGGCCTTTTTGGATCATTTACAGACAAAGGGATTCCGAAACCGCCGGGTCGGCCTCATGGAAAACGGCTCATGGGCCCCTGCTGCCGCGCGGCTGATGCGCGCCGAGTTGGAAAAGATGAAGGAACTCCGACTGTGTGAAACAGAGGTATCGCTGCGCGGCGCACTGAACCAAACCAGCGAAGCGCAGATGGACGCTCTGGTGGCGGAGCTCTGCGCGGAGTAGGCGGCGAGTCTGGCTTCGTCCGGCCGCCCGATGCCTCAAAAGCAAAACATCGTCGCTGATTTATTTAGACAACAATATGGCGTTGAGTGATGCCGAAGCTTTGAAAATGGATCGAAGCGCAGCCGCAGAGAATATCTGCGGCTGCGCTTTTTGCATTTTGACCATGGTGCAAACGGATGGCTTTGACCGTTGCCCTCGGTTTCTAAGAAGACACGAAGTGTGCTACATGGAAGCGTATCATAAATCTACTCCATAGCCACGCCCTCACTGCGCCAGCGTTTCCCGGATAAATGTCTCAATGGCGGCTTTGGAGCCGGGCGCTACCACAGAGCCGATCACCTCGCCGCTCTTAAAGAGCATCAGCGTGGGGATGGTGTCGATGCCGAAACGCTCGATGAGCTGCGGCTCCTCGTCGTAGTTGATCTTGCCAGCGATGAGCGTGTCGGCGTACTGCTCCCCCACCTTGTCGAAGGCCGGGGCAATACGGCGGCAGTAGGGGCACCACTGGGCCCAGAAATCCACCAGCACGGGCTTGTCCGCGTGCAGGACGTCATTTTCAAAGCTGTTGGTCGTAATGGTAAGCATCGTAAAATCCTCCTATTTCTGTGTGAAAAGCTGTGTTTCAATATCCGTGATCGTAATGTGCGAGAGATAGGCGGCGCATTCCTCATTCATGCTCCAGTACAGCGCATCCATCACGCCCGCCATGCCGGAGCAGATGACGCAGTCCCGGTCAATATCGCCGCTGTGCCACGCGCAGTCCACAAAGCGGGTATTCACCGCCTCCGCCACCTGCCGGAGCGAAAGGGTTGCGGGGTCTGCCGTCAGGCGGTAGCCGCCGTCCAAGCCCTCCCGGGTCTCCACCATTCCCGCCTTTTTCAGCCCCGCCAGCACCCGGCGGACGCGGGTGGGATTGGTGCAGATGTTCTCCGCCAGCGCTTCGCTGCTGAGGGAGCGACCACCGTGGCTCAGGCAGACCAGCGCATGGACGGCCAGATTAAAAGAACTGTCCACAATCATCCCTCCTTCACAAGCTCGTAGGGCCAGTCGATGACGCCGCCGAAGTCGTAGACGCTCTGATACCCCAGCGCCAGCAGCTTTTGTGCGGCATCCTTGCTGCGGCGGCCGCTGCGACAGTAGACCAGCAGCGTGGCTTCCTTGTCGGGCAGCGCCTCGGGCATTTCGCTGCCGATGCTCTCGTTGGGGACAAGGACGGCGTTCTCGATGTGTCCGCCGTCGTATTCCTCATGGGTGCGGACATCCACCACCATGACCTCCTGCGAGGCCATCATCTCATAGGCTTCCTCGGCGCTGATCTTATGATACGCCGCCTTGCCTGTCATGTCCTCCGCCGTGTCCGCTTTTGTCTTGGACAGCGTGCACCCGCTCAGAAGCGCAAGCGAAGTGGCAAGTGCCGCAAAAAGTAATATCTGACGCATAATCAACCTCCAATGCAACTGTATTCGATGCTGATACAGTTTATACTGTGATTGTAACAGATACAGTTAAAACTGTCAAGGTAATTCGGGGCAGCTTTTGGGGCACAAGCCTTTTGTGGTTGTTGACAGAGAAAAAATATAGGTATAATAAGACTCATTCTTGCATTTGGAGGGTTGGCGGTATGCCAAAATACGCAGAGGAGATATTGGCCGACGTAACGGAGCTGCAGCAGCATCCCACGGCGGAGCAGGTGTTCCTGGAGATGAAAAGGGAGCATCCCAGCATCGCTCTGGATCCGGTATATCTGCCCCGCCTGCCGGGAGCAGGAAAAAGACAATCTTATGGAGGAGAAGTATCATGAACGCTAACGTATCTAAGCTGCTCAACGAGCAGATCAATAAGGAGTTCTACTCCGCCTATCTGTATCTGGACTTTGCCAACTACTACGCCGCCGTCGGACTGGACGGCTTTGAGAACTGGTACCGGGTACAGGCGCAGGAGGAACGGGATCACGCCATGCTGTTTTATCAGTATTTGCAGAATAACGGCGAGGGCGTTACCTTTGAGGCTATCGCAAAGCCGGAGTGGGAACGAGGCGACCACATGACCCCGTTGAAAAAGGCACTGGAGCACGAGAAGCTGGTCACCGCCAGCATCGATGCCATCTACGCCGCCGCATACGAGGCAAAAGACTTCCGCGCCATGCAGATGCTGGACTGGTTCATCAAGGAACAGGGCGAGGAGGAGAAGAACGTCGCCGACCTCATCACCAAGATGGAGCTGTTCGGCGGTGACAGCAAGGGGCTGTATATGCTCAATAGCGAGCTGAAGGCACGGGTCTACACCGCACCCTCGCTGGTGCTGTAAGCCCCGCGCATCTGCGGGCTTTCGCATCAGGCAAAAGGCAGACTGCATACAGGTGGCCTGCCTTTTCTTCCACCAGATGGTTAGACGATACTAACTATGTATAGAACAGAAAGGACTTCAGAGATACATTGGCCGTGACTCAAATGGTCACCAGGAGATAAACGGGTACCAGTTTACAGAAAACAGAATAGAATCGTCTTCGATGCCTCGTTGGGAAACCAACGAGGTATTTTTTTGCCCCAATCCGACTGCATAGGACACTGAAAAAAATCAAAACAAACCGTATGTAGTCCTGCAAGGACAACCAAAGTGCGCCTACGAGGCCAACGCGAAACCGGAGGATTCTTGTTAAACTTACTTTGTAAGGACGAAAGTCCGGATGTCCCTTGAAAACTGAATACTCATTCTTCAGGTACATTCCTGTTTGGTCGAGCCTTCGACTGCACGCCATGAAGCCCATCGGGGCGATAGCGGTTTCGCAGAAGCAAATGCCGGATTGCAACCGGCGGCGGTGCTAAAGCCAGACAGGGACAATGATACTTCCGTAATTCGCGGTCCGGCCATAAGGAAGGCGGGATGGTTAAATTCCAATGGAGCAGTGAAGCACACTGCCGCCTGTGAGAAATCCTACATCTCTGGGGTGATAAGAAAAAGTACAGAGAAACCATATTTTCAGAAAGCACTGCTGGGTGCTGTATCAGTATGATACCTGGCAGGCTTTATCCATATCAGTGTATGGAGATTGGAGACAACAGCAAATGAAAGAAAACTGGGTTTATCGGCGAGGTGATTTATATCTCGCCAATCTCGGTGTTCCGGTTGGATCAAAGCAGGGCGGTGTTCGTCCTGTTGTGGTTCTTCAGAATGATGTCGGTAATTATTATGCGCCGACAATCACGATTGCTCCGCTGACATCGAAAATTGAGAAGAAGCGAAAGCAGCCAACGCATTTCTTTCTCCGTAAAGCAAAGGGACTGGCAAAACCGTCTATGGTATTGGCAGAACAGCTCGACACCTGCGACAAGATATGCGTGATTCGCTATCTTGGGCGGGTAAGTAAGGGGCAGATGCGTGGGATTGACGAAGCTGTAAGGATTCAGCTTGGTTATTACATTCCGGAACAGGCAGAGAAAAAAAGACAGGGCAAATGCCGAAAGGAAGGCGAAGAAGGCGATGGATAAACTGATTACAAGGAAGGAAGCAGCCAGTATACTGGGAATCAGCGTAAAAACACTGGATGCTGCAAGAACAGACGGTTTGATCTCCTATGTTCAGTATGTGGAAAACGGCTGCGTTTATTTCACGGAAGTGGGGATTCAGGAGTACATTGCAAAATGTACACACCGTGCAAAACCGATGGAACGTGCTGCGACATATCGCAAACCTCGAAGCTTTCGGCGGTGAAAATCGACATCGTTGAGTATGGACGATGAATCCGCAATAATGAAAGCAACAACAGAATTGGAGGTAATGATATGGCGGCAAGAAGAATGATGCTTCCCGATTATGGTACGGTGAGTATGAAGGGAACGCAGTATTATCGAACCCGTGTAACAGATCAGCAGGGGCGGCGGGTTTCCTTATATGCAAGAACGAGAGAGGAACTGTACCAGAAGGAACAGGAAGCGATCCAGCAGATTGAGAACAAGACGTATCGCCGCAGTACACCTACAGTGGAGGAGTATTGCGAGAAATGGTTGCTGATGCAGTCGGCACAGATCAGGATGACAACGCTGATTGACTATACATCGAAAGTGAAGAACTACATCATTAAGCCATTGGGCGATATGCATATGGGAGATGTAACAGCAGATGACATTCGACTGGCACTGCTGGCGGCATCAAAAAAGTCGGCATCCGTGTACAAATCGGTGAGCGTTATATATAAGTGTATTTTTACGGCAGCAATGGAGAGCAAGATCATTGATGAGAATCCGACCATCTATCTGAAGATGAATGTGGGAGGAATTCCCCAGAAGGAACGCCTCCCGCTTACGGATGAGCAGGTGGATAAGCTGCTGGATGCCATTTACGGCTTGCCGCCGTATGTGTTTGTAATGCTGGGGCTGTACGCAGGATTGCGGAGAGAAGAAATCCTCGGACTTCAATGGGATTCGGTGTATCTTGATTGCGAGGCTCCGTACCTTACCGTTCGGAGAGCCTGGCATACGGAGCATAATCGTCCGGTGATTCTGACAGAGCTGAAAACAAAGGAAGCGCATCGGAATGTCCCTCTGCCGGACAATCTTCTGGAATGTCTGAAAGAGGCGAAGAATACATCGACATCGGATTATGTGGTTGCAAACCGGGATGGAGACCCGTTGTCCTATACGCAATTCAAGAGATTATGGCAGTATATCGTAACCCGTACCACCAAGGAACGCTGCTATTATCGCTATGAGGATGGCAAGAGGGTAAAGCATACGGTGAAGCCGGTTCTGGGGCAAAAGGCAGCACACAATGGAAATGTGGTTTACAGTCTGGACTTTGAGGTGACTCCGCATCAGCTGCGGCACACCTATATTACGAATCTGATTCATGCTTCGGTTGATCCGAAGACGGTTCAGTATCTTGCCGGTCATGAAAGCAGCAAGATCACCATGGATATTTACGCCAAGGTGAAATACAATCGCCCAGAGCAGCTCGCAGGAGTGTTGGAAGATGCTTTTGCATCGTGGGATTAAGAGTAAATAAGAAACAACTTAGGGCAGGGATGGTCACAAAAATCCCTGCCCTTTTTACATACATTCGACATCCTTGAAGGAAGTGCTGTACGCCATGATAATAAAAGTGACAACACGCAATGTATGAAGATAGACGAGGAGGAGAACACATGGCTAAAGGAAAAAAGCGTCCTGCTGAACTTCCGGAATACGGAACAGTGATGATGAAAGGGGTACAGTATTACCGCACCCGGATTACAGATGCAGACGGAAAGAGAGTGGCGATTTATGGGCTGACACGCGAAGAATTATATGATCGGGTGGAAGATGCCCAGAAGAAAATCGCGGAAGTGGTTTTCCACAGAGAGAATCCGACCGTGGAAGAGTACTGTGAAAAATGGCTGCTGATGCGGTCTGGAACGGTAAGAACCAATACGTTGGAGGGATACGAGCGGATGGTGAAAAGATACATCGTGGGTCCGATTGGACAGATGTATATGGACGAGGTGACCACAGATGACCTGAGGCTGCTGATGGTTCCACTATCAAAAGGTTCTTCCGGAATGTATGGCCAGCTCAATATGCTGATTAAGAACATTTTTAATTCGGCAGAAGAGAGCAAGGTGATCAAAGAGAATCCGTCCAAAACAATTTGCGCAAGAGGCGGAAAGCCTGCGAAACGGCGCGAGGCTTTGACGGATGAACAGACTGCTATTTTGCTGGATAGCATTCGTGAGCTTCCACCGTATGTCTTCGTGATGATCGGCTTGTACGCAGGACTGCGTAGAGAAGAGATTCTTGGACTTCAATGGGACTGTGTATTCCTGGATGAAAAAACGCCGTACATTTCCGTAAGGCGTGCATGGCATGTGGAAGGCGGTGAGCCGGTAGTCAATACACTCTTGAAGACACCAGCAGCGAAACGAGATGTTCCGATTCCCAAATGCCTGGTAGCCTGTCTCAAAGAAGAAAGGGAAAAATCAGAATCGGAATATGTGATCTCGAATTCGAAGGGAACTGTTTTGACGGAAACACAGTTTGTGAGGGTCTGGAAGTACATAACAGTCCGTTCTACCGCAGAACGCTGTTATTACACCTATGTAAATGGACAGTCCATCAAGCATAGAATAAAGCCAAGGCTTGGTGAGCATCAGCCGAACAATCCCAAGCTGGTGTATACGATGGACTTCAAGGTGACTCCGCATATGCTGCGGCACACCTACATCACCAATCTGATTTACAAAGGTGTTGATCCTAAGACGGTGCAGTATCTGGCAGGCCATGAGAACAGCAAAACGACTATGGACATCTATGCGAAAGTCAAGTATAATAAACCTGAGGAATTAAGCAGCGTTGTGAATGCTGCATTCGGGCTGCGTTAAAATGCACCAAAAATTTCGCGATTTCGTGGGTTTACCTATGGGTTTACTGAGAGAGGAAATCCCGAAAAACCGCATGAATCCTGGACTTTTTGGATCAAGGATAGGTGAATACGGTCTCAAAGCAGCTCGTCGCACTCCGCAGTTCAGCAAGCGATAATTTTCGCGATGGCCATGAGCCATGCGACATCAAATATAAAAAGTTTCGCCCATGCTTGCATGGTGTGGAGCTTTTTTATTTGATGTCATAGGGCGAAGCCCGTGACCGAGGAAAACCGAAGGTTTTTCGAGGGAAGCAAGGCGGCTTATACCTAAACGGGCTGATATAGTTTGACCTCATTTGACCAAACGAGAGCCATTTTCACTGGAGTTTTAGTGGTTAAATATAGGACAACCGGCAAAAATGGGGTCAAAAAACGGCCTTAGTGGTTAAAAAATAGGATAACCGGGGAGCAATTTCGGGGGTATTTTTGAGGGTGATTTGGCACTCTCAGACACCGGATTTTTCGCTGGAGGGTTTGGCATAATCTGACCAAATCTGAACAATTAAATACGATTCTAATGCAGGCACTCAGTATTTCAGCTCTAAGACAAATTGCCTTGTAAAAATGAAAGAAACGGCATAGACGAAGCTATACCGTTTTTTTCATCTTAGAATATTTTCTTAACTGGACCCACCGAATGAGCTGCTTCTCATTTTACTCGGTACGAACGGTAATATATTTTTGATGTTTACTTTTCGGTTTATCGGGAAGTGTCATTTTGAGCGTTCCGTTGTTCAATAGCGGAGAGGGTGCGGACAAAATTCTGGACTACTATAGGGCTTCGAAAGGAGC
>NZ_QUJB01000009.1:0-1427 GCF_003480435.1 Clostridium sp. AM30-24 | reverse complement strand
GAGGGTGCGGACAAAATTCTGGACTACTATAGGGCTTCGAAAGGAGCCTTTTTATGTATTCAAAAGAACAAAAGGATATTGCACTACGGATATATCATCAAACAGAGTCTGTAACTGAAACTATTAGGATTATAGGGTATCCAACACGTAGAAATCTGTACACATGGATTGCTGAGGAAAATACCCCACCCAAAACAAGGAAAGAATACCCTGTAATTGATAATCCTCCTGATCATCCTCGCAATCCTCCATTAGAAGTAAAATTAAATGCAATTCACCGTTGCTATGATCTCGGAGAAAATATAAAATATGTTTCAGAAGACATTGGGTATAGTAGAGCTAGTATTTATCAATGGCGAAAACGTTATTTAAAAGAAGGTACATTAGGTCTTATGAATCACAAAAACATTACTCCGGGAACATTAGTAGAAGGTTCTGTTTCAAGTACAGATATTTCTTCTGATGAAATAAATCAGTTGAAGGCTCAAATGCAAGATATGCAATTAGAAATAGACATTCTTAAAGAAACGATAAATGTATTAAAAAAAGACCCAGACATCGATCAGAGTGCTCTCAGCAACAGAGAGAAGGCGGTGATAATCGATGTCTTGAAAAATAGATATTCACTGCCATTATTATTACAGAAATTACAATTATCAAAAAGCAGTTATTATTATCAGGAACAATCCCTACAAAAAGAAGATAAATATACACTTTTACGTGTTAGAGTCATTGAATTATTTACAGAGAATAAAGGTCGATATGGTTACAGACGAATTCACGCCCTACTTAAGCGTGAAAATATAATTGTCTCAGAAAAAGTTATTCGCAGAATTATGAAAGAAGAACAACTTGTAGTAAAAATCAAACGAACTCGTAAATATAATTCCTATCAAGGTGAAATATCTCCAGCAGTAGATAATCTAATTAACAGAAATTTTTCTGCATCTAAACCTAACGAAAAGTGGTTAACAGATATAACCGAGTTTGCAATTCCGGCAGGAAAGGTTTATTTATCGCCTATAGTAGATTGTTTTGATGGCTTACTTGTCAATTGGAATATAAGCACTTCTCCAGATGCATTACTTGTCAATTCTATGCTTGACGATGCAGCTAAATTACTATCTGTAGGAGAAAAACCAATCATACATTCAGACAGAGGCGTACACTACCGCTGGCCAGGCTGGATTGACAGGATGGAGAAAAATGGTTTCATACGCTCAATGTCAAAGAAAGGCTGTTCACCTGATAATTCTGCCTGTGAGGGCGTATTTGGAAGAATTAAAAATGAGATGTTCTATAATGCAGATTGGTCTGGGGTAAACATCTCAGAATTTATTGGTATTTTAAATGATTATCTTTATTGGTATAATGAAAAAAGAATAAAAAAATCATTAGGATATTTGAGTCCTATAGAGTACAGACAT
>NZ_QUJB01000084.1:270-529 GCF_003480435.1 Clostridium sp. AM30-24 | reverse complement strand
GCTTTGATTTTCTTGCTCGTATCTCTCACCAGCCATTCGTTAAAGATATTCCGCAGCGGGGCAAAGTCATTGTCGCCCTGTGCGCTGTCCACTCCGTCATTGATAGCGATGAAGCGGACACCTTTCTGTGGGAAAATCATTTCCGTGTACATTCCCACTTACAGGTAGTTTCGCCCTAACCTCGACATATCCTTTACGATAACTGTCCCGACTTTTCCGGCTTCAATGTCCGCAAGCATGGCTTGAAAACCGGGTCTTT
>NZ_QUJB01000084.1:0-260 GCF_003480435.1 Clostridium sp. AM30-24 | reverse complement strand
CCGGCTTCAATGTCCGCAAGCATGGCTTGAAAACCGGGTCTTTGAAAGTTCGCACCAGAATAACCGTCGTCCGTGTACCAGCGCAGATTGGAAAAGCCGTTCTGCTTTGCATAGGTTTCAAGGATACGCTTCTGATTGGAAATGGAATTGCTTTCGCCTTGCAGCTCGTCCTCATGGGAAAGTCTTGGGTAAAGGGCGGTAATTGGTTGTTGGTTGGTCTGTCTTAACATAAAATCCTCCGTTTCCGACAGCCAGCCCCA
>NZ_QUJB01000083.1 GCF_003480435.1 Clostridium sp. AM30-24 | reverse complement strand
TATGGAGGATAACTGCCTATGGCAAAAAACAAAACAGAGATTCATGTTACAACGGTGTTTGACGGGGAGCTGGACGCAACCGATGTGTTCGTCAGCCTGATTTCCCAGAAATACGGTAAGACAAATACGAAAGAATATCTTGCTAAAAAGAAAGATATAGGCTATAATGAAGATGAGGTTCAAAAGAGCCAGATACCGTCTGGATTGTGTGGGTAAATGGCTATGATGAACGAAATGGAATACAGAACAATCGGTTCGGCACTTGCCGGGGGCTATCGTGCGGCGGTCTATTGCAGGCTGTCAAAGGACGATGACCTGCAAGGCGAAAGTGCCAGTATCGCCAACCAGCGGGATATGCTGGAAAAATACTGCGAAAAGCAGGGATGGGAGGTTGTGGCAGTCTATCAGGACGATGGCTTCACAGGTCTTAATATGGAGCGTCCTGATTTACAGAGAATGTTGAGAGCCATTGAGCGCAGGCAAATCAACCTTGTCATCACGAAAGACCTCAGCCGACTGGGGCGGAACTATCTGCAAACCGGGCATTTGATTGA
>NZ_QUJB01000082.1:289-576 GCF_003480435.1 Clostridium sp. AM30-24 | reverse complement strand
TGGGTGGTGTATAATTGCGCCCTTAGTAAACTAAGGGGTTTCCGGCTTCTCCCGTTCCAGCAGTTTTTTCAATAGTTCCTGCGTGTCCTGCCTGTGAAAAATGAGTTTCAACAACAGCATGACATCATCATCTGTTAGGCGTTCCGGCTCTTGCAGAAAACTTTCCAGCATACCGCCACGAGTACAGAGCCGGTGCGTCCGTTCCTTTCGGGTAAGCTGCTTTAACTGGTGCTGCAATGCCTTTTCATCATTGATGGCTTTCCGCAGTTTCTTTTCGCTTTTCTCCA
>NZ_QUJB01000082.1:0-279 GCF_003480435.1 Clostridium sp. AM30-24 | reverse complement strand
CATCATTGATGGCTTTCCGCAGTTTCTTTTCGCTTTTCTCCAACTCCCGATTGAGTTTTTCCAGCTTTGAGGTATCAGGCAAGGGCAGCGTCCTCCTTTCCCGGTATCAGCACATAAATCCTGTTTGGTTCTCCAACGCCCTGACGCACCCGCATGATAAGTCCGGCGTTTTCCAGTTCATTCAAAGAACGCTTGACCGTCATAGAGCTGCGGGACAGGACTGCGGCAATGGCTGTGACAGGGAAGCAGACAAACAGGATTCCGTTCTCGTCCTCCTGC
>NZ_QUJB01000081.1:349-586 GCF_003480435.1 Clostridium sp. AM30-24 | reverse complement strand
CATACAGGGCGGCAATGGTGTGTCTATCGTCATAAATTCAAAATTCATTCGGTGTGTTCCTCCTTTTTCTTTGATCGTTTGGATAAATAACGGGGGCAGTCAATCACAACCGCCCGGAAGCTCTGCTTGCACCCATGCTGGCATTTCCGGCATAATTCGTTGTAAGTGACACGCCCCCGGTCATTGAGGTAAAAAGAAAGCTCATGCTTCCTCTTTTTGCTCATTCTCGGCATATTG
>NZ_QUJB01000081.1:0-237 GCF_003480435.1 Clostridium sp. AM30-24 | reverse complement strand
TTAAAATCTCCCGAAGTATCAGCGATAGGGTAGACTATCCCCCTATCAGATTGTCGTGTTTCGGTATCATTTCGGTGTCAGTTCGCCAGTTCTCCCCGGTGTCGTTCCTCCCCTGAATCTCACAGCGGCGTATCGCTCCCTTTGGTACGCTCGTTTCGGTCAGGGTTCCTCCACATCCCTGCCAAAAGTCATGGCGCTACATCGCCGGGGAAGCATATCCCACACAGGCTGGTCATT
>NZ_QUJB01000080.1:351-596 GCF_003480435.1 Clostridium sp. AM30-24 | reverse complement strand
GGACAGCCGACCAAGCCCACCAAGTTTGAAACGGACAAGGCGAAGCTGCGCCGGACGATACGGCAGGCACTTTCCCAAGCCGCCAGCTTTGACGAGTTTTCTTCCCTTTTGCTGCGGGAGGGTGTGACCGTCAAGGAGAGCCGGGGGCGGCTTTCCTACCTCACGCCGGACAGGACAAAGCCTATCACAGCCCGGAAGCTGGGGGACGATTTTGACAAGGCTGCTGTCCTTGCCCTGCTCACGCA
>NZ_QUJB01000080.1:0-341 GCF_003480435.1 Clostridium sp. AM30-24 | reverse complement strand
ATTTTGACAAGGCTGCTGTCCTTGCCCTGCTCACGCAGAACGCCCACAGAGCTGCCGAACAGACCAAAGCCATACCCGAATACCCTGCCGCAGTTAAAAAGCCGTTACAAGGGGAAAAAGCTGCAAAAACCACCCCGGCAGACAACACCTTGCAGCGCATGGTTGACCGGGAAGCCAAGCGAGCCGAGGGCAAGGGCGTGGGCTATGACCGCTGGGCGGCAAAGCACAACCTAAAGCAGATGGCAGCTACCGTTACCGCCTATCAGCAGTACGGCTTTTCCTCCCCGGAGGAACTGGACGAAGCCTGTTCTGCCGCCTATGCCGCCATGCAGGAAAGCCTT
>NZ_QUJB01000008.1 GCF_003480435.1 Clostridium sp. AM30-24 | reverse complement strand
TTACTTCAAAATATTGTCTAACTTTTGGGGGTCACTTCACTACGGTGTGTGGCTGCTTATTTTTTTGCGAAAGGAGCAGATGCAAATGAAATTAGTTTTGGCTGAAAAGCCCTCGGTTGCACAGAGCATTGCCAAAGTGTTAGGTGCTGCCAAGCGTGAGGATGGCTACTTAGAGGGAAACGGATATGTGGTCAGCTGGTGTGTGGGGCATTTGGTGGAGCTGGCACAACCGGAAGCCTATGATGCGAAGTACAGCAAATGGGCTTATGCAGACCTGTCTATCTTCCCGATGGACTGGCGGTATGAGGTTTCTGCTGGTACGAAAAAACAGTTTGGGATTCTGAAAAAGCTCATGGCCAGAGAAGATGTTGCGAGTCTTGTGTGTGCAACAGATGCCGGTCGTGAGGGCGAGCTGATCTTTCGATTGGTGTATCATAAAGCCGGGTGCAGAAAGTCGTTTGAGCGGCTTTGGATTTCCTCGATGGAAGATGTAGCAATCAAGTCCCATTAAAAACTACCAAAGGAGGCATCATCATGCATCAACTTGTTGCACAGGTCCGCACTCAACAGTGGATCACTATGGTCCGACGTGTGACGGAGTCCCAGACCACTAAGTCTGAGAATCTCTTGATACTTGGTCATGACCTACTTTGAATGTATTTACACCTCTTGGTGCATGAGTACATTCTAAAGGATTTATTATAAAGGTTTCCACCACCGGAATGCTGGTTCCCTTAAAAGCGGATTTGCGGTTTCCTATTTCCGGACAGTAGGGACACGGAACCCGGATTATTTAGCTGGTGCCGGAGCATCGTCCTTGCATGAAGCCATCAAACTATTCTGGACCTTCCGTGTTCCGTGGGATGGACATACACTGCAGGAACAGTAGCTGATTGTAAAAGGCATATGTCAAAAAAACGTTATTGACATATGCCTTTTATAGAGCTAATATATAAGAAAAGCGAGAAAGGAGCAGATTATGGCGAGACCAGTAAAATGCAGGAAAGTCTGCCATTTCCCGAATGTTTTAGAATTCTTTCCTGCAGATGATACTGAGAAAAAAGTACCCATTGTTCTGACGGTAGATGAGTACGAGACAATTCGTCTTTTGGACAAGAAAGGTTATAGTCAGGAGCAGTGTGCAGCATCTATGCAAGTCGCAAGAACAACGGTTCAACGGATTTACGAGATTGCAAGGAAGAAAATAGCAGATGCACTCATAGATGGACATCCGCTCAGAATCGAGGGCGGGGATTTTAGGATCTGTGATGGTCAGAGCAGCAACTGTAGCCTTGGAGGCTGTTACAAGCAGGAGATTTACCAAAAATATGCAGTGAAAAAAGGAGAAGATATCATGAGAATAGCAGTAACATATGAAAATGGACAGATTTTTCAGCACTTTGGACACACAGAGACATTTAAGATCTACGATGTAGAGGAAGGAAAAGTGGTACATTCAGAAGTAGTAGATACGAATGGAAGCGGACATGGTGCATTGGCAGGAGTTCTTAATGCATTAAATGCAGATGTTTTGATCTGCGGCGGAATCGGAGGAGGTGCTCAGACCGCGTTAGCGGCAGCAGGCATTAAGCTTTTCGGAGGAGTTTCAGGAGATGCGGATAAAGCGGTAGAAGCTTTTATCAATGATACACTTGATTATAATCCGGATGTGAAGTGTTCTCATCATGAGCACAACCATGGGGAAGAACATACATGTGGTGAGCATGGATGTGGAAGTCACAGCTGTCATTAGGAAGGATATAATTATGCTAGCACGAAAGGATGCGTCAAGGTAATGGAAGAATTATCGTGATACATTCTTTTGTATTATTTGATAAAATGGCAGATTACATTTTCAATATGGCAGTTAAAGCCCGTGAATGCTGTATCAATCGCTACAGTGATTAAGTATTTTGCATGCAGCTCTCTTATATGTATGATTATGTCTATGTATGCGGGACATAAAATGATTTCAGGTAATAAAAAAACAAGAAAACAGGTGGAAAATACAGAAGCGGAGGAATAGTAAATGTTAGAGATAGGAATCAAAGCACCGGATTTTGAACTGCCGGATCAGAATGGAAAAATGCATAAATTAAGTGATTATGCAGGAAAAAAAGTGATTTTATATTTTTACCCAAAGGATAACACGGCAGGCTGTACAAAGCAGGCATGTGGTTTTTCCGAGCGTTATCCTCAATTCACCGAGAAAGGAGCAGTTGTTCTTGGGGTAAGTAAGGATTCCGTAGCTTCTCACAAGAAATTTGAGGAAAAATATGGATTGGCATTTACACTTTTGGCAGATCCAGAGCGCAAGGTGATCGAAGCATATGATGTATGGAAAGAAAAGAAAAATTATGGAAAGGTTTCTAAGGGTGTGGTAAGAACTACATATCTTATCGATGAGCAAGGGATTATTATTAAAGCCAATGATAAAGTCAGGGCGGCAGATGATCCCGAAACCATGCTTAAGGAGCTGTCATAATGAAGATTATATTGTCACCTGCAAAAAAGATGATTGTAGATACTGATAACATAGCACCGGTTGAACTGCCTGTCTTTATTGATAAGACAGCAGAAGTATTGAGCTGGATGAAAAGCAAATCAAAAGAAGAACTGAAAACTATCTGGAAATGTAATGATAAGATTGCAGAGCAGAACTTTAACAGATTGGAAAAAATGGATCTTTACAGTAGACTTACTCCGGCTGTTTTAGCATATGAAGGGATTGCATTTCAATATATGGCACCATCTGTGTTTGAAATCCAGCAGTTTGAGTATTTGCAAAATCATTTAAGAATCCTGTCTGCGTTTTATGGCATTTTAAAGCCGATGGATGGTGTGACTCCTTATCGTCTTGAAATGCAGGCAAAAGCTGAGATTGAAGAAAAAACAAATCTATATGATTACTGGGGGGACCGGTTATATCATTCAGTAATTGATGACAGCAGGACTATCATAAATCTGGCATCCAAAGAATATTCAAAATGCATAGAAAGGTATCTATCGGATAAAGATAACTACATCACGATTACATTCTGTGAATTGTCAGGTGATAAGCTGGTTACCAAAGGTACCTATGCGAAGATGGCCCGCGGTGAAATGGTTAGATTCATGGCAGAGAATAATATTGAAAATCCTGTAGATATACAAAAGTTTGATAGACTTGGATATACTTTCAGAGGAAATCTGTCATCGGAGACGGAGTATGTTTTTGAGCGAAAAATCATAAAGTAGAATCTGCGGACAAAATATAAAACGTCTGCTCATTGCCGGAATGGTGATGAGTATGGCGTTTTTTTGATGCCGAAAACCGGGTGACGACCTGAAAAAATGAAACCTCGGAACAGAAAAAGAAATATTTACAAAGATAAAATTAATTCTGTTAAAGTAAAATTGAGGTTGACTTTGTATTGTATAGGCATAAAATGAAAAGAAGTCAGGTAATGTACGCTGGGAAAAGGATTTGTGGAACGAACGCAGCGAGAATACGGAACGGGCAGTGATCATAGTTCTATCATGACCAATTCGGTTGCCAACAATGGAAATTCGTTTGGCTCTGCCGATTATGCGAGAAACCGAATTGTATCATGTAGAGCCAATTGAATTGACAAAGAAGCGTTAGAACTTTGCAGATAGATATAAGCTTCTGGGAGAACGTTTTATTTCTCACGGCAATATTCTCGGATCATTTCCAGAAAATCCCTCGCATGCTGTGGCAGATACCGGTTTTTCCGATAGGCGGCGATGGTAGTTGTGAGAGCCGGTCTGTGTCCGACGGAGAAGCAGAGGGCGCGGTTTCCGGTGTACTGGTTTTCATGGTGGAAATAGCTCTCCGGAGCGAAGGCAGCGCCGACGCCGTCCATGGCCAGATGGATCGACATAGAGGAGTTTCTCGTGTGGAGAGAGACCGGTGGATTGATGTTATACTCTTTAAAGAGATCCAGGGCGATGCCTCCGGTGTTCTGGTCCGGGTAGAGGAGAATGAAGTTTTCATCTTTTAACAGGGAAAGATCCAGCCACGGGTAGCGGAAGCCGGGGCGTGTGACGGCTTTTGCGGCGAGAGGATGGTTTTCATGCAGGACCAGAACGATCTCCTCAGAGCGCAGGATCTGGTAGTCCATGGTCTCGGGAAATTCATGGATATTGTAAAGAGTCAGGTCGATGGATGAGGTTTCCAGACTGTTCTCTGCAATGAAATTTACAGCTTCCATGATATTTAAGGTCACATAGGGGTATCGTTTATGAAACGGCGCCAACATTGGTTCGATCAGTGTGCTGCCCATCATGATCGGCACGGCGATGTTTAAACGGCCACGCTGGCGGTGAGCAATATCGTCGTATTCCTGCATCCACTCATCACCGCAGGCAACGATCTGTTCGGCGTAGTGAAGATAGCGTTCACCCATGTAGGTCGGGTAGTAGCGGTTTTCGTGGCGGCTGAACAGCGGAGCGCCGAGACGTTCTTCCAGGTTCTTTAAGTACTTACTCAGGGATGGCTGGGAGATATAAAGGGATTCGGCGGCTTTTCCGATGCTCTGGTGGCGGGCGATCGCCAGGATATAGCGGGCTTCTTTTAATTCCATACAGGGTCTCCTCATAGCTTTACTGCATAAAAATTATAGATAATATGTATTTGACGTATAGTATATCACTTTTTATAATGAATGTAAAATATAAGTGTGATTGATGAAAAATTAAGCATTTATAAGTAAAACTAATTAAAATTTATTACGCACAATTAAGAAAGGGGCAAACCAATGAAAAAGAGCAGTGCATGGTGCATGCTGGTTCCGGGACTGGTGATCTTATTTCTCTTCCTGATGATCCCGCTGCTTCGCGTTCTGGTTCCGAGTGTGTTTACGGGAGATTACCCGTTCAGTGCATATGTGGACTTTTTTAAGGACGAGTATTACAGAAAGATCTTTTTGAGAACCGTGAAGATCGCGGTCATCACCACCTTTGTCTGTATGGTCGGCGGAATCCCGACGGCGTATTTCATCAGCCGCTGTGATAAGAAATGGAGAGGACTTCTCCTCTCTGCATCGATCTTCCCGATGATGACGAACTCCGTTATCCGAAGCTTTGCATGGATCAATATTCTCGGCAGCAACGGGATCATCAACAAGGCCATGATCGCTATGGGACTGATCGAGAAACCGATGAAGCTTTTATACACCGATTTTTCTATCATCATTGGTTCTGTCTACCTGTTCCTTCCGTTAATGATCGTGACAGTTGCCGGTGTTATGGAAAATATTGACGATGACATGATGGAGGCGGCACAGAGCCTCGGAGCTTCAAGAACGGAAGCGTTCATGAAAGTCATTTTCCCGATGAGTCTTCCTGGAATCATCGTCGGCGGTATTCTGGTATTTACCGGAACCCTGACAGCTTACACGACGCCGCAGTTATTAGGAGGCAACAGCAACATGGTCATGGCGACCCTGATCTACCAGAGAGCGATGTCCGTCAGTGACTGGACCGGCGCGTCCGTGATCGCCCTAATCATGATCGTTGTAACCCTGGTTGTGATCAAAGGATTTAACGCTCTGGCCGCACGGCTGGACCGCAGAGGTGAAGATTATGCGTAAAAATAAAGTGCTGACCATATGGGCAGCGATCGTATTTGCATTTTTGATGATCCCGTTACTGATCATCACCGTAACAGCATTCGGCGGCGGAAGCGCCATCACATTCCCGATCGAGTCCTTCTCGACGAAATGGTTCGCGAACGTGTTCGCGTTAAAGTCTTTCCGCAGATCATTCCTGACCAGCCTTGAGGTCGCGCTCCTCGCGACATGCATCTCTCTTCTGGTCGGAATCCCGGCAGCTTACGCACTTGCGAGAGCCGGATTAAAGGGAAAACAGCTGTTAAAGTCCATTTTTCTTTCCCCGACCATCGTTCCGGGAATCGTAATCGGCTTTATCATGTACCAGTGCCTGATCCTGACACTCCGGATCCCGGTATTTGCAGGACTTTTAGCAGGACATTTCATGGTCACACTTCCGTATGTGATCCGTGTTGTCGGTTCCTCCATGGAACAGTTCGATTTTTCCATCGAGGAGGCGGCGTGGAGTCTTGGATGCCCGAAGGGAGCGGCATTCTTCAAGGTCGTTCTTCCGAACGTGACCTCCGGAATTTCCTCCGCATTCATGCTGGCGTTCATCAATTCCTTTAACAACATTCCGGTTTCCATGTTCTTATCCGGACCGGGCGTATCGACATTCCCGTCGACACTGATGAACTATATTGAATACAATTATGATCCGACCGTATCGGCGGTTTCCGTACTTTTAATGGCAGCGACCGTGGTCATCATGGTGATCGTAGACCGCACACTGGGTATCGCAGCCCTGGCAAAATAAGGAGAATATGACCATGGCTTTTATGAGTTTAAATGGAATCGATGTTAGTTACGATAAAAAGAAACAGATCTTAAAGGGATTAAATCTTGAGGTCGAGGAAGGTGAGCTCGTTTCCCTTCTCGGACCGAGCGGATGCGGTAAATCCACAACGCTGCGCGTGGTTGCCGGATTTATCGACCCGCAGGGCGGCACCTTCACACTGGACGGTGAGGACATGACGAAGGTTCCGGTCCACAAGCGCCAGTTCGGCCTGGTATTCCAGAGCTACGCTCTGTTCCCGCATCTGAGTGTTTACGACAACGTGGCATTCGGACTCAGAACGAGAAAGATGGACAAGGACGTGATCGATAAGAAGGTCAAAGAGATCCTTGAGGTCTGCGGTCTGACCGAGCTTGCAGACCGTTTCCCGAAGCAGATGTCCGGCGGACAGCGCCAGAGAGTTGCTCTCGCGAGAGCGCTTGTCATCGAGCCGAAGTTACTGCTCTTAGATGAGCCGTTATCCAACCTTGATGCGAAATTACGACTTTCCATGCGTGTTGAGATCAAACGTCTTCAGAAGCGCCTTGGAATCACGACATTATTTGTCACCCATGACCAGGAGGAATGTTTCTCCATATCTGATAAAGTTGCCGTTATGAACGGCGGCGTGATCGAGCAGTTTGACACACCGGAGAACATCTACAAGAGACCGGCGACCGAGTTCGTCGCAAGATTCATCGGTTTCGAGAACTTCCTGGAGCTTGCGAAAAAGCAGGACGGCGTCTACACAGCGCCGGACGGAAGTGAGTTCTTAACTTCCATGGATCTTGACTGTGAAAACTTTGCAGGAACGATCCGGCCGGACGATATCTGCCTGGCGGATGAGATCCAGACAGAGAATGTTTTAAGCGGAACGATCGGCGTCCGCACCTTCCTCGGAAAGAGCTACCAGTACGAGGTCGAGACTTCAGCCGGAGTCTTAAAGGTCAATATGGGTACCGACCATGTTTACAAAGAGGGCGAAAAGATCCGCCTGTATCTCCCGAAGGACAAGCTGATCCTGGTGAGAAAATAAAAATTTAACTTAGGGAACCATCGCGCGGGCAGAGATCCTGTCAACGCGAAGAAATATTATCTCAAAAAGAGAGAAAGAGGAGAAAAAAATCATGAAGAAAACAGCAGCAGTTGTACTTTGCGCAGCAATGATGCTTACCGCTTGCGGCGGCGCATCCACAACAGAGACCACAGCAGCAGGAAGCCAGGCAGCAGGTTCTGAGGCCGCAGCTTCCGCAGAAGAGACAAAGGCAGCTTCCGGAGACGCACAGAAGCTCGTATTATCCACATACGGCCTCAGCGAAGACATTTCCGAAGAGGAAGTTTACACACCGTTTGAGAACGAGTTCAACTGTGAGATCGTTACTGAGACAGGCGGTACAAACGACCGTTACACAAAATTATCCGCTGACCCGAACTCCACGATCGATGTGATCGAGCTCTCCCAGGCTATGACAGCGAAGGGTACTGACGAGGGGCTTTTCGATACGATCGATTTAAGCAAGATCCCGAACGCTGAGAAGTTAATTCCGGCTGCAAAGGAGATTGCAGAGGCAGGACAGGGTGTTCCGTACACCATCAACAGCATCGGTATCATCTACAACCCGGAGCTTACAGGCTTTGATATCACAAGCTTTGACGACCTTTGGGATGAGCGTCTTGCAGGCAAGGTTTCCATTCCGGAGATCACAACAACATTCGGACCGGCTATGGTTTATGTTGCAAGTGACCATGCAGGCGTTGATGTGACAACTGATAACGGCGAGGCAGCTTTCAAGGCACTTGCTGACTTAAAGCCGAACCTTGTTAAGACATACACAAAGTCTTCCGACCTGATCAACATGTTCACTTCCGGTGAGGTTGCAGCAGCTGTTGTCGGCGACTTCGGTGTTCCGACGATCGTAGCAGCAAACCCGACACTTGTTTATGTAACACCGGACGGAGCTTACGCAAACTTCAACACCATCAACGTAACAAAGAACTGTGCGAACAAGGAGCTTGCTTACGAGTACATCAACTACCGTATCAGCGAAGAGCTTCAGACAAAGACAGGTAAGGCATTAAACGAGGCTCCGACAAACATGGATGTTACATTCACTGAGGAAGAGTCCAAAGATATGACCTACGGAGACAAGGCTGCAAAAGTTAAGGTTGTTGACTATGCTTTTGTAAACCCGATCTTAAATAACTGGATCGACCAGTGGAACAGAACGATCAATAACTAATAACGAGGAATTTTATATGAGACCCGATTTCATTCTGAAAAATGTCATGGTCTATCAGACCTTCAGACAGTGCTTTGAAAAACGGGATGTGGCAGTTGCAGGGGAAAAGTTTTATTGCATTTCCCCTGCAATTTCATATCCGGGAGTTGAAGAGAGAGACGGCAAAGGCAGATACATGCTGCCGGGGCTTGTGGACATCCATATGCATATCGAGAGTTCGATGACGTATCCGGGCGAATTTTCCAGGATCACGCTTCCGTACGGCGTGACGACTGTGGTGGCTGACGCGCATGAGATGGCGAATGTGTTCGGCATGGACGGCATCCGGGCGTTTATGGCTCAGAAGACGAAGCAGGATATTTTCTGGGCGATCCCGTCGAGTGTTCCGGCGACGAACGAGAAGCTGGAGACCTCCGGTGCGTCTTTAGGCGTGAAGGAAGTTTCGGAGATGGCGGCGGAGGACGGGGTTCTCTGCCTCGGCGAGATCATGAACTATAAGGATCTCTCCGCGGAGGGCGAAAGCCGGACGAGAGACATGATCCGGGCGTGCAGAAATGCAGGGAGAAACTTGAGGATCGAAGGCCACTGCCCGGGACTTACCGGGGCGGATCTCAACAGATTCATTTATGAGGGAGTCGATGCGGACCACACGCAGCAGACGCCGCAGTCGGTCCTGGAGAAGTCGGAGCTTGGCATGTTCCTGGAGCTGCAGTTCAAATCCCTGACGCCGGAGGTCGTGAAGACCGTGTGCGACAATGCGCTGTATGAAAATGTGGCGCTGGTGACGGACGACACGATGCCGGACAAGCTTCTTCTCGGACAACTCAACAAGATCATCGAGACGGCTGTGAAGGCGGGGATGCCGATGGAGAAGGCGATCTACTGCGCGACATGGACACCTGCGCGGAGAATGCACCTGGATGACAGGGGAATGATCGCGCCTGGGAAGATCGCAGATTTCATGCTTCTGGACAGTCTGGATGGGATCGAGCCGGTGGTTGTTTATAAGAGGGGCGAGTGCGTGTACTGTAAATGTGACGGGGATGCGGCGTGCGGTGCTGGGAAAGAGCGTGCTGGCGCGGCTGACTGCGGAGCAGAGGCAGCGGAGATGAGTACCGCGCAGGTGGAAAAAAACGGTGCTGTGCCGGCAGCTGCAGCGTGCAGTTTCCCGGAGAGCTTTTACCACACCGTGAAGTGCCGTCCGGCGGAGCTTTCCGACTTCGTTTTAAAGGCAGAAGACCCGGATGCAGCGTGGGCCGAGGTCAACGTCATGAAGATCGGCACGTTTGGAACAGCGACAACTCCTGTGAAACGGAAAGTCGCAGTGAAGGACGGAGTACTCGACTGGAAGTCCGCAGGACTTTCGCTTGCGGTCGTGTTTGAGCGCTATGGCAAAAATGGAAATATCGGGTACGGACTTGTCGAAGGAGTGCTGACGCAACCGGGCGCTGTGGCCACTACATGGTCCCACGACAGCCACAACCTGTTTGTACTGGGAACAGATGAGGAAGACATGAAACTGGCGCAGAGACGCGTTCTGGAGCTCCAGGGGGCATATGTCGTGTACGCCGGAGGAAAGTCCCTGGCGGAGGCAAGACTCACGATCGGCGGCATCGTGTCGGACCAGCCGGTCGAGGTCCTCGGGCAGGAGTTAAAGGAGGTCCGCGCGGCGATGGAAGGTCTCGGATATGAGAACAACAATGTCATCATGTCCATGTCGACGCTCTGCCTTCCGGTGTCACCGAAACTGAAGCTCACGGATCATGGGCTTTTAACCGTGCCGGGGCAGGAGCGGGTGCCGCTTATTGAGAGGTATGGAAAATAATCGCGAAGAGCAAAAAAACAGGGATGTCTGCTGTTTTTTGGCAGATCGGCCGGATGCCGGATGGGTTTCAGGATATCTGAAAAACGGGTCTGGAGGCGAAAAAGATATAGATCGAAATGGTGAAGGATGAAGATAGAACGATGAAGAAGATCATTAAAAACGGCATTGTCGTGACCATGAATCCGGCGGGCGATGTCTGGAACCATGGTTATGTGATATTTGAAGGGACGAAGATCCTGGCAGCAGGACCGGAGGATGAACTTGAGAAGAAACTTCAGGAGATGACGGCTCAGGGGAATTTCAAGGCGGGTGAAGAGTTTGAGGAGATCGATGCAAAACGTGCGATCGTGATCCCGGGACTCGTCAACACCCACAGCCATCTCGGCATGGTCCCGTTCCGCGGGCTCGGGGACGACTGCAAGGACCGTCTGCGCGTGTTCCTGCTCCCGATGGAGAATCAGGCGATGGACGCGGAGATGGCGGCTCTCTCAAGCCGCTACGCGGTGGCAGAGATGCTCCTTTCCGGTATTACGACCGTGCTCGACATGTATTATTTCGAGGAAGTCGTTGCGAAGGTCATGGATGAGATGGGGATCCGCGGAATTGCCGGGGAGACGGTGATGGAAACGGATTCCTGCGACAGTGAGAATACCGACCAGGCGATCGAGCGCGGGCTTGCACTGATCGCGGCGTACAAGGACCATCCGCGTGTTTCCGGAACACTCACGCCGCACGGGACGACGACGTGCAGTCCGGAGACGTTAAAGCGGGTCTATGAGGAGGATGTCAAAGCGGGAAGCGTGTTCACACTCCACACGGCGGAGATGGATTACGAGATGACGCAGATCAGGGAACAGTACGGCATGACGCCGGTCGAGTTCCTGGAGCACATCGGGGTTATCGGCCCGAATACGCTGACGGCGCACACGATCCACGCGACGGAGCGAGATGTGGAGATCCTGGCGAAGCACGGAGCATCCGTTGCGCACTGCATCGCCTCGAATACGAAGGCCGGAAAGGGCGTTGCGCCGGTTTCCCTGATGCATAAACACGGCATTTCCGTCGGTTTCGGAACAGACGGACCGGCAAGCGGAAATACGTTGGACCTGTTTATCCAGATGCGGATGTGCGAGAATTTCCAGAAAACAACGCTCCACGACCGCAGTGCGCTTCCGGCCAAGGAAGTCGTGTCCATGGCGACGATCGAGGGCGCGAGAGCACTCGGACTCGGTGATGTGACCGGCTCTATCGAACCTGGAAAAGAAGCGGACCTCGTTCTGATCGAGACCGACTCCCCGAACATGTTCCCGGTCTATGATCCGTATTCCGCGATCGTTTACAGCGCGTCTGCGGCGAATGTAAGGGATGTATTTGTTGCGGGAGAATGCCTGGTGAAAGAGAAACAACTCGTCCGTGCGGACTTTGCGAAGATCCGGGATGAGCTTCGGGAGAAGATGGAGCGGACGAAGTTTGGTGAGATGGGGAATATGGTATAGGTGCAAAAACAGAAGCAGATCCAGGAATGGGTCTAATAGCCACAAACAACGGATGCAGAAAGCCGCATGGAACCTTTTGAAAGGAACCATGCGGCTTTCTTTTTTCAATGAAAGGCAGGAGCTTATTGATACATTTTTTTCGCCAGCCCCCGCCACAGACCGATCGACAGAACCACTGCGATATAATCGGTCAGCGCCTGGCCGAAGATAACGCCGTTTAAGCCGAAGAGACCGTTTAAGAGATACAGAATCGGGATCAGGAGGACGCCCTGGCGGAGAATCGAGAGGATCGTTGCCGGGAGCGCCTTTCCGGCGGACTGCATGCAGTTCATGTTGACAAAGAGGATGCCGATGACCGGGCCGGAGAGCATGTAGGCGACGAGCATCCTGACACCGCACTGGATGACTTCTTCATCGTTGATGAACATCTGGATGATCGGGCGGCGGAAGAAAAAGAACAGGGCCGTTGCCAGGATGCCGACGATCAGGCAGCATTTCTTTGTGTAGGATTCGACCGCATGGAAGCGTTTTGTGTCACCGGAGCCGAAATTGTAGCCTAAGAGCGGCTGTACGCCATTTGCGAGGCCCATCTGCAGGAAGGTGATAAACATGTTTGCCTTGAATACAATGCCGATAGCGGCCACAGGAGCGTTCCCATATGCCACGAGGATCTGGTTTAAGATGATCGTGGAGAGACTCATCAGCATGGAGAAGATCGCGGTCGGGAGTCCGCAGGAGCAGACCGTTGCCGCGAGGCGGTTTTCAAGGCTGAAGTCCTTTGGCAGGATGGAGAAGTTCGGGCTCTTCTTCACAAAATACCAGAGATAGTAGGCACTGGCCATGACGTTTCCGATCGTCGTTGCGATGGCGGCACCGGCGGCGCCCATATGAAGCCCGCTGATCATGATCGGGTCAAGGACGATGTTGGCGACAGTTCCGATCATGCTGCCGATCATCGCCTCGCGGCTCGAACCTTCGGAGCGGACCACGAAGCTTGCGGCTGCGGACCAGATGATGAACGGTGCGCCGTAGGAAATGTGGAAGACATATCCTTTTGCGAGAGCATAAGTTTCCGCATTCGCGCCGAAGATCCCGAGGATCGGCTGCATGAACAGGACCAGCAGGGCGGCAAAGACAATGCCGACGCCGAGCGAAGCGTATGTAATGAAGGCGGAGACCTGTTTCATCCGCTTTTTATTGTTTTCGCCCATCGCGATGGAAGCCGCGGCGCTTCCGCCCATGCCGAACATGTTGGCAAAGGCCATAAACAAGATAAAGATCGGGTTCGTCAGGCTGACGGCAGCGACCTGCAGCGGATCGCCGGTCTGCCCGACGAAGAAGGTGTCCGCCATGTTGTAGACGACGGTGACCAGGCTGCTGATGATGCTCGGGATCGCCATTTTGGCGACAGCCTGCGGGACGGGCATGGTTTTCATGAGTTCGTTATCGTTCATGATGATTGTTTCTCCTCTTAGAAATTGTATTTTAAAAGCGCTTCCAACCGGTGCGGTATAAATAATCGGACTCAGTTGGGTTTCTGGAGCACTGGAGTATTATTGTGGGGAGGACGATTTCTCTTCAGAGTCAAGATTTTGCAGCATTTTTTCTGTTATTCGTGTAAATTCCATCAATTCCTGTTCGGAAATCCCCCGTAAAAGAAGTGCCTCCGTCTCATGGATCTCCTGATTTAAGGCGTCCTTCACGGCGGCGGCTTTTTCTGTAAATGCGATCCGTTTGAAGCGCCCGTCGTTCTCATCCGGGATCCGGACGATGAGGTCTCGGGATTCCAGTGACTTTAACATCTCCGTGACGGTCGACGGGCGGAGGGAAAATTCCCGCTCGATATCTTTCTGGTAGACCGGATGCAGTGTGGATTCCACAAGAATAAAATTTAAGATCTTTCCCTGCGCGTTTCCGATTCCAAGACTGGTGTGGACGACCTGGGAGCGGGATTTGAGGCGGCTGGAAAGATGGTTGATGATTTTTCCGATGTCCATGGGGAGCTCCTTTCCTGTATATCACAACATTACTTCGGAACCTAAATATATTACGATGGGGGAAATGGAAAGTCAAGGATAGTTCAGAAAGTGAAATATCGGCAAACAACGAAAAAGATCCTGCCCAATAAAAGAGACAGGATCTTCATGTACTCCCACAGGAGTATAGAAACAATTCAAATACGAAGAGATCAGTCCACCAGCTCATTCTGATGTCTCGACAGATGCTCATACGGCAGGATCAAGCGGCCGCGGTAGAGGCCGCAGCCATCGTTTACGAGATCATTGTTGATGGCGGAGAACATGTTGACATCGAGGGATGCGAGGTCCAGATCGACAAGGCGTCGGCAGCGCTCGTAGGCTTCGTCAAAATAGACGCATTCTCCCTCCGGGATCTCATCACGTCTTGCACGTTCGCCTTCCTGACGTTTCTCATAGCTCAAGTGGTTGGCAACTCCGATCTCGGCGATGTCGTCCATGTGCTTGGTGCGCAGTTGGACTTCCATGTAGCTGCGGGAGCTGTTGTCGTAAAAGGTGATGTGGAGTGACTGGTAGTCGTCGGACGTGTTTCCGCAGACATAATCCCGGTAATACGGTTTCACCGCATCATTAAGAAGAGGAGAAGTGCTTTCCTTAATGCCGTTCGCCGGTTCCGCCGTAAATCCGCGTTCCTCTAAGAATCCCGGAAGCTCGTTGGCGATCTGGTAGAGATATTTTAAGTCTGCTTCTTCCTGCGATTCATCCGGTTTCAGATAGTATTTCGGCAGGGAGATCACGATCCGATAGGCGATCAGGTCACGGAAACAGCTCAGGCGCTGCTTGAGATCTGAGATGGACGGGTATGTCTTTTTCTCCATATAGCAGTCGTAGATATACTCGACGATATACCCGTTAAATTTTGCCTCCGAGCGGATCAGGGACTTGATCCGGCCCTTAAAGTTGAAGGCGAGAAGCGGATATTCCGTCGCCATATGGATATAAAATTCCCGGATCTTCTGGGACTGGGCGGTAAGGAAATCATTGTGTTCAAGAAGCTCCCGGATCTGGATCAGGAAGTTCGCGTGGATCAGGTCGATCTCGTTGTTTGTCTTTTTTGCCTCTTCTTTGAGGTCGTGGCTGTAATTTTTCAGGATCCGGAACATCGTATCGCCGGAATACAGGTAATCATTTAATGTAACCATGGATGTCACTCCTCTGTGGTATGGTCATACGGTAATATTATGATTTATTTTATCAGAATCCCCTGAATTGACAAGAGAATCTTTACGGAAAACATTTTCCCGGAAGTACGGAAGAAAATGCTTGCCAGAATAGTTAGCCTATGCTAACATAACGCGCAGATGGCTTTCGTCATAGTTTCGGAAAATGAAAAGGGAGAATAAATATAAATGGAGATCAAACAGCTGGAATACTTTGCGGCAGCGGTGGAATACGGAAGTCTGAACCGGGCAGCGGAAAAGTTATATACAACACAGCCGAATGTAAGCCGGGTTTTAAACAGCCTGGAAAAAGAACTGCATGTTACATTGCTGGAGCGAAGCAACAAAGGGATCAGAATGACACAGCAGGGGGAAGAACTCTATGGTCATGCCATGAGCATTTTAAAACATTCCAATGTCATCCGTTCCATGTCGGAACGTCCAAACGGGCGAAGATTTTCCGTATCCGGATACAGGAGCGGATTACTCACAAAGCTTATGGTGCAGCTGTATCAAAACTGCGGAGAACAGTTGAAATACGAATACCGGGAAGGAACCGTGGAGGAGATCACGGACAATGTGGCGTCGAGGATTTCTGAACTTGGGATCGTGTATTTTGCGGAAGCACAGATGCCATGTTTTCAGCATATCATGTGGCATAAAAAACTGGAATTTCACAAGCTGGCGCTCCGCGGGATCTGTGTTTATGTTGGGGAAAATCATCCGCTGTATAACCGGGAATCTATTCGATTTTCTGAATTGAAAGGGATGAAATTTGTGACGGAGACAGAGGACTTTTTCGCGATGGAACATCATATCGAGCGGATCAGTGTCGGCGCATTTGTCTCGGAACAGCATATGAATGACAGGTTTTATACAAACAGTGATTATATGATCAACAACCTGCTCCTGCACTCGGATGTCTGCTGTCTTGGGATCGATATCGTGCCGGGCGGATATCAGAAATATGGGATCAAAGCATTGAAGATCGAAACGTGCGAACCGTTTCTGGCATTTGGATATGTGACAGCGGAAAATGCATCCCTGTCGCCGGAAGCGGAACAGTATTTGGAACGTCTGACGGCATATTTATAGAGCAGATGGAAGAATCCGGCAGAAAGAGACTGCTGCGTACAATCTGCCTGTTCAGGAACGGAAAACTGCAGGATCATCAGAAATATATGAAAAGCGTATAGATGACAGATAAAACATGAATCCAATCGGACTCTTTTACTTCTGCTATACGCTTTTGTTATAACCGGCTCTCCCTGAATCGGCATTAGTAAGTTTAGACTAACTATGATATAGTATTTCCTGCGATAAGCAGACACAGAGATTCCTGGCAATGATAAAAACAGGAACAGATACAGACAGATACTTAATTCAGGAGGACATTATGAAAAAGAGAGCAATCAGCCTGTGCCTTGCAGGACTTATGGCAGTATCCCTTGCAGGATGCGGCGGAGCAGGAACTACGGAAAAAGCAGCAGAAGCGTCCGGGACAGAGACGGGTGCAGCGGCAGAAATCGGAAATTCAGAGAAGAAAGAAGAACTTGTATTCGTTAATTACCGCGATATCCGCGATTTAAATCCGCATCTTTATGCGGGAGAAATGTATGCACAGGAGATGCTGTATGAGACGCTTGTCAATATCACAGCGGATGGATATGAGGGCTGCCTTGCAGAATCCTGGGATATCAGTGAAGATGGAAAGATATACACCTTCCACATCCGTGACGGAGTGAAATTCTCAGATGGAGAAGTGTGCGATGCGAACGCGATCAAGGCAAATTTTGATGCGATCATTGAAAACAAAGACCGCCATACATGGCTGGAGATGATGAATCTTCTCGTCGGTGTTTCTGCACCGGATGATAAGACATTTGTGATCGAATTATCCGAGCCGTACTACCCGCTTTTAACAGAGCTTGGTGTTACAAGACCGTTCGCCATGATCTCTCCGAAGGCGATGAAGGACGGAAGCACAAAGGACGGCGTGAATGCATATATCGGTACCGGTCCATATGTCCTGACTGACTTCGTGACAGATGAATATGCTGTATTTGAGGCAAACGAAAATTACTGGGGAGAACAGCCGAAGATCAAAAAGATCACGGTTAAAGTGATCCCGGATAACCAGACAAGAATCCTTGCGCTGGAAAAGGGCGAGATCGACATGATCTTCGGAAAGAACATGATCGACGCAGACGCTATCAACCAGTATACAGGAAACGATAAATTCACAGTCTCCCTGTCTGACCCGACATCCACCCGTCAGATCGTCTTAAATACGACGAGAGATGTCCTTGCGGATAAGGAAGTCCGCCAGGCGCTCCAGCATGCGACGAATAAGCAGACGATTTCTGAGGGTATCTTCTACGGTCTTGAGCAGCCGGCAGACACTCTGTTCGCGAAGACAGTTCCATACTGCGATATCGACCTTGAGCCATATGCATATGATGTGGAGCTTGCACAGAGTATGTTAGATGAGGCCGGATGGGTCGTTGGATCTGATAAGATCCGTGAAAAAGATGGTCAGAAGTTAAATATTGATCTTCTTTACAACAGCGACAGCGTGACTGAGAAGGCGATCGCCGAGTATCTTCAGAGCGAATATCAGAAGATCGGAATCGCCTTAAACATACACGGGGAGGAAGAACAGTCCTACCGCGATAACATGAAGGCAGGAAACTTTGACATGGTATTCAATATCTGCTGGGGTACGCCGTATGACCCGCAGTCTTCCCTTGCGGCTATGCGCGCGCCGGTTTACGGTGACTATGCCGCACAGCTCGGTCTTGAGGACAAGGCAGATATCGACCAGGCGATCACAGATATTCTTGTGTCCACCGATGAGACAAAACGTCAGGAACTCTATACATTCGTTCTGACAAGACTTCATGAGGATGCGGTATACATTCCGCTCACTTACGAGTGCAACAAGGCGATCTACCGCTCAGACCTTCAGGGATTCCATTTCACACAGACTCAGTATGAGGTTCCGTTTGCGGATTTCTATTTTGAGTAAAAATTCAAGTCGAACGTCCGTGAGACTTTGCGCGTGATTCTGGTCAGCGCAAGCTGACATATTCTTTACAGAATCACTGCGCATCCTCGCGGAGCGTTTATCTCAGTCGGAGACTGAGATAAAGCCCGATCTGACAGGCCGTCCCCCCGGGCGGCTTGTTGTGCATATATCTGGAGTTTTTTTGATGTTCAAAAAAGGAAAGGAGATTTTCATTTCATGAAACAATACGTCATTAAGCGAGTCCTTTCAGCGATCCCGCTTCTGATCGTGATTTCATTTGTATGCTTTGTATTTATCAACCTGATCCCGTCAGATCCGGCGGAGGTAGCGCTGCGTGTCCGTCAGGTGCCGATCATAACAGAAGAGGCTATCGCGGAAGTCCGTGCGGAATTAGGACTTGATAAGCCATATCTTGTGCGGTATTTTTCCTGGCTTGCGGATTGCCTGCAGGGAGATTTTGGAATCAGTTATGTAAATCCGAAAAGAACTGTGGCGGGTGAACTGGCAAGATGCATGCCTGCGACACTCCAGCTGGCGGGTGTTTCCTTTGTGATGGTGATTCTTTTAAGTCTGCCGATCGGCTTTCTCTGCGCCGTCTATAAAGATGGATGGTTCGATAAGATCATGAGAGCTATCGTTTTTATGACCACGGCGATGCCGGCATACTGGGTGGGTCTTCTTCTCATGTGGCTTGTATCCATCAAGCTGGACCTGCTTCCGACAAGTGAAAACGGGACATGGAAACACCTGATCCTGCCTGCCTTTACGGTATCACTCAGCTATATTTCAACGTATATCCGTCTGATCCGCAATAACATGCTGGAAAATATGAAGCAGGATTATGTCCTTTACGCGAATGTCAGGGGACTTCCCCAGAAGCTGATCCTTATAAAACATATTTTGAAAAATTCCATGCATACATGTATCGTCGCGGTGGGAATGAGTATTCCGCAGCTGATCTCCGGAACGATCGTTGTCGAGAATGTATTTGCGTGGCCGGGACTTGGAACACTCTGTATCAGCGCGATCTTTAACCGGGATTATCCGGTGATCCAGACATATGTACTTCTGATCGGAGTGCTGTTTGTCGTATTCAACCTGCTATTTGATATCTTACAGACTGTGTCAGACCCGCGTATGAGAAGGGAGGAACATTAATGCTTCAGCGCTTTTTACATAACAGGACTGCAATGTTCACTGTGGCGATCGTTCTCTTCACAGCGCTTGTGGGGATATTCGCGCCGTTTATTGCACCGAATGATCCGTATGAGACGGACATTCTAAACAAATTTGCCGGATTTTCGGCTGAATATCCGCTAGGAACAGATAACCTCGGTCGCTGCATTCTTTCGCGAATGATCTATGGGATCCGCCCGACACTGGGGCTGGCGGTCCTGACAATGCTTGGAACCATTGGCCTTGGGGCTCTTATGGGACTTTTGGCGGGATATTTCCGCGGGATCCCGGAGGAGATCATCATGCGGACGGTCGACGTCATGCTTTCCTTTCCGAGCCAGATCATGGTGTTCGCGGTGGTGGCGCTTCTCGGCATCAATGTCCAGAATGTGATCCTTGCAAATGTGTTCATTAAATGGGCCTGGTATGCACGAATGATCCGGACGGGAGTCATGCAGCACAGAGACCGCAATTTCGTCCAGTTTTCCAGATGCGTGGGAACTCCGGAAAGGTTCATCCTGTTCCGTCATCTGGTGCCGTCTATTGCGGCGGATCTTGCGGTTCTCGCGTCACTTGATGTGGGCTGGGCGATCATCAATATTTCTACGCTTTCATTCCTGGGACTCGGTGTACAGGCACCGACACCGGAATGGGGAGCGATGTTAAATGAGGCAAAAAATGTCCTCACAAGCAACCCCACCCAGATGATCGTTCCTGGTGTCGCGATCGTGATCCTGGTATCTGCCTTTAACCTGATGGGAGACGCACTGCGGGATGTTCTTGATCCGAAGGAGGTGAATGTATGAGCACAGTGATACGGGCAGAAGACTTGTGCGTAACATTAAAAATTCCGCGCAGACCGGAAAAAGAGCTTGTCCGCCATGTAAACTTTGAGGTTCAGCGAGGGGAGTGCCTTGGGATCCTCGGAGAATCCGGAAGCGGAAAGAGCATGAGCATCAAGGCGATGCTGGGACTTCTCGATAAGAATTTCTCCGTCTCCGGTCATGCCTGGTTTGGGGAAAAGGATCTCTTAAAGGAAAGTGGGGAGTCCATGAGAAAGATCCGTGGAAGTGAGATCGCTGTCGTCTTACAGAACCCGATGACGTGTTTTGACCCTCTTTACCGGATCGGAAGCCAGATCGGGGAGACCTTTGCGACACACACGGACTGGAACACAAACGAGATTCGCGAGAAGTCACTGGAGACACTGGAATGCATGCGGATCCGTAATCCGGAGGAGGCGCTTCAGAAATACCCGCATCAGCTCTCCGGCGGCATGCTGCAGAGAATCATGATCGGGATTGCGATGGCATTAAAACCGGCACTTCTGATCGCGGATGAACCGACAACTGCCATCGATTCGATCACCCAGTATGAAATCCTGGAGGAATTTGTCCGGATCAAGAAAGAGCATGATACGGCGATGATCTTTATCACCCACGATCTCGGTGCGATCTCAAAGGTCGCGGATCAGCTTGTGGTGATGAACAGTGGGGCGATTGCGGACAGAGGAAGCTTTTCCCATATCCTGCATCATGCGTCCGATCCGTATACAAGACTCCTGGTGGAAAAACGATCGGCAGTCATGAAAAAATACAGGGGAAGCATTGGACATGAGAATGGAGGTGCGGCATGATCCGGATGAGAGATATCTGCGTCAGCTTTCGCAGTGAGCGCCAGGAAAAGATCTTTGGTGTCAGCAGGACACAGGTACTGTTTGATGTGTCACTCTCGATCCCCAAAGGAAGCTGCCTTGGAATCTTAGGTGAATCCGGGAGTGGAAAATCGACACTTGGACGGGTGATCTGCGGTCTGTTAAAGCCGGACAGCGGGGAATATCTGCTGGAAGGGAAAAATGTGTACGCATCCAGAGATGGAAAGAAGAATCTTCAGAACATGCTCAGCGTCGTATTCCAGGACTATACGACATCTGCGAACCCGCGGTTCAGGATCCGGGATATTCTGGCAGAAGGAATCCGGGTGAAGGAACGCAAGAGCGGGAAAAAAACGGACCGGAGCGCGGAATACTGCAGACTTCTGGAGCTGGTCGGCCTGGATGAGACGTTTCTCGACCGTTTTCCGCATGAGCTTTCGGGTGGACAGCTTCAGCGTGTCTGCATCGCCCGTGCCGTGGCGTGTGAGCCTGAGTTTATCCTGTTTGATGAGGCAATCTCATCCCTCGACGCGCACACGCAGGTACAGGTGATGGATCTCTTAAAGGAGCTGAAGGAGAAACTGGGGCTGACGTATGTGTTTATCACTCACGACCTTACATCAGTCACCTATCTCTGCGACGAAGTCATGTTCTTATATAAAGGACGGATCACGGAACATATCCCGGTATCCCGGATCGCACAGACCACGGATGTGTATGCGAGAAAGCTGCTGGATTCTATTATTGAGTTTGATGAAGAGTACGATGATGAAATGGACGTAAAAGGAAGTAAAGAAAGTGCATAGTAGCTGTGGGGGCATTGAACAGTTATAGTGCGCAGCAGAAAACATGCTCAGGAGGTGGCAGAAATATGCTGGAGATCGGAACGATCTGTGCAGAAGCAGGAGAAAAGAAGACAGGGTGGCTGGAAGTAGAAGGCGGTGGACAGAAACTTCCGCTTACACTTGTCTGCGGGGCGAAGAAAGGTCCTACGATGATGATATCGGCGGGAGTCCATGGCGCGGAATATATTGGTGTGCAGGCACTCTCGGAGCTTTCCAGAGAGCTTGATCCCAAGGATACTGCGGGGAAGGTGATCTGCCTTCATGTGGCAAATCCTTCAGCGTTCCGGGATTATGTCCGCTTTTTCGTGCCTGAGGATGGAAAAAATCTGAATCAGGTATTCCCGGGGAAAAAGGATGGAACATTGTCGGAGCGGATCGCGTGGACGATCACGGAAAAACTCCAGTCAGAGGTGGACTATTATATAGATCTTCATGCGGGAGATACCAGTGAAGAGGTTATGCCGTTTGTCTATTATAATGTTGCGGCAGGAGAAAAGATTGCCAGAATATCTGAGAACATGGCAATGGCAGCGGATATGGAAGTGCGTGCCAGCTCCACAGCGACTACCGGCGCGTATAGCAGCGCCTGCCAAAGAGGTCTTCCTGCGATCCTCATGGAGCGCGGAGGCGGCGGAAGATTTACGGACAGCGAAGTTCAGGCATATAAGCAGGATGTGAAGAATATTATGATCCGCATGGGGCTTCTTTCCGGTGAAGAGATTCATACAGTGCAGCAGAAAAATGTGACCAGGGCGGAGTATCTGGAGGCAGAGACAGATGGACTGTGGTATCCGGTATTTTCCGCAGGAGATACGTTCGCGGGAGGTGAGGTTCTGGGAACAGTGAGAGATATCTGGGGAAACCTTTTACGGGAGTATCGGGCAGACTATCCGGGAATCGTTCTGTACCAGACGGTGAGTCTTGGCGTGAAAGCCGGGGATCCGCTGATCGCTTATGGGGAATATGTGGATAGATAAATAACAGATGTGAAATAAAAATGTCAATAAAAAGCCATTTTATGGGAAAGTCCTGGAATTCAGGAGATATCCATAAAATGGCTTTTTATGTTGCCATGCATACGAAAGAAGCTGCCGGCGGCAGGTTTCGCAGGCGCGCATTGGAGCAAACAGGATATTAAATCTTAAAGCATTTCTGCAGATCGCGATACTGTCCGAGAACCAGGATTGTATCGCCTTCTTCAAAGCTGGTTTCCGGCTTGACGGAGAAATCCAGGGTGCCGTTTCGACGGACGGCAATGATGTTGATGCCGTATTTTTTCCGGATATCGATCTCACCTACACTCATGCCAATCCATCGTTCCGGAAGATCAACCTCATAGATATCGTAGTCGCCTTCCAGGTTGACGAAATCAAGAATGTGGTTGGAGCTGAAGCGGATCGCAGTCCATTTCGCAAGCTGCTGTTCCGGGTAGACGACCTGATCGGCACCGTTCCGCAGAAGAAATTTCTGGTGAACATCACTGGAAGCGCGGGAGACAACGAGCTTTGCGCCGAGCTCCTTTAAGAGTGACGTTGTTTCAAGGGAACTCTGGAAGTTATCGCCGATCGCGACGATGCAGGCATCAAAATTGCGGATTCCCAGAGAGGAAAGGAAGGACTCGTTTGTACTGTCACCGATCTGTGCTTCTGTCACATAGGGAAGGACTGCGTTGACGCGTTCCTCCGTACTGTCAACGGCCATGACCTGATGTCCGAGGTTGTGAAGATGCATGGCAACATGTTTTCCAAAACGGCCGAGGCCGATCAAAAGAATTGATTTCATAATTTTCTCCTTAAATATATTTATCCGACGGAAATTTTTTCCTGCGGGAATTTTCCGCACTGAATCTTGTACCCGGACATGGTCGCGTAGATGATCGTGAGTCCGCCAACGCGTCCGATGAACATAAATGCGATCAGGATCAGCTTCGATGGAACGGAAAGTGTCGGGGTGATCCCGAAGCTCAAGCCTACCGTAGCAAGCGCAGAAATCGCCTCAAACAGGCACGGTATAAGAGGCAGGCTTTCCAGAATGCTGAGCGTCATGGCACACAGGATACCGAGGCTTGTATACATGAAAAGGATCGCGATCGCTGTGGCGACAATATCGGGGACAATGCGCCGTTTAAACATTTCCGGGCTGTCCTTTCTGGCAAAGACAGCAGTCGCGCAGGAGATCAGAACGGCCAGAGTTGTCGTCTTGATTCCGCCGGCGGTGGATCCCGGACTTCCTCCGACCAGCATGAGAAGGATCATAAGGAACTGGCCGGATTCCCGCATGGAGGAAAGATCCGCTGTATTAAAACCGGCAGTTCGCGTTGTCACCGACTGGAATAAGGATACAAGGATCCGTTTTCCGGCCGGGATATCCTGAAATTCCAGAAAAAAGAAGAGGATAGCCGGGATAAAGATCAGTGCCAGCGAGTAGGAGAGGATGACCTTACTCTGCATCCGGTATCGGGAAATATGGTGCCGGTTTCTGTAAATATCATCCCAGGTCAGAAAACCGATTCCGCCGATCACGATAAGCAGGATGATCACGAGATTGATCAGCGGGTCATATGCGTAGGATGTCAGGGAGGAATATGCTCCCCGGACACCAAGCAGATCGATTCCGGCGTTGCAGAATGCGGATACGGAGTGGAATAAAGACATCCAGAATCCCCGGAAAAGACCAAAATCGCGGCAGAATACAGGTGCCATCAGGAGAGCGCCGATCAGTTCGATACCGAGAGTGACTCTTACAATAAAACCGGTCAGGCGGACAACTCCTCTGAGCTGAGGGGCAGCGACCGATTCCGCCATGATACTCCGCTGGGAAAGACCGATCTTCTTTCCGGAGAGGATCGTAAAGGAAGCCGAGATCGTCACAACGCCGAGACCGCCGGTCTGGATCAGAAGCAGAATTACGGCATGTCCAAAGGAAGACCAGTAGGTTCCGGTGTCGCAGACCACAAGACCGGTCACGCAGACGGAGGTGACGGAGGTAAACAGGGCGTTTACAAATGGAGTCCAGCTTCCGTCCGCGGAGGATACCGGCAGCATCAGGATGCCGGCGCCGAGCAAGATCACGAAGGCAAAGCCTAAAACAATGATCTGAAATGAATTTAACCGCCTGAAAGCGGAAAGAATACGAAACATAATCTGAATCCTTTCACAAAGCATTTGTTCCATTATAAACGTTTATGGATGTAAAGAAAAGCGAAATTTATGGATTTTAAAGTTCTGAAAATTTCTGATTCGCACAGGAAATTATAAAAAGCGGCTGGCTCCGTTCTGGTCTGCGAAAAGTGTAAGAGGTGGACGTGTGGAAATTATTTCCAGGTGGTCTGTTTAAAAATGTTGTAATTACAACATACGAAAGCTGATTTAGCGGATATAATGCGTACATGGTTCGGCGGTGCCGGACAGGGAAACATGATGACTTATCGGTTATAGCTGCCGCAGGGACGGCAGGCGTGTCAGGATAATCTGAGATCGGCAAAACTGCGAAGACAGTGTTGGCTGCTTGTATGGGCTGCCTGGAGTCACGCGGGAAGAGTCGGGGAAAAATATGGAGGTATATGAAATGGATCAAAAAATGTTCTGTTATCAGTGTGAGCAGACCGCAGGCTGCGCGGGATGTACCGGGAGCACGGGTGTCTGCGGAAAGACGGCGGAGACAGCAAGGCTGCAGGACCAGCTTGTAGGTGCGATGATCGGGCTTGCGAGAGCGGCAGAAGGCGTGGAATGTCCGGGAGATCGAGTGTACCGCACGGTGATCGAGGGGCTTTTTACGACACTTACGAATGTAAGCTTTGATGATGACGCGATCCTGGCGCAGATTGAGAAGACGCACAGGGAGAAGGAGCGGCTGCTCGCAGCGCCGGTGAAGAAAAGTGCAGGACCGCGCGAAAAGGCAGCGGGAGAGTCAGGTGCGGCAGCAAGTGTGCAAGATACGGATGATTATAATCTCGGTCTGCTGTGGGACATGGATCCTGATATCCGCTCCCTAAAATCCCTGATCCTGTTCGGATTAAAGGGTATGGCGGCGTACGCATACCATGCGCTGATGCTGGGGGCATCTGATGAGACGGTAAACCAGTTCTTCTTAACGGGACTCCGGGAGATCGCAAAAGACGGCACCGTCGAAAGCCTGCTTCCGACGGTCCTGAAGGTCGGCGAGGTGAACCTCACCTGCATGGCGATGCTGGACGCAGCAAACACGGGAACTTACGGGACTCCGATCCCGGTCAGCGTACCGCTTGTGGTAGAAAGAGGACCGTTTATCGTTGTGACGGGACATGACCTCAAGGACTTGGAGCTTCTCTTAAAGCAGACAGAGGGAAAAGGCGTTAACATCTACACCCACGGCGAGATGTTGCCGGCCCACGCTTACCCGGAGCTCAGAAAGTATCCGCAGTTAAAGGGCAATTTCGGAACTGCATGGCAGAATCAGCAGAAGGAATTTGCGGATATCCCGGCTCCGATCCTCTTTACCACAAACTGCCTGATGCCGCCGAAAAAATCCTACGCGGACCGCGTGTTCACGACGGAGGTCGTAGCATATCCGGGAATGGTTCATATCGATGATGAGAAAGACTTTACCCCGGTGATCGAGAAGGCGCTGGAACTCGGCGGATATCAGGAAGACCGCCAGTTTACGGGAATCAACGGCGGAACTCAGGTCATGACAGGATTCGGACATGGAACGATCCTTTCCATGGCTGATCAGGTCATCGACGCGGTAAAATCCGGCGCGATCAGACATTTCTTCCTCGTTGCGGGCTGCGATGGCGCGAAGCCGGGAAGAAACTACTATACGGATTTTGTAAAGCAGACTCCGGCGGACAGCATTGTCCTGACGTTAGCATGCGGAAAGTTCCGCTTTAACGATCTGGACCTTGGAAATATCGGCGGTCTCCCGCGGATCATGGACATGGGCCAGTGCAACGATGCCTACGGTGCCATCAAGGTGGCTATGGCGCTGGCGGAGGCATTTGGGTGCGAGGTGAACGAGCTTCCGCTGTCCTTCGTGCTCTCCTGGTATGAGCAGAAGGCAGTGTGTATTCTCCTGACACTCCTGCATCTTGGGATCAGGAATATCCGCCTCGGCCCGTCCTTACCGGCGTTCCTCTCCCCGAATATCCTGAATTTCCTCGTGGAGAACTACGGAATCGGTCCGGTGACGACACCGGAGGAGGATTTGAAGGCGTTATTGGGATAAGATAAAAAGCCCCCGGATAGGGAATGTGCCATCGGTCAGTTGACCAGCTGCGGTAGTTCCTTATCCGGGGACTTTACTTATGTACTTAAATTACAGTAATCCGCATTATCTGCGGTCAACCGAATTTTACAGATGCTGTAAAAGCTCCAGCTGTTCTCCGTTTGGTCCGATAAAAAACGCGTTTCGGATGCCGCCGAAGATCGGAAGGTCAGCTGCCTTGTCGACACCGCCCCGGAAGTTTGTGATTCCGGCTGCCTTTAAGTCTGCGATGGCAGCGTCGATGTCATTGACTTCGATTGCGATGTGCGGGAAGAGACCGCCCTGGGCGGTCACATCAGTGCCGTCATGTGGCTCGATGATCTCGAGGTCAAAGCCCGGCATGCTGACGATCTTGATGTGGTTAGTTCCAAGCGGCTTCTGGACATCAGCCTGTCCAGTGACCTTTCCACCGAGACATTCGTAGAATTTTATGGATGTTTCAAGATCCTTTGTGAAAAGCGCGATATGCGCAAGTCCTGTGATGTGTTTCATGATAAGAATCCTTTCCGCGTTCCAGCGCAGCAAATCTCCAGATAAAAGCACCAGATCAGAAGCAGATGGTCTTACCTGAGTGATCCTACAGAGGCGGAAACGCTGTTGCTGTAGTTTTTCTATCTCAAACTATGCTTATTATAGGATTATTTGAAACAGAGTGCAAGAAAAAAGTAAGCGACTGATCCCTGCCCGTGTACAGCAACAATTTTCTCAGTGACGAGCAGAAAAAACTGTGCTATACTCTTGTATTATGAAAAATTTTATTGTATTTGATTTGGAATGGAACCAGAACCCGGGCGGTAAAGAAGCGTCTGTGGAGCGGCTTCCTTTTGAGATCTTTGAGATCGGAGCAGTAAAACTGAATGAAGAGCGTGAGAAGGTTGCGGAGTTTCACCGGATCATCCGTCCCTGCGTGTACCGCCAGATGCACCGGATCATCTCTGAGGTGACCCATGTTTCAATCGAAGAGTTAGAGCGGGATGGAGAGCCGTTTGCGGCGGTGATGGAGGATTTCCTTAAATGGTGCGGCGAGGACTGCATATTCTGCACCTGGGGAAGTATGGACCTTACGGAACTGCAGAGGAACATGGTCTATCATGGGATGACGATCCCGTTCCCGAAACCGTTCCTTTTTTATGATGTCCAGAAACTGTACAGCCTGTGTTATCAGGACGGAAAGGCGAGAATTTCGCTTGATGAAGCGGTGGAGTCCTTTGCACTTGATGTGGACGCGCCGTTTCACCGGGCACTGGGGGACGCGGAATATACGGGGCGCGTGCTGCAGGCCATGGATTTTGATTCCGTGAAAGATTATGTGTCCGTGGATTATTATCTGCCGCCGGAGAGCGAGGATGAGGAGTTCACACTGCGGTTCCCGGAGTATACGAAGTTCGTATCACAGATGTTTGAGACAAAGGAAGAGGCGATGGAGGAAAAGCGGGTGACGGATATCATCTGCACGAAATGCCGTCGGATGCTGCGGAAGAAGATCCGCTGGTTTTCCTCAGGACAGCGCTATTATCTGTGTCTTGCAACATGTCCGGAACACGGTATGATGAAAGGAAAGATCCGGATGAAAAAGTCGGAGGACGGCAGAGTTTTTGCCGTAAAGACGGTAAAACCGGTGGATGAGGAAGGTGCAGAAACTGTTTTCCTGAAAAAAGAGGAGGCCCGGATCCGCCGTGCGGAGAAAAGCAGGCAGAAGAAACTCCATGGAGTGGAATAAAGGCTGCAGCCCGGAAGATATGGCAGCGATTGAGCACTTTGCTCCTGAACAAAACGGATGTGAAAAGATAGAAAAAGAGCAGAGGTATTGCTTCAAAAAGCATACATCTGCTCTTTTAGTTTACATAAAATAAAACTTATCGTCTCCGAAAACGATCTCTGAGCCGCTCCCGGAATCCCGGCTGCTTAATCCCAGACTTGGATCTTAAGTGCTCTTCCATGATCATATCAAATTCTGTGGAAGAATATCCCCATTCCTTTAAACGTTTTTCGCGCCGCTGATGACGGAGAAAACGCTCGTTCTGGGCCTTGTTTTCCTGATAGATCATGATTCCGAAGACGGCGCCGCCAATGGCTCCGATGACAGCGGCAGCGATCAGGACTTTCTTAACAATGCCGAAAGCAGGAGAGGAGGTCCAGGATGTCTTATTGCTGCCCGTTTTTTTAGAGGAAGGTTCGGTTTTCTTGTCAGGTGCCTTAGAAGGAACGGTTTCAGCCACAGTCTCAGTCTCCGCGGTATCCGTGCTCTGTTTCACTGCTCCGGGCACATATCCCTGTGTCACAGTCGCCTCCAGATAAGCCTGTCCCACAAGCTTATCCCCATAGCGGTAATCGATCCTTGCAATCGCCCCATCCGGTGCATCGTCAGTCAGGTCGTAGTCCAGTGTGGAAGTCACATCGGAGAAGTTCCCATCCGCAGGTAAAGTCACCGCGCTGTTTTTATTTACCGTGAGTCTTGTAGCACTCCCGGAAAAGATCCCGGAGATCGTCAGATCATCAGCCACCTTGCTGTAAGTGCTGTCCTGATCCGCAACCGGAACGGACTTGAAATTTTTAAATCCATAGTCAAACAGTGCTTTTGTGTCGGAATAATGGGTCTGGTGGCCATTGAGAACGACAGCTATGAGCTTCATTCCATCGCGCTCCGCGCATGTCACCAATGTATTTCCCGCGAGCAGGGTGTAACCGGTCTTTCCGCCGATGGCACCGTCGTAATAAAGGAAATCATTCCGCCGCAGCATTCTGTGGTGGGCGTAGTAGCGCCAGCCATCCGGGTACTGCTTTAATTTCCCCGCAGGAACGTCATAGTACGTCGTGGAATCAACCTCTACAAATGTCGGATTATTAAACGCCGCCTTTGCGATCAGTGCCATGTCATAAGCGGACACATAGTGGTTCGGATCATTCAGACCGCTCGGGTTTGCGAAATGGGAGTCCGTACATCCAAGCTCCGCCGCCTTCTCATTCATCTTCTCCGCAAAAGCATCAATACTGCCTGCGCAGTGTTCGGCCAGAGCGTTTGCAACCTCGTTCGCGGACTGTAAAAGCAGGGCATAAAGACAGTCACGGACACTTAACGTATCTCCGGCGCGGGCCCCCAGAATGGAGGAGTTCGGCTCAAGAGAGTTCACCGCTGTGTTGGAGAACGTCACGGTCTCATCAAGCCCACAGTTTTCAATCACGATCAGTGCCGTCAGGATCTTTGTGATACTTGCCGGATAATACGGTTCATGGCTGTTCTTCTCGAACAAAACCGCTCCCGAATTGATGTCCATTAAGATCCCGCCATCCGCTGAGATCGAGATCTCCGACGGCCACTCAGCCGCCGCATATGCCGTCTGTCCTGGACAAAAGCCGAGGATCAGCGTCAGACAGAGAAAAATACTTAAAATTCGTTTCATGAATAAAATCCCTTTATGTCGGAAAAACATGCCGGATCCGGTCATGGTCCACCCGTTATTTTCCACCATTATAGCGGAATTCACAATTCAAGTAAAGGGATATATTGGGAAGAGCTTTGCACAAAGAGCTTATGGGGGCTATTTGATGTAGGTATTGTCCATAAGGGCAGGAAGAAGAGCTCCGCCATCGACAAGCATATCGCTACCTGTGATAAATTGTGCTTCATCTGAAGCGAGAAAACGTACCATATTCGCAATCTCTACAGGCTGACCGATTCTGCCGAGAGGGATCCGGGACACCATCATTTTTTCGCGTTCAGAAACAACATTTGGATCGGTTACTTTGATATATCCTGGGGAGATACTGTTTACGCGAATCCCGTAGGGAGCGAGTTCCAGGGCGATATGCTGTGTTAATTTGTAAACAGCGGCTTTTGCAGAACCGTAAACGCTTGCGATTGGGAAGTTCATAGCGCGGTGGTTGCTGCAAATATTCACAATAGATCCTTCTGTATGGTGGGCGATCATATTTTTGGCGGCAGCCTGAGCGCAGAAGAACGTTGCACGGTAATCCACGGCAGTTAACTGCTCAAACATTTCTGGATTAACTTCCAGGAAGGATTTGAATTTTGTGATTCCGGCATTGTTGACCAGTAGGTCCATTGCCCCAAATTCTTTTTCGAAAGCGTTAAATAAAGGTGCGATACTTTCAACCTGGGACAGATCTGCTTTTAAAGCAATGCATTTACGTCCCAACGCTTCAATCTGCGCTTTTGTGTCCATGGCCTGTGCTTCACTGCCGCAATAGCTTACGCATACATCATATCCGGCTTTTGCGAGTTCAATGGCGATCGTTTTGCCGATTCCACGTCCGGCACCGGTAACAAGAGCTGTTTTTGTCATGATTTTTCCTCCTTTAAGCAGAAAAGTGATAAACGCGGGAGTAGGAAGTCTCCTCGCCTGGAGCCAGATCAATTGGCGCAAAGGTCTCCGGGCAGAAAGCCCAGGGATTGTTCCAGCTGTAAAAACGGCAGACCGGGAAAAGATCTTCTATTAAAACGGACATCCCGAGAGTTTCGTTTGAAAGTTCCATCCAGTGATGTTGGAGTCCCTGCCAGCCCTTGATCCAGAACGCGGTGGAGTTTGTCGGAGCGTCGAACGCGCCAAGACGATAGCGATCTCGGCTGATCACCAGCTCTCCGCGCCGCAGTTCCGGCTGTATGGAGTACGGAAAACGCAGACAGTAGGTTCCATCGATGGGATGACCGTCAAACTGAAAGAAGTTATGACAGAATTCAGTTGCGTGTATTTCTTCTGAGCCAGTGTTTGTGATATGGAAGGAAACGACCAGTTTATTCTTTTCCAGATGATAGGATTTTACCGTTTCCATAGCAGTATTCTGGCAAAAATAAGGGAGAGTCCGAATTGTCACACTGTCCTGTTCGACAGAGATCTGACGCTTATATGGCTCCACTTGATACGTTTTTGTAAATAAGAATGGTGAGGTGTCCACTTTTTTCAGAAGACCAACACCTGGCAGCGGAAAATAGTCTGCCATAGCGGTCCTGTCATAGATACTGGTATCAGTCCATTCCCAGACATTTGTCAGACCGACCCCCCCAAGTCCTGTGCTTCCATCGGCATTCTGTTCTTTTGACAGAAAGGTATGACCATTTACGGTCACCTGTCCGATTGTGCCTCCCCAATCATAGCGGGATCCCTTGTAGTACCAATCAAGAAGGACCTGGACCTGCAAGAACTCATTGGAGAGAGTAAGCTCTTTTGGCATCATATTATCAATCATCCCCCATAAAAAAAATTGTACAATAATTACAAGATACATCCTGATAGTACAGAAATCATAACACAAACTGCACAAAAAGTCATTGTGCAATAACATCAAATATCAAATATCAAATTTGTGCATTTCGGCATTTGACTTTTAATTAGGGCCATGATACTATCATCATATAAAGGAAAATGATTGAAAAATGGGGATGATAAGGAATGAAAAACACGATGGCAGAAGATAAGATTGTTGCCGACCAGACGATCGCGACGAAGGTTATTGAAAAGTTAAGAGAAGATATTATCAATAACCGTTTTGAGACGGGCAGCCGCATTACGATCAAAGAGATATCTGAACGTTACGGCGTCAGTCCCATGCCGGTTCGTGAGGCATTTCGTACTTTAGAGGGAGAACATTTTTTAGAGATCAATCCGTATAAAGGCGCAACGGTCCTGCGCATTGATGAACAGTTTGTGCGTGATGTATATGGAATCCTTCGTGCTCTTGAATGCCTGTTATATGAAACTGCATTGGATGAAATCGACGAGGAAATTATTCAGAAACTGCGCTGCATCAATGAACAGATCCGGGTGATTGCGGAACTGCCCTATGGCGCTGCCGAGTATGTTGATCTGAACACCAGGTTTCATAATACGATCATGGAGCACAGCAAAAATCAAAAGGCACTTGAAATGTATACGCATTACCATGAGATCATCAGTACGATCCGTAAAAAATATACACCAGTGCCAGAGCGTATCCGCATTGGCATTGAACAGCATGAGAAGCTGATAGATGCTCTGGAGAAAAAGGATGCTCTTTTGGTTAAGATGGCTGTGGATGAACATATCAAATCCGCTCTTGAAAATTTCATGACACAGTTTAACCATGGAAAATAACATGTAGCAAAGGAGGAGTAGGGGATTTATTCGAACTGAATAATATCAAATATCAAATATAGGAGGAAGAAAAAGTGAAATCAATCAAAAAAATCTTTGATGCAGTTGAAAATGTCATCAAAGCAGTATGCTGTAGTCTGGTATGCGGTTTCACAGTGATGACATTGATCAGCGTTATTGCGAGATACGTTCTGCACGCACCGATCTGGTGGAGTGAACAGTTCTGTCGGTATCTGTTTATCTGGATGTTAATGATGTATGCGCCGTTAATCGTTCGCAAAGGAAAGAATCTCGGATTTGATCTGGTCGTGACAAAATTGCCTTATATGGTGCAGGAGATTCTTCAATTGATCTGCGAGATCTTGATCGGTCTCTTTGGCGCGTTCTACTGTGTGTATACAATCCAGCTCTGTGAGAAGTTTGCAAATAAGCTGATGGAGGGAATCCGAATCCCGGCGCCGATCATGTATTCTTCCCAGGCAGTGTGCGGTGCGCTGATTTTCATATTCAGTATTGAAGTGATCGTAAATCATATTATCGCATTGAAAAGCAGTAAAAAGGAAGGAGGTCGGTGATATATGATGCTGGGATTACTGTTTGGAGCTTTTGTTGTCTTATTAGTGATCGGAATGCCTGTTGCCTACGCAATGGCGGTATCCGTTGTCACCTGCCTGATCGTGGATCCGGCGTTGCCTGGAATTGTTCTTTCCCAGAAAATGTTCACATCAATGGATTCCTTCTCTTTGATGGCGGTCCCGTTCTTTATGCTCGCTGGAACATTGATGGAGAAAAGCGGAATCACGAAGATCCTCGTCAACTGGGCAAAAAGCCTGGTAGGACACACGACCGGCGGTATTGGTGACGCGGCAATCGTATCTGGCGTGGTTATGGCCGGAGTATCCGGTTCGGCTAATGCAGATACTTCCGCACTGGCATCCATGCTGGTTCCAATGATGAGGGAAGAAAAGTATGATGACGGTTATGCGTGCGCGCTGGTTGCCAGCTGTGGAGCACTGGGACCGATCATTCCGCCGAGTATCATGATGGTCCTGTATTCCGGTGTTACGAATATTCCGATCAATAAGCTATTCCTCGCCGGATATATCCCGGGTCTGTTGATCGCGGCCGGATATATGTTGGTCAATTACATGTATGCAAAGCGGAACAACATCAACAAAACAAAATTTGCTGGTTTTAAGGTTCTTGGTCAGAATACGATTTATGCGGCTCCTGCTCTGGTCATGCCGTGCATCATTATTTTTGGAATCATGCTGGGAGTTGTCACCGCCACAGAGGCCGGAGTTCTGGCATGTACTTACAGCATTATCTATGGGATCATAAAAAGGACGCTGAATGTGAAGGTGTTGAAAGACTGCCTGATGGATGCCGTACATGCAACGGTCAATTGCATGATCATTGTTGCATTTGCAGGAATTTTTGGAACATTAGCGACAAACTATAATATGTCGAAAGTTATTCTGGCGCTTACCAGCGCGTTTGTTTCACACAAAGTTATTATCATGCTTTTCATCAGTGTGGTACTGTTTATTGCCGGTATGTTTATTGATTCCAATGCGGCTATGCTGATGCTGATTCCAGTATTCAGCCCGCTGATCCTTCAGTATAATTTTGATCCGATCTATTTCGCGATGGTTTGTATCCTCACCCTGGATATGGGAGGAATGTCCCCGCCGGTCGGATTGCTGATGTACATCGCATCCAGTATTACGGATACTCCGCTCAGCAAGACCGTGAAACAAATATGGAAATTCCTGTTCGTGAATTATGGTGTTACGATCCTGGTTATTTTTGTTCCGGTATTGGTAACATTGTTACCAAGCCTGTTTGGTTAATTGATCTGAAGATACCGGATGAATCCGGAAAAATAGAATGGAGGAAATATCTATGAAAAAAATGATCGCTATGCTGTTAACTCCTGTTATGTGTCTGTCACTGGCAGCCTGCGGCAGTACTTCCAGTACGTCTACAGAAACAAAAGCTGATGAAACGAAGGCTGCGGCGGCTGAGTCTACGGCTGCAGCTGATGCGGCTCCTACATATGACACCGTCACATTAAAACTTTCCCATCATAACGCAGTGGACCAGCCGATCCATGTGGCCTTAACGGAATGGGCGGACATGCTGAAGGAAAGGTCTGGTGGCGCGATTACGATCGATATTTATCCGGCTGCGTCTCTTTATAATTCCACAGACGCTGAGGATGCCGTCAAGCTTGGAACACTGGATATGTGCCTGGGAGATACCTCACAGTTATCAAACTCCATGAGCGCGTATACTCTGACCTGTCTGCCGTTCCTATTTGATTCTTACGATACAGCTGGGGAGGTATTGTACGGAGATGTGGGACAGAAATTAGACAGCTTGGCGGAGGAACAGTTAGGAATCGTACCGTTAGGATGGACGTGGAATGGTTTCAGAAGCATGTGCACAAAGACTCCGATCCGTACCGTCGCGGATTGTAAAAACTATAAATTACGTTCCCCGGGAGCGCAGATCTATCTTGACACATTTGAAACACTGGGAATGAGCCCGACCGTTGTTCCGTGGTCTGAGGCATATACTGCGATGCAGTCCGGTATGGTAGATGGAATCGAATCTGGTCTGGAAGCTTTCTATACACAGGGATTCTATACACTTGGAAACAATATCTGCCTGTCACACCATATGATCTCCATTATTGGACCGATCATCAATGCTGATAAATGGAATAGCCTGAGTCCGGATACACAGAAATTAATGAAAGATACCTGGGCTGAGTGCCAGGGAGATCTGAATCAGAAAGTTATCGATGGTGAAAACAGCTATGAACAGAAACTTAAGGATGCCGGCTGTACGATCACTGAATTTGAAGACCGTCAGGAACTGATCGACCTGTTTACTCCGTACTGGACAAAATCGGCTGAGAGCGGTGGATATACGGATCTGTTGAATGATACACTCGCAATCGTAAATAAAAAATAGTTTTTGATAATCAGATTCCTACAGACTGGGTCAGCATGCTCTGTAAACAGCAGAGGATGCTGATAAGTCCAGTCAGAAAAGAGGCCTAAAATGAAAATCATGTGGCTGGGGCAAGCGGGATATCGTCTGAGAACTGAAAACGGACTGACAATTGTGATCGATCCGTATTTATCTGATTCTCTCCAAAAGGAAAAAGGGGACAGTTTTAAGCGGCAGATCCCAATCAATGATGAAGTTTTAAATCATGTGGATGTTTTGATCCTAACACATCTGCATGGGGACCATACGGATGTGGAGACGATCAATCGAATCGTGGAAAAAAATGGAAAGATTGCGGTATTGGCACCGTTGAATGTACTGGATGTACTTCGTAAACGATATGAAAAGAATCCCCAGGATTATATGCTTTTTGATTGTGATATAGAAATTACACTGCGGGGAGTTCGCTTTATTTCCACATATGCTGCGCATTCTGATGAGCGCCCAATTGGTGTGACGATCGAAGGTGACAGCAAAGTGATCTGTCATACGGGCGATACAATGTATCATAAGAAGCTTCTCATTGATCTGCCGCGTAACGCAGATGCGTTGCTTCTTCCGATTAATGGCCAGGGATACAATATGAATGCGGTCGACGCGGCAAGATTAACCAGAGAGCTGAGGCCAAAAACTGTGTATCCGATGCATTGGGATATGTTTAAGGAATACGGGTGTAATGTCTCAGAATTTATCAATGCTTTCGATGAAAAAGAGCGCGGTATTATTAGAATTCCGGATCATTATCGGGAATATATGTTGTAAAGAGGGGCCTGTAAATGAAAATAACGAATATCAAGACATTCAATGTTTTTACTTATAGAACCAACTTCGTTTTTATCAAAATTGAAACGGACGAAGGTGTGAGCGGGATCGGAGAGGGAACACTCGAGTATAAGGAACATGCCCTGTTGGGGGCAATCGAAGATATCAAGCGGGTCCTTATCGGACAAGATCCCAGAGAAGTAGAACGAATCGACCATGAATTATATAGAGATTCCTATTGGCGGGTAGGTCCTGTATTGCAGAGTGCGCTCTCTGCGGTTGACATCGCACTTTGGGATATCAAGGCGAAGATCTGCGGAGTACCTGTCTATGAGATGCTGGGCGGAAAAGTGAGAGAAAGTATACGCATGTACGCAAATGTGTGGTTCGCGGGTGCAAAAACACCGGAAGAATTCGCGCAGGCTGCGAAGAAAGCAGTATCATTGGGGATTACTGCGCTAAAGTGGGATCCATTTGGAAAGGCATATATGAATATATCAAGTGCGGAGCTTCACAGATCGTTAGAGATTGTAGAGGCTGTCCGCGGCGCAGTTGGAAAGAATGTCGATCTTTTAATTGAAGGACATGGCAGGTTTGATATTGCGACGGGAATTAAGATCGCAAATGAGCTGAAGACATTTGCACCTATGTTTTTTGAGGAACCGACACCGCCGGATAATTTGGATGCGCTGGCAGAGGTCCATCGAAAATCACCGGTTCCCATTGCCGGAGGTGAGCGCATCTACAGCTTGAATCAGTTCCGGGAATTTCTGGAAAAAGGCTGCGCAGATTATGCCCAGCCAGATGTCAGCCACTGTGGAGGTATTTCAGCAATTCGAAAAATGGCAGCGATGGCGGAGACGTGTTATATCGCATTAGCGCCGCATAATCCCAGTGGACCGGTAGCTAATGCCGCAACGCTGCATCTCGCGGCCAGCCTGACAGGATTCCGGATCCTGGAGATCTGCTTGACCGATGTCAGCTGGAGGAGGGAATTGACGAATGAACGGGTCGTATTTGATCGTGGTCAGATATATATACCGGAGGGAGTCGGATTGGGACTTGAGTTAAACGAGGAAAACTGTAGAAAGTATCCGTTCCAGCCGGTCGATCTCCGTCATTACAAAGGAACACTTACCAATGTTCGTCCGAAGGATCAAACGAGTTTCTATTTTGAAGGCATTTGATGTTCTGATTAACATAGTTTTGTATTAGAGGTGAGGACATGAAAATTACGGATCTGAAGATGATCCATCTGCGTCCAAGGTGGATGTTCTTAAAGATTGAGACAGATGAAGGAATTACAGGATGGGGAGAGCCGGTCGTTGAAGGACGGGCGCGGACGGTTGAAACAGCGGTCAATGAGTTCCGCCCGATCTTAATTGGCGCGGATCCGATGAAGATCGAACACTTATGGCAGATGATGTATCGCGGTACTTTTTATCGCGGCGGCCCTATCCTATGTAGCGCGATATCAGGAATCGAGATGGCATTGTGGGATATCAAGGGCAAATATTATAATATGCCGATATACCAGATGCTTGGTGGATCCTGCCGGGACAGAGTCCGGGTATATGGACATTTGAAACCTACAGCGATTGCCGGAGATTACCCCATTCCGGATATGCTGAAGATTACGGATCAGCGTTTGAAAGATGGATTTACAGTTATGAAATATTCCATCATTCCCCCAATTAAGCCAATTGATAACATGGAGATGGTAGATAAAGTGGTTGAGCGCTTTACCGCTATTCGGGAACGAGTAGGAAAAAAGGTGGATATAGCGATCGATTTTCATGGCCGTGTGAGTCCGGCTATGTCGATACGCCTGTTAAAAGCGCTGGAACCTTATTATCCATTGTTTGTTGAGGAACCGGTTTTACCCGAGAATGTGGATGAGATGGTCCGGGTGTCTCGCAGTACAGATATTCCAATTGCGGCAGGCGAACGGCTATTTACGAAATGGGGATTCCGGGAACTGATCGAAAAGCAGGCAGTGTCCGTTGTACAGCCTGACCTGTGTCATTGTGGTGGTATTTTTGAGGCAAGAAAAATTGCGGCGATGGCCGAAACCTATTATATGCAGATCGCACCGCATAATCCTCTTGGACCGGTCTCTCTGGCGGCATGTCTACAGTTAGACGCTTCAGTGCCGAATTTATTAGCACAGGAACATCCGGGAATGCCAGGACATGAAGATCTGGGAGTAGGAATTCTGAAAAAGCCGTTTAAGATTGAATCAGATGGCTGTATCCGAATTCCGGATGGACCTGGACTTGGCATTGAAGTTGATGAGGATGCATTGAAGGGTCTACAGTTTGATGGAACGTGGGATACACCGCATCTTTTTCATGAAGACGGCAGTGTAGCGGACTGGTAAATCAGAAATTTTAGAGGAGGCATCTATATGTTTGATCTAACAGGAAAAGTAGCACTTGTTACGGGCTCTTCACAGGGATTAGGAGCGGCAATAGCGCGCTGTATGGCAGACGCGGGAGCGGATGTGGTAATCAACTATGTGTCTGAGAGTTCAAAGAAAAAAGCAGAGAAAGTAGCTGATTATGCGCGCGGCAAAGGAAAAACGGCGCTTGTTATTCAAGCAGATGTCAGCAAAGAGGAAGCAGTATTTGCGATGATGGATGCGATCCTCCAGAAATTTGGCCGCTTGGACATTCTGGTCAATAATGCGGGAATCAACAGCAACTACAATATTGATGACCTGACATTTGATGAGTGGCATCGGGTACTGAATACAGATATTGACAGCGGATTCTTATGCAGTAAATACGCAGTACCAATCATGCGGAAGCAGAAACATGGCAGGATCATTATGATCTCATCCATGGTGGGGCAGCAGGGAGCACTGTTTGGACAGGTCCATTACGCATCGGCGAAAGCTGCACAGCAGGGATTTGCCCGAACCCTTGCCCGCTCTGTTGCTCTTGATGGAATTACCGTCAACTGTGTTGCACCGGGAACCCATATGACAGAGACTCTTGAGGCGATTCTTGTTACAGGAAATCCGGAACGCCTTCAAAAAGCAATCGATATTTCCTGTGTAAAGCGTCTTGGAACATGTGAGGATATCGGTTATGCCTGTGTATATCTTGCATCGGATGAGGCAAATTATGTAACAGGCGCTGTGTTGGATGTAAACGGCGGCTGTTATATGAGAAGTTAATAGAGATCCAAAAGCGCCGCTACCAGAAAAAGGCAGCGGCGTTTTTGGTAGTATATGTTTTTGGTTGATGAGGTTAAGATCTGTCAGCACGTTTATACACAACCAGATTCCCAACAAAAAACATCCCAACGATCACCGCAAACACCATCGCGATCCGGGCGGCGGTATCGAAAAAGAAACCTTCCGGAACGATGTTGATGAGCATATCGGTGCGTGGATCGAGGACCCACAGATCATTGTTGAAAAAGATTTTGTGGAAAACAATAAAATATTTCGTGAAGTCTGTGGATATAATGCCGATCAAAACTAAAGCCACGGCAAAGACTGCGCCGGTGCCGATGCAGAGGGACTTCGGGATCAGGCGTTTTAACGCCGCGGTCCGCTCTGAGCTCTTATGCCCCCAGAAATAAGCCAGGGACGCGAAGCATAGGGTGATCAGAATTCCGATCCGGCGAAGCCATAATCCGCCGATGAAGAGTCCCTGCACGTCCTCCATATGGGCAATCTCCCGGTCATTGAAGAATTCCCGGTATTCCCCGCCCATGGTGGTGTATACGTGAAGGTTTTCACGCTTTCCGCGAAGAAATGCCATCATTTCATCGGTAACGTCTAAAAGATCATCCATGGTCATCTCAGGAAGATCATTCAGAACCTGATATTTCGTGTATTCTTTCTCATAATATCCTGGCGTCCAGTAGGTGACTGCCTCCACGGATGTGATAAGGAACGCGATGATCAGCCAGAACGCGGTAAAGATCCCGGCGGCATAAGTAATGGCCGTTGCTTGTTTTGTCATTTCGTGGTACTCCGTTTGATTACTTTTAGTCTTGTGAACTCCTCGCGGTCCTTTTCCTCCAGGGCGTTGGTGATGTCCTTCACAAGTGCCTGGTATGACGGGATCGTGATGTTCTTTAGTGCATTGGCCCGCTTCTGGGTCTTCTTAATGCTCTCGGCAAGACGGTAGGCGGATGTCTCCACGGTTGCGAGGTCTGCGGTCAGTTCCTTCACGCGCTCGAAGGCGATCCGCGCCTCGTCCAGCGAATCGCTGGTGCTGTAAAACGAATAAGGCGGTTTTTCATCTTTTGACGGTGTATACTCGACAAGCGGGATCTCCGTTCCCATGATGCTGCGCGCCTTGATCCGGATATCATCCGTGACGGGAAGTGAACCTGCGATCTCCTCCACATAGTGGATTCCCATCTCGATATTGGCCTTCTGGAGTGCCCTGTAGGCGGCGGTAAAAGTGGAATCGATCTCGGACTGGATCGCTTTTGCCTGATCGATCAGGCCCATAAGCTCCCGCAGCAAGATGTTCCTCTTTTTATCCATCAGTCCGTACCCCTGAGTCGCAAGGGCGAGGGAGTTTTTCGCAAGGATCAGATTTCCCTTGGTGGGGAATGTGTTCGGATTCATGAGATCCCCTCCTTATGAAGCGTCTGAAGCGGCGTCTGCAGGTTTATAATACTTGTCTAAGATCTTTGTGTCAATACGGTCGAGCTCTTCTCGCGGAAGAAGTCCTAAAAGCTCCCAGCCGATGTTTAAGGTGTCGATGATGGTACGATTGTCATGGATATCCTGTCCGATGAACCGTTTTTCAAATTCCCGGCCGAATTCCAGATATTTTTTATCGATCGGGGAGAGCTCATCTTCACCGATAACAGATGCGAGGGCTCTCGCGTCGCCCACCTTTGCGTAGCAGGAAAACAGCTGGTTTGCCACATCCTGATGATCTTCACGGGTAAATCCCTCACCGATGCCGTCCTTCATAAGACGGGACAGGGACGGAAGCACGCTGATCGGCGGGTAGATGGATTGACCGTTTAAGTTGCGGTCCAGAACGATCTGCCCTTCTGTGATGTAACCGGTAAGGTCCGGGATCGGGTGGGTGATATCATCGTTCGGCATGGTAAGGATCGGGATCTGTGTGACAGATCCGTTGACTCCAGCGACGATTCCGGCGCGCTCATAGAGAGATGCCAGATCACTGTATAAGTATCCCGGATATCCCTTACGGGACGGGATCTCGCCCTTTGAGGAGGAGACCTCACGCAGCGCCTCAGCGTAGGAGGTCATATCCGTCAGGATGACCAGGATATGCATGCCTTTTTCAAATGCGAGGTATTCGGCAACTGTGAGGGCAACCTTCGGTGTGATCAGACGCTCGACGACCGGGTCATTTGCAAGATTAATAAACATGGCAACATGGTCCAGAACGCCGCTCTCGCGGAAGGTACGTTCAAAGTATTCGGCAACATCGTACTTGACGCCCATAGCTGCGAATACGACGGCGAACTTTTCATCGGAATTGTCTCCCAGAGAGGACTGCATGACGATCTGTGCTGCCAGCTGGTCGTGGGGAAGTCCGTTTCCGGAGAAGATCGGGAGCTTCTGTCCGCGGATCAGGGTCATCAAACCGTCAATGGCGGAGATACCGGTACGGATGTAGTTACGCGGATATTCACGGGCCACCGGGTTTAACGGCTTTCCGTTTACATCCAGTTTTTTATCAGCTAAGATCGGTCCCAGACCGTCGATGGGATTTCCCAGACCGTCAAAGGTACGGCCTAACATATCGGCGGAGACGCCGATCTCCATCGGATGTCCGGTGAGACGGGTATGAGTGTTTTTCAATGCCATGTTTCCGGTGCTCTCAAACACCTGGATCACGGCTTTATCCTCGTACGCCTCGATAATGCGTCCGAGCTTCTTTTCTTTTCCGTCGACGGTCATTTCCACGATTTCATCATAAGATGCCCCGGAAACGCCTTCGAGGACGGCAAGAGGGCCGTTTAAGGAACTAAGGCCAAGATATTCGACTGCCATTGTGATCTGCCTCCTTATGCGTTGCGCTCGATGACGGAATTGTAGAAGTCATCGATCTGCTTCTTATAGTCGTCAAACATGTCGAGACGGTCGTTCGGGACGTCATATTTGATGGCAATGATCTTCTCAAAGATCTTTTCTTCTTTGAGGACGGATACCGGCATGCCCATGGCAACGAGGGCACGGGATTTTTTATAGAGATAAAGGATGATCTCCATCATCTTGAACTGCTTTTTCAGCGGAACGCAGGTATCTTCCTTATGGAAAGCGTTCTGCTGAAGGAAACCGAGACGGATAACCTTGGCGATCTCGAGGACGAGCTTCTGGTCATCAGGGAGAACATCGGATCCGATCAGTTTTACGATCTCCATCAGGCTGCTTTCCTGATTCAGGATCGTGACGAGCTGGTTACGGTAATTGACAAAGTTTTTATCCACATGCTCAGAGTACCAGGAAGAAAGATCCGTGAGGTATTCCGAGTAGCTGGTCAGCCATTGGATCGCCGGGAAGTGTCTCGCGTAGGCGAGGTTCTTATCAAGTCCCCAGAAGCAACGGACGAAACGCTTGGTGTTCTGTGTGACCGGCTCGGAGAAATCGCCGCCCTGCGGGGATACGGCTCCGATGATGGATACGGAACCTTCCGTTCCGTTTAAGTTCTGGACCATTCCGGCACGCTCATAGAACTGGGACAGCCGGGATGCCAGATAAGCCGGGAAACCTTCCTCGGCCGGCATTTCCTCCAGACGGCCGGAGAGCTCACGGAGAGCCTCTGCCCAACGGGAGGTGGAGTCTGCCATGATCGCTACGTTGTATCCCATGTCGCGGTAGTATTCTGCAAGTGTCAGGCCGGAGTAAAGACTTGCCTCACGGGCGGCAACCGGCATGTTGGAGGTATTGGCGATCAGAGTAGTCCGTTCCATCAGTGGATTTCCGCTCTTCGGGTCGATCAGCTCGCTAAACTCCTCCAGAACCTGTGTCATCTCGTTGCCTCGCTCGCCGCAGCCGATGTAGATGATGATATCAGCGTCGGACCACTTGGCGATCTGGTGCTGGGTCATGGTCTTTCCGGTACCGAATCCGCCCGGGATCGCCGCCGTGCCGCCCTTTGCGAGCGGGAACAGGGTGTCAAGGATACGCTGTCCTGTGATCAGCGGTTTGGAAGCCGGATAGCGCTTTACGGTCGGACGCGGGATGCGGATCGGCCATTTCTGTGTCATAGTGATCGCTTTTTCCGCTCCGTCCTTTGTCATGATCGTGAGCAGTGTATCATTGATCGTATATTCACCGTCGGAGACAACGGAGAGGACATCGCCCTCCAGATCCGGCGGGATCATGACTTTATGGGTAATGGCTCTCGTCTCCGGGACCTCCGCGATGATGGTGCCGCCGTAGACATGATCACCGCGCTTTACGGTCATGTGGGTCTGCCATTTCTTTTCTGTATCAAGGGATGTTACATGAACACCGCGGTCAATATAATAGCCGCTTGATTTTTTGATAGCGGCTAACGGACGTTCGATTCCATCAAAAATATTTGTGATAATGCCGGGGGCAAGTGTGACGGAGACAGGAGCTCCTGTTCCTGTGACCGGCTCTCCGGGCTTCAGACCTGTGGTCTCCTCATAGACCTCGATCGTTGTGCGTTCGGAGGTCAGTCCGATGACCTCGCCGACGAGGTTTGCCTCTCCGACGTAGACCATCTCATTCATCTGAAAACCGGAATCACCGGCAATATAGACGATCGGGCCGTTGATCCCGTAAATTGTGCCTTTTGCAGCCATGTTGATTTCCTCCAAAAATGTTATAAAAAGTAACTGGCCGGCAGGTCTGCGCATGTACCGCGCTGCCCGCGGAAACGTATCGCACAGTTACAGTGAGAACTGGAAGTCCTGTTCAGCTTCTTTGAGCTTCGTCTCAAAGGAGTTATCGATCAGGATATTTTTCGAGGCGATGACGGCCCGCGTGCCGCCGAGAAACGGGTACTGGCTGACGCGGATGTCACAGTCGGTCCTTAAGGATAAAAGATTCTGCTTTTCCTTGTCGGACGGGTCGATATAGATGTGGATCTCACTGGATCCTGCAAATGCTTTTTCTTTTTTGATCTGCGCCTCCAAGAGTGCATCATATTTCGGGGTCTCCATGAACCGCGCCAGTCTGTCGCGAAGCTCGGAGAAGACTTTCCCGCGGAGTTCCTCATCTTTTCTGCTATAGGAACGGCGGATCTCGATCTGGCCTAAGGACAGGTTTTTGTTGGTTTCCCGTGCGATCCGCTCTTTTTCGGCAGCGATCTGCAATGCTGCCTGCTTTCTGGCGTTTTCTTTATGCTCGTTCAGGATCTTTTCCTCATAAGCGGTATAATCAGAGACTGCCTGCTCGTATTTTTTTAATGCGTCGCCTGTGCAGATGTTTTCAAAATGCTGTAACTTTTCTTCGGTTGTCAAAGCAGCCACCTCCTTGATTTCAATATCGATCTGCAGCGGTTCCGGGGATCGCTGTTGCCTGCGGACGGAACCGCTGTGTGCACACTATAACTTCAGTCCGATCGCGTCATTTACATATGCCGTGATGAAATCGGGCCGACGTCCTGTTCCGTGGCGGTCCGGGATTTCGATGAGAAGCGGCTTTTTATGTTCTGTGCGTACTGTCTTAACCAGCTCCGGATACATCTTTCCGAGCGTTTCAGTGAGCAGAATGATCCCAATATTTTTGTCTTTTAACACTTCGTTCAACGCCGTTTCCAGCGTTCCCTTTTCTTTCGCGATCACACCATCCACGCCCGCCAGCCGCATGCCGGTCAGCGTGTCAGTGTTGTCGCTGATCAAATACATTCTCATAGCCGGTCTCCATTCCTGGTAATAGTTCATGCATTAAAGTTTACCGATGATCATGAAGGAGATGATAAGTCCGTACAGGCAGACACCTTCGGCAAGACCTACGAAGATAAGAGATTTACCAAGAATGGAGGAATCCTCACTGATAGCGCCAAGGGCTGCGGATGCTGCCGCGGAAACGGCAACGCCACCGCCGATACAGGAAAGGCCGGTGGAAAGAGCAGCTGCGATGTAGCCCATACCGGTGGAGATGCCGCCGGCTGCAGCTGTGGACTCGGCTGCGAATGCAGTGCCGCCAAAGAGTACGCAAACGGCGAAGAGCATGGTTCCGAAGAACATTACGGTGTTTGCCGCGAGGGCTGTTTTATAGCGTCCTTTCGTCTTTTCACCTGCGGCGAAAGCTCCGAAGGGGACTACAATGCTGAAGATAAGTGCAACGGTTAAAAGAAGTTTTACTGCGATTGTCATGACGATGACCTCCTAAAATCTGTATTTTACCATTTATTTTTATTTCTCGTAGAACGGCTTAAATTCCCGGCCGCTTCCTTTATAGAACCGGCTGAACAGCTCGTAGTACTCGAGACGGAGTACCTGGATCCCGACGATCAGGCCTTCCATGCCGCACACGAACAGGTTTCCGAGAACAATGACCGGTATGGACGGTGCTCCGGACTCCGCGCCTGCGAGCATTAAAACGACCTGCATCATGGCTGCGTGGCTGACTGCGAAGGCACCCACACGGACGAAGGAAAGCGTGTTGGAGAAGTAGCTTAAGAGTACTTCAAACAGCTCGAAAAATCCCTGTGTGATGAACATTCCCACGCCACCGGAAATCTTCTCAGATTTCTTTTCCAGAACTGCTGTGAGCGGTTCCTTAAAGAACATCACAAGAAGCGGCAGGACGAACATGATGATCAGGACCGCTGCCGCCGGAAGTGTATGTCCGCTCATGAACATCACGATGGTGGCTGCAAGACTTAAATAAAAGACAAAGCCTGCGAGACCGTTTGTATCGAACCAGGTCTTTTCGGTGTCATGGTTCTTAAAACTCGTGATCATGTTTAAGATCATCGTAAAGAGGATGACTCCCATGCCGAGAGCAATGGCAACGACGAACACGGTGTTCAGACGACCTACAAACGGAAGATCCGTCATGGCTTCGGTCGGCTTTAACCACAGCGCCGGGATCACATCTTCAAATCCGAAGACGCTTCCGAAGAGGCATCCGAAGATCGTTGAGAAGAATCCACAGCAGGAGATGATGGCTGCCAGATCGATCTTTTTGAACTTATAGAGCAGGAAACCGCCGATCAGAAGGACAAGTCCCTGTCCGGCATCTCCGAACATGAAGCCGAAGAAGATGGAGTAGGTGATGGCGATCAGAAGCGTCGGGTCAAACTCGTCGTAGGACGGAAGTCCGTACATCTTTACAAACATCTCAAACGGCCGCAGCAGCGGAATGTTTTTTAACTTGGTGGGCGGAATGCTGGTCACGTGCTCTTTGCTGTCCTCTAAGACGAAGAAGGTGTCTGCGTCTTTTGCGAGATCCTTGTGGAGAGCTTCCGCGTCCGCTTTTGTCATCCAGCCGCAGAGAATGTAGAACGGATGATCCTTATCGTGGGTGCATGCCGCATACTTTCTAACATTGAAGTTTGCTTCATAGGATTTCAGCACCTGACTGGCATCCCGGAGACCGGTCTGTCTCGTCAGCAGGTACTCGGAATCTTTTGCGTCCAGGGCCTGCTCCTTTGCTTTCAGACTTGCAAGCTCGTTTTCCAGACGCTCGACCTCGGTCTTCGGGGTTCCGGCGTACTCATCCGGGAGATAGATCCTCTCGAACTGCAGGGAGGAGAAGACGGTGTCGATCCGGTCGGAGGTGATATCCGGTGTGAAGTAGAGCAAAGAAATATAGTGGTCGGACTCATGGCACTTGAACAGGATCGTCTCATCCGAGCGGTCTGCGAATGCCTGAAGCTGTGGGAAGCTTTCCTTTCTGATACGTCCGAACCGGTACTTGATGTGCTTCAGCTTTAGAATTGCCGGAATATCGAAGTCCAGTTCCACGTAGAGGCGTACCTGTTCCAACAGGGAAGAGACTTCTTTTTCTTTTGCTTTTAAGGACTCACGCTCCTCATCGGAGGCGGCGAGCTCCGTATCCATGTCATTTACAAGCGCGATGGCGTTCTCCACAGGCATTGTGCCGGTGGAAATCTCCTGCGGTTTTGCGCCGGGACAGGAAGCGAGAAGTTTTTGCGCTTTCTGAAGCGGCTCCCGGTATGGATTGGTTCCGGGATATGGTTCTAATTTTGATGTGGATCTTAATTCGGTCAGTGCGTTTTCCAACTGGATCTCATAGTGGGAGAGATACTGGTTAACCATTCGGTCCAGATCGTTCTTCGGCCCGGAGATGCTGACGAATTTCATTTTTTCGATCACAGAGCATACCCCCTTTTCTAACTTTCTGCCAGGCAGGAGAGAATTTCTGAACTGCCAAGGCTGTAACGGATCCCCTCAACGGTGGTGATGATTTTTCTGATCTCTTCTTCCTTGAAATAGAAGTAGCTGTTTAACGCAGCCGCGGAATATGGATCATTCCGTCCGGATTTGCTGTATACAGCATCCAAAAGCGCCCGGAACAGGGAATGCAGTTCCGGATTCTCCTGCTGTTCGCCGGATGCCCGAAAGATCCGGTTTCCGTAGCGGGTCCCCTTTAGGATCCGGTCAAATTCCTCTATAGACGGCGTTTCGGCAAGCTCTCTTGCCTGAGACTTTTTTAAACGGTGCCATACGGGGATCAGAAGCTCCATAGTGGCATCGGCAGATAATTTGTAGTGGCGTTTCGCTCTTGCGAGCCATTCAATATTTAAAAGATCGATCTTCTCACCGGCACAGTCGGCGATGGCCGCCCGGTCGTCTTTTGAGAGCTGGTCTTTTAAACTTTTCCAGAAACGGATGAAGTACAGGGTGTCCAGAGCAGATTCGAACTCAGACAGGGAAGTGATGCCCTGCTCCTTTAAGTCCTTTAATGGGCCATAATAAGGGGTGTTCTGAATGCTGTCCAGATATTCGTCCAGATCTTTTGAATCAGTCAGGGCGGTGAAATCCAGGTGGGAGTGCTTTCGGAAGAAGGGCTCAAAGCTCTTAAAGTTCAGATCTGAGCGTTTTCCGGAAACCGCGTCCCTCAGACACCGTTTCATGACATCGATCTCGAAATGGAGAAAGTAGAGATCCAGAAATTTTCTCTGGGTTCCGTTTGCAAACCGGAAAAGCCTTGAGAAATCACCGTAGAGGGAGTGCCACAAAAGCTCTTCGATCTTACTTCTGTGGAGTTCCTCATTTTCGACACCGGAAAAAACATCCTTGTAGGCGGGAGAACTTTTCAGGTATTCGACGGCGGCCGGCACATTCTCCATTCCCGCGAGGACCGAGAACTCGTCATCTGTGAGGAAATGCCCGCGCATCGCGGCAAGCTTGGCAGCGATCGCACTGTAAGTGATGAGACTTCCCATAGATCACACCTCGGTCATAGAACGGAAGAGGGAGTCCACATACCAGGAATGCTTTTCTTCGTAATGCCGTTCCAAGTGGGCGATCTGGTCACCGGCGGCGGTTTTCTGCCTGTCAAGCTCCGCGGCGGCTTCTGTCTCCATTTTCTGGCGCATGGACTGGATCTCCAGTTCGGTTTCATGGTTCAGCTCCTCGTCAAACTGTTTCGTCTTTGCCTCATATTCTGCTGCAAGAGTTTTTTTCTTGTCAGCAGCGCCGTCTAAGATCGCGACAGTCTTTTCTTCAATCTGGGAGAGCTGATTGATGATATTGTTCATTGATTTGTCTCCTTTCTGAGAAGGATTTTCCCTCATCCGGGGGATGGGGCCAGATACCCGGGAATTTTATGCGGTAAAATTCAAGTCAGGTTTTCCTGAGTGTCTGACCCCGGTAACATCATAATATAGCTTGAAAATCAGGAATTTCAAATATATAATAATTATGCTGTTATAACATGAATGTTATAATAATCGGAAAATGCTATAAATGAACGAAAAATTAGCACAAAATTAACACGATCGTTAGGGTGCGAAAGAAAAAGGGGGAATGATATGGAAATCCAGCAGTTTCGGTATTTTTTGACGGCGGCGCGGTATGAAAATCTGACAAAAGCAGCAGAAGATCTGCATATCGCCCAGCCGGCATTGTCCCAGTCCATCAAGCGTCTGGAGACGGAGCTCGGCGTAAGCCTTTTTGACCGGAAAAATCACCGGATCGAGCTCAATGAACAGGGGAAACTTCTGAAAAAACGTCTGATGCCGATTCTGGAATCCATTGATAATCTAAAGGATGAGCTCTGGGAGTCGGTTTATTCATCGGAGAGGACGATCTATTTAAATTTTCTGTCTGCGTCGAACCTCATCACGAACAGTATTATTTCTTACCGGGCACTGAAACCGGACGTCCAGTTTCAGGTATCCCAGCTTGAGATGACGGAGAGCTGTGATATCCATATCGAATCAAGGATCGCTATATCTGTGACGCCTCCGCATCCGCAGGAGCTTCCGGATGGCGTTGTAAGACGGGAATATCTGCGGGAGGAGATTTTTCTGGCAGTGCCGCCGGATTCAAAGTTTGCGAAACATAAGACCGTCGATCTGCGGGAAGTGAAGGAAGAGAACTTTATCCGTCTCGGAAACGGCTGGCAGCTCCGCGGGATCTGCGATGATTTCTGCAGGAGAGCCGGGATCCGTCCTCAGGCGGTGTTCGAGAGCAACAGTCCGGAGTCGGTGCGCAACCTGATCGCGGCAGGGCTTGGAATCGGCTTCTGGCCGGAGAAAGCCTGGGGCGGAAAGCCGGGGCACGGTGTTGTCCTGATCCCGATCCGTTACCCGAACTGCAGGAGAGACCTGGTGGTCACGGTGTTTGAGGAGGCAGGAAATAAGCCGGTGGTGGATGAGTTTGTGAATTATTTCTGTAAGTATTTTGAGAAAGACCCGTCGGGGATGGGAGATGTGACGGTGTAAGGATGTAGTATAAATGAAAAAAGAACTCTGAAGTCAGCAATAGGGCGGGATCTATCGGAATCCCGCCCTAAATATTGGCTTTAAAGTTTTTTTGAATTTGATATTCCAATAAGTTATTACTCCGCTGTCAGAAATTCCTTCGCGACATAGGCTTCCTGTCCGTTGTACTTGATGACGGCCCAGGTATCGTCGTGGTCGCGGAGATATTCAACGGATGCGCCCGGGTCCAGTTTTCCGATGCGGTCAGCGTCGGTGGACGGTTCTTTGCGGACGTTCAAGGTCGTTGTTGTCTTGTAGGAGGAGCCGGAAGCTGTACTCTCCGGTTCGGTCTCCGGGACTGTGGTCTCTGCTGCTTCCGTTGTGATCACTGGTGCGGAGGTCTCCTCTGTAGCCGGTTTCTTCGGCGTGAGGACACGGATCAGAATGATCAGGATGATCACAAGAACGATCGGAACCACAAATTTTAAGAGGTCAGCCGGCTGCATGCCGCTTCCGGACTGCCGGGAACCGGCGCTGCGGTTTCGGGATTGCTGGGGACGGCTGCCGGCCGGGCGTCTTCCGCGGGGGGCTTTCCCGCTGTCTGCAAAGGAGTAGATCTCCTGTGAGAGGACGTGGTAGGCCTGATTTGCGTTGTAGGCACCGTTATCGCCGTTTTTTGCGGCTTTTGTGCCGATGTCGTAGATCTGTAAGTAGTGCTCGGCGGTGGACTTTGAGATCCAGCCGTTGTTGTAGAGCTCACGGATCATAGAATCCATAGAGCTTTCCATGATTCCCGCCTGATCACACTGGAGCTTAACCATGTATTCCACGGTCTGTTTTGCTTTGATCATGGACTGGTTGTATTGTTTCTGTCCCATGAGACGCTCGGTCTCCTGAACATTCTGACGGATCTTATCCCATCCGTTAGGGATGTCGCTTCTTGCCATATAAATCCCTCCGTTTTATGTATTTTAACGGCGAGTGAAGGTGAAAATCCGGTGCCGGTGAAGGTGCCGGATACTCACAGATGCCGTTTTCTTCTATGCAATGCTGTGCGCCTGATGAAACGATCGCAGACACGAAAAGAGCGATTTTGTCAGCCATTATCTTTATTATACTGGAACAGTAGGAAAATTGCACGAAAAATTTTTGAACAATTTAAGAATTTTCTGTTTCCAAAAGATATATTGAAAGAAAAATTCTGCGCGTCACTGTTACCTTGCAAAATAAGGCTTTCAATGATAAAATGAGACACAAGCAATATCAGGAGGAAATACATTATGAGATTACGCCATATCAAAGGCGCTGAAGAAGAGATTGCTGAGAGCCCATATGTGGTCCAGGATCCGCAGTCACTGAAGGGAAGGTGGCATGAATTTTTTGGAAACGATAATCCGATCCGCATTGAGGTCGGAATGGGAAAAGGAAAATTCATCATGGAGCTTGCTCAGATGAACCCGGATATCAACTATGTGGGAATCGAGCGCTATTCCAGCGTCCTGCTCCGCGGACTCCAGAAACGCGCGGAGCTGGAGCTTTCCAATATTTATTTTATGAGAATCGATGCGTTAGAGCTTGCGGACGTGTTCGCGGAGGACGAGGTGGAGCGGATCTACTTAAACTTTTCTGATCCGTGGCCGAAGGACCGCCATGCGAAGCGCCGCCTGACATCAGACCGTTTCCTTGCGGTGTATGATAAGATCTTACAGCCGGACGGAATCATCGAGTTCAAGACGGACAATCAGGATCTGTTCCGCTACTCCTTAGAATCTATCCCGGAAGCTGGATGGCAGGTCACATCCCATACGTTTGATCTTCACCACAGTGATATGGCCGAGGGAAATGTTATGACAGAGTACGAGACGAAGTTCTCCGCGGAGGGCAAGCCGATCTGTAAGCTGACCGCCCGCCGTGATAAGTCATAAATATCTGCATATAATAGACATGAAATGACGGAAAGGCCGTGTGCCGGATGAGTATGTGGGCATGTGTAAAGCGGTGGCTCTCACAGGCAACCTGCGACAAGATGGAACTGAATCGGAAAATTATCCGGATCAGGAAATGTTTTGACGAGGCAAATGATGTTGTCTGCGGCAGAAAGAAAAAATAAGCGCGGCAGAGAGGTTTTCTGTGACCGCCGGAGCGGTAAGCGAATGCGGCGGAAAAGCTTTGAATGCAGCAGGATATTATGGAAGGAGAAAATAATATGGAAACAGTATTTACAAGCGCAAATTTTGATGCTGATGTTCTGGGCTCAGAGATCCCGGTAGTTGTGGATTTCTTTGCGACATGGTGCGGCCCGTGCCGTATGATGGCTCCGGTGATCGAAGAGCTCGCTGAGGAGTACGACGGAAAAGTAAAGATCGGCAAACTCGACGTAGACGAGAATAGTGATATTGCTGCCCGCTACGGAGTTATGTCTATCCCGACGATCATCCTTTTTAAGAACGGAGAAGTTTTTTCCAAGAGCGTTGGACTCCAGGATAAAGAAGTTCTGGAAAATGCGATCAAGGAAATGTTATAGGAAATATAATGGAAAAGCCGGCAAACCCGCATGTTTGCTGGCTTTTTTAATCGTTTCATTTGTACCTGTTTTTTGAAAAACAAAAAAATTAAAAAAATTTCAAAAAAGGTGTTGACTTTTTTCTTGGTTTATCCTATAATACAAAACGTGCCACGGATGAGGCAAACAAAACAAAGAAAAACAACAAACCAAGCACCTTTAGCTCAGCTGGTAGAGCAGTAGACTCTTAATCTATTTGTCCAGGGTTCGAATCCCTGAAGGTGCACGAAAAAAAGCACTGTTTTAGCGGATGATAAGCCGCCGGGACGGTGTTTTTTGTTACACTGATATCGAATCATTCAATAATCATATCATTCGTTCAAATACCTGCTACCCGTTATATATTCCCGATTTTATGATTTTAATTTAATTTAAAAATGTGATATACTATATAAATAGAAGAAGTGTATGAAAAATTTACCAACAGGATCCTCATTTAGGGGATCCTGTTTCGGAATCACAGGTAATTAAAGGGAGATTAAAAGGATGAAAGAAATCAAAATCACAGAGATCGAAAACATCAGGATCGGCAGCGCAGAGAATAAAGAAGCGGGGACCGGGTGTACGGTTATTATCTGCGAGCGGGGCGCAGCAGCTGGGCTGGATGTCCGCGGGGGCGGTCCGGCATCCAGGGAATCAGAGCTTTTAAAGCCTATGGCGGCAGCTGACGTGATCCAGGCAGTTTTACTCAGCGGCGGCAGCGCGTTCGGTCTGGACGCGGCAGGCGGCGTTATGGAGTACCTGGAAGAGCGCGGGATCGGCTTTGATGTGGGAATCACGAAGGTGCCGCTTGTATGCGAGTCCTGCCTGTTTGACCTGATGGTCGGGGATTTTAAGACGAGACCGGATAAGGCCATGGGATACGCGGCGTGTGAGGGCGCGGAGAAGAATAATTATCAGGATGGAAACTTCGGCGCTGGAACAGGTGCGTCCGTCGGAAAGCTGGGGGACAAGTCTCTCTGCATGAAGGGCGGAATCGGAAGCTATGCGGTGCAGATTGGGGATCTGAAGGTCGGCGCAATCGTTGCGGTGAATGCGAGAGGCGATATCTATGACTGGAAGGACGGAAAGAAGGTGGCCGGTCTTTTAAATGCGGACAGGAAGACATTTGCGGACACAGAAGAAGCCGTTTATAAGAGCTATGAAGTGATCAAGAACAAGTTCACCGGCGCGACAGAGAATACGACCATCGGTGCGGTGATCACGAACGCGGCATTCCCGAAGAGCAGCCTCTGCAAGATCGCCGGGATGGCTCACGACGGCTATGCGCGGGCGATCCGCCCTGTTCATACCTCTTCCGATGGAGACAGCATCTACGCGCTGTCTGTGGGCGATGTGAAGGCAGATCAGGATATGGTCGGAACCCTCGGCGCCCAGGTTATGGCGGAGGCGATCCTGAGGGCTGTGAGGAGCGCGGAGTCGGCCTACGGACTTGTTGGAGCGAAGGATTTATAAAAAAGAGCGGCTGCCCGGCAAAACTTTGCCGATATGACAGCCGCTTTTTCTATACGGTTACATCTGTCCTGTCACGCGCAGGTACAGACCAAGCTCCATCTCAAGCGCCTCTGAAATTCCGCGCTCATCTAATTGGAAATGGCAGTTATGGTGCGGGGAAGAGGTAATCGGGCGTTCGGGATCAGCCATTCCGATCTGGAAGTAGGCACCCGGCTTCTCAAGAAGATAGTAGGCAAAATCTTCACCGCCAAGGGCATCCGGGCGTTCGTAGACGGTATATCCGAGGTCTCTTGTGACACTGCGGATCGTTTCGATCTCCTCCGGCACGTTGATGGCTGCCGGATAGCCCAGAGTCGTGGTCACATCGCAGGTGAGGCCGAATCCGGCGCAGATCCCCCTGCTGATGGAGTGAATGGAGTCAAAGACTTTGTCGATCAGGTCATTGTTTAAAGTGCGGACATTTCCGCCGAGAGTCACGGTATCCGTGATGATATTCGGATACTGGCCGCCATTTATATAGGAAACCGTAAGAACACCGCCTTCCAGCGGATTCTTTTTCTCAGCCAGGATCTGGTTTAAAGCAGATCCGACCATGCAGGCCACGGGGACCGGGTTCAGGGCATTCTGCGGATAACCGCCATGACCGCCCTTTCCATGGATCTTCACTTCATAAATACCGATCGCTGCGGAATACGCCCGGGGAGTCACGGCGATGGTGCCGAGCGGAAACGCGGAAGCACAGTGGAAACCATAGATGAGATCGACATCCTTCATGACACCTTCCTCGCAGAGCGCCTTAGCGCCTCCCGGGAGCTTTTCCTCGGCTGCCTGAAAGATCAGCTTCACAGTTCCACGGACAAGCTCCGGATGGGCTGTGAGGACCTTTGCGAAGGTTAAAAGGACTGCGGTATGGATATCGTGTCCACAGGCATGCATAACGCCGGGAACCTCGGACTTAAACGGGAGATCATTTTCTTCCTCCACCGGGAGCGCGTCGATGTCCGCGCGGAACGCGATGCATGGACCGGTTTTTTCGCCTTTTATGACAGCGACCGTGCTGGTTCCGGAGATCCCTTCAATCAGCGGGACGCCCAGGGCATTCAGGGTGCTGCGGATGTAAGCGGCAGTGTCTGTCTCCTGAAAGGAGAGCTCCGGGTGTCGGTGCAGGTAACGGCGTGTTTCGATCAGTTCTTTTTCATAAGGGCTTGTGATGGACTTGACAAATTCTTTCATATAAAACCTCCGTTTTTCTCGTTTATACTATTTATAGGAACAACTTATCGGAACAACAGCTTATTGGTCTGTGGCTGGATCAAACGACACATTTGCGATCACGACTTCATTGTTAGTCCCGACCCGCATCGCCGGTCCCCAGACACCGGCACCGGAGGTGACAATAGACGTCATAGCCCCCTTTTTCAGGACTCCGCAGGCGTTTTCCCAGAGAAAATGGACCACAAGGTTTGCCGGAAACATCTGACCGTCATGGGTATGGCCGGAGAGATCCAGATCGACACCGGCATCGGAGGCTTCTGACAATTCTCCCGGCTGGTGATCCATGACGATGATGGGAAGTGAGGGATCGAGAGGTTCGGTGATCTCAGCAAAGGTTTTCCGCAGGAGCTGTTCTTTTTTTGCCATATCCTTATCCCGGCGGCCGACAAGATAGAATGCATTATCGATGCAGACGGTCTCGTCCTCCAGCATCGTGATACCGGCGTGGTGCAGAAATTCCGTAAACCGCCCGTCCCGGACGATCGTTTCCTTCTGTGGAAATGTGAATCCGGCGAGGATCTTCTCGCTTACGTCATGGTTGCCCCAGCAGGCGTATGTGCCGTACCGGCTCTTGATACCGGATAGAATGTCAGCCACCTTATCCGGGTCTTTGATCGCGTCGTAATCATTGTCGAAGAGATCTCCGGCAATGCAGACAAGATCGACATTTTGGGAGTTAATGGTGTCTGCGATCTTTCTTACATGGGACTTCGTGGAGTTGTATCCAAGGTGAAGATCCGCGATCAGGGCGATCTTAAGTCCCGGAAGAGAGGAACTCTTTCCGATGACGACCGGATCCTGCCGCACATAGACCCGTCTTGCATGCAGGACACCGTAAATGCTGACCATAAGGATCAGGCCAATGGCAAAGCCGCCAAAGATCACGAGATTTTTCGGCATGGTATGCAGCATGGCCGGATACCGGTACTTCATAAAGAAGGAATGGCCGGTGACACGGCGGATCAAGTCGAAGGTGATGATAAAAAGCAGGATATATTCCAGAGTGCCGAGCCAGTAATTGCTGATCACCCGGAGAAAATGGTGAAGCGGTTCTTTTGTGATCAGAAATCCGGTCAGCGGGCTGACGGCAAAAAACAGGTAGAGGACTGTGACAGGGATTCTGAAAAACAGTGAATGAAGCGCCGGGGAGCAGGAATCCGCCCAGGCGTAGAGCCATAAAAGAATGTATGCCTGAAATAACAGGTAGATCGGAGATAAAAATACAGCTAACATGAGATACTCCTGATGTTTCATGGACAGGAATGGTGTATAATGATTCCTGTACAGGTGGTTTATGGTGTAAGTATAGCTAACACGTTAGCAATTTGCAATGGGAAAGAAGAAAAGAGGTTGTTATGATCGATCTGACAGGAATGATCTCCATTCCATATTTAAAGAAAACAGTATTTACAGGCAGTGAAAAGGGAACGAATTTCATGATCCGGAAGATCAGCGGTGAGGAAGGCGAACCGGATAAGATCCAGGCGATCACCTGGCCGGGGCCGTTTATTTTTTCTGTGACAGAAGATGAAAAAAAGACGTATCAGGAATTTGAGTTCAGCGAGAACGGGATCAAAGCGGCTGTGGCGTGGCTGAATGAAGTCACGCACAGCGCGTGATTGAGGAGATATTTCCTACATCGACGGCGTTCTCGCCACAAGATCCAGTGTCACATCCGTAAATCTCTGCTTTAAGAGCGCGCAGATCTCCTTCCGCTGCTCCATAAGCTTCGGGATCATGTCCTCGGTGAGCTGGAGTTTTGCGCACCACGGCGCATCGGGTTTTGTATCACCGGCAGCAGGATCCGGGTACACGCGGACGCGGAAGTCACGGAATCCAAGATCAGAGAGGGATTTTTCTGCCCACTCAACATCCTTTAATACAGAAGCTTCGATGGAAATTCCCGACGGAACTCTCGTCGCAAGACAGGCGTAAGCGGGCTTGTTCCATGTAAATAATCCGGCATTTCGGGAATATTCCCGGAGTGCCGTTTTTGTTATTCCGGAAAGGCGCAGCGGGGACAGTACTTTCATTTCTTTTAAAGCGCGCATGCCCGGGCGGTCACCGGCGTCATCGGAGGCATTCGTTCCGTCCATGATCTCGGTAAAGCCGTCCTCCTTTGCGGCTTTTAGGATTCCGCCGAATACCTGATTCTTGCAGTAGTAACAGCGGTCTTTCGGATTTCTCTTTACGACTTTATCCGTCAGCACATCAAAGGGCAGGACCGTCATGTCCGCGTGTAGCGATTCAGCGAGAAGCTTCGCGTCATCTAACTCAAATTGCGGCTGGAACGGCGTGGAGACGTAGTAGGCATGGACGTTTACTCCACATGCTTTTGCGGCATAGAGTAAATAAGAGGAGTCGGTGCCGCCGGAAAATGCCAGGGCGATCGAGGAGTGGTCTGCAAAAAATTCCCGGAGTGCAGCCGGAACGCAGTCTATGGAAACGTTGATCGTGTTGTTCATAAGGAATTCTCCGTCCTTTCATATTCAAGTTGAACGTCCGTGAGACTTGCCGCGTGATTCTGGTCAGAGAAGCTGACATATTCCTAACAGAATCACTGCGCATCCTCGCGGAGCGTTTATCTTAGCAGCCTCGTACGGGCGGCCATATCTTCATAGTGAAATGGTAGGTTTAATTTACTCATTATAATTCGCAGAGACGCAGAAGTCAAGCTTATAACCGGGAAGGTGTTACCGTCAGGCGGAATTCCCGATTTTTATAGATTTTCAGTATTTTCATTTCAGTATGTTTGTTATATCATAGATGAATAAAATGACAAGGAGGATGCAGGCTATGGAAGACAGAGAACTAATCGTGAAGACATCCGCGTATATAGACTGTCACAGGGACGAGATGCTGTCGCTATGGGAAAAGATCGTTTCTATCGAAAGCGGAACCCCGGATAAAGAGGGCGTTGACCTGGTAGGTGCGGTCTTAAAGGATGAACTGGAAAGTGCCGGAGTGGAGACAGCTGTGATCCCGATGGAACGTTTCGGAAACCTCCTGACAGGTGTATGGAATAAAGAGGCAGCAGGCCAGCCCATCGTCCTGATCGGACACATGGACACGGTATTCGCGAAAGGCACGCTGGAGAAAAATCCGTTCCGCATCGATGAGAACGGAAATGCCCACGGACCGGGAGTTCTGGATATGAAGGCGGGACTTGTGATCGCTGTCTACGTTTTAAAAGCGCTCCATGAATATGGATATGGGAAACGCCCGATCCGCGTTGTCTTTGCGGGAGATGAGGAGAACGGACACCGTCAGACAAATGCGGAGTCAGAGATCCGGAAACTCTGCGCGGGATGCGCGGCGGCATTCAACTTTGAGACGGGATTTATCGATGACGGACTCGTTGTTGGAAGAAAAGGTTCCTGCCGCGTGACACTCACCGTTCACGGAGTCGCGGCCCACGCTGGAAATGATCCGCAGCGCGGAAGAAACGCGATTTTGGAGATGGCGCATAAGATCATCGAGATCCAGAAGCTTCATGACTTTGAACATGGACTTTTTGTGAATGTAGGTGTGATCCAGGGCGGAACGGTTGCAAACGCAGTGGCTGCGTCCTGTGAGGTTGGAATCGATATCCGCTACGACAGCTTTGAGCGCCTTGAGGAAACACTTCAGGCGATCAAAAGGATTGCGGAGACGAGAACTGTCCCGGACACGACGGCAGATGTGACCTGGACGAAGCCGAGTACGGTAATGCCGGTATCGGAGAAAAATCTGGAGCTTTTTCGCCATGTCCAGAAGGCGGCAGATATGATCGGTTACGGAAAGCTGCAGACAAAGAAAGTTGGCGGTTGGTCTGATTCCTGCCTGGCTGCGGCGGAAGGCGTTCCGGTAGTTTGCGCCATGGGCGTCAAGGGCGCGAACAATCATTCAATGGAGGAGTATGCGGTAGCTGAGACACTGTTTTCCAGAGCGAAACTGGCATTGGCTTCCATCATTACGTTTTGACAAACATGAAAGAGACAAGAAAAAAATATGACATGCTGACGGACAATCCGGGAAAATCCCTGCTGTTCTTCGTGCTTCCGATGATACTCGGAAATCTATTTCAGCAGTTTTATAACATCACGGATTCAGTAGTGGTAGGAAAATTCGTCGGGGAACAGGCATTAGCGGCGGTTGGCGCATCCTATGCGATCACGAACGTCTTTATTGCCATCGCCATCGGCGGCGGAATCGGAAGCTCCGTGGTGATCTCCCAGTTTCTGGGAGCGGGAAAACTCGCGAAGATGAAGACGGCAGTCTACACAACGATGTTCAATTTCCTTGGGATCGCGGCGTTTCTGGCAGCAGTGGGGATCCTGTTCAACAATCGGATCCTGAATCTCGTCAACGTACCGGAGGATATTTTCTCGGACGCGGCGCTGTATCTGGCGATCTACTTTCTCGGACTGCCGTTTCTGTTCATGTATAACGTTCAGGCATCGATCTTCAACGCACTGGGAGATTCAAAGAAGCCGCTGTACCTTTTGATCTTTTCTTCCCTGTTAAACATCGTGCTGGACATGATCCTCGTGATCATTTTCAAGCAGGGCATCCGTGGCGTTGCGTTGGCGACACTGATCGCACAGGGAATCTCGGCGGTGATCTCCTTCCTGCTTCTGATGCGGAAGCTAAAGGGGTATCCTGCCGAGGAGCCGGTGCGTCTCTACAGCGGAGAGATGGCGGTCTCCATGGTGAAGATCGCCGTTCCGTCCACACTGCAGCAGTCCATCGTCCATATCGGAATCCTGCTGGTCCAGTCTGTGATCAACAGCTTCGGCTCCACGGCGATCGCCGGATACTCCGCGGGCATGCGGATCGAGTCCTTAAGCATCGTGCCGATGCTGGCCATGGGAAATGCTATGTCAACCTTCACAGCCCAGAATATGGGGGCTGGAAAGATCGACCGGGTGAAGGAAGGTTACCGGATGTGCTATGTGATCGTCCTGACGGCGGGCGCGGTGCTCTGCATAATGTACCAGCTGGCAGGCGGTGCGTTCGTGTCTCTGTTCCTTGACAGCGGCAGCAGTGAGGCGTACTCGGTGGGACTCAGTTATGTGAAGTTCTTAGCGTTTTTCTACTCGTTTATCGGCCTCAAGGCGTCCACGGACGGTCTGCTCCGCGGCGCGGGTGATGTGACGGCATTTACGGTGGCAAACCTTGTGAATCTCGCGATCCGTGTCAGCGTGACGAACCTGTTTGCTCCAGTCTACGGGATTCAGGTGGCATGGATGGCGGTTCCCCTTGGCTGGGCTGCGAATTATGTGATCTCGTTTGGATGGTATCTGACAGGGAAATGGAAGAAGGTCCGCGTGATAAAGAAGTAAGATATAGATAGGTATACAGTATCAATTACAGAAGAAAGGACAGAAATCATGGAACAGAAAATACTTGCTTACTTAAAAGAACATGAGACGGAGATCTTTGAGGACTTAAAATCTCTGGTCCTGACAGAGGCCAGCACTTCAGATATTGAGGCTCTGGCAAAGGTGCGGGAAAAGCTGGTCATGCTGATCAAGGAGCGCACAGGAGAGGACTGCTTTGTCTACGAGGCGGAGAACGGACACTGTCCGGTGCGGTTCCAGTACGGAAAGGGTACGGAGAAGATCCTGTTTATCGGTCATTATGACACCGTACATCTCATCGGTGCGCTGAAGTATTATACAGAAGGAAATGAGCTCCACGGACCGGGTGTTTATGACATGAAAGGCGGACTTATTTCCGCGATCTGGACTGTAAAGGCATATAAGGATCTTGGGATCGATCCGGGAAAGAGGCTGGAATTCATCTTTAATGGTGATGAGGAGACCGGAAGTGCTGAGTCCACCGATATCATTTGTGAGCTTGCGAAGGACGCGAAGGCGGCGCTTGTCTGCGAGCCGTGTACAGCGAACGGAGATTTAAAGACAGGAAGAAAAGGCCTTGTTCGTTTTACCGTAAGGATTCATGGAAAGGCATCCCATGCAGGAAATGCCCATAAAGAGGGGATCAACGCCATCGAGGAACTGGCGCATGAGATCCTCGCGATCCAGAAACTGACAGATTACGAGGCTGGAACTACCGTCAATGTGGGCGTTTGCAGCGGCGGTACAAAACCGAACGTTGTCCCGGCAGAGGCAGAGATCGAGATCGACTGCCGTGTAAAGACAGCCGCCGAGGGCGACAGGATCCGCAAGGCGATCAACGAGATCAGGACGACGGTTCCGGGAACCACAAGGGAAGTCATCGAACGGGACAGCAAGATGCCGATGGAGGAGACGGAGGCGAACATGGCGCTCTTTGAGAAGGCGAAGATCTGCGGCGAGAAGGTCGGGCTTAAGTTTTCCCATCAGTTTGTGGGCGGCGGCAGCGATGGAAACGAGGTGTCTGCTCTGGGTATCCCGACCCTTGATGGTCTCGGCGCAGCCGGTGACGGGGCCCACTCCGCAAACGAGTACATCCTGATCGACCAGTATATTCCGAGGATCGCGATGCTGGCTTCGTTTGTGCTGACGATCTAAGAGATTTCAATACATAAGATATAAACAGAGAGCGTATTGCCTAAAAAAGGTGGTACGCTCTCTGTTTATAAAAAGCTATTTAGTTTTTGATCGGGAACGTGATCTGCGCCTTAAACAGATCGCCATCGATGATCAGCTCGAACTTTCCGCCCTGAAGAGTTGTCAGGTCTTTCGCGATGGAAAGTCCAAGTCCGCTTCCCTCCGTGGTTCGGGAAACGTCACCACGGACGAATCGCTCGGTGAGCTCATCCGGGCTGATGTTTAACGGGTTTGCGGACACATTCTTGATCGTGAACACAACGTCGGCGCCATGGTCCTCGATCGTAACGTAGACGCGGGTGCCTTCTAACGCGTACTTAAATGCGTTATTATAGAGGTTTTCAAGGACACGCCATAGCCTTCGTCCGTCTGCCTCGATCATGATGACCTCGTTCGGAAGTGTGTTGACGATCTCCAGATGGCGGATCGCGTATTTTTCCTCAAATTCTCCGGTCGTCTGCTGGACAAGTTCCACGAAATCGATATTTGTGATCTCCAGCTTGATATTTCCGGAGCTTGCGCGGGAAGCTTCCACAAGATCCTCGGTCAGTGTCTTTAACCTCTGGGATTTCTGATCCAGAACCTCCAGATATTTCTGAACCGTCGGGTCTTCAATGTGCTGGCGCTTGATGAGGTCAACATAGTTGATGATGGAGGTCAACGGTGTCTTGATATCGTGGGACACGTTCGTGATCAGGTCGGCCTTCAGGCGTTCACTCTTTACCTGTTCGGCAAGAGCTGTCTCCAGACCGTCACTGATACGGTTCAGTCCTTCGGCGAGTTCCGCCTCCAGACTCGAGAAATCATTGACATCCACCTTGTAGCTCGTCTCCCCGGAGGCGAGTTTTTCGATGGCGGCATGGATCTTGTCAGTCTGGTCCGCATTCCGGTAGATAAAGTAGAATACCAGAAGGTTTCCGGCGATCCAGGCGATCATCACGAAGATGAACGGCATGAACTGGAATACGGAATTTTCATGATGGAAGATCATGAATGCCCCAACGGTGATCATGAATACGTTGTATGCAAGATACAGCACAAAGCCTATTGTGATCCGGTAACGGAATGTGCTCTCGGAGAGTGTCTCCGTGAGGTCGTGCAGGAAGCTGTTTTTCCAGAGGGTTTCCGCTTTGTATCGGCGAAGCAGGCTGAAAAATGTCAGAATGCTGCAGAAATACAGGTATCCAAAGGCCACTAAAAGGTTTGCGCGGTCCCAGTAATCTGATACCACTACCAGATGCAGGAGCTTTGATGTCACCGGCGCCATGATGTGGATGCAGAGGTAGGACACGAATGCCATCAGGAGCAGCATGAAATCCGTCTTTGTCCGGTCAAACGGGTAGAGCGTGATGGTCCGGTCGGAGATGGACGCATGTCCGGACAGGAATAACAGGAACGCGAAGGTCACAAGGGAACCTGCGAGACCTGCGATCGTAATATAAAGTCCGTTGGAGAAATCCATGCGGGACTTATTATAGGTGGTATATGCCTGGGCATAGTCATCGTTCGCCTTGTAGGATGTGTCAAGACCGATGACCACATAGTAGCTGTTGCCGTTGTACGGGTTATTTTTCGACATCAGCGCCGGGATACTCGGAAAGTTGGATTCGAAGTTCGTCCGGACCGCAAGGTCGTTGGAGTCTCCGGAATAGTAGATATATCTTCCCATGGCCATAATGTCATCGTTGGACATTTCCGGCGCGTTGGTATGGATCTCATAGATCGCATTATTTTTTGAGTAGTATGCCACGCGGAAATAGAGGTTTGTAAAGTCGCTCATGAGTCTCGAATAGATCGAGTAGTAGGAAGAAAAGCGTTTTAAGATCTCATAAGTCAGATCCGGCATCGTCGAGAAAGACTGATCCGGGCTCGTTAAGTCTTCCTCAGACTGGTAGCAGCGGTAGCGGACATAGACCTGTTCCTGATCTTCCTCGGAGAGTGTCTCCGGACCGCCCTTTAACGCGTAGTTGTCGGACTCGTCCATGTAGTAGCCCAGGGATTTTCCGTACTGGATAATATCGTCCAGAGTGTAGGATTTTTCCCCGCCAGGGCCTGTCGTGACTTCCAGGACGACCTGGGAGTAGTCGACCTCGCCGTTGGATTCAAAAATATCCTGATACTGGACATAATCAAAGATATTTGTGATATCCGCCTGAACCTTTTTGCTGAAATCCGGGGATTGTTCGAAGGTCTCCGTCTTGATCCAATCCAGACCGCGCCCGTAGTTGCTGTTTAAATACATGAACCCGATCCCCACGAGTGTCACGCAGGCAAAGAGAAAGTGAAGGAAGCCGACGAGACGCTTGAAGAATGAGTTTGTCTTTTTTTCTGCCATCTGGACTCTCCTTACTGTTTTTCAATTTTATATCCGACGCCCCAGACTACCTTTAAGTAGCGGGGCTCTTTCGGGTTGATCTCGATCTTCTCGCGGATGTGGCGAATGTGGACCGCAACGGTATTATCTGCGCCAATTGCATCTTCATTCCAGATTTTTTCATAAATTTGATCAATAGAAAAAACTTTTCCCGCGTTCTTCACGAGAAGAAGCAGGATGTTGTATTCGATCGGTGTCAGCTTGATCGGTTCGCCGTCAACGGTGACTTCCTTGTTCTCATCATTGATCATCAGACCGCCGCACTTGTAGACCTGGGAGCTGCCCTGCTGGTTTAAATTTCCGAGCTGGGTATAGCGGCGGAGTTGAGATTTTACGCGGGCTACCAGCTCTAACGGGTTAAACGGCTTTGTGATATAGTCGTCAGCGCCGATATTTAAGCCTAAGATCTTGTCGGTATCCTCAGATTTCGCGGAGAGGATAATGATCGGGATACTGCTGGTCTCGCGGACTTTTAATGTGGTGCGGATCCCGTCGAGCCCAGGCATCATGACATCGATGATCATTAAATTCACTTCGTTTTTTTCCAGAAGCTCCAGAGCTTCATAGCCGTCGTAAGCCTTGATCACGTTAAAACCTTCGCCGGTCAGATAAATATTGATCGCTTCCACGATCTGTTTGTCGTCATCGCAGACGAGAATGGTTGGCATAATTGTTTCCTCCTCATATAAAACTGATTTAAGATGAAAAATCGTAACTGACCATGTTTCCAGTTACGAAAAATCGAATCAAAGAAAAAAATATATCATAATCCAGTATAGCATAAAAATGACGCAAAAACATAAGGAACGTTCTTAAATTTTTATGTAGAGATGTAAAGGGGTGTTACAGTACACGGGTACTCTATGCCCGCGCACTGTAACAGGATTTTGCCGATGCTTCGCATTCCGAATCGGCAAAATCCGCGGCCATAACGGTATCATACGGAATTTTCAGTTCAGAAAATTCCTACCCATGAAAAGTAACAAAGGGGTTACTGTATTGTACAGAATTTTCAGTTCAGAAAAGCTTTTGGTACGACGCGGCGATTTGATGCAGTGACATAGGTAAAAAAATATGAACGCAAAAATTTGTGTATAATGTTGTGAAAGCGAGGAATAAATAATCACGCAAGAGGTTAAAACAATAAAAAAATATAGAAAACTTTGTGAGATTTGTACAAAATATATATTTTATCGTGAAATGGTTGATAATAATTATGCAATGTGCTATGATTGGATTAACTTAAAAAAGAAGCCGTGATAGGAGAGCAAAATGTAATCAGCTAACGATTAGCTGTTGCTTGGTGCGCTCCTTTTCTTTTTGAGAAATGGAGAAAAGTTTAGTGAAGCATTATTTTTATCATGCATTGGAAGAAAACCCGATCATCGCAGCGATCAAAAACATGGATGATCTGGAGCTTTGCTGTTCGCTGGAAGAGATCCGCGTGGTATTTGTCCTGTTCGGCGATATCTGTACGATCCGGACGATCGTAAAACGTTTAAAGGACGCCGGGAAGATCGTGATCGTGCATGTAGACCTGATCGTGGGTTTAAGCAGCAAGGAGATCGTGGTGGACTTCATTAAAATGTCGACAGAGGCAGATGGGATCATTAGTACAAAGGTCCCACTGATCAGAAGGGGAAATGAACTGAATTTCATAACGGTCCAGAGGTGCTTTTTACTGGATTCCATGGCGTATGAAAATTTAAGACAGCAGCAGCATCAGGTGAAGCCGGATTATATCGAGGTTCTTCCGGGAATCATGCCGCAGGTCATCTCAAAGATGTGTAAGGTGTCGAAAGCGCCGATCATCGCGGGTGGACTGATCTCCGAGAAAGAATCCGTTATGAGCGCCCTCTCAGCAGGAGCGATGGCAGTTTCATCTACGAATCATGAAGTCTGGAAGCTGTGAATAGAATGATAACACAAGCTGTTTCAATGCCGGGAAAAGGGCAGTTGAGATAAAGCATGGGAAAAACTATATTGAAGGAGGAATTGGTATGGCAAAGTATGTAATGGCACTCGACGCGGGGACAACCAGCAACAGGTGTATCCTGTTCAACGAAAAAGGTGAGATGTGCAGTGTAGCGCAGAGAGAGTTTACCCAGTACTTCCCGAAGCCGGGCTGGGTAGAGCACGATGCAGACGAGATCTGGGCAAGTATGCTGGGGGTTGCTGTAGAGGCGATGAACATGATCGGTGCCACCGCAGAGGACATCGCGGCGATCGGTATCACAAACCAGCGTGAGACAACGATCGTCTGGGATAAGAATACCGGAGAGCCGATCCATCACGCGATCGTCTGGCAGTGCCGCAGAACATCGGAATACTGCGACACCTTAAAAGAAAAAGGCCTGACCGACAAGTTCAGAGAGAAAACAGGCCTCGTGATCGATGCATACTTCTCAGGCACAAAGGTAAAATGGCTGCTTGACAATGTACCGGGCGCGAGAGAAAGAGCGGAGAAGGGCGAGCTGTTATTCGGTACGGTTGAGACATGGCTGATCTGGAAACTTACAAAGGGCGCGGTTCATGTTACAGACTATTCCAACGCGTCCCGTACAATGCTCTTCAATATCAATACTTTACAGTGGGATGATGAGATCCTGGCGGAACTCGATATCCCGAAGTGTATTCTTCCGGAGCCGAAGCCGTCAAGCTGCATTTACGGCGAGACAGATCCGTCTTACCTCGGCGGACCGATCCCAATCGGAGGAGCTGCTGGTGACCAGCAGTCCGCACTGTTCGGACAGACCTGCTTCAATCCTGGCGAGGCAAAGAATACATACGGAACCGGCTGCTTCATGTTAATGAACACCGGTGAGAAGCCGATCTTCTCAAAGAATGGTCTTGTTACAACAATTGCATGGGGCTTAGACGGAAAAGTCAACTACGCTCTTGAGGGCTCTATCTTCGTTGCAGGCGCTGCGATCCAGTGGCTTCGCGATGAGTTAAGAATTATCGATTCCGCACCGGATTCCGAGTACATGGCAAAGAAAGTAAAGGATACGAACGGCTGCTATGTTGTACCGGCATTCACAGGTCTCGGAGCTCCGCACTGGGATCAATACGCGCGCGGAACGATCGTAGGAATCACCCGTGGTGTCAATAAGTACCACATTATCCGCGCGACTCTGGAATCCCTCGCATATCAGGTAAACGATGTTCTGGAAGCGATGAAGGCGGATTCCGGTATCGAGCTTGCGGCTCTTAAGGTTGACGGCGGCGCAAGTGCCAACGACTTCTTAATGCAGACACAGGCCGATATCATCAACGCACCGGTGAACCGTCCGCAGTGTGTAGAGACAACCGCTATGGGTGCCGCTTATCTTGCAGGTCTCGCGGTTGGTTACTGGAGCAGCAAGGAAGACGTTATCAAGAACTGGGCGATCGATAAGACCTTTGAGCCGAAGATCGAGGCTGCTGAGAGAGAGAAAAGGATCAAGGGATGGAATAAGGCTGTGAAATACGCTTACGGCTGGGCAAAAGAAGATTAAACCAGATATTAAATGAGGAAAAGGTTTTGGGTAAGACGTACGGCTTGTAAAAAATGGACTTGAATGGGAATCATTATCCGAAGTTACAGGAACAAATCAGAAAGTTTTGAAAAAACAGAAAACTGTCTCCGGCTTTTGAGGGGAACGAAAGCCGGAGATGCCTAAAACAACAAAAAGGGGGATTTTCTATGCTGCCTTATATTGCAGAGTTTCTTGGAACCATGATGCTTATCATCCTCGGTGATGGTGTTGTTGCAAACGTAAACCTTAACAAGTCCGGAATGAAAGGTGCAGGAGCTGTCCAGATCACACTGGCATGGGGCCTTGCGGTTCTGGTACCGGCATTTATCTTCGGAGAAGCTTCCGGCGCGTCCTTCAATCCGGCGCTCACGATCGCTCTCGCGGTTGACGGAAGTTTCGCGTGGTCCATGGTGCCTGGCTATGTGATCGCACAGCTGGCAGGTGCATTTGTCGGCGCATCGATCGTCTACCTGCTCTTCAAGGGACAGTTTGACGCTACAGAAGATCCGGGAACAAAGCTTGGCGTATTCTGCACAGGTCCATCGATCCCGAACACTGGATTAAACATTTTAAGCGAAGCAGTCGGTACTTTTATCCTTGTTTTCGCGATCAAGGGAATCGGCAATGTAACAGGACTTTCCACAGGTGTTGACAAACTCTTCGTATTTGGAATCATCGTTTCTGTAGGTATGTCCCTCGGCGGACTTACCGGTTACGCGATCAACCCGGCAAGAGACTTAGGACCTCGTCTTGCACATGCAGTCCTTCCAATCAAGGACAAAGGCGATTCCAACTTCTCTTACGGTCTTGTAGTTCCGATCGTTGGACCGATCATCGGCGCGATCGTGGCGGTTCTCCTTTATGGAGCGATCCCGTGGTAGGATAAAAAACAGAGGGCTGTGCCCGGTGCAGTACAGCTTAACAATCGGATAATTATGGCATGAGATGAGAGAGCCTGACAGGATAACCGCATAAGGGTATGCGTTTACTTGGCGGGCTCTTTTTTCTCAAGGACGGATGCCGCCGGATCCCCAAGGTTGTGGGATATGGCGGAAAACTTCTAAAAGAGACAGGATGTAAAGGAGTGAACGGTAAATGTATGATGTGATCATAATCGGAGCAGGTGTAGCCGGATCGGCATCTGCGAGGGAATTGTCGCGGTATCAGGCAAAGATCTGCGTGCTGGAGAAAGAGGAGGATGTCTGCTGCGGTACTTCCAAGGCAAACAGCGCCATCGTCCATGCGGGCTATGACGCGGCGGAAGGTTCCCTGATGGCGAGACTCAACGTGCGCGGAAATGAGATGATGGAACAGCTGTCGAAAGACCTGGATTTCCCATTCAAAAGAAATGGTTCGCTGGTAGTATGTCTGCATGAGGACGAGATGTCAGGTCTCGAAACTCTCTATAAAAGGGGAATTGCAAATGGAGTACCGGATCTTCGGATCTTAAACAGGGAAGAACTCCGGGCGATGGAGCCGAATATTTCCGATGAGGCATGCGCAGCTCTCTACGCGCCCACAGGCGGAATCGTATGTCCGTTTAACTTAAATATCGCGATGGCGGAGAATGCCAACGCGAATGGAGTAGAATTCCATTTTGATACGGAGGTCACCGACTTAAGACCGGTGGAAGACGGCTGGGAGATCCGGACAAGCAAGGGCACGTATAAGACGCGGTATGTCGTGAACGCGGCGGGTGTCTACGCAGACAAATTCCACAATATGGTAAGCAACAAGAAGATCCATATCACCCCAAGACGTGGAGATTACTGTCTGCTCGATAAAACTGCCGGAAATCATGTGAGCCATACGGTGTTTGCTCTTCCCGGAAAATACGGAAAAGGCGTTCTCGTGACTCCGACGGTCCACGGAAATCTGTTGGTGGGACCGACAGCGATCGATATTGAGAATAAAGAGGGAACCAATACGACTAGAGAGGGCTTAAATGAGGTTATCACAAAGGCAGAGATGAATGTGAAGAACATCCCGATGCGTCAGGTGATCACTTCCTTCGCAGGACTCCGTGCCCATGAGGATGGACATGAATTCCTGATTGGTGAGCTGGAGGACGCGAAAGGCTTTATCGACTGTGCGGGAATCGAGTCTCCGGGTCTGACAAGCTCCCCGGCGATCGGTGAGATGGTGGCGGATATCCTGAAAGAGAAGATGGATCTCAGGGAAAAAGAGAACTTTATAGCGACGAGAAAAGGCGTTCTGAACCCGAATACTTTAAGCAAGGAAGAACGGATCCAGTTAATCAAGGAAAAACCGGAGTACGGAAATATTATCTGCCGATGCGAGATGATCACGGAAGGTGAGATCATTGATGCGATCCGAAGACCTTTAGGCGCAAAATCCTTAGACGGAGTAAAACGCAGAACGAGAGCCGGAATGGGGCGCTGCCAGGCAGGCTTCTGTTCCCCGAGAACTATGGAGATCCTTGCAAGAGAATGCCATAAGAGCATGTTTGAGATCACAAAATCCGGCGGAAACTCGCAGATCGTCAAGGGAATCAATAAGGATTCGTTATAAAAGGGAGGTGTCAGAGCATGAAATCGTATGATATTGTGATCATCGGAGGCGGACCAGCGGGTCTTGCCGCTGCAGTTTCCGCGAAGAAAAACGGAATCGAGAGTATTCTGATCCTGGAACGTGACAGGGAGTTAGGCGGAATCTTAAACCAGTGCATTCATAACGGCTTTGGACTCCACACCTTCAAGGAAGAACTCACGGGTCCGGAGTACGCGGGACGGTTTATTAAACAGGCAGAAGAATTAAATATCGAGTATAAACTGAATACCATGGTCATGGATATCAGTGAGCAGAAAATCGTGACGGCCATGAACCGGGAAGAAGGTCTCTTTGAGATCCGGGCGAAGGCAGTGATCCTCGCAATGGGATGCAGAGAGCGTTCAAGAGGCGCTTTAAACATTCCCGGATACCGTCCGGCGGGAATCTTCTCCGCAGGTACGGCCCAGAGGCTTGTAAACATTGAGGGATATATGCCGGGACGCGAAGTTGTGATCTTAGGTTCCGGAGATATCGGACTCATCATGGCGAGACGGATGACGCTTGAGGGCGCGAAGGTTAAAGTCGTTGCGGAGCTGATGCCGTATTCCGGCGGATTAAAGAGAAATATCGTCCAGTGTCTCGATGATTATGGAATCCCGTTAAAGTTGAGCCATACGGTGGTGGACATCAAGGGAAAAGAGAGGCTGGAAGGAATTACACTGGCCCAGGTAGACGGAAAAGGAAAGCCGATTCCCGGAACGGAAGAGGAATACAGCTGTGATACGCTGCTTCTCTCCGTCGGATTGATCCCGGAGAATGAGATATCCAGAGGAATGGGTGTCGACATGAACCCGGTAACATCAGGCCCGAAGGTCAATGAAAGTCTTGAGACGAATATTGAGGGAGTTTTCGCCTGCGGAAATGTGCTTCATGTACATGATCTCGTGGATTTTGTATCTGAGGAGGCTGCGATCGCCGGAAAGAATGCGGCGGCCTATGTGAAACAGGGCGAGAACCGTCCGTCCGGCGGACATGAGATCGTCTTAAAGCCGATCGAAGGTGTGCGCTACACAGTTCCTGGAACCATCGATCCGGCGAGAATGGACGAGGAGCTGACCGTTCGTTTCCGCGTGGGTGGTGTTTATAAGAACTGCTATGTGAGTGCGTATTTCGGTGACGAGCGTGTGATCCACAGAAAACGTCCGGTAGTGGCACCGGGGGAGATGGAGGAACTGAAATTCAAAAAGTCAGATCTTTTGAAATATCCGGATCTTGAGACGATCACGGTCAAAATCGAGGAGGCATAGGCGATGGAGGAAAGAAGATTAACATGTATCGGCTGTCCGATGGGCTGTCCTCTTGTCGTAACGATGGACGGCGGTGAGGTCGTAAGCGTGACGGGAAATACCTGTAAGCGCGGCGAGATCTATGGACGGAAAGAAGTGACAAATCCGACGAGGATCGTGACTTCCACAGTCCGGGTATCCGGCGGAAGTATCGAAATGGTGTCGGTGAAGACGAAAGAAGATATCCCGAAGGGAAAGATCTTTGACTGTGTGAAAGCGTTAAAGACAGTCGAGGTTGCTGCTCCGGTGCATATCGGGGATGTGATCATGAAGGACGTTGCCGGAACGGGAGTTGATGTTGTGGCGACGAAGAACGTGGAGTAAGAGTAAGTAAGGTCAATAAATGCAAGAAATATAGGTGATGATTGAGGTGCTGTCCGCTTACCGTTTTCTGAGGAGAATGGGAGGCGGGCAGTGCCTATTTATGTGGAAAATTAGAACATCCGTCCTGAATCTGTTTTAGTGGATTCAGGACGGATGTGTTACTTGCAAAACATATATTTTTAGTTGAACTTAAAGATCGCAGTCCCGTATGCCGGCAGCGGATACGCGAAGGAATAGGGCTGGCCATCGCACTCGCTCTTCTTGGAGCGGGCGGAGAATGCATGCTCGCCGCGCTTGTAGAGCCCATGCTCGGAATCCAGGATCAGGGAGTAGGTTCCGGACTTCGGAACGCCTACCCGGTAATCGTCGCGTGCAACCGGTGTAAAGTTGATGACGAATAAGAGATTCTTTTTGCCCGTCTCGTCTCGGCGGATAAAGCTGAAGATGCTGCGGTCACCATCGTTGGCGTTGATCCACTGGAAACCGTTCCAGTCGGAATCCAGCTGCCATAATGCCGGATATTTCTGGTATACATGCAGCAGGTCGCTGTAATATTTCTGCAGGTCTTTGTGAAGCGGCTCGTCGGCGAGATACCAGTCGAGGGAAACTTTTTCATCCCACTCATGATACTGACCGAAATCCTGTCCCATAAAGAGCAGTTTCTTACCCGGATGTCCCATCATGAAGGTGTATCCGGCTTTCAGGTTCGCGAATTTGTCATCGTTTAAGCCCGGCATCTTGTTGATCATGGAACATTTTAAGTGAACGACCTCATCGTGTGACAGAGTCAGGATGTAATTCTCGCTGGTTGCGTATGTGATGCCGAACGTCATCTTATTGTGGTTGAATTTCCGGAAATACGGGTCCAGCTTCATATATTCGAGGAAGTCATGCATCCAGCCCATGTTCCATTTGAAGGTGAATCCGAGACCGCCCTCTTCCGGCAGTTTTGTAACTCCCGGCCAGGCGGTGGACTCTTCGGCGATCATCATAGCACCGGTGAGATGTCCGGTAAGGACGCTGTTTAAGTGGCGGAAGAACTCGATAGACTCGAGGTTTTTGTTTTCACCGTATTTATTCGGAACCCAGTTTCCGTCGCTGCGGCCGTAGTCGAGGTAGAGCATGGACGCAACGGCATCTACGCGGAGACCGTCAACATGGAAGTTTTCTACCCAGTAGAGGGCGTTGGCAATTAAGAAGTTTTTGACTTCATTTTTACTGTAATCGAAGACCTTGGTTCCCCAGTCCGGGTGTTCGCCTTTTCTCGGATCCGCGTATTCATAGAGCGGCTGTCCGTCGAAATCCGCAAGCCCGTGGGCATCCTTCGGGAAGTGGGCCGGAACCCAGTCGAGGATGACACCGATCCCTTTTTTATGGAGGTAGTTCACAAAGTACATGAATTCCTTCGGGGTACCGTAGCGGGAGGTTGGAGCATAATAGCCGGTAACCTGATAACCCCAGGAACCGTCATAAGGATGCTCTGCGATTCCCATGAGTTCTACATGGGTGTATCCCATCTTTTTCACATAATCAGCCAGTTCATGGGCGGCTTCCATATATGTATAATAACCTTCCTTCTGCGGGCGGTCTTTCTTCCGCCAGGAACCGAGATGGACCTCGTAGATTGCCATCGGGGATTTTACGGGATCGGCTTTCTTTCGTGCCTCCATCCAGTTTGCGTCATCCCACTTAAATCCGGTGATGTCCTCCGTGATGGAGGCAGTTCCCGGCCGGAATTCCGCATGAACCGCATACGGGTCAGCTTTGAAGAGGATTTTTCCCTCCTGTGTGGTGATCGCGAATTTATAGAGCTCTCCGAGGCCGATACCCGGAATAAATGCCTCGTAGATCCCGGAGTCCGCCAGCGGAGACATCGGTGCGGCATCCGGATCCCAGCCGTTGAAATCACCCACAACGCCGACCGCTTTTGCGTGGGGAGCCCAGACGGCAAAATACATTCCGGCTTTCCCCTTATAGGTCTTTGGATGTGCGCCGAGTTTCTCAAAGATTTTATAATGGGTGCCCTGTCCAAAGAGATAGCGGTCCAGCTCGGTGATGAAGCCGAGACCGATCTCCTTTGTTTTTGCGGGAGCCGTAGTTTTCTTTGTTCTTGTCATCACTTAAACCTCCTGAAGTTTAAAGATAGCGCCGCCGTTTGCCGGAAGCGTAACGGAAAGTCTGCCATTTTCGAGGGAGAATGGGATCTCCCCGGACAGCAGGGATACGGCATCTGAGGCTGCGCAGGGCAGCGGGATCGAGATCGATGCCGGCTGTTCATCATTATTTACAGCGGAGATCACAGTTCCGTGTTCCCCGGACCGGCTGAAGGCATACTGCCGGTTTGTGAGGAGAAGCTCCTTGTAGGAACCGGTGTGGAACGCGTCATTCTCCGCGTGGATCTTTCCGAGTGCCGCGATATGGGACACAAGCTCCGGAGCTTTTTCATCCATGTCGGACAGGCAGAGCGCCGGGCGCAGGACCTCATCGGATGTTCTGGAGCGCTTTCCTTCGATCCCCCATTCGCTTCCATAATAAATAGAAGGGATCCCGGGGAGCGTGAAGAGAAGCTGGTATACCGGAAACAAATTCGCCTTATTGTTCAATTTGCTTGCGATCCGGTCTTCGTCGTGGTTGTCCACAAAGGTGTAAAGGGATCTTCCCACCGCCTCCAGCCGCCGCACATTGTGGGCGATTTCGAAGTAGTTGTGATCATTGTGACCGGAGTAGAATGCTTTGTGAAGCTCATAGTTTGTCACGGAATGCAGCATTTCCGGGTTTACCCAGCGGCTGTATTCCCCATGGATTACCTCGCCCATAAGCCAGAAATCAGGCTTCATGGAGGAAGTTTTTTCGCGGAGCTCCTTCATGAATCCGAAATCCAGAACATTTGCGCAGTCCAGCCGGATCCCATCGATATCGAAATTGTCGACCCAGAACCGGATCGAGTCGAACAGATACTGGCGGACCTCCGGATTCCAGAGATTTAAGCAGGGAAGTTCAAAGTGTCCCTGCCAGGCTTCATAGCTGAACGGATCACCGAGAGGACTGCCCCAGCCGAAATTAACGCCGCGGTACCAGTCCTTATACGGGGAAGCTTCCCGTTTTTCACAAATATCCCGGAAGGCGAAAAATTCCCGTCCCGTATGGTTGAAGACGCCGTCCACCACAACACGGATCCCACTTTCGTGGCAGAGCCGTACGAAGCGGGCAAAGTCTTCATTGGAGCCCAGACGCCGGTCCACGAGGCGGAAGTCTCTCGTGTCGTATCCGTGGGTGGAAGATTCAAAAAGCGGCCCGATGTAGATCGCGGAACCGTTTAAGGCGTGGATATGCGGGATCCAGTCCTCAAGCGCCACGAAACGGTGGGCAGTTTCTGTGAGCGTATTTGTTTTTTCAGCCCCTAAGAGTCCCAGGGGATAAATATGGTAAAAGACAGCCTGTTCGTACCAGGTATGCATGGTTATCAGACCTCCTGAAGCTCCCGTATTTTCAGGCGGCGGAGAAGAAACTGATACCGGAGCTGCGCAGCATTCAACTCGTAGATATAACAGTCGACCAGAGTCGGGTCAACGACCTGTTCAAACTGGTTCTGGGCGGATAAGATCGCCGTTTTGCTGAGCTCGATCTGGCGCTTCAGTTCATTCGTTTCCCGGCGGTAAGCCTGTTTGGAAGCATTTTTTTTCGAAAAAAACATAAATATCATACCCCAATTTCTTTACGGATAGTGCCAACAGCAGTCTGTTTCAGGCGGCCGAAGGCTGTTTTGCCGAAGTTTGTTCACAGATGGACTTTGCCGGATTGCGGCGCGTCTGTCTGTGAAAAAAACCAGAAGTTTCTGTAATTGGTAGTATGAGGATCATTCATCCGGAATATTCAGGATTCCGGATATTTTTCAAGCTCTTCTTTCAGCCGGCCGAGCTTGTCGATGGCGCTTTTGTTTGTGAGATAATAATAATTACACACGCCTTTTCTTAAAACATCGATCAGGCCGGTATCTTTTAAGATCTTTAAATGGTGAGAGACAGCAGGACGGGAGAGACTTGTCCGGTCCGTGATCTCGTTGACATTTAAGCCGGGAATCCGTCCTTCACCAGTGGTCTGTGTCTCAAAGAGACACTGCAGGATCGTCAGTCTTGTTCGGTCACCGAGCGCAATAAATAAAGGAATGCACTCTTCAAAGATATCGCCCAGAAGATTTTCTGAGATCATGAATTCTCTCCTTTCCGGAATGTTTTGGTTTAAAAATTTAAACTTAATTGCATTTTACCATTTTTCCTGAATTGCGTCAATGAATTGTTCAATATTTCTGGAAAACGATGAGTGACATAATGAAATTTGGTGAATTTTGACGAAAAACGATGCCCTGATTTTACGAAACTGAAATTGACTTTCAGCCGGAATTCAGAGATAATAGTGGCACATTCAGAAATGAATTCTTCGTTTCTAAATAACAAATGTATGACCGGCAGCTTCGCCGGATGCCCGGATTCAGGGCATGAAATCCTTTTAACGTGTTGACTTGTGAGCCGCAATAATTGAAAGATGTTTTTTCGATTTTTTGAGAATTTTGAATTTCAAGGGAAATGATCAGAAGAGACGGCTATACAGGAGGTGATCTTATCGTGGCATTGTTTGCAATTTTACTGTCCGCGGCGGTGACAGACTGAAAGAAAGGAAAAATCTTTCACATTCAGATCATAATGGGAATTGCGGCGGGAATCCTTCTATCCTTTGCAGAAAACCAGGGATTGGGGGAGCCGCAGGCTTTTGTGGCTTTTGGGGGAAGCCGGGTCGGCTATTTTATTCTGCGGTTTGTGGGAACCTGCGTGGTCTTTTATCCGTTTTTCCTGTGCCGGACGATCGGAGCAGGAGATATCAAACTTATGGGAGTGATCGCGGGATTTCTGGGGGTATGGGACAGTGTGTTTGTGATTGGTCTGGGAATGATTTTTGCCGCTGCTGCTGCGTCTTACCGGATGATAAAGCAGGGGACGGTCTGGTTCCGGCTGGAGCGGGCCGCAAGGTTTGCGGTGGAGACCGGGATGAGAGGGCGGCTTACGGAATATCCGGGATATTCTGAAAAAGAAAGTCTTTTGCGGCTGGGGCCGTATCTGTTTGCGGGATACTGTCTGTTTTTGCTGATCTGATAAAACAGACAGGACCGCATGTCTTACAGACCGGAGAAGGGACCGGTCGAATATGCGCCGGAGTCTGATTCCGGCAGGGGAAAGGAAATGAGGGACCATGAAAAAGATGATGGCGGTTTATGATGCGGACACAAGATATGCGGAGCGGTTGTCTGATTATGTAAACCGAAAAGAAAAGGGAGTTTTTACGGCTCAGGCGTTTACCTCAAAGGAAAAGCTGGCGGAGTACGCGAAAAAGCATGAGATCGATGTACTGCTTTCAGGGGAACGGACAGATTCCGGGGATATTTCCGGAATTCCTTCGGCCCAGAAGATCTATATGTCGGAAGAAACAGAAAAACAGATGGACTCCGGAAAAGAAATTTATAAGTTTCAGTCCGGGGATGATATTATCCGGGAAGTGATGGCAGTCTACAGCGAGATCCCGGGGATCCGGGCCAATGTTGCCGGAAGCACGGACCAGTCCAGACGGATCATCGGAGTCTATTCGCCCATCGGAAGATGCGGAAAGACATGCCTTGCGCTGGCAATCGGGCAGGTCCTTGCGAAAGAAGAAAAGGTTCTTTTTGTGACGCTGGACACGTTTACGGGTTTTACTGGACTTTTGAATGAGCGGTGGAAGAGGGATCTCTCGGATCTTATCTACTATTATAAACAGGACCGTTTTCATGTGGTGAGGCTGAACTCGATCGTCTATTATCTTGGAGATATGGCATGGATCCCTCCGATCAGGATCCCGCAGGACTATGCCCAATTGTCTGTACAGGAGATGGCGGATCTTATGGAACGGATCCTGCGGGATGGAAACTATACGACGATGATTCTCGATGTGGGGGACTATGGGCGGGATGCCCTGCCGTTACTGGAAAAATGTCAGGTAGTCTATACACCGATCCGGGAAGATCCGTTTTCTGCGGAGAAAATGCGTGAATTTGAAGAATACCTGGCAGCTTCGGGAAACAGCGGGGTGGCGGAAAAGATCCAGAAAATCCATGTGCCGATGGTGACGGGAGGAAGACGGATGGAACATTTTCCGCAGGAACTTCTGTGGGGGGATATGGGTGATTTCGTCCGGAGTCTGGTGAAAGGACAGAGAAATTTATGGGACAGCTGAAGCAGATCCTGCGGGAACAGATCCTTGCGGAGATGACGTATGACCGTCAGATGGCGGACGAGGAGATCGCAGATCTTATCGACCGGAAAATGGATGCCTGCATGGAGAATGATCCGGAAACATTTCCGGCGACGTTAGGGGAACGGCTGAAGCTTCACAAGGAACTGTTTGATTCTTTTAGGCGGCTGGATATTTTACAGGAGCTGGTGGATGATCCCCGGGTGACGGAGATCATGGTGAACGGTCCTGATCAGGTATTCGTGGAGACAGGGGGAAAGATCGGGCGGTGGGAAAAGTCTTTCGAATCCAGGGAACAGTTGGAAGATCTGATCCAGCAGATCGTAAGCAGCGTGAACCGCATTGTCAATACGTCAACACCGCTTGCGAATGCCAGACTGGCGGACGGATCGAGAGTCCATGTAGTTCTGGAACCGGTCGCATTAAACGGACCGATCCTGACGATCCGGAAATTCCCGGAGCCGGTGACGATGGACCGGCTTATGGAATACGGAAGTATCTCGAAGGAAGCGGCAGATCTCTTAAAGACGTTGGTGGCGGCGCGTTACAACATCTTTGTCAGCGGTGGGACCGGAGCGGGAAAAACAACTCTTTTAAATGCACTCTCAGAGTTTATCCCGCCCGGAGAGCGCGTGATCACGATCGAAGACGCGGCGGAGCTGCAGTTAAACCACATCGAAAATCTGGTACGTCTGGAGACCCGGGATGCCAATGCAGAGGGAGCCGGGGAGATCGGGATCGGAGAGCTGATCCGGGCGGCCCTTCGTATGAGACCGGATCGCCTGATAATCGGCGAGGTACGCGGAAAAGAGGCGTTGGATCTTCTTCAGAGTCTCAATACGGGTCATGACGGCGGATTTTCCAGTGGCCATGCGAACAGCGTGAAGGACATGCTTTCCAGACTTGAGACGATGGTCCTGATGGCAGCAGACCTGCCGCTTCCGGCGATCCGGAGTCAGATCGCGTCGGCGGTGGACATTATGGTGCATGTGGCGAGGATGCGGGATAAGACGCGAAAAGTGACAGCGATTGAGGAGGTGGATAGATTTGAAAACGGCGAGATCATACTCAATCCCCTTTTCACTTTCCGGGAGACAAAAGGTCAGGAAGGAGGAACGCGGGATCGAAGGAAAGTGGAAGGAAGTCTTGAGAGGATCGGAGTGCTTAAGCACCGGGAAAAGCTCAGACTTGCAGGGTATGAGATATGAGGTCTATGAACTCAGCAAAAAAGAATGGCTGCTCTATGGTGCGGAGGGAATTCTCGGAGCCGCGGTTCTGGATTATGTTTTCTATCGGAGCATAGGGCTGTTTCTGATCCTGATGCCGATGGGACTGCTTTTTCCGCTGCTGTTGAAAAAAGAATTAAAGAAAAGACGGTTGGAGACGCTGCGCGGGCAGTTTAAGGACGCGATCCTGGCGGTTGCTTCGGGGCTCAACGCCGGATATTCGGTGGAAAATGCGTTTGCGGTGAGTTTAAGGGAAATGGAGGAGATCCATGGGAATGACTCCATGATCGTGAGGGAGATCCGGCTGATTTTGCAGAAAGTCCGAATGAATCTGACATTCGAGGAAGCGTTGGGGGATTTCGCAGAGCGGAGCGGTCTGGACGATGTAAAAAATTTTGCAGATGTTTTTCTCGCTGCGAGAAAGAGCGGTGGGGAGCTGATGAAAATTATCGCCAGAACCGCGGAGATCATTGGGGAAAAGATCCGGATTCAGGAGGAGATTCTGACAGCAACGGCATCCAGACGCATGGAGCAGAAGATCATGAGCGTGATCCCGGTTCTGATCGTTATCTATATTGAGCTGACTTCGCCGGGCTTCTTTGGAATCCTGTACACGACCGTAGGTGGGCGGATCCTGATGACGGTATGTCTTGGGATATATCTGATGTCCTGTCAGCTGGCGAAGAACTTTCTGGAGATCGGGATATGAGTGGGAAAGCAGAAAAAGGCAGGTTGAAAAAGTATAGAAACGGGTATGGAAAATATGGCGCATGTGTAATCACAGGCTTTGCGCTCTACGGGCTTGCGGAAGCAGCGGGGAAAATGGGGGATCCGGTGCGGAACGCAGTTCTGGAGCGCAATGAGTACGGCGGCGGAGACCGGCAGTATGAGTTATTTGTAGGCGGTCTTGGGGAGAAGGAGGAAGAGATCGCTATTACGGTTCCGGAGCGGAAAATGTCCGGGGAGGAGATGCAGGAGAACTTTCCGAAGATCATGGAATACCTGACCGTAGAGATTCTGGGAGAAAATGAATCTCTATCGGAGGTGCGGCATGACCTGAATCTGACCAACCGATTGGAACCATATGGACTCTCGGTCCGGTGGGAATCCGGGGCACCGGAAACGGTGAGTGATATGGGGCTGTTAAGCTACGATATTCCAGAGAATGGGGCGCAGGTGACTCTGAGAGCGGGGATCTCTAATGGGGGCACAGTATTGTGGTCAGAGATCCCGGTGACAGTTTTTCCTCCGGAAAAGACATCCGGGGATTCGTTTCGGACATTTCTGGAGCAGCTTGTGGAAACCGACGTGGAGAGCAGTACAGTCGCGCTTCCGGAAAGCTTTGAGGGACAGGCACTTCACTACAGGACGGCGTCCGGTAATGGGAACGGAGGTCTGATCTTTCTTGGGATTGCTGCGGCATTATGCCTGTTTTTAAAGGAAAAGAGCGATGAGAAGGAAAAGCAGAAATACTGGAAGGAACGGATGATCGCAGACTATCCGGAACTGCTCTCAGGCTTCGTGGTACTGATGGGAGCCGGATATCCGGTGCGTCAGGCATGGAAAAAACAGGTGGTGGATGGAACCCGAAAGATGCAGCCGGATCTCCATCCGGTATACAGGGAGATGCAGACGACCTTGAATCAGATGGAGACCGGAATGCCGGAGATCCGCGCCTACGGGGAGTTTGGGCGGCGGATCGGAATCGGAAGTTATATGAAATTTGCGTCGCTTCTTGGAAACAGCGTGAGTACGGGGGGAAAGGATCTGAGACGGCTTCTCGAGGAAGAAATGGAGGCGGCGTTCCGACAGAGAAAAGACCTTGCACTCAGAAAAGGGGAGGAGGCATCCACAAAGCTTTTGATCCCGATGTTTCTCATGCTGGGTATCGTGATGATCATGGTGGTCGCACCGGCATTTTTATCACTGTAGGGATGAAAGAATATTTCGATGGAGTATCCGGTAAAACACGGCAAGAAAAATCGGAAAACTTTGGAACATATGGGAGGTGTGTGTATGCAGTTAAAAAGATTTCTTATGGAAGAAGATGGCGTTGGAGTTATTGAGGTAGTGCTGATCCTGGTGGTCCTGATCGGATTGGTCATCGTTTTCAAAACCCAGATCAACAAGCTGTTGACCGGAATTTTTACGGAGATCAATAAACAGGCGAAAGAGGTATATTAGATGAAATACCGGGGAGAGATTACTGTTTTTCTGAGTTTGACGATCATATGTGTGTTGTCGCTGATCCTGGGACTTGTGGAATCAGCGAAAACGGCGGGGGCGAGACTGTATCTTCGGATGGCATCGGATTCAGCGGTGTCATCGGTGATGAGTTACTATAACCGGAATTTATGGGATCGCTATCAGCTCCTCTTTCTGGAATATGAATCAGAGGCGGCAATCAAGGGGACTTTCGGCCGTTATCTTGATTTTTATCTGGAACAGGCAAATATGTACCCGGCGAGACGGGAAAACGTAATACTCTCCGGAATAACACGCATGGTGGATGAGGATGGGAGATGGCTGGAGGAGGAAATCGCTGACTATATGAAGTACCGCGTCCCGGAGCTTGCGGTGTCTGGAAGCGGACTTCTGAAGGAAGCGGAACAGGTGAAAAAAGCGGGGGATTTCCGTACTCTGTACGATTCCTGCCGTGGGGGTGGACGGGCTGTGCGCAGACTTGAAAAAAAAGGGCAGGAGATCGAAAAGTCGCTGAGAACGATGGAAGAAACCAGAGAAAAACTCTGTGCAGCGGCAGATGAGGAGAGAACAGCCGTGTTTAAGCGGCATGCAGCAAACTTCAAGCGGGAACTTAGAAGGTTTCCGGGGGTTGTGGATCAGTTTCAGAGGGAAGTGGAACGGCTGGAGGCAGAGAATCAGAAGACAGATCTCGGACAGTTGGAGGATGAGACGGCATCCGGAACATTGGGACAGGAGATATCAGCCTGCAATGAGGTGATAAAAAGCGCAAAAGAGCGGATCACAGGATATCAGCAGATGGAGGCAAAGGTGGAGCGGAATCTGGAACTTTTGGAAGAGGCATGTGAATTTCTTGATATGGAAGCGGCTGCAGAGGACGAAGATGAGGAAGAAACGGACTGGGTGCAGATCTGTCGGTGTGTGGAGGAGATGGAGAATTTAGAATCCGCAGCCTGTGATCCGCGAGATAAGAAGAAAGCGGCTGCATTGGACCGTCTGGAGGATTTTTTTGATGGGGAACTTCTTGAGATCCTTCTTCCGGTAGGGACAGAGCTTTCAACGAATGCTGTTTCGCTGAAGGGAATTCCATCTACATCGAGCTATCAGGTCCATGCGGGAAGTTCTGATACAGAGGATGCCGGAGAGAATGCCGGAATTTTGAAGACGGCATCGAGGCAGATGGCTGTGAATGCATATGTTCCTCTGTACTTTTCTTCATTCTTAGTGGAAAACAAAACGGAAACATCGCGATTGAAATATGAGATGGAATATCTTCTTGCCGGAAAGAAATCAGACCGGGAAAACCTGAAGGAGGCAGTGAACCGGGTACTTACCTTGAGAGGTGCGATGAATCTGCTGTTTCTGCTGAATTCTCCGGATAAAAAGGCGGAGGCAGATGCTCTGGCGGCAGCAGTATCAGCCGGAATCGTACCGGCCCAGCTGGTATTGTCCTTTTTTATTCTGACGATGTGGGCATTCGGTGAGGCGGTGCTGGATGTAAGAACGCTGCTGGCAGGCGGAAAGATTCCATTTCAAAAGACAGAAGGAAACTGGAAGACCAGCCTTTCCGGGCTTTTGGATCAGTCCTTTTTGAGGAAGACAGAGGAGAATTCCGGAGAGGGAAGAACCTATACAGAGTATTTAAGCTGCCTGATGTTCCTTGCGGATCGGAAAGAAAGAAATTTTCGGATGATGGATCTGATCCAGTGGAATATCCGGACGAAACAGGCGGATTTTTCCGCAGCAAACTGTGCGTATCAGATTGAGCTTGAGGCGGAAGTCCTGCAGAAGCACATGTTTTTTCAAAAAGAGGAGTATAAAGGAAGGGTGTACGCAGCGGGATCCTATTGAGGCCGACTTGAACAGAAATGGAAAACAGGAATGAAATTTTTGATTGTAGCTGTGAAAGCATTGGACAACTGCGATGAAATCAAATCAGAGAAAGGGGGTGTATAGCTGTGCTCTTCTCTGTCGGTTTAAAATTCAAAAATCGTGTGTCATCACCTTTTTATTCAGAAAATGTGTCTCTCCAAGTACATAGGCCTTTTATGGCCACCCCGCCGGCAGGGAGAGCACATCTGTGCACCTCCTCGCTCCCGGCATCCATGACAGTGGAAGCCGCCCTTGTTCTTCCTCTCACCCTGTTTTTCTTTCTGGCACTTCTCCAGCCGGTGATATGGCTTGACCGGCAGAGAAAGGTTCAGACCGCTGTGGAGCGGATCGGGGAGGAGATCAGCCAGTATGGGATCCTCGCGGAATCAGCGGAAACCGGGGATCGCGAATTGCCGGCATTCTGCACGGAGGCGGCGGCCTCTCTCTGGGTCCGGGGGAGAGCCGGACAGTATGCGGATCATGCTGCGGTGAAGAAAGCCAGAATTTATGGAGAAAACGGGGAGATCGAATTTATGGTGGAATATCAGGAAGAGATCCCGTTTTTTTCGACAGTTCTTGGGAACCCGGTGGAAACGGTGGCTGTAAAACGGCGTTCATGGATCGGTATACCGGGAAAATTAAAAGGAGATGGATCTTATCAGGATCCGATGACGGATGAGCAGACAGAGATGGTCTATGTGGGTGCCGGAATGGGGAGATATCATTTGTTCCGGGACTGCCATTATATTTCCAATGAGTATCTGACCGTCACGAGATCCGAAGCGGAAAGCGGCAGGATTCCGGGAGGAAAGCGGAAACCCTGTGCCATCTGCGGGAAAAAGGGAGATGGATCGGAGCCAGTCTATATCACGGTGGCAGGCGAGCATTTTCACTATGATAAAAACTGTAGATCCATGATGTCCTATGTGAGGGAAATACCGAAATCGGAGGCGGAGCATCTGGGGGCATGCTCGTACTGCGAGAGAAAAAAGGGGGAAATGGAATGAATCTGTTTTTTGTATTTCTGGGAATCGCGGCCTGGCAGGATCTAAGAACGAGAAGAATCAGTCTGGATGTGCTGATGGGAGGAGCTGCGGCAGGAATCATAACCTGTGTATGGAAGGCGCGTTTCCCAGGGGAGATCATTCTTGCTATGATTCCGGGAATCGGACTTTTGATAGTCAGTATTCTGACAGGAGGTCTTCTGGGCGAGGGAGATGGCTTGTTTTTAATTGTATCCGGATTTTTCCTTGAGTGGCAGGAATGTGTACTGCTGTTGATCACAGGTCAGATTTTTTGCGGGATATTTGGGCTTGCGATGATGGTTGGCGCACAGATCGGAACCGGCGGGGGAAGTGTCTGGAAACAGCGGCTGCCTTTTTTGCCGTTCCTTTTACCGGCGGCATTGTGGCTGACACTTATAAGGGTAGTGTGAGAAGAGAAATGCATATAGAAAGAAATTACAGCGCCAGCATAACAGTGGAAGCGTCCGTGGTCCTTTCTGTGGTTCTCCTGTCGATGGCGGCGTTTATCCGATATGCTTATACTGTCCATGACACGGTGACCGGCAGTATGATTCTGGAGGAAACGCTGGAGAGAGCGCGGAATAACGTAGATGAGAAGAAAAAGGCTGATTCTTTTGAGCAGGAAGGAAGTCTGATGGGAAATCCGCGGCTTTATCTGGGAACATATGAGATCCATCTGAAGGTTGGAGCGCTGACAGCGGAGGGGGATGCGTCGGCGGGAGACTGGAGTCTTCACATGGAGCGGGCGGATATTCATCCGGAGACATTCCTAAGGCAGCAGGATGCCCTGAGAAAAATAAAAGACAGGATCGATGACTGATGAAAATAGAATTTAAGCGAGAAATGAACCGGAATTACATGGTATTGCGCCCGGAGAATGAGATTGGGGGATCTTATGCGCTTCGGATGTTGTCGGAGAACAGGATCACCGGACTTTTGCCGTTTCAGGAGAAGCGGATCGATGGGGAAACATTCCTGTATTTTAATATCACATCGAGACAGTCATTATCCAGAATGATGGAATATCGGTCGTTCAAGGCAAAGGAGATCCGGCAGATCACCAGTGACCTGATCGTTACAATGACGGCATTAGAACGGTTTTTGATGGATGGAGACCAGCTTTGTCTGGAACCGGATATGATCTATGTGGATCCAGATGATCTGAGAGCGAATTTCTGTCTTTTTCCGGGACGCGGCAGCCAGTTTGAGGAGAGTTTTCAGAAACTGACAAGATATATTCTGGATCATGTGGATCACACAGATGGAGAAGCGGTGGTTTTGGCATTTGCCCTGTTCCGGGCAGGGGAGAAGGAAAATCTGGGAGTCCGGGATCTGGAAAGATGTCTGATGGCAGGAGAAAAGGCTGGAAAAGAAGAGAACCTCAGAGACAATGCTGGAGAGGAAGCATTATATGAAACAGAGAGAAAAATGGTCAGGGAATATGGAGCAGAGGCAGGAGAGTCTGCGCGATATCAGGGAGAAAAGCAAAATGAAACAGAACGAAAGTGCGGATCTTTTGAGAGAAAAAAGACGGATTCTTCAGGTGAGGCAGAAGCACTGGCAGAGGAGAACGAACTAAAAAGTGGGAAATATGCGATTCTGGTCCTGATTGTGATCGTGGTGGCAGCGGTTCCGGTGGCAGTCTGTTTTTGGGGCGGAGTCGATCAGCTCCGGGAATGGAAATGGGGGATCTTTGCGGCAGAAGGTGTGCTGATAGCCGGTATGGTATTCTTTGGCATGGAAAAGAGCGGGAAAGAAGCAGAGGAGCCGGAAGAAGAATGGGAAGTCGAATTCCGGGAAGAAGAGGACCGGGAACGAGGGGGAATCCCGGAAATAAAGGAAAATAATATAAGAATCGATAAGGAGCAGAGAGAAGTCGCGGAGAGCGCAAAGATGCAGACGGTGCTCCTTACAGGCCGGCAGATCTATCCGGTGACAAGACGCCTTGTTCCGGAAAACGGAGGCGAGGACGTGCCGGTCCGTTATTTCCCGTTTATTATTGGAAAAAACCGGGAAATTTCTGATCTTTGCCTGAATCTGCCGCAGATCAGCCGGATCCATGCAAAGATCGAGGAAGACGGGGATGGATATAGAATCACGGATCTAAACTCAACGAATGGAACCGGTGTAAACGGGCGATTTCTGGAGACAAATGAGAGCGTGCATATAGAACCGGGAGCAATGCTTTCGTTTGCGGATCAGAGATATCGGTTTTTATAGGATACCTGTAACGATTCCGTATATTCACGGTTACGGGCAGAAGTGCCGCCAGAGAGAAAACGAAAATATAAAACAGGGGTGGTGTTTTTTTGTCATTTGGTCTATGATAGATCCATCAATGATGAAAGGAGGAATATTATGGCTTTTCAGATGCCAGAATATCATCAGCCCGATTTTTCACAGGAACAATTTACCAAAGCCCCTGATACGAAATGGGAGGTTGTGGAGATGGATGGGGTTGCCCCTGAATATTTTCACAGCACGTCTATGTTCCCGGAGTATTTCAAAATTCAGGGGAAATGGGTGTTAGCGGAAGAAAGCCGCATGGATTCCAGTGTAGTGATCTGCCCGGATGGACATCTGGAGGTGATTGAAAACCGGAACCTCAAAAAGGGAGACAAGGTCATTCTTGGCCGCAGCGAGGCATGTGAGGAAGGAATCTATGTCCACAGTACAGGATTCCAGACAGAAGAAGACGCATTGACAGATAAATTTGTGTTCCGTCAGGGACGAAGCAGAGAAACTTCCTATGCGAGAGATTATGACCGCCTGATGGATCTTCTTCGATATGAGAAGGAGCACGGAAAGATCGTCTGGGTCATGGGACCGGCATTTTCCTTCGACTATGATGCGAGAAACGCAATGCAGTCCCTGATCGACAATGGATATGCGCATGGTCTGATGGCAGGAAACGCGCTTGCGACCCACGATCTGGAAGGTGCCCTGTTACATACGGCGCTTGGACAGGACATCTATACGCAGATATCCCAGCCGAACGGACATTACAATCATCTGGACGTACTGAATAAGGTTCGAAGAAGTGGTTCGATCCCGAAATTTATCGAGGACAATCATATTGATAACGGTATTATCTATGGCTGCGTGAAGAATCATATTCCGTTTGTCCTGACCGGTTCGATCCGCGATGACGGTCCGATGCCGGAAGTGATCGGAGATGCCTATCAAGGACAGAGCGCGATGCGCGATATGGTGAGAGATGCCACCTGCGTGATCTGTTTAGCTACGATGCTCCATACGATCGCGACAGGCAATATGACTCCGTCATTCCGTGTTATGAAGGACGGAACGATCCGCCCGGTGTATCTCTATACGGTTGACGCGGACGAGTTTGTGGTAAACAAGCTGATGGATCGTGGAAGCCTTTCCGCAACGACCATCGTGACAAATGTTCAGGACTTCATTACGATCGTCGCAAAAGGCCTTGGTGTCATGAAATAACAGCATGGAAAGGATGAGACCCATGGGAAGCCGATATGGAAAAAAGGCTTATGTGAATGGACTTCTGATCGCTTTGAATGTGCTGTTTTTCCTGTATCTGGAGATCACCGGTTCCTCGGAGAATGCGTACTTCATGTATACAAAAGGCGCGATGTCCGTTCCTGCAGTTCTGGAAGATGGGGAATATTACCGGCTTTTGACGGCAATGTTTATGCATTTTGGAATCAGGCACATTATGAACAATATGCTGGTTCTGTTTGTGCTCGGAGATAATCTGGAACGGGCTCTGGGGCATGTGAAGTATCTGATATTTTACCTGCTCTGCGGAATTGGCTCGAACTGGGTGTCTATGATGGCGCACTCAACTGATACAATGACCGTATCAGCCGGGGCATCCGGCGCAATTTTCGGAGTGGTCGGCGGTCTGCTTTATGTGGTCACAGCCAACAAAGGACGTTTGGAAGACCTGAGCACAAGACAGCTCGTGATCATGATCTTTTTCTCTCTGTATTTAGGCTATACAAGCACCGGTGTGGATAATACTGCACACCTTTCTGGCCTTGTAATCGGCATTGTGCTTGCTATAATTTTATATCATAGGCCTACTGGAGACTGGTGGGCAAACGGAGGTAACAAATGATGAAAGACTGTAATTGTATTTTCTGTAAGATCGCAAATGGAGAGATTCCGTCTTCAACTGTATATGAGGATGAAGACTTCCGTGTAATTCTGGATCTTGGTCCGGCATCGAAAGGTCATGCACTGATCCTTCCGAAAGAACACTTTAAGGATGTTACGGAACTGGATCCGAAGATCGCTGCAAAGGTCCTGCCGTTAGGAGCGAAACTCGGAACCGCAATGAAAAAATCTCTGGGCTGCGCAGGCTTTAATCTGGTTCAGAATAACGGCGAGGCGGCGGGCCAGACAGTATTCCATTTCCATGTACATGTAATTCCGCGCTACGAAGGCGGTCCGGTTATCGCAGGGTGGACACCGGGAGAGGAAAAACCGGAAGTACTTGCTGAAACAGCAGAGAAGATCAAAGGTGCAATGTAATCAGAACTGTTTTAAAGGAGATATTATGCTGCAGGACAAAGATGAACTGCTGCAGGCACTGATTACGGAATACGCTCAAATGTATATGAAGCTGGCAGTCTCGATCGGGGTGCCTTATGATGATGTGGAAGATATCGTCATGGAGGCATTCTGGTCATTCTACCGGGCAGATTACATCGGAAAGCTGGAGAACGAAAAAGCTATTAAGGCAATGTTGGCACGTATTGTTGAGAATAAATGTATCGATTATTTCAGAAGAGAAAAACGAAGCATCGGACCAAATGAAGACGAAGATGTAAGTGAACTGGATTATATTGCGGATCACACGAAATACGATCCGCTTCAGGCAGTGATCAGCAGGGAAAGCTGCGGTCAGATATATGAAGTGCTGGATGGCTTAAAGAAACCGTGGAAAGATGTCACGGTGATGTATTTCATCCAGGAATTGACAACAGAGGAAATTTCCAAGCGCCTTGAAATCACGAACGACGTGTGCCGCTCGCGAATTTCAAGGGCCAGAAAGTACTTAAAGGAAAAACTGCAAAGCTGTATAGACAAGGATCATTTGTGATCGGCACAATCATTAATCAGTTTCATGATCGTATCGACTGCATTATTTAAATGGCTCTTTTCCATATTTTCAATGAATGTCCGGCGGTTCTCATACGTGTTGTGAATCGCCTCAAACAGAGTGGAATCCGTTACCTGCTCCTCTTCCAATACTGTGGAGTAGCCCTGTTTTGCAAAGGAATTTGCGTTCAGAATCTGGTCACCGCGGCTGGCTGCTGCGGAGAGCGGGATCAGGACGTTCGGTTTCCTGAGTGCAAGGATCTCACAGATCGAGTTTGCGCCTGCACGGGAGACAATCAGGTCAGCTGCCGCAAATAAGTGCTTTAGCGGACTATCAACATATTCATACTGGACATAGCCGGAAGTCCCGATCAGGGATTCATCCAGATTGCCTTTTCCGCAGATGTGGATCACCTGAAACTGTTCTAAAAGTTTTGGAAGAATGCTGCGGACCGCACCGTTTACTTTGACGGAGCCGAGACTTCCGCCGATAACAAGAATGATCGGTTTTGCCGCAGAGAGGTTCGTATACTGGAGACCTGCAAGCCGGTCTCCCTGAAGGAGTTCCTCACGGATCGGAGATCCTGTCAGAACCGCTTTTTCTCCCGGAAGATATTTTAAAGTTTCCGGGAAATTGCAGCACACCCATTTAGCAGATGGGATACAAAGCTTGTTGGCAAGCCCCGGGGTCATATCCGATTCATGGATGATCGTCGGGATATGGTAATGTCTGGCAGCGAGAACAACCGGGACTGCTACGAAGCCGCCTTTAGAGAAAAGGACATCCGGTTTGTATTTTTTTAAGAGTTTTAATGCCTCCGCGTATCCTTTTAAAACGCGGAACGGATCAGAAAAGTTTTTTAAGTCGAAATATCTGCGCAGTTTTCCAGAAGAAATTCCGTCATAGGGAATATCTGCGTTTTCAATTAATTTACGTTCCATACCATTGTAGGAACCGATGTATCGAATATCGTAACCGGCTGCCTTGAGAGACGGGATCAGGGCGAGGTTCGGTGTAACGTGGCCGGCTGTACCGCCGCCGGTGAGAATAATGGTTTTCATAAAATTGCCTCCATGGAAGTTCCGGATCTGAAAGACCGGATATTCGGCTTACGCAATTGATGCGGAAACCAGTGGATTATAGCTGCAGCTGTGAGAGTACTGAACAGTTACCAGTAACCGTATTTTACAGCTGCTGACTATTTAATAGTAACGGCTGAGAGAGAAATGTCAACCCCTAAACAGGAACAAAGGATGGAAAGAAGTGAGGTGCTGAATCATGGCAGACACGGAAAAAAATGAGGATCAGAAAATAAGCAGATGCCTTCAGGAAGCATTTGGCTATACTGATGAACAGTTATTAAAACAGCTGGATCAGGCAAACGAGACCCTCAAAGATGTCACCTTTGACGGCGCCGAAGACCGGATCATGAAAAAGATTATGGCGCGGAAGGCGGAACTTGAAAAGGAAACGTCTGCGTCGGAGCTGGAAAGAGAGAGAAATATCACGCTGGTAAAGGCAAAGACGGAAGACCGGAAGGACAAGAAGAGTGTTCGGTTTGGAAAGAAGAAGGTGCTGGCCACTGTAGCGTTGGTGGCAGTGATCGCCGGGATGCTTGGGGGGACGGCGGTTGGGAAGAAGAATTACTTCTTTAGAAAGACAGAAAGGTCAGTTGCCTCCATTGTGGTAGACAATGATAAGAACAAATCAGAAAAGCCCAGATTAGAAAATGCATATCAAGAGATAAGTGAAAAATTAAAAAGCCCTGTTTTAAAAATGTCATATTGCCTGGCAGATATGCATCTTACGGAGGTAAAAATATTTAAAGATCAAGCACAGTTACTTTTCACATACAATAATAATATAATTAGTTTTTTTCAAACTAAGAGTGATAATAGTACATCAGCAAAATTTAAATTTGATGAAAAAGATAAACAAGAAGTATATAATAAGTGGCTTAACCGTTCGATAGAGTATACTGTTAATAAACAGGAGAGTGGTTCTACAGAATATGAGTCACTGATAATTGTAGATAATTCGTTATATTATTTGGCTGGAGTATTGCCCAAAGAGGAATTTGAAAGTGTTTTAGAAAATCTGAATTTTTTTGAGTGATTTTGGTCACAAATCTTGAATTTGTCCGTTTATATTAATAAAAATAGATAAAGGAGAGATGAAAATGAAAAGACTAAAAAGAACAGCAGTAATAACCGTATCAATTATTATGATGTTGGCTCAGGTGGCTTATGCCAATTCGCCTTCTTGGGAAAGCCTACCGGGGCACCACAACCAGAGTATTTTAAGTTATGGAGCATTGGAAGCCGAGGATACTGTTCAAAGTGATGCGAGAGGAACCATAATGTCAACAGCAATTTTAAAGATTGCTAATGAACAAAACGGAAATCTCTATATAACATCAGATATTCTTGTGCATAAAAAAATTGATAAGGCATACCAAACAGTATTTTTGGATGAATGGGATGAAGAAAATAGTACATGGGTACAAATTGGGCGTTGGGATTTCGAACGTTCAAAAGAGGAAGAGGAAAATGGGGAGATGCTTTCTTATCATGTAGGCTTTACTGTAACAGGATGTGTAGTCAACCGTTACTATCGTGCCCGTGCAATGCACCTCGTTCAGATTGGCGATGACATGGAAGGCAAAGCTACAGAAACCAACGGTGTACTTCTTACCGACCACGAAGTTTAATCTTTCGTATATTATTTCGGCCGAATAATATAAACACTATTTTGATAAAGGGAGATGGTTCATGGGGGGATACTTCTGATAAAAGCTAAAACGGGCAGAACAAATACAACAAATTGAAAAGAACTGAATGAAAGAAACTGAATGAAAGAAGCAGCCCCACCAAATTAACACAACCTCGGTGGGGCTGTTTTTATGTCTGTTGATTGCCTGTATTTAGGCCTGCTGCTCTTTATACTGCTTTAATGCTCTTGCCAGCTGGTCAGGACATGAAGTTGGGCGGCCGTTGCAGCTTACGCCTTCGACTCTCTTGATCACATCATCAATGTCCATGCCCTCAACGAGAAGACCGATACCTTTTAAGTTTCCGTTGCATCCGCCAACGAAGCTTACATTTTTGAGCTTGTTGTTCTCTACGTCAAAATGGATTTCTCTGGAGCAGGTGCCCTGTGTTTTGTATACCATATAAAATACCTCCGATTGTAAAAAAATATGGTCTTACGACCAGTTTGAAAGTATCCTTATTATACCCGCAGCAGAGAATTATTGTCAAGAGAAGCACGGTTGGAGAAAGTATGCTGTGGAATGTCGGTTTTTATTTGACCTTCCGCCCCATATCCCGTATAATGAGAACGATAAAGACGGTAAAAATGCGTCTGGAACTCAGACAGGATCTGTACCTGAGAGTGACAGCCGAACGGTTACATTTGAGATTAAGCTAAAATCATAGGATACAATACGGAGGAATTCAAATGCTTGGTATTATCGGAGCAATGGAAGTGGAAGTTGAGAAGCTTCGCGCGAAAATGACAGAGACAGAAATGAAGACAGTGGCAGGAATGAATTTTTGCAAGGGAAAACTGGAGGGAAAGGATGTTGTTATCGTTCGTTCCGGTATCGGTAAGGTAAACGCAGGTATCTGCAGCCAGATCCTTGTGGATCTTTATCAGGTTGATGGAATTGTAAATACAGGAATCGCAGGTTCTTTAAGAAACGAGATCAATATCGGTGATCTGGTGCTTTCTACCGTTGCGGTACAGCACGATGTGGACGCTGGTGGCTTTGGATATCCGGCAGGTGAGATTCCGCAGCTTGGCGTGAAGGAATTTCCGGCAGATGAGAGACTTCTTGCGCTTGCGGAAGAGGCATGTAAAGAGGCAAACCCGGATATCAGTACCTTCAAGGGACGCGTTGCCAGCGGTGACCAGTTTATCGACAGCAAGGAAAAGAAGACCTGGATCCATGATACCTTTGATGCATATTGCACAGAGATGGAAGGAGCTGCAGTTGCTCAGGCGGCATACTTAAATAAGATTCCGTATCTGATCGTTCGTGCAATTTCTGACAAGGCAGATGACAGCGCCCATATGGATTACGGAGAGTTTGAGGCAAAGGCGGTTGAGCATTCTGTAAACCTGATGCTTGCGCTTGTGAAGAGAATCTAAGAAAAATTGCAGTGTCGTACAGTTCAACGGCCTGCAATTTTTTTATGCCCATATGATTAAAAAATAAGCCAGATTGCCTTAAACTGCGATTTTTGTCCCCATTTGACGAACGATTCCGCCATTCTCAACCTTCTCAAAAAGATTCTAACTCGCTATAATTAGTGGCATCATCTGGAATGATCTGGACGAAGAAAGGGGAACTGATTATGCTGGAATTTTTACAGACAGGGAGAATGCTCTATGTTCTGACGGCGATCTGCGCGCTCGGGACACTCAGCAAACTTGTAACAGGCGGCCTCTACAAAAGATTGATCAAAGAAACCGGAAATATGGCACTTACGAAAGACAAGAATTTAAAGGCACTAAAACAGCGCATGGAAAATGTGTTCCTTATAAACCATGGGATTCGAAATGTGAACGCGTACATAGAAAAACAGCTCTACGGATTCCGATTCCTGCACATGAGTCTCGACAGGTGGGACAACCTGTCGGTGCAGGCAACGATTCTTTGCTTTATGGCAGGAGGCGCGGCAGCGTTCAGTGCTTACTGGTACCGGTGCGACAACTACTATATTGTACTCTACGGTGCAGCAGGCGTATTTGGCGGATTGTTCCTTGCGTTTGTGGACAATGGGATCAGCGCCGGGACAAAACGGAAACAGCTTGCGGATCATTTAGTTGATTATGTGGAAAACTCCCCGCATTTTTATAAAAATGTGGATAACAGCGCTTATGCTGGACAGGAGCGCAAAAAAGTGGCGGGTTCTTCCGATATCGTAGATTTCTCAGGCAGCAATGGTACTGGATATGGAAGAAATCAGGAGACGGTGAGAAAGGAAAAACTCAACGGTCGCTTTTCTGTACTTGGGAGAAAGAAGGACACGCAGTCCTCGGACGGAAGTGATGAATCGGCCCGAATGGAGAGCGGAAGTCTCACGGGAGCCAAAGAGACCGGGAGACTGTCGCGAATAGATGGAAAAATGTCCGCATTCCGGGAAAATGAGGATGATCAGGCTGTAAATGGGAATAAGCTGAATGGTTCAGCGAAAAAAACGGTTGGAAAAGCCGATCATAATAAAAGCACAGGTCAAAATGTCCGGGATATCGGACAAGCAGGTGTAGGAGTGGGAGGAAAAATCCCGACAAGTGAGACGGAGCTTGCCCAGAGCATCAATCATCTGAGCGAGAGTCTGAAGCAGATCGCTGCGAGCCGGGAACAGCCCAGTGAGATGCTGAAAAATTCAGAAAGGCTGGACCTGATACGGAATTCGATTTCACCGGAGGATCTGGATATGCTGAAAACGCTGTTTCATGCATTACAAAGCGACGGAGCGTAAAAACCAGTTCTATTATAGAACAGTGGCATTGAACGAAATAGAAATGCAAATCAATTGAAAAGCAGGTGGCAGTTAAGGAGTTAAAATCATAAAGAATAATTCTGGCAGATGGTGGGAGATTCTGTATATGGACAGAAATTTTACAAAATAAAAATTCTATATGATGCAGTAATGATGGCAGAGTTTGTGCCATGGAGAATTTGCCGATTTGATATGCGAAGCATTGTCAAGGGTTTCACGAAGTGGTATAATAACGGACAGAGATTGTGAATCTCACACAAGAAAAGGAGACAGGGTTATGGGTAAAGAAATCGTATTTGATTATTCCAAGACAGCCGGATTTATCAGTGAAGAGGAAATGAAGAACATGAAGAGCACCGTTATGGGCGCGAAGGATGTCCTGACAGCAAAATCCGGTGCAGGAAATGACTATCTTGGATGGATCGATCTCCCGGTTGATTATGATAAAGATGAGTTTGCAAGAATTAAGAAAGCGGCGGAGAAGATTCAGGGAGATTCCGATGTGCTTCTTGTGATCGGTATCGGCGGATCTTACCTCGGTGCCCGCGCTGCAATCGAGTTTTTATCCCACAGCTTCTACAATGTGCTGCCGAAGGGGAAGAGAAAAACTCCGGAGATCTATTTCGTGGGAAACAGCATCAGCAGCAAATACATCCATGATCTTCAGGATGTGCTGGAAGGAAAAGATTTCTCCATTAATATTATATCCAAGTCCGGTACAACGACAGAACCGGCGATCGCTTTCCGTGTATTTAAGGAAATGCTGATCAAGAAGTATGGCAAGGAAGAGGCCAATAAGAGAATCTACGCGACCACAGATAAGGCAAAGGGAGCTTTAAAGAATCTGGCAAACGAAGAGGGATACGAGAGCTTCGTTGTTCCGGATGACGTTGGAGGACGTTTCTCCGTGCTCACAGCCGTAGGTCTTTTACCGATCGCAGTCAGCGGCGCAGATATCGATGCCCTGATGACAGGTGCAGCGGACGCAAGAAAGGTTGCTCTTGAGACAGAGTATGAGAAGAACCCGGCACTTTTATATGCCGCAGTCCGCAATATCCTTTTAAGAAAAGGAAAACAGGTGGAGATCGTAGCAAACTACGAGCCGAGCCTTCATTACGTATCTGAGTGGTGGAAACAGCTCTTCGGTGAGAGCGAAGGAAAAGACCAGAGAGGTATTTTCCCGGCAGCCGTTGACCTTACAACAGACCTCCACTCCATGGGACAGTTTATCCAGGATGGCGCACGCATCATGTTCGAGACCGTTCTGAACGTGGAAGAATCTCCAGCGGAGATCGTCCTTCAGAAAGAAGATGTCGACACAGATGGTATGAATTATCTGGCAGGAAAGACCGTTGATTTTGTAAACAAGAGTGCCATGAACGGAACGATCCTTGCGCATACAGACGGCAGCGTGCCGAACCTTATGGTGAAGATCCCGGCTCAGGACGCTTACAGCCTTGGCCAACTGTTCTACTTCTTCGAGTTCGCCTGCGGTGTCAGCGGCTACATCCTCGGTGTCAACCCGTTTAACCAGCCGGGTGTTGAGAGCTACAAGAAGAATATGTTCGCCCTGCTCGGAAAACCGGGCTATGAGGAGGCAAGAGAGGCACTTCTCAAGAGATTATAATTTATAAGGACGAATATTTTAGGCGGCTTGTGAGGCGAAGTATGCAGATGGCAGAAAGAGAAGAAACATTCGCAAAAGTCAGCCGTAGATAGCGATAAAAAATAAAAATCAGCCCGATATCCATGTGTTCTCCGGACAGGAAATACACGATAGGATGTTGGGCTGATTTTTAATTTGACTGTTCTCCGCCGGAAAGACACTGCCTGTGGAGGTCCATCAGGTGATGACCATATTTCCCGGAAGGTTGTCATGCTTTCGTTCCGGTTTCTTCCTGCACGGTGCATGAACCGGAGCCTATTCCTCAATCACCTGAAATTCCAGATAATCAAAATCGATCGATTCAATAAAACTGTCCTTCGTAAACCGCGTCTTATCATGCAGCTGAAAGTCGCGGATATTCGAGTCGAGCCAGATCGGCTGGCTCAAGTCAAATTCATGACAGATCTCATCCAGTGCCTGAAATACCATGGCGGTTCTTGACATGGAATAGTCATTATTGCAGGCTACCATATCTCTCACAAGATGGTTATCTTTCCATATTTTTCCCCAGATCCGGAACATAAAAACATCCTCCATTCGATTGCTTTCACGATCATGATTTGAAAAACAGTATAACGGATTTTTTCCGGAAAGTAAAGGTACAACATTTTGCCCAAAATGCCTTGTATCGTCTGAAAAATTGTAGTAATCTATATCTATATGGACACTTTGATGACATACTTGAAACAGAGCCAGGAGGACAAAAGATGGGACAGCCAATTACAGATTATGCTGCTTTTTTTGCCAGCGCAGGACAGGCAGTACAGGAACTGGAAGCTCTGAATACAGAGGTGGAGCAGCTCGAAGCGGACGAGAAAAAGTTAGAGAGTTCCCTTAAGGGAAAACAGCGTTCTGTTACAGAAACCATCAGTCAGACGGTGAAGCAGCGGAAAGAGGAGATCACAAAAAGCTATGACGCGGAGCTGGGAAAGGCTCAGGAGCGGCTTAAAAAAGTAAAAGCGAAGCGTGAAAAAGCAAAAAACCAGGGTGTTCGGGAACGGATCGAGGAGGATACCCGGGGACTTGTGCGGGAGAATAAAGAACTTGTGGATCAGATGAAGACCTTATTTAAGGCAAACCATGTTCCGGGCTTCTGCCGTGGAAACTATTACTACGCACTCTACTTTACGAGGACATTTAAGGATTTCCTGGCGCTTCTTGTGACGATCCTGATCTGTTTCCTTGCAATTCCGTGCAGCGCGTATTTTCTGATTCCGGAGAGACGGACGATGTATCTCGTTGGAATTTATGTGGCAGCGATCCTCGTTTTCGGCGGAATCTATGTGACGGTGGGAAATATGACCAAGGTGCGCTACATGGATGTGTTAAAAGAGGGACTTGGCATCCGTGCAAAAATCCGCGCGAATAAAAAAGAGATGAAAGTGATCGCAAAGACGATCCGCCGGGATAAGAACGAGACGATCTATAATCTTCAGAAATTTGACGATGAGATTGCCCAGCTCGACCAGGATGTGGCTGAGATCAACCGGAAGAAGAAAGAAGCCCTCACGACCTTCGATACCGTAACGCGGACGATCATCTCCGACGAGATTACGGCAAACAATAAAGAAGAGATCGAACGGATGGAGGACGAATTGACGAACCTGTCGGAAAAACTCCGCAGCACGAGGACAGCGGCGAAGGAAAAGGCAATGTTTGTCACGGATAACTATGAAGTTTATATCGGAAAAGGCTTTATGACACAGGAAAAACTGGCAGCGCTTGAGAATATCGTGAGAAGCGGCGCAGCGTCCAATATCAGCGACGCGGTCTCTGTTTATAAGAGCCAGAAAGAGACGGCGGAGTAAAAAACTCAAAATTCAATGAGTTCGATGAAAATTCCGATTCGTATAAATATCAGGATCGAAAAGGAAAAGTATATTTTAGAGTGGTGCGGAAAAGACAGGCAGAACGGCATCACAGGGGAGAAAAACAAAAGATGAGAAAGTATGGTATGAAAATCGCGGTTGCTGCCGCGGTATTCTGCATGGCAGTGCCGTTTGCCGCATTTGCCGGAACATGGAGGTCAGACGCGAACGGAATGTGGTACCAGTTCGATGATGGTTCCTATCCGAAGGGAAGATGGGCATGGATCGACACGGACAACGACGGGATGGCGGAGGGCTTCTATTTTGACCAGAATGGTTATGTTCTTAGAAACACGACAACGCCGGACGGCTATCAGGTAAACCGGATCGGTGCATGGGTTGTTGGCGGCGAGGTGAAGCAGAAGGCCGGCGGCGAGACGAAGGACAGCACTTCCGGAAACAGTGACAATTCCAACAACTACAACAGTTCAAATTACTGGAATTACAACTATAATGAAGATCCGGACTGGTATTTGAAGGCTGATTATTTAAGTGAAACAGATAAGGCGGCTTACCACTATTCTTCGAAATATTATAACTGGGACGTATATAATCCAGAGGAGCGCGCAAAGGTGAAGGAGCAGATTGACCGGATCGTGGCAAATCCGTGTGACGCTACGGCTTCTGCTGAGATGGTCAGTGTGGAGATTCCGGTATGGAGACTGAGAAATGGTCAGAAGGTTGCCGGAACAACCCATGTGCGGGTTTTAAGCTCCATCGCGGATGACGTTAGGGAGATATTTACAGAGATCTACAATGGACCGGAACAGTTCCCGATCGAGAGCGTCGGTGGATATAACTGGAGAAGCAATGGACTTGGAAGCAACCATAGTTCCGGAACTGCCATTGATATCAATCCGGATGCAAATCCGCAGATCGATATGGACGGCATGACAGTCCTCGTCGGAAAGAAATGGGAGCCGGGCGTAAACCCATATTCCATTGGACGTGACAGCGATGTCGTAAAAGCATTTGGAAAACATGGCTGGACTTGGGGTGCCGGATTCAGTAGAGCGGATATGATGCACTTTGATTATTAAGAGACAGGATGAGAGACTGGGTATTTTCAAGGTACCCGGTCTCTTTTTGTAATGTGAAAGGAAATCGTAAAAAGTAAGAGAAAAAAACAGAGCAGGGATAACGTGTATAATTCCCGCAGATTCCGCCTATAATGTCTCATAGAAACCAGCCAGGAAACGGAGTGTTTACCATGAGATTCGGGAGGCGGAAGATCACTTATTATGATACGGAAGCGGGATTTGAAGCGGAGAAATTTGCAGCGAGACTTCTGCTCCTTTTGATGAACGAGATGCGGGCATCGGGCCGCCGTCAGGTGGTGTTTTTATGCATCGGGACAGACCGGTCCACGGGGGACAGTCTGGGACCGTTGATTGGCTCGAGGCTGGAGGCAGAGGAGATCGGAGATGTGGTGGTGATCGGGACGCTGGAACATCCGGTCCATGCGGTGAACCTTGACAGGACGATGGAAGACATAGAGGAATATTACCCGGACGCGATCATCATTGCCGTGGATGCCGCCGTCGGACGCTGGGATCACGTGGGGCTTGTGACGTTAGAAAAAGGTCCGCTCCGCCCGGGTCTGGGCGTGAGGAAGGAACTTGCCGCTGTCGGGGATATCTCGATTACCGGGATCGTCGGCGGTGCGGAGAGCGGGGATCCATTGTTTTTGCAGAGCATCCGTCTGTCCATGGTCATGCATCTGGCGGATTGCATCAGCCGCAGTATCTGCCTCGGAATGCGGATCATCGGGAGACGTGTCGAAAACTTTTCCGGTCAGGCCGCACCTTTTTGACATGTTTTGCGGACGTATCATGCTATACTTCGGAAAGAATTTATCGCGGCGGCAGCCAAAGTCGTGTACAAGCATGGACTTTGAACTTGCTGTCCGCGTGAATATAAGGCGGTCAGCCGACCGCCCGAAGATAGAATGAGGTGGCAGTATGGGAGAATTATACAATCCGTTTCCGAAACTTCCGAAAAATATCCGCCAGATCGGTGATACGGACCAGGTGGTCCGCCTGTATGTGGAGGATTATGTAAATACATATCTGAAACGCCTGTATCCGGCAGGAAACCAGACACTGCGGGTGGGACTTTTGCTGGGCAATACAGAAAATTATGACGGGACACCGTATATTTTTATCGATGGGGCCATCGAGATGGAGGATGCGGAGGTGTCCGGAGAGAAGATCGAATTTTCAGAGAATGCCTGGAAAAAGGCATACCGGGGCATTGAAGAGTCCTTTCCGAAACGGACCGTTCAGGGATGGTTTATCTGCGGGACACCGTCCAGCCAGTTGAGTCCGTTGAACTACTGGAAGCAGCATAACCAGTATTTTAATGGAAAAAATAAGCTCATGTACCTGAATCATGGTCTGGAAGGTGAGGAGGCAGTCTATGTCACGTCGGAGGATGGATTTTACAGATTAAAGGGTCATTGCATCTACTATGAACGGAATCAGATGATGCAGGATTATATGGTGACGCGTAAGGATGCGCGCCGGGTGGAGTCCGGGTCCCATGAGAAGGTCATCAAAGATTTCCACCAGCGGATGACGGCGCGGAAAGAGCAGGCAGAGGCTGGGAGACATATGTCAGGAATTTTGGGGACAGCCTGCGGAGTCCTCACGGTGGCAGTGCTGGCCGGTGGTGTGGTTCTCGTCAACAATTATCACAAGATGCGGCAGATGGAGACGGTGCTGACTTCTGTGGTGCCTGCCGGGACGGCAAACTGGAGCGATTATCTTGACAAGCTGAATCAGGAGCCGGATTTTGTGATCGAGGAGCGCCCGGGGAATGTATTCCCGACGGGGGAGAGCGGTGAGACGGGGGAGAGCTATGCGGCGGAGACAATGGAGGCTACGGAGACCATGGAGGCGACGGCCGCCGGGACGGAGACCATGGAGGCGACGGCTGCCGGGACAGATACGGAGGCCGCCAGCGTGGAAGAAGCAGTTCCGTCTGCCAGCGCTGAGTCTCCGACCCAGCCCCTCGTCGGTATGGGAAAAGAAAGTGAACCGGGCAGCACTGCGAGTCCGAAAAAGGAACCTGCAGATTCCGCAGCTGCATCGGCAACCGGCAGCCGGATCTATGAGATCGGGGACGGTGAGACATTATATGGGATCTGCTGGAAAGAGTATGGAAATTTAAAGCGGCTGGCTGAGATCTGCGAGCTTAATCATCTTGATGATGTGAACCATATCGTGGCGGGACAGAAGTTGGTTCTTCCATAGAATATTGGACTGCAATAAAAACAAAGAACTTAATGCGAATCTCCTGAAAATGGTGTATACTAACTTATATATGTCCATTTTTCAGGAGATTTTTTATGGGTGATATGCAATCTATGGACAGAGAAAATAAAAAAAGACAGCTCAGACAGAATATTGTACAGAGGCCGGACAACGGATCAGATGAACCGATGGATGATGACCGGCTTGTCAACTATAGAAAAAAGAAACGGATCATTGCTGTGGCGGCCATCTGCTTTATCGCGGCCTTGGGTTTTACCGGTTACCGGTACATGAATGAATATGAGTATACCGGCTACAGTGTCCAGTGGGAGCGGTCCATGCGCTACACAGAAACCTCTGGCACAGATAAGAAAACACAGGCAGCAGAGACAAGCGCCGCGGACGACAGCGCAGGAACAGACGGAGCCGGTGAGACTGCTTCGGCAGAAAGCTCCGGAGCTTCCGGGGCGGGAAGTAAAAACCCGGATGAGACGGCGTCCGCGGAGACTTTTGCACCTGCAGAGACATCAAAAAAAGTCAGTGACAGCAGCTTCGTAAAATTTGCCATGTTTGGCGACAATATGATCAAGTATACAAAGGATGGCGCTTCTTATATCGACGCCTCCGGGAAAACGATCTGGACCCAGAGCTATGAGATGAAGACGCCGATTATTAACATCAACGGAGATTATGCCGTGATCGCGGACCAGCAGGGGAACGAGATGTACATCTGCAATAAAGAGGGATGTACCGGAACGGCAAAGACGCAGCTTCCGATCACGAAGGCGGCGGTATCTGCCCGCGGTGTCACGGCGGCAGTCGTTGAGGACAGCACGGCGAGCTACATATTCTACTTTAAGAAGGATGGCGAGTCGCTGGGGATCAACATCAAGATGCTTTTATCCGGTGACGGCTATCCGGTGGATATCGCACTCTCACCGGACGGAAAACAGATCGCCATGTCCGTCATGTACATGAAAAACGGAGCGCTGAAGAACAAGGTGGCGTTCTACGATTTCTCTGAGATCGGAAAGAACGTCAATAACCGTTTTATCGCCGCATTTGAGGAAGAATTCGATGATAAGATGGTGGGACGCATCCGCTACTTAAACGACCAGACCGTCTGTGCCTTTTCCGATAAGGGACTGACATTTATCTCTGTAAAAAATGTGATCCCGGATACAAATGTGATCTATGTTCCGGTGGAAGAAGAGATCCGGAGTATCTGTTACTCGGATCAATACGCGGCTGTCGTTGTGGACAGTACGTCCGGAAGCCCGTACCGCCTTGATGTATACAACACAGACGGAAAGCGGGTTACAAGCATTGATTTCGACTACGCGTATACAGGTGTCCTCATTGACGGGGACAGGCTTATCTTGTATAATGAAGAATCGTGCAGGGAGTATAACCTGGACGGACACGAGAAGTTTAACGGGCAGTTTGACTTCTCCGTATCGCTCGTAAGGGCAGGTAAAAATCGTACCAATTCTCTGATTACCGCAGGCAGCGAGGTAATGAAAGAGATTAAATTAAGGTAAATGTAACTGGAAACCATGTTACAACAATGGTAACTGCGAAAAATACGGAACAGTACCATACTTATGGATTATCAGGAGGAATGAAACAATGAACACAATCGACAATCTGGCGATCAATTCCATCAGAATTTTATCCGCAGATGCGATCCAGAAGGCAAATTCCGGCCATCCGGGACTTCCCCTCGGCAGTGCGCCGATGGCTTATGAGCTCTGGGCACACCACATGAACCACAATCCGGCTAACCCGGAGTGGGCAAACCGTGACCGCTTTATCTTATCCGGCGGACATGGCTCCATGCTGTTGTATTCCCTGCTTCACCTGTTCGGATACGGCCTTACAAAGGAAGACCTCATGAACTTCCGTCAGGTCGGATCCCTGACTCCGGGACATCCGGAATACGGCCACACCGTTGGGGTTGAGGCTACAACCGGACCGCTTGGCGCAGGTATGGGTATGGCAGTTGGTATGGCAATGGCTGAAAAACATCTGGCATCCGTATTCAACAAGGAAAATTATCCGGTTGTCGATCATTTCACATATGTACTCGGCGGTGACGGCTGTATGATGGAGGGAATTTCCTCTGAGGCTTTCTCTCTTGCGGGAACACTTGGACTCGGAAAGCTCATCGTTCTCTACGATTCCAACCGCATCTCCATCGAGGGAAGCACAGACATCGCATTCCGCGAGAACGTGGAAGAGCGCATGAAAGCATTCGGCTTCCAGACGATCACCGTTGAAGACGGAACTGATATCGATGCGATCGGTGCTGCAATCGAGGTCGCAAAGGCTGATACGGAGCATCCGTCCTTTATCACCATCAAGACGGAGATCGGCTTCGGCTGCCCGGCTAAACAGGGTAAGGCAAGTGCCCACGGCGAGCCGTTAGGTGTTGACAATATCAAAGCAATGAGAGAGACTCTCGGCTGGCAGTATGAGGAACCGTTCTTTGTACCGGAAGAAGTCTATGAGCACTATTCCCGTCTTGCGGAGGAGAAAGCAGATACAGAGGCAGAGTGGAACGCAATGTTCGCTGCATACTGTGATGAGTATCCGGAGATGGAGAAGCTCTGGGAGCAGTATCACACAGCTCCGGACGCAAAGGCGCTGATCGAGAATGAGGCACTCTGGCTCACAAAAGACAAGGCGGAGGCGACACGTTCCCTTTCCGGAAAGATGATCAACATCTTAAAGGATATCATGCCGAATATGATCGGCGGTTCCGCTGACCTTGGTCCGTCCAATAAGACAGCCATGAAGGACGCAGGTGACTTCTCCGCAGAGAACCCGGCAGGCAGAAATCTTCACTTCGGCGTAAGAGAGCTTGCGATGACAGCGATCGGAAACGGTATCATGCTTCACGGCGGTCTCCGTGCTTACGTTGCAACCTTCTTCGTATTCAGTGATTATGTAAAACCGATGGCAAGACTTTCTGCATTGATGGGTCTTCCGCTGACTTTCGTTCTGACACATGACAGCATTGGTGTGGGTGAAGACGGACCGACCCACGAGCCGATCGAGCAGCTCGCAATGTTCCGCGCAATGCCGAACTTCCATGTATTCCGTCCGTGTGACGCGACAGAGACATCTGCAGCATGGCTCTCCGCAGCAACCTCTGAGAAGACACCGACAGCGCTTGTGCTTTCCAGACAGAACCTGAATCCGATTCCGGGAAGCAGCAAAGACGCGTTAAAGGGCGGTTATGTGATCGATGACTGTGAGGGAACACCGGACGCGATCCTGATTGCAAGCGGTTCTGAGGTTGATCTTGCGGTCAAAGCAAAAGCAGAGCTTGCAGGCGAAGGAAAGAAGATCCGTGTCGTATCCATGCCGTGTATGGATATCTTCGAGGAGCAGAGTGCAGAGTACAAGGAGTCCGTACTTCCGAAGGAAGTCAGAAGAAGAGTTGTCGTTGAGGCACTTTCCGACTTCGGCTGGGGCAAGTATGTCGGCCTCGACGGAGCTTATGTGACCATGAAGAGCTTCGGCGCAAGCGGCCCGGCAGCAAAACTGTTCGAGAAATTCGGATTTACGGTCGAGAATGTTGTAAATACTGTAAAGACATTATTTTAATCAGATAGATGGAGAATATGGCAGGCAGCGAAAAAACCGGAAAAGGGGAACGCACATGAGCTTAAAGTGTATAGGAATCGATATCGGCGGAACCAGCGTAAAGCTCGGTATCTTTGAGGAAGATGGAACTCTTGTAAAGAAATGGGAGATTCCGACAAGAAAAGAGGAGAACGGAAAATATATCCTGAGCGATATTGCGGCTTCGATCCGCAGGACGGCGAAAGAAAGCGGCCTGGAACTCTCCGATTTTTCCGGCGCGGGGATGGGATTCCCGGGACCGGTTCTTCCTGACGGGCACTGCGAAGTGTGCGTAAACCTTGGCTGGAAAGCGGGAAATCCGCAGAAGGAATTAAGCGGACTGCTGGATGGAATGCCTGTCAAAAGCGGAAATGATGCGAATGTCGCGGCTCTCGGCGAGATGTGGCAGGGTGGCGGAAAAGGCTATAAAAACCTCGTTATGGTAACACTCGGAACCGGCGTTGGCGGCGGTATTATTCTGAATGAAAAGATCTGGACCGGTGAACAGGGCGTCGGCGGCGAGATCGGCCATATCCACGTGATGGAAGGTGAAACAGAGGCGTGCAACTGCGGCGGCCACGGTTGCCTGGAGCAGGTCGCTTCCGCAACAGGAATTGCAAGGACCGCAAGAAGAATGCTGGCGGCGGATAACCGTCCGTCCAGCCTCAGAAGCTTAAAGAACATCAGCGCAAAGAACGTGTTGGATGCCGCAAAAGCGGGAGATGAGCTTGCGTTGGAATCCCTCAATAAGTCCTGCTATTACCTTGGCTGGGCTCTTGCGACGATCTCGATGGTTCTGGATCCGCAGGCCTTCCTGATCGGCGGCGGTGTATCCAAAGCCGGAACATTCTTGACTGATATGATTAAAAAGTACCATGATGAATTATCTCCGATGGCAACAAAGAAGGCGGACATTGTCCTTGCGAAGCTTGGAAATGATGCCGGTATCTATGGGGCCGCGAAGCTGATCATCGGATAAAAAGAGAGAGTCCGGTGCGCCGGACTCCCTTTTTGCTGAAAAGAATTCATAAGAAATGTGTTGGTGGAAAAGAAAAATGTCCGCTATAAGCGGACATACATACCCCCCAGACATGAGGAGACCCCGGTCGCGACAACCGGGGCAATTATGAAAAATCTATGTGCAATTTGTCTAATTGGTAAAGTTAAATGAATTTTTGTTTATGCAATAAGTATAAAAAACAAATATGAACAAATTGTGAACGCACTATGAAGTTATTGTAACACATTCCTATTTGTACGTCTGAGAGAAACGCAATAGAAGGAGAAGATCAATGGCAACTGAAGGACTGAAAAAGACACTTGTCCTGGGACACAGAAATCCGGATACGGATTCCATCTGCTCAGCTATCTGCTATGCAGATTTCAAGCACAAGCTTACCGGCGAGATTTATGAGCCGTGCCGTGCCGGAAATGTAAACCCTGAGACACAGTATGTATTAGATTATTTTAAATTGGAGGCCCCGCGTCTTGTAGAGAACGTCAAGACACAGGTCAAGGATATCGAGATCCGTAAGACAAAAGGCGTGTCCCGCGGAATTTCCTTAAAGAATGCATGGGGACTCATGCAGGAGAATAATGTCGTAACAATCCCGTGTGTCACGGAGGAAGGTCTTCTGGAGGGCGTGATCACCATCGGTGATATCACCAAGTCCTACATGAACTTATATGACAGCAGCATTATTTCAAAAGCGTGCACAAAATATGCCAACATTCTGGATACGCTGGAAGGAAGCATGGTAGTCGGTGACTCCGAGGCATATTTTGATCGCGGAAAAGTCCTGATCGCGGCTGCAAACCCGGATTTAATGGAGAACTATATCGAGAAGTATGACCTTGTCATTCTCGGAAACCGCTATGAGTCCCAGCTTTGCGCGATCGAGATGGAAGCAGGCTGTATTATCGTCTGCGAGGGCGCAGGCGTGTCCCTTACGATCCGCAAGCTGGCACAGGAGCGCGGCTGCGCAGTCATCACCACGCCGTATGACACGTACACGACGGCCCGTCTGATCAACCAGTCCATGCCGATCAGTTACTTTATGACAAAGGAGAATATCATCGACTTCTCCGAGGAAGATTACCTTGACGATATCCGTGAGATCATGGCAAGCAAGAGACACCGTGATTTCCCGGTTCTGGATTCCGACGGAAAGTACATCGGCATGATCTCCAGACGTAACCTCTTAGGCGCGAAAGGAAAGAGCATCATCCTTGTTGACCATAATGAGAAGAGTCAGGCAGTCGAGGGTATGGAGAGCGCGGACATCCGTGAGATCATCGACCATCACCGTCTCGGCACTGTGGAGACCATGTCCCCGGTATTCTTCAGAAACCAGCCCCTCGGCTGCACCGCGACCATCATTTACCAGATGTATCAGGAGAATCACATGGAGATCGACAAGACAACGGCTGGACTCTTATGCAGCGCGATCATCTCTGATACCCTGTTATTCCGTTCTCCGACCTGCACGCCGATCGATAAAGCAGCCGGACTTGCACTTGCGCAGATCGCCGGACTTGACATCGAGAAGTATGCGATCGACATGTTCTCTGCGGGAAGCAACCTGAAGGGAAAATCTGATGGCGATATCTTCTATCAGGATTTCAAGCGTTTCACGGTTGGAAATTCCGTGTTCGGTATCGGTCAGATCACATCCTTAAACGCAGTAGAGCTCAAGGACTTAAAAAAGAGAATGTCTGAGTATACAGAAAAAGAGAGAGAGCAGCATGAGATTGATATGATGTTCTTTATGCTCACAAACATTCTGACAGAGTCCACAGATCTCATCTGCACCGGACAGGGCGCGGAGCAGCTGATTACGACCGCATTCCATGTACGGGATGAGGATGTGGAGAATGTGAGTGCACAGACCGGAATCGTGAAGCTTCCGGGCGTTGTTTCCAGAAAGAAGCAGCTCGCGCCGCAGATCATGATGGCATTACAGCAGTAATTTTTTGATGGCAGACACTGCAGGTGTGAGATGCCGGAAAGGTTGCGATTGAAGAAAGGCAGGATCTGTAAAGATGGGAAAACGACAGTTTAAACCAGGAAATATGCTGTACCCGGTTCCGGCTGTCCTCGTGACAGTGGCTGACCGGGAAGGAAAGTCGAATATTTTTACGGTGGCATGGGCAGGAACCATCTGTACGAATCCGCCGATGTTGTCTATCAGTGTCCGGCCGGAACGTCACTCCTACCATATGATGAAGGAGACCGGAGAGTTTGTTGTAAATCTGACGACGGAGTCCATGGCCTGGGCGACAGACTATTGCGGCGTGCGCTCCGGGCGCGACGTGGATAAGTGGAAAGAGACCGGACTGACCCCGGAGAAGGCGAACGTGGTGAATGTACCGGTGATCAAAGAGAGTCCGGTGAATATCGAGTGCCGTGTTGTGAAAGTGGAAGAGCTTGGCAGCCATCATATGTTTATCGCCGATGTCGTGGCAGTGGATGTGGACGAGGCGTACATGGATGAAAAGGACACCTTCCATCTTTCCATGGCGAAACCGCTTGCCTATTCCCATGGAAGATATTATGGGATGGGCGAGGAGCTGGGAAGCTTCGGGTACAGCGTAAGAAAGCAGGAAAAGAGCACAAAGGCTGGAAGAAAAACTTCAAAATCAGCGGAAAAAGCCGGAGGTACCGGGAAAGTTCGAAAGTCTGCAGACGTGAACGGCGGAAAGAAAGCAGCTACCCGGCAGGACAGCCAGAGTAAGGCGAAAGGTCAGAGTACAGGGATTCTGCGAAAAGAGAAGAAGAGACAGAAGTAGGCTGAGTAAGGTTTACAGAGACAGATAAAAGAGCGAGGCATAAGTTATGAAGAAAAAAAATATTCTGATGATCGGAATGCCGGCGTCCGGAAAGAGCACCATCGGCGTGCTTCTTGCGAAGCGTCTTGGATATTCCTTCGTGGATGTGGATCTTGTGATCCAGGAGAAGACCGGAAAGCTTTTGAAGGAGATCATCGCAGAAGAGGGCGATGACGGTTTCCTGCGTGTCGAGGAGCAGGCGAATCTGGATCTCGATGTAGAGAAGTCCGTGATCGCGCCGGGCGGAAGCGTGATCTATGAGGCGAAGGCCATGGAACACTACAAAGAGACCGCGACGATCGTTTATCTGAAACTTTGCTATGAGGATCTGGAATCACGTCTCGGAAACCTTGTGGACCGCGGTGTTGTCTTAAAGGACGGCATGACACTCAGGGATCTCTACAATGAGAGACTTCCGTACTACGAGAAATATGCGGACATCACACTGGATGAGACCGGAAAAGAGTTCGGTGAGCTGGTGGATGAGCTGAGAGCGTATTTTGAAAATTTAGAGAAATAAAATATCCCCGCCGCGTGAGAGAGAGGGGAACGCGGCGGGGAACCCGGGCACGGGGACAGGATTGGAAAGACCCCGGTACCGGTATTACAAAATTAAGTGAAATAGCATATCAAATATCTTTTCCGATACTCTTCATATATTCTTTGAAATCATCCCCAAATTTCAACTTCATACACTCGAGAACAAGCTTCACGCAGCGATCGTCACCGAGTCTGGCGTTGTTGAAGGTCAGGTCATAGTTGACCGGATTTGTCCAGTAGTTGCCTCCGGTGTAATACTTATAATAGTCCGCGCGGTACTTGTCCGTTTTCGTGATCAGATGGTGCGCTTCCTCGACAGTAATGTCATCCATGCGTTCCATGACACGGCGCAGGGTATAACTTCTCGGTGCCTCCACATAGATGCTGACCACATTATCATAGTCCTTTAAGATATAATCGGCGCACTTTCCGACGATCACGCAGGATTCCGAAGCGGCAAGCTTCTCGATGATGATCTTCTGGTACTCGAAGAGCCGGTCATCAGAAGTGAATCTCGATAACTCACCGGTCGGTGAATGGCGTTTCGGCAGTGCCTGAAGCTGTTTCGTGATCAGACTGCCGTTTAAGGTCTCGTCGGCCTCTTTAAAGTAATGTTCCGGATAACCGCTGTACTGGGAAGCGAGCGTCAGGATACGGTTGTCGTAGCTGTGGATATTCAGCTCATCTGCCAGCTTGGCGGCGATTGCACGTCCGCCTGAACCGAATCCTCTGGCAACTGTGATAACAAAGTTTTTCATACAAGATCTCCCATCCTTTCCGTAAATTTGACACTAAAAACAGAATAAACTGTCCGGTGAAGCCGGTTGAAATAGGATTTCCGGCGTTCTGAGCGCTTATTTCGTAAAGCTGAGGGTGATCGTACCGTCCTCGTTGTATACAACAGCATCTTTATCCATGGTGATCGCATCGATGGCGGCAAGATACTCTTCTTTGGACTTGAAATACGGTTTTGCTTCCTCGATGACTTTTTTTCCGAGAGCCGCATCGTCCGTAAGAAGTTTTGCAGCGGTGAGCACAAGGCATTCTGCCGGATAGAGACAGCCGAGCTTCTTATCCTGAACATAGTAATCTTTGCCATGACCTGTTCCGATGGAACCGTTTGCGTGCGGGTGAAGGACTGGCATGATAGCGGACACATCGCCCATATCGGTGCTGCCGGTTCCCCAGCCGCCCTCAACGACGCTGTCAGGGCCTGCAACAGTCTCCATAGCCTCTTTCATGACAGCGGCCATATTTTTATCGTTATTTAACGGGAAGTAGCCCGGATGGTCATCAAGCTCCACATTGCAGGCGATCGCAGCGGCGGAAGCGGCGAGAGCCTGATTTACTTTTGTATTGTATTTGCGGATCGCGTCGAAGGAAGCGCCGCGCACATAGGATTCCACCTTCGCTGTCTCCGGGATCGCATTGACGGCGAGGCCGGCCTCTGTGATGATCGGGTGGAAGCGGATATGGTCATTGTCTGTGAAGGTCTCACGGAGAGCATTGACAGAGTTTAAAGCGCAGGTTGCGGCGTAGAGGGCGTTTCTGCCGTTCTCCGGAGCGCCGCCTGCATGAGCGGATACACCTTTAAAGGTGATATTCTTTGTGAGACAGCCGTTGCAGCCATCGCTGATGGAAAGTGCCTTTCCTTCCGCAAGCTTACCGGAATGGATCATCATTGCCATGTCGACGCCGTCGAAGTAGCCGCGGTGGATGAATTCAACTTTCCCGCCGAAATATTTGATGATACCCTGTTTTCTTAAGCTCTCGCGGTAACCGAGCTCAATAAGCTCCTCAGCCGGAACGGAGATGAAACGGATGGATCCGCAAAGGCCGTCGAGAGCGCCCGGTTCCTTTAAGGCAGCGGCAGTTCCGAGAAGAACCGCGCACTGGGCATGATGGCCGCAGGCGTGGACGTAATGGGTCTCCGGATCACAGCACGGGTGGTTTGCGACGATCAGGGAGTCCAGCTCGCCGAGGATCGCGATCTTCGGACCCGGCTTTCCGGTGTCGAGATCTGTATAGAATCCCGGGATGTTGCCGGCTTTTGTAAGTGTGTAGCCAAGCTCCTCAAAATGCTGTTCCATGTAGGCGGAAGTCTTCCACTCGCGGAATCCTGTCTCCGGGTGTGCCCAGATATGGTCAGCGGTGTCATAGATCAGTTTTTCATATTTTTCAACGAGAGAAATTAATTTTTTAGAATCTACCATTGTGTATTACTCCTCCTAAATATAAAAATTGTAAGGATCAAGATATTTGTGAGATTTTATTCGTATAAGAAACATGCTACCATATGTCCGTCCCCGGTGTCCACGAGCTTCGGAATCTCTTTCTTACAGCGCTCTATGCAGTGCGGGCAGCGGCCTGCGAGTGGGCAGCCAACCTGATCCCCGATCGGACTCGGGATGTCGCCGGTGAGGGGCAGACGTTCTTTTTTATCAAAGGGGCTTTCCGGCGGGATCGCGGAGAGAAGCGCCTTAGTGTACGGGTGCTTCGGATCCGCGTAGATTCCCTCGGAGGTGTAGAACTCCATGACACGTCCCAGATACATGATCATGATCCGGTCGCTGATGTACTTGATGATGCCGAGGTCATGGGAGATGAACACATATGTCAGGTTAAACTGCTTCTGCAGGCGGCGGAAGAGGTTGATGACCTGTGCCTGGATCGAAACGTCCAGTGCGGATACCGGCTCGTCGCAGACGATGATCTTCGGCTCCATGGAGAGGGCGCGGGCAATGTTCACACGCTGTCTCTGGCCGCCGGAGAACTCGTGGGGATAGCGCTCCATGTGCTGGATGTCGAGACCGACCTCCTGAAGATACTCTAATGCTTTCTGGCGGCGCTCTCTTGCGGTGTCACCGATGTGGTGGACCTTCATCGCTTCCTCAATAGAGTAGGAAGCTGTTTTTCTCGGGTCCAGAGAGGAATACGGATCCTGAAAGATCATCTGGATGTCCCTGCGGGCTGCCTCGCGCTCGTAGACCGGCAGATTCCAGAGATCCTTGCCATTGTAGGTAATCGTTCCGGCGGATGGCTTATGGAGCTTTACAAGACAGCGTCCAAGTGTGGATTTGCCGCATCCGGACTCACCGATGATGCCAAGGGTTTCACCCTCATAAATATCAAAAGAAACATCGCTCAATGCGTGGAGAAGCTTACTCTTTTCCCCTATTTTTTTTCCGCGGATCACGAAATCCTTACTGAGATGATCGACGCTCATGATTACATTTTTTTGCATGTCACATTCACTTCCCCTCGTGTTAATCTGTGCTCGCCGTCCTGTCTGTGGCATGCCACGAAATGTCCGGGAGCGACTTCCTTAAGCGGTGGTACCTGCTGTCTGCAGATCTCCGTCGCGTAAGGACAGCGGTTATAAAAGTTGCAGCAGTGGCCGGTAAGGCGGAGATCCGGCGGTGTGCCCGGGATCGTCTTTAAGTCCTCCTTCGTGGAGCTGCTGAGTTTCGGCATGGAGTCTAAAAGACCCCAGGTGTACGGGTGAAGCGGCTCTTTGTAGAGCGTCTTTGTATCCGCGTATTCTACGGTATTTCCTGCATACATGACCATGACGGTGTCGCACATCTCCCAGACAACGCCAAGGTTGTGGGTGATGAGTAAGATCGCTGTGTTGAGCTTCTTCTGGAGATCCTTTAAAAGCTCAAGAACCTGTGCCTGTACGGTCACATCGAGGGCGGTCGTTGGCTCATCAGCGATGATGAGCTTCGGATGTCCGCAGACAGCCATGGCGATGATGACACGCTGGCACATACCACCGGAAAGCTCATGTGGATACGCGTCCATTCGTTTCTCGGCTTCCGGGATGCCGACAAGCTTCAGTGCCTCAACAGCCTTATTCCAGGCCTCCTTTTTGCTGATCTCTTCATGCTCTCTGATCATTTCCACCATCTGGTGGCCGATCTTGAATACCGGATCAAGGGAAGTCATCGGGTTCTGGAAGATCATGCAGCACTCATCGCCGCGGAACTTTTCCATCTGCGCTTCGGAGAGATTCCGGATGTCCACACCGTCAAAGATGATGGAGCCGTCCACGATCTTTCCGGTCTTTGCCGGCATGAGCCGCATCACGGAAGCGCTTGTGACGCTCTTTCCGGAACCGGATTCACCGACGATCCCCATGGTCGTGCCCTGACGCAGGCTGAAGCTTACACCATCGACAGCCTTGGAAACACCGCTTGCCTGATAGAAATATGTTTTTAATCCATTTACTTCTAAAATAACATCGTTTTCACTCATAACCTGCACCTCCTACTGTTTCATTTTCGGATCCATGACATCACGGATACCATCGCCTAACAGGTTGAAACCGATAACGGTCACGAGGATAAACGCGCCTGCGGTTCCCGCAACGTGCGGGGCGGTTGTCAGACAGTCACGGCCGACACGGAGAATGCTGCCCCAGGAGGCGGTCGGAAGCGCGATGCCGAGTCCTAAGAAGCTTAAGGATGCCTCGGAGATGATGGCACTTGCGATACGGAGTGTCGCGTAAACGATGATCTGGGATACACAGTTCGGCAAAATATGTAAGAACAGGAGTCTTACCGGGGAAACACCGACAACGCGGCAGGCGTTGCAGTATTCTTCTTCCTTTACGATCAGTACCTGGCCTCTTGTGACACGGGCAAATCCCGGTACACTTGCGATACCGATGGCCAGAATGACGTTCATGACGCCGTTTCCGAGAACGGTGATCAGGATCATGGCTAACAGGATGAATGGAAAGGAGAACATGCCGTCCATGATCCTCATGAGCACCGCGTCGATCCATCCGCCGAAATATCCGGCGGCAAGTCCGATAAGGACGCCGATGATCGCGCCGACGATGGTGGCACCTACGGCAACGATCATGGAAATACGGGAGCCGTAGATGATACGGGACAGGATATCACGGCCAAGGTCATCTGTGCCGAAAAGATGTCCGGGAGTGCCGATTCCATTAAACGGCAGGATCGGGTTGATCGCGTTCGGGTCATATGGCGCGATGAGCGGGGCAAATACGGCGATGACTACCATAAAAGCTACGATGAAGAAGCCAACGAGGGCTGTTTTGTTTCTCGCTAATTTATGCCAGGCATTGTTTGCGTTCCGCTCTTTTACGAGCATTGCGATATTTGCATCCATTCCAAGCGCCTCACCGGAAACAACGGAGGACGCGGCAGCAGGTTTTTTCTTTTTTGATAATATCATGGCTCATCACCCCTTTTCCAGTTTAACTTTCGGATTCAGAATCGCATAGGCGATATCGACCAGCATGTTGCAGAAGACGAACATGATCGCGGAGAACAGGACCGCACCCTGGATCAGGGAATAATCGCGGTTGTTGATCGCAGTGTTGATCATGGTTCCCATGCCCGGCCAGGAGAAGATTCCCTCGGTGATGATGGCACCGGTGAAGGTTCCGGCGATCTGCAGACCTAAAACTGTGATGAGTGGCGGGAGAGCATTCTTTAATCCGTGGATCAGGATGACTTTGAGTTTTTTGATTCCACGGGCTCTGAGACATCGGATGTAGTCGCTGCTCATGATATCGATCATGCTGGAACGCATGGTTCTCGCAAAGGTTGCCATCGGGATCGTCGCGAGGCAGAAGCCGGGAAGGATCATGTGGATCACAACATCGCCGAAGCCTTTGGAAAGATCGCCCATACCCATAACAGGCAGAAGATTCATTTTAACGGAAAACTGAAGAACCAGCATGAGTGCCAGCCAGAAGATCGGCATGGACACACCTACGAGCGTGATGACCATGACAATGTAATCGAAGATCGTATTCTGCTTTAATGCAGCAATGATACCGACGCTGGTTCCGATGATGAAAGCGAAGAGAAGTGCTGTCAGCGTCAGGGTCAATGTGTTTGGAATTCTGGAAGTGATGAGTGGAAGAACGTCCTGACGGTAGCTGTAGGAGTAACCAAAGTCACCGTGGACAAGTCCGCCCAGGTAGAGGGCGTACTGCTCAGGGAGCGATTTGTCGAGGTTCATCTCGGCTCTCATAGCTTCGATGTCCTCCGCATTTGCCTCGATACCTAAGATCGCCACTGCCGGATCGCCCGGAAGCATTCGTGTGAGGCAGAAGGTAAGTGTGACGACGACCAGAAGTGTGGGGATCGTCTGCAATAATCGTTTTATGATGATCTTTCCCATATAAATCCAATCCTTTCATAGCTGTCCTGTTCTCTTCACCGGGAAGAATGTGAAGAGAATGGAACAGTTAAATCTCTGTGAGTGTACAGAAAAAGGGAAACAAACTTAGGATTTGCCTCCCCCTTTCTATGTGTGAAATCCGGCTGCTTTGTGTCTTTAGCACTCACGCAGCGACCGCCGGTTTTCGTAATCCGGGCAATCGCCCTGCTTACTCAAACCGGTTTGGTCGTCAAATTCTATTTTTCAACCCAGATATTGTTGAATGGTGTTGCGACTAACATCTGGTTGTCAGCACGGAGAACCGCGTCATGTACCTTCGGGGATACTGCCCAGTTCCGGCACTCATATGCGTAGTAGATGCCGGTGTATTCGTTCATAACCTTCTCAATGACTTTCTTATAGGACTCCGCGCGCTTTGCGTTGTCTGTGGAGCCAAAGCCTTCATTTAAGAGTTCATCCATCTCCGGATCGTTGTAGCCGCCTGCGTTGGAGGAGGCGTGAAGTGTCTGGGAGCTGAAGAACTTTCCGAGGAAACCGTAAGGATCCGGATCGCTGTTCCAGCTTACACCGTAGCTGTTTACAACATCGGACTGCCAGGAATCAACAACCGCTGCGGACCAGTCGGCCATGGCGGAAGACTTGATATCAAGTGTTACACCGATCTGGCTCCAGTAGTACTGTAACATCTGTGCCATTTTCTCGCGATAGGTAGTGGAACCAATGTAAAGGCTCATGGTAAAGCCGTCCGGGTAGCCTGCTTCCGCGAGGAGCTTCTTTGCACCTTCCGGATCGTAGGATGGTACAAGATCATTGTATGCAGTGTCATAAGCGAAGGAGTATACCGGAAGCGGCTGATAAGCTCTTGTGCCTTCTCCGTACTGATAGATACCGGCTACCATGGAGTCAATATCGACAGCCATTGTGAGTGCTTTTCTGACATCAGCGTTTGCGGTCGGTCCGTTCTGCATATTGAAGCGGACATAGGTGACAGCGGAACTCGGGGCCTGAAGTAAGAGGTCCGCATCCTGCGCACGCTTGATAGCTTCACCCTGAAGATACATCGCAATGTCGACCTCACCGGTCTGGACTGCGTTGATCGCCTGATTGGAATCGGAGATGATTCGGAACTCAATACCGTCTACGTTCGGCTCTGTGCCCCAGTAATTCTCATTTTTCTTTAATGTGACTTTTTCATCGGTTACAATTTCTTCCAGTGTGAAAGCACCTGTGCCGACGATGTGGGAACCGAAGTCTTCTCCCCAGCCTTCAACTTCCTCTTTCGGGAGGATCGCGTTTCCGATACCGGCTAACTGGGAGATAAACGGTCCTGCAACGGATTTCATATGGATAACGACCTGTGTCGGGCTTGCAGCTTCGCAGTAATCGAAGAAATCACGGCAGATACGGTCTGTTGTACTCTCCTCTTTACTTCGTTCAAGAGAGTATACAACATCATCCGCGGTCATTTTTCTTCCGTCCTGGAATTTACCTTTCTGGAAGTATACATCATCACGGAGGTTGATGGTGTAGGTCAGGCCGTCATCACTGACAGTGTAATCAGTTGCCAGACTCGGGATCACCTCTTTGTAATCCTTATCCCAGACAAACAGGGTATCGAGAACATTGTACATAATGTGGTTTTCGTACATGGTTGAGTAGGCTTTCGGATCAAGAGTGCGTGGGGATGAAGGCATTGACACAACAAGCGTTCCGCCTTTTACTGCCTCGCCGTCACTTGAGCCGACCGCGATACCGCCGCCAAGTGTCTGATCCGTGGACTTTGCGTCCGGGGATACCGCATTGGAGGAAGCCGCTGCTGTTTCAGCAGTGGAGCCGGCGGCTGTCGTGGAGGATGTCTGGGAACCGCCGCATCCTGCCAGGGAAGATGCTGCCATAACGGCTGCAGCTGCAAGTGCAATAAGTCGTTTTTTCTTCATAATGAATCTCTCCTCTCTCTTTCCTTTTACGAACGATCCGGGTGGGGAATCTCCGGTGCCGGTGGGTATCCGGCAGTCGCTTCCGGAGAACCGGAGAAACTGCTCAATAATCTTACAGTGAAGTCCGGGTAAAAAAGAAAGGCGCACTTTTGTCAGAAGTTATCGCCTTTGATAGTTGGAATGGATCGTTAATAAAATTATGTGCTTAAGAATAAAACCATAACTTAAAAAAGTCAAGTATTTTTAAAATTCGCTTTACTTAATTCGGCATAATAATCAAAAAATGAGAATTATGTAACTTTTGTTTCTACAAAATGGAAAAAACTGTCAACAAAGAGATGATAGATCTGATCTTGGAAAGTCTTTCAGGAGCCGATTTTTGTTCGAACCGGATATGATTGGAAAAAATAGTGACTGGATATAGGATTTTTTAATAGCAAAGATTCTGAAAATAAAATTGACATATGGAAAGAAGTGTGCTAATCTTTAATCCATAAAAATTAAAAACAAAAAGTCGATGAGCAAAGAGAGTACATTCGGAATGAAATCACAGAGAGCTGTCGGTGGTGGAAGACAGTATGGAATTCCCTATGGAATGGGTTTGTGAGACGCCAGGTGAAAGAGATCCGAGTAGCTGCGGCCGTGATTCCTGCGTTAAAGGATAAGAGTATCGAAAGAGATTTCCGTACTCTGAAATGAGACAGATTGGTGGCAGATATTCCGATGTGGGATAGCTGCTATTTTTGTTTGAAAGTGTTGTCAAGCTGGATAGACATTTGACAACCAAGCCTGCATGAGTAAGTAGGGCGATAGCTCGGATTACGAATGGAGGCGGCAACTGTGGGAGTGCCGTAGGCACGGAGCAGTTGGCTTTCAAGGAAGACTGATCTGTGAAATCGGGTGGCACCACGAAAGATTTCGTCCCGGCATAGTGAAAACTATGTCCGGGACTTTTTTTATGTAACAGGAAATTCCGAGGAATTCCCTGTTACATAAAAAGGCACTAACGTGCCAAAGATGCGCACTCGCGCGAAGATGTAGATTGTCGCAAGCGACCTCGCGAGGCGCGAGAATGTGCCAAGCACATTCATTTTTACTTATTTTCAACGTGCTGCTTTACCCCTTACTGATTCCCGCAAGAGGCAGTCGACAAAAACGAGGAGGAAATGATTATGAGAAAAATGAAAACCATCATGAGCCTTGCTGCAGCCGCAGCTCTTGCAGGAGTTCTGCTTACCGGATGTTCCACAGAGGCGGATGAGAAGACGGCAGTGACGGCAGCGCCAACAGAAGCCGCAGCCACAGAGGCGGCTTCCGGGACCGGAACCGAGGCGGAAAAGACAGAGGGCGGCGCGCTTGCCGGAAAAAAGATCTCCGTTATGACCCCGTATCTCACATCTGTCACGACAAACCAGATGGCAGGCTATATTAAGGAAGATCTGGAAGCTGAGGGCGCGGAAGTATTCGTGATCGATACAGCAAACGATTTTGCGGAGCTTGCGAGCCGGATCGAGGATGTTGTTTCTTCCGGAACCGATGGGATCGTCCTTGTGAGCGCTGACCCGAACCAGGTAGCAAACCAGCTTCAGGACGCTTTTGACGCGGACATCCCGGTATTCGGATGCGACAGTGGATTTATCGATGGAATGCAGATCAACGCGACAAGCGACAATTACCAGATGGGTGAGCTCATTGTGAGGTACTTATTTGATGATCTGATGGGTGGAAAGGGAACCGTGATCGCCCTGACACACAGACCGCATCCGGGCGTTGTAAAGCGCAGCGAGGCATTTGACGATATTATTAAGGAATATCCGGATATCAAGCTGATCACAGAGCAGCACGTTCCGGCAGAGCAGCCGATCAACGACGCGCAGGACATCGTTGCAAATCTCTTAACGGCAAATCCGGACAAGGATTCCATCACAGCCGTATTTGCGGCATGGGATGAACCGGCCATCGGCGCTGCAAAGGCACTTCAGGAGGCAGGACGTGACGAGGTCATCGTCACAGGCGTTGACGGAAACGAGCAGGCAGTCGAGATGATCAAGGATGGAACAAACTTAAAGGCGACAGTAAAACAGAATTTTGAAGGAATGGCAGATATCGTTTGTGAGCAGATGGAGAAGTACTTTGACGGTGAAGAGATCGAAAAAGGTGAGATGTACGCACCGGCGGAGCTGATCACACAGGAGAATGCACAGTAAGCAAATGAATCCGGATAAAAATGTCGAAAAATTTTAGAAGTGCTGTTTCAACGGGCATGATACTAAAAACGCTGAATAGGCATAAAACGGAGAATAGAAACAAAAATTAAGGCAGGTAAACAGGATGTTGCTGGATGTAAAGAGCGTAGATAAAAAATTTAACGGTGTGTACGCATTAAAAGGTCTGGACTTCTCTCTCGGTGAGGGGGAGGTCCATGGCCTCATCGGTGAGAACGGAGCCGGAAAATCCACGTTCATCAAGATCCTCGGCGGTGTCTATAAGAGAGATGTCGGAAACATCCTGTGGAACGGAAAAGATCTTCCGGAGGTGATCCGACCGGAAGAGAGCCGGAAGCTGGGGATCAACATTATCTTTCAGGACAACGTCCTGATCCCGGCATTTACGGGAATGGAAAATATCTGTCTCGGAAGACCCTATCCGGTAAAAGGCGGGCTGATCCAATGGAAAGAGATGGAACGGGAAGCCGCGGCGAAAGCGGCGGAGCTTGGAATCCATCTTGACCTTAAGAGACCGGTATCCATGATGACCCCGGCACAGAAAAAATGTGTGGAGATTGTCCGGGCGATGATGAGTGACTGTAAGCTTTTGATCCTCGATGAGCCGACGGCATCACTCTCCGATAAGGAGACGAACCTGCTGTTCTCTATTGTGAGAAACTTAAAGGCAAAGGGGACTTCGGTTCTCTATGTGACGCACAGGCTGGAAGAGATCATGGAGCTGACAGATCGGGTCACAGTCTTGAGAAACGGAACGTTGGTGTCCACGGTGGATACGGCAGGAACCAGCAGAAAAGAGCTGGTACGGCTGATGAGCGGAAATGAGGCTGCGTCTGGCATTGAAGATGCGGAAACGGGAAAGGATGCCGAGTCGAAGCTTCAGGGCGGAGCGGCAGATAGGATATCTGGTAAAGGCGGAGTAAAGCAGCCAGTGAGTAGTGAAGCAGAAAAGACGGATACTCAGGGAGCTGAGCTGTTGGGAACAGGTGCCGACGGAAAGATCGGAAAAACAGCTCTGGAAGTCCACGGGATCCGCTCCGGGGACGGAATCGTCCGCGGTGTCGATCTGGAAGTAAAGACCGGGCTGATCACCGGAATGTTCGGCCTCTGCGGAAGTGGGCGGACAGAATTCCTGGAATGCATCTACGGAACGAGAAAGCTGGCGGGTGGCGAGGTCATGATCGACGGAAAGACCATGACTCGTCCGACTCCGTCAGAATCCATCCGACAGGGAATGGCCTTTATCTGCGAAGACCGGAGAGGAAAAGCCATGATCCCCGCGTTTTCCGTTGAGGAGAATATGATGCTTTCCTCCATCGACCGCTACACGAAAAGCGGCTGGTTTCAAAAGCGGGCGGCCGACAAAAAGGCGATGGACATGATAGAGGCATTAAAGATCAAATGCGTTGGTGTGAGCCAGCCGGCAAAGGAGTTGTCTGGCGGAAATCAGCAGAAAGTCGTTTTCGCGAAGGCACTCCTTACGGAGCCGTCGATCTGGCTTTGTGATGAGCCGACTCAGGCGGTGGATGTGGCAACACGACAGGAGATCCACAGGCTTCTGAAGGAAGAGGCAAAAAAGGGCAAAGCCGTCCTTTATGTGTCATCCGATCTCACGGAACTTTTAGAGGTTGCCGATGAGGTTGCCGTCATGGCATACGGAAGAGTACGAAAGACATTTGAGAATAAAGATCTGAAATCGGCGGACGTGCTGGCGTGCTGTTATGAGGCGGAGAGGGAGGAAAACGACAGATGAAAGGAACAACATTAAAGAATTACGGAACGGTGACGGCATTGGTTGTCATCATCGGAATTTTCGGACTCCTGAGACCTGCGTCGTTTTTTACACTGAAAAACTTCCTTAATATAACACGCCAGGCAGCGCCTCTCGCAATGGTGGCGCTGGGAGCGACCTTCGTTATGACCGTCAACGAGTTCGACCTTTCCATCGGAAACATCGTGAGCCTTGGCGGCGTGGTCGCGGCGCTTTTATCGATTCAGGGCGTTCCGATCCCGGTCTGCTTTCTGGCCGCGGTAGTGGCCGGTCTGATCGTCGGCTGCGTGAACGGAGTGATCGTAGCAAAGTTCGGTATCCTTTCCTTTATTACAACACTTGGCATGGGAACCGTACTGGACGGCGTGATTTACGGACTTACCGGAGGCACGACTGTATTTAACGGGATTCCGAAGGCGTTTACGATTCCAGGAATCTTAAAAATCGCGGGCATCCCGTTTATCACCATCGTGGCGGCAATGCTTTATATCGTATTCCACATGTTTATGAATCATATGTCAGCCGGAAGAAAGCTTTATGCCATCGGAGGAAGTAAAGAGGCGGCAGAGACGGCAGGAATCCGGATCTTCCGTTACCGAATTCTCGCTTTTGCGCTCAGCGCGGCAATGGCAGGTCTTGCAGGCGCTCTCGTGGCATCTCGTGTAGGTTCCGCGAATACCACAGCGGGGCAGGGATATTTCTTACAGTCCTACGCAGCGGTATTTATCGGATGCACCGTTTCAAAGAGCGGTGTTCCCTGTGTGATCGGAACCTTAGTCGGAACCATCATTCTGGCGGTTCTGGCGAACGGACTTACGATCCTTCAGATGCCGAGCTTCATGCAGAACATTATCACCGGCGGAATCATCATTCTCGCAGTTGTGCTCCAAAAACTCGGCGCGGGTCATGGTTCACGGTAGGGATTTTTGGTACCGAAAATACCGTAAAATAACATTGAGAGCGGATTTTACCAATTGAGGATGCGAAGGATTGGCAAAATCTCCAGTACTGTGTAACGGTACGGAACGGGGAGGGAATAGATGTTAGCAGCAACCTTTGATATCGGAACGACAGCCGTCAAGGCAGTGGTCGTGAACGAAAATGGAGAGCCCGTCTTTACCGGAAGCTCCGTGATCCACACCATCGAAACGGGAAACTTCAAGGAACAGGATCCGGATGAGTGGTACGGGGCATTCTGCAGCCTGTCGAAAGAAATGCTTGAGATCATACCGGCAGCAGAGATTGGGGCCATCATCTTCTCCGGACAGATGCAGGATGTGATCTCGGTTGGGACAGAAGGAAAAGCACTCCGGAATGCGATCCTTTATTCCGACGGTCGGGCGGACGAGCAGGCACGGGAGATCATAAGAGAGGCGGCAAGGCGGAATGTAGTACCTCTCGGGGACGCGTATATCGCGGAGATTACGGGAAACCATTTTGACGGATCGATGCCGCTTGCGAAGATCCTGTGGTTAAAAGAAAATGAGCCGGAGATTTATGAGAAGACCGCATGTTTTCTCATCAGCTCGAAGGACTATATAATAGGTAGACTTACCAGTGTGTTCGCCGGAGACATGACCGCCTGCTCCACGGCGGGGGCCATGGATCTGGACAAGAAGATCTGGTCGGAGGAGCTGATTGGAGCGGCGGGAGTCGATATTAAGAAGTTCCCAAAACTTTTTTACGCCCATGAGTGTGTCGGCACGGTCACGGAGACCGGGGCGACGGAGAGTGGTTATCCGGCAGGAACAAAGGTCTATGCCGGAACCGGGGATGCGGGAGCGACGACACTTGCCAGCGGCATCCTGGCACCGGGGGAGTACAACATTAACCTCGGAACCTCCGGCTGGGTGGCAGCCGTATCCAACCAAAGGATGGAGAGTGAAGGCGGCGGATTCAATCTGGCGGCGATGCAGAAGGATCTGCTCATCAATGTAGTCCCGTTCCTAAACGGCGGAAACGTCCACCGGCTGATCGCGAAGATCCTGTCCAGGGATCCCGACGGGGCACCGGATTTCGGGTATATCTCAGAGATTCTTGAGAAAGCGGAACCCGGAAGTCACGGACTGTTCTTCCTGCCCTATGTGACAGGTGAGAGATTCCCGATCATGGACAGCAGCGTCCGGGGAAGCTTTCTGGGGTTATCTCAAGAGACCACGGCGGCAGATATGGCACAGAGTGTCCTCGAGGGAGTGGCATTTTCCATCCGTCAGGGACTGGAACTGTTTGACCATCCGGCGTCAAAGATCACGCTGATCGGAGGCGGAGCGAGGGAACGGCGATGGTGCCGGATCTTAAGCAATGTCATGGGACAGAAGATCTTTGTATACAAGGATCCCGATCTTTTGCCGGCCCTGGCTATCGCCTCGGCGGTGTTCCTGGCGGAGGGTGTGATCCTGGATTACAAGTCATTTATCGAGACACTGGAGAGTCAGGGACACTGTGATACGGTGGAGCCGGATCTGGAAGTTTCGGAGAAGTATCACGGGATCTATCAGAAATATAAGAACATTTATCCGCTGGTAAGAGAGTTTTACAGCAGATAATAGTAAAAATTTTACCTGCAGCAGATTGCAAATTACAGTAACTGTTCAGAAACTCCTGTTGCCGGGAGAACTTATAAAGCAAAATAGCCCGCGATCATGCGGAGATCGGGCAGTTACCGATGATATACCAGTTTATACGAGGAGGAAAAAAATATGTCAAAAGGCAGATTTGGCGCACATGGCGGTCAGTACATTCCTGAGACGCTTATGAATGCGGTACTGGAACTCGAAGAGGCATACAACCATTACAAAAATGACCCGGAATTCCAGAAAGAACTCACAACACTTTTAAATGAATACGCGGGCAGACCGTCAAGACTCTACTACGCGGAGCACATGACAAAGGATCTCGGCGGAGCGAAAATCTACTTAAAGAGAGAGGATTTGAACCATACCGGCGCCCATAAGATCAACAACGTGCTCGGTCAGGTGCTTCTCGCGAAGAAGATGGGAAAGACCCGTGTCATCGCCGAGACAGGCGCAGGCCAGCACGGCGTAGCGACAGCGACGGCGGCAGCGCTCTTCGGCATGGAATGCGAGATCTACATGGGAATCGAGGACACGAAGCGTCAGGCATTAAATGTATACAAGATGCGTCTTCTCGGTGCGAAGGTCCATGAGGTGACAACAGGAACAGGCACCCTGAAGGATGCCGTTTCCGAGGCAATGAGAGAGTGGACAAACCGGATCGAGGACACCCACTATGTTCTCGGCTCCTGTATGGGACCGCATCCGTTCCCGACCATCGTTCGTGACTTCCAGGCGGTTATCTCCAAGGAGATCAAGGAGCAGATGTTAGAGAAAGAGGGACGTCTTCCGGACGCAGTTCTCGCCTGTGTCGGCGGCGGATCCAACGCTATCGGCGCATTCTACAACTTCATCGAGGATAAGGACGTTCAGCTTATCGGCTGCGAGGCAGCAGGACGCGGCGTGAACACGGCAGAGACAGCGGCGACCATCGCAACAGGACGTCTCGGAATTTTCCATGGCATGAAGTCCTATTTCTGCCAGGATGAATACGGCCAGATCGCCCCGGTATATTCCATCTCCGCAGGTCTTGACTATCCGGGAATCGGACCGGAACACGCAAATCTTTACGATACAGGACGGGCCCAGTATGTGGCAGTTACCGATGATGAGGCGGTCGATACATTCGAGTATCTCTCCAGAATCGAGGGAATCATCCCGGCGATCGAGAGCGCTCATGCCATCGCATACGCAATGAAGCTTGCACCGACGATGGGGAAGGATAAGATCATTGTCGTCAATGTTTCCGGAAGAGGAGACAAGGACTGTGCAGCAATCGCAAGATACAGAGGGGAGGATATTCATGAGTAAGATCGCAAACGCCTTCAAAGGCGGAAATGGAAAGGCATTTATCCCGTTTATCACCTGCGGTGACCCGTCTTTAGAGGTCACAGAGCAGCTTGTATACGCAATGGAAGAGGCAGGAGCAAACCTTATCGAGCTTGGAATTCCGTTCTCCGATCCGACGGCAGAGGGACCGGTGATTCAGGCGGCCAATACCCGCGCTCTGTCCGGCGGCGTGACCACCGACAAAATTTTTGCAATGGTTGAAAAAATTCGGAAAAATACACAAATTCCGATGGTATTCATGACATACGCGAACGTTGTGTTCTCCTACGGAACAGAGCGCTTTATTAAGAAGGCGTCTGAGATCGGCATGGACGGAATCATCTTACCGGATGTTCCGTATGAGGAGAAAGAGGAGTTCGATGTTGTGTGCAAGAAGTATAACATGGACATGATCTCCCTCATTGCCCCGACCTCCCATGAGAGAATCAGCATGATCGCGAAAGAGGCATCCGGCTTTGTATACTGCGTATCTTCGCTCGGCGTTACCGGAACGAGAAGCGAGATCACAACGGATATCGGAGCGATGGTGAAGCTCGTGAAAAAGGCGAAAGATATCCCGTGTGCGGTCGGCTTCGGAATCTCCACACCGGAGCAGGCAAAGAAGATGGCAGGTCTCTCCGATGGTGCCATCGTTGGTTCCGCGATTGTGAAGCTCTGCGGAACGTATGGAAAAGATGCGGTTCCGTATGTGAAAGAGTATGTGAAGTCTATGTGTGACGCGGTGCATGGAATCTAAGAGCAGCAGAAAAAAGGTCGCAAGATGTCTGGGACTGACATGAATCTGAACTTTCGGGCTGGCAGATCATCGGCATGCAAAAAGGTTTGTTCAGGAAGGCACAGAGCATATGACAAATAGGATAATAAAATATTACAATATGCTTTTGTGAAGTGAAGCGTTTACATTACGCTAAGATTTGTGCTAAAATTGAATCACAAACCGTTGATTCTCTGCGGTGCAGGGCTTCCCTTGCACCGCAGTTGTTTGTGCTGATCGCGCAAAGATGTAGGTTGTCGCAAGCAACCGCGCGAGATGTCTGAATGTGCCAAGGCACATTCCTTTTTGCAAAGGAGAAGGATGTATGCCAGTAGGAATTATCATCAATGCCCTGTCCGTCGCCATCGGCGGTGTGGTCGGGGCTTTATTTGGGCATAAGCTGCCCACAAGGATCAATTCAGAGCTCACGAAGATATTTGGTGTCTGCTCCATGGGAATGGGCGTAAGTTCCATCGGCCTTATGAAAAATATGCCCGCTGTTATCTTTGCGGTGATCATTGGGACCGCGTTTGGACTGGCGGTGAATCTCGGCGGGATCATCAACAGCGGCGCGGCGTGCATGGAGAAGCCGGTCGGAAAGATCTTCCCGAATAAGAATGCGTCCATGTCCAGAGAAGAGTATATGACGATGCTCGTGACGATCATCGTGCTGTTCTGTGCCAGCGGAACGGGAATCTATGGTTCCCTGGACTCCGGAATGAGCGGTGACCACACGATCCTCATCTCCAAGTCCATCCTGGATTTCTTTACTGCGATGATCTTTGGAGGAACCCTGGGAATGGTGGTTGCGGCTGTTGCGATCCCACAGTGCGTGATCTTTCTCGCAATCTTCGCTGCGGCGAAGTTCATCTTTCCGCTTACCACACCGGATATGATCGCGGACTTCAAGGCCTGCGGCGGTTTCCTTCTTCTGGCCACAGGTTTTCGCATCGCAAAGATCCACAACTTCCCGGTTGCAGACATGATCCCGGCCATGGTGCTCGTCATGCCGGTGAGCTGGTTCTGGGGGAATGTGGTTGTGCCGATGCTGTAAACAACTGTGTGTTTGGCGCAGCGAGAAAAAACAGTATCGTATAAAATTTCTGAAATAAAAAAATCCCTGACTATGGTGAGAAAGCCATAGCCAGGGATTTTTGTTATTTATATGCGGATTTTTTCCCTGGATTATCGGACAGAGTCAGATTTTTCCTACTGGTTCTGTTTGCGATGGCGTGAAACAAATGACGGTGACAACGAGGACGAGAAAACAGTCGATCATCACATCCGTAAATCGTCCGGCACGTCCGGGAACGAAGAGTTGGTGAAATTCATCCGTGCAGGCGTAACAGAACACGATCGCGAAAGCAGCGAAAAGGCGGCGCCGGATCATTGGCGTCCGGTACGAAAAATGGAGTCCAAAGCGGACCGTTCCGTAAAAGACCAGATATTCTGTCATGTGGGCGGTTTTCCGCACCGGGAAACTCATGAGTTCGATGAGATCGGCATATTGCGTCGGATCCCCGCGGAAAAAGCCGAATTTCGTCCCGATCAGCAGGATCAGTCGGCTCACGGAATCGCTCATTTCCGTGGATTCGACAGCCGGCTTTGAGGAGAACCAGAAGATCGCGGCGGCGACAAAGAGTGCCGGAATCCAGGCGAGCAGGCGAAGATGGATGGATCGGTTGTTGTTTTTGAAAGCATTTTCTGATGAAAATGCAGGGGTTATTTTCGATTGCTTGTTATTTATTGTCATTTCTATATAAGATCCTATTACAGTCTGTATCGTTCGCAGGAACGGTGTTGAGGGCAGGAGATTCGAAGTATACAGTGGTTACTTTGTTTCCACCTATGAAAATATCAAATGGCTGCCATCGAAATTTCCTTACAGGGAAACATCCTCCTTCGCCCGCGCTCTCCGGTCCATGATCGAGTGGATCACCGGAACCATGAAAATTGCTACAATTCCACCAGCAAATCCATTATTATATAAATTCATGCCACCATATACAATTCCGACATTCAGGGCGACAGAGGAGTGAAGAAAACCTGCGAGAAGCCCCATGAAGACTCCGAATTCCCCGGCAATCGGCGCCAGTGTTGTCGAAAATAAAAGTGCCAGGATCGGCGACGGAGAATTGATGGTCCAATGTTTTGTAAAGCTTGCGAAAAGCACACCGAACATGATTGGGGCGATGTTCCGGATATGTTTTCCTGTGGCGGAAAAGCCAACGATCGTAAAGATTCCGCCGATCGTCGGTCCGTTCAGTTCACCCCCGACTCCGAGGACAAAGATCGTGGCAAAGAGGCCGTTGATGGCCATGTTGAGGATCGTTGCCGCTCCCCCGTTGTCCCGGAGATAATCGGTTCCGCCGATTCCGGAGCAGGACAGGATATTCCGGTAGGACGCGCTGACCTCCTTCCCTCCAAAGAGAAACGCCGCGAGGATCATGGCAGCAAAGAGGCCGCCGAGGATAGCAAAGAGCAGCTGGTTGTTGCCTTCTGACCAGATCAGGCGGGACTCAGTGGTGATGCCGAAGGACTTCAGCACGGAGACCACGACGGTGGCGATGATCCCGGCGGAAAAACCTACATTATAGAGGGAGTATCCTTTGTGGGAATAATGAACATGGGTGGATAACGGCGGTAGCACGAAGCCGATGATGAGTCCGACTGCGAGACTTGTGATGAGCCGGACTGCGTAAGGCAGGTGTGAGATATACATGATCTGCGTGATGATCGGGGACAGGCTGGTGCCGTAAAAACCGATGTAAATGTAGCTGGACATGTGTTTCTTGTGGTAGTGGGAGTAGAGGTATACACCGAGCAGGATCGCCCAGATATTCAGAAGATTCTTTCCAAACAGGGAAAACCCGAACATCAGGCAGCTGGATGTGATCGTATGTCCGTCCATCTCCATATCGAGAAAATAGATGGTCCAGATACATAAAAGTGTCAGCAGACCGGCGTTGATAAAGGAAGTTCCGATGCCGCCGATCAGAAAATAGTCCGTGATCAGAAAGTCCGGCTCCCTGATCAGCGTCCAGAGACCCGGGAGAATTTCCGTGATAGGCTGTAAAAACAGGCCGACGATCATAAAATAGAGGGGGATCAGGGACAGAAGACGGAACTTCTGGAGTCTTGTGAAGGGGGAGGAATTTGTCATGTACGTGTCCTTTCTATCTTTTCTGGTAAATTGAGGTTCAGACCGGCGCAGGAAAATGCGCGCATGGTTTAGTATACCGTAAATCAGCAGGAATAGAAAGATGTTTTGCTGATTACAGAATAGAAATAAAACGAATTATAGAAAGATGATAGAATGAATCAGATTTAAGATAGCCTGCTTTTGCTCAGCAGTTAATAACTCCCACTGTTTGATTAAGGACAGCTGATCATCAGTAAGCTCAGTACAGTTTTCTACAGCAAAAAATTGCGCAAGAGACAGGTCAAAAGCATCACAAATTTTTTGTAAAGATGGAATCGTGGGTAGCATTTTTTTACGGTACCAGGAAGAAATAGTAGATTGCGGAAGACCTGAACGGACTGATAACTGATATTCAGACCAGTTTCTGGCTAAGCGCAAATCGGTGATTCTCTGAAGAACGTCAAACATGATGAAATACTCCCTTATTGCTTGTGATTGTCATAATTATAGTGGGATTTATCGTTGTAAAATAGTTATAATTATAGTATAATAATTACGATATTATTTACCAATCACAAAAGATTACAGTTTGTTTATAGAAAATACAAGTGTTGTGAAAAGACAGAGTATTTCACAGAGCAATTGAGCTTAGGGAGGAGATGTAGGAATGAGCATGAGACCCACTAAAAATATATGGGTAGGATTAGCAATGTATTTTTTGGCAAAAGAGTTGAAAAAAAGAAAAAGAAGGAGAGCATAAAAAAATGAAGAAATGGTTTATCCATAAACACGGTTCAAAGGATGAAAGTGAAAAAATATTACTGAAAGAACTTAAAGATGAGGGAATTGATCAAAAGGCTGTAAAAAAGGCCGTAAGTGACAGATCTGATGAGGCAAGAGCCATTGCAGAGGATGAGGACAAGGCACAAGAACTGATTGATAAAGTTGAGAAACTTTGCCGTAAACTACAGAATCTTCCAGAACCGCTTTCTACAGTATTTGCGGATATTCCTGTTTTATGCAATTTAATTCTTGATTATTCAAGGGGAAATTATAGAGAGATTCCGCTGGCAACCGTGATTGTAATTATAGCAGGTTTGCTTTATTTGGTTAGTCCTATAGACTTAATTCCAGATGCTATTCCTGTTGTTGGTTTACTTGATGATGGATTAGTTTTACTTTATGTTCTTAGAACAGCACACAATGATCTCATGAGTTATGAGGAGTGGAGGGAAGAAAATGAGTCTTTTTCAACCGAAGAATAAAAGTAAAATGGAAGAAGAAATAAAAGAAAAGGAAGATAAAAAAGAAAGAAAATCCGTAGCGATGGGAACTACAGCGGCGACAGCGCGCAGCGCATATGAAGCCAAAGTAGGGGGGCAGGCATTAAAACGAGCCGGTGGTAACAAAAACCTAAAAGGTCATGTATTTGAACAAATGCGTTGTGACCAATATAATTATAATCCTGTAAATATTGCTAAAGGGCAAAAAAAAATTCTCGCGAAGTCAACGACGGCAGTACGCGATGATCTCTTAACACTTAACAAAAATGGAAAAGTGATTGGCAGAGAGCAGCTTAAAAATGTAACCAGCAAAAGCGGCATGAATGAGATAGTAAATAGAGTCAGTAAGGGGCAGTATAAAGGTACGCAGCTAGTGGGAACAAATGAAACTTGTCAACAATATGGAAAATCAACTGCGAAGAAGTTTGTACATGGAAAGAAAATCACACAAAAGATGACGAACTCCGGAATAACATCAGGAGAAACAGAAGTAATAGCCACGAAAGCATTGGCAACAAAAGGTGTGGAAGGCGGAGCAAAAGCAGTTGTAAAAAATGCCAAAGTTTTAGCTGAGCAAGCAGGACAGACTGCCAAAATGGGAGGTGCAATATCCGCAGGAATGGAGGTTGCAAAAAATATTAAACCTGTCATGAAAAAAGAGAAAACTTTAGGAGAAGCAGGTCTGGATGTTGCAAAAGAAGGAATAAGAGGAGCAGGTACTGCAGCGACTGCAAAGTTTACCAGTGATGTGGTAACTATTGTAACTGCACCAGTTTTAGGACCAGTCTCTGTTGGAGCCGGGATGGCGGCAGGTGCAGCTGCTGCGTATGTCGTAGATAAGACTTCAAGAAAGGCAGAAAACAAAATAAAGGATTTATGCCAAGAGACAGGAACTGCAGAAAATAAAGCAAACATACGGCCTGCACATGGGATGGCGTGATAGTTTCCTAAAGAATATCTTCTCTAAAATCTATTTTCTGATAGGTTTGGAGAAGATATTTTTGCTTAAGAAGACTTAAGACTAAGAGATAGATCAAGATAACTAAGAGGTTTGGATATATGCCTCACAAAAAAGAACGTATGCTCGAAAAACATTTATAATTGGTAATCGATAGGGTATAATAATTTTAACAGGAGGAACGATATAGAGTACAAAAGAAATCGAGGGGATATGGTTCAAAGGGATTGTTAGATGTTAGTTACCCTACAAGCGCTAAAATCTCTTCAAAAGTGACCCCATTTCTTATTGCCTGTGTTGTGGTCAAGTGTTTTTGTAACACTTGTGGCTAAAAAAGATCCGGGCAGTTATACGTTGACTCGTGCTTCATGAGGCGTTGCATAGCCATTGTAGCTGTGCGGGCGATAGTTATACTCGACGTACGGAGACCGTTTCAAGTTTTGTGTAAACGTTAAAAACTGATA
>NZ_QUJB01000079.1 GCF_003480435.1 Clostridium sp. AM30-24 | reverse complement strand
GCTTGGATACTTAGATTTCATTCCTTAGATGATGCTTAGGAGTTGCGGTGAGTTACACAAAACTGGACGCATGAATAACCCAAGGATCTTTTCCACGCATGGATACTCAGCACTTGGTTATTTTCTTAGAAGCTTGGTTTTGTTCGCGTCAAGTATCCCTTGCCTGCTCACCGCTTGGATACCCTAAGGGATGAAAGCTAAGTGCCTCAATTCTAAGTGTCTCAGCCGGTACACTAAGGTATCTGTTCTAAGATGGAATCTCTAAGATATTTCTCCTTCTAAGGTGGAATCTCTAAGGTATTCCTCTTTCTAAGGGAATCCTCTTCTAAGTGGTTCACTCTCAGTTGGTTACTCTCAGTATCATACATTCCATCATAAGATGGTGTACTGTTCTATATGGTACTCTCAGTAGTATAGCTTTATTATTCTTGAAAAATATTTTTACTTTTTTGTAATTTTATGGCACTTTTTTTCTCAGATCTTACATAATATCTATAAGAAAATCTTTCCTCTACCTTCTCAAATACAAAAATGATTGGAGCTTATTTATGAGTTCATACATAAAATTTACAGAAAACGATATGCGGCTTGCAAAGCAGGCCGACTTAATTCAATATATGTTGGCAGAACATCCGGATCGGGTCATCTATCATACCGGAACCCTCCGCGACTGTAATCACAACAGTCTGGTAATCTATCATGACAGTTACTTTCGCTACTCT
>NZ_QUJB01000078.1 GCF_003480435.1 Clostridium sp. AM30-24 | reverse complement strand
TCCTGTCACATACAAAACACATAAATATTCTCCTCCACAAATTTCGAATTGTCGTTCCCAGTATACCATGCCTTCTCCCCGCAGAAAAGCATGGCGAAAAACAAAAATGTCCCCGGAGAGCTTGTGCGTATGTTTTTTCAGCGTTTCCGATCTGAATTTCTCAGAACAGAATATCCTCCGGCTTGAACTTATCTTTTTCGGTAATGGGGCGGATCACCTTGCAGGGCACCCCTGCAGCGATGACACCGGCGGGAATGTCATGGGTGACGACGCTTCCCGCCCCGATAACCGAGCCTGCCCCGATGGTAACACCGCCGCAGACGGTGGAATTTGCACCGATCCAGACGTTTTCCTCCAGCGTAATAGGTGCTGAGGTGCCAATGCCATGGCTGCGCTGCTCCGGGTCGATGGCATGACCGGAGCAGGCAAGGCATACGCCGGGGGCAATAAAGGCACCTGCTCCGATGTTTACCGGAGAGGTATCCAGAATGACACAGTTATAGTTGATGACCGCCAAGCCGTGGGTATGGATGTTGAAGCCATAGTCACAGTGGAAGTCCGGCTGAATGCCGGTCATGGGAGAGCATGTGCCCAGCAGGGTCTGCAGGATGCTGCGCCGCTTTTCCTGTTCGTTGGGAGCGGTGCGGTTGTACTCCCAGCACAGTTGCTTTGCACGGTTCTGTTCCTCCGTGGGAGACCGTTTCAAGTTTTGTGTAAACGTTAAAAACTGATA
>NZ_QUJB01000077.1:406-750 GCF_003480435.1 Clostridium sp. AM30-24 | reverse complement strand
ACTTCACAGGACTTAAAGGCAGTCAGCGAAGCCCTGTCCTATCTCCAGCAAAAGGGGCTTTCCACTGTGGAGGACTTAGAAGCATTTCTGGAATCTTCCGGGAAATCAGCCGCAGATTACCGCAATCAGATGAAGCCAAAGGAAGCCCGAAGCAAAGTGATTGACGGGATTCTTGCCAGCCGGACAGACTGCAAAGAATGTAAGGCTGTCTATGAGAAGTACCAGAAGATATTTTTTAAGAAAACAAAGGAGAAATTCAAACAGGAACACTCGGAGGTTGCCCGGTATGAGAAAGCCGCCGCCTACCTTGCCAAGCACCCGGACGATAAGGACAGTACCCAAAA
>NZ_QUJB01000077.1:0-396 GCF_003480435.1 Clostridium sp. AM30-24 | reverse complement strand
CGCCGCCTACCTTGCCAAGCACCCGGACGATAAGGACAGTACCCAAAATGAGCTGCAAGAGGAGCAGGAAAAACTTCTCAGCGAAATCGCAGAGCTGAAAGAACCTTTGACCGAGGTACAGGCTGATTTGAAGAAGTTGCGGGACATCCGCTACTGGGTACGGAAAGCTACACCCGGCACAGAAGAAAGCAAAGAGCCGCCCAAGAAGCAGCCTATCAAGGAAGTCTTGCAGGATAAGGCTGACGAGAAAAAAGCACAAAGAACTGTCCCGGCACAGACGAAACACAAACAACAGGATATGGAACTTTAACAGGCACTTGCCATTTTCAATCAGAGAATGTCAGGTGCTTTTTTGTTTTCAAGGAGGGATAGATTTGAATGTATTTGAAGCTGTGA
>NZ_QUJB01000076.1 GCF_003480435.1 Clostridium sp. AM30-24 | reverse complement strand
AAAGCGGGGTATCCAGACGAACATCGGCAACCTGAACCGGGAAATCAGAGCCGCCAACCGCCTGATGAAGTCCATCCGGCAGCTTATCCAAAACCTCAAAGGCTGGATTACCGAGCTGGGAGAAAAACGGAAAGAACTGCTTGCACAAAAGGCGGCGGAGGAAGCGACACTTCTTCCCAATCTACTGATGAAATATATGGAGATACGAAAGGAAGAACGGAAGGACTGGACGAGGTCTGGACAAAATCGGGGGACTTCACAGGACTTAAAGGCAGTCAGCGAAGCCCTGTCCTATCTCCAGCAAAAGGGGCTTTCCACTGTGGAGGACTTAGAAGCATTTCTGGAATCTTCCGGGAAATCAGCCGCAGATTACCGCAATCAGATGAAGCCAAAGGAAGCCCGAAGCAAAGTGATTGACGGGATTCTTGCCAGCCGGACAGACTGCAAGGAATGTAAGCCTGTCTATGAGAAGTACCAGAAGATATTTTTTAAGAAAACAAAGGAGAAATTCAAACAGGAACACTCGGAGGTTGCCCGGTATGAGAAAGCCGCCGCCTACCTTGCCAAGCACCCGGACGATAAGGACAGTACCCAAAATGAGCTGCAAGAGGAGCAGGAAAAACTTCTCAGCGAAATCGCAGAGCTGAAAGAACCTTTGACCGAGGTACAGGCTGATTTGAAGAAGTTGCGGGACATCCGCTACTGGGTACGGAAAGCTACACCCGGCACAGAAGAAAGCAAAGAGCCGCCCAAGAAGCAGCCTATCAAGGAAGTCTTGCAGGATAAGGCTGACGAGAAAAAAGCACAAAGAACTGTCCCGGCACAGACGAAACACAAACAACAGGATATGGAACTTTAACAGGCACTTGC
>NZ_QUJB01000075.1:359-871 GCF_003480435.1 Clostridium sp. AM30-24 | reverse complement strand
CAGAGATTACCAGTGCCCTTATGCCCTCACCCATCGAATCGCCGATGTTTGTTCTTACAAATAAAGAGAGACATGATGGTGCGGCCATGATCGCATGTCCTGAGGTATTACAAACGGTTCATGGACTTATAGGTGATGATTACTATATTCTTCCATCATCGATTCATGAAGTCATCATAGTACCGAAACATATCCCGTTGCTGCTTGAAGATATGCAGAAAACAGTACGTCAGATCAATGAAGAATCGGTTGAGCCCATCGACCGTCTTTCTGATAACGTTTATGAGTTTGATGGCAGGAATCTTAAAATTGCCGGCACTATCACCGAGGAACGGGAGAAGCTGCCAGGCATACCGAGGGAATCCCGGCATATCCGATAGGATGCCGGATCCCATAAAAATTTATATATTACGGAGGTCACTATGGACTTACAGAGAAAACTTGACTTTATAGAAAATTACAGAACCGCACTGGAATTACTGAAACACAAGGAGATGCGGATCGACTACCAT
>NZ_QUJB01000075.1:0-349 GCF_003480435.1 Clostridium sp. AM30-24 | reverse complement strand
ACACAAGGAGATGCGGATCGACTGCCATTTCCTGGCCGGAAATGGGAAAGATGACCTGATCGTGGAGGTGTACCATGGAGCAGCACCAGAAGCAGACCAAGGATGAAAAGATCAAAGAACTCACCGAAAAACTGGAAGAAGGAATCAAGTCTGTGTTCGCGTCCAGTAAATACCGGGAATACCTCACCGTCATGTCTAAGTTCCATTCCTACAGCTTTAACAATTCTATTTTAATTCTCATGCAGAAACCCGATGCAAGGTATGTTGCCGGGTATCGGACATGGGAATCCCTGAACCGCCATGTAAAGAAAGGCGAGAAGGGAATCACGATCCTGGCACCCAACCCACA
>NZ_QUJB01000074.1 GCF_003480435.1 Clostridium sp. AM30-24 | reverse complement strand
GGATATATCCGCTCTTGTGCGAAAATGGACGGACAGATTAACACGGATATGCAGGAGCATATCGTCAGGCAACTGATAGAAAGCCTGTTGAAGTTCCGCTTTGACCGCTAAACAGAAAAGTTGTATAATTAGAGCCTGACAAATTAAACTTCAATGAGGGTAGAGCAAATGGAACAGATTATCAATTATAGAGACATACCCACAGATAAAAGGATTGACATATTAAATGCTCTTGAGCGAATAGGTTTTTTTCCGGCATACGGCGGCGTGAGAACAATGCAGCAAATTATGGAAAAGTCAGTTCCAGGTTCAGGCCCACAATTCTATTTCGTTTTCCGTGAAAATGAGTTGATAGGGTACAATTTTCTCATTGGGGACACTAAGAAATATAAAGCGTTCCCATGGCTTGCTATTAGCAATATGGATGAGCAGAAGTTGACTGTTTGTGAAGAACTGATGAAAATACAAATTTCCTTTTTTGAAGAACTCGGAATGCAAAAGATAGCAGATCATTGCGTTAGGATTATGGAAGATTACAGAAAAGGAATTGGAAAGCGGAAAGAAAGCGATTGCAGATAAATTCCATTTGAAAAACGGCTGACAATTTAATACCGCCGCCCATCACAGCGGCAGATAAGCAGTAAATCTTGAAAAGGTTTACTGCTTTTTTTGCGCCCATTTTCAAAAATCTTTGGCAAACCACACCGCCGGATTGTTGTAGGGAGCAGACAGGGAAAACAAAAAATTTCCGCTGCGTTTGCCAAAACGCCCCCTTTTCACCGTTGTAGTGGTGAACAGCGGGCAGAACACGCCGCCGCAATCGCTATATTGGTGGAGCAAGCCAGTATATCCGCAAACCAGAGCCGCCGAGGAAAGCGGTAGTTTTTTAGAGC
>NZ_QUJB01000073.1 GCF_003480435.1 Clostridium sp. AM30-24 | reverse complement strand
TTCCGGCTCCTGCCGGTTGTCCGAAGGACCGCACACCGTCCCGCCAGGGTCGGTAATAAGTGCGCCCTTCTTCCTTAAAATTTAGAAGGGATTTTCGCGTCCCTTCTCGATAATAAATGCAATCGTCTCCGGGTTCTGGATCGCAAAATAGATGATCTGCTCCATCTGCTTATCCGTTAGGGATTCTGGTGGACAGATATCTTTCACGGCACTCTCAAGCATGGCTCCACGCTCGATCAGTCTGTGTGCTCTCCGTTTCCGTTCCTTAAACTGTTCTCTTCTTGCAGCTGCATCTTTCCGATGCTTCTGTTGTAGTAATTCAAGTTCTGTCATATGTTATCTCCTACTGTGGTGAATTTCCTGGGTATTTTGAATCTCAGTTCCGATTGTCTCAGGTTGCCGCTGAATCTCCATGTGTCTCTGGATCTGCTCGTCCATCCGGTCGATGAGATCATGGGCCGTTGTCTGGATCGTTTTTAAAGATGCCCGAAGCTCTGGAAGTTCTTTCGAACTGCTCCAACTGGCGAGATATGCAAACGAATAATCGGATGTGTCGATTCCAAAATGATTACAGACGATGAACGCCACGCTCTCCGCCTCAATTTCCTTTGTGGCTGGATCCTTTAGATTTTTCTTGTCTGCATGGAGAATGCTGTGGGCGGTTTCATGGAGAGCGGTCTTTAGTGTCTGGCTCTCGGACATCCCGTCTTTGATAACGATTTCATCACTCGTACGGTTATAGTATCCCTTAGCCAATCCTTCCCAGGATTCAAAGCGGATCGGGACGGGCGAGGTGCTTTTAATGATGTTCATGAGAAGTGGATAGTTTAGGGCTTTCTTTTTCAGTTCTGTGACAAGTTCAGGAAGTGGCTCTCCCTCGGTCTGGGAAACATCGAAAATCGTGAT
>NZ_QUJB01000072.1 GCF_003480435.1 Clostridium sp. AM30-24 | reverse complement strand
TTCTGGATCGCAAAATAGATGATCTGCTCCATCTGCTTATCTGTTAGGGATTCTGGTGGGCAGATATCTTTTATGGCACTCTCAAGCATGGCTCCACGCTCGATCAGTCTGTGTGCTCTCCGTTTCCGTTCCTTAAACTGTTCCCTTCTTGCGGCTGCATCTTCCCGATGCTTCTGTTGTAATAATTCAAGTTCTGTCATGTTCTATCTCCTACTGTGGTGAATTTCCTGGGTATTTTGAATCTCAGTTCCGATTGTCTCAGGTTGCCGCTGAATCTCCATGTGTCTCTGGATCTGCTCGTCCATCCGGTCGATGAGATCATGGGCCGTTGTCTGGATCGTTTTTAAAGATGCCCGAAGCTCTGGAAGTTCTTTCGAACTGCTCCAACTGGCGAGATATGCAAAAGAATAATCGGATGTGTCGATTCCGAAATGATTACAGACAATGAACGCCACGCTCTCCGCCTCGATTTCCTTTGTGGCTGGATCCTTTGGATTTTTCTTGTCTGCATGGAGAATGCTGTGGGCGGTTTCATGGAGAGCGGTCTTTAGTGTCTGGCTCTCGGACATCCCGTCTTTGATAACGATTTCATCACTCGTACGGTTATAGTATCCCTTAGCCAATCCTTCCCAGGATTCAAAGCGGATCGGGACGGGCGAGGTGCTTTTAATGATGTTCATGAGAAGTGGATAGTTTAGGGCTTTCTTTTTCAGTTCTGTGACAAGTTCAGGAAGTGGCTCTCCCTCGGTCTGGGAAACATCGAAAATCGTGATTGGACGGAAGGATGCATAGGTGATCTGCTTCTGCTCCGTCATCTGCTTTCCGTCTGCGTCAAGCTTTGGCTGCCCGGTCTCTGGGTTAATGACCGTGACCTCTTTCGTCAGCCTATGTGGGTTGGGTGCCAGGATCGTGAT
>NZ_QUJB01000071.1 GCF_003480435.1 Clostridium sp. AM30-24 | reverse complement strand
ATCCACATGACAAAAGAAGAGGTATTAAAAGAGGCCAAGAAGAATACGGCTAAGAATATGGTGTTCAAAAATTTGGAGGAAATACTGTTTAGCGATGTCGTTGAGCGGGACGGTGATCCGGAAATCACCAGTGCTCTTATGCCCTCATCCACTGAATCGCCGATGTTTGTTCTTACAAATAAAGAGAGACATGATGGTGCGGCCATGATCGCATGCCCTGAGGTATTACAGACGGTTCATGAGCTTATGGGTGATGATTATTATATTCTACCGTCATCGGTCCATGAAGTCCTTATAGTACCGAAACATATCCCGTTGCTGCTTGAAGATATGCAGAAAACAGTACGTCAGATCAATGAAGAATCGGTTGAGCCCATCGACCGTCTTTCTGATAATGTTTATGAGTTTGATGGCAGGAATCTTAAAATCGCCGGCACTATCACCGAGGAACGGGAGAAACTGCCAGGCATATCAAGGGAATCCCGGCATATCCGATAGGATGCCGGATCCCATAAAAATTTATAATACGGAGGTCACTATGGACTTACAGAGAAAACTTGACTTTATAGAAAATTACAGAATCGCACTGGAACTATTGAGACACAAGGAGATGCGGATCGACTGCCATTTCCCGGCCGGAAATGGGAAAGATGACCTGATCGTGGAGGTGTACCATGGAGCAGCACCAGAAGCAGACCAAGGATGAAAAGATCAAAGATCTCACCGAAAAACTGGAAGAAGGAATCAAGTCTGTGTTCGCGTCCAGTAAATATCGGGAATACCTCACCGTCATGTCTAAGTTCCATTCCTACAGCTTTAACAATTCTATTTTAATTCTCATGCAGAGACCTGATGCAAGGTATGTAGCCGGGTATCGGACCTGGGAATCCCTGAGCCGCCATGTAAAAAAAGGCGAGAAGGGAATCACGATCCTGGCACCCAACCCACA
>NZ_QUJB01000070.1 GCF_003480435.1 Clostridium sp. AM30-24 | reverse complement strand
AGCAAAACACTGTAATGAAAAATTCTGGTAGACTACTGCCAGCAAAGCCTAACACAAACATAAAAAGCAGAACATTGCAACATTAGCAATGCTCTGCCTTTTTATGTTCCCCTTTTCTTGATGTTAGCTGCCCTAATGGTCTCAATTCCTTCTGCTGTACCACTGGACAGTATCTCCCGATTCAGCAGTTTACCTTCCTGTATGATGATTTCCGTTCCACCGCGCCGAATAATAAAGGTATCCTTCAATTGAGCCTTTTATTTGACTCAGTTTTTCATAGATTATTTGACACTACCATCACACACGCTCAAATGATAGATATCTCGTCCCTTGAAAAGTAAGTTTCCCAATGTCTCCTTCTGCCAGCATTCCATATTCCCTACCGGAAACCTGCAATTCCATCCGATCACCGCTCTCCACCTGAAATGTTACATAGTAACTGGTACTCGAGGTCGTATGATACCCATGCGCACCAGATGGATCACCTCCATTTGGGTGGCTGTGATGCGATACGTTTTCTCGCTTTGCAACTACAGTTGCGCTCACCGACAAACGCGGTGACTGATTGTTTTTATGCCATGTTCCGATTCCTGTCACAAACTGGAAGATGATCATGCCGAAAACCATTACGAAGATAATTGGAAACATAAACTCAAACAGCATAAACATATGACTCACCCCTTCTTCATCTTTCGCTTTATGATTACTCTAAGCGCGAAACATACGATGATCACCGCAGAAGAAGCGACGCAATACAGTAACGCTTCCGTATACCACGGTGCAGAATTCGGTTCGTATAGTTTCGGAAAGCGCTTATACTCATAGAAATCCATACCCGTTTTAATCACAATCACGTAGAAACTCGCATAGATAATATATTTTAATAAATCGTAGAATTTATTCATGCCATCGCCTCCGCGATATACTGTTTTGTCCTTTTGGCATCGATAAATTGGAAGTTTTCTCACATCAACAGTTTGTCTAGTTCGCAAAGAAG
>NZ_QUJB01000007.1:155930-156188 GCF_003480435.1 Clostridium sp. AM30-24 | reverse complement strand
TAATACAGAGGGATTATACCTCATTTTCGCTGTATTATCAAATCAAACTTCCGCTGGATTTAGAGATTTCTATTCCATCTGATGATCCAGTTCGTCTGGTAAGTGCCTTTGTGGAGGAAATGGACCTTTCTGAACTCAGGCATGCCGAAAGGGATGTCTGGGAATGAACTGTGTTTATAAGGGATGAGGGCGAAATCACAACCGATTTCGCCCCCATTTGGGCATAAAGCAGGGCTGCCGCCCAGCAAAAAATATTTG
>NZ_QUJB01000007.1:0-155920 GCF_003480435.1 Clostridium sp. AM30-24 | reverse complement strand
ATTTGGGCATAAAGCAGGGCTGCCGCCCAGCAAAAAATATTTGTTAGTGCGACAGCCCCTTCTTTTCGATGCTTTTCATTCAGCAGGCAATGAAATAGAACAGCGCCGTAACGTAAGCATATGACTTAATAATTTTCTTCGCGAACTTCAAAATAGCTCTGTGGATGGCTGCAGACCGGACATACCTGCGGTGCCTTTGTTCCGATCATGATATGCCCGCAGTTGCGGCACTCCCATACCTTTACTTCACTCTTTTCGAATACAGAAGCTGTCTCCACATTTTTAAGAAGGGCACGGTAGCGCTCCTCATGGTGCTTCTCGATCTCGCCTACCATACGGAATTTTGCTGCGAGAGCATGGAAACCTTCCTCATCGGCGGTCTTCGCAAAATCCTCGTACATATCGGTCCACTCGTAGTTCTCCCCTGCTGCGGCTGCCGCAAGGTTTGCAGCGGTATCGCTGATTCCATCTAACTCCTTGAACCACATCTTCGCGTGCTCTTTCTCGTTGTCAGCTGTCTTTAAGAATAAAGCCGCGATCTGCTCGTATCCCTCCTTCTTTGCTACGGATGCAAAGTAGGTATATTTGTTTCTCGCCTGGGATTCACCGGAGAATGCTGCCTCGAGGTTCTTTTCTGTTTTTGTTCCTGCATATCTGCTCATAGTGTTGAACTCCTTTCTGATTCTTGTTTTCTTATTGTTTTCCCTTCTTTTTGCAAAATGATTCTTTCCGTTCCTGTAATTTACCGTTTCTGTCTGACGGTCGTCTTTTTTGTTGTGTATCGTCTTGTTTATGGTTGTATTCTAACATACTTTGTCTCAAATGTCAATAATAGTAATTATTATCATTTTATAGAATTTATTTACCTCTGCTTCAAGATCCTCTGTCAAAAACGCAAAGAGTATGCCCTGCACATTTGGAACTTTCCATTGTATAAAAAGAATGTGCTTGGCACATTCTCGCGCCTCGCGCGGTCGCGTGCGGCAATCTACATCTTCGCGCGAGTGCGCATCTTTAGCACGTTAATGCCTTTTATGTAGCAGGGAATTCCCCGGCATTTCCTGTTGCATAAAAAGACTGCCGATCCACATATCAACCGATATGGACCCGCAGTCTTTCTCATATATTTTTATCTGCTTTTTCTTTCCTTAGTCCGCAAACAATGGTGTGGAAAGGTATCTGTCTCCGGTATCCGGAAGCAGTGCCACGATCGTCTTTCCTGCATTTTCCGGTCTCTTCGCAAGTTCGATCGCTGCCCAGATCGCCGCACCAGAGGAAATTCCCACGAGGACTCCTTCCTTCTTTCCAACTAACTTTCCTGCCGCAAACGCATCATCATTCTCCACAGAGATGATCTCATCATAGATCTTCGTGTCGAGAACATCCGGAACAAATCCGGCTCCGATTCCCTGGATCTTGTGGGATCCTGCCTTGCCCTGGCTCAGTACCGGAGAACTTGCCGGTTCCACCGCAACGACCTTCACGTCCGGATTCTGCTTCTTTAAATATCTTCCGGTTCCGGTGATGGTTCCGCCGGTGCCGACACCAGCGACAAAAATATCAACCTTGCCGTCCGTATCTTCCCAGATCTCCGGACCGGTTGTTCTCTCATGAACTTCCGGGTTCGCCGGATTTACAAACTGTCCCGGAATAAAGCTTCCCGGAATCTCCTTTGCGAGCTCCTCTGCCTTTGCGATCGCGCCCTTCATTCCCTTTGCGCCCTCAGTGAGCACAAGCTCCGCACCGTAGGCTTTCATAAGCTGGCGTCTCTCCACACTCATGGTCTCAGGCATAACGATAATGATCCGGTAACCGCGGGCAGCTGCAACCGACGCAAGACCGATTCCTGTGTTTCCGGAAGTCGGCTCGATGATCGTAGAACCAGTCTTTAAGATTCCCTTCGCCTCAGCGTCATCGATCATCGCCTTCGCGATCCTGTCCTTTACCGATCCGGCCGGATTGAAATATTCCAGCTTCGCAAGGATCTTCGCGTTAAGTCCCTCGGATTTTTCAATCTGTGTAAGCTCTAAGAGCGGAGTCTTTCCGATCAGCTGGTCTGCGGATGTATATATGTTTGCCATAAGTTATTACCTACCTTTCACATATGTTAATAGGATTATATGATGATATCATCTGTTTGTCAAGTCTCATTCCGGATATCATGTTAGAAAATTTCTATCATATATCACAACACCTTTATCCTTTTCACTGTCTTTATTTCCCTTAAACCTTGTATTATAATAGGAATAATGTTAAACTTACATTACGATCAAAAATATTCAGCAACACGCAGCAGCATGGGAGGATACAGATTATGATGGTTTCAACAAAAGGCCGCTACGCTCTCCGCGTCCTGATCGATCTTGCGGAGCATCAGACCGACGGCTATATTCCATTAAAAGATACAGCAGCAAGACAGGAAATCTCTGAAAAATACCTCGAGGGCATCATCAAAATCCTCGTAAAGGCAAAACTCTTAGAGGGGGTCCGCGGTAAAGGCGGCGGATATCGCCTCACAAAAGCACCGGAACAGTACACAGTCGGCAGCATCCTTCGCCTCACTGAAAACTCCATGGCTCCGGTAGCCTGCTTAGAGCCCGGCAGCACCGACTGCCCCAGAATGGGAAGCTGCAAAACTCTCCCTCTCTGGCAAGGTCTCGACAAAGTCGTCAACGAATACTTAGACGGCATCACCATCGCCGACCTCGTGCAGAATGGCCAGCCCGGGGACGACTATGTAATTTAGCCCCCCAGCTGCCGGTCTGCCTCCAGGCTCAGACGCATTATTTTCCGGGCATGGTTTCCTCTTAGCTCGTGGGAGAATGCGTTGGTGGACAGGCGGCACTTGTCTGAGCCGAAGGCGAGTTGTGCCGACTGACCACCGCCCTTAGCATTCTTCCGCAAGCTTAGAGGAACCGCCTGGGAAATACCCGGTGTCTGGGAATGGAGGCAGACCGGCAGCGTACTCTCTCCAAAATCGTCGCTCCCGTCCGCCCCAAAAAAGGACAGCCTTGCGGCTGCCCTTCACCTATTTCCATATCCAATTCCATTCCCGGAAATATCGTCCCTAATTCCAGAAGTCCACCTTCTCCTTCAGTCCAATATGCTCCGCCTTAAACACCGGATTCTTTCCGGCCTTTTTCTGCTCTGTATAATCCTCAAGACACCGCAGGACCGGCTTCAGGAGAATAACGATCACCGGCACATTGATCAGCGCCATGAAGCCCATCAGCACATCCGCTGTATCCCAGACAATACCAAGCTTCATCGTAGCGCCGACGCACACAACCACCGCAGCAACGATCCTCATGCACCACTTTGCCCCATTAGATGGAGTCATGCCGCAAAGATACGCAAGCCCTGTCTCCGCATAATAGAAGTTTCCAAGCAGAGTCGTAAATGCAAACAGGAACAGGGAAACTGTAATAAACACAACACCAAACTTGCCGAGTGTGCTGTTCATAGCCGCCTGCACATAGGCCATTCCGGCCATATCCGCATCCGGCTCCACACCGGAGCAGAGCAGCAGCATCGCAGTCGCTGTACAGATCATACAGGTATCAAGGAATACAGAAAGCACCTGAACAAGTCCCTGCTTTACCGGATGGGAAACACCCGCGGAACCAGCCGCACACGCAGCTGCACCAACACCGGCTTCGTTAGAGAAAAGACCTCTCTTGATACCAAGCATGACCGCAGACCCCGTAAATCCGCCGAAAATTGCTTTCACATCAAACGCGTTGCGGAAGATCTCTGCGAACACTCCTGGGAGAAGTGTGATATGGGTCACGATCACGAACACAGCAACCGCAATGTAGAAGAATCCCATGAACGGAACGATCTTTTCCGTGATCCCTGCGATCTGTTTTCCACCGCCGCTGATGCAGACGAAGAATAACACTGCAAGCACGCCGCCGATGATCCATTTTGCAAGGTTTTCATTCTGGGAGTATGCCGGAATGACACGGAATGCATCTGCGATATTGAAGGATGCAACCAGATTGAAGCCGACCATGTAGGTCAGGATCATGAACACTGCAAACAGGATTCCGAGCCAGTGTTTTCCGGTTGCCTGATCGATGTAGTAGGACGGACCGCCGTAGCAGCCGCCGTCATCGGAACGGCGCTTGTAGATCTGAGCCAGAGTTCCCTCCACGAAAGCAGTAGACATTCCCAGAAGCGCTGTAAGCCACATCCAGAATAATGATCCGAGACCGCCGAGACAGATTGCTGTGGATACGCCTGCGATGTTTCCGGTTCCCACACGGGATGCCGTCGAAACCATGAGTGCCTGAAAAGACGAGATCGCCTTGTCATCCTCACTCGGTGCGAGAACGACCCGCAAAGATTCCTTTAAATAGCGGAACTGAACAAACTTTGTGCGGACCGTAAAGTAGATTCCGCCTGCAACAAGTAAAATGATCAGGATGTATGTGTAAAGATAATTACTGAGATTCCCGATCAGTGCCCCATACAAATCGTACATGTGTTGTTACCCCTCTTTTTTCTTTTTTTGTTACCCCAAAATTTTACTGTAAGTTACCCGTATTTACAATCATTTTTCCAGAAAATTTTGCTATGACCGCTTATTTCATTATACCTCCCCTTCCTAATTTTTTTCTAAAGAAGAAAGTTTCCGTCTGCCCTTTTTCCTCTGGGTTCCCGTATCACTTTCATACTTTCATCGTAACCTGATGAACTGTTACCCTTCATCAAAAACTGCTCAGTCCTTCTTCGCAAAAATATGCAATTTCATCTGTGAGGAAAGGAACTGCAGGATTTTTCTCCCAGCAATGCTGTTTCCCTTTGCGTCCAGGGACGGACCATAGATTCCGATTCCCATCTTCCCGTCAACAACAGACAGCAGTCCGCCACCGACACCGCTCTTAGAAGGAATTCCCACGCGGACCGCAAATTCCCCGGACCCGTCATACATGCCGCAGGTCAGCATGATCGTCTTCACGACTCTCACGGTATCGGAATTCAGCAGCCGCTTTCCGGACGGATCCACTCCGTCATTCGCGAGCAGAAGTCCCAATCCCGCAAGGCTTTCCGCCGTGACACTCAGCGAGCACATTTTCACATAGAAATCCAGCGCTTCCTCCACATTTCCATTGATCACGCCCTTGCTCTCTAAAAGGTAGGCGATGGCGCGGTTTCTCGCCACCGTCGACATCTCCGAGCGGTAGACCTTCTCATCCAGAACGATCCCGTCATCCTGACAGAAACACCTCGCAAGCTCCAGCATCTCCCCAAACGATACCTTCGGCTCGATAAAGCTCGCCACCGCGATGGCACCGGAGTTGATCATCGGATTGTATGGATGACTGTTGGATCCCTCAAGCTTGATCAGGGAGTTGAACGCGTCCCCCGACGGCTCCATTCCCACATTCTCAAACACCATGTCAAACCCGCAGACTTCAAGTGCTACTGCAAGGCTGATAACCTTCGAAATACTCTGGATGCTGAACCGGTCCTTCGTATCCCCACAGGAGAACCGGCTTCCATCCCGGCAGAAAATACTGATTCCAAGCTTATTCTTGTCCGCTCTTCCAAGCTCCGGAATATAGGTCGCAACCTCTCCCTCTTTGATGTATGGGCGTCCCGTTTCCAGTGCCTCATTGATCAGATCTTGAAACATATTGTTTACTCCTTTCCTCTATGACCTTCCACTCCTGCTGCCGCACTTTCCATACTTTGCAGGAAACTCTTATCAACACATTTTCCGTGCATTTTCTCTTATTTTAAACGTCCTGTCCCCTCTCAAGCCGCTCTCTTACTTCCTTCAAAAACTCTTCCCCAATCCCGGAGATCGGCACATCCGCAAGTGTCACATACCCGAATTCCAGCTTCACCTCGCACCCCGGAATCGGCACGGAAACTGCCCGGAAATCCGACAGCTGCTTGTCGAAGTCATGGATTCCGATGCTGTAAAAATCCGTCTGTGAGATCAGGTTCATGAGCGTCGCACGCCCTGTCACATAAATCTCCTTCTTCTTTCCCGTACTTCCCCCATCCTCATTTGGTCCGAGGATATTGGAGAGAATATCGTCATACAGCCCCATATAGCGGATAAATCCGTAATTCGCAAGATTCTCCCTTGTCATCGGCTTCTTCTCACGGACGAGCGGATGATCCTTTGAGATCACGATCTGCGGTTCCACATAAGAGAGGAACCGGTATGTAAGGCCTTTCGCCGCCGCCATCACCTGGATCTCCTCATGTCTCTGGCTGTCGAAATGGAAAATTCCGATGTCGGCCCGACCGGAGACCACATCCTCGACGACATCCTCCAACTGCCCCTCATACAGGCGGTGGGTGAATTCCGGCTGATCCTGGTACCGTCGCACGATAGTGATAAAGCTCTCCATCACATGGGAAAACTTTGTCATGGACACCGCCAGGGGCTCTGTCTTCTCCATCTCCTTTAATGGCCGCAGGTGCATTCCTTCCATTTCCTTTAAGATCCGCACCGACCGCTCCAAAAACTCATTTCCCTCGGGAGTCAGCGTCACGCCCTGGCGGCTCCTGTTTAAGAGCGGCGCCCCAACGGTCTCCTCCAGGTCATGAATGATCTTTCCAAGATGGGACTGGGAAACATAGAGCATCTGGGCCGCCTTGTTGATGGAACCAAGTCTCGCCACCTTGATGAAGTATTCCAGATGTTTCAGATTGATATCATAGCTCATGTTCTTCCCTCCCTCATTTTTCTATCTCTCTTCCCGCGCATCGCTGCTGAAAAGAGTTTCTGAAAACCGCACATTCCTGCGGCTTTTCTTGTATATAATGTATCATTTTTTGCTATATCTTTCCACTTCTTTGTTATTCTTTATCAAACTAAGGTTATTTCTCGCAGAAAAAACCTTATACATCAAAAGCGGAGTGCCGTCACCTGGACAACACTCCGCAACCATACTTTCATATCTTAATTCGCACGGGAGACATACCTCAGCTCCCGATCATAATGTTGATGATCTCATCATTCGTCTCCTTCATTCCCTCTTTTGCGAGACGTCCCACGTTACGGATCGTCGCCTCAATCCCGGCCGTCACGATTCCGTCGCCATCATCAAAGTTCTGACCACGCTTTGCCATATAGTAGCCGATGATCCCCGCGTCCACCGCCTCAGCGATCTTTGCCGCGCAGGACGCTTTCGCGCCGTCACAGACCATACCGGAAATAATGGCGACCGCATTGATCACGGTGTGGACCACTTCATCATAGGACGCTCCGGAGAGATACGCGATCCCTGCTCCGGAACCCGCGCCCGCGCTGACTGCACCGCAGTAAGCGGATAGTCTTCCAATGGGCGTCTTCTGGTGGATCGTCGTGAGATCTGAGAGTGCCATCGCCCGGTACATGGTATCCTCATCGACTCCCAGCTCCGTTGCGTATACGATGACCGGAACAGAAGCCGTGATTCCCTGATTTCCGCTGCCGGAGTTGATGATAACCGGAAGCTCACATCCGTTCATTCGTGCGTCGGACCCGGCTGCCGCCATGGCTCTCGCCCGTGTACGGACATCATTTCCATTCATATCAAGAAGAAGTGCGCCGATGTTGGATCCATACTTCCCACGCATTCCCTCTCTGGCGATCGCCATATTGTAGGTTTTCTGGCGCTCCAGAACCTCTCTGATATCATTCACATCCACTGTGTGGATAAAGTCCCAGATATGCTCCATATCGAGCAGTGAGCGGTCCGTAAGACCTTCCTCCTCCTCACCATTCACCGGGATATCCCTGATGACTTCTCCGTTCTTTTCAATATGTACCACATTCGTGTGATAATTTGCGATGCGGACCATGCTGGTATCTGTTCCGCGTGTCAGTGTCACAATAATATCAAAGGTGATGCCGTTATCAATATGTTCCACTTCCACCGGGGTCGTCTTAAGGAATTCCTTCATCGCCGTGATCTGCTCTTTTGTAACAGACGCTATGACCTCAAGTTCCTTTTTCGGATCACCTGCAACGATTCCTGCCGCCGCCGCCGCCGGGATTCCCTTTAAATGATCCGTATTCGGGACGATCACGGATTTTACGTTCTTGATCATGCTGCCGCTGGCTCCTACCTTCACCTTCTCCGGGAGTCCGCCAAGCACTTCTCTCGCGACTGCCGCGCAGTAAGCGATGGCGATCGGCTCCGTACATCCCATCGCCGGCTTCAGCTCCTCTTCCAGAATACTCACATATGCCTGATATCTAATATCGCTTTTCTCCATTGTATCCGTCCTTTCTCCGTTCTTTTCTGCCGATCGGATCACTTTTTCCGCCCGCCATTCATGACTCCGAGTCTCACATCCTGAAAATTCGCATTCTATCCTGCTATTTTCTTGCAATTTCTATATTCTTAGCGTATCATAAGAAGTACTAAAAGTAAAATTGAACGTTTTAAACAGATCGTTTATAAATTTTTATAGAGAGGAAAGGAATCCGCCATGGAACTTCGAGAGATCCGCACGTTTCTACAGATCGCGCAAAAGCAAAGTTTTTCAAAAGCCGCCGAGGCGTTAGGCTATTCCCAGGCCGCCGTCACGGTCCAGATCAAGCAGTTAGAGGAGGAACTCGGCATCCATCTCTTTGATCGCCTCGGAAAAAAGACGGTCCTGACTCATCACGGGGAAATCTTTTACCGCTATGCCGTGACGATCCTTGGCACCGTCGCCGACGCGAAAAAAGCTGTTTCCGCCTCCACAGAGCTCTCCGGTGACCTCACCATAGGAACCATTGAATCCATCTGTGAATCCATCTTTCCGGATCTTTTAAAGAAATTCCATCAGCTTTACCCGAACGTCTCCGTGAGCATCGTTCTGGACTCCCCGGATGTTCTTTTGGACCGCATGAACAAGAACTCTATCGATCTGGTCTATCTCCTCGACCAGCCCATTGACGACAAGCGTTTTATAAAAGTTCTGGAAGCGCCGGAAAATATCTCCTTTGTCTCTTCCTCCGTCCACACGCTGGCAAAAAATGATTCCACAGACCTTGCCTCGGTCATCAGCCACCCATTCCTCCTGACCGAAAAAAATGCCAGCTACCGGTTCGTTCTTGACCGGTATCTGGCATCTCTCGGAAAGGAGATTAAGCCTTTCCTGGAAATTGGAAACACAGAATTCATTATCAATATGTTGAAGCGGAACGCCGGGATCTCATTTCTCCCGGAGTTTGCCGTAAGGCATGAAGTGGAATCCGGTATTCTCTCGATCCTGCCGGTAAAGGATTTCCACATGGAGCTCTACCGTCAGGTCCTCTATCACAAAGACAAATGGCACACCGGTGAGATGGACGCCTTTATCGAGCTTGCGAAGGAGACTTTCCGGACTTCGCCCGTTTCAGAAGAACACCCTCAAGAACGATAAGGAAGGTCAACATAATAAGCATCGCCGCGCTCACTCCGATGGTCAGCCTGTAATCTCCCGTTATATCATAAAAGGTTCCAAACCACATGTTGAAGGGCGCTCCCAGAAGCGTTCCCACCATGGTGGAATAGGCATATGCTGTACTGTAGGTCTCGCCCTTCCAGAAGATCCTACAGAACAGCGGCATCATGACGGATGATAAGGGAAGTGTCACACCAAAAAACAGGGCGCCCGCCATCACTGTCTCCGGAGAACCGACAAACAGCAGTACATGACCGAGAAATGCCAGCGCAATCGAAAATTCGAAGGTCTTTATGATCCCAAGGCTGTCGCTGATCTTTCCGAGGATCAGCTTGCTGGACATATTTCCGAGAAGGGAGATGCTCGTCATCATGGCCGCCGCCTGCAGCGTCAGGCCGGCTGCGATCCCACAGGGCGTCAGGAAGGAATTCAGGTACGCGCATGACACACTGGTCCAGTATGCACCCACGGCAATATAAAATTCCGGCTGACGCAGCAATTCTTTTAACGTAATCCCGTTTTCCCCGGATGCGGGCGCTGATGCGTCTGATACAGCCCTTCGCTCCACATCCTCTGCCCCGTAAGGCAGAAGTCCCATCTCTTCCGGCTTGCAGCGGAGAACGAACAGGGAGATCGGGAGGACCAGCGCGATACTGACGATTCCAACCGCCACATAGCTCACCCTCCATCCGAATGCCGGGATCGCCATTCCAAGAAAGCTGCTGCCGATCATGCCGACGAGACCGGAGAAGGCCGCGGAGATTCCCACCGCCGTTCCGGTCTTTTTCTTAAACCAGTTTCCAAGAATGATCGGCGCCGGGATCATGCAGACGAAGGACGAGGCAATTCCCTGAATGATGCCTGTCAAATGCCACTGCCACAGTTCATGGAAGGTACCCATGAGGGCCGCGCAGCCTCCGTATATGACAGCTGCAATGCTGATCACGATCCGCACATCATGTTTCCGAAAGCTTGTCGCCACAAATGGCAGCGCCAAAGCAGAACTGATGCAGTAGAGCATCCGGTACATCGTAAGTTTTCCCAGCTCAAATCCCAGCTCTTTGCAGATCGGGGAGTAAAAGACACCGGCACAGTTGTTGATGAGTCCCAGAGTCGCCCCCTGCAGGATGCAGCAGCCCGCAAGGATGAACCAGGCATAGTGCAGTCTGTTTTTCTTTTGTTCCATTGTTATTTCTGCCTTTCCCCAGCTTTTTTCTTTTCCGCATATCGCCGGTATCCGGCTGTCCGCCCTAAAAATTTCCGGCCACATATCCGCCCGGTTCCATCTCCGTCACTCACTCTCATGGCAGACGTCTGGTCTCTGCGGACATGCTGAATAAATCTGCGGAATATTCTTTATTCCTTAAAGTTATATTGTAGCATTATTTCTCCCATTTTCCCATATTTTTTTCATCTTTTTACCATAAAGAACTTGCAGGATAAATCTTAAGTATTTATAATAGAAAACACGGTAACTGTTCATTACATCGAAACAGTACCGCAGTAAAAAGACATTACCGCCCGACCCCGGCGGCAAAAAATACAATGCCGGTCAGACGGCAGAATGGAGGAATTTCCAATGGCAAAGAAAGAGATCGACTGGTCCAATATCGGATTCGGTTACATCAAAACTGATTACAGATATGTATCCAACTTCAAAGATGGTTCCTGGGATGAGGGAACTCTTACAACTGATGATATGATCACCTTAAACGAGTGTGCATGTGTATTCCAGTATGCACAGACCTGCTTCGAGGGCTTAAAGGCATACACAACGGAGGACGGCCACATCGTAACCTTCCGCCCGGACTTAAACGCTGAGCGTATGATGAACTCCGCAGCAAGACTTGAGATGCCGCAGTTCCCGAAGGAGCGCTTCATTGACGCGATCACAAAGGTTGTCGCAGCAAATGCAGACTATGTTCCGCCGTATGGTTCCGGCGCAACTCTTTATATCCGTCCGTATATGTTCGGTACAAACCCGGTAATCGGTGTAAAACCGGCATCTGAGTATCAGTTCCGTGCTTTCTGTACACCGGTCGGTCCGTACTTCAAGGGCGGCGCTAAGCCGATCACGATCCGCGTTTCAGACTTTGACCGTGCAGCACCTCACGGAACAGGTCATGTAAAAGCTGGTTTAAACTATGCGATGAGCTTACATGCAATCGTTGATGCTCACAACCAGGGCTTTGCTGAGAATATGTATCTCGACGCTGCTACAAGAACCTATGTTGAGGAGACAGGCGGAGCAAACTTCATCTTCGTTACAAAAGACGGCACAGTCGTAACACCGAAGTCCAACTCTATCCTTCCGTCCATCACACGCCGCTCCATCCTTTACGTTGCTGAGCACTATCTCGGCTTAAAGGCTGAGGAGCGTCCGGTTCCGTTCTCTGAGGTTAAAGACTTCGCTGAGTGCGGTCTCTGCGGTACCGCTGCTGTTATCTCTCCGGTTGGCAAGATCGTAGACCACGGCAACGAGATCTGCTTCCCGAGCGGAATGGAGAAGATGGGTCCGGTGATCCAGAAGCTCTACGACACATTAACAGGCATCCAGATGGGCCACATCGAGGCACCGGAAGGCTGGATCCACGTGATCAAATAATTAACCGTGTGAATTGTATCAGAGCAGGATTCCTTTGGAGGAGTCCTGCTCTTTTTTCTTTAGCAATGATTCGCATGGGAAGAGAATTCCATTTAAGCGATGATACTATTCTGGAACAAATATGTAAAAATTTTGATCTGGATCAGGCAACTGCAAGAGAATATCTTGATTCTTTTGAAAAATAATGATCTGCATTCATAAAAAGATCCGGGAGACCATCCATGCATGATGGAATCCCGGATCTCTTTAATTTTTCTTTATTTATGCCGCATGGAATCTTCCATCCCGCCTGCAGATATCCTCAAACTCCTTAAGCTTCTGCTTTGCCTCCGGACTTAAGTCATCTGGAACCTGAATCCTTACGACGGCGTACTGGTCACCGTGGAGTGACGGGTCTTTTAAGGAGACGATACCTTTGCCGCGGAGACGGATCTTTGTGCCGGAGTGGGTTCCGGCTTTGATCTTGCAGACCACATCTCCATATAACGTGTGGACAAGAGTCTCACCGCCGAAGACGGCCGTAGTGAACGGAACTTCCACATCGCTGTAGACATCCATGCCCTTTCTCGTCCAGCCAGGTCTTTCGCCGACTGTGATCTTAAGAAGCAGATCGCCTGCGGCACCGCCGCCGGTTCCCGGCATTCCTTTACCTGCAAGACGGATGCTCTTTCCGGTCTCGATACCTGCCGGGATCTTAACCTTCAGGGTCTGCGGCCTGCGGCCCGGCTGGTTCGGATTCTGGATCGTGATGGTCTTTTCGCAGCCATGAACGGCCTCATCGAAGGTTATCTGGACCTCCGCGTTTAAGTCGTTGCCGCGGTCAGAAAATCCTGAACCGGAAAATCCATTTCCGCCGCCAAAGCCATGGAAGCCGGAACCGCCAAATCCAGCGCTGCCAGCTCTTCCTTTGCCGCCAAACATATTTCCAAACAGATCACCGAAGATATCCTCCCCGTCACCGCCCTCAAAATGGAATTCATGATACGTTCCATCTCCGGAACGGAAGGATCCGGACCGGTATGCTCCGCCAGCACCGTTTCCGAAGCCGCCGAATCCGCCAAAACCACCGGCACCTGCTCCGGCGCCCTGTCCGTAACCTGCCGTCTCATCAAAAGCAGCATGTCCAAACTGGTCGTAGAGTTTCTTCTTCTTCGGATCACTCAAAACGTCGTAAGCCTCATTTACATCCTTAAACATCTGCTCCGCCGTCTTATCGCCAGGATTGGAGTCCGGATGATACTTCTTTGCCAATTTTCTATATGCACGTTTAATTGCCGCAGCATCCGCATCTCTCGAGATGCCCAGCACATCATAATAATCTCTCTTTGTCGATGACATATTCACCACCTCGCTGTTCTATTTGTAATGTAACATATCTAATTTTCAATGTCAAGGGAGGTATGTGAATTTTTTGTGATATTTAAAGATCCCGCCGAAACCTTCTTCCGTACAATATCTGTACGTTCTGACTTTTGGCAGGATCTTTATTTTTCAATATTTGCTTTGTTGTTCTAATTATTTCTATTTTTCAAAAATCTGTCTAAATTCCTTCACCTGGGTCCGACCGATGGGCAGTGCCTCAGCATCATAGTACTTCATCTTCACACAATATCCATTATTGTAGCTCACCTGCATCTCCTTCACATAATCCAGATTGATCAGGTAGCTCTTGTGGATCCGGAAGAACCGGCTCTTTTTCAGGTGAGTCTCATAATTGTTCAGTGACTCGTTCTGCAGATAGAAGGATCCGTCCTTCATATGGATCTTGCAGGAACGCTTTTCCGTCTCAATGAATACGATATCTGCCACATCAACGACCTGAAAGCTGGAGCCCACGTTCACCATGATCTTTCCGATTTCATATCCGGGACCGGCGGCCTTTTCCTTTATGTGTTCATGGATCCGCTCCATCGCCCGTTTGACGCGTTCATAGTCAAAGGGTTTTAAGAGATAATCCACCGCTCCGATCTCAAAGGCCTTTACCGCGTATTCCTGGAACGCAGTGGCAAAGATGATCAGCGTATCCGGCTGCTTTCTCTTTATCATGGATGCCAGCGTAGTGCCGTTCATGCCACCCAGATTGATATCCACAAAACACACATCAAAGGTCTCATTTTCCAGCATTGCAAGAAATTCTTCGCTCCCGTCGGCCTCCGCGATCTCCGCCTCCGGCTCACACTGTTCCACCAGATATTTAAGTTCGCTTCTTGCCGGGCGCTCATCGTCAACTACTGCTATTCTCATACCTCATGCCTCCCATGTTCTGTCAAAAACTCCGCTGTTCCAAACAGCAGGCTGTTGTCATCTGTTCTTCCAAAAGATCGTCAGCCAATCATTTTCTCCTGCTGCGCGCTTCCAGCCGCGCTGTCCGGAATGTTCATCCGCACATCCGTCCCTTCTTCACTTGTCACGATCTGAAGTCCGTAGGACTTTCCGTATAAGGAGATCAGTCTCTGCTGCACGTTCATCATTCCGATTCCTGTGTGTTCCACTTTTTCCCCGCCGTACAGGCTCTGGACGATCCGGTAGTCCATTCCCGGTCCGTTGTCGATCACGTCGATCCTCGTGGACCGTTCCTCCCGTTTTACGTTTACGATGACCTTTCCGACTCCTTTTTCCCTCTGCATTGCCCCGTGATGGACCGCATTCTCCACGATGGGCTGTAAGATCAGGTTCGGCACGCAGCTTCGCAGCGCCTCCGGATCCGCATTGATCTCGATCGAGAGACGTTTTTCAAACCGAGCCTCCTCAAGCATCGTATAGGCTTTTACATGCTCTAACTCCGTGTCCAGCGTTACCATATAATCGGTATCCTCCAGCATGCTGCGGAAATAGGAGCTCAGTGCCAGTAAGAGCTCCCTCGCCTTCTCCGGCTTTTCCCGGCAGAAATAGGAGATCGTATTTAATGAATTGAACAGGAAGTGCGGATTGATCTGGGACTGCAGGGTCCGAAGCTCCGCTTTTCTCAGTTCTTCCTTCTGTTTCTCCATCTCCGAGAGCTTGATCTGCATCGCGAAGTGGTTCGCGAGTCCCGTGACAAATTCAATGTCCGCCCGATAGGAATATGCATTTTTCTTCACCAGCATCACAAGCGCCAGAACCTTTCCCTCATCGAGGAGGATCGGCGCAGAGATGATCACATTCTCCTTATAAAGAGGATAAAATCCGTCCTCCGGTAAAGGCACGCGGCTGATCCTCGTTGTCTTGAAGGTCTTTGTTGCAGATAAAAGTCTCGGATAATTGTTCTCTGTGAGAACGATACTGGAAAATGCCCCGCTCCTTGCCAGAAATTTCATATCATCGATCAGTGCCGCGCCCTGACAGTGGTACTCTTCCATAATAATGTCAATGATCCTTCCCGCCGTCTTCCGGTCATTCTCCACAGAGCCCAGATACGGGGTACACCGCTCAGCGGTTCTCATGGCGAGGGAGACCTTGGACGCAACCTTCAAGTCCTCCGTGTTGAAGATCGATTTAAAAACATTAAAGAAGATCACCATGCCGACGGAATTGATGATCACCATCGGAACGATCACGATCTTTACGATCTCAACGGCCGCATCAAATGGCCTGGTGAGAAGCAGGATCAGAACAATATGGATCATCTCGGAAATGAACGTGACTCCCAGCAGAAATGTATTCGAGTACTGGCGGTTTTCCTTCTTCTTCCAGCCGATAAAGGAACCGATGATCCCATGGATGACCGCGGAGAGCACACAGGCTACCGTAGAAATCCTTTCTGGAAAGATCAGATACCGGTGGGTCGCCGCGATCATCGTCGTGATAAAGCCCGAGACAGGTCCGCCCAAAAATCCGGCGGACAGGACACCGATCACCCGGGCATTCGGCAGCGCCCCTGTCACCTGAATCCCAATGTAATCAGAGATGATGCAGAAGACGCCGAAGATTACACCGAGAAGCACCTTTTCCCAGAGCCTCTGCCAGACACTCTCCCCTCTTCCTTCCTCACTTCCGCCCTCTTCATTTAAGAGAAGTCTCTGGACAAAGTCCATCTTCGTCATCATGAAGGCGAGCACTACCAATAGGCAGATGTTAAAGCAGATACTGTAAATAACATCAAGCAGCATGTTGTTTCCTCCTGTCTCTGACGATCCCTGTTTTTCTATATCTGTCCGCAGTTGTTATTGCAATCTGCGCAAAACCTCCATTTCGGAATGTCTGCGCGTAGCATGGATCACAACTGTCTGACGCCTGACCCGGCGTGTTTTAACGGACACATATAGAAAAACAGGGACCGCCGCAGTAAATTTTCTGCAGCAGTCCCTGTGTGTTCACCGGTTATCTATGAAGGTCTACACTGCCGCCGGTGCACTCTTCTTTGCAGCTGCTTTCTGGAATACGAATACAACTGCGCAGATCACGATACCTGCGATATCTGTCACAAGACCGCTGTCGATCAGGAGATAAGCGCCAATGAGGCTGGCAATTCTCAATACGATGTTGACCTTTGTGAACAGGAAACCTTCGACTGCTGTACTGATTAAGAATACACCAACTGCAGCAGTTACTGCAACCTGAATCGCTTTTGCAAGCGGAGTATCAAGCAGCAGAAGGTCTGTATTGTATACAAACATGTACGGAAGAATGAATCCTGCAAGCGCAAGCTTTACGGATGCCCATCCTGTCTTCATCGGACTTCCGCCTGCGATACCTGCTGCCGCAAAAGCTGCAAGCGCAACCGGCGGTGTCAGGTTTGCGAACATTGCGAAGTAGAAACAGAACATGTGGGCAACCAGGGCCGGGATACCAAGCTGTACCAGAGCCGGAGCTGCGATCGTGGATGTAATGATATAGGACGGGATACTCGGAAGACCCATACCTAAGATCATGCAGGTGATCATTGTGAATACCAGTGTGAACATCAGGCTCTTTCCGCCGATGCTGATGATGGTATTTGCCATGTTCAGGGCGAAACCTGTAATCGAGCAGGAACCAACGATGATACCAACGCAGGCGCAGGCGATCGCTACGGATACGGTAGACTTCGCGCTCGCTACCATCGCATCAAGAATATCCTGGAAGGTCATTCTCGTATTCTTTCTGCACTGCGCCACGATGATCGTGAATACGATCGTATAGAACGCAGCCATGATAACCGTCTTTCCGGAGAAGAACAGCATGTAAACGAGGAAGATGATCGGGAGTGCCAGATGACCGTACTCCTTCATGACCTGGGACATCTTCGGAAGCTGATCCTTCGGGGTTCCCTGCATTCCCATCTTCTCAGCCCTCATCTGGATCTGGAACAGGATGCCCATGTAGTAGATAACTGCCGGGATGATCGCGGATAAAAGAAGTTCGTTGTACTTCATGCCAAGAGTATCTGCCATGATAAATGCGGCAGCACCCATAACCGGCGGCATCAGCTGTCCGCCGACAGAACCGGTCGCAACAACGGCACCTGCGAACTCGTCGTCATAGCCGGATTTTTTCATAAGCGGGATCGTGAAAGAACCGGTCGTAACAACGACGGCTACGGCTGCACCGTTGATCATTCCGAGAAGACCGGAAGCAACGACTGCTACCTTTGCCGGGCCGCCCTTTGTGCCGCCCGCGATGGCGTTTGCGAAGTCGTTGAAGAACTGACCCATGCCACACTTGTTCATGACTTCACCGAAGGCAATGAAGAGGAAGATGTAGGTGGACGCGACGTTGACCGACGATCCGTAAATACCTTCCGTGTTCGAGAAGAAGTGGCTCATTAACTTCTGCCATGTATATCCTCTGTGGAGGAAGATGCCCGGGACATCGATCGGGATGAGTCCCTGCTTCGTGCCCATTAAGCTGTAGATCATAAAGATAATGGAGATGATCGGGAGTGCCATGCCGCAGACACGTCTCGTTGCCTCCAGAACGACCAGGGTTAAGAGGGTACCGATCACGACATCCATCATGTCCGGCTTTCCGGCACGGTTGATGATGTTTACATAATCTACGCACATATAGATCGGAACTGCGGCTGACAATGCGATAAATACATAATCATACCACGCGATCACTTTGCGGCTCGCTTTTTTCGTAGCCGGATAAAGCATGAAGGCAAGAATCAGGATCATGCCGACATGGATGGAACGATGCTTTAATGTTTCCGGCATGTAAAGACCGGATGCGAAAACCAGATGATATAAGGTAACGATGATCGCGAATACCCGGTAAGCTTTCTTTAATACCGGGGACCCGAACTTTCTCGTCTTGCTCTCTTTATCAAACTGCTCGAGGAGTTTCTGTTTTTCTTCCTCGCTCATCTCTGCTTCCGCTGTACTGGGGACGATGTTTTTTTCTTTTTCGCTCATACAGATTTCCCTTCCCTTCGTTGTCAGAGTTGTTGTCGATGTTTCTTCAGCAGTTTCCTTTTCTTATTTTTCAAAACCATTCCGGATCCTCAGCACCATTTTTACGTGATGCGGCATGTCAGAGCCCTGAATCAGGAGCTCGCCATTCACCTTGATGTTCTTCAGGGCTGTCTGGGAATTGATCCAGTTGAACTGCGGAAAGACGCTTTCGATCTCATCCATGTAGACGAGTCCGTCTTCGTAGCGGTATTTGCAGTCCATCTCTGCCGGAATTCCGGCACCGAAGCCCGCGACCGCGATGGTGTGGAGAAGGAAGCTTCCGTCTTTCTGTATCTCGTAATACTCGTACCATGGAATATGCTCAAAGGAATGTTCCCACTGGAAGGAAAGCTCGTCACCGGTCTTTACCGGAATCTCCCGGTAAACATTTCCGGTTTCAAGCTCTTCGATCACCAGAATTTTTTTCTGCTGCCGTATAAATACGGCAGCAGAGATTGCTGTGATTACCAGAAGAACCGGAATCAGGATTTTTAATTTAGTTCTCAGGAGTCTCATAACCGTGATCCTGCCACCACTTCGCAGCACCGTCATGAAGCGGGATCTTTACATCGTCAACACCGAAGGAAATATCGATGTTCTTGTCTGCTGTGTTGTGGGATGCCTTGATGGTAGCGATTCCATCGTCGGAGAAGATACAGTCAAGCATATCGTAGACCATGTCATCGGATACGTCCTTATTTACAAGCATGATATTGTAAACGAATACGCTCTCCACGTCCTCTTTGTTGTTGTATGTATTGGCCGGGATCGTGCTTGCGGAGAAGAACGGATACTTCTCGATCAGGTTATCTCTGCCTTCGCCGTCGATCGGAACGATCACCATATCGTAGCTGAATGCCAGCTCGCTGACGGTTGCGTTCGGAAGACCGGAGGTAACGAATGCCGCGTCGCACTGACCGTTTTTCATCTGGTCGATCGCTTCACCGTAGGATAAGTAGTCAACATCACTATCCTCATATGTCATGCCGTATGCTTCATAGATCATTCTCGCATTTAACTCAACACCGGAGTTCGGAGCACCGATACCGACTCTCTTGCCCTTTAAGTCCTCAACGCTCTTGATGCCTGTGCTTGCCACGGTTACGAGCTGTACGTAGTTCGGCCAGAGTCTCATCATGGCTCTCAGATCCGGCTCTGCCTTCTCAAACGCACCAAAGCCCTCATAAGCCTGTACGACGGAGTCCTGCATTGCGATCGCAAGCTCTGCCTCACCGTTTAAGATCAGGTTGATGTTCTCAACGGAAGCGCCGGTTGCCTGTGCGGATGTCTTATATCCTGCATTTCCTAATGCGGTTGCAAATGCGCCGCCGATCGGGTAGTAGATACCACTCGTAGGACCGGTTGCGACTGTGACAAACTCTTTCGCCCTGTCAATGCTCACGGATGTGCTGCCTGCCTCTGCGCTGGAACCATCCGCCGCTTTCTCAGTTACGGCTGCCGCTGTTGTGTCAGCTGCTGCTGTTGTAGATGTACTGCCGGAGCTGCTGCCGCATCCTGCAAGAGCTGCTGTCATTGTGAGTGCCATAGCTGCTGCTGTGATTCTTTTCACTAATCTCATACTGTTTACCTCTCCTTCTTTTTGTTTACCCGTAATTGTCCGGTCCCACCCGGATCATTACATACCCACTTTTCAAATGCTTCATATTCTTTATAAATATTTCACATTTCATGTCTAAATTTTAACGTAAACGCAACTCTGATACAATGGGGTTCGTGCAAACTGCACAAAATCGTGTATGAATGGTAAAAATTGATGTGTGAAATGCAGGAATAAGACTGTTTTCCTGTAAATCTATATGATATTATTTTAACAATTCTTTGCACGCCTTTGCGATTGATCGATGAGTTTGCTTGATCGGCAGGAATTGATCGTTCTTGTTAATATATTGCTTTAAATTTTTAAACTTTAACGCATGTAAGTGTTGACTTTTTTCTCTCCTGTCTTTATACTATGGACATAGCTGATCACGCTTCGCAGGCTTTGCCGATTTGGAATGCAAAGCACCGGCATTCTTGCTGCGAGATGCGCGTTATATAACGCATGACCGAATATTACATCAATCATATAGAAACAGGGGAGTAACCGCTTATGGGAGCAATTGTAAAAGTAAGAAATGTAAAATTGGGAGACGGAATGCCGAAGATCTGCATTCCGGTTACGGATACAAATCTTGATGACCTGAAAAAATCTGTAAATCTGATCCGAAATACTCCGTTTGACCTGATCGAATGGCGTGCGGACTTCTACACCGGTATGGAAGATCCCGAAGTCCGGATCAAGGCAATGACCTTATTCCGAAATGCTTTAGGAAATATTCCGGTGCTCTTCACGATCCGTACCAGCGTGGAAGGCGGAATGATGGAGATCGACACAGAGACCTACACGAAGACGATCCTCGCCGTGATCGACAGCGGTCTCATCGACCTCATTGACGTGGAACTCTCCCGCGGGGAAGAGACGATGAAAACGATCGTTGCGGCAGCCCACAGGGTCGGTGTGAAGGTCGTCGCTTCCCGCCATGACTTTACCGCAACGCCGGATAAGAACATCATCATAAGCAATCTCTGCCTGATGCAGTCCCTGGGCGCTGATATCGTGAAATTCGCGGTGATGCCGCAGTGTGAGCGGGATGTCCTGACACTGCTTGACGCAACGTTGACCATGAAGGAGGAGCACAGTGATACCCCGGTGATCACCATGTCCATGAGCCCCACCGGCGTCATCAGCCGTATCTGTGGTCAGCTCGTCGGCTCCTGCGTGACCTTCGGAACCGCAGGAAAGGCATCTGCGCCGGGGCAGATCCCGGCGAACCTGTTAAGCACGTTCCTGCAAACACTGGCATAAATGACTGTTCAAACGGATATGAGCTCCTTCACAACGATACCCCCTGTGTCCAGCTCCCCTCTGCTCACTTTCTGTTAAATCCCTATAAGCTCTAAATACCTTTACCATAAATTGTTCCCGCTCAATGCGAGATCATATTCTCCGCAAAGATCCCATACCCCCTCGTCGGATCGTTGATAAACACATGGGTCACAGCCCCGATAAGTTTTCCGTCCTGGATAATTGGTGAACCGCTCATACCTTGAACAATGCCGCTTGTCAAATTTAAAAGTTCCTCATCCACAACCCGGAGAACCAGGCCTTTATTTTTCTGAATGCTGCCGTAATCCACCTTCTGAATTTCGATCTCATAATCTTTTACTTCCCCGGACACATTGCTTCGGATGTACGCAGTTCCCTTGTGAGTATCCTGTCGAAAACCGACAGGAATCGCATCGGTTTTTATTGAATCCAGAAAATGGTGGTTTACGGTTCCGTAGATTCCTTCTGTCGTATTCTCCTTCACTTCCCCCAGTTTTGTTCCTTTTCCGTAATAGATCACCCCGGACATGACCCCCGGCTTTCCGGTCTGGCCTTTTTCGATCCCGAGGATCTGGGTCTCGTAGAGTTCCCCGCCTTCAATATCTACCAGTTCCCCGGTATCACTGTCACTGATTCCATGCCCAAGAGCACCAAAATTTCCGTTCATATCCACATAAGTCATGGTTCCGATTCCCTGAGTGTCATCCCTGACCCAGGCACCAAGCTTATAGCTTCCGTCTTCCGCAAGAACCGGTGTCATATCCACCTCGATCCTGCGACCATCTCGCCGGATTCCGAGCGCCAGCGTCTTTCCGTCTGACGCGCTCACCGCGTCCACCAGATCATTTTTATCTTCCAGATCTTCTCCGTCCACCGTCTGGATATAGTCTCCGGACTTTAAGAGCCCGTAAGCAGGTTCTACAACGTTTCCCGTATCATTTGTGACCTGACCTGTCCCGATCACCATAACGCCCTTTGATTTTAAATAGATTCCCACCGGCATTCCACAGGGGATCGCATAAGATCCATCCACCACCTCCACCTGAATCTCTTTCATCCGGATAAGTCCCAGGAACTTCATTCCGACCCGGTAGCTTCCCTCATTTTTCCCATACATAGAGACTGCATCCGGGCGTTCGATCCGGATCATTCCCTGCGGGATTTCTGAAGCATTCTTCAGGACAACCTCCTCGCTGTCACTCTCAAAGGTCACTCCGGGAGGAAGCGCGAAATGAAAGACTTCTTCCTCATTGACCACCAGATTCAGCCGATCCGGCACTGCATACCGGATATATACCCAGGAAAATCCGATTGTAAAGACGAGAGAAATCCAGAATATCCGGATCAGGATCCGTCGAAACGATTCTTTTTTCATCATGGCAGCTCCTCCTTTATTCGTTCTTTATCCGCACCGCCGCTGTCGCGCCTGCACTGCAGTTTTCCGAAGCTGCCCGCTTCCCTTTTATCGTTTCCACTTTGTCAGACAGTCATTCCCAGCCGTCACAGAAACCGTTATAAAAAAAGGAGAGGCAGCTTTTTTGCTCCTCTCCTATTATGTGATGCTTTCTTATTTTCACCCTGTCAGTTTTTTCTCATTCTGCCGATTCATCCCGCTGTTTGAAGTACAGCTCTGTGATTCTTCGTCTCCTCTGCCAGACGTTTCATCTCCTCGGCATTTTCTCGTACTTTTTCCGTAATCTCAGCTCCGCCTAAGAGTCTTGCGAGTTCATCCACCTCATCCTTCTCTGTAAGCTTTCTGATTTTCGTCACAGTCACACCATTCTCCACAGATTTTTTTATTTCAAAGTGCGTATCCGCCATGGCTGCGATCTGTGGAAGGTGGGTAATACAGAGTACCTGGTGCTTTTTTCCGATATAGGACAGGCGCTCCGATACCTTCTGGGCAGTCCGTCCACTGATACCAGTATCGATCTCATCGAAGATCAGAGTTGGAATATCGTCCGTGTCCGCAAGGACCGTCTTGATCGCCAGCATAATTCTTGAAAGTTCACCGCCGGAAGCTACTTCCCCCAGCGGCCTTGGCGGAATACTTCCCGGATTTGTAGAGATCAAAAATTCCACCTCGTCGGAGCCGGCTGCCGTAAAGTGATCGGTCCGGTGTACATCTACCCGAAATTCCACATGAAGAAAGTTCAGATCCTCAAGCTCCTCCGTGATCCGGTTCTCCAGAATCTTTGCTGCTTTTTCTCTCTCCTTCGAGAGCCGTCCGCAGAGAAGTCCCAGAACCCGCTTCTGCTCCTCAAACTCGGCTTTTGCGGCAAACGCCAGTTCCGCATAGTTTTCCAAGTCCTCAAGTCGTTTTTTCTTTTCTTCCAGACTCTTTAAGACAGCTTCCTCGCTATTTCCGTATTTTGCCATAATTCCACGGACAAGATCCAGACGTTCTTCCGTCTTTTTAAAATCTTCCCCTGAAAACTCCATCTCATCCATATAGTCTGAGATCGACCTGCAGATATCCGATAAAATACTTTCCGCGTCAGAAAGACCCGCAGCGATCCCGGACAGTCTTTCATCGTAGGATGCCACACTTTCCATCTCACGGTACGCACGCCCGATTGCGTCCCCATCTACCGCCTGATAAGCTCCCTGTAAGCTTTCCATAATTTTTTGACTATGGGAAAATTTACGGAATTTCGCCGCAAGTTCTTCCTCTTCGCCCGGTTTTAATGCAGAATCCTCAATCTCATCGATCTCGAATCTCACGAAATCAAGTTCCCGCTTCCGGCTTTCCTCATCCAGAGAGAATCCGTCAAGCTTTCCCTTTAATTCCAGATATCTCCGGTAACTCTCTGCCACATTTTTTTTTAAGCTTCCTGTCTCTCTCCAGGAATATTCATCAAGGATCTCCAGATGTTTCTGCTTATGAAGGAGAGACTGATGTTCATGCTGTCCATGGATATCGAGAAGCTTTCCGGTCACGGCTTTTAAGCGCGCCGTCGTCACTGTCTCGTCATTGATCCGGCTGATACTTCTCGTCTGGGTGATCTTTTTTGAGATGATCAAAAGACCATCTTCATCCGGATACACATCCATTTTCTTTAATTCTTCCCGTTTTTTCTCGTCATCAACCGAAAAAATAAGCTCAATATACGCATACTCTTCCCCACATCTGATCATATCCCTTGACGCTTTCGCGCCCAGCGCCAGGGCAACAGAGCCGATGATAATCGACTTTCCGGCTCCGGTCTCACCGGTCAGGATATTTAAACCGTTTCCAAACTCCACGTCTGCCTGCTCGATCAGAGCAAGATTTTTAACATGTAAACCAACAAGCATCCTGTTCCCTCGCTTTCCCTCTATGAAAATAAAACATTTGTTCGATTTGGTAAAACGAGTATAGCACACATACGTTCGATTGTCCAGTGTTTTTCGAACAGTTGTTCTCTTTTTTTCTGTTCTGTTTCCTAAAAAAATCCCTGCAAAGCAAAACAAGGTAATTATCCCGTTTCTGCTCCGCAGGGCTCAATATTTCTGCAATATTCTGCCTTAAACAAAAAGGTCCAAAGCCTATTTTCCTCCGTAACTGTTCAGTAAACAGTTACGCGCAAAAATCCATTCCAAATCGGCTGTGCCGATAGGATTTTTGCATTCTATTCTAAGTTTTCTTACGGTCAGCGCAGTAAATGCGCAGACCTACTGAACAGTTACTTTCCTTCAATGATCTTCTTCAGCTTATCCATCAGAATGATCGTGTCATCCACGGTCCGCACCGCGCACATGATCGTATTGTCTCCGGCCACACAGCCGACGATCTCATGAAAACCGATCACATCCAGTGCCTCAGCGACTGCCATCGCCATACCGGAAACCGTCTTGATCACAAGAATATTCTGTGCCATGTCCATGGACACATAGCAGTCCCTGAAAATACGGATATATTTCTCGCCAAAATCTTTCTGATGCTGCATGACCGCATAGCACTGGCGGCCATTTTTGCCAGGAGCTTTCGTGAGCTTCAGTTCACGGATATCTCTCGATACTGTCGCCTGTGTCACATGATATCCGGCCTTTTTCAGATACTCCGCAAGCTCCTCCTGCGTCTCGATCTGATATTTTCCGATCAGCTCCACGATCTTACTGTGTCTGTCAACCTTCATGTCTGCTGCCCCTTTCTGATCTCGTCCTGTATCAGTGTCCATTTCACTTCTTTTGAAGTGATCCGCACACCGCCCTGCGTGTCCTGCAGCGCTATTCCGCTGTAAATTCACGCGTCGTACATCTTCATCTTTAAAATATCAAGGAATGACCGGTGATCAAGCTTCACAACTCTTGTCACCGTCTCTGCCTTTGTGATCTCAATATAATCCCCATTTTCCAGCCGCACTAACGTGTCGCCGTCAAAAGCCGCCACCTGACTGCCCCGGTTTGTTGCCGGGATCTCGATCCTGATCCGGCTATCCGCTCCGAAAACGATCGTTCTCGACGTCAGCGTATGCGGGCAGATCGGTGTAAGGATCATCAGCTGTCCGTCCGGCTGGGCGATCGGTCCCCCCGCCGACAGATTGTACGCTGTGGATCCCGTAGGCGTCGCAACGATCATACCGTCAGCGCTGAATTCATTTAAGAACTGTCCGTCCACGTAAAGCTTTAGCTTTAATACCCGTGGATCTCCGTCTCTTGTCAGGACGATATCATTGAGCGCAATGCTCTCTTTCACCGGCCTTGCGTTCCGGTAAACACAGCCCTTCAACATCATGCGTTCCTGAAGTTCATAGCAGTCCTCCAAAAGCGCATCCAGAAGCTCCTTCACATCGCCTTCCCGGCCGATCTGGGTAAGATAGCCGAGGCCGCCGAGATTGATACCGATCATCGGAAGATTTCTCCCTGCAAGATCCCTTGCCGCCTGGATCAGGGTTCCGTCCCCGCCCAGCGTGATGACACATTCGGTATCCGCAGGTACCTCCTCCGGATCCGTGTACGGATTTCCATGTCCGGACACGCTTTTCCCCAAGGAAACTCCCGCGCCGTGAGCCTTCAGATACTTTTCAATAGCCGCCTGCATATTCTTCGTATTTTCTTTGTCAGGATTTGCAACGATGTAAAATTTCTTCATAAAATCATGCCTGTTATGCCTTATTTATCCAGTGTCTCGTGTGCCTTTTCAACGATCTCGGAAGCGCCGATGGTATCGTTCGCAAATGTACTTCCATCCGTGCAGTTTCTTAAATGGAGCAGATATTCGATATTTCCCTCCGGCCCCTTGATCGGGGAGAATTCCAGATGGAGAGCCTCAAAACCGATGCTGCCCGCAAAGGAGGCGACCATCTCAATGACCTCAAGATGGACGGATTTTTCGCGGACAACCCCCTTCTTTCCGACCTTCTCACGCCCTGCCTCAAACTGCGGCTTAATTAAGCATACGACCTCTCCGTCCGGCTCCATGAGCGCCTTCACCGGCCCCAGAACCTTCGTCAAAGAAATAAAGGAGACGTCAATGGATACAAACTGGATCCTGTCTGGGATCTCCTCCGGAGTCACATAACGGATATTTGTCTTTTCCATGCAGACCACGCGCTCATCATTTCTGAGCTTCCACGCCAGCTGTCCATGCCCAACATCCACAGAATAAACCTTCACTGCCCCGTTCTGAAGCATGCAGTCCGTAAATCCGCCCGTGGACGCTCCGACGTCCATACAGATCTTTCCCTCTAATGTCACGCCGAAATGTGTCATGGCCTTCTCCAGTTTCAGGCCGCCGCGGCTCACATATTTTAATGTGGTTCCGCGCACCTCCACGTTCGCTGTCTCGTCGAACATGGATCCCGCCTTGTCTTCCTTCTGTCCATCCACATAGACGATGCCGGACATGATGACCGCCTTCGCCTTCTCTCTGGACTCCGCCAGATTTCTCTTTACCAGCAGAACATCCAACCGTTCTTTCATTGGCTTTGCTCCTTATCTCTTCTCGTTTAAAAATTCCTTCTCAATGCGTCTGATCACAGAATCGCTGTTGATTCCAAGCATCTCCCTGAGCACGGAAACATTTCCGTGTTCTACATAGGCATCCGGAAGCGCGATCTGGATCACGCGGATCTCCGGGTGTTTTTCATGGATATATTTTGTGACATACATGCCCATGCCGCCGCGGAGAACATTCTCTTCCATGGTGACGATCAGTTTATGCGTCTTGCAGAGACGATCGATCATATCCGTATCGAGCGGCTTTACAAATCTCGCGTTCACTAAGGTACAGGGCTGTCCTTTTTCCTTTAATTTTTCCCGGACATGTTCGCCGGTGCTCACCATGCTGCCGAGGGCAAAAAGTGCGATCTCTGACTCCTCGTAGAGCATCTCCGCCTTTCCATATTCGACAGGAGCGCGGAATTCTTCCAGTCCGCGGTACGCCTGTCCTCTCGGATAACGGATGGCGAGGGGCGCATCAAAATTCACGCCGAACTCCAGCATGTCCTGAAGCTCCCAGCAGTTTTTCGGTGCCATGATGTTCATTCCTGGCACAAGACTTAAGAAGGAAATATCAAAAATTCCCTGATGCGTCTCCCCGTCGCTTCCCACAAGACCGGCCCGGTCGATGGCAAACAGGACCGGAAGATCCTGAATACAGACGTCGTGAAGCACCTGGTCATAGCCACGCTGTAAAAAGGAAGAATATACCGCAACTACAGGCTTCAGTCCCGCTGCCGCCATGCCTGCCGCCGATGTCACCTCATGGGCCTCTGCGATTCCCACATCAAAGAACCGTTTGGGGAATTCCTTCGCAAACTTCGTAAGTCCTGTTCCATCCGGCATGGCTGCCGTCAGAGCCACGATTCTTTTATTCTTTCCGGCAAGTTCGCAGATCTTCTCTGAGAATACATCCGTATAGCTCGGAAACTCCTTTTTCTTTAAAGGATTTCCGGTCTTGATATCGAATGGTTCCACGCCGTGGAATCTCGCCGGATTTTCTTCCGCCGGCTTGTAGCCTTTTCCCTTTTTCGTGATAACATGGACTAAGACCGCATGCTGGACGCGCTTCGCTTCCTTAAATACACGGATCATTTCCTGAACGTTATGGCCGTCCACAGGCCCCAGATACGTGATCCCCATGTCCTCAAATAACATTCCCGGAACAAGGAACTGTTTGATCCCGTTCTTTAACTGGTACAGACCGTATGCCAGCGGTCTTCCGATCACAGGGATCGCGGAAAGTGTCCGTTCCACTCGGAGCTTTAGCTCCGCATATCCTTCTTTTGTGCGGACACTGCTGAGATATTTCGACATTCCGCCCACGTTCCTGGAAATGGACATCTCATTGTCATTCAGAACAATAATAAAATTTTTTCTGATCTGGGCCGCGTTGTTCAATGCCTCATATGCCATTCCGCCGGTCAGGGCACCGTCTCCGATGACCGAGATCACCGAATAATCTTCCCCTGTGATCTCTCTCGCCTGGGCAAGTCCAAGACCCGCAGAGATGGAGGTGGAGCTGTGTCCTGTGTCGAAGGCATCGTAAGGGCTTTCCTTTCTCTTCGGGAATCCGCTCATTCCGCCAAACTGGCGCAGGTCATCAAAACCGGCTTTTCTTCCGCTTAAAAGCTTGTGGGTGTAGGCCTGATGGCCCACGTCCCAGACGATTTTATCCTTCGGAAGGTCAAACGCCAGATGCAGGGCCATCGTAAGTTCCACAACCCCAAGGTTTGAAGCGAGATGGCCGCCTGTTTTACTTATTTTTTCGATCAGGAACTGGCGGATCTCCTGCGCAAGCTCCGGATACTGGTCTTCTTTCAGTTTTTTGATGTCCGAAGACTGTTTTATATGATCAAGCAGCATGTTTCCAGACTACTCCCTTACATATTTTATATAGTGATTAGTTTTTCCTATTCACGAGCATTTCAATAATATTGTACAGAAATTCATTTTTTCCCGGCAGCCCCGCAAGTCTTCCTGCTGCCCGGTCAGAAATTTCCTTTACATCCCGTTTTGCCTTTTCAAGGCCTTCTAAGGTCACATAAGTGGTCTTTTCGTTCTTTTCATCGCTCAGAACCGGCTTTCCAAGTTCTTCCTGAGTGCTCGTCACATCGAGGATATCGTCCTGAATCTGGAACGCGAGACCGACCTCGGAGGCCATCGTTTCCACCTCTTTGATCTCTTCCACGGTCGCGCCCGCAAGGACTGCACCGATCATCATGGAGGCCTCGAGGAGAGCACCGGTCTTTAACCGGTAGATGAAATCAAGTTTTTCTCTCGGAACCGCCTTTCCGGTGAGCTCCACATCGACGGTCTGTCCGCCGATCATGCCATAGATCCCGGTCTTTTCTGCGAGGATCCCGATGGCGCGGCCGACTTTTGCCGGATCAGCGCCCATGGAAAAGGCCTTTGACGCAGTCTCGAACGCGTAGATCATCAGCGCGTCACCCGCCAGTACTGCCATATCATAGCCGTAGGCTTTCCAGGTGGTGAGTTTTCCGCGGCGGTATTCGTCGTTATCCATGCACGGCAGATCGTCATGGATCAGGGACGAGGTGTGGATCATCTCCATGGCCGCCATGAACGGCTCGATCTCCGGACCGTTTCCGCCGAACAGACGGTACACTTCCCGCATGAGAAGCGGTCTTAAGCGCTTTCCACCTGCCTTTACACTGTAATTCATTGCCTCAAAGATCGTCTTCTGGTGTCCGGTCTCCTCCGGCAAATATGAATATACGACTGTCTCAGTCTCCTTGACCGCCTGACTGAACCTTTCCTTAAAATTGTCCGCCATTTTCCTTTTCCTCCGTTTGATCTCCACTCAAAACAAGGATCTTTTTTTCGATCGTCTCAATTTTTTCGTTACAGCTCTTTACAAGCTTCATGCCCTCTTCGTAATCAGCGAAAGCGTCCTCCAGAGATCCGTCTCCCTTTTCCAGCTTTCCGATGATCCGGTCGAGAGCCGCAAATGTCTCCTCGACATTCATCTGTTTTCTTGTCTCGTCATCCATATGATTCCTCACTGCGGCAGCGTGTACTACCGTATCGTTCTATTTTCCTACTTGAATTATTGTTTGATTATTCGTGAAAATTGGTGCGATAGATAATATTCTGTGGTGGATTCCTACCGATACTTCTCAACATGATCTACAACAGCCCCGATTCGACCGTCCTTCACCCGGACCGTGATCCGTTTTCCGGCTTCCGCCTGTTCCACAGTCTCCAGACGTTTTCCATCCCCGTCCGTGATAAATCCGAATCCTCCGCTGATCTTCTTTAACGGGGACAGTCCCCACAGACGTTCACTCTTCACCGCAAGATTTCTCTTATCAGCCGCAAGCCGGTCCGCCATGGATCTTCTGAGCAGTGTCTCCGCATTCTGCAGATCACGTCTCGCCTCCTGCTGCCGCTCTGCGATCAGACGTAAAAGTGTATCTTCCGCGTCCGCCAGCCGCTTTTTCTTCTCATTCAGCTGGCTCTTCGGGTCATAAAACCGCAATGTCAGCTCATCATGCTTTAACCTGCTTTTAGCCCGCTCAAGACTTGTTCCCATCTCCTTCATCAGGCGCTGTTTTCTCGCATTCAGATCCATCCGGAACTGGAAATAATCAAATACCGCAAGCTCTGCCGCTGCTGACGGAGTCGGTGCCCGAAGATCTGCCGCGTAATCCGCGATCGTCACATCGGTCTCGTGACCGACTGCGGAGATCACCGGCGTATTGCATGCGAAGATCGCTCTGGCGACTTCCTCCTCGTTGAAGGCCCAAAGGTCTTCGATCGAACCGCCGCCGCGCCCGACGATCAGGACATCCAGTCCCATCGCATCAAGTGTCCGGATTCCTTTTACGATGCTGTCCTTTGCGCCGTCTCCCTGAACCAGGGCCGGGTAGAGGATCAGCTGGACATATGGATTCCGTCTGTGGGAGATATTCATAATATCCCGGATCGCAGCTCCCGTGGGCGCTGTGACGATTCCCACGGTCTTTGCGAACCGCGGGATCGGCCGCTTATACTGCGAGTCAAACATCCCCATCTCTTCCAGCTCTTTTAAGAGTTTTTCAAATCTCAGATACAGGTCTCCGCGCCCGGAAAGTTCGATTTCTGACGCGTAGAGCTGGTATTTTCCGTCCCGCTCGTAGACATACACAGTTCCTTTTACAACAACCTGCTGTCCCTCGGCAAGCTTAAAGTTGAGGCCGCGGCGCTGGCTTGCGAACATGACAGCCTGAAGTGTTCCGCCGCCGTCTTTCAGTGTGAAATAGATATGTCCGGAACTGTGATACTTACAGTTGGAAACTTCCCCCTTCACCGACAGGCGGCGAAGAAGGAAGTCCTGTGCAAACATATTTTTGATGTATGAATTTACCTGTGCAACAGAGTAAACACCTGCCATCGTTTAATTGCCTTTCTGGATCAGTTTTGCAAGGATACCGTTTACAAATGCCGGGGCTTCATCTCCGCCGAATTTCTTTGCGAGTTCAACCGCTTCGTTGATGGCAACCTTCTCCGGGATCTCCTCATCATATTTCATCTCGAACACTGCAAGACGTAAAATCGTAAGCTCAACTTTACCCATACGTCTTGTTCTCCAGCCTTCCGCGATCTCGTTGATCTTTTCATCGATCTCCGGGATCAGTTCCATGATCTTCTCGACGCGTTTTTCGAGGTATGCGCGGTCCTCTTCTTTCTCAAACGGATCATGAAGGATCTCATCTTTTCCGTCTTCGCCGGTCACATCCTCCTTCGGCGCTTCAAAATATTTCTCTAACTGCTCTTCCTTCTCCTCTGCCGGGTAAAAATCCTGGCAGAACAGCATTTTAAAACAATGTTCTCTGGCTTCCCTTCTGGTCACTTTTCTACCTCCGTTTATCTGAACGGGCCGACGGGCTTTTCCGTCAGTCCGTGCTGCTCTGATTGTCAATCTCTGAACTGCTCTTTTTGCCGCCATGCTTCCGAAAAAGCTGCCTTTTGCAGCTTCTGCAGATGTGAGCGCAGAACAGAGTACTCCTAATTTAGGATTATACATGAAAATGTATATTTTCACAAGTCCTTATGTGAGAGATGTTTTTTTTATCCTTATGATATGGTATACTCTTTCTGATCCCTTCAGAATTCCAAACTTACCTCAGAAAGGAAAATAATACAATGAACAACGTAAAATACCTGCCGTTCATCATCCTGTGCATGTTATTATCAGGATGCGGCGCTGAGAAAAACACGATTTCAACAGATACTCCCGCAGAAACAGCGATACAAACTTCCGAAATCGAATTAAAAGGAGAGACGGAATCCAGTTCTAAAAATGCTACAGAAACAACGGCAGAAAGCACCTCTGAATCTGACATGAAAACAGTGGCAGCAGAAAGCTCTGAAACCGATATGAAAACAGAAACCAGCCCTGCTGCCAATACTGACACCGAAAATACGGCTCCTGAGACAAAATACATTACCATCGACCTGTCCACAGCCAGGGAGACACATCCCACCGGTGATGCCGCCGCTCCTTTTGATTTAAGGATCGTATCCGAAGAAGAAAACGGTATCGATTTTGCAAACGAATGGTACGACAGGAAAGGACTATCCCTCCCAATGATCGGCACCGACTGGAACAGCTTTTATGATGACAACTACCAGTACCTCTGGTCCGGCGAAGAGCTTTATATTTTTGAGAACGGTACCGGAAACTGCCTGTATGTCTTAACTTATCCCACCGACAAATGGTACATCAACGGAAACAATGCCTGTCTGAAGGACGGAATCTTCTACGGAGCCAGCGTGACAAACGGCTACGCCCAGCCGGATACCTGTTTCATGTTTGCCTATGATCTGGAAAATGACAAACTCCTCTGGAGAAGCGCTGACCAGACCTGTAATTCCATGAACTTTATCGTAAAAGACAATGTGATCATCTGCGGATATGGCTTCACCTCCGAGGACGACTACCTCTATCAGCTCGATCTCCACACCGGCGAGGTTCTCTCCCGACTGACTCTAAAAAAACAGCCTGATCTCCTCGTATACCAGGATAATACACTTTACGTCCATACCTACAGCTATAACTACACGATCGAGATAGAATAAGTCCACCAAAAAGGGCAGGACCCCCGGTCTCCCGGGAATCCTGCCCTCACGCAGTCACAATCTTTACTTTTCTTCCAGGCTGACCCCGGCAATCTTAATATTCACATCAAGTACCATAAGTCCCGTCATGTTCTCGATCGCGTTCTTAACCTTCTCCTGCACCTTCTCGCAGACGTCCGGAATACTATATCCATATTTCAGATTCAGAGCCATATTTACGCTTACATGCTCCTCCGTAACTTCCACCTTAACGCCTTTGGAAAGGTTCTTCATTCCAAGCTTTCCAACCAGCTCGTTCGTAATATTTCCCGCCATGGAGTCCACGCCGTCAACTTCAGTTGCTGCCAGGCCGGCAATAATTGCCACGACTTCATCCGCAATCTGGACTTCTCCAATTTTGTCCTTTTCATAAACCTTATGACTGCTTCTCTCTGTTTCCGCTGCCACAACAATTACCTCCTGTATATCAAAGATACAGTTATTATACCATTTTCTCCTCTCTTTGCATAGTTCTTTTTATCACTCCTCCGCATCCAGCAGCGTGATCACGATCCCATCTGCCCCGATCTCTGTCTTTCTCTTCACAATGTCCTCGATCTGTGCCCGCTCCTGGTCCGTAAGCGAGGCCGCATTCACAACAACGTCTGCCTTCCCGTCCGTGATGCTGACCACCGGGTCCACAAAGCCTTTTGCCTTTAAAAGCGTCTCCGCCGCGTTCTCCTTTTCCGAGATCTCCGTCATCCCGATGAGGTTCTGGATCGCCGTCTGCTTCTCCTCCTCCGAGATCTGGTCACTGTTGATGATCTGCATCAGAGTTTCCTTATTCTTTGCCCGGATCTGCTCCCTGCCAAGTTGGACGCCAGCTATGTACTCCGAAATCCCTGTTCCGCCGGTGAGCACCGCCTCACCCGGATTCTCAATTCCCGCCGCCGCTGTCTCCTGCCCTGAAATCTCCGTGCCGGCAGCTTCCGTGCTCTCAGGCACTGCAGCCACCTCATTCCCATCCGGCAGAAGTTCTTCTCTGTCCCCGTCAAGGCCGGCAATTTCCCTGAGTTTTCCATCATTCCCCCCATTCTTTGCCTGATTCTCCGCCAGAATATCCGCATCGGAAATATCCATCATTCCTGCCTCGTACACCTCTGCTCCCGCAACTTCCTTCTTTGACGAGTAATTCAGGTATCCTGCCGCCGCGATCATAACTGCAAGCGTCGTGATAATGATCTGATTTCTTCTGAAGATCCGTTTCATCGCAAAACTCCTTCTTTCCCATACTTTCATACTTCCATTCTATGTTTCCCAGCATGAAATATGCGGTTATTTAGCCGCCCTCTTCATCACCTTGATCTTATTCGCCGGAAGCCCTAAAAGTGCCTCCATCGCTCCCGAGATCTCCGCCCGGATCACCGCGCTTCCACCACCGTCCGCACTGATGACCACGCCGGATATCTCCGGCTTCACTTCCTTCTCCATCACCGGAGACTGGCTCTTTCCGTCCAGTACCGTGCTCACGGACTGGTTCTCCTCTCTGGTGACCCGCGAGCTCCCGGAACCTGCCCCGTTCTCCTCCGTCACCGAGGATGTACTGCTCTTATCCACATGCCAGATCCTCTCCTCCGAAGCTTTCAGCACCACCATCACATCCACCTCCCCGACCCCCTCAACATTTTTTAAGAGTTCCCGGATCCGCTGCTCCAGCAATTTCTCGTAAGAACTATTCTCTGTCTTTGCCCCGGCGTCTTCCACCGCAGTGTCCTCACCATTCACGCTGACATCCGCAAGCACCTCTGCCGTTTTTCCCTTCCATTCGGGATCCGTGGCCTTCCCGGACGGCAGCGAGATCACAAACAGCAGCAGACCCGAACAGAATAGAAAAATCACCTTCTCCTTATTTCCTTTCAATACCGATCTCAATGTCCTGTTCTTCCACTCCATAATAAGCTCCTATCCTTCTTCTCACCGAAGCGATCACTGCCCCGGTCTGATTTTGCCCGCCCCGTATCACCATCTTTACATGGCTGACATTTCCGGTATCTGCCACCTGCGCCGAGACACTCACACATTCCACTCCGTCACTCTCTGCCAGGGCACGGAGGTCTGATTCCACAGCTTTCCGGTACTGCTCATAAAAGCCTGCGATCCGCCGCTCATCCGCAGCCCCCAGCTCTTCTTTCAGTGTCCGGACATCATTCTCAAATGTGATCTTCTCAAATATCCCCGCCATCGCTGTCTCCACCCCCGTGATCCGCGCGATCGGTCCGAACACAAGCAGGATCAGAACAGTCCCCGCAAACAACCGCAGATATTTTTCATACTTTGGATCCGGCAGAAGGTTCATGACCATCGTGACAAAAAACATATAAAAAATGATGTCCTGCACCCAGTTTTCAACTGCTTTCATGTCGATCACCCCGCCCAATACACTGCATTCGTGGAATAACTGATCACCGCGATGGTCACCGCAAACAGTGCCAGTGAATACCCGACGATCTTAAGCAGCATTCCATGTCCCGCGGCATTCTGCGTCATGCATGCAGTCAGGCGCTGGTCACACACCGGCTGCATCACTGCCGCAGCCAGATTATAGAGTACCATCAGCACTGCAAGCTTCACCATGGGAACTGCCGCTAAAAAGATGAGGACTGCCACCGCAGCAGCCCCTGACGTGTTCTTTATAAGGACTGCCGAACCAAGCAAAAGATTGGACACTGCCCCTGCACCGGAACCGATTCCTGGAACTGCCTCGATGGTCCGCATGACTGCCGCATTTTTCATGGCATCTGCCTGGGGAAGCACCAGCCCCTGGATCAGGTGGAACCCTACAACGATCCCGAACATGGTCTTCACAGTCCACTCCACAACCTTTCCGAGAAGCTCCGTCATCACGGAAAACATCTCCTCCCGGAACAGATTTCCAACCAGCGAGAATACCATATAAAGCTTCATGATCGGTAAGAGAAATCCTGAGACCACCGTCTGGATCACACCGATGGCTCCCAGTGTAAACCCGCAGACCGATGCCGATGTCACCGCCCCTCCGGCCATGGTCACCGCAAGAAAATACGCTGGAAGCAGAACCTTCATGAACCCTAAGATATCTCCTGTTGTCTCCTCGGCGATACGGATGCTGGCAAAAAAACTGGCCGCCAAAAAGGTCTGTACGCAGATACAGATCACATAGAAGCCCGTCTCTGACAGCTGACTGGAGCCAAAGATCCCCAAAAAGCCGGAACATGCCGCCCCGCAAAGGGATAAGATCAGGATCTCTGCAAGAAATGAAGTGTTTGTCCTAAGCTCCGAGAACAGCGCGGAAATGATCCTGTCCCTTCCATATATAAAGACGTTCTCCACATCACCGTCTCTGATCCTGTCCATCATTTCCCGGAATGTCATTCCCACTGCCTGATCCCCACCGATTTGGTCCAGATAGTCCTGAATTTCCGTGAGATCGATATCTGGCTCCTCCTCATCTGTCACCCACATCCGCTGTCCTGTTTTCTTCCCGGAATCCACCGGTTCTGCCGCAAGCACCGGAATCTTCCAATGCCAGATTCCAAAAAAGATCCCCGCAACAAGTCCCAGCAGCAGAAATAGATCTCTCTTCCACCTCATCCCATAAACACCTTCAATGTCTCCACCAATGACAGCACCACCGGCGCACTCACCGCCAGAATCGCCAGCTTTCCGACCATCTCCACCTGATTTCCCACCGCCTGATATCCGGCATCCTTGCAGATTCCGGATGTAAACTCCGCAATGTAGGTGATTCCCGCCATTTTTAAGAGTGCCGCCAGATATACATGACGGATCCGGATCCCATTTCCGATCTCCCGCAAAGTGTCTAACAACACACCAAGCCTCGCGAGCCCAAGAAATCCGACTCCTATGGAAGCTGCCAGCACCAGATAGACTGCATACTCCGGCCGCAAGGGCTTTAACTGTGCTGCAAGCAGAACCGCTGTAAGCCCCAGAAGAGCCGCCTGAACTACCGCCATAAAATACCTCCCTTCATGATCCTCATAATGAAAACAGGTTTTTTATTGTCTCAAAAAGCTCGTAAATATACGGCACGATCCAGAACAGCACCAGGATCAGGCCAGCGAGGCTCGTAAGGAATGCCTGATCCTCCCGCCCGCTGTGTTTTAACACCTGACACATCACCGACACCAGGATCCCAACCGCCGCGATCTTAAAAATCAGATTTACTCCCATACACTTCCCCCTCTACGCGAAAAGCACCAGGATGAAAAGCCCTGCCGCCATCCCAAGAGACCGGTAAAGTTTCGTCCGGCCCTCCATTTCCTTTTTTAAAAACGCCAGTGAATCATCTGTCTGTTCCAGATAAAACAGGATCGTCCGTTCCTGGGTCTTTTTGTCCGCGTAACCGAGATTTTTTCCCAGTGTCCTTATCGCCTCAAGATCCTGCTTTCTCAGGGGCAGGTCGTCCGGGAATTTTTCTGTTTCCTCCACCCAGATTTCGGAAAAAGGCCTTCCTTTTTCTTTCTCCATCCGCTTTTCCACCCGCAGGAAAAAAAGTCCGGCTTCCGCTGCCATCCCGGAGGATTCATCCGCAAATCGGTTGCCCACCTCCTTCAGCGCCTCCGGAAGTGTCTCGTTGGAGTACAGGATCCGTGCCTTTAAATAGACCGCCATCTGCCGGAAGATTCCGAGAAGCTTCACTCGCATCTCCCACTCCCCCGCCATCAGAAAACCTCCTGCCACAGCTGCTGTAGCCATGCACAAAAGTCCTAAATATTTCATGTCCTCCCTCCCTGAAAAAAGCCGCATGACCTCCCGTGAACAGGAACCATTTCCGGCGATCATCCGTATTCCTGACTGAAAGAATCCGCAGCTGCCACCATCTCATGCCGCTCATCATAAATTCCCACGATCTTCCCCGGCCTCAAAGCCCCGGAGAGAACGACATACCGTGAAAATATCTTCTCCTCTGCCATTTTCCTCCACGCCGGCCGTTTCATGATGTCACCGATATCCGCCCCATGAACCGTCGCAAGGATCCTGCATCCGCAGTTCATTCCATATTTCATCGCAAGGATCTCATTTTCTCCGCCCGCCTCATCCACCGCCATCACATCAGGTGCCATGGACCGCAGCATCATGAGCATTCCCTCAGCTTTTGGACAGCCGTCCATCACATCAGCCCGGGGGCCAAGATCACACTGGGCAATTCCTTCAAAACAGGCTGCGATCTCCGAGCGCTCGTCCACAACCGACACATTCATCCCCGCTCCCCACGATCCCCCGCATGAAAGCTCCCGGATCAGGTCCCTTAAAAGTGTTGTCTTTCCGGCTCCAGGTGGTGAGATCAAAAGTGTATTCAGAAATGTTTTCCCCTCCATAAGATGTGGCAGCACGTTCTTCGCACAGCCTCTTACCTCATGGGCAACGCGGATATTTAAGGAGGAAATATCCCGAATCGTCCTCACCGTTCCCTCCTCCACCACCGCTTTTCCGGCGATCCCCACGCGGTGTCCTCCACGTATCGTAAGAAATCCCTGACCGATCTCGCGCTCGTATGCATACAGGGAGTGGCTGGAACAGATCTCCAGGATTCCACGGATCAGCTCCCTGTCTGCGAGAACTGCATTCTTAACTTTTTCTTCATAAGCTTCCGCCGCTCCACAGGTTCCGTCTGAAAAAAGGGTATTTTCCCCATCTTCCATCCGGATCATCACCGGCTTTCCCACTCGGATTCTGAGTTCTCTGATCGTTTTCCCATCCCGGACCGCCTGTTTCAACAATCGTTCAAAGGTATCCACATTCATCTTCCTCTCCCTTCTCCCCGTATTCTGCCTGTCCGCCTTTCCCGGAATTGATACAATATATGAATCCAGAAGTGATTTATGCCATAAACTCTCCCACGTCGATGTCGATCGGTTTTTAAATGCAAAAAAGCATATCCGTGTTTTCTGGATCTCTTCCGGAATCATCCGTTTCACCGGCTGTTCCGACAGAAATTTTCAGATCACACAAATATGCTCTTCTCTATCCTTTATTCGGTTGTTTTTATGTTAATCCCCGTAGACCCGGATAATTCCGGATACCTCACGCAGCACGGACATCCCCTTCACGATCATCAGCGCATCGTTGAAATGGCGCTCCAGAACGGAATCTGTGATCACAACCAGCTCCGCGACACCGTCTCTCGCCCGTTTTTGAACGACCTGCGCGATGCTGACGTCGTTGTTTCCGAGAACTCCCGCAATGTTTGCAAGAGCGCCCGGTTTATCCGCAACCTGAAGACGCAGGAAATATCTTGATCTCGTCTCCTCGATAGATTTTACCGGATAATTCTTGTACGCCACTCCTCCGTTCCATCCGCAGTTGTCATGAACGATATTTCTCATAACAATGATGATATCACCCATAACGGCGCTGGCGGTCGGCATCTTTCCCGCACCTCGTCCCATGAACATCGCGTCATCACATGCCTCGCCGTGTACAAACACCGCGTTGAAGGAGTCACGGACTGTCGCTAACGGGTGCTGCTCCGGGATCAGCATCGGGTGGACCTTGACCTCGATCTTGTCATCCACAAGCTTTGTGACGCCAAGCAGCTTGATCACGTAACCGAATTCCTTCGCATAGCGGATATCATCGGATGTGATCTTTGTGATTCCTTCCATGTAGACATCGTCAAAGGTCACCCTGGAGTTGAACGCCAGAGAGGACATGATCGCGATCTTTCGTCCCGCGTCATAGCCCTCCACGTCTGCCGTCGGGTCCGCCTCCGCATAGCCAAGCTCTGTGGCCTTCGCCAGCGCCTCCTGGTAATCCATTCCCTCTTCTGACATCTTTGTCAGGATATAGTTCGTGGTTCCGTTTACGATTCCCATGATCTCCGTCAGCATACTGCCCGCAAGGCTCTGCTTTAACGGACGGATGATCGGGATCGCGCCGGCAACCGCTGCCTCAAACTGGATGTCACAGCCACTGTTTTCTGCCAATGTCAGGATCTCCTGTCCGTGCTCCGCCAGTACGTCCTTATTTGCGGTAACTACCTGTTTTCCGGCTTCCAGAGCCTGCACGATATAGGTCCTCGCCGGTTCCACGCCGCCCATGAGTTCGATCACCAGCTGGATCTCCTCATCTTCCAGAATCTCCTGCCAGTTATCCGTCATGATCTCCTTCGGAATTCCCGGACGGTCCTTCTTTACGTTCCGCACAAGAACTTTCTTGATTTCCAGGCTGGCACCTGTCTTCTGGAACATCTCATCCTTTAACATCTCGGAAAGTGCGTACACTCCGCTTCCGACCGTTCCGGCGCCGAGAAGCGCTGCTTTGATCACATTTCTCTCTCCCATGATTTGTATCTCCTCTATCCAGACAAAGCCGCATTCGTACGTGCGGCATCCGTCCATGTTCTCTTCGCCCGTATGACCGTGTGCCATGGACATTTGTCTTTCTTGCAGTGACGTAATTATACTACACCGCGTTAAAAAATGCAACCAAAAATAATTCCTGTTTTCAAAGACGTACAACGTAAAAAACACACCACGAATTTCCCCATAGTGTGTTTTCCAATCCATATATCCTCTATTTAGTGGGTGCCGCCTGCGTTCTCTTTACGTGTCCACCGGCACATGATCCCAGTCTGCCTTCTCCCCGGCTCCGACAAGCCAGTTCAACGCTTTATGGCGCTCAAAGACAACGCCGCCGTCCATTCCCGCCGGTGCAGGCAGATCCCGCATTCTCGTGTCTGTACACGCCCAGTCCAGACAGAAAATCATATCGCAGGCATCGAGAAGTTCTTTTGCAGTCCTCGGCTTTGCCGCTTCCAGAATCTCTTTCATGGAATGAAACGCCGTCAAAAGCTGGGCCGCTTCCGCTACCGCACAGAAATGATCCGGAAAATTTAACGGTCCCTCAATGAGTCCCAGCGCCCACTCCATCACATACAGATTTTCATACTGCCAGGAATAAGAGATCTTTTCCGATTCCTTCGGATCCTCATTGTGCAGGTAATTCCATTCCTTCGGGGAGAAGAAATCATCTGCTCCAAACTCATTGATCCGTCTCTGGATGAACTCCAACGCCTCCTTCTGGTTCATCTTTTTTGCCAGCATGGCCTCGGAAAATACTGCCACCAGCATGAGCGCAACGGCTCTCGCTGCGATCTCATATGGTGTCCGGCAATCTGCCTCCGCCTCTGTCTCTAAGAGCGGGTAAAAAACAGGAATATATACGCCCCGCGCCTCAAACTCACGCCGGTTCTTTTCCCGGCGGTTTAACTGTTCTGTCTCGATCTCATTTCCGGGAACATATCCTACTGCCTTATAGGGCAGGAAATGCTCCAGCTCACTGTTTCCGTTTCCATCCAGGATCAGTTTTTCCGCCCCTGATGCGTCGAGACAATAAAATCCTCTTTTTTCTCCCCGGAACGCCATAATGGCCCGAAGATCGGACAGCACACCAAACAGCGTCTGTTCCATATTCCTCTTTGCCGCCTCTTCTTCCTCCGTCAGGAAATCAGATTCTTCCCCCTCAAACGTGTAGTCCACCGAAATGATGCTCTCCGTTCCCTCCAACTGGTAAAGAAGATTTGTCTTCACGTCCACCGCGGCAGTCTCAACTCTGGAAAAATGTCCCCTTGACCGATCAGACCACCCCCGGACCAGATCCCGTTCTTCTCCCCCCGCGTTTTCGCAGTAGATGTTGATCGTTACATCCAGATTCCCGTTATGGAGTTCCAATCCCGCGTCATGAGAATTGCCCGGAACGTCAAAGGCGTCCCGCAGTCTCTTCATGATCCGCTCCTGTGAAGTTTCCTTACAGAAAAGAAGGATCTTCCCCGCTTTCTGTTCCTCTGTCACTCGTTTTTGCCTCCTTGCCAAGTCCCCCGCTGCTGTTTATGCCTCCCTCAGCAGTCTGCAGCTTTTTTCGCGCTCTATTTATGATACGGTTCTCCCTGAATGATCCGGTAACTCCGGTAGATCTGCTCCAGAAGAACGACCCGCATGAGCTGATGCGGGAATGTCATCTTTGAAAAACTCAGTTTGTAGTCGGCCCGTCCCAAAACCTGATTTGAGAGTCCTAATGATCCGCCGATGACAAACACGATCTGGCTGATCCCAGACACGCCCCATTTTTCTATTTTTGCCGCAAGTTCCTCAGAATCCAGCATATTTCCGTTGATCGCAAGGGCGACGACGAAGCTTCCGTCCTTAATATTGGAAAGGATCCGCTCGCCCTCTTTTTCCTTGATCTGCGTCTCCACCGCCTCGCTGGCTCCGTCCGGCGTCTTCTCATCCGCCACCTGAAGGATCTCCAGCCTGCAGTACCGGCTCAGGCGCTTGGAATATTCCGCGATGGCATCCTGAAAGAACTTTTCCTTGATTTTTCCAACCGTGATCAGTGTGATCTTCATACGATTTACGCCTCGAATTTCAGAATCATGTCGTACCAGACTGCCCCGCCATGGACAGATTCGGAGACACCCATGTTTTTGTATCCAAATTTTGCATAATAGTGGATCAGACGGTCCTTACAGGTAAGGATCAGGCCTTTTCTGCCTTTCTTTTTTGCGTCCTCGATCATGTGGTTCATGAGTGCTGCCGCGATTCCCTGAAACCGGCAGTCCGGGATCACATCAAGGCCGAAGATCGACTGGTACGCGCCGTCCGGCTTGTGGCAGGCGGAGTTTTCATACATCTCATCGTGAATCGTTTCTGAATCTGTGGCGCAGCCGTTGATGAAACCAATGATTGTTCCGTCGGATTCCGCAACAAAAAAGCACTCCGGGAATGCCGCAATGCGGGCTTTCAGCGAATCCTCTGTGGCAGCTTCCGCTGCCGGGAAGCAGACTGCCTCCACCCCGGTAACTGCCGCAAGGTCCGACGGGCGGACCGGACGAATTGTGTATGTCATAAATATTTTCTCCTTTATTTCAATTAAATTTGCTGGCGGCTATGCAGTGGAGCCCTGAATTGGGGCAGGCCCCAACTCAGGGCTATGCGCGGAAGAAGTACCCCACTCCCCACTTTGTATGCACATACTTCGGGTCACTCGGGCTCGGCTCGATCTTCTCACGAAGTCTTCTCACATGCACATCCACGGTACGGACGTCCCCATTCACCATCGCCTTATTTCCCCATACATACTCGAGCAGGGTCTCGCGGCTGTATACCTTGTTCGGATTTGTGACAAGAAGCTCCAGCAGATCAAATTCCTTCGCCGTCAGGTTGATCTCCTTATCTTTGATAAAGACTCTGCGGCTCTCTCTGTCAAGCTTCAGATCGCCCTCTGTCACAACATTGGATGCCTGACGCTTCGCTCCGCCGCTCTTCTTATTGTTTCTGCGGATGATCGCCTTGATCCGTGCTTTTACTTCCAGAATATTGAACGGCTTTGTGATATAGTCATCCGCGCCGTACTCCAATCCCAGGATCTTATCCATATCATCTCCCTTAGCCGTCAGCATAATGATCGGCATCTCAGAAAACTCACGGATCGTCTGGCAGACCTCAAATCCATCGTGTCCCGGAAGCATGACGTCCAAAAGGACCACATCGTACTCCCGTTCTTTTGCCCTCTCGATCGCCTCATCACCATCGTAAGCGCAGTCCACCTCATATCCGTCCTGTTCCAGACTGAAACGGATTCCTTTCACGATCAGTTTTTCATCATCTACCACCAGAACTCTTGCCATTTTTCTCCTCCACGTTTTGCTGTAATACGCAGGCCATCTCCTGCTGCTTTTTCTTATTGTCTGTCACTTGCCCTGCGTTTCCTGTTTTTCAGCTCATCATACCGTAATACTGTCCCTGATCTTCTGAAACCCGTTTTCCTTGATACCGGAGATCTTCATGATATCTTCAATTTTCTTAAATCCGCCACTCTTTTCACGATAGCGGATAATATCCTCGGCCTTCGATTCCCCGATTCCCTTTAAAGTCATCAGTTCTTCTTTTGTTGCTGTGTTCAGATTCACAAGACCGGAACCGGAAGTTCCGCTTTTCCCGGCATTTCCATCCACTGACGCACTGTCTGCCTGAAGCGATGCAGCTTCTTCCCTGTTATAGATCGTGATCTGCATCCCGTCAGAAACCTTTGAGGCAAGATTCACACATTCCCTCGCCGCGTTCTCCGTAAATCCCCCGGCGGCATCCACCGCCTCGTAGATCCGGCTGTCCCCGGAGAGTTCATATACGCCCGGGTTTATCACCTCTCCGCAGATATACACATAAATACCTGATTTTTCAGAGTTTCCCACATCTCTCCGGTCTTCCGGAGTATTGTTTTCCGGCGCACTGATATTTTCGTCCTCAGCCTGTTCTCCGGGTTCCCGGTTCCCGCCGCTGTTCATAACGATTGCTCCGGTATCATCCAGTTCCCGGGCGCTCTCTCTGCTTCCAGTCAGTCCAAACACAAGACCGGCTGCGATTAGGAAAGCCGCAGCCGTCAGAATTTTTTTCTTATGATCTTTCATATGTTCCCTCCTGAATCATCAGGGGGATCGTTCTGCCTGTCTCTATTTTACCGAATCAGTCCTATAAAAACAAGGGCATTTTTACGATGTGCGAGTGGAATTTCCCGTCCGGCTCCACAGCTTCGCCGCGAAGCTCCCATATTCCTCCCGGCTGCTCCTCTTCCTTCATTGCAATTTTTCTTAAATTATGCTATATTGGGCAAAAAAGCGTGCGTGATCCGTATTTTGTGAATCGGCAGCGGAGACGATACGCCCAATCAAATCATACTTAAGGGGAATTACTACTATGGAATTACATCTGATGCACTTTCTGATCGTCTGCCCGCTGGTGTTTCTCGCCGGATTTGTCGACGCGGTTGCCGGAGGCGGTGGCCTGATCTCACTCCCGGCCTACATGATTGCCGGTCTTCCGGTCCATTTCGCGATCGGGACAAACAAATTGAGCTCCGGAATGGGAACCACACTGGCAACGGCGCGGTTCGCAAAAAGCGGTTACATTGCGTGGAAGAATGCGCTGCTCTGTATCATTACAGCCCTCATCGGCTCCTCCCTTGGCGCAAAACTTGCCCTGCGGTTGGATGATTACTATTTTAAACGGCTGATCCTCGTGGTACTGCCCTGTACCGCCCTCTATCTCACATTCGGAAAACCCTTCGTGGGCGAAAAGGAGGCGTTTCCGGTCCGCAGGATGATCCTGTTCAGTGCGCTGATCGCCTTCCTCATCGGCATCTATGACGGCTTTTATGGACCTGGGACAGGAACATTCCTGCTGCTTCTCCTCACCGGTGTTGCCCACATGGGATTAAAAGAAGCGAACGGGATCACAAAGGCCATCAACCTGACAACGAACCTGACAGCTCTTGCCGTCTATCTCATAAACGGAAAGGTGATTCTCCTTCTTGGCCTCGTCGCCGGAGTCTTCAGCATCGCCGGAAACTATCTCGGAACCCGCTGCTTCGACAAGGGCGGCGCGAAGTTTGTAAAACCGTTGATGATGGTGGTACTGGTGATCTTCTTTGTAAAAACACTGAGTGAGATTCTTGGTGCCTGATGCATATGGATCTGTCAGGCATGCCGCCGAAATCTTTCATCGACTGCATGGCAGATAACTAATATTTGCAATATCCGATCCGGCAGAATCGCCGGATCTTTTGATTCGGGGAAAATACAGTTATGAATTCAGAATTTGAAAAAGAACTCCATAAACGCTGCCTCACAGTCGACGGTTTCCGGAAATGGTACGAAAAACAGGAATTTCTCTCTGAACTCGTTTTCACTCCTGCAGATCCGTCCGACGCGGAAGCGATCCTAAATCTTTACCGCTCTCACCTCGGCAGGGAATTCTGTGCCTGGACCGACGATTACCCGTCCGCTGAGACGATCAATTTCGACCTTTCCAGAAATGCCCTGTTCTGTTTAAAGACAAAGACCGGCCATGATCTCGCGGGTGTCATCTCCTTCGACGCGGACCCGGAGACGGACCTCCTGCCCTGCTGGGCGGATTTCCTCAAACCATCTGTGGAATTCGCCCGCGTGGCAGTCTCTCTGAAATATCAGGGCTGCGGAATCTCCGGAAAGCTCTTCTCCTGTGCTTCTCTGGAAGCAAAAAAACGCGGTTTCCGGGGCGTGCGCTATCTCGTTGCCAAGACAAACAGAATAGCACTCCACGCATATCGGAAACTGCGTTTTCCTACAGTCGGGGAATGTATGTATCATGGGGTAGAATACTGGTGCTGTGAGAAGGAGATCTGATCTTCTCCTTCCATAGCCGATTCCTCATGGATACATTTCATACCTGACTGTGAGCCGCCAAGCAGGCCCACAGGTCTGCCGGGCGGATATTTTTAATTTTCTTTCATATAATCCGGTGTCACGTCTCTTCCAAGACCTTCCAGCATCTTCTTATCACTGCGGATCGTCGCGCATGCGACCGTTGTCAGCATATTTCCGGTGATCGTTGCGGATGCGCCGGAGCAGAACGCCGTCTCTCCATCGTTTGTGAGAAGTGCGCGGCCTGCGCCAAGGCGGATGTTCGCTTCCGGGTTGATGTACCGGAACAGCGCGATGGTACGGAGAATATCGTCCTCGGAGATTCTCTCCAGATGCTCAAGCGGTGTTCCCGGAATCGGCATCAGGGCATTTAACGGGATGGAATCGATTCCAAGCTCAGCAAGGCTGACCGCCATGTCAAGGCGATCCTCCCAGGTCTCTCCCATTCCGATGATCCCGCCGGAACATGCGCACATTCCCTCATCCTTGATCATCTTCAGCGTATTGATCTTCATGTCGTAGGTATGGGTGGTGCAGATATTCGGGAAGTTTCTTCTGGAGGTCTCGATGTTATGATGATAGCTTGTAACTCCGGCCTCATGCAGGCGGTGAAGCTGCTCCGCGCTCACGAATCCCATGGATGCGCAGAGACCGATCTTACATTCTTTTTTCATGGTCTCGTAAGCATGAATCGCCTTCTCAAACTCCTCACCGGTCAGTGCTTTTCCCGATGTAACAATAGAGAAACGGTCTACGCCCTCATCCTCATGGACATGGCACATCTTTACGATCTCTTCCTCCGGAAGAAAATCATAGACCTCACAGTTTGTGTGATGATGCGCTGACTGCGCACAGTACTTGCAATCCTCCGGACATCGTCCGCTCCGTCCATTGATAATCGAACAGAGGTCGACCTTATCTCCCACACATGCCTTGCGGATCCGGTCTGCTCCCTCGCAGAGTTCTTTTAAATCGCATGTCAGGAAGAAATTTAAGTCATCCTCTCTTGTGATTCTTCTTCCGTCGATAATTTCCTGTGCCAGTGTCAGTGCGTCCATAGTATTCTCCTCATTTTTCCTGAATTTTATGTGCAATCGCTGTTTTCGGAATCAGGGCTTTGATCCCTTTTTTCTGCCTGTCTGCTGTATTTCTTTATCCGTTTTTATCCACGATTGTAAACTTTCATTTCACATTATAGTTTACAATTATACAAAAAAGCGCCATGAAAGTCAACTACTTTTCATCTATTAGTTAACTTTCACAGCACTTAAATTTTGCGCTACCAATTCGGCTTTACAACACAACCAACTTATTTTAACTCATCCGGGATCCACCATAATCCGTCGTTGTTTTCTTCCATGTACTGCTTGAACTCATCAGAATGATAAGCGTCTACGATCGCTTTTGCCCACTCTGCGTCCTTATTCTTTTCCTTAACAACAACCTGGAGTACCAGATGATCCTGGATATCCTCCATTGCAAGCGCTGTGGATGGATCAATGCCTGCGTTATATACAACACTGCCGGTGATCGCCACATAGTCAAAATCCTGGATCGCTGCCGGGATCGTTAAGCTCTTCATCTCTGTAAACTCAATGTTGTGCGGGTTCTCAACAATATCATCCTGAGTTACTGCAGACGGATCTACGTCATCCGCGAGTTTGATCCAGCCGATCTTCTGAAGCATCAGATAGCATCTTGCAGTGTTGGCGGCATCATTCGGAACTGCGACTTTTGCACCGTCCGGAATCTCATCCACGGATTTGTATTTTTCGGAATAAACACCTGCCGGTACCGTCGGGATCGGGCAGATCGCAACGAAGTCCGCATTGTAATTCTTATTAAAATTCTCCATATAAGCAGTATGCTGCTCAACATTGACATCGACATCCCCATCATTTAAGCCGATATCTGCGGTCTGAAGCTCCGAGAAATCAACGCCTTTTATGGTATATCCCTCCTTCTCAAGGATCGGAACGATCGCTGCCTCAAAAAGCTCGGTGTACGGTCCCTGGGATTTTCCATAGACGATCTCTTTCTTGTCTGCTGTGTCCGCTGCCGCTGCTTTGCTGTCCGCCTGTGTGTCCTTACTCTCAGCCGCCTGTGCCGCTGTTGTCTGTGCAGTTTCACTCTTTCCGCATGCCGCAAGGCTTAAAACTGCCGCTCCCATAAGTATTCCTGCAATCACTTTTCTCATAATCTTTTCTCCTCTCGCGTCTGCCCTTTTATGTCGCATTTTGGTGGGGCAGCCGCACCTTTCTTTTTTATTTTCTTAATTTTTATTTACAGGGTGTCGTGAGGTGACCTCCTGTCTTTTTATTTATGCTGTCTTAACTTACCTGAAATCGTATTTCCAAGGATCTGTAAAAGCTGTACAAGGATCACCAGGATCACAACCGTGAGGATCATGAGCGGTGTGTTCATCTTCTCATAACCATATGTAAGCGCAAGGTCACCGACTCCGCCGCCGCCGACATATCCGGCCATTGCGGACGCTCCGAGAAGTCCGATGGTTCCTGTTGTCAGTGCCAGCACCATGGAACCTAACGTCTCAGGGACCAGAAAATACCGGATGACCTGCCAGGTTGTCGCGCCCATGGCCTCCGCCGCCTCCAGAATTCCCGGATTGATCTCAAGCAGGCTGTTCTCCATCAATCTTGCAAGGTATGGACTTATGTAAACCACAAGCGGTACCAGCGCTGCCGTGCTTCCAATGGTCGTTCCGACGATGGCACGGGTGATCGGCATGATCGTTACAAGAAGAATGACAAATGGTACGCTTCGCACCACATTGATATAGGCACTGACGATCACATATAACGGCCGGTTCTCCGCCAGCCCGCCTTTTCTGCAGAGCACCAGGATCAAAGCTAAAATCATTCCGATGATGGTTCCGATCAGAAGTGACCAGCCCACCATATATAACGTCTGTCCACCGTTTAATATCAGGCGCTCCACCGTGACTTTAAAAATTTTTGTCTTCATGAGTTCTTCCATCTTACTCCACCTCCAGCCGTTCTCTTAAAACACCGTTCTTATCGATCTCCGCTTCCGCTTTCTCAATGCTCTTATCATCACCGATAAGCTGTAAAATAAATACGCACATAACGCTGTCTTCCAGCTCCTGCACCGCAGCGCCGAGGATATTGACAACAATGCCTTCCGTCTTACAGATATCGGAGATCACCGGACACTTCACGCTGGAACCGATAAACTTCAGACGGTCCACACGGAAGTTTTCCTTCTGTTCCTTTACGAGACTCACAATGCTGTCCGGAATCTGATCCCGGATGACTGTCTGGACAAACCGCTTTGTCACCGGCATCTTTGGGGATCCAAAGACCTCCAGGACACTTCCGGACTCCACGATCTTTCCGCTCTCCATGACCGCTACCTTGTTGCAGATCATCTGAACGACCTGCATCTGATGTGTGATGAGTAAGATCGTGACCCCCATCTCCCGGTTGATCCGTTTTAAAAGCTTTAAGATGGACTCTGTGGTCTGCGGGTCCAGAGCGCTTGTAGCCTCGTCACAGAGAAGAAGCTCCGGATCCGTCGTCAGCGCTCTCGCGATCCCCACACGCTGCTTCTGTCCGCCGGAAAGCTGGCTGATGTAGGTATCTTTTTTGTCCTCCAGCTCAACGATCTTTAACACTTCCATGACTTTCTTTTCTATCTCCGCTTTTGGGGTCTTAGCAAGGATCAGCGGCAGCGCGATGTTGTGGTACACGGTCTTGGACTCCAGAAGGTTAAATTGCTGGAATACCATTCCAATCTTTCTCCTCAATGTTCTGAGTTCCTGTTTTTTTAATACAGAAAGCTCCTTTCCGCAGACAGTCACCTTTCCACTGTCCGCCGTCTCAAGACCATTTATCAGGCGGATCAGTGTGGATTTTCCAGCTCCGGAAAATCCGATGATTCCACAGATATCCCCTTTCTCCACATGGATACTCACGTCATCCAGCGCGTGGACCGTTCCGTTTTTCCCGGAAAAGGTTTTGCTTACATGTTCGATCTGGATCAATGTTTCTTCCTCCCAACTGAAAAAGAATGTGCCTTGGCACATTCTCGCGCCTCGCGCGGTCGCTTGCGACAATCTACATCTTCGCGCGAGTGCGCATCTTTGGCACGTCAGTGCCTTTTTATGTAACAGGGAATTTCTCGGAATTTCCTGTTACATAAAAAATCCCGGAAGTTTTTACACTTCCGGGCGCATTCTCTGGCATTAACAGGAAACTATTTTCTGTATACAGGTACATGACCGCACAGCAAAACACCTGGCCGTAAAAAACGCCCGGAAGTACACATGCAACAGCAACAACACATATTGTTCATGTCAATTCTTCCAGCATTTCCCATACCTGTATCTCCTTTCCGACCGTCCGTCATCCCGCGGTCCTGTGTTTCCTCATCGTCTGAACTTCCCGTTCAAATCCGATGGCGTTATCATACCCTTCATTTCCTATTTTGTCAATATGTTTTTATTATTTTTAAACTATATATTTAATTTTTTTAAACTTCTCGTGCTATCGTTTTAAAATTTTCATATTGTATTCAGGATATCTTGCGTCGCGCTACCACCGGAACACCACGATCCCAGCAATCGCCAGAGCCGCACCAATAAGTTTTCTCCACTCAAACGCCGCTTTCTCGACACCGAAGAGACCAAATACCTCCGCCACATAGGAGACAAGGATCTGGGTCACAACGATGAGCAGTGTCGCCTTCGCCGGACCCAGGCCGTCCATACTTTTGATCACGGTCCAGGTGATAAATGCGCCCATGACACCGCCAAGCAGCATGTACTTCCGGTCGATGGAAAACATCCCCCAGATTTCCCCGCGTCCGGTAACGAAATATAAGACCACGCAGGTCACAAGCGCCGTCATCTGCACCCATCCTGCTGCCGCCCAGATGCTGCTCTGCTTCGTCACCTCCGTGTTAAAAATCCCCTGCAGACTCATAAGCGCTCCCGAAAGCAGTGCCACCAGAATTCCCCACATATAAAAAACCTCCTGAAACCATGTTTCCCTTAGGATTCCATGATCAGGAGGTTTTTATACCGGCTTTTACATGCCAATTTTTATCTTGTCACAACGATTCCGTTTACTGTCCATGCACCGTCCGCATCAACCGTATAACCGCCCGGAGTTGTCGTTCCGGAATACATGGCTCCGCGGTGTCCGTTGGAGGTCTCCTCGAAATAATAGCAGCGAAGCTTGCCGTCATTTCCTTTGATCCAGTTCCATCCGGTCGTCATTCTTCCAAGTGTGCTGTCAGAAACCGGATTAAAGAAGTACCATCTTCCATCGCTATCTTTAAACCAGCCTGTCTGCATGACACCATTTGCATCGAAATGGAACCAGGAATCCTTTGGCTGTCCTGCTCCTGCATATGGATTCTCAATATGTGCCCATGCAGATACAAGATTCTTTCCGTTTGCGGCATTCTTAAAGTACCAGTTTCCCGCTGCATCCTGGCTCCAGCTTCCTGCCGTCATTCCATCAGAAGCAGATGTATTTTTCTTCTTTGAAGAAGAGCCTGCCGGTTCTCCGGATTCTCCGCTATCCGAATCACTGCTGTCGTAAGTCACTTGCTTGATCTCGAAAGTCAGATCCGGATATCCTGTGGATGTTACAACGACCGTATACGGCTCTTTGCCATCAAATACACTGCTGTTTGCAAGATCGATCGTTCCGTCTTTCTTCACGATCACAACAGCGCCTCTTCCGGATGCCGCATATTCCTTACCGTTGACCGATACCTTTGTGATGTTCTTTAAGTAGTTCGCGAAATCAGCTTCATCTGCAGAGCCTTTTTTGATGACTGCCGGTACACTGTAATTTCTGTTATAGTATGCCGGATTCGTATCGCTGCTGAGTACAAAATCTGCCTCGATATCTGCCCACTTTTCATTCTTATCAGAAATGGTAAGGGTATACTTTCCAGGCATTGCATCTGTATAAGTGAGCGCTCCGTCTGCAAATGATGTCTTCAGTCCCGTGACCTGATACTCCGGATCAAATCCTTCCGGAAGTTTCACCGTAACAGCGACAGATCCGTTCCCGGACTTTCCGTCAGCCACTTCAGCCTGTGTGCCATCCTTCATCGGTACATAGAGGTCCGTGTCGATCTCATAAGCGCCTGCGCTTGTGAGGTACGTGATCTTGTCGATGGTCTTACCCATGATATCCTTGTACGGCTCCACGCTGGCATCGACACCATGGCTCTCTTTCGTATATCCGGTGTAAATTCCAAGCTCGTTTCCGCGCCAGATATTTTCGAGATGGCGGAGACCATAGCTCTTTCCGTCCTTTGTCTCAAGAATCACTTCATAGATCGAACTGTTTGTCACAGACTCGTCAAGTCCGCTCACATTGATCTGGTAATCTCCGCGTGTCGTCTTTGTCGTGATCTCTGCGGTTGCTTTTGATTTTTCAGCGGACTTTCCATCCTGGAATTTTGTCTCAGAGAACTCAAATTTTCCATCTTTTCCAACGGTAACTTCTTTATAAAAGTCCGGTTTTTCCTCCGGGCTTAAAACATAATACGCATAGGTACCGTTCTCAAATAAGGTGTCTCTTCCTTTGTATGTGTTTGTCTGCTGTTTTCCGCGAAGTGTTGTTGTGATCGTCAGCTCCTTGCTGCCATCTCCTACGTGGGTCAGGTCCTTAAGGTCCGCATCAGAATTTACCATCAGTTTAACCGGGAATGTAACTCCGTCGATCTTCGATCCGTCTGAATTCTTATGGTAAGATCCATTCGACAGTGATTTTGTACGTGTCTTCTGATACGTTGCAGATGTCATCGCATCCACCGGAATATCATTCTGCTTCAGATCATTCTTGTAAAGCTCGTCATACGGAATATTCATCAGCGCATAGATTTCCTGTTCCTCGACCTTCAGTTCTGTCGGGATCACAAAAATTCCCTTTTCCGTTACGAAGCGGATTTTGGTGATCGTTTTTCCGATGAGTGACTTATAATGGTTCGGATTCAGAATGCATTTTTTGCTCTTTGTTGTGAAACCGGTTGAGAAGGCCAGCTCTCCATCTTTAAGGTATGTGTTTTCAAGAAGGCGAAGCCCGTAGCTGTACTCTCCATCTGTCTCTAAAACCACCTCATAGACTGCATCGGTGGAAGATGCGATCAGATTCTGATAATCCTCGATCGTGATCTCGTAGTCGCCATGATATGGCTTGTTTTTTCCAGGATGATACCGTCCGGAGCAGGCAACAATCGTTGCAGTAGTATTGACTTTCTGTTCCTCACCCTGGCCCTGGAACCCACTGAATTCTGGCTTTCTATTCTCATCAATCCCTATTAGTTTCTTATAAACCTTCGGCGTATAACCGTTCGGAAGTACAGCATATGTATAGTCCTCTTCCTCATCAAACAGATTATCATTATAGGTAGAATCACTTGCCGAGGCGACAGTAACCTTTTCTGCATTGGACGCTGAAACCCTCTTAAATCCTTTTAAAAGAGACAAATCCTCTACCCATACCGGAATGATCGCTCCTTTGATCTCGCTTCCATCTTTTGAATGATAAGTGCCATTTACTACAGTCTTTTTTTTCGTTTTTTTCATTGTCGCAGATGAGACAGCATCTACTTTTGTCTTATTCTCAATGTCCTTCCCATATACCTCATCATACGGCACATTCATCAATACATATCCGGAACCAGTTTCATCCTCAGAATCTTCATTCTGTTCCTCAATCTCCTGAACTTCACTCAGCTCCGCTGCCTTCACACCGGAATCAGAATTACTTCCAACCACTTCCGCAAGCGCTGCTGTCGGAATCGCTCCGGCAACCATCGCCGCACTTAACAGAACTGCAAGCGTTTTCTGCTTTTTCATGACCTTTCTCCTTTCCTCACCATCCCTGGTATTGAAATTAGCTTCAGCTAACCCATGCTTTTGCAACTACATTTCGAATCACGCACACTGCCTTTGATTCGTTGAGCCGTTCGCAGATCTTCTCCCCTGCCTATTCTATCTGCCGGAAAAGAATTTGTGAGATTCGCGTGCATGAAACACGATCTGCCTCCGCATACCTTTTGTTTCATTCTGCCATGCAGAAAATGCAATCTGCTTTTTGAACAAGCAAGCAGGTTAGCTATTGCTAACTCTTTTGCAATAATATCCTACCTCTCATCCAAACTTCTGTCAAGAAAAGAGGACCGCCGATGTGCTGGGTCGGTGGTCCTCTTTCCTTTATTTATGCCGCTTTATGCGGAAAAATGAGAATTTTTTCCATTTTTTATTTACACGAACAACGAGCCAAAGTCCGCGCCTGCGCGAGACCTCGTGCTGTCGGTCCTACGTTTATTTTCTCTTCCTGCACGCCGCCATCGCCAGATGTTTCGCCAGCACCGCCGTTGTCACCGCTCCGACGCCGCCCGGCACCGGTGTCGCCGCGGATGCCTTTTCTTCCAGACCATCCCAGAGGACGTCTCCGCAGAGTTTTCCGTTCTCATCCACATTGATCCCGACATCGATGAGGACAGCTCCCTCTTTTAAGAATGACGCATCCAGCATCTTCGCCTTTCCTGCTGCCGCAACGAGGATATCCGCCTCCTGGCAGACAGCCTTCAGATTCTCGGTCTTCGTATGGCAGATCGTCACCGTCGCATTTTCCTTTAACATCAGCATGGACAGCGGACGTCCGACTACCATGCTGCGTCCCACGATCACCGCGCGTTTTCCGACGATCGGAAGGTCGAATGCCTTCAGGACCTCAATAACCGCCTCCGCCGTACACGGAGCAAATCCATCTTTCTCACCGGCAAACACCTTTGCCGTATTGACCGCGCAGATCCCGTCGAGATCCTTTTCCGGACGGATCATCGCCTCGGCGCGCTTTTCATTGATGTGCTTCGGAAGCGGACGGAATAACAGGATCCCGTCGATCATCTCATCATCATTGATCTTCTGGAATTCCGCAAAGAACTCTTCCTCGCTGATATCCGCCGGATATGCAAAAGACTTCGCTTCCATTCCATATGCCGCAATACGTTTCATGACATTTCTCTCGTAGGAGAGGTCATCCGGCCGCTCCCCGATCCGGACGATGGCCGCTGTCGGCACATATCCGTTTAATTCCTGGTTCATGGAAAGAACCTGTTCCTTGATCTTTGCAGAAACCTCTGCTCCCTTTAATGTAATCATCCTCTTACCGCCTTTAACACAATCTCGTAGATCCGGTCTGCCTGTTCCGTTCCCTTCTTTATAAGAAGTTCCGCCTGCTGGTTCACCGCTTCGGCATACTCCCGGTCCTTCATCATCTTCGTATTGATATACACGCTCATGACCGCGCCGAGAAGCGCCGAACGGATTCCCTGGATCCCGACACCAGCATCACTCACCGCAAGCCGACTTCCGTGAAGCGCCAGAAACTCGATATCGTCCATCACACTGACCGCCCGCTCCATGACTTCCATCGGAACCTGCGCAGCAGCTTTCAGGCACTCTTCCATCCGCTCTTCCTTTGCTTTTTTCTCCTCGTCCGTCTCCGCCTTCATGCGGTAAACCTCCGAAAGCGGCTCAAACGCCTGCTCGTCCGCCTTCTCGAGACGGATGAAATCCATTCTCGCTTCCTGTAATCGTACAAGGATCTTCTGGATCTCTTCCTCATATATTGCAAATTTCTTTTTCCCTGTCGTCAGGTTTCCCACCATCTCGCCGAGGGCTGTTCCGACAGCGCCGTAAACCGCCGCTGCGCTTCCGCCTCCCGGAGTCGGTGCCTTGGATGCCAGAACTTCCAGGTATTCATTCCACTGTCCCATGACATATTTCCTTCCAGATTTTCTCTCCACAGTTCTGCTCCGTATTTCAAACCGGCAAACTCTGCGGCCGTTGCTGCATTGTGCGGAACCGTTTACGGAATCTTCTGTTCAGAAAATTCCTGCACGCGCCCAGCAGCGTTCTTCGGATTATTATCCATGATTTCTTGATTCTTGTCAATCCTGGAACACTTTTTCCTATCGTTTTTATAGGATGATTCAGGCACTTTTGTGCATAAATCCGTCTCCGGATCATCATTGTGACCGGTCTCTGCCTGCTGAATCTGATATCAGCCATCTGCAATATTCTTCCATTACAATCGCCTTTTCCTGACATTTTATATTTCATATCGTCAAACCTCGTCATCCTGCTTCTCTGTCGCCTGCATTTATACACTTGATATGCATAATATGCAAAATTTCTTTATAAAAATACATTTTATGCTTGACATTCCGTATATTCAGTTGTATATTTATGAAGCACAACGAAAATAAAACGTCTGAAATAAATCGGAGGACTTGATTATGAAAGAGAAAGTTGTTTTAGCATATTCCGGCGGTCTTGATACCACCGTACTGATCCCGTGGTTAAAGGAAACTTACAATTACGACGTTATCTGCGTCTGCATCGACGTTGGACAGGGAAACGAGCTTGACGGTCTGGAAGAAAGAGCAAAATACTGCGGCGCTTCCAAATTATATATCGAACACGTTGTTGATGAATTCTGTGACGAGTATATCGCTCCGTGTGTAAAGGCAAACGCTACATACGAGAACAAATACCTTCTCGGTACCGCAATGGCCCGCCCGCTGATCGCAAAGATCCTCGTTGATATTGCAAAAAAAGAAGGCGCTGTTGCGATCTGCCACGGTGCTACCGGTAAAGGAAATGATCAGGTTCGTTTCGAGCTTGGCATCAAGGCCCTTGCTCCGGATATGAAGATCATCGCTCCGTGGAGAACCTGGAATATCCAGTCCCGTGAGGAAGAATTAGAATACTGTGCAAAGCACAACATCGATCTTCCGTTCAAGAAAAATGACAGCTACAGCCGTGACCGCAATATCTGGCACATCAGCCATGAGGGTCTTGAGCTGGAAGACCCGGCACAGGCCCCGAACTACGATCATATGCTCGTACTCGGCGTAACACCGGAAAAGGCACCGGATGAAGAGACAGAGATCTCCATCTCCTTCGAAAAAGGATTCCCGGTTGCATTAAACGGCGAAAAAATGAAATTCTCCGAGATCCTCACAAAGTTAAATGAGCTCGGCGGAAAGAACGGAATCGGCATCACCGATATCGTTGAGAACCGTATGGTCGGTATGAAGTCCCGTGGTGTTTATGAGACTCCTGGCGGAACCATCCTTCTTGAGGCTCACAAGCAGTTAGAGGAACTGATCTTAGACAAAGAGACATTAAAATATAAGAAGAACATCGACAACGAGTACGCTGATGTCGTCTACTCCGCAAAGTGGTTCAGCCCGTTACGTGAGGCATTGCAGGCATTCGTTGAGTCCACACAGGAATATGTGACCGGTGAATGCAAGATGAAGCTCTACAAGGGCAATATCATCAAGCAGGGCACAACTTCCCCATATTCCTTATACAACGAGAGCATCGCTTCCTTTACAACCGGTGATCTCTATGACCACCATGACGCTACCGGCTTCATCAACCTCTATGGCCTTTCCACAAAGATTCGCGCGATGAAGAAGGCAGAGATCGAGAAAAATCAGAACCAGAACTAATCCAGTTCTCTCATAAGAACTTAGGCAGACAGCCCCGGCAGGGATTTCCCGCCGGGGCTGTTAATATCTGTTTACCAGAAGTTTCTACAAAAAGACCGGGAACATTTTTCCTGCTCCCGGTCTTCTTTCTATGGATGCGCGATACATGCCGCTCCTATCTGTGCGTTCTGTCAATTACTTCGCATCTTTTTTATAATTCTTCCTGGCTTACTCCCTCCAGTACAATATGTCCTCCAGGTAAAAGCGCACCGCCACAGCCATCTACTCGTTTCGTACCTGCCGCATAGAATTCACCATCAATGCACATTACGCTGTTTAGCATCGTACTCATCGCCTGATCCACCGGAACAGGAACAATCTTATGTCCCATCTCTTCCAGTATTTTTCTTGTATCTCCGGAAATTCCATACTCCACTTCAAGTCCCTGGGCCCTCGTAAGGCAATTGATATATGGAGCATTCACCAGCTGCTCCGGAGTCATGTCGAAATCAATTGCATTCACGATTCCCTGAAGAGTTCCCGTAATAATTCTCGGTCCACCTGCTGCCCCGATTGCAAGGAATGGTTTTCCATCTTTAAATACCATACTCGGAGACATACTGGAAAGCGGCGTTTTTCCACCCTGAATCGCATTGGCACTTCCATATGCAAGTCCCTGACTTGTCATTGCTCCTACTGCCGCCGAGAAATCGGACATTGCGTTATTCAGTACAAATCCAAGGCCATCGACAACAATTCCACATCCAAACCAGTCTCGAATCGTCTGTGTCTGCGAAAAAGCATTTCCGTCTTTATCCATTACCACGAAATGGGATGTATTTCCAGGATACTGTTTTGCTTCGATTCCATCGGCCGATGCAAACTCTCCCGCCTTTTCTCCCGCCAATGTAAAACGCTCATGAGCAAATTTCTTGCTTGTCAAACGTTCTACATCGACATTCACAAAATCTGGATCACCAAGTGCTACACTTCTGTCAGCAAATCCCAGTTTCATAGACTCTGTCAATGCATGGATACTGGCTGCTGTATTATGTCCCATAGAACGAACATCATAGTTTTCCAAAATGTTCAGCATTTCAACCAGTGCACAGCCTCCGCTCGGCGGTGCAAATGCGGCAACCTCATATCCCCGATATGTTGTTTTCACTGGTTCGCGGAATTTTGGTTCATAACTCTCCATGTCAGAAACATCAAAACAACCACCACGATCATTAATCAGATCTACAATCTGTTTTGCAACTTTTCCTTTATAGAAATAATCAACTCCCTGTTCCGCAATATTCTCCAGAAGATCAGCAATCTCCTGGTTCTTCTGGATCTCACCGAATCGATAGAAACTCCCATCTTCCTTCAGATACAGTTTTCGAAATGCTTCTGAAAGGCGCATTTTACGCTCAACCGAATTGTCATACATCGTCAGAGCACCTGTATAACTTGTTCCAAATCCATTACGAGCACAACGAATTGCCGGAGCTGCCACATCTTTTAAAGTCATAGTTCCATATTTCTTCAATACGATATCCATGGTCTTTAAAAGTCCGGGAAGCGCCACTGACTGACCACCAAGATCTTTCCACTCATCCTGCACTTCACCATCTTTTATAAAGAGATCAGCTGTTGCCTTTGCCGGTGCGATCCCTCTTCCGTCAATTCCTTGTGTTTTCCCAGTTTTCGCATCGTACAGTAAGGAAAAGCATCCGCCGCCAATACCAGAATGATGGGGTTCTACCACAGATAACGTCAGTGACACCGCTACTGCCGCATCAAACGCGTTTCCGCCTTTATTTAAAATTTCAAGTCCTGCTCTCGTTGCATATATATTATTACAGCTGACCGCTCCCATGCTTCCATGCGCTACCGGTTTCCCCCAATAGGATGGCCACATATAAATCTGTTTTTTCATATTCTGTGCCATATTCTCACACTTTCTAAATTAATTTTTTTCCTTATAAGTCATGAGCGAAACAATAATTCCTACACCGTAAGTAACAACTACAACCGGATATACCGCTTCAACAATATCAGTAAGTCCCAGAAGCATCCATGCCACACCTGTGATCATTCCTGTCAACATGCTCCAGAATGCACCTTGTTTTGTTGTCTTTTTCCAAAGTAATCCCGCCAGGATCGAGAAGCTCACCGGTGCTGCCGCAACGTGCTGTAATGTCAGGAACAGGTTTGTTAAGGACTTGCTTGGAATCAGAAATGCCGGGATCAATGTCAGATATGCGAATACAAACGTAATCGTTTTTGAAAGCTTCAGAACTTTCGCATCATCGACGTCCGGATTGATTTCTGTTTTATATACGTTTGTAATAATGGTTCCCGTTGCCAACATCATAGTTGCCATTGTCGCTGCAATGATCATAGTTGCAAATGCAAAAATAATACCTGCAAATACTGGACTGCTGAAGGTTTTGATAGCATATGCGAATGCAGTGGATCCATCACCGAGATCGGCACCACTTGCCTTGGAAAGCATACCACAGATTGCAGTAAAGAAACAAATCGGAGCGGCAATTACATAACCAAGGATAGAGCCAACTCTTGCTGCCTCCGGGCTCTTTGCAGAAAGAAGCGGCTGAAGAACAGCCTGCATAACCGCCGTACTGATGCAGCCACCTACGATCCATGCAACAATACGCTGTGTCGGCATATTTCCCATGGAGTCATACTTCTCAGGAAGCTCGCCTAAAAGACCACTGAATCCTCCAAATTTCGGAAGTGTTGTAAATACAAAACAGATCAAGAGAACATAGATACCAATACATACAACACGACCAACAGCAGATGCACCTTTCATACCGGAAAAGCTTGTATAAATAACTGCAATCGTGACACCAATAAACATTGCCACCATAAGATTTAATCCAGGAAGCACGATCTGAATGATACTGGATACAGTCTTCAGCTGAATCGGAATATACAAAAATCCGTACACAATCCACGCATATGAATAAAGTCTTGTCGTTCTTACATCATATTTTGTCTGAAGATAGACCGGAACCGATTCTCCTGGCATCCTTTCGCGAATGATCTTTGCAAATACCGCAAGCGCGATGAAATAAAAAGAACCTGCAATCGAATACCATGCACCTGATATTCCCAGATTATATCCATTCTGGGCTGCTCCTACAACTGCCATGCCTCCGATCTGCCATGCTGCAAATACACACCCCAGTGATAATGCGCCCATTGTTTTATCCCCGCCGGACCACTGGTTTGCAGACTTAATTTTGGTTCCTGCATAAATACCTATGCCGATGATAAGACAGAATGTAATGATCCATACCGCTACTAACATACATATCCCTCCTGCTAAAATTGCTGATCTTCCGCTTTTCAAACTCTTATCTGGTGCTCCCTGATTTTCTGCCGAAGATCTGTTGACTGCCACGCAGACATTTTGCTTTCTTTATGTTACACCGTACTGATATGATCGTGTTAAACTGTTCTGCCTCCTTATCAGAAATATATTACACATTACATATCTCTTGTTCTCATCATACAAACTTTATAGGTACTTGTCAAGAGTTCACGGCAAAGCGGTTGATTTTCAGCCAAATTCCTTATATACTAAAAGAAATATACGATATTTTTGAAAAAAATTACTGTCTCGATTAAAATACAGAACTTTTTGTAATGCTTTTTCAAAACATTTTGTTTCATTTCATGATTTCCTGTTTCGACTAACATCACCATCGACAATGAACTGATTTATATTACATTTTCGTTCCTATACCAAATTCAAATGGAGGTTTTTATGGATGACAATCAGCAGAGTCTTCTTGGGACTCGAAAAATACATACTGAGACATATAAAAATCAGGCATATGATCTGATCAAAAATGCAATTCTCTACAACCGTTTCCGCGTTGATGCGATCTATTCTCAAGAGGCGATCTGCACCGAACTCGGTATCAGCAGAACACCTGTCCGTGAGGCTCTTCTTGAGCTTCAAAAGGAAGGTTATGTCAGTTTCGCCCGCGGAAAGGGAGTAAAAGTTGTCCCCGTAACAGAACAGGATGCCGGAGATATTCTGGAGGCACGAATTTTTCTGGAATCTCACAACGCAAAACTTGCTGCCGAGCGAGGTACCGACAAGGAAAAGCTGGCAATCATGGATTGCCTGTCCGAATTAAAGCAGAATCTCTCCTCGCTTGACAGTCGTCTTCTTTACCGGATTGATCATCAGTTTCATCGTCTTGTTGCGGATGCTTCCCATAATGGATGGTTTTCCCGACAGACCAGTCTGATCCTGGATCATTATCTGCGTTTTGAAGTCAAATCTGTCTACAACAATTCCATTGATGGAAAGCTCGTATATAAAGAACATTTGGCTATCGGTGAAGCAATCTTCAAAAATCAGCCTGAAAAAGCAGCTCTGGCAATGCAGCACCATCTCTCCAATTCCTATACTCGCACACTGGGTAGAATCTGGAAAACCACGCCGGAGCGGTAACTGTTATTCACCAACCATATTATGCGAATTTCAAAAAGTCACGGTATTTCCGCTCCCCTTGGTGGAGTGCAGATACCGTGACCATTACACAATCTCCCTAACGACTGCAATTTTCAAAAATCCAAATACAAATCCTTTCAAATCTTTCTATCTGATATCTTTGCCATGGTTATGTAAATTTTCCTTGCGGTGCCTCTGTTTCGAATGTGTTTTCTTCGAATAAAGCTCTATCGGCTCACACAAACCTCTCTAATTTTTCATATCCAACATGCATCTTACTCAAAGTATCTTTGACGAAACATTTTTCTTAAACCTCTTACGTTTTTCTTTCTTGCTTGAAGAAAATCTTTCAGATTTGTCCTTTAAATTTCATGGTTTATTGACACTTTAGACACAACTTTATGGTTCAATAGTAGACGTAAGAAAGAGATCTGAAACATCTGTTTCCAAATCATCTTTCCTTGCAACTACAATTTCAAATACAGGAAGGAAGCTTTGATTATGAAAAAGAACTTATTATTGACTGCTGCTTTAGCAGGCGTTCTCGCATTAGCAACCGCATGCTCTTCCCAGAGCACAACCACCGCAACCACAGCTGCACAGACAACAGCTGCTGAAACTACCGCTGCAAAGGAGACAGCTGAAGTAAAAGAAACGGCTGACGCAAAAGAAACAGCTGACAAAAAAGAAACGGCTGACGCAAAAGAAACAACTGAAAAAGCCGATGAAGAAAAAGAATCCACGATGACCGGAACGATCAGCGATATCAAGGACTTTATGTTCACGATCACCTCAGACGGAAATGACTATGCATTCAGTTTCGACAACGATAAAAAACCGGAAGGACTCGCAGAAGTAAAAGATGGCGATAAGGTCACCGTAACCTACACAGGCACCGTCAGCGCCGTTGATGCTTTCTCCGGAACTGTTGTATCTGTGAAGGCTGCAAAATAATCGCTCCTGATCAACGGAAGAGAATATGCCTCTTCACTAAGCGAGGAAGTTCCATCAGAATCTTCCGTTAATCAAATACCCCTCACCTGAAAATGCAGTGCACTCTCAAGGTGAGGGGTATTTTTTTATTTCTTTCTAAGTCTCACACCAAAATACCACAGCGGAAGCAGATACAAAAAGACTGCTGCTACGATCGATGTAAGTGGTGCCGACACGGATGCCAGCGGAACCGCACCGGCAATCGACCATGGAACTAACGGTGCGACTACGATCACAGAATTTTCCATATCGATCGCAAATTTCTGTGGATCCGGCTCCAGCTCCTTACAGATCTGATCCACCAGCATTGTCGCCAGTGTCTGATTGCAGGCCACCATACCGGCTGCTGCCGCAGTTCCAAGAATCGTCCCAAAAACAGAAAATCTTCTGCTAAATGTCCCCATCTTTGATTTTAATCCGTTTAAAAGGCCTGTTGCCTCAAAAATTCCCGAATACGAGGAAGAGATCGTGATGATCAACGCTACCCGGACCATGGACATGATCCCGCCGCCATCAATCATAGCAGAAAGTGACGGATCCGGAGCATGATAACCGTTTACGAGAAGCGCGAACAGACCTGACGGATCCGTATGCTGCCAGAACAGACATACCCCGATCGCAGTGACAATACTCGCGAACATTGCCTTGCGGACCTGTACCCGAAACAAGGACAAGACCATGATGACGATCGCCGGGAGGATCGGAACCAGGCCCAGACGGAATACACCGGCAAAGCTGTCTGCAAGAGCCATGCTGCCGCTACCCACTGCCGGAAACAAAATCCCGCAGATCCCGTAAAATCCGCAGGTCAAAAGCGTCGGAATAAACGCAGTCTTCACCATAAGGCGAATATTGTCAAAGATATTTGTATGCGTCAGCTCCGCCACCAGAAGAGCACTCGTCGAAACCGGAGAACAACGATCTCCAAAAAAGACTCCGGAAAGGATCGCTCCGCCTGCAAGGATCTCGTTGCACCCCATTGCCTTTGCCATCGTCATACAGATCACACCCATGGTCGCCGCTGTACCAAATGCCGTTCCAGTCAGGACAGAAACCAGAGCATTTAAAAGAAATGCCATCAAAATCATTACCGACGGATTCATAAGCCCTGCGCAGTAGGAGACGATCGCCGGGATCGTTCCCGCCGCCCGCCAGAGCGCCGTCAGCATCCCGATGAGTAAAAACGTAATTAAAATATTTTTCGCCGTCTTTATTCCCTTCCAGGACATCCCGAAAATATCTCTGACCGTATAACCGCGGTTCAAAGTGTACGCGAAAAAGATCAGATATCCAAGTGCCAACGCTGCCAGGATCGGGATTCCCGCAAGGATGCACCCGATCAGCGTCACCGCGAACACGACCAGAACAGCCGTCTCACTGGTGTGTACCTTCATAATGTTTACCTCTTCCCTGTTTTCTTTCGTGAACCATTCCCTCAGCCAGCTGTTCCCTGTTCAGATATCCTGATCCACCTTTATGATTTTAGTATACGCCTAGATTTTCCGCTTGTCTAACTGTATTTTCCGATATATAATACAGCTAAAAAACTGTATATAAGTTACATATTTCATTCTTTTACACGATTTTCCCAGTTCATTCTGGCTGTCCTGTATCCTTTATGGTCAGCACAGCTGATCCGAGACTCTGCACGACACTTACAATTAAACTTTCTTTGTAACTGTTCAGTACCTTCACAGTTACATGCAAAAATCCATTCCAAATCGGCTACGCCGATGGATTTTTGCCTTTTAGCCTATGTTTTCTTACGGTCAGCGCAGCAAGTGCGCAGACCTACTGAACAGTTACCTTTCTTTTTTATATTCCGGAGGTTTTATATGAACTTTCTTTCCATGGACTACTTTCTCATGACCGCTGAGAAGCGCAGCTTCACAAAAGCCGCCGATGCTCTCCATATCACCCAGCAGACCCTGAGCACCCATATTGCAAATCTGGAACAGGAGCTGGACTGCAAGCTCTTCGTCCGCCATGTTCCCCTGGAGCTCACCTATGCCGGAGAGATCTTTTGGCAGTACGCCGCAGACTTCCAGAAAAAATACCGGGCAATGCAGCACGAATTTGCCGACCTGACTAAAAATGAGCAGGGCATCCTGCGGATCGGCATCTCCTTTACCCGCTGCCACGCCATCATGCCCGCGATCATCACGGAATACCAACGCCGCTACCCGCATATGGAGATCCAGGTCATCGAAAATGCGAACACTGGACTACAAAAAGACCTGATGGAACATAAGATCGATCTCGCCATCGCGAAGTTCCCGGATTTTCTGCCAGGGATCACTCTGAGCGATTTCTATGAGGAGGAGGTCGTCCTTCTGCTTGCTGATTCTCTGTTTCATGAGGTCATTTCCGATGCCGCCCCAGCAGATGCCCTATTTTTACATCTTCCAAAGACTATCTGCTGCTCCGGCTCTGATTTCACTCATGACACCGCTGGCACTGTCTCCTTTTCTGTCCAGGATCTCCCTGCACTGACAGATTCACAGCCAGAACCGTTAATGTTAAGAAGCCCGGAAGACTTCTCGATCTTCGAACACTGCCCATTCCTTCTAAACTACGCCACAGACATCGCCGGTCAACTCGGAAGACACTTCATCACCATGGGCAATTTCAAACCAATCGTAAAGACCCAGTCCGACAATATGGGAATGCTTCTGGAACTCTGCGCCGCCGGAAAAGGCGCCTGCATCTCCCCGCTGAACCTTGCCATGAGCTCCCTCTCCCCTGAGCAGCGCAAAAAAATGCGGATCATCCATCTCGGACGATCCGCAAAATATAAAATCCGCTTCGGTTCTCTTGAACAGCCTTACCAGTGGAAGGCAATCCGGAACTTTATGGATGCCGCGAACGCTGCACTCACCAGAACCGGCACAACTACCTAGCTTTCCGTTCTCTATCGCATGCGGTGTGCTGTTTTTCATATGAGCAAAAATTTCTATCGCTTCTCCTAACTGAACACGATCGACCTGCCCGGGGGGCGGCCTCTCACCCTGCCAGATAACACCAGACTGGCAGGGTCAGCATGGACATTAGCGTCGTCATAACCACACATCTCGTTGCAAACAAGGTTCCCTGAAGACTGAATAGATCGAGTAAATTCATGTATCTGCCTCCCGCCTCTTTCTGATGTAAATAAATTTTTGTAGCAACTTTATTGAAACCTTCTCACTGCCCCTGTATGTTTCTTAAATCTATCATAGCACGGTCTTGTTTCTATGTGTAACTGTTTTATTCGGTGAAGTACACAGCTATTTATCTGTTTTTCATTCGAATTTCAAAAAAGTCCCCCAATCGAACACAGCCCCTGCTGCCGGTCCAAGTTCAGCTTTTCCTACGCGTTCTCCATATAGAGAAACAGAACCAGATATCCCCCTTTCAGAGAATACCAGGTTCTGTCCTCTACATCTGCTTTTTATGAATTCATCTCAGCAAAACCATTCAACGAATTCTGCATTTTTATTTACCAGTCCATGCCCCGTCCGGACCAACTTCATATCCATCCGGTGTAGTCGTGTTTGCAAGCATTGCGCCCTGCGGCTGCTTCATGCCTTCGCTGAAGTAGTACCACTTTCCGTCGATCAGATGCCAGCCAGTGTACATATGTCCCTGACTTCCGTCAGCCTGATTATGCAGGTAATACCAGCTTCCATTGTCTTTGATCCAACCGGTCTGCATGTAGCCGTTCTCATCGAAGTGATACCACTGCTGTTTTCCATTCCAGCCGATCAGTTTCCAGGAAGACTTCGGATAGCTTCCGTCCTTCACCTCAAACCACCAGCCTTTTTCATTCCGCTTCCAGAATCCTTCCAATGTGGAGGCTGATACCGGGTTTATCTTCCTCGTTGTACTGGATGCCGGTTCGCCACCATCATCGCTGTCGGAAGAGCTGCTGTAGTTGTTGGACGGCTTTGCGTCCTGTGCCTTTTCCTTAACTGTTACTGTGATTGTCTTCGTCACGGAAGCGCCCTGGCTGTCAGTTACCTTATACATTACATGATAAGTGCCAGCCTTTGTGGTATCGACATCGTTTGCAATCACCTCGATCTTTGCTGTCAGATCTCCATCTTCCGCATCCGCAGCTGCCACATTCTTCTTTGCATCAAAGCTGTCGCCTGCGGTCAGGGTTACGTCCTTTGCGCTGATTGTCGGAATGGCATTTAATGTCTCCATCTTCGGGTTGACTGTAACCGTGATGGTCTTCGTCACAGTCGCTCCATCACTGTCCGTTACTTTATAGATTACTTTATAAAGTCCCGCTTTCTTGGTATCCACATCATTATAGGTGATCTCGATTTTGTCTGTAAGATCCTCATCTTCCTCATCCCAGGCAGTGACTCCATCCTTCGGGTCGAACTTATCCTCTACCGTTAAGGTTATGTCCTCTGCAGTAATTACCGGTACGGAATTCATTACCAGCGCTTCCGGCATGACATCTACTTCAACCATGCAATCTACAGAATGGTAATTTTTATCATCCGGTGTGTATACTGCCTCAAACTTCTGGAGCCCATATTCCTTTAAAATGGTTTTAGGATTCTTCCACTTAAACTCCTTTGGTAAGCCTTTTACCTCAGAAAGTTTCTGCCACTGGTCAGCAATCAGTCCCGTAGGAAGCATCTCTTCATAGGCCGGCTCTGCCTGCTCGATCATCATTGTCACCGGAACGATAAAGGCCGTTCCATTATTTAAAGTAATGTACACCTCTTCACTATATTCTCCAACTGCATTATCTGTTTTAGGTGTAATCGTAACTTCCCTACCTGTCACACCAATATCAAAAATCGTATCATCTGAACAAAATGCCGTGATAGAGAACTCTTCCGCGTTGCTGCTGGTCGCGATCACAGTCTTAGGCTCTGCATCTTCTTTATATTCAACACTGCCAAACGCAACGGAACCCGGTGTTACTTTATAACTGCTCTTGATCCACTTTGCATAATATGTATGCCCTGACTCCGTTGTTGTTACTGCATCCCCATTAAATTCAGCATTATCATACCACGCTGCACAATATCCATTTTTTACAACAGCGTCTATGCCATTTGCCTGATCCAAAACGATTCCGCCGTTTGCAACAAGAATAATTCCTGCGTCACTGCTTATTCCCGAATCAGATCTTGCTTTTTGGGCAACCATGTCATTGGCAACGTAAATTACACAATTTTTATTAAATTTATTTACAGATCCACCAGTAAAATCTTTATTAGTATCATCTCCAAAACACTGGGATCCAAATGTAACATTCTCAGCTTCTGACAAATCAAGTCTATCAAGGTTTGCGCAACCTGCGAACATCTGTCTCTGAAGATCAACCTTTTTTCCAGTAAATTTGGCATTCTTAATACCAAGATTGGAACGGAATGCTGCATTTTTTTGGTCATAAGCCTTTGTATTTTCTGCCGTTACAATCAAATTTTCCGGCACATTCTTCTTAGCGAAGCCATACCCATCAAATTCACAGCTATTTCCACTGATGGTCAATGTCTGCAGTGAGTTTATTGCAATTCGATTAATATTTTTAGCGATCTCGCTATCCCCATCCATGGACAGTTTTTTTAACCCGGTCAGCTCAGTAATACTTCCGCTTATAGTGCCCTTTGCGTTGATCTCCTCAAGATTTACTGCTGCTGTTTCCCCTGGCTGCCCAGTCTTTTTAAACGAATTATTCATTGCAACACTTGTGTTTTCTGCCGTTTCAATATAAGAAAGACTGCTGCACCCAGTAAATGAATTACCATTTAATGTCACATTATCGGAATCTATATATATTTTTTCCAACTCGGCGCAGCGTCCAAACGCTCTTCCATCCACTAATCTCACTTTCTTCGGCAGTATTAACTCCCTTAATCCTGAATCATAGAATGCATACCCAGAAATCTGTGTTACATTCTTTAAATCAATGTTTTCCAAACTTGATGTGCCCGAAAATGCATTCGTACCGATCTTTTCAATCGATTTACCCAATGTTATAGATTCCAGTGCGTTACATCTACAAAACATTGCATTCGGAATTTCTGTTCGTTTGTCTTCTACTACTACTTCTCTTAAACCAGATCCATTAAATGCATTAGAGTTTGCACCACGCATTCCAAACTGCCAGCTGTCCTTAATTGTGACACTGTCAAGATTCGGTATCTCTGCAAATCCATATGCGCCAATATATTTAAGATTCGACCACTCATCAAAATTTACTGAAAACATAGTTTTGCGAAATGCAGCACAGCCAACACCTTCAAAGCTGGACGGAAGCCATTTCTCCAGATCTATACCTTCTCCAAGACTTGTACATCCATCAAACATGCTCGTCGGCACATATCTTCCCTTATATATGTTTGTATTTGAATCTGAATCAACCAACTCAGGGGCTTCGAAATTTTCCGGCCATGTAACTGTTGTAAGCGCTGTGTCATTACGGAAAATACAATCTCCCAAACTCTCTACACTAAGAGGGATATTTGCTTCCTCTAAATTTATCATATTGCTGAATGCCCATGATCCAATCGAAGTTATGCCAGATTCCATTTCTACTTTTTTGATGGAGTCCAAATAGTCCTTCCACGGTCTGTTATCTTCTGTGTTATTTATTGTAAAATCAGCCATACGGCCATTTCCACTAATTCTTAGAGTATAGAATTCCTCCGCTTCTGAATTCTTTTCCAGACTCCATTTGGTTGACTCCGTAAAATTACCCTCCTCATCAACAGGTCCGCAGTTTCCACTTAAAACTTCAACCGTTGCCTCTGAAGATTGATTTACGATCTGCTTTGTCTGTACTGTCTCCGCATACCCCGTCATCGGAGTCACAGCCATCGCCGCCGTTGCGGCGAGCATCACTGTCAGCACCTTCCTTGATTTGATCAACTTCATCTTCTTCATACTGTGCCTTCTTTCTGATTGATACCTTTATATCCTATCCACACATTGATCAATTGCCTGTATACATACCTTTTGGTGAATCATTCTGCAAGAACATCTTCCATCTGCTTTTCTGTTCCTACGGCACATGAGGGAATTTCATTGCCTGAAGTCTTCTTTTTCTGTGCCTGAAAGCTTCTGATAAACGGATCATACAACTCTTTCTCCGCCCTCACCCTCGCCTGCACCGCCTCATAAAACGCAGTGAAGGTCCCAAGATTGTAGACTTTTCCCTGAAATCCGATGCTGGCTCGCCAAGTTCCGTTGGATCTCCGGTATACGCCACGGTGACCGCTGGTGTTGTTGACGCAAGTCTTTCGGCACGCGATGCGCTCCACGCAGGTTCCATCCACAAAGTGAATTGCCTTGCGCATATTTTTCTGTCGGGTTTCATTGCGGAAACAGCCGCAGCTCTTTGTCTTTCCGTCCCTGAGATTTTCCTTCTGACAGACACATACATTTCCGCAGTCACACCTGCAAAGCCACAGATCCTGCAGTCTGCCCAACCCCCCGGCATTTTCTTCTGCGTTTTTTCCAAGTTCTCCTTCCTTGCCAGTACCATAGGCTGAAATCTCATCCTGATTCGCCAGCCGCAGGACCACAAGTCTCCCGTACCTCTGCCCGGTAAGATCCAGCCAGCGGTTCGTCATCCTTTTTTTCCGTAGGCATCCACAACTCTTCGTATGACCGTTTTTCAGATGGGATTCCTGAACAAGACAGACTCTGCCGCAGCCACACTGGCATTCCCAGTATTTCTTTGAATCTTTTCCCCGATAAGCCAGCTTCTGAACCACCAGATTCCCAAACTTTTTCCCAACCATGGTATCCTGCATCATCCGTTCGCCTCTATTCATGACATAATGAGTATTATGTCATGCGGTGGCGCTGAGATCTTCTGAATTTTTATCTCCATTTTTTCGTTGCCGTAATGAAGCATTAACTAAATATGACAAAAAGGGCTTTGATTCACTGAAATTTATTGTATTTCGAGGCTGTTCGTGATATAATAACTTATGTACACATATGAATTTTTAATCATTTGGTGTTCTGATTGCACCTCAGATACTGGATGATTAAAAAAGGAGAACTTCCAATACGACATAATACTCATTATGTCATAACGGCTGTTCTCCTTTTTTAATCTCTTCCGACTTATTTTTTTCTGGTCCGCCCCATGAATCGTTCCCTGCGAGTCCCAATTCCAGTTCTCGCGCGCACGCCTCCTCGCTTGTGATCATCGTATACCGTCTCGTCGTCTCGATACTGCTATGTCCCAGATAATCTGCCAGTCTTACGAGATCCCGTTCTCTCTCATAAAAGCATCTCGCAAACAGGTGTCTCAGATTGTGTGGAAACACCTTTGACGGCAGTACTCTCGCCGGTTCACATAATTCCTTCATCTCCGCCCAGATATTTCTCCGGTCTACCGGATTTCCGTTCTTTGTAGAAAATATCACTCCGCTTGTAATCTTATTTTTCCGACAGTAATCCCGCAGAAAGATCACAAGTGATCTCGCCAGAAGAATCACTCTCTGTTTCCCTTTAAAATGGATCTCTATTTTCTGTCTCGATAGTGTTTCCACCGTCAGATACCGAAGTTCACCAATCCGCATTCCTGTCGCCGCGATTGTCCTCAGAATTCCGGAAAGCCGCTCTCTCTTTTCTGAAACTGCTGCATTTAACAGCCTGTAATATTCTTCCTTTCCAAGCTCCCTGCTCTTCTCCCGAAAGATCTGCTTCTGTATTCGGCAGGTGCGAATACAGAATTCCGCCTTTCCTGCCCACTTCAGATACGAATTTACCGCTGTGATCATGGAATTTGCGCTGGAAATCTTACATGAATCTAAAATATATGCCTTGTACTCCAGCATCAACTCTCTGCTGATCTCTCTCTCCTCTGAAAACCGTAGAAAATTCTCCGCATCCCGCAGATACTTTTCCACCGTATTCTCACTCATCTCCCTGTCTCTCAGGTATTCCCCGTACTCTCTAAGCTCACTCATACACAACATAAAAAATCCTCCATTTATCAGTTTTCTATCATTATAAGCAACAAACGAAGAATAATCCAAGGACACCATAACGCAAAAATCCCCGCCCGGAAACCCGGACGGGGATTTTCACCTGTTTGGACACTGCCGGCAAAATCGCTCTGCCTACTTTTATTCGTTCCAGGTGCCAAGTTCAAAACTTTTCACCCTGATAATACAATTCACGCAAATTAGTTAGCTGCTGCAGCTTTTGCTTCTTTAATCTTCTCTGTCAGCATCGGAACGATCTTGTTTAAGTCGCCTACGATACCGTAGTCAGCTACATCGAAGATCGGAGCGGACTCATCTTTGTTGATCGCAATGATGATGTCAGACTCTTCCATACCAGCTACGTGCTGGATAGCACCGGAGATACCGATTGCGAAGTATACGTGCGGACGAACAGTCTTACCAGTCTGTCCAACCTGAAGATCTTTCGGCTTCCAGCCGGAATCTACAACTGCACGAGAGCAGCTTACGGTACCGCCAATAGCCTCAGCAAGGTCATCAAGAAGCTTGAAGTTCTCTGCGCTTCCAACTCCACGGCCACCGGAAACAAGGATCTTTGCATCCATGATATCAGCTACGTCGGATACTGCCTTAACGATCTCAAGAATCTCAACGTACTTGTTGTCCGGAGTGAAGCCCGGGTTGAACTCGATAACTTCTGCTTTTCTGCCAGCCTCACGGTCAAGCTTCTGCATAACGCCTGGACGTACTGTAGCCATCTGCGGACGGAATTCCGGGCAAGCGATTGTAGCGATTGTGTTACCGCCGAATGCCGGACGGGTCATAAGGAGCTGACCATGCTTCTGCTCTTTACCCGGTGTAGCTACGAGCGGGAAATCTCCGATATCGAGCTGTGTGCAGTCTGCTGTAAGACCTGTATGGATACGTGCGCAAACACGCGGGCCAAGGTCACGACCGATTGCTGTAGCACCGATTAAGAAGATGTCCGGTTTGAACTCGTTGATAACGGAAGTGATCGCATGAGTATACGGCTCAGTTCTGTAATCCTTTAATTCCGGATCGTCAACAACGATAACTTTGTCTGCACCGTACTCACCGAGTTCGTCTGCAAGACCTTTTACGTTGGAACCAACTAAAACTGCTGTTACAGTTGTTCCTAAATCTTTTGCCAGGTCTTTACCTTTACCGATCAGCTCCAGAGCGATGCTGCTGATCTGATTGTCTACCTGCTGTGCAAAGACATATACACCCTTATATTCTGCTAAATTCATCACTTTTCACCACACTTTTCTTTTTTTGAATTAAAGTACATGTTTCTCAGTAAGTTTCTCAACAATGTAATTTGCAGCTGCGGACGGATCAAGGTTTGTCTCCTTAACGCCTGCACCCTTTCTTACTTTGTCGGAAGCCTTAGCGATCTGAGTCGGGGATCCCTTAAGACCAAGGTTGGAATCAAGGACATCTTTCAGATCTTTTCTGCCCCAAACGGTGATCTCTTTCTTGTATGCATCGAAGATTCCGCCCGGAGTCATGTAACGCGGCTCATTTAATTCAGAAAGTGCTGTAATTAAGCACGGCATTTTAGCCTTTAACATCATGTATCTATCATCGAACTGACGCTTAACGATTACGGAATCGCCATCGATCTCGATGCCCTCAGCATAGCTGATTACCGGAAGACCAAGGTGCTCGGAGATCTGCGGACCTACCTGAGCTGTATCACCATCGATAGCCTGACGGCCTGTGATGATGAGGTCATAGTCAAGGTTTCTTAAAGCACCAGCGATTGTCTGGGATGTAGCCCATGTATCAGCACCGCCGAGAACACGGTCTGTAACAAGGATACCGTTATCAGCGCCCATAGCCATAGCCTCACGAAGAACTTCCTCAGCCTTCGGAAGACCCATTGTAACTACTGTAACTTCTGCACCATACTGATCTTTTAAGCGAAGAGCTGCCTCCAGACCAGCTTTATCATCCGGGTTCATGATTGTGAGCATAGCTGCTCTGTCAAGTGTTCCATCCGGTTTGAACTTTACGCCGCCCTTAGTATCCGGCACCTGTTTTACACAAACAACGATTTTCACTGTATTTCACTCCTTATTTTCATTTATAGTTATGATCTTCCAGCTGTTAAATTATTATTTTAACAGTGCGCCGGAGATAACCATTCTCTGAACTTCACTTGTTCCTTCGTAGATCTCGGTGATCTTAGCATCACGCATCATACGCTCTACGTCGTACTCTCTGATGTAACCATAACCACCATGGAGCTGTACAGCCTTTGTTGTAACTTCCATAGCAACCTCTGCTGCATACAGTTTAGCCATTGCTGCCTCTACGCCGTAGGACTTCTGAGTAGCCTTAGCCATTGCTGCACGGTAAACCATCATCTGAGCAGCTTTTACCTTTGTTGCCATATCAGCAAGCTGGAACTGTGTGTTCTGGAACTGACCGATTGTGCGGCCGAACTGCTTTCTCTCTTTTACGTAAGCAACTGTTCTGTCAAGAGCGCCCTCTGCAAGACCAAGAGCCTGAGCAGCGATACCGATACGTCCGCCGTCAAGAGTATGCATAGCGATCTTGAAGCCCTCACCCTTCTTACCTAAGAGGTTGTCCTTCGGGATGCGGCAGTCTGTGAAAATAAGTTCATATGTTGCAGATCCGCGGATACCCATCTTCTTCTCTTTTGTACCAAAAGTGAAGCCCGGTGTACCTTTCTCTACGATAAATGCGGAAATCTCTTTCTGCATTTTGCCACGTTTCTCAACAGTGCCTGTTACAGCGATAACGATGTATGTATCAGCATACTTACCGTTAGTGATGAAGCACTTGGAACCGTTTAATACCCACTCGTCGCCATCTAAAACAGCTTTTGTCTGCTGACCCTGAGCGTCTGTACCAGCGCCCGGCTCAGTTAAACCGAATGCGCCTAACTTCTCGCCTTTTGCAAGCGGAACGAGGAATTTCTGCTTCTGCTCTTCTGTTCCGAATGTCATGATCGGATCCATGCAAAGGGATGTATGTGCGGAAACGATAACGCCTGTAGTACCGCAAACTTTGGAAAGCTCCTCAACGCACATAGCGTATGTAAGCGGATCACAGCCCTGTCCACCATACTCCTTCGGTACCGGAATACCGAGGAAACCGTTTTTAGCCATCTTCTCTACGGTTTCAACCGGGAATCTCTCTTCCTCGTCAACCTCCTGAGCAAGGGGTTTGACTTCCTTCTCGGCGAAATCATGGAACAGTGTTCTCGCCATCTCATGCTCTTTACCTAATGTAAAATCCATGTTTTTAGTTCCTCCTTGTGAATTGTATCATGTATAACATGGAGAAATGTGGATGCTTCATTTCTCCGATGTACCTATCCATTGGACAAACGTGGTTTCCGCCCGCGTTTATCCTGTCCCGCATTTTGCGGATTCAAAATTCCCGGCATATAACCCAACATATATGCCCGGAATTCTGATTGTGAAAAAAAACACAATCTTAGTCAAAAAATAAATTTAGCGTTTTCTTTACCTCATAAATCTGCTTTCGCTGATATTTAGTGGAAAAAGCAAACGCTATCGGGTTATTTGCCTGACGGGATCAGATCCCCGTCAGGCATTTCCCATACCGGTAACTATCTCCGGATTATTTTGTGTAATCGTAGAAGCCCTTGCCGGTCTTTCTTCCAAGAAGGCCGCCGCGAACCATCTTCTTAAGAAGCGGATGCGGACGATACTTCGGATCGCCTGTCTCTGTCTCAAGAACGTTCATGATTGCAAGAACAACATCAAGACCGATCAGATCACCGAGAGCTAACGGTCCCATCGGATGGTTAGCGCCAAGCTTCATAGCAGTATCGATACCCTCTACGGAAGCAACGCCCTCAGCGTAAATGCCAACTGCTTCGTTGACCATCGGAATAAGAATTCTGTTTACAACGAAACCAGCAGCCTCTTCTACCTGTACCGGAGTCTTGCCGATCTCTTCAGAGATCTTCTTAACAGCTTCAACGTCTTCCGGCTTTGTGTTTAAGCCAGCGATAACCTCAACCAGCTTCATAACCGGTGCCGGGTTGAAGAAATGCATACCGATTACATGTCTCTCAACAGCGCTGCCGATCTCTGTAATGGAAAGAGAGGAAGTGTTTGTTGCAAAGATACAGCTCGGTTTGCAGATCGCGTCGAGCTCTTTAAATGTCTGCTTTTTGATCTCCATGTTCTCGATCGCAGCCTCTACAACGAGGTCACAGTCGCCGCAGATATCTTTCACACCAGTTGTGATCTTGTTAAGGATCTTGTCAGCCTCTTCCTGAGTCATTTTGCCTTTTGCGATTCTCTTCTCGAATCCAGCGGCAATTTTCTTCTTTCCGTTCGCTGCAAATGTTTCATTGATGTCGCAGAGCATTACCTCATAGCCTTCTGTCTGTGCGAATGCCTGTGCAATACCGGAACCCATGGTTCCTGCGCCGATAATACCAACTTTCATGATTTTATCTCCTTATATATGCAACAATGTTATGTAATCTTATCGATTTTTGAAGCCGTCCACTTTTCTCTTCTCGAGGAACGCCTTCATTCCTTCCTTCTGATCCTCAGTCTCAAAGCACTCGGAGAAATATTTCTCTTCGATGGAGATTGCGTGATCAAGGTCGGAAAGGTAACCGTCTGTCAGGGACTCCTTGGAATTTCTGACAGCGATCGGTGCGTTGGAGGCGATCTTCTTTGCCAGCTTCATAACTGTCGGCATAAGCTCTTCCTTCGCACATACACCGTTTACAAGACCGATCCGGTATGCCTCGTCAGCTTTGATATTGACAGCGGCATATACCATTTCCTTTGCTTTTCCGGTTCCGATCAGTCTTGCGAGACGCTGGGTTCCGCCAAATCCCGGAGTAATGCCAAGACCAACCTCCGGCTGTCCGAACATAGCGTTTTCGGAGCAGTAACGGATATCGCAGCTCATTGCAAGCTCATTTCCACCACCAAGCGCAAAACCATTGACAGCAGCGATCGACGGAATCGGAAGTGTCTCCAGCTTACGGAAAACATCGTTTCCTGCTTTACTGAATTCACGTGCTTCCTGTACAGTCATCGTGCTCATTGCAGCAATGTCCGCACCGGCAACAAAGGATTTCTCACCTGCGCCGGTCACAACAAGCACTCTTGTTGTGCCAAGATCAATGCTGTCAAGAACAGCATCAAGGTCCTGAATAACCTCTGTATTTAACGCATTTAATGCCTCCGGACGGTTGATGGTGATAACACCAACAAAACCGTCCTGATCATATTTTACAAAACCCATATCATCGTTCTCCTCAGATTTTGCCTATGTCCCAGACTATATTAGTCTCTCTCTACGATCGTAGCGCAGCCCATTCCGCCGCCGATGCAAAGAGTTGCAAGACCCTTCTTAGCATCTGCTTTCTCCATCTCATGAAGAAGTGTAACAAGGATACGGCATCCGGAAGCTCCTACCGGGTGTCCGAGAGCGATCGCGCCGCCGTTCGGGTTTAACTTGTTAAGGTCAAAGCCAAGCTCTTTGCCTACTGCTACAGACTGTGCAGCAAATGCCTCGTTAGCCTCGATGATATCGAAGTCTTTGATCTCCATGCCTGTTCTCTTAAGAACTTTTCTTGTAGCTGCAACCGGTCCGATACCCATGATCTTCGGATCTACGCCGCCGAGAGCACCGGCAACCCATGTAGCCATCGGCTTAACACCGAGCTCTTTAGCTTTCTCTTCGCTCATAACAACAACTGCTGCTGCACCGTCGTTGATTCCTGAAGAGTTACCAGCTGTAACTAAGCCACCGTCTTTCTTGAATGCCGGTTTTAACTTACCAAGAGTCTCAACCGTTGTTCCGTGACGCGGGCCTTCATCTGTATCTACGATAACTGTCTCTTTTTTCTTCTTAACTTCTACCGGAACGATCTCGTCCTTGAATGCGCCGGACTTCTGAGCTGCCTCTGCCTTCTGCTGGCTTACTGCCGCGAACTTGTCCAGTTCTTCTCTTGTAAGACCCCACTGATCACAGATGTTCTCAGCTGTGATACCCATGTGGTAGTTGTTGAATGCATCCCAGAGAGCATCGTTAACCATTGTATCAACTAATGTAGCATTGCCCATACGGTATCCGTAACGGCCCTTCATCATAGCATACGGAGCCATGGACATGTTCTCCATACCACCTGCAACAACGATATCAGCGTCACCGGAAAGGATCATCTCAGCTGCCATGTTAACAGCCTCAAGACCGGAACCGCATACTACGTTGATCGTTACAGCCGGAACCTCGATCGGGAGACCAGCTTTTAATGTAGCCTGACGAGCTACGTTCTGTCCCTGACCTGCCTGGATTACACAGCCCATGTAAACCTGATCAACAGCTTCCGGAGCTACACCTGCTCTCTTTAAAGCCTCTTTAATTACGATTGCGCCAAGTTCCGGAGCCGGAACTGTGCTTAATTCGCCACCCATTGTTCCGATTGCGGTACGGCATGCACCTGCCAGTACAATTTTCTTTGCCATTTTCTTTTCCTCCTCATTATACCTCTGCCATGCTCTACACCATATTTTTTTCCACAAGCAAGGCAGTATATTATGTATAACTAATAATATCACCAAACCGTTTTTGTGTCAAATAATTATGATAAGCTTTTTATATATTTTTTCTAAACAAATTAGAAAGTTTCCTTATCCTTTCGTACAAAAGTTACTTTTTTGCTTTGATGCGGTGTTTTGGCGCTTCGTCATGTTTTGCGAACATTTACGAAGCTTTTTCCCGGAATTATTGACCTTACACCCGGAAAATGTTAAAATAATCTCATAGTTTGTCCGTGCGGCCTATGTTTCCTGTTTTTGTGTTAATGGAAACAAAAAGCCCGCACAATATATTGCTACTATATTTTTATGGTTACAAAGAGAGGGTATTGAAATGGATTTCAAACAGATGTATCAGGAAAAGCTGGTTTCCGCAGAGAAGGCAGCTTCCGTAATCAAGTCCGGTGACTGGGTCGATTACGGCTGGACAACAGCGACACCGGTTGCTGTCGACAAGGCAATCGCAAAAAGACTTCCGGAATTAACCGACGTAAACTTCCGCGGCGGTATCTTAATGTGGGTGCCGGAGATCTTCAAGATCGAGAATCCGGCAGAACATATGACCTGGAACTCCTGGCATATGAGCGGTATCGAAAGAAAAGCGATCGCACAGGGCTTCAGCTACTATGCTCCGATCCGTTACTCTGAGCTTCCAAGATATTACAGAGAATCCCAGAATAAGCCGGACGTAGCTGTATTTCAGGTTTCCCCGATGGACGAGCACGGTTTTTTCAACTTCGGACCGAACGCTTCCCATATGGCGGCTGTATGTGAGACTTCCAAGGTCGTTATCGTGGAAGTGAACGAGAATATGCCGGTATGCTTCGGCGGCACCGAAGAGGGTGTTCATATCTCCCACGTTGACATGATCGTTGAAGGTGACAACCCGGCGATCGCTGAGATGGGCGGCGGAGCTGCTGCAACAGATGTTGACCAGGCTGTCGCAAAGCTGATCCTTGAAGAGATCCCGGACGGCGCATGCTTACAGCTTGGTATCGGCGGAATGCCGAACGCAGTCGGTGCCCTGATTGCACAGTCCGACCTAAAAGACCTCGGGGTTCACACAGAGATGTACGTCGACGCTTTCGTTGATATCGCAAAGGCCGGGAAGATCACTGGCGCAAGAAAGAATATTGACAAAGGCCGTCAGGTATACGCTTTCGGCGCAGGTACAAAGAAATTATACGACTACTTAAATAAGAACCCGGAGTGCATGTCCGCACCGGTAAACTACACAAACGATGTCCGCACGATCGCTGCTCTTGACAACTTCATGTCCATCAACAACGCGGTTGACCTCGACCTCTTTGGCCAGGTAAACGCTGAGTCCGCAGGAATCAAGCACATCAGTGGAGCAGGCGGACAGCTCGACTTCGTTCTCGGTGCATACCTTTCCAAGGGCGGAAAGAGCTTCATCTGCTGCTCTTCCACTTTCAAGAAGAAGGACGGTACCTTAGAGTCCAGAATCGTTCCGACACTGGCTCCAGGCTCCATCGTAACCGATACCCGTGCGAACATCCACTGGCTCGTTACTGAGTACGGTAAAGTAAACTTAAAAGGTCTCTCCACATGGCAGAAGACCGAAGCTATCATCTCCGTAGCTCACCCGCAGTTCCGCGACCAGCTGATCGCAGAGGCTGAGAAGATGCATATCTGGAGAGCAAGCAACAAACGCTGATCATAAATGAGAATGTAAAACAGGGGCTGTCAATGACAGCCCCTGTTTTAACTTTTTCCATTAAACATTCAAAATCGGATCCACAAGCGTAATTCCACTCTCCCTGGCAAGCTTCCGTCTGCATATTTCCAGAAGAGGCTTCTGATATGGCGACTTATCCTCCGTCCGGTACAGATAATAGAGCGTTCTGCTTGGCGGCTCCACATCGAGTTCATGGATCGATACCGGCGTCGTCTTTAAGATGCTTTTTGCGACAGAGATCGGAAGAAACGCCCAGTTATCACCGTTCTGGGTGAAATACTGTAAAAATCCCATCTCATCCAGATAAACCTGTGGAACTGCCGCGCTGTTGAAATAATAGTTATGCCAGGTGTCAAAATTCTGATCCCACTGCGTCCGGATCTCCCGGCGCGGATCCAGCTCTGAGACTTTGATGTTGTGGGGAAGATTCAGATCTTTTCCCACTATCAGGCACAGTTTTTCCTTAAATAATACCTCCGTCTTTACCTGTGACGAATACATCGGATCCGTGATAAAGGCGATGTCCACCGTCTTGTTGTTTACATAGCTGTAAGCTTCACTCGAATGAAGTGTCGTCACATGGAGGCTGCATTCCGGCGTATTCCTTATAAATTCCTGAAACACCGTTGGCAGCATGAATGCAAGGAGACTTCCGACACTGGCCACATAAAAACTCTTCTCATTGCTCAGCAATGCTTCCTCCTGAGTCTCATTCCAAAGTGCCTGCCAGCGGTGTGCAATTCCAACAAAGGCTCTCCCCTGTCTTGTCAGCTCCACATGACGGACTCCTTTATTCCGGATAAACAGGGAATAGCCCAGTTCTTCCTCCAGTGCGCGGATCCGGCGGCCGAGAGCCGGCTGTGTGATATATAATTTTTCTGCCGCCGCAGAAAAGCTTCCGCACTGGGCGATCTTCAAAAACGCTTCAATTTCAAGAAACGTCATGTTCGATTCTCCTTTCTGTGCCACAACACCAACATGTTCGATATCTTTTTTGCGTGAGCATCTTCATTTCATGCTGTTTCGTTCCAAATGTTAATATTTATATTTATTATATCAAAACAGGGACGCTTTTACAATTCTATCAAACCATCTTATGATTTTGAGCTCAAATGGTATTTTGCGCCCTATATGCCTGGACGTTCCAAAATATTAAGTTTTATTAATATTTAATATTATAATTTGTCACTTTTTATTTACTCATAACCATTTTACTTTCCAGACAAACCATGCTATAATACACGAATGGAAGGAAGAGCCGCACCAACTCTTCCCGAAACTTTCTTCTCATTATATTATAACGCGATATTTAAAACGCACAGCCGCCTTGGAACGATATTTGGGGTATCGTCCTTGGCGGCTGTGTTCGTTATTCTGATTTGTTGACATTGTTCTCTTCTTGCCGGATGCTGCGCATCCGACAAGAAGCGTCGGGCGTCGCCCTTATAGAAAAAGGCTCTCAAACCACTGAGAAAATGTAAACATTTTTCAGTGGTCTGAAAGCCTTTTTCTGCAATGTCAACTTTAAGCGTTCAGTTCTTTCTTATAAACCTCAATGACTTTCTTCATCGCCTCCGCCCCCGGAGCGCCGATGGTCACACGTTTCTCCACGCATGTCTTCATGGAGATCGCATCGTAAATATCTTCCTCGAATACCGGACTGATGGACTTGAACTGTTCCAGAGTCAGATCATCTAATGCCTTGTTCTCGTTGATGCAGAGAAGCACCAGCTGTCCGATGATCCCGTGGGCATCACGGAACGGAACGCCGTGGTTTACAAGGTAGTCCGCAGCATCTGTGGCATTCGTAAAGCCGTTCTTTGCGCTGGCTTCCATCACATCTTTGCGGAATGTCATCGTGGATACCATTCCTGTGAAGAGTAAGAGGCAGCCCTTTACGGTGTCGATGGCATCGAAGGTCAACTCTTTGTCTTCCTGAAGGTCCTTATCGTATGCCAGCGGAATTCCCTTCATGACGGTCAGCATGGACATCAGGGCACCATAGACACGGCCGGCCTTTCCGCGGATCAGCTCCGCGATATCCGGATTCTTTTTCTGCGGCATAATGCTGCTTCCGGTGCTGTAAGAATCATCCATCTCAACAAAACGGTACTCGTTGCTGTTCCAGATGATGATCTCCTCAGAGAAACGGCTCAAATGCATGGCGATCGTGGAGAGTGCTGCCAGAAGCTCAATGAGATAATCCCGGTCGGATACGGAATCCATGCTGTTTAAGGTCGGTCCGTCAAAGTCTAAAAGCTCTGCTGTGTACTCGCGGTCTAACGGGTACGTGGTTCCTGCAAGGGCACCGGATCCTAACGGGCAGTAATTCATACGCTTTCTGATATCTGCAAGACGTCCCCTGTCACGGCGGAACATTTCGTAGTAAGCGCCTACATGGTGAGCCAAGGTTACCGGCTGTGCTTTCTGAAGATGGGTAAATCCCGGCATGTAGGTGTGGAGATTGTCCTCCATAAGCTTTAAGAGAACTTCCAGAAGTCCCTTTAACAGGGCATCTGTCTCATCGATCTCGTCTCTTGTGTAGAGCTTCATATCGAGAGCGACCTGATCATTTCTGCTTCGCCCGGTGTGGAGTCTCTTTCCGGCATCTCCGATCCGTTCGATAAGGTTCGCCTCAACGAAGGAATGGATATCCTCGGATTCCGTTGTGATCTTTAAGGTTCCGTTGTCGATATCTTCACGAATACTCTTTAAGCCGGCAATGATCGCGTCACGGTCTTCCTCTGTGAGGATCCCCTGTTTCGCGAGCATCGTCACATGGGCGATGCTGCCTGCGATATCCTGTCTGTAAAATTTCTGATCGAAGGAGATTGATTCATTAAAATTGTGTACTAACTGGTTCTCTTCCTTCGTAAATCTTCCGCCCCAAAGTTTCATGTCTGTTCCTCCGTTGTCTGTTTTTTATGATCTATATGTTTCTCCGATTCCGGCATGTCGGGAGTTTCGGAATCCGTTTTCTCCATTTCATTTAAGTTCTCTTCAGGTTCTTCATCGATCTCCGGAATCTCTTCAAATCCTTCTTCATCCGCACGTTCTTCTTCTGATTCCCGCTGCATTCTCCGGATTCTGAGCATCCGTGCTCGATCTCTCCGCCTCTCCATCTCTCTGCGCAAAAACCATAAAAAGATCAGGATCACGATCGATCCGCCTGTGATCAGGACGCCAGGCTTTAATCCCTCCGGGAAATAAGAAAAATCGATCACATGGTCCCCTGAGCCCACATCGATGGCAAGGAATGCGCCGAACGCTTTCCTCGTCTCCACCTTCTGCCCGTCTACCTTCACAGTCCAGCCCTTCTCGAAGGGGATCGATGCGAAGAGCGTTCCAGCTCGGTCAGCAGTTACAGTTCCGGAAAGTTTCGTGTCCTTCCAGCTCGTCAGATGCATCGGCATTCGGTTCAGACGGTCATAAACCTGAATCATGGCATCCTCGGAGAACCGGTAGGCAATGGCATTCAGCTGCTCACCCGCCTCATCCGCCGTGAGCTTCACTTCATATCCCGGAGACAGGGTTCCAAGTTCCAGAAGATATCCGCGGTCTACATTGCCAAATGACTTTGAACCCGACGGCAGATTCGCTTTTACGTTCTTAACTTTCTTATTCAGAACGAACACATAGTATTCCCCGGTCATATCCGGTGTAAAGGTGAACGTATTTTTATTCACTGTTCCGCCTGTATCTACAAGAACTTCGTCTGCCCCTGTGACCAGACACAGATCATTCTGTACTTCCGCGGGATTATCCATCTCATACTGCCAGTTCTCCTCAATATCTGAAGGAAGAACAAAGCCCAACGGCAGTGTATACAGGTTCTCATAGAGATATGTCCCGCCGCTCTCCCTCAAATACATCATAAGCTCCGTGTTGGACACTGCATCGGAATAGAGCGCATATTTTACGGAAAAGATGCTGTCCACAAGCGGTGTGCTGCCCGTGATGCTGTAGGCGTTCGTGGAGGACTCGCATCCAAGCTTCTTAAAAACCTTCGAAAGATCGGCGTTTGCCGTTGAGGAGAACAGGGATACCGACGGGAAATTCATCCATGCGCCGTCGTTTTTCGTCTTTCTCGTCTTTTTCTCCACCCGGTAGAAATCCGATGCCGGTTCCAGAGAATCCTTCAAGATCCGGACCTCCTCGTTATCCGCAGTATAGGATTCACGGCTTGTGGTCGTGACACTCGTCACGGTTGTATTGATGGCTGCCTCCATGGAGACCAGCGCCAGCGCCAGAAATCCGGCTAAGGCTCGCCTTCCTCCTTTATAAATGTAGATCAGTCCCGCGTAAGCCGCAAGGAAGATGATCGCCACATAGTAGACAATAAAGTGGAAATGTTCCTGTGTCACCAGCTTTTCTGCCAGAAGTACAAAGCAGATGCTTCCCCAGAACGCGATAGCAACATACTTTTTCGGTGTCTCATCCAGATGCGCATAAGCCCGGAAGCAGATAAACAGCATCAGGAAGATATAGATGAAGGACTGTCGGCATGGAAGGCTGTTCGGATAGTGGAATCCATGCCAGATAAAATTCAGCACATTCATGGAAAAGCTTGCAAAAAAGAGCAGCAGCAGTCCGCAGTACACAGCCTTTTCTTTCACAGAGATCTTCTTACATGCCAGATATAGCAAAAAGAAGAGAAATACCGCGACGCCGCAGTAAATATTCGGCCAGTGGTCCAGACCGATCTCCGTCTCCACATTTCCGATATGGCGGGCGATCATGTCGAAGATCGGGAAATAGGAAGTCCACGCCTTTGGGAAATCAAAGTTGCCGGATGCCGTGCTCTGGAGCGCACAGATCTCCGGCAGCAGAACTCCCGCCGCGAGTCCACCGGAAAGCAGGGAGTAGATTCCAAACCTCACGCAGCTCTCCACGTATTTTCTTACCGGTCCCGGTTCTTCCAAAATAAGAAGTGCGATGAAATAAAGCACCAGAAACAGGCAGGTCATGATGGAAATATAGTAGTTGGACAAAATGGAAAGCCCAAGGGTCACGCAGTAGAGCATTCCCTTCTGTTCCCTCACAAGACGCTCCAGTCCGTAAACGATCAACGGGAAGAGGAGAATGCAGTCCAGCCACATGATATTCCAGCTGTACGCCGCCATATATCCGGACAACGCATAAAAAATCCCGAAAAATCCGACACCCAGAATACAGTTTTTACTGTGCTGTTTTAAATACCAGGCAAAGCTGAGTCCCGAAAGTCCGATCTTTATGACGATCATGATTGTCATGAATTCGATGATCAATTTTTTCGGGCAGAGCAGGATCAGCCAGTTTAAAGGGCTTGCGAGATAATATGCGTAAAGAGCCGCAAAATTAACACCCATTCCCACATCCCAGCTGTATAGAAGGCTTCCACCGGTCCGCAGCTTATACTGGAACTCCGAGAAGAACGGGGCGTACTGATGATACATGTCCGTCCTAAGAAAGCACCTCTCGCCGAACGGGAAGATCCCTCTCTGAGCAAATATGCAGATCATAACGAGCACCGGGACAAAAAACGCGATCATAAGACCGTCTCTCGGCTTTAGCACAGGCACCGTTCGTCGTTTTTTCTTACACGTTTCCGGGATTCTTTCTGGTATTTCTTCCCGGACTGTGTCATCAATTTCTTTTATTTCTGTCATACCGTAAAACTCCTCCGTCTACGCAAAAGGTATTTCGCACTTCAAGATCTGATCCGGTCATTTCTTTTTGTCATTCGTAAAAATCAGGATCTTGCTAAACACATAATTCAATATCACGACCACAACTGAGATCAGAAGCTTGCAGAGAAAGAACTCCATTTTCATGAGGTCCACCATAACAAACAGTGCCGCGAGGTTAAACAGGAAGGTCGCTACCCGGCAGAGAACAAATGAAACAAACTCTCTCCATACCTTCCCCGGATTCAGCGTATGGCTCTCAAATACCCACCACTTATTCGTCACAAAAGCGAACAGCACCGCAGCCACCCACGCAATGGTCTGAGCAGGAACCGGATCCATCTTCCATATATAATATAGAAGATTTGAGATCACATAGTCGATCACTGTTGTCAGGACACCAAAGATCAGATAAGCAATCCCCTCGCGGGCCAGACCGGACTTTTTCTTTGCTGTTCCTGTTCCATTCGCCGGTTCCTGTATTTCCTTGGATTCCCCATTTCCCTGACTGCTTTTCAGTTTCTCAATTTTTTCTTTCATAAACATTTCCGTCCTTTTCCGGAAGCACGTTGCTAAAACGTTTTTCCGGTATTTTTTCAAGGATTCCCCTACCGTTTTCGATAGTCTTTTTCATTTTAGTATACCAACGCAAAAAAGTAAAGGACTGACAACCTGTAATTCGGCTGTCAGTCCCTCTTTTTTTACGATCATTTCAGTTTTTATTTCTCCGGCAGCCTGTCTGCCGTTTTTCCCGCCTTATTCAGCAAGGAGCTTGTCGATACTTACAAGTTTTACGCATACGCAGAAAATCTCAGCCGCAAGCTTTAAATCTTCCAGTGTCGGGAAGGACGGAGCAATACGGATATTGGAGTCATGCGGATCCTTTCCGTATGGGTAGGTTGCACCTGCGCCTGTCATGACAACACCGGCATCCTTACACTTTGCAACGATCGCCTTCGCGCATCCATCAAGAGAATCGAAAGAAACGAAATATCCTCCGTTCGGTTTTGTCCACTTACCAATCTCAAGTCCGCCGAGCTCTTTATTTAAGATCTCGTCAACCGCCTCGAATTTCGGGCAGAGGATCGCGGCATGTTTTGCCATCTGAGCCTTGATTCCATCAAGGTTCTTGAAGAAGCGCACATGACGGAGCTGGTTGATCTTATCATGGCTGATAAACTGTACGTTCATCTGTTTCTTCATATCTTCGATATTCGCCTTGGATGTAGCGATCGCGGAGATAGCGGATCCCGGGAATGTGATCTTCGCTGTGGAACCGATCTTATATACCATATCCGGATTTCCGGCCTTTGCACACTCGGAGAGGATATCAAGGATATGATCCGGATGATCCGGGTGTAAATGATGTACGCAGTAAGCGTTATCCCAGATGATTCTGAAGTCTTTTGCTGCCGGCTTTAAGTTTGCGAATCTCTTTACTGTTTCGTCGGAATAGGACTGTCCGGACGGGTTCGAATAAAGCGGAACGCACCAGATGCCCTTTACGGTCTCATCGTTATTTACATATTTTTCAACAAGATCCATATCCGGACCATCGGCTGTCATCGGAATATTGATCATCTCAATACCGAAGTACTGGGTGATTGCAAAGTGTCTGTCATATCCCGGAACCGGGCAGAGGAATTTTACTTTGTCGAGTTTGCACCACGGAGTACTTCCGCAAACACCATGTGTCCAGGCACGGCTTACCGTATCAAACATCAATGTCAGGCTGGCATTTCCGTACATAACGATATTTTCAGCCGGAGCATCCATCATAGCTCCCATCAGCTCTTTTGCTTCCTGAATACCGGTCAGGATTCCATAGTTTCTTACATCGCCATCAGCGGAGATATAGTCGCTGGAGCTGTTTAAGACATCCATCATCGGAAGGGAAAGGTCGAGCTGCTCCTTACATGGCTTGCCACGTGCCATATTCAGGCTTAAATTTTTTCCCTGATACTCTTTGTACACAGCCTCAAGCTGCTCCTTTAAAGATGCAAGTTCTTCCTTTGACATTTCGCGGTATGGTTTCATGTCAGTATCCTCCTCAATTTTTCGTTTTTTACAGCACCGAAAACCCCTTACGGTGTCTGTCCCCTATGACTATATTATAATCGAAGACCGAAAATCTTACAATACAAAAAATAAAGTTTCGCCCTATTTTTCTCACAATTTTGAGCCTTCTTACAAAAATATCTTAACCCTCGCTCCGTTGACTTTTTTTTAACAATAACGTATCATTATATTATTGATTTTTATCGAACAGCCACAGAGGGGGATACCGAATGATAAATGAAAATAAGAGCGTCAGGGATCTGAAACGCATGGTTCTGATCGGAGCGATCGTCGCCCTCGTATCCCAGCTCTACTGGAATCTTTTTGTATATAATTTCCGTATCTCTTCTTCTGTTATCGTGCTCCCGGTCCTCTTAATGACGCTGGGAAAAAATCTTTCCACGACGATGACCTGTTCCGTAACTGCGGTGATCGTTTTTCTGTTCCGACTGATTGCAGCGGTAAACGGTGGTGCTGATCTCATAACATCCGCGGAAAATTTATTTCCAAACGCGGTCTTCTATTTCTGCTACGGGATCATCTTTAACGCCATGATCCCCGGAAAACATACCGTGTCCTTCAGCCGGTTATTTCCGGCGGTCTTTTTTGCAGATTTTGGATCGAATCTGGTGGAACTCTGTATCTCAGAGAGCTCACTCCACACTATGACACCAGAAAAGGCCGGATACCTTCTCCTGATCGCCCTGTTCCGGACTTTCCTCACAAGCCTGATCTTAATGGCGGAAAGTCACTACCGGACTCTTTTAAAAAACGAAGAGCACGAGAACCGTTACCGCCGCCTGTTCTTAATGACTACAGGCTTAAAGAATGAGATCTACTTCATGCGGAAGAATTCCGAGGAGATCGAATCCGTCATGGCGAACGCCTATAAGCTCTACGAGAAGTTAAACGAGATGGACGTGCCGGATGATATGAAGCACATGTCACTCTCCATCGCGCGGGATGTCCACGAGATCAAGAAAGACTATATCCGGATCATTCAGGGAATTGAGGAGGAGATCTCCGAGGAATACGATGAGAAACGGATGAGCTTTCAGGATATCTTAAAGATCCTTGAAGACACCACCTACCATATGCTGGAGGCGAAAAATGTCCATATCCAGCTGGAGTTCCGATGCTCGGACAACTTTATGACCGAGGAGCACTACGAACTCATGGCCGTGTTAAAAAATCTTGTCAACAATGCCATTGAGGCCATCGAATCCGACCGGAAGATCGGCACGATCTGCATCGAAGAGCACCTTCGTAACGGGAACTACATCTTCTGTGTCACAGATGACGGACCCGGAATTTCCTCCCGCCATCTGCCGAATATTTTTAAAATGGGATATTCAACGAAATTTGACCATAAAACCGGAAATATCTTCCGCGGTGTCGGTCTTTATGGGGTAAAAATGACCGTGGAAGAACAGTTTAAGGGAAGCATCGAAGTGAGATCGGAGCAAGGCAGCGGAACTGCCTTTACTGTTATGATTCCAGCTGCATCCCTTGTGGAGGAAGAATTATGAGGATCTATATCGTAGAAGACGACCTGTCCGTCATCAATATTTTAGAAGACATCATCGAGGCACAAGGACTCGGAGAAATCTGCGGCGACTGCGGCGGAGAACCGGCAAACCTTGCCGACGTTCTGCGGTCAAAGCCTGATGTTGTCCTCGTCGACTTTTTCATGCCGGTAAAGGACGGCGTTGAATTTGTAAAAGAGCTGCGTACCGTGAACACCACGATCAAATGTATTATGATCTCTCAGGTGTCCGCCAAAGAGCTGATCAGCAAGGCGTACAGCGCCGGGATCGACTTCTTTATCAGCAAGCCGATCAACCTGATCGAGGTCCGTTCCGTATTAAAAAATGTGGAACAGCAGATCACAAACGAACACACTCTGGCGAATATCCGCCGGATGTTCATGAACGAGATCGACAATATGCCAAAGGGAATGAAACCGGAATCAGATGACTACGGCAGGAAATTAAAATACATCTTAAACCGCGTCGGCATGTCCGGAGAAAAAGGATGTCCGGATATCATAAAGATCTGCGAATATCTTCACGAGAATCATATTCCTGTATCCAATTTAAGTGTGTCGCAGATGTGCGAGGCGGTCAGTGATTCCCCGAAAAATATGGAGCAGCGGATCCGCCGTACCATCGCAGCCGGAATGTCCAATATCGCCCATATGGGAATCGAGGATTTCATGAACGAGACCTACACCCTGTACTCCGGAACCCTGTTCTCCTTTGAGGATGTGAAGGCGGAGATGGACTATCTCAGAGGAAAGCGCTCCTCAGGAGGCAAGGTCAGCATCAAAAAGTTTATTGACGGACTGATGCTGGAAGCAGAGCGCTAAAATATGTTAATTTCTATGCGCCGGAATATCGCTTTCTTCGGCGTATTTCTTTTCCGGTTCAGAACTTTTCACATGTTTTCAACTATTACATGTAGAAATCTTGTTAAGAATTTACGATTTTTTGTTAAGTAATTTTTGTAACTTTTTGTAACTTTATGATTTTTTTTGAAGGAACATTCTTATACTCTGACCATAAAAGGTATGGAGGTATAAAAAACTATGTTACAAATTGAACTTAACATGTATCAGGCAGTCGCAGTTGCTGCTCTCGTTCTGCTTCTTGGACGTTTCCTTGTAAGCAAGATCCCATTCTTAACAAAATACTGTATTCCTGAGCCGGTTGTCGGCGGCGTTGTTTACGCAGTTGTTCACCTGATTTTAAGATCCGCAGGAATCCTCGAAATCTCTTTCGACAACACATTACAGTCCTTCTTCATGACTGTATTCTTCTGTAGTGTTGGTTACACCGCATGTTTCCGTCTCTTAAAGAAGGGCGGCGTTCAGGTACTCTTATTCCTGTTAGTTTCCATTATCATGGTTGCTCTTCAGAATGGCCTTGGCGCTGTACTTGCCGGTGCTTTCCATCTCGACCCGAGACTTGGTCTTGCGGTTGGTTCCATCCCGATGGTCGGCGGACATGGTACCGCAGGTGCATTCGGACCGGTTCTTGAGGAAGCTGGTGTTGCAGGCGCTAACGCGGTTGCGATCGCATCCGCAACCTTCGGTCTTGTTGCCGGCTGTATGATCGGCGGACCGCTCGCTTACCGTCGTATCCATTCCCTGAACTTAAAGTCCACAGAGACTGCTACCGGCAGTGATGAGATTACAGTTGATAAGAACGAAGTTACCGGCGCGATCGATTCCAGAAGATTCCTGGACAGCGCATTATACCTTGCAATCGCAATCGGTGCCGGCACGATCGTTTCTTTATTCCTTAACAAGTTAATGACATTCCCGAGCTACATCGGAGCAATGGTTGTTGCTGCTATCATCCGTAACATTGTTGACGCAACCCACAAAGATATGCCGATGGAAGAGATCAGCACGATCGGAAGCTTCTCTCTTTCCTTATTCCTTGGTCTCGCAATGATGGGATTAAAGTTATGGCAGCTTGCAGAGCTTGCACTTCCGATGATCGTAATGCTTGCGGCACAGACAGTTCTCATGGCAATCTTCGCTTACTTCGTAGTATTCAACCTTCTCGGAAAGAACTACGACGCAGCCGTTATGACATCCGGCTTCTGTGGATTTGGTATGGGTGCTACACCGAACGCTATGGCAAACATGCAGGCGATCACCGCAAAGTATGGTCCGGCTCCGACCGCATACTTCGTAGTGCCGTTAGTAGGAAGTCTGTTCATCGATTTCTTCAATGCACTTATTATTACGACATTTATGAACTTCCTGTAAGATCCAATTTGAGATCATAGATTGTAACTCTTGAAAAAGGGCCCGCACCGGAATCCTGGGGTATGTTCCGATGGCTGGGCCCTTTTTCCTGTCTGAAATTTAATTATAAATTTTTCCGAGAGACCAGGATCTCTCTTTATCTTCCTGAAAACAACTCTATCCCATCGATCATCTGCAGTTCTTCTCTCACACACTGAAAAAATCTTCGGATCTGATCATCCATCCGGTTCTCTTTTGTGAGTCCATAGATCGTCATGTCCTCCGGTCCGCCTTCCATCGGACAGATCCACACGTCTTGTCTCTTGAATCGCCTTGCAACAAGAAGTGGGATCACCGCCCATTTTTTTCCATTCAGAAAATATTCCAGAAATTCCATCTTATCCGCTGTGAGACTCGGATTTGCATCCGGCAGAAACCATCGGCTGTGCCAGATATCATATTCCGGATTCCACGGCAGCCGGATCTGTTCTTCCGGATCCAGCATATCCGGAGTCACTCGCCCCGTTTCTCTCCAGCTCTCACCACCGGCAAACACGAACGGCTCCCTGAACACAGGGAACGGAACTATTCTTCTGGAATTTAAAAGATCCGAGACCAGAGCCACATCAACACTTCCATTTTCCACATACCCATAAATGTCAGAAGAACGCCCCGTCTTAAATTCAATGCTGCAGGTGTCCCGAGCGGACATCATTTCTTTCAATACAGCCGGCATCAGATAAAAAGCAATGCTGTTCACTGTGCTGACTCGCAGAAGCGGACTTTTCTTTCTTCTCGGTATCTCCTCCGCCTCCCTGTAAAGTGTCAACAGGCGTTCCGCGACCGGAACGAATTCTTTTCCATTCTCTGTAAGTTCCACGCTTCTCTGACCGCGTCCACGCTCAAAAAGGCTGTATCCCAGTTCCTCTTCCATCGATTTCATTCTGCGGCTCATAGCCGGCTGTGTGATAAAAAGCCGTTCTGCCGCTGCTGAGATACTGCCGTACTGGAGAACTGCCAGGAATGCCTCCAACTCCGTTTTTGTCATAATGATCTCCGTTTTCTCCGATTTTTTTACTGCAAATATTTTATCCTGTTCAAAATATATCATTTTGATTATATTTTACTTTTTAATTATTCATTTTTCAATTAATATTTTCTGTGATACACTGATTTCTGTGAAGGTACTGAACCTTCAGATTTGGCACCAGCCGGAGCAGCGCATAGAATTTGGAGTACGCAGTGCGGAACATCCGGTATCAGAAGATTATATTTCAGGAGTACATAACCATGAACCAGACCTCTTTACTTTCCGGCAATATCCGACAGCAGATCTTAACCCTCGCCGTTCCACTGCTGCTTGGAAACATTTTACAACAGCTTTACAACACTGCCGACTCACTGATCGTGGGCAGATTTCTCGGCACCAACGCCTTTGCCTCTGTGGGAATCTCCGGCAGTCTTATGAACCTTTTTATCTTCATCCTCGACGGCTTCTGCGCCGGGATCACGGTAATCCTCGGTCAGTTCTACGGAAGCGGTGACAGAAAAAAATACCGCGAGGAAGTCTTCACCGCTCTTCTTCTCGGCATGATCATCGCCCTTATCATCAGCGGTGTGTGTACCGTCTTTCTGGATCCGATCTTAAACCTGATCCACACCCCGGACGAACTCATTCCTTACGCTGAATCCTACCTTTTCATTATCCTCGCAGGGCTTCCTTTTACCTGTCTTTATAACCTTTTATCCGGAATCCTGCGGTCTATCGGCAACACCAGAGTTGCCCTGTCTTTTCTCGCCGCCGCCATCACAGTGAACATCGCTCTGGACTTTCTCTTTATCGGCATTCTGAGACTTGGAACCGGCGGTGCTGCCGCGGCCACGATCCTGTCACAGTTTTTCTCCGCAATCTGCTGTTTTCTGTATCTGCGGGATACTTATCCGGGACTGCTCTGCCGCAGAGAAGATATTGGTGCTCATAAGGATCTTATGATCCACACTCTGCGCTACGGTCTCATCTCGGCGCTTCAGGCCTCCAGCCTGTATATCGGAAAGATTCTCGTTCAGGGCAGTGTCAATACACTCGGAACACCGGGAATCGCCGCCTATACGGCAGCGACCCGCATTGAGGGATTCGCGAATTCCTTCGGTGACAGCGGAGGAAATGCGGTCTCCGTCATGGTCTCCCAGAATCTTGGGGCCGGAAATCATGACCGGGTGAAAAAAAGTCTATTTGGGGGGCTGATGTTAAACTGGACGGTCTGTGTGGTGATCTCCCTTTTCATGTTCTTTGGTTCCGATCCTGCACTCCGGCTGTTTTTGAGTTCTTCAGACGAACTGGCTCTCTATTACGGAAACAGTTATATACGGCTGATCTCTATTTTCTATATATTCTGCTTTACAGGAAGTGCTTACATGGGATACTTTAAAGGACAGGGTTACATGGTCATCGCCTTCTGCGGAACAACCCTACACATTATTTTCCGTGCGATCTGTTCCGCCATCATGATCGGAAAGATGGGGCTCACCGCGGTTGCTCTCTTTTCCGGTCTCGGCTGGATACTCTGTGTGACATTCCTGACGATCAATTTTATCCGGATCGCAGGGCAAAACGCAAACATTCCATCCTCCCATGATCCGAACTGACGCTGGGTCCTTGTTCCCGTGCAGGGAGGCGGGCAAATTCTGAACTGAAAAGGTTGTATAATACAGTGTCCGTAGCAGAATCGTATCATTTTCCCTTGCATTCTCCCTCCTGCAGTGCTATAATGTTCAATATCTTGATAAATACTTAATTTTTGAACATTGTAGGAGGTTTCAAATTATGAGTTCCAAAAATTCCGAAACACCATTAAAAGACCGGATCGACTGGGTCACTGTGATCGTACCGTTTCTTGCGATCCTGGCGCTCTGTGTCTGCTTTATCCTGATGCCGGACGCGTCAAAGAGCGTTCTCGACACGATCCGCTTTATCCTTGGCGATACCTTCGGCCTGTTCTATCTCGCCGTCGGTCTCTTTGTCTTCCTGCTCTCCCTGTATCTGGCATTCTCCAGATTCGGTACGATCCGCCTCGGAAAGCCGGATGAAAAGCCAAAATATCCCCTCTTCATCTGGGCGAGCATGATGTTCACCTCCGGACTTGCGGCCGATATCCTGTTCTACTCTTTCTGTGAGTGGATCCTCTACGCGAACGATCCGCATATCGCCGAGATGGGTTCCATGCAGACCTGGTCCAGCACCTACCCGCTGTTCCACTGGGGTCCGATCCCGTGGGCATTCTATCTGGTACTCGCCGTCTCCTTCGGCTTTATGCTTCATGTGAGAGGCTGTCATAAGCAGAAATATTCAGAAGCCTGCCGCGCGCTGCTCGGAAACAAGGTAGATGGGATTCCCGGAAAGCTCATCGACCTTCTGGCGCTCTTTGCGCTCCTCGCAGGAACCACAACGACATTTGCACTGGCGACTCCACTGATGTCCCAGGTGCTGACGACCCTGTTCCACCTTCCATCCTCCAAATGGATAACGATCGCGATCTTAGGCGTCACCTGTGTCTTCTACACATATGCCCTGCTCCACGGCATGAAGGGAATCTCCCTGCTCGCAAAGTCCTGCATGTACCTGTTCTTTGCCCTGCTCGCATATGTGCTGTTCCTCGGCGGTGAGACACGGTATATTCTGGAGACAGGCTTTGCGGCTGTCGGAAATCTCGCTCAGAATTTCCTCGGCCTCGCAACCTTCACAGACCCGCAGCGGACCACTTCCTTCCCGCAGAACTGGACGATCTTCTACTGGGCCTACTGGATGGTGTGGTGCGTGGCATCTCCGTTCTTTATCGGATCCATCTCCCGCGGAAGAACGGTGCGCCAGACGATCCTCGGCGGATATGCCTGCAGCGTCAGCGCTACATTCTTAAGCTTTATCATTTTAGGAAACTACAGTCTCGGGCTTCAGGTAAGCGGAAAGTTAGACGTCATGGCGATCTATGCCGCCGGCAGCGATCTCTACACAACGATCATCGCCATCATCCAGACACTGCCGCTTGCACCGTTTGTCCTTGTGCTTTTAATCGTTGCCATGGTGGCTTTCTATGCTACCAGCTTTGACTCTATCGCCCTTGTAGCCTCCTCCTACACATACCGCCAGATCACCGGTGACGAGGAGCCGCACAATGCAGTAAAAGCCTTCTGGGCGATCCTGTTGATCCTGCTGCCCATGGCACTTGTATTTTCCGACAGTTCCATGGCAAACCTGCAGAGTGTCTCCATCATTGCAGCGTTTCCGGTAGCGTTTGTGATCCTGCTGATCATCGCAAGCTTCTTAAAGGACGCGTCGGATTACCTGAAATCATAAAATAGGAACTACGAAACGTACGGATCGATCACTTTCATCATAAAGTTTGATCCGTACTTTTTTCTTAAACAATTTGTAATTCCCCTGCCACACATTTACCACAAGTTGAAGGGAAAATACCATTGTCATAAATCGGAATTCTGGTATAATAGAATATGTAAACAATTTGAAAATTTTCAGCAGCCGTGAAAACAACGATCTGGCTGCTGTTACAATTTCTATGAGGAGGAAAATTAAATGAGAAAGAAAAATTTCTGCTTGGCAGTACTTTCCGCATCCGCAGTTCTCGCTCTGGGTGCTTCATTCAGTTCTTTTGCTGCCTGGAAGTCCGTAAACAGTGAATGGGTCTATACTGATAATAACGGCAACAACGTGACAAGCGCATGGAGAAGTGACAACGGCGAATCCTATTACCTCGGCGAGGACGGCTATATGATCCGCAACACTCTTCTTGAGGACAACGGAAACTACTACTACTTAAGAAACGGCGGCCAGATGTTAAAGAACGGCTGGCGCTTCCTTGAGAACCCGAGCTGGCAGGGCGACGATAAAGTCGGCGACGCAAGCTGGTACTACTTCGATAACAATGGACGCGCGCTCCGCACGACCGGTGACAGCGTAAAGATCGCTGATATCGGCGGAAAGAAATATGCGTTTGATATGTACGGAAGAATGCTCACAGGCTGGATCACAGCTGCAGGTGAGAATATCTCCGATGATTCCGACTGGGCAACGGCTACATACTACGGTGACGCAGAAGGCGACGGAAGCCTCGTTACAAACGCATGGGTATACATCAGCGTTAAGGACGATGACAACGAGGACGATAACGAGCCGACTTACCACTTCTACTTTGCTTCCAACGGTAAGAAGACTGTCAGCACAGAGAAGACCATCGGCAATGTAAAATACACCTTCGATGACAGAGGTGTTGCACAGGACGCTTGGGTACACAACAGTGATAAAAAGACTTGGAAATACTACGGTGATGAAGAAGAGCCAAAACTCCACACTGGATGGTTCCAAGCCGTTCCGGATAAAGATTTAAATCCTGGAGATCATGAAAGCGGTACTTCTCATTGGTATTATGCAAACTCCAAGGGTGAAATTACTATCCCTACTGGTGATAACGAAGTTGGTATTACAAAGACTATTGATGGAAAATCTTACTTATTCAACGAGGACGGAGAGATGCTCACGGGATTAAGAATTCTTACATACGATGGTTCTAAAATCACCACTATTTCTTCTGAAATTGACTCTGTTGACCGTGTAAAAGAGATGAATTCCAATACTCAGAAATTAGTTTACTTCAGTGATAACGGTGCAGCTAAGACCGGCGTTACAACCGTCAGTCTGGATGGCTCCAATTATACATTTAACTTTAAGTCCAATGGTTCACCAAGAGGTGTTGGCGAAACCGGAATGTCTGATGGTTACATCTATGTAAATGGTTTACGCCTCACTGCCGAGGAAGATTCAAAATATCAGGCAGTTGAATACAAAGGCACTTGGTATGTTGTAAACGAGAATGGCAATCTCCAGAGAAACAAGAAAAACCTGAAGGATTCCGATGGATACTACTATTGCACAAGATCCAGCGGCGAATCCATTCACGGTGAGGCTCCGTTATCTGAAAAATGCGAAATCAGGCACTAATTTTATAACCAAATACAACGTAGAAATTCACAGTATGTTTTAAACATTTCCCAATAAGTTTCTATGACCTGCGTTAAGGACATCTTCACCAGAACAGTGAAGATGTCCTTTTCTACTTATTTGTCTATAACTTATCTTTCTCCATCTTCTGCCACCACCACATTCCAGTACCTCAATATTTTTCAAGACCACCTTATTTTTCCTCCTTGACACACCTCCGCCACAGATTCCTCAAGGTTTCACCACAAAGTATTCACAGCTTAATCACATTTCACTGATATACTTATTTTATCAAAAGGAAAACATAACCAACCAAAAAATTCAGGAGGTTTCACTATGAAAAAGAAGATTATGACTCTCGCGCTTACCGCAGCAATGGCTGCTTCTATGGGAATGACTGCGTTCGCAGGACAATGGGTACAGAACACCACAGGCTGGTGGTGGCAGGAAGACAACGGCTCCTACCCGGTATCCCAGTGGAAATGGCTGGATGGGAATAAAGATGGCATCTACGAATGCTACGCATTTGATTCAAACGGATATATGTACGCAGATACAACAACCCCGGACGGTTACACAGTGAACAAAGAAGGTGCCTGGACCATCGGCAATTCCGTACAGTTAAAATTTGCGAAAGATATGCAGAATGAATCCGGTTCCAACGACAATACCACTGCTGATAACAGCACATCTGACAATACTGTTTATACAAACGAGGATATGGTCGGAACCTTCCGGATCAACGACGAGAACAGAGAAGATTACTTTGAGTTTATGCTCGGTGCCGGCGATTCTATTGCGGCATTCTACTATGATACCGACGGAGATACCCATATATACAGCTTCTCCAAAGTCAGCAATACAAAATACCGCGATTCCTCCAATTCACGTAATCTGACGATCGTAGACTATGATACGATCATTGTAAACGACAGAACCTATATCAGGGACTAATCGCTAATCGCTGACCACTCCATTCCTTGAAGACATGAAGCTTTCTTCCTGTCGACTATAATTTCTATACCTGCTCCCCGCCCCGGCTTGAAATCTTCCTGCCGGGGCGTCTATTGTATCGAAGTATAGAAAAAGCGTATCAACCGATGTATTATCACATCTTTTGATACGCTTTTTTCATGATAACAGTTCCGCCTCACGGCATTCCCGTCTCTTTCTATTCTACATCCTGTCCGCCCTTTACCTGCGGCCGTCCAAGACTTTCCCACTTTAAGAAGGCGCTGATAAATCCGTCGAGTCCGCCGTCAAGAACAGCGTTTACGTTTCCGCTCTCAAAACCGGTACGGTGGTCTTTTACCATCGTATACGGCTGAAGCACGTAGGAACGGATCTGGCTTCCCCATCCGATATCTTTCACATCGCCGCGGATATCGGAGAGCTTCTCCGCGTTTGCCTGCTGCTTTAACATATACAGTTTCGCTTTCAGCATCTGCATTGCCTTGTCCTTGTTCTGGAACTGGGAACGCTCATTCTGACACTGCACAACAACGCCTGTCGGGATATGTGTGATACGAACCGCGGAGGATGTCTTGTTGATGTGCTGTCCGCCGGCACCACTGGAACGATACGTATCAATCCTTAAATCATCCGGGTTGATCTCGATATCAAGGTCTTCCTCGATATCCGGCATTACATCGCAGGATACGAAGGATGTCTGTCTCTTTCCGTTTGCGTTGAACGGAGAGATCCTTACAAGGCGGTGTACGCCTCTCTCGGACTTTAAGTAACCGAACGCATTCTCTCCGTTGATCTGGATCGTAACGGACTTAATTCCGGCTTCCTCGCCGTCCAGGAAGTCGAGTACCTCCACCTGGTATCCTTTTCTCTCTGCCCAACGGCAGTACATACGGTATAACATGCTGCACCAGTCACAGGACTCTGTTCCGCCCGCTCCGGCATTCAGTCTTAAGATCGCGTTGTTGTTATCGTACTCCCCTGTGAGAAGTGTGCGGAGACGGAGTGCATCGAGCTCAGATGTGAACTCGTCGAGCATCTCCTGGATCTCCGGAACGATCTCCGGATCATTTTCCTCGTACCCCATCTCGATCATCAGACCGATCTCCTCATACTGATTCCGAAGCTTGTTGTACTCTGCGACCGTATCTTTCAGGTTTTTCGCTTCCCTCACAAGTCTCGTGGATTTCTCCGCGTCCTCCCAGAAGCTCGGTTCCTCCATGGTCTTGTCCAACTCGTCGATCCTTCTGATCTTCGCATCCAGATTCAGGGAATCCCCGACCTCCTTCAGTGGAGTTTCATATGTGGATAATGTATATTTAAACTGGTCTAACTCAACCATAGAATCTGTCCTTTCTAATAACATTTCACCAAAGGCCCCCATTCACTGTGCGGACCATACAGAATGTTACCTTTCCTATAATGATTTAACAAGGTCAGCGCAGAGGTTCCGCGCTGACCATCATTTCATGAATCAATTGGTGTTGATCCTATGCTAACGGTTTTCTTCCGCAGCACTGTTTATATTTCTTGCCGGATCCGCACGGACACGGATCATTCGGGTAGATTTTCTGTGTCTGACGTCTCTGCGGAGCTCTCGCTGCGGAATCGTCACGGTTTGTACCTGTAACCTTAGCAGCCGGCTCTCTCTCCACCTTCTCCTCTACACGGATATGGCAGAGAATACGGATCGTATCTTCACGGATCGCCGCAGTCATATCATCGAACATCTCGTAAGCGTTCATCTTGTACTCTACGAGCGGATCACGATTACCGTAGGCCTGTAAACCGATACCTTCACGGAGCTGATCCATATCGTCGATATGGGACATCCACTTGTTGTCGATCACCTTCAGGAGAACGACACGCTCGATCTCACGCACCTGCTCTGCATCCGGGAATTCTGCCTCCTTGGATTCGTAGAACTTCGTTGCCAGTTCTTTTAACATGTGCTTGAATTCGTCCTTGCTCATCTTGCTGATCTCGTCAGTCAGCTCGATCGGCTTTAACGGGATGATTGGAAGAAGAAGATCATTTAATTCCTTGAAGCCCCAGTTCTCCGGAGTCTGCTCGTCACTGATGGACATATCCACAGCGCCCTCAACGATATCGTTGAGCATCTTCATGATCAGCTCACGCATGTTCTCACCATCAAGTACCTGACGGCGCTCAGCATATACGACCTCACGCTGCTCGTTGTTGACCTCATCATACTTTAAGAGGTTCTCACGGATACCGTAGTTGTTCGTCTCGATCTTCTGCTGTGCTTTTTCAATCGCGGAAGATAACATCTTGTGCTCGATCTGCTCGTTCTCCGGAACGCCGAGGGCATTGAACATGCTCATTAACTTGTCGGAACCGAAGAGGCGCATCAGATCGTCCTCAAGGGAGATATAGAAGCGGGACTCACCCGGATCGCCCTGACGTCCTGCACGTCCGCGGAGCTGATTATCGATACGTCTGGACTCATGACGCTCTGTACCAATGATCTTTAAGCCGCCGAGAGCCTTTGACTCGTCGTCAAGCTTGATATCGGTACCACGACCTGCCATGTTCGTCGCAATCGTCACCGCGCCGTGAATACCGGCCTGGGCTACGATCTCAGCCTCCAGCTCATGGTACTTCGCGTTTAAGACTTTATGCGGAACCCCGCGCTTCTTTAACATCTGGCTTAACATCTCAGATGTCTCGATCGTGATCGTACCGACGAGGACCGGCTGTCCTTTCTCGTGGGCCTTTACGATCTCCTCAACAACTGCGTGGAATTTTTCTTTCTTTGTCTTATATACCGCGTCATTTAAGTCCTTACGGATAACCGGACGGTTTGTCGGGATCACGATAACGTCCATACCGTAGATATTACGGAACTCTTTCTCCTCAGTCTGGGCTGTACCGGTCATGCCGCCTTTTTTCGCGTACTTATTAAAGAAGTTCTGGAATGTGATCGTCGCGAGGGTTCTGGACTCTCTCTTAACGTTTACATGCTCCTTCGCCTCGATAGCCTGATGGAGACCGTCGGAGTAACGGCGGCCCGGCATGATACGTCCTGTGAACTCATCGACGATCAGGACCTCGTCATCCTTGACCACATAGTCCTTATCGCGGAACATGAGGTTGTGGGCACGGAGGGCAAGGATGATATTGTGCTGGATCTCCAGATTTTCCGCATCCGCGAGGTTGTCGATATGGAAGAATGCCTCGACCTTCTTAACACCCTGCTCTGTCAGGTTTACGACTTTCTCTTTCTCATTTACGATGAAATCACCGGTCTCCGTGATCTCCTCGCCCATGATCGCATTGAGCTTGTTAAACTCGCCGGATTCCTCACCGCGGACTAACTGCTTTGCGAGGACATCACAAACCTCATAGAGCTTTGTGGATTTTCCGCTCTGTCCGGAAATGATAAGCGGGGTTCTCGCCTCATCGATCAATACGGAGTCGACCTCATCGATGATACAGTAGTCGAGATCACGAAGCACCATCTGCTCTTTATAGATCGCCATATTGTCACGAAGGTAATCGAAGCCGAGCTCGTTGTTTGTAACATAAGTGATGTCGCACTGGTAAGCGGCTTTTCTCTCCTCGGAGGTCATGGAGTTTAATACCACACCGACCTTTAAGCCGAGGAACTCATGAACCTGTCCCATCCACTCAGCATCACGTTTTGCCAGATAGTCGTTGACTGTTACGATCTGGACGCCTTTTCCGGCAAGGGCATTTAAGTATGCCGGACAAGTAGAAACAAGTGTTTTACCTTCACCTGTCTTCATCTCCGCAATACGTCCCTGATGAAGGACGATACCACCGATGAGCTGTACCGGATAGTGCTCCATCTTTAAAACTCTCTTTGCTGCCTCTCTGACGGTTGCGAATGCCTCCGGCAGAAGATCATCCAGAGTCTCCCCCTGTGCGAGGCGCTCTTTGAATTTTCTTGTCTGATCTTTTAATTCTTCATCAGACATCGCCTGCATCGTCGGACGCATTTTTTCGATCTTATCGATGATCGGGTAAATGTACTTTAATTCCCGGTCACTGTGCGTACCAAATACTTTTTCAACAAAATTCATTCTGCTTGTTCTCCTACATAAATAAATATACACATGCAGCGATACCCTTTTATCCATCTCGCGGGAGTTATCCACGGATACACGGTCTTTCAAACGCCGGAGCCGGATTTTATCCACATGACGCATGGTTCATCTCACATCAGGCCACTGCATACAAGTTTCTATATCTGAATCGTTTTTGATGTCCGCTGCTCCGTCCTGCGGGATTTTACCGCATAACCGCATACGTCTGCATCGTACAATCCTTAATATTTTAACACCTTCCGGGTTTTTATTCAATGACTTCATGTAATTTTAACATTTCGTACATAAATCCTTATCTCTGCCTGCGCAATTCCCGATAAAACTCCCTGCTGCATCTTCTCGCAGCCGCATCGTCCATCTGCGCCGCATCCCTGCTGTTTTTTCTAAAACCGTTTTGACAATTTTTCGACAATTCAATTTTTTCCTCTTCGACATCTCCCTGACTCCTTCCCCCGGCTTCTCCCTCACTCCTGTCTATTTTTCCCTCTTACTGCCGCTTTTCCCCTTTAAATGTACAACTTGCACAAACCATACATTCGATTGTCCGGTTATCCACTTTATCCACACTCATCCACCAAAATTATGTGGAAAGTTGTCCACCTCGAAAAATGCCGATTTCACGCCATTTCGCAGTTATACACCAAGTTATCCACATTATCCACAGGTTTTTTCCTCCCCACAGGTGGATTTTACCTTCTCTTTATATTTGTTTTATTTTTGTGAACATCTTATAAAATTTATATTTCTGACAACTTTTTTCCCCTATCCCATTGACAAACCCGGAAGGCCTCGTATAGTTTTTGAGCTTTTATACACCTTTTTTTACCTTTTTAAATTTTCTCATTTTTCATGTATTTTGGTTGTCTTTTACAGAATTTTGTGTTATACTTAAGCCATCCCAAACAAAGGAGTTGATTTTATGCGTTACACAATCAGCGGAAAAAATATCAACATTACACCAGGCTTAAAAGATGCCGTGGAAAGTAAATTAGGAAAACTGGAGTGCTATTTTTCTCCTGATACGGAAGTACAGGTAACATTAAGCGTAGAGAAAGGACGTCAGAAAATAGAGGTTACGATTCCTGTGAAGGGCAGCATTATCCGTGCTGAGCAGGATTCCAATGATATGTATGTATCTGTTGATCTCGTGGAAGAAATTATCGAGCGTCAGGTCAAGAAATATAAGACAAGGATCATCAGCAAGAAGCAGAACGCCTTAGCCTTCAACGAAGCTTTCCTTCAGGAAGAGGCTGAACCGGAAGAGACCGTCAATATCGTAAAGACAAAACGCTTTGCGATGAAACCGATGGATGCCGAAGAGGCGTGTGTACAGATGGAACTTTTAGGACACAATTTCTTTATGTTCCTCAATGCTGATACAAACGAAGTCAATGTTGTTTATAAGAGAAAAGGAAACTCCTACGGACTCATTGAGCCGGAGTTCTAAGATCTTCTGAAAATTAATAAGTATGAATATCCGGGTGGCAGCGTTGATGTGGGAAACCGCACAGTGACCGTATCACCCGGTATAAAAAACAGAGGCGGTATCTGATCTCCGATCAGGTACCGCCTGTTTATCTCTGTCCGGCAATCCTCAGCTATTCTTCTTCGCACAAGCTGCGCAGGCCTCACAGGCACTCTTTGCAGCTGCCATACCGCCCAGAGAAGTCTCCCTGAGCTCTGACGGGATCGACCGTCCTACCGCGTACATCACGCCGATGGTCTCATCGATCGGTGTGATGCTCCTGATCCCTGCCAGAGAAAGTTCTGCGGATATCAGGGCATTGGAGGCACCCATCGCGTTACGATTCTGACATGGGTTTTCCACGAGGCCGCCGATAGGATCGCAGACAAGACCCAGAATATTCACGATCGCAAAGGATGCCGCGTCAAGGCACTGGGCCGGTGTACCGCCGAAAAGTTCCACTGCCGCAGATGCTGCCATGGCGCTTGCCGCTCCCACTTCCGCCTGACATCCGCCTTCTGCTCCCGCTGTTGTGGCATTTCTTGTGATCAGATAACCTACCGCCGCCGCATTAAATAGCGCCTGACAGATCTCCTCGTCCGTGAATCCGTAATTTTCCTGCAGAGAACAGCAGACTCCCGGGATCACTCCCGAAGATCCGGCCGTCGGGGCCGCAACGATGAGTCCCATGGAGGCGTTGACTTCGAGAACCCCAACCGCGTAGGCGATGGCCTTGGATACCACATCCCCGCAGAGATTCTTCTTATTTTCCCGCAGCGTGTGGAGCTTTCTGCTCTCTCCGCCGATCATACCGCCCATGCTGACGATGTTTTCCTTTAACGGCTTCTTCGTCGATGCCTGCATAATAGCCCAGGCTTTTTCCATCTTTTCTCTTGTCTTCTCCGGATCCTGCTCTAAAAATGTTGTCTCACGCTCAAACATGGCCTCAGAGATCTTTTTGTGTTCCTTTTCGCAGTACTCTAAAAGCTCTGCACCGTTCGTAAAATTCATCGTTTTTCCTCCCCTCAGTCCAGATTGATCGCCGGTACCAGAAGTACGTTTTTCACAGCCTCAAAGCCCTTCAGGGCATCAACCACCCGAGTGGATACCATCGTATCTACTTCGATGATTGCATAGGCCATCTTGCCCTTGCTCTCACGGTAGAGGCGCAGAGAACCGATATTTAAGTCGTACGCGCTTAAGACTGCAGTCACAAACGCCAGTGTCCCCTTTTTGTCGATATGCTGCACAACGATCGTGCTGTAATTTCCGGTGAGATCCACATCAACGCCATTCAACCGTGTGATCACCGCATTTCCGCCGCCGATGGATTTTCCTCTTAAGGACATCTCGTTTCCCTTTTCGTCCTTCACATAGATATCCACCGTATTCGGGTAGATCTCTTTATCTGTAAAGTTCTCCTCAAAGGAAAATTCAAGTCCTGCCTCTTTCGCGTACTCAAACGAATCACGGATCCTCTCATCGTCCGGATGGTATCCCAGAATTCCACCGACTAACGCGCGGTCAGTCCCGTGTCCATGGTAAGTGCGGGCGAATGATCCGTAAAGGACAAAGCGCACAGCCACCGGCTGATCCACCATTTTTCCGGCAATAAAAGCGATCCTTAACGCCCCCGCCGTGTGGGAGCTTGACGGTCCGATCATGTTTGGTCCCAGAATATCGAACGTTCCGATCTCATTCATATGTGTTTCCTCGCTTTTTTACAATTTTTCAGGTCATTACATATCCTGCTGCCGGAAAGCTCCATCTGAGCTTTCCGGTTACTCTGCTATCTCCTATTATACACAATAAGGAGCTGTTTTTCCACAGCTCCTTATTGTGTCTTTTATTTAGGCGAACAACGAGCCAAAGTCCGCGCTTGCGCGAGACCTTGGCGGATTGTAACATTTAGTCTCAATCTAAGAATGTAACCGCCTTCGCCGGAGTACGGTAGTACGCCGTGGAGATGATGATGCCAGTCCTTGATGTGCTGGCGTGGATGATCTTTCCGTCACCGATGTAGAGGGCAACGTGGTTGATCGTCTTTCCGCTTGCGTAGAATAACAGGTCGCCCGGCTGGATCTTATCGAGGGAGATTTCCTTGCCGTTTGCCGCCTGGTCTCTTGAGGTACGTCCGGTCGTCACACCGAAATGCTCAAAGATACGCATCGTAAATCCAGAACAGTCAGCTCCGTTCGTTAAGCTTGTCCCACCGTATACATACGGATTGCCAAGGAACTGTTTCGCATATGCAACGATCGCGGTGCGGACTGCGGAATTGTAGACTGCGCTTCCCGGACCGTTCTGGGTACTCTGATATGAGCCGGAGGTTCCTGTGCTGCTGCCGGTGGAAGTTCCGCTTCCGCCGGGGCCTGCGGTACTGCCGGTATCCTGATTTCCGGTATTCTGGCTTGTACCGGTCTGGGTGCTCTGGCTGCTCTGACTATTCTGTTCTTTCGTCGTTCCGTTATCCGCGTTCGGATTCTGGGCAATCATTCCGATCGTGGAGGACGGGGTGTCCTTATTTGCAGACGCAGTCTCCTGTCCTGCTTCCTTCTTTAACGCTTCGACCTTCGCGATAGCGTCCTCCGCCTCTTTCCTGATCCTTGCGTCCTCTTCCGCTTTCTGGCGTTCTTCCTCGACACTCACAGCCTGTTTGAACTCCACACGCTGAGTCACATAGTCTTTATGTACATATCCGCTTAAGGATTCATCGACCTGGATCTCGATAAAGTCTCCCTCTTCCTTTACTTCCAGATACTCGGCATCTTTGGAAAGTGTGGTGAGGATCGCGCTGTCGGTACTCGGCTGCTCGCGGAGTCTTAAGCTGTCAGCGCTTACCGTCACATAAACCGTACCTATATCTTTCGCGATCCTCTCCGCATCAGCGCCAGTAATAAAGTATTCAGATTTTATGTAACCAGTTACGGTACCGGACTTGATCTGATACCAGGTTCCGCCTTCTCCGTCCACTGTGGCTAAGATCGTTGCTGCGCAGTTGTTGTAGATCTTACCTACAATGCTGCTGGAGGTATTCGCCTCGGAGCGGATATTTACGTAATTGCTCACGTGGGAGATCGCCACGTTGTCGTATGCCGACTGTTTATTTCCGACGGTGGTAAGTCCCGTTCTCTCACTCACCTGCACCGAAAGGGTTTCCGCCGCATAAGCGATCTGCGGCATCATGAGCGCCATGCTCAGTCCGCAGACCGCGATAATTCTTCCTGCTCTGTTCATAGATCGTTTTTTCTCCTGTCTGTCTGCCGCCCGAAAACTGCTTGTAAACCATTTTCAAGTGACATTTCCTGATCGATGTCTTGTTTTCTTCGCCTGTTCCCAGGAAATTTCTTTCCTGTTATATCCAGATGGCTCAGGCTTTTATTCTAAAGATTCATGTACCTAAACTCAGACACATGACTTTTGATTTTCTGATTCCTGTCCGTTCAAATATTACTGCCTCTACCGTATCATACGGAATTTTCAGCTCAGGAAATTCCTACTCTATACTGTACAGGTACTGTTCTACAGATGCAACGCAGTTTGCCCCGTCCGCCACCGCCGTAACGATCTGGCGGAGCGCCTTTGTGCGGACATCTCCTGCAGCGAAGATTCCCGGAACATTCGTCTTTCCAGCTTCCCCGGCCACAATATATCCTGCCGGATCCATATCCACGGATCCCTTGAATTCTTCACTGTTCGGGGTGATTCCCACCGCGACGAACACACCGTCCACAGCAAGTTCTCTCTTTTCCCCGGTCTTTTTATTGAGAAGCTTCAGTGTCTCCACTTTTTCCGCTCCACAGATCTCCTCCGGCACAGTATCCCAGAGAATTTCCACGTTTGGAAGCTCCATCAGGCGCTTCTGCAGGCTCTTCGCTCCGCGGAATTCATCTCTCCTGTGGATCACGTAGACCTTCTCACAGAGTCTCGCAAGGAAGATCGCGTCCTCAAGGGCAACATCCCCGCCTCCGATCACCGCCGTCGTCTTTTTTCTAAAGAACGCGCCGTCGCAGGTCGCACAGTAGGAAACACCTTTTCCCGTAAGCTCTGCCTCCCCCGGGATACCAAGCTTTCTGTGGTGGGCACCGGAAGCGATAATGACCGATTTTGCGAGTCTCGTTTCCTTTTTTCCCACTACCTGACGGATCACAGGCGGATGTCCCGCTCCTGCTTCTGCTGCCTCTAAGACTTCGTTCTCATCCGCAAGGTCCGCGTCCTCGATCTTTAAGACCGTGTCCTTCGCGAACTCCACGCCCAGCTTATCGGCATGTTCCCGGAATTTCATTCCAAGATCGAAGCCTCCGATCCCCGGAAGTCCCGCATAGTTGTCTACCTCATATGTTGTAAGCACCTGTCCGCCGCTCATCATCTCTTTTTCAATCACGAGGGTCTTTAACTCCGCACGTTTTGCGTAGATCGCAGCCCCGAGTCCCGCCGGACCGGAACCGATAATGATCAAATCATAGATCTGTTCCATGATGCCTCCAATCTCAGTATTTACACCTGTTTCCTATCGTCTTCTGTCCGCATCACGCGGTCAGTCAGCACACAATACGGCTTTTATAGTATAGCACCATACATATCTATTATACAATCAATTTTCCCGGAATTTAAGTGGCATTCCTGTGGCAAAATCTGCCATCGATATGATACGAGAAAACGCAGCCATACGAGGGAGTATGACTGCGTTTTCTGCATCCTAATACATTCGATTGCATTTTATTTTGCTGCTTCCGCTGCTAATTGCTTCTTTAAGAAGGATAACTGTCCGCCGCTTAATATAACTGCGATCTCATTGTCTGTGAGATCCAGACGGGCACGGAAGGTGAAATCTTTTGTCTTGTCCCTGATGAGAATGGATCTTGTCGGGATCTGGTCGAGGAGGTTTTCGAACTCCAGCTCGTCATTCTGGTCAAGGCGGTCATAGTCGGCCGGATCCTCGAACAACATCGGGATCACGCCGTGGTTTACAAGGTTTCCTTTATGGATACGGGCAATACTCTTCGCGATAACAGCTTTTACGCCGAGATACATCGGGTTGATTGCCGCATGTTCACGGGAGGAACCCTGTCCATAGTTCTCGCCGCCAATGATGATGCTCTTACCCATGGCTTTCGCCCGGGCCGCGAACTCCGGATCATAGCGGTGGTAGCAGTACTGGGACATCAGCGGAATATTGGAGCGCATGCTGGAGAACTCCGCACTGGCCGGGGTGATGTCATCGGTGGAGATATTGTCGCGGCCCTTTAAGCTGACCGGAGCGCAGAGGTACTGGGTCGGAGCTTCCGGAACCGGAAGGAACTTGATGTTCGGTCCGCGGACGATCTCGACCTTCTTCGCTTCCTCCTCGGAGAGCGGCGGGATGATCATGGAATCGTCAACAAGATACTGATCCGGCTCTTTGATCCCGCCAAGGGCCTTCACGTTCTCGCCCATAATGTCTTCCGCAGTTGCGAATGTTCCGACGATGGCGGTCGCAGCGGCACTCTCCGGGCTTACAAGATAGATCTTTGCGGTCGGGTTGCCGGCACGTCCCTTGAAGTTACGGTTGGAAGTCCGGACAGCAACACCGTCGGTCGCCGGTGTCTGGCCGATGGCACAGCACGGACCACATGCGATCTCAAGGATGCGGACACCTGCTGCGAGCAGCATATCGATGTAACCGTCATGCAGCAGTTCACGGTAGGTCTGCTTGGAGGCGATGGCACATGTACAGCTCACGTCCTCGTTGACATGATGGCCGTTAAATACAAGAGCGGCTTTCGCAATATCCGCGTAGCTCGCATTTGTACAGCTTCCAATGAATACCTGTTGAACACGTTTCTTTTCCGCATCCTTTAACGGAATCACGTTGTCCGGCTGATGCGGACATGAGATCAGAGGCTCAAGTTCACTCAAGTTGATATCGATGCACTCGTCGTACTCTGCGTCCTCGTCCGGAAGCATCTCAACGTACTTGTCACCGCGGCCCTGTGCGGTCATAAACTTTTTCACCTGCGCGTCAGCCGGGAAGATCGATGTTGTCGCGCCCATCTCAGCGCCCATGTTCGCGATGGTTGCCCTCGCCGGAACCTCCAGGGCGGCCGCACCAGGTCCTACATATTCATATACATTTCCGAGTCCGCCCTTGATGGTGACGAGCTGAAGCATTTTTAAGATAACTTCCTTCGGGTTGCACCCCGGCTTTAAGGAACCTGTGAGGTTCACTTTTACGACACGCGGCATGGTCAGACGCATCGGAACTCCGGTCATGGCTGTCGCAACATCCATTCCGCCGACACCGATACAGAGCATTCCGATCGCTCCGCCGTGCGGAGTGTGGCTGTCACCGCCCATGCTGATCTTGCCTGGGATACCGAATCTTGCAACATGGACCGCATGGCAGATACCGTTGCCCGGCCTGGAAACATGGACACCGAAGCGCTTTGCAGCAGACTGCAAGTAGATGTGGTCATCTGGTGTCTTGTTGTCCACATAGAGCAGGTTATGGTCCAGGTAGCTGACACTGCACTCCGTGCGGATCCGGTCAAGTCCGATCGCTTCAAATGCCAGGTATGTCATAACGGCATTGATGTCGTGGGTTAAGGTCTGGTCCACTTTAATAAAAACTTCCTCGCCCGGAGTCATGCTGCCGGAAACATAGTGGGACTCGATAATTTTTCTGGTCAATGATTTTCCCATGGTAAAACCTCCATCACAATCTTCATAACTGCTGTTTTCACTTTTTTATTTTCTTCTTCATCTGCACGATCTGCCGACTCTGACTTTCTGAAATTTTGCGGCGCCGATCACGCTCAAATTATCTTTGATCTGGTCTCATCATATCATCGGCATCCGGGAAAATAAAATTGAAAGGTGGAATGAAATGATTCAAAAGTGGAATGGGGTAATTTTTAGAGACAAAAAGAAAAGAATCTCCCAACTTATTTGATTTTCTCCCAAAATAGGGGTATAATTGGGAGAAAAACAAGTTTGTTGGGAGATTCTTTATGAGAACATTTGATTATAGCAAGCTTGAAGATCGGACTTGGGATAACGAAATTCTGTCCTATGTGGCGAAAATCCATGAATTTAAGGGAAAACAGGAACTTTATATCCGGCAGAAACCGGTTGAACTGGAACGCCTGGTAGAAGCTGCCAAAATTCAGAGTACCGAAGCATCGAACCAGATTGAAGGTATCGTAACCACAAAAAGCCGCTTAAAGCAGCTCATGGAAGATAAAACGATGCCGAGAAACCGGGATGAGAGGGAGATTCTTGGGTATCGAAATGTTTTAAATCTGGTCCATGAAAATCATGATTATATCTCCGTTACCCCCAATTACATTCTTCAGCTGCACGGAGAGCTGCTGAAACACACCGCATTTTCCTACGGTGGAAAGTTTAAAACGACTCCAAATGAAATTGCAAAGACCTTTCCGGATGGCACAAAGGAAGTGATCTTTAAACCGTTGGAACCATATGAGACTCCGGATGCAGTGGCAGCGATCTGCGAGCAGTATCAGTCGGCACTTGCTGCAGAAATCATAGATCCGTTGATTCTAATTCCGTGTTTTGTTCTGGATTTTCTGTGCATTCACCCATTTAATGATGGAAATGGGCGCATGAGTCGTTTATTAACTTTGTTACTGCTTTACAAGAATGGATATATGGTCGGGAAGTATATCAGTATCGAAAAGGCAATCGCAGATACAAAGGAAAGCTATTATGATGCGCTTGCAGTTTCGGATCAGGATTGGATCCATGGAACAAATGATCCAAAGGAATTCATCAAATATATGCTGGGGATTATTCTTTCCTGTTACCGAGAGTTTGAAACGCGCATACGAGTTGCATGGGATAATGGATCAAAAAGTACTTCTTATGATATTGTAAAACAATATGCGCTCAGTAGAATTGGAACCTTTACCAAGCAGGACGTCTTATCCGGATGTCCGAGTTTGGGAAGCTCTTCGGTTGAGGCTGCGCTGAAAAAGATGGTTGACGAAGGGGTTCTTAAGAGGATAGGGGCAGGAAGAAAAACCCACTACGCGAGAGAAAGTTAGAACTGAGTAGTATCAAAACTTAAGGGATGTGATTTTTCCATGAAAGACTCCGACTGGAGAATTCTTTATGAACTGCATAAAACATCAAATCTGACGAAAACGGCAAATCTCCTTTTTATGACGCAGCCGACCCTGACAAAGCGTTTAAAACAGATGGAGACCGAATGGGGATGTACCATTGTGGACCGGACGCCAAAAGGCCTGACATTCACCGCAGAAGGAAATTTTCTTGCCGCACAGGCAGAAAAATATCTGGAGCTGTTCCATGACACAAAGGAAGAATTAAAAAAACTGCAGGATGCCGCACTGACGGAGATCGTGATCGGCGCTTCCTACACTTACAGCAAATACTCTCTCGCAGATGTTCTTGTTCCGTACCAGATCGCGCATCCAAATATAAAATTCCGGATCGTCAATGATTCCAGTGATGCTCTTTACCGCCAGGTCCTGGACGGATCCGTGGATGTAGGATTTCTGCGCGGGGATTATGAGGGACCGGTAAACAGGACTCTGTTAGGGGAGACCCGCGGTTTCCTTGTCACGAAAGGAGCCGTGGAAGTGTCTGCGCTTCCCGGACTGCACCGGCTGGACTATAAAACGAACGAAAAGACGACCAAGATCCTGAACAGATGGTGGGAAATGTGCTTTGAGAGCGCTTACCCGTCCGGAATGATGGTCGGGCACATCGACGGGGCATGGAAGCTGATCGATGAGGGGATGGGATATGCCCTGAGTTTTCTGCCGGAAAACTTTGAGAACCGGTATCAGCTGACGCTCACGCCGCTTACATGGCCGGACGGAACACCGGTGACGAGAAAAACATGGTTTGTGTACCCGAAGGAGAAACGACTGCCGGAAAAGCTTGCCGATTTTATAAAATATACGGAATCGCTTGCTGCTTCATTTTCATCTTCATCTGCTTATTTTTAAGAAGGAACTTCTATGAAAAACATTGACTGGAAAATTTTAAAAGTATTATATGAAAAGCGCAGCATCACAAAGGCCGCCGACGCCCTCTTTATGACCCAGTCTGCCCTGACAAAGCGGCTGCAGTCGATCGAGAGCGAGTGGGGCCGCCAGCTCGTGGAACGGACAAGCCGCGGCGTAACTTTCACAGAAGACGGAAAATATCTGGTACAGAAGGCAAACATCATGCTGGATTTTCTCCAGGAGATCGGGGACCACTTTGCAGACCGCCATACAAAGATGGAATCCTTAAAACTCGGCGTCCCGAACTCGTTTGCAAAGCGCCATCTTCCGAAACTCCTCGCCGCATACCAGAAAAGCGGAGCCAATCTCTATATCAAGACAATTTCCAACTCCAGCGACGTGATCTTAAAGGATCTGATCGACGATACGATCGATATCGGTCTCGTCTGCGGCGATTTCCCGTATCTCGGCGATCAGGTATGCCTGTTTAAGGAAGAACTCTATATCGTCGCCCCGAAAGGTGCGACGATGGACTCCATTGAACATATGCCGCTTATTGAGACCTTCTACAATCCCATGGTCCGCATGATCATCAATCAGTGGTGGAAAAGCCAGTTTGGAAGCAGCCCCCACGAGAAACAGCAGGTTCCATACTTTGATATTGCCATTGAGATGGCAGAGAATGGGCTTGGGATCTGCTTTGTGTTTGGAGATGACTGGAAGATTGATGAAGAAAAGCTGCAGCTGATCCCCGCCTATGACCGGGACGGAAATCCGGTCTCCAGAAAGGTTTCCATGCTGATCTCCGATCACTGCTATAAAAGCGAGGGAATTTCCGATTTTATCCGGTTTGTGGAAAACTATTACGGGGTGAACTGACTCTTGATCCGTCCGCACGGAAAATCTGTATTTCCCGGCAACTATTTTGCTCGTAATTGTAAATGTGCGGAACCGTTCCATTTCCGGTTCGTGATCCGGCGCGATATTCCATAACGGAATACCGCGCCTATTCTTTTCCTGAATTTCCATTTGACATGTTAATAATTTATCATATAGGTATCACCAGACAGGATCCCCCCGATTTTTCTCTGAAACCGTCATCCAGTTTATAGAGAACCCCCACATCGGTACGCAGGATTCCGGAACGTGATCAAGTGGGTATCTTTGATCGAATTATATATTTATCTCAGGAGGAAAAGGAAATGAGCTACGCTTATGTGGGCTGCAGAACAACAAAAGAACGAAATGCACGCGGAAAAGGCTTAAAAGTTTTCGAGATCAACGACAAGACCGGAGACTGGAACCTGATCCAGTGTTTAAAGACGGAGGAGGAAAATCCATCCTACCAGACACTCGACAATGAGGGCAATTTTCTCTATTCCGTACACGGAGACAAGACAAAAGTCTCCAGCTATAAAATTCTTGAAGACGGAACTTTATCTCCGTTAAATATGATCGAAATCGGCGGAAAAAATCCGGTGTTCATCACTGCTGACAGAACAAACCGCTTTTTAGTCGTTGCTGCTCTTCAGGGCGGCGCTGTCTATGTCATTAAGAGAAATGAAGACGGAAGCCTCGGCGAGATCGTCTCTGAGACTCATCTTCCTGGCAAAAAAGAGGGAACTGTCTCCTTCGCGCACCAGTGCATCTGGGATCAGACAAAGACCTACCTTTTTGTTGTGACCCAGGGAAGGATCCAGGGCTACGGTCAGGTTCTCGTATACCGCTTTGACGCAGAAAACGGGACTCTCACCGAGACCGACTGCTTCCGCTCCAGAGAGTACGATGAGCCGCGCCACATCGCGATCCATCCGAACAACCGCTATGCATACCTGATCAATGAAAAAGGCAATAAAATGACATACTTCGGCTTTGATGCTGAGAATGGAAAGCTTCATGCATGTCAGAATCTGCCGACACTTCCGGAAACCTACACAGGCGAAGGACAGGCCAGCGCCTCTCTGCTCGACAAAAACGGAGAGATCCTGATCGGTTCCAACCGCATTCACGAGTCCATCGTTCTCTACCGCATCGACCAGGAGACTGGTTACATGAAGGAACTCGGCTACTACCCGGCAATGGGACTCACCCCGCGCTTCATCACCTTCAACCCGGATTACAGCCGTTTCTACATGGCAAACGAGGACAGCGATACGATCATCGAGATGAAGCTTGACTCTGAACAGGGCCGCATGGAATACACCGGCCGCGTGATCGCAGCCGAAAGTCCGGTCTGCATCACATTCCGATAGGGAGGTACACATATGAATCTTGGTCTTATTTCACTAATCGCCCTTCTGGCAGCTATCGTTATCGGCTTTGTCCGCAAGGCAAATGTCGGAATTTTATGTATCGGCTTCTCCATGATACTCGGTCTCGTCTATGGGATCAAGGCCGGAGACATCATCAAGGGATTCAGTTCCTCCCTCTGTATGCAGATGATCGGCATCACATATCTGTTTGCCATCATCAACGAAAACGGAACTCTGGAGCTTCTCGCAAAAAAAATGGTAGCGCTTGTCGGACCGCACAAGACGCTGATCCCGTTCGTCATGTACCTGCTCGGATTCCTGATCTGTGCGGTGGGACCGGGAGCCATCCCGTCTCTCGCGATCGTTCCGGTCATCGCGATCCCGGTTGCGATATCCGCAGGTGTGAACCCGATCATGACGGCAATCATCGGCGATCTCGGCGTTATGTCCGGACGTATGAGCCCGCTGACTCCGGAGAGTGCCGTTGTCCGTGAGCTTATGGAAGCACAGGGACTTACCGGAAATACTGTTCCGATCATGATGTGCCTGACCGTGACAGCCCTCGTTGTCGCAGTTCTCGTATATATTTACTACAGAGGCTGGCAGGTTGCTCCGCACACCAACCATCAGGATGTTCTTCCGAAATTCAGTAAAAATCAGTGGCTATCCTTAGCAGGACTTGCCGCTCTCGCGATCGGCGCCCTGTTCTTCTCCTGGAATGTCGGACTTACCGGTTTTACTGTCGGCTCCGTCCTTATCGTTCTCGGATGCGGTAATGAAAAGACTGCATTCAAAATGATCCCGTGGAATGTCATCATCATGGTTCTCGGTGTCGGTATCCTGATGAACGTCATCTCGATCTCCGGCGGCATCGACATCATGGTCGATGGTCTGGAATCTGTGATGGGACCGAAAACAGCCGCAACGATCATGGCGATCGCCGCAGGCCTCATGTCCTTCTTCAGCTCCGGACTCGGCGTTGTGTTCCCAACGCTGATCCCGACAGCCAGCGGACTTGCTGCGAGCATCGGCGGCGTGACTGCCCTGGAGCTCGTCTCCGTGATCGTCATCGGCGGAACTGTCTCCGGATTCACTCCGATCTCCACGACCGGCGCCCTCATCATGGCGGGTGTTGCCCAGCAGGAGAATGCGGACGAGAAATTCCCGCAGAACCGCCTGTTTGTGGAGCTGTTTGCGGTGTCCTTTATCGCGCTTGCAGTTCTGGCTGTATTTGCTTTTATTGGAATTTATAAGATTATTGCGTAAATATGCTAATTTTCCAAATAATTTCGATTATTCCATTTTTTCGTTCATTCAGGGGCTGAAGGTCCCAAATACATCCTTTGGAATGCCTGGTGAATCTTCATCGGGCATTTTTCTTAAAAAGTAATAAATTTAAGGAATGGATCTTCATGACATTTTGGCATGATGAATTGCGCCAAATTCATAAAATCCCTGCTGTTTTTCTGATATACTAAAATCAAATTATGACCGCCTGGGAAGAATTCAAATGGTTCTTCCAGAAATGATCTATCATTATTTAGAAAGGAGAATCACAGCTGTATGAATGCAGAAACGCTGTGATACAAATGACCATGTTCAATAAAGAAGAACGAACCTACTGGATCGAAAACTACAAAAAATTTCCGACTGCAAACATCTCCGATGCCATGGACAATCTCGGACTCCGCTCCGGAGTTGTACTCGGACTTCACGCTCTGGATGTCTACCAGCCACGTACTGCAGGCTTTGCGAAAACGATCCGCCAGATGCGCAGAAAGACTGCATTCGACGGAAAAGCACTGACAAAACAGGCATCCATCATCGACACCCAGACCGAATACGGCGATCTTCTCGTCATCGAAGCGACCGGTCTCACCGATATCGCCACAGGCGGCGCCATGTTAGCCACAAGAGCCCAGATGCGCGGCGTGATGGGGGAACTCACAAACGGAAGTCTCCGCGACATCGACGAGATCGCAAAGCTGAAATTCCCGGTCTATCTGTGCAGCACAAGCCCGGTAAAGAGCGCCCGTTTCATGGAGACGGTTGACACCGATGTCCCGGTATTCATCGGCGGCGTCCAGATCTGCCCGGAAGACCTCATCCTTATGGACCGCACCGGCGTTGCCGTCGTTCCAAGTGCACATTTAAAGGAAGTTCTCGAAGAAGCCGAAAAGATCAAAGCAAAGGAAGACCGGATCGAAGATCTCGTCCGCGGCGGAATGAGCCTGAATGAGGCGAGACAGCAGAAATAAACACAAAATCCCTCCGAAATATTTCGGGGGGATTTTCATCGTTACCATTGTATGATTTAACCTGATATGTTATACTTCGCACATCGGAAAGCCGGACGACTTTCCCCTCTTCGATTGAAGAGCGATTATACATCTCTCCCACACATGAAAGGGAGAAATAAAAAATGAGGTGTCTCTCTATGAAAAAAACAGTTCTCGTCACCGGCTCCTCCCGCGGGATCGGGCGGGCGGTGGCTTTAAAATTTGCTTTCTGCGGATACCGGGTCGTGATCAACTGCGCCAGAAGTGCGGACCGGATGGAAGAAGTGAAAAAAGAAGTGGAGGCGCTCGGTGCAGAGTGCCTGGCGGTACAGGCGGATGTCGGAAATCCGGAAGACTGTAAACGCCTGTTTCAGGAGATCGGATCGCGTTTCGGTCATATTGACGTCCTTGTAAACAACGCCGGGATCTCCATCATCGGGCTCTTACAGGACTTGAGCTTTGAAGACTGGAACCGGATCGTCTCCGCGAATCTCTCCTCCGTCTTCCACTGTGCAAAACTCGCGATCCCAGGCATGATCCACAACCACAGTGGCAAGATCATCAATATCTCCTCCGTCTGGGGAGTCTGCGGCGCGTCCTGTGAAGCGGCATATTCCGCGACAAAAGGCGGTGTCAACGGACTCACGATGGCTCTCGCAAAAGAACTCGCCCCGTCGAATATCCAGGTCAACGCGATCGCCTGCGGCGCGATCGACACCGAGATGAACGGTTTTCTCTCCGAGGAAGAACATGCGATGCTTTTGGATGAGATCCCGGCCGGACGCATGGGAAAACCCGAGGAAGTCGCTGACCTCGTCATGAAACTCGTCGAAGCACCGGAATATCTGACCGGTCAGATCATTAAAATGGATGGGGGCTGGATCTAATCCGCCCCCATTGTTTTAACTTTCTTATTTTTATACAAGATCCGGCAGCTGTTTCCAGGATGTCAATCCTGCCTCTAAAATTTCTTTTCCACTGCTATAGGTCTTTTCTCCTCCCATATCGTACCGGTCAAAATCCACGCAAAATAATGAAAATGCAATCACTTTCCCTGTTTCCATCACGATCTGTACATTCTGTTTCACGGTCTCTAAGCTATGTCCGTCCGGAACATATTTCGCATAAGCTGGAATCCATTCAGCTGCAAGAATATCTGCATCCACAGACAAATATAAAAGATCTGTCTGATCCGCAAGTTTTTGTATTTCTTCTTTCCATTTTTCCGGATCATCAAATATTTCTCCAGAAACTTTTTTACTACCAGCATTTTTCAGATTCTCATCAAATTCCGGGATGTTCATTCGACCATCACTAACCAGGATATGCTCTCCTGCAATCGGGACTGTTAAACCACAAACTTTTTTTCTATAATCTTCAGCTGTCTGTCCCACCATGACAGAAACAGGAACGCCAACCAATCTGATATCTAACGATTCTGTAGTTTCTGCAATTCGATTGTCTGCATGAGCATCGATCCATATCACTCCGATTTTCTTATCCGGACCAACTGCACGTTCAATTCCTCCGGCAATCGCAGGCGCATGCGCGCAGTATCCACTGGACATCAGAATTCCGTTTCCTTCTTTTATTTCTTTGCAAACCAAATCCGAAAGATTTTTCAATACTCCTTCATAGGGCTCACATTTTTCCCTTCTTTCAAAGTCTGTTTTGAAGACTTTATAATCAACTCCCGCTTTTTGGTAAGTTCCAGACTCTTTATAATAAGTAGTATCCCTTGGATCTCTGTACTCCCGTATCGATGACAGGATCCGTTTTCTTTCTTTGGTGCTCGTATCGAATCTCCATTCGTTATAGCAATATTCATTTTCGATAATTGATAATCCATTTAGTTTTCTCATATTTCTAATCCCACCTTACCCCTTCTTTTTCAGATTGACAAGACATAAAGCTACCATAAAAATAACCGCATGAATTACCGTGAAGATCATCGCTGCCATCGCTCCGCGTTTCACAACAAATGGGAACAGAATTGCGAGCATTGCAACACAATAAAATGTATTGATTGAATATGCAATAGAGAAATCTCCCATTGCCTCTGACTTGAAGTCCGGATCGACCATTCTCGTTAATAAAACGCCGGTAATAAAATCACCAGTGAGCATTCCCAACGGTCCCATCGATTTTTCGATCCAGTCTTTGCTCAGATACATTTTATCAAGGAATAAAAGTACACTCACTGTCACAACAAATCCTAAAACAGAAGTTGTAAGCAGCGGCAGCCAATATTCAGCGATCATTTCGATCGGCATACTGAAAATAGCCGCTGTTACAATAAAATCTGTGACACATCCCTGAATTCTGCTTTTTATATTTGCATCAAAATACTGTTCGCAATTTAACTTGCGCACTGCAAACCAGATCACATACATCGACATTAACATCCAGAACCATGAGCTTAAATACGTCAGACCAGGGATTTGATACGTATTGATCATGTAGTTAATGACATATCCAGCACCAACAGAGAGGAAAATAAGTGCTAAATGCAGTCCAAGTGTATCAATGCTTCCTCCTGCAGTTGTAATGCGGCCTGCTGAAGGACATTCATCTACTGTACTGTATAATCCTGTTTTCATCTCTTTCGGAAGCGCACCTGGATCTTTGACATAATTGGTTAATCCTTTTCTGGAGACGATATTGATTACCGTGATTCCGATCATGATTCCACCGACCATACCGATCGTAGAAAACGTCATCGCCATACCCTGGGCAACTTCCCAATAGTCCTGACCAAGATTCTGCAGGATTCCTCCGACTGTAGCCGCTGTTCCATGTCCTCCGCAAAAGCCGAGCATCATTTCCAGTCCATATCCGGAGTACATCTCAAGACCAAGCTTTGTAAAAACAATATTGGTTAGAAATCCAATTGCAAATTGTAACGCACTGATCAAAGAAATGATAATTCCCAGCTTGATTGCATCGATCCGTTGAAACAATTCACCCTTTTTTAATTTCTGACTGCACATCGGTAATGCCGCAATGATCAGTGCAAAAAAACGACCTGGCATATTAGAGGCAGTTGTCATGATCTCGTCTGAAATCAGCAACACTCCCAGCATTCTCGGCCCTAAAATCAGTCCGATAATCCCGCCGATCACACAAGCCGGAAGAAAAAGGTTTTGAAACAAACTAACTTTTGCACGCAAAAAAGTGCCAATCAACAGCAAGGTACCAACTAATGCCATTGTTTTCAATAATACATCAATCTGTGATCCTGTCATAATCTTCCTCCTTTATTAGTTACTTTGTGTTTTATAATATAAAACCAGGTTTTATAATTGAGCTCATTTTTATTATAAGAACACTTTTTCTGTCTGTCAAATATTTTTTTCACAATAGGAACTTATTTTTTATTGTGTTTTATATTGTAAAACTCTCTGTGATATGTTATGATTAATCCGGAGGTATTCTTATGGATAATTTGGAAAAAAACGTAAAAACAATTCAGTCGGTTCATCGCGCTCTTGATATCCTGGAATTCGCAGTTTTCAGTGGGAATGGTCAAAAGCTTTCAACAATTACCGAACATTGTCATCTCAATAAAACAACTGCTTTTCATTTGATTAAAACCCTGGAAGCACGCGGGTATCTGGAACAAAGCCCTGATACGCTTTCATATAAAACAGGCGGAAAGGTCTTCGAACTCGCATCAAAGGCATATCAGAATATTAATCTCACCACCATTTGCCAGCCATACCTTGAGCAATTGGTTTCCGAGTTTAATGAAACGGTCGGAGTCTATCACTACTCAAAAATCAATGGTCTCACTCAGGTTCTATGTACCAGCTACGTTGAATCCACTCATCCAGTGCGTGTTTCTGTTGCTGTCGGAAAATGGCTTCCTTTGATGCACACTGCTTCTGGCTATATCTTCTTATCCAGTCTTTCCAGTGATGCATTGAAAGAGATTTTGATTTCAGAGGGACATTCTTCACTCAGCGATTCTGATTTTTCCTCATTAAAAGAAAAATTGGAAAAAATACATGCTTCCGGAATCTGCCTGGAACAGGAAGAATATGAAGAAGGTGTCGTAAATATAGCTGTTCCAATTTATAAATATACCGGACGTCCGATCGCAGCCATATGTGTAAGTATTCCAGTTCAAAGAGCTCAGGAAGAACTTTTAAATAAGATGACAGAAAAACTCAAAAAAATTTCTCGCGAGATTTCTTCGCTTCCTCTATAGTAAAAAGGTCCATGCAAATATCTGTCTCGATACTTGCATGGACCTTTTCTTAGCTATTAAAACCAACTTTTCGTTTCTATGATCCGCCGGATCCCAAATTCCGGCTGTTTTAATAATTGTTCCAGCAGATCCCTGTTTTCCGCTGAATTTTCGATCTGTCTTGCAAAGAGATATGCGGTGCGGGAGAACCTGAGAATCCGCTCATCCTTTTCGAAATCTTTAAAATCCTCTGCTGCACACAATTCTTCCTCTTCAGAATCTATAAAGTACTCCGCCATCTCCAGCTCTTCCGCCGCCACAGCGTCGAACACCGCCATCTTCGCCTTCGTATAAAAATCCCCATCGTAAAATCCCAGCATCACAAAAGAATACAGGAAGCAGCATAAAAGCCGCTCCGTACAGACTTCCGTCTCAGGCACATTTCGCTGGAACTCCTGCTGCCGCTTTTCATAAAGGCTTTGGCTATCCTCCGAATGATACAAAAACGTCCTGCTGCGCTCTAAAAGTTCTGGAAAGCCGTAGCCAATCGGGGAGAGTTTTCCGTCTCCCTGTCCACGGTGATCTCCCATCCGATACAGCAAGTATCCGGACACTCCCCCGCAAGACAGCGAAATTTCTTATAATAAACTGGATAATGGATGATCAGGCGTTCTTTGCCTCTCTCTCCTCGCGCTCCCGCTCTGCCTGGGATTTTCTCAGATAGTCCGGCTTATGCTCCATCGCGGTCTCCGTCTTTCCTTCCGCAAAGTAGACAGCCCCCAGAGCGGCCACAGAAGCGGCTCTCTGTCGGTTTACATGGGCCGGGGCAAGATCGTAAGGCACGGTCATTTTCTCCGCGATCTGCTTCTCGTAGACCGGCACACCGTCACCTAAGAAGATCACGCGCTCTCCCATTCCATTTAACTTCCCGATCAGCTCGCCCATGTCCATGGCATCCTGATCCATCACAGTCTCAAACTCTCTCTCAAAGCGGTAGATTCCCGTGTAGACCTGATTTCTTCTGGCGTCCATAATCGGGCAGATCAGGCCGGAAGCGCCAAACAGGTTGTATGCCGTCGCGTCAAGTGTCGGAACATGGATCAGCGGCTTATTTAACGCCAGTCCAAGTCCCTTCGCCGTCGCCGATCCGATCCTGAGACCCGTAAAGGATCCCGGACCGCCGGATACTGCGATCGCATCGATCGTATTTAGATCGATCCCTACAAGTTTTACCATCTCATCGATCATCGGCAGCAGGGTCTGCGAATGGGTCATCTTAAAATCCACCGTATATTCCGCCATCGTGATCCCGTCCTCATAGATGGCCGCCGATGCCACCAGTGAGGAACTTTCAATTCCTAAAATCCGCATCTATTTTTCCTCCACCGTGATCTTTCTGTAATCGAAGCCCTTTTCCAGGTTCTTCTCGATGGTGACAGTCTTCACATGCTCCGGCAGGATCTCCTCGATCATATTGGACCACTCAATGAGCGTCACGCCTTCCCCGTAAAAGCAGTCTTCATATCCTACCTCATCCATCTCGCTGATGTCACCGATCCGGTACACATCAAAATGGTACAACGGCATTCTTCCGCTGTCATACTGCTGGACGATCGTGAATGTAGGGCTGTTTACCGGCTCCGTGATCCCGAGTCCCTCAGCAAAGCCCTTCGTAAAAACTGTTTTTCCGACGCCGAGATCGCCGTTCAGGCAGATCACTTCGCCTGGCTTTGCCTGTTCCCCAAGCATTTTTCCAAAGGCGAAGGTCTCCTCCGGTGCGTTTGTTTCTTTTATCATGCCTTTAATCCTTTCGTCTTCTTCGGCGGAAGATTCCGCTTGCAGAAATCGACAAACTCCTGTTTTCTCCCTTCAATGGACCGGAATGGCACAAGATATCCGTTTGTCGGTCCGACCTTGATAATATACATATTCGGGATCCGAACGACTTTCCAGATCTGATCCCATTTCAATTCTCCGGTCACACCGGCCTGTTCGACCCCGATCTGCTCATCCGAAACGTCAAGATTGATCGGCGTTGAGTATCCGGTCGTTTTCGCATGCGCCTTTGCCTTCATCCAGATCATGATCGGCTGGACAAACACAAAAAGGATGATACAACCCAAAAGCATGACTCTCTGCATCACTGCCACTGAGCTCCATGCGTATCCGAGGATCCCGATGACCAGGATCAGGAACACGAACGTAAAGATCCCGGCAAATCCCGAATAAGCGCTGTACATAGAGAAATCAAAAATATCTCTCGCTGTCATTTTCACCTGAATTTTCATACCAGTTTTTCCTCTTCAAATGCCGTCCGGATCCGGTTCATACACTCCTCGATAACGCTGCGCGGGGAAGCGACGTTGATGCGCTCAAATCCGCGTCCCTCATCACCGAAGATATATCCCTCATCCAGAGCGACCTTTGCTTTCTTCTGCATCAGTTCTTCCAGTTTTTTCTCATCCCGGTCAACGTACCCGTTGAGATCAATCCACGCGAGGTAGGTTCCCTCTGCCTTGACGAGATGAGCCTTCGGAAGATATTTCTTTAAATATTCGTCGATATACGCGAAGTTTCCATCCAGATAGTCCTTCAGCTGCTCCAGCCACTCTTCCCCTTCTGTGTAGGCCGCGATCATCGCCGTCATGCCCAGAGCGGAAGCGCCGTCCATAGACAGGCTGCCATTTACATAGTCTTTCCACTTTTTCTGAAGCTCTTTATTGTGGATCACAATGTTGGAGGTCTTCATTCCGGCAAGGTTGAAGGTCTTGCTCGGTGCCGTGCAGACAACGATACGGTCCGCATACTCCGGAGCTACATTCATGATCGGTGTGAAGGTCACGCCGCGGCGGATCAGATCGCAGTGGATCTCATCGCAGATGATCCATTTGTCATATTTTTTACAGATCTCAACCGTCTTTTTAAGCTCATCTTCTGTCCAGACACGGCCTGTCGGGTTATGCGGGCTGCACACCACGAGAACCTTGTTTGCCGGGTCCGCCATCTTCTTATCGAGATCCTCAAAATCGATCCGGTAAGCACCGTTCTCATAGATCAGGGCATTGTCCACCGGAATGCGGCCGTTGCTGTTGGCCTTATTCGTAAATGGATAGTAGATCGGGCGCTGGAGAACGATCCCGTCCCCCCGCTCCGTGAGGAGGTTGATGAGCGCTGCATAGGCAGCCACAACGCCCGGACAGAAGAACAGGTTCTCTCTGCTCTCATCCCAGCCATAGCGCTTCTTCATCCAGCCTGTCACAGCGTCCATGCACTCGTCCGCATCGTACATGGTATAGCCGAAGATCTTCCGGTCGATCCGCTCATGGAGAGCCTTTAAAATCGGTTCTGCGCAGGCAAAGTCCATATCTGCTACCCAGAGGGCAAGAGAATCCTTGTCCGCTCCCTTCGGCAGGCGCTCAACCTTCATTGCATGGGTTCCCTTACGATCGATCACTTCATCAAAATTATACTTCATGACTGACTCCTCCATTTCTTCGGCCCGCCGGAATATTCTCCGTCTGGCCCGTGTATTCCTTCAACTAAACGTTCCTTCGTATCGATAGTTTAAAATTTATTCCTCGTCCAATATCATAGATAAGGAAATCCTCTTCTTCGCCATATCCACTCCAAGAACCTTCACCTCAACGATATCCCCAACGCTGACAGCCTCAAGCGGATGCTTGATATACTTTCTGGACATCTGGGAAATATGCACCAGACCGTCCTGATGGACACCGATATCTACGAAAGCGCCAAAATCGATGACATTTCTGACGGTTCCCTTTAAGATCATTCCCGGCTTTAAGTCCTTCATATCAAGGACATCGGTCCTTAAGATCGGCTTCTGCATCTCCTCACGCGGATCCCTCGCCGGTTTTTCCAGCTCTTTTACGATATCCTTTAAGGTCTCCTCACCGACTTCAAGCTCCTCGGAAAGTTTCTTATAATCTGTGATCTTTTTGCTGATTCCGGCCGCGCCGCCCTTCGCGATCTCCTCCGGTTCAATCTTTGCACGCTTTAATAACTCCAGCGCTGCCTTATAAGACTCCGGATGTACGGAGGTTCCGTCAAGCGGATTGTCCCCGCCTGCGATTCTCATAAATCCGGCACACTGCTCAAATGCCTTCGGGCCAAGCTTTACGACCTTTAAGAGCTGGCGGCGGTTCGTAAACGCGCCGTTCTCCTCACGGTATGCGACGATGTTCTTCGCGATCACCTTGGAGATACCGGAAATATACTCTAAAAGAGATGCGGACGCCGTATTTAAGTCGACACCCACCTTATTTACGCAGTCCTCAACAACGTTTCCAAGAGCCTCGCTCAGATGTTTCTGGTTCATATCATGCTGATACTGGCCGACACCGATGGACTTCGGATCGATCTTTACGAGCTCCGCAAGCGGGTCCTGGAGACGTCGTGCGATGGAGACGGCACTTCTCTGTCCCACGTCGAATTTCGGGAATTCCTCTGTGGCAAGCTTACTGGCGGAATATACGGAAGCTCCCGCCTCATTTACGATCACATACTGGACATGCTCCGGGATCTCCTTGATAAACTCCGCGATGATCTGCTCAGATTCTCTTGAAGCGGTTCCGTTTCCGACGGAGATCAGAGAGATCTTGTATTTCTCAATGAGCTTTTTTAAGGTCTTCTTCGCGTCCTCCACCTTGTTCTGCGGTGCGGTCGGGTAGATCACTACCGTATCTAAGACTTTTCCGGTCGCGTCAACGACTGCTAATTTACAGCCGGTACGGAACGCCGGATCCCAGCCCAATACCACGCGGCCTGCGATCGGAGGCTGCATGAGAAGCTGCTCTAAGTTCTTTCCGAAGATCTTGATGGCACCGTCCTCCGCCTTCTCGGTCATGAGATTTCTCACTTCACGCTCGATAGCTGGGGCGATGAGACGATTGTAGCTGTCCGCGATCGCTTCCTGTAAGACCGGAGTTGTCACCGCGTTCTCTCTTGTGATGACCATCTTATTTAAGTAGCGTAAGATCTTCTCCTCCGGAGCCGCGATCTTTACAGTCAGGATCTTTTCCTTCTCACCGCGGTTTAAGGCGAGAATCCTGTGTCCTGCGCACTTTCTTACAAGCTCCTCGTGATGATAGTACATCTCGTAAACAGACTCGGTCTTCTCGTCCTTCGCCTCCGAAACGACAAAACCTTCCTCTTTTGTCACATTGCGGATGTAAGCGCGATATTTTGCCACCTCGGAAATGCGCTCCGCAAGAATGTCTTTTGCGCCATCGATCACTGCCTTCACATTCGCTACACCTTTTTCCTCGGAGATATACCGGGCTGCCAGTGTCTCGATCGGTTCTTTTGTCATCTGCAGCAGGATCGTATCGGCAAGAGGTTCAAGGCCCCTCTCCTTCGCCACGCTGGCCCTCGTCTTTCTCTTCGGGCGGAACGGCAGATATAAATCCTCCACCGCCACCATCGTCTCGGCTTCCTCGATCTTTTTCTTCAGATCAGCCGTGAGTTTTCCCTGATCTTCGATCGACGCGAGCACCTGAGTCTTACGGTCCTCCAGTCCGCGCAGATATTTTAATCGTTCATCCAGGTTTCTTAATACTTCATCGTTTAAGGAACCGGTTACTTCTTTCCGGTATCTGGCAATAAACGGAATCGTGTTTCCTTCATCAATGAGCTTGACAGCCGCCTCGATCTGGCTCCGTTTCACTCCCAATTCCGCTGTCAGTACGCCTAAAATGTCCATGTTCTTTCTCCTTCTAGTTCTCCCCCCGAAAGGCCTTATGCCGCCGGAGATGTCATTTTCCATTATAATTCAATCCATGCTCTTATGCAACTTAAATGTGGACAGGGACGGCGTTTCATGTTAGACTATACGGTAACTGTTCCGTATTATTTTTCTTAAACATCGAGGGGCTGACCGGACTTTTTTTCAGGGAACAGTGCTATAAGCATTTTGGCGGCACCGCCACAGAATTACAACAGGAGGAATTTTCATGGCAGATTACGAAGATCAGAATTCATCTGAATATAAAGATATGAACCAGCAAACACAAGCGGCAGATCTGAATCCACAGAACGCCGGAAACGCTCCGCAGAATCCAAATCCGGCACAGCCGGATCAGCAGAATCCACCTCAGAATGACGGACAGATTCCGCCTCAGAATTCTGGACAGAATCCGTACTGGCAGAATCAGCAGAATGGCGGACAGATTCCGCCTCAGAATCCGGGACAGGATCCATACTGGCAGAATCCACAGAATGGCAGGCAGATTCCGCCTCAGCATCCAGGGCAGGATCCGTACTGGCAGAATCAGCAGAACGGCGGACAAATCCCGCCTCAGAACGGGCAGCCGCCCTACTGGCAGAACCAGTACAATAACAGCCAGCCTCCCTGCTGGCAGAATCAGCCTCAGCGCCCAAGGCGCGAGAAGAACTCTTTCGCGACGATCTCCCTGATCAGCGGAATCTTCGCGATCCTGACACTCTGCTGCTTCGCCTTCCCGGTCGCCATCATCTGCGGCGTCGGCGCAGTCTGCTTCGCCATTATCTCTAAAAAAGGACAGCCTTTCAGGGGTACCGCAGTGGCCGGGATCGTCCTCGGTGTCATCGCCGTCCTTCTCGGCATCGGCGAGTTCTTTTATGTGCTGACCATCACAAACCTGATGAAAGATCCGGCGAACGCGGCAGCCTTCAACGAGTTCTTTGAGCAGTTCCAGAAGCAGATGGGAATAAACTAAACTTCAAAAGCCTGATGCAGATCGTTTTCTTCACTGATCTGTATCAGGCTTTTTTATTCTCACACAGCCGGCAGCCGCCCGATCACATCGATCCCGGCAAACACCAGAAGTCCGTTTTTTATGATAAAATTTAAGATTACGATCCCGGCAGCCGCATAAGCGATCCGGTCATCCAGCTCCGGGCGGAATCTCCTGTTCCCGGTCACAAAATACAGTGTCCAGAAAACCACTGCCCACACAGCCACAACTGCCATGTACGGCACCACCGGATGGTACAGGAAGCTCAGAAACGGATGCCCTGCAAGGAGCGCCCGCACAGCTCTCGTCCCTCCGCAGCCCGGGCAGTAAAGCCCGGTCATCTGCTGAAACAGGCATGGCATCTTAAACCACGTCAGGATCATAATCTGGCTGCGATCTTCTGGCGCAGTCCGCCGACTTTTGCTGCTGCCGCGTCGAACTCTTTCCCTGTCATCTCACCTGTCAGAACCGCAAACTCATCTGTTCCTTCCAGTGTCACAAATTTCACGTCACCAAAAGCTGCTGCAACGGCCTCTTTCTTTGCGCTCTCAGAACCTTCAAACCGCGCGAAGTACTTTCTGGAAAGTTCACTCGCCGGGTGGACTTCAAGCTTCTCGCTGCTCCAGCCGATCTCTTCCGGATCGTTTCCGGACCGTACCGCAGTGATCATATCCCCGACAACGGCACTGGCTGTCGGAAGTTTCCCCGCGCCGCTTCCATAGAACATGGATGCACCGAGCATATTTCCCACAACAAGAATTCCGTTAAATACATCCGTCACCGCATACAGAGGATCTTTTTCGTCCACAAGAACCGGTGCAACTTCCAGATAGAGCTTTCCGTCCTTATTGATACTCGTTCCAAAGAGCTTGATCGCCGCTCCCATATGTGCCGCATATCTGGAATCCAGTGAAGTGATCCCCGTGATTCCCTGCGTCGGGATCTCCTCATAATTTACTTCTTTTCCGGTCGTCACCGCAGTCAGGATCGCGATTTTTCTGCAGGTATCGTATCCCTCGATATCTGCCTCCGGGTTGCGCTCCGCGTAGCCTAACTCCTGTGCGCGTTTTAACGCCTCCTCGAAACTCCATCCCTCTTCACTCATCTTCGTCAGGATATAGTTTGTCGTTCCGTTTAAGATTCCGGATATCTCGAGGATCTCCTCCCCGCCAAGGCTCTCCACAAGCGGACGGATGATCGGAATCCCACCACCGACACTTGCTTCGAACAGGAAACTGATATTCCTTTCCGCAGCGATCCTGATCAGCTCTGTTCCATGAGCCGCAACGAGCGCTTTATTGGAAGTCACAACATGCTTTCCTGCCAGCAGACAGTTCTTTACAAACTCGTAGGCCGGCGTCGTTCCGCCCATGGTCTCAACAACGATTCCGATCTCCGGATCATTTATGATCTGTTCAATGTCATGGATCACAAGCTTCTCTACCGGCTTTCCGGGAAATTCTCTGAGATCCAGGATATACTTTACTTCAATCGGCTCTCCTGCCTTTTTTTCTATGATCTTACAGTTATTATCCAGAACCTCGTATACACCGGAACCGATGGTTCCATATCCCATAATTGCCGCTTTCATCTTTCTATTTCTCCACTCCCAAAATCTTCACGTTTTGTACGCCTTTCAGGTGTTCGATCTCCTCCACCATACCGGCAACATTTCCAGTATCAGAAAGGACCTCCACACTCAGTGTCACCGTTGCGGATCCGTTTACAGGAATCGTCTGGTGGATCGTCAGGATATTCGCACGGTAATCTGCAACAATATGAAGCAGATCCGACAGAAGTCCCGGCTCATCCATCATCTGGATCACCAATGTCACCGTCTTTCCTCTTGTATTATCGGAAAACGGAAGAATATCGTCCTTGTATTTATAAAAAGAACTGCGGCTCAGGCCGACCTGTTCCGCCGCCTCCTGAACCGTCAGATTTTTGTCCGTCTCGAGCAGACGTTTCACCTCAACAACCTTCTGAAGAACTTCCGGAAGCGCTTTATCACGAACTACATAATATTTATTCTTTTTTTCCATAATATCATCCCTCGCAAGTTCTGTAATCTCCCCCACAGTGATCTCCAAATTTCCGTGGGATCACATCACACCTGTTTATCTTTCTGCACTCTGACACGTCATCATTTGTACGTCCCAGGAAAACATGTGTGCGTAAAAATCTTAACACACTTTTCTGGTGAATGCAAGTATATGTTTGCCCATTACGGACATTTTTATCTTCTGCGGTTACTGACATTGAGCATGAACAGTAACCTTCTGCTGATTGAAAAACACTCCGCAGAGAAATATTCTCCCGGAGTGCTTTCCCATTCTTTTCCGTTATTTGTAGAACGCGCAGAACGCCTTGTATGTATTGTATACATCAAGCTTCGACGCCAGCTCAAACGGCGCATGCATGGAAAGGATCGGAACACCCAGATCCACGACATCCACATCCATCATTGCCACATACTGGGCGATGGTTCCACCGCCGCCTGCGTCAACGGCACCGAGCTCACCTGTCTGCCAGTAAACACCGTTTTCTTCCATAATACCGATGACCTTCGCCATGGTCTCCGCACTGGCATCGCTGCTGCCGGATTTTCCTCTTGCCCCTGTGTACTTTGTGAGCACACAGCCTTTATTTACATAACTGCAGTTCCGGTTCTCATAAACGCTCGCAAAGGTCGGATCATATGCCGCGTTCACATCTGATGAGAGGCAGATAGAATGGCGCAGAACTGTCTTCGTGTCTGCTCCGAGGTTCTCCGCAAGATCCTCCACCGCATGCTGGACATAGTCAGAGTGAAGTCCAGTATTTCCGACAGATCCGATCTCCTCCTTATCGGTAAGGATCGTAAATGTGGTGTGTTCCGGATTCTTTGTGGAAAGCTCAGCCATCAGCGCTGTGTACGCACACACACGGTCATCCTGTCCATAGGAACCGATGAGACCGCGGTCCAACCCGATATCGACAGCCTTGTAGGCCGGTACCATCTCAATCTCCGCCCGGGTGAAATCCTTTTCCGTGATTCCATAGCGCTCGTTCAGAAGCTTCATCGCAAGAAGCTTTGCCGGGTTCTTGATCTTCTCATCCTCTTCGTCATGGTATGGGATGGAGCCGATGATGATGTTCAGTTCCTCTCCCTTTAATCCCTCACTGAGTTTTCTTCCATTCTGCTCCGCCGCAAGGTGCGGGAGAAGGTCTGTCACGCAGAACTGCGGATCACCCTCTTTCTCGCCGATAGAGATCTCAACGACCTCACCATCCGCCTTTATAACAACGCCGTGCATGGATAACGGCACGGTTCCCCACTGGTATTTGCGGATTCCACCGTAGTAGTGCGGCTTTAAGTAGGCGATCTCATCCTTTTCAAATAACGGATTCGGCTTCAGATCCAGGCGCGGGGAATCGATGTGGGCGCCGTTCATGCGCAGGCCCTCGTTCAGATCCTTTGTTCCAATCGTGGAAGCGATGATCGCTTTCTTGCGGTTTACCCAGTAGATCTTATCGCCCGCCCTGTAGGATTCCTTCGGGTCAAATTCCCTGTAGCCGGCATTCTTCAGGATCGCCACTGCCTTTTTTACACATTCTCTCTCGGTCTTTCCCTCATTTAAGAATTCCTTATATCCCTCGCAGAAATCCTGTGCCTCGGGAATCTGCTCCGGCGCTTTTTCTCCGATATGCGGAGCTTCCCAGAGAAGTGCTTTTTCTAAATCTTTGCCGTTCATGCCAAAAAACCTCCGTATTTGTATTTTTTTACTATCCTATTTTGTGAACAGATCCTTGCTGTCGAGCATCAACGTAAATGGTCCGTCATTTAACAGCTCCACCTTCATATCTGCCCCAAACTCTCCATGTGCCACCTTCTCCACATGCATTTTGCACCGCTCCATAAAATATTCGTAGAGACGGTTCGCGTGATCCGGCGATCCGGCATCCGTGAAACTCGGGCGGTTGCCCTTTCTGCAGTCCGCGTACAGCGTAAACTGACTTACCACAAGGATCTCACCGCCAACATCCTGAAGCGACCGGTTTGTCTTTCCGTCCTCATCCTCAAAAATGCGAAGCTTGCAGATCTTGTCCGCCATCTTGTCCGCTGTACTCTCATCGTCCGTGTCTGAAACTCCGAGCAGAATCAGAAATCCCTGTCCGATCGATCCCGTCTCCTTTCCGTCCACCTGGACTGACGCGTGTTTCACTCTCTGTAATACGACTCTCATGTACTTTCCTCATGATCACAGGAAACGCCCTAAGTTGGACCATTTCCTGCGAGTTCTTCCTGTTTTCTTTCTATTTTTTCACGTTCCCGCTGCTTCTCTTCCTTGAGACGGCATTCCTCCTCCTCGACCGCCAGTATCGCCTGATTTAAGGAGAACATCTTCATATCCAGCATATCCACCATATCGGCGCAGGACTTTAACTCCCGTTCCAGATAATCCGGTGCTTTTCCCTCAAATTTGTAAGCGATTTTGTGTTCCAGAGAAGCCCAGAAATCCATGGCGATCGTTCTGATCTGGATCTCCACCTTTGTGTCCCGTTTTCCCTCTGACAGATAGACCGGGATCGTCACCACCATGTGGTAGCTCTTGTATCCGTTCGCCTTCGGATATTTAATATAGTCTTTGACATGCAGGACCGTGATATCCGCCTGTCTGGCGATCATATCCGCGATCGGATAAATATCAGACATAAAGGAACAGATGATCCGGATTCCCGCGATATCATTTAAGTGCTCCACCATATTGTCGATCGTGACTTCACATCCATCGTTCTTCAGCTTTTTCACGATGCTCTCCGGTGTTTTCAGCCGGGATGTGATATGTTCGATCGGATTGTAATTGTATAGCTGTATAAATTCATTGTTTAAGATCTCGATCTTCGTGTTAATGGATTTCAACGCTGAGCTGTATAAAAACATCGTTGATTTCCACTGATCGATCTGATCAAAACCTCCAGATTCTTTCGTCATGATGACGCCCCCTTTCTTTGCAGTCGGGAACGTTCCGTCCATGCGACCATTCCTTCACACGTTCCTGACTACAGCTTCAGACCCTTTAAGAGATCCGCAAGACCTGTGCTTGCCTGACCGTCTTCCTTATATCCATAAGTGTCCTCAGCTTCTCTCTCCGCTTCCTCCTCTATCAGCTCCTTCATGGACAGGCTGATCCTGTTATCTGCGACAGAGATGATCTTCACCCGTACTTCCTGTCCCTCTTTCAGAACAGTGCCCGGATGTTTGATCCTCTTTGTGCTGATCTGGGAAATATGAAGGAGACCGGTGAGTCCGTTCTCCAACTCAACGAATGCGCCGTAATCCTTTAAGGTCTCAACCGTACCATTCATAATTGCGCCGACTTCACATTTCGCGATCTTTTTATTTGTCTCTTCCTGTCTCTTCTCCCTCGCTGCCTCGCGGCCGGATAATACGAGACGGTGTGTCTCCTCGTCAGCGGTGATAACGGTTACATCAATGGTCTTTCCGTCGAATTCCTTCAGATCTTCCACATACTCAGAGCTCAGACGGGAGGCCGGGATAAATCCGCGGATTCCTTCCAGATACGCAACGGCACCTGCGTTTACGATCTCAGCGATCTTTACCGGAACAACCGTGCGTTCTTCCATCATCGCTTTCAGTTTATCCCATGCAAGGACCTGATTTGCTTCCTTCTTTGAGAGAACCATATTTCCCTCACCGTCGTTTGTAGCCATCACAGTCGCTGTGATCTCATCACCCGGGTGGATCATTTCCGCCATATTGAAATCAGGATCCTCACTTAAATCTTCCCTGCGGATCACGCCGTCCGCATAGGTCTTTAAATCCACGATCACCGCATCATCTGTCACATCGATCACGGTACCTGTCACAACATCTCCAACTCTTATTTTTTTAAGGGACGCTTCTAACTCCTCTTTGTAATCGTCCATGGATTCCATATGTCATCTCTCCTTTTCTCATTATCTGATCATATTTCGTTTCATTTCTTTCTCTATTTAACCATATTCTGTGAATATTTGCCATAGTTTTCACAAAAATTTTATGATAAAATGTGCATAGTGATTATGAAATCAATATTGTTTGCTATCATAGATCCTTATGACGCATGTCACAGAAACATAGAATCAGATTTTGGAGGCATTTACCATGAAAGATTATGCAGACCTGCATACCCATACCATCGCCAGCGGACATGCCTATGGAACCATCACAGAGATGGTTCATGCCGCTGCTTTAAAAAAACTGCCGATTCTCGGCATCACGGAACATGCCCCGTCTATGCCGGGGAGCTGCGGAGAGATGCAATTTTGTAACTTCAGGGTGATCCCACCGGTCCTTGAGGGCGTCCGTCTTTTATTCGGCTGCGAGCTCAATATCGTGGATTACAAAGGAACCATTGACCTTTCTGAGCGAATGTTAAAACGGTTATCCTACACAATCGCCAGTCTTCACGATCTCTGCCTGAAACCCGGAACAAAAGAAGAAAATACCTTTGCGGTCGTCACGGCGTTAAAAAATCCCCATGTAACGATCCTCGGACATCCGGATGACGGAAAATTTCCGTTGGATTACGAGACAGTCGTTCAGGCGGCAAAGGAAAATCACCGTCTGATCGAACTCAATAACACCTCCCTGACCCCGGGCAGCTCCCGCATCCACGCATATGAAAACGACCGGATCCTTCTTCCGCTCTGCGCAGAGTATCAGGTTCCGGTGATCATGAACAGCGATGCCCACTTTACGACCGCTGTCGGTGACCACGCACGGGCAGAGGCCCTCTTAAAGGAGCTGCATTTCCCGGAGGAACTGATCGCAAATTATCATCCGGAGCTTCTGAAGGAATATATCCCGGATCTGGCGGACTTTCAGGGCTGATATATCTGTTGGACCTGGATCCCGCCCGGTCATCTGCGACAATCTGCATCTTCTCGCAAATGCACATCATCGGCACGTCAGTGCCTTTTGTGTAACAGGAAATACCCCGGAATTTCCTGTTACACAAAAACGGCTGCGAAGTATCCTTTCACTTCACAGCCGTTTTCTCATTCGTAAAAATCTTTTCAGAACTATTTTAATAACTTATCGACCTTTTCCCACAGCGCCTGCAATTCCTTCTGATCGCTAAGGCGGTCCTTCTGGATCCGGATAATATTCTCCAGCGCCGCATTCGCACCATCCGCATTTAACTTTGCGTCACAGGTCTTTTTCGCCTTTGTATACGGATCCATACTCTCCTGATCCTCTTCCTGCTCCGTCTGAAGCTTCTGAATCTTTTCCACAAGCTTTACCGCCTCGTCGGATGGATTCTTTACATCCTGCCAGTTTAAAAGATGGGTGTTATTCTCCGCATTGATCGTATCCAGTGCGATACTATTCTTTAACATCGTTTTCCAGTTGTCCGAGATTGCTGTCTCATACGTCTGCTTTGCGGTCTTATTATCCGCAAAAGCAGTTACCGGCATTCCCGCAAGACATACCAGAAGACTGAACAAAAATAAAAGCCGTTTCATCATCGTGTCCTCCTCTGCTGCAAACTGATAACAGATCTTTGAGCTGTTACCATCTTATCACACTTCTGTCCATTCTTCTACGGCAAAGCTGCGGCAATCCTGCGGCAGTGTGATCATAAATATGGCACCTTCCGGCGAACTTTCTGCCTCAATATTGCCGCCCATGTACTCCATGGAGCGCTTCGCGATCGAAAGCCCCAGTCCGTGGTTTCCATTTTTACCTTTATAAAAGCGGTCAAACAGATGAGGAAGATCGGCTTCTGAAATTCCAGGTCCATCGTCCCGTATCGTGATCTTTAACCGGTCTCCGGCCGCTTCCACGGAGATCTGAACAGTCTCCTTCGCGTACCGGATACAGTTTGATGTCACATTCGAGAATGCCCGGCCAAGCAGCATCACATCCGAAATAATCTTATGCTCATCCCCCGACAGAAATTCCAGTTTTATTTTTTTCTGATACGCAAGTCCCTCGAGGCGCTCGATCTGGTCTTCAATATATTCCCGGATCCCAAGCTCTACCGGTACCACCTGATACCGCATCTGATCCATTCTCGTGAGCGTCAGGATCCCGTCAACTACCTCCGTCAGGCGGCTGCTCTCATCTAAGATCACACCGGCCGCCTGAAAGGCATCCTCAAAGACACCTCTCTGGATACCCTGGGCATAGCCGCTGATGGACATGAGCGGTGTCCTGAGCTCATGTGAGGCGTTCTGGAAAAATACGCGCTCCGCCTCATCCGCCTTTAAAAGATTATCCTGCATCTGGTTGATCTCATTCTCCAGCTCGTAGAGCTCTTTTACGTTGGTCCCAGTCTCCACTCTCTTAAATTTCTTCTCACCGATCCCGCGGGCTGCCTCACAGAGACGGCTCACCGGGTCCGAGATACTTCCGGCTACGAACCAGAACAGTACGATGGAGACACCTGCCATAGCTCCCATGATCATGAGTACCAGTCGTGACACCTCTTTTAAGATCACACTGGTGTCATGGATCGGACAGTACAGAAGGACATTCTGGACACGGCCGGACCGGTTCTGACCTACATCAAGGAAATAGAGCATATATTTTGTTTCACCGATGGTCTCCTCCGTGATCTCTCCGCTCTCAAAAGCCGGATCATTTCCGGTCATTCTCGTCAGAAACTCCGAATACATCTGGGTCATCTCCGGCTGGTCATCGTAGTTTTTCGGATACAGCACCCGGTAATTCTTTCCGATCACCAGCATCTTTGACTCCCCGGACTCCGTCTGTGCTGCATTTTTCAGGGCATTCAGGAGACTTTCCCTGTCATCCTTGGCATCACTCTCGTCCGGCACGTCCAGATTGCTGTACTCACCCGACAGCTCCTCCACGGTCTTCACCATCTGTCCAAGATCCCTCTTCGCGTTGTAGTTCATATGCCCGTCCAGCGCATAGCTGAATACGAACCAGGCTGCCAGCGGAAACGCAATCAGAAGAAACATCACCGGAAGGAATATTTTCATCCGGATACTTAATTTCATGCCTCTCCTCCACTCGTCAGGCGGAATCCATAGCCCCATACCGTCTCGATCTTCACAGTACTCTTCTGATCCTTCAGCTTCTTCCTAAGGCGCTTCACCATATCATCAACGGCCCGGGTGTCAACTTCCTTGCTGTCCACCTTCCAGAGGGATTTTAAGAGGTCATCACGGCTCGCCGCATGTTCCTGACGTTCTAACATGTGGCACAGGAAATCGAATTCCAGCGGTGTCAGGGCAAAATCTTCCTCCTTTAACTTCGCGGCACGGCGCTTCGGGTAGAGCTTGATATCACCGATCTCATAGGAGTCCTTCGCCTCTTCCTCCTGAGCAGAGAAGGCATCTACACGGCGGAATAACGCCTTGACTCTTGTCACCAGCTCCAACGGCAGAAACGGTTTTACCATATAATCGTCGCTTCCGAGGGTAATTCCCGTAATGCGGTCCAGTGGGGAATCCTTCGCGGAGACGATGATGATCGGTACATGGCTCGTCTTCCGGATCTGGGTGCAGACCGTCAGCCCGTCCATTCCCGGCATCATAATATCGAGGATGCAGAGATCCGGCGCTTTCTTCCCAAACGCCTCAAGCAGAGACTCTCCGTCCCCGAAGCACTCCACCTCATATCCTTCTTTTTCCAGAAAATTTTCTATTAGAAAACAGATGTTTTTTTCATCATCCGCCACATAGATCAGCTTTGACATTCCTGTTCCTCCTGTATTTTTATTGTATGCTTAAGCCCACCGTACATGCCGGTACATTCCGGCATGCATGATTCCGGACTTTTCCTTCTTTGTTAACTTTTATTATACCATGTCTTTCCTTTTACGGTAAATACTTGCCGCAGAATTGCCGCATGACCCATTTTCCCATTGTATTTTCCGCCAAACTGTTGTAAACTGGCTCTATACCACGGTGCAGTGTAAAAGAAATATGATATTTTCAGAAAGGACGGAAGCTTGCATGAATAAAGACCTTGAATTTCTAACCCGCGTGATCGATGAAAAATCCGCGAAAATCCTTGATGCAAACGATAAGATCTGGGAATACGCCGAGTTAGCGTTCCACGAGACGAAATCGGCTGCCCTGTTAAAATCCATTTTAAAAGAAGAGGGATTTGCCCTGACAGAAGGCGATGCCGGTATCCCGACCTGCTTTACCGGAACCTTCTCCTACGGAACCGGAAAACCTGTGATGGGAATCCTCGGCGAATATGATGCCTTATCATCCTTAAGCCAGAAAGCTGCCGATCCCCACAAGGAACCGTTAACGGAAGGCGCTCCCGGACATGGCTGCGGCCACTGCGCACTGGGTACCGGCGCACTTGCCGCTGCCCTCGCTGTCAAAGAATACCTGATTGCCAATAAAAAAGACGGTACGATCATCTACTTTGGCTGCCCGGCCGAGGAAGGCGCAGGCTCCAAGCAGTTTATGGCCCGCGCAGGCATGTTCGATGACGTTGATTTCGTGTACTCCTGGCACCCGGCTACAAAAAATGCAGTTGAGTGCAACCACAGCAACGCCATCATGGGCGCAAACTTCTATTTCAAAGGCGTTGCCTCCCACGCAGGCGCGACTCCTTACCTGGGAAGAAGTGCTCTGGATGCCGTCGAACTCATGAATGTGGGCTGCAACTATTTAAGAGAGCACATGATCCCGGAGGCAAGGATCCACTATGCTTATATTGATGCCGGCGGAACCGCCCCGAATGTTGTTCAGGATCACGCGACGATCCGCTATGAGGTCCGTTCCCCGTGGGTACATCAGGTGAAAGAGCTCTTCGAACGCGTGAAGAATGTTGCACGCGGCGCGTCCATCATGACTGACACCTCCGTCGAGTGTGAGCTTTCCATGGCATTCACCGAGTATCTTCCGAACAATGCTCTGGCAGCCGTTGCCGATGAGTGTCTGCAGGAGGTCGGTGCTCCGGAATGGACGGAAGCTGACTATGCGATGGCAAAGGAATTTTTAAACACCTATCCGGAGACCACGCTTGAAAACATCAAGGCTCAGATCATTGAGACTTACGGTGAAGACCGTCTGGATGAGATCCTTGAAAAACCGCTGGATTCCGAGATCCACCCGTTCAACCCGGATAAGATCAAGCTGACCGCCGGATCCACGGACGTGGGTGACGTCGGATACGCAGCACCGACCTTAAACATCAACATCGCCACCGCATGTGTCGGAAATGTAGGACACTCCTGGCAGATGGTTGCCCAGTCCTGCAGCCCGTTAGCCCACAAGGGCCTCCTGACCGCAGCGAAGGTTATGGCTCTCTCCTGTGTCCGTACCATGGACCGTCCGGACGTGATCGAGGCCGCAAAAAAAGAGCTGAAGAAGAGAAACGGCGGACATTACACCTGCCCGCTGCCGGATTCCGTACAGCCGCCGTTAGATACATATTAAATTGCAGCTTTCCGGCACATATTCTGTCACAGCTGGTGCGGCAGGTACAGCGACCTGCTGAACCGTTATGGAGCTTTACATAAAGATACGCCTCATTCCGGCAGTTTCTTCTGCCAGGAATGAGGCGTATCTTTTTCAGCACTGTTTCTGCATCCAGTTCTCTGCACTTTTTACGGTATTGGCCATATACCGGATCACTTCCACCGGATAATCTCCGACAGCAGTCTCGCCGGTCACCATGATCGAGGATGCGCCATCCAGTACTGCATGGAAGATATCGTTCACTTCTGCGCGTGTCGGGACCGGACTGCACTCCATGGATGCCAGCATCTGTGTCACTACCATAAATGATTTTCCTGCCTTCCGGCATTTTTCGGAGATCTGACGCTGGACCCCCGGGAGATCCCATAGATGTACAGCATTCCCAAGGTCTCCTCTGGCGATCACGATCTCATCTGCCGCCGGAAAAAGTTCCTCCAGTTTCCGGACACCATCCATATTTTCGATCTTGGCAAAGAGCCTAATATCCTCCGCTCCTGCTTCCTGAAGTGTTTTTTTCACGCACTCTAAATCTCTGTGATCCCTCACGAATGGCTGCATGACACCTGTCACGCCCATCTCTTTTGCGATCTTAATATTTTCAAGATCTGCTTTTGTAAGTGTCGGCGGATAGATCTTTGCTCCCGGAAGCGCAACGCTCTTTCTGCTCTTTAAGAGACCTCCCCAGAGGACTTTTGCGAAACAGCGTTTCTTTTCGATCTCTTCTCCACGATTCTCCGGCATACTGACCGGGTTTTCCACAATTTTTAAATGGATCTTCCCATCGTCCAGAAGAACTTCCTGACCCGGAACCAGATACGGAAGTGTAAGTTCCGGAAGCATGATCTTTGTGGATCTTCCGGCCTTCACATTCTCTGAAATCTCACAGATCTCTACAATGTCCCCATTCCGCAGAGCGACCGGTTCCACGACGGTCCCGGTCCGGAGTTCCGGCCCCTGCAGATCCACGAGGAGCTGCGGTTTCACTCCACATTTTTCTGCTGCACGATTCATCTTTCCGATCAGTTCCCCTGACTCTGCCAGAGTCACATGAGACAGATTCAGCCGCATCCCTGTCATTCCCAGTGAAAACATCTCCGCCAGCACCTTCTCGCTCCCACACGCCGGTCCCAGCGTTCCGTATAGATTCACCATCTGAATTTCCTCCTGCTCCTTATTCTGTCTCAAGCATAACATAAGAATGCAGGGTTGTCATCCCATTTCCGATTCTGTCTCTGCCCGGTAAACGCTGTGTTCCGGCACAGGCTGCATCCACTGCTGTTCTCACATGAGCAGTGTGGAATCGTCAGATCGGTACCGGTGTCTGTGCTAAAATTGAAATAATCGCAACCGCTGCCAAAATACCTGCGATGACTGCCACCGCAATGATGATATTTCTTTTCATAGATGTTCTTTTCCTCACTTTCCAACCCTCGTACATGCTCCTTTTGATCGTAACGAAATGTTTCTGTCATCACTTTATGCCCACCAGTGCCAGAAACTTTTTATCTGACTGAATGCCCTGAGTCAAAAACTCTCCATCCCGGAACAGGGCATAGGTGGTGACCGGTGCAGGTACATTCTGCGCAGCTTCTTTGTCGGTAATGTGGATTGCTTGAAATGGGATCCCGTGTTCCTTTGCCGCCTCCTGTACCTTCGGAACCCAATAATAGGTGAAAGGGCACTGGTCGGTGTAATAGAGGACAAAGCCCCTTTCGCCAATTTTCGGGTGTCTGGCACAATCTTTGAATCTCGGCTGCCCTGCATCCTCTGCAAGAGGCATGTACATGAGGTTGATCCCGCAGTCGGATACGTCCGCGACCTTGAATCCTTTATACTTCAAGAATTTTGGATCAGCTAAAAATTCCCGTTTCCGCCCCTCGGCACACAGAATGCAAATGCCTTTCTTTCCCTGTTCTTTCGCGTCCCGGATACACTCGGAAAGCAGTTCTGAGGAATAGCCGTGTCCCTTCAGCGAGCCGGAAACCCACAGGCAGTTGATGTAAAGCCAGCCGTCTGCTTCAATGGGCACCCATGCATTTTCCGCCGGAATATATTCGATAAAACACTTTCCGCGCTCCTCACTGCGATAAAAGACAAGTCCCTCATCAAATCGCTGCTTCAGCCACTCCTTTTTTGCAAGAGCCTGTTTGCCGGACATAGCGCAGCAGATGTGCTCCTTGTCAATGTTCTCTTTCGTGATATGGATATATTTCATCGATCTTCACCTGACTTTCTCCATGTTTATTGCATAATTTTAGCATCTATTGGATGTTTGGTCAATTTTCCCGTTCTTTCTGCAACCAGACTCCACCTTGGAAATGAAATGGGCAATATGGGCACTGATTCCATAAAAATAAGCCGGAGTAGCCAGTACAAGTACATCTGCTTTCTGAAACAGTTTAAGTATCTCAGCCATATCATCTTTTAATACACAGATGCCTCCATTTCTCATACAGCCGTCACAGGCTCAGCAAAAGCCTATATTCTACTCCATGATACGTACGATTTTCACTTGATGTCCTTTTGCTTCTGTGCCTTTTTGAACTGCTCACATAAGATTTGTGAATTTCCTTTTTTCTTGGCGAGCTTGAGATAATCAATATATTTTTTATTTGTTTTTCTCCTATCAATCCAGATTTAATTCATCTATAACTGATGTCAGAATTCTAAACTATCTGAATTCAAAAGAAAATACTTCATTCCCATGATGACAAATCCCTCATCATTTCTCCAAGGTTTCTTGCTGCCATTTACAATGACAATCTTCTTGAAAGAGTCTGGGATATTACGCAAAGAGTTGAACTCCTGAGTCTGCTTTTCTTCCGAAATCATGTCATATGCAACCTGAATATAGTACCTCTGGCTGCCTTGGTTAACCACAAAGTCAACTTCCAACTGCTTACGGGTACGTTTGCCCTCTTTATCTTTACCAAAGATCTGCACAACGCCCACATCAACATTGTAGCCACGGATCAGCAGCTCGTTATAAACAATGTTCTCCATGATATGAGTAGGCTCCTGCTGTCTAAAATTCAAACGAGCATTTCTCAGGCCCAGATCAGTAAAGTAATATTTCAGATTTGCGCCGATATATTTTCGTCCCTTAATGTCGTAACGGCTTGCCTTGGAAATCAAAAACGCATCTGCCAAATAGTCAATATGGTTTGAAATAGTTTTATTGGTATAAGTCATCTGACGCTCACTGGCAAAGGTGTTAGCAATCTTTGAAGGGTTGGTCGGTGCACCGATTGCAGATGCAAGCACATCAACCAGAATACCTATCTCATCCACATTATGAATTTTATTTCTTTCTATAACATCCTTCAGATAAACATTAGCAAAGATGTTCTTCAAATAGTCTGCTTTCTGTCGTTCGCTCCGGAAACCAACAACCTGCGGCAATCCTCCGTAGATCATGTAGTCATCCCAGGCATCATCATAATCACCATCATAGGCAGAATAAAATTCAGCAAATGAGAGGGGATAGATTCTGATTTCATCACCTCTGCCACGGAACTCGGTCACAATGTCACTGGACAGAAACTTGGAATTACTTCCGGTGACATACACATCAATGTTGCTCATGCGTAGCAAACTGTTCAGCACTTCCTCAAATCTGGGCATGAACTGTACTTCATCCAGAAGAAGATAATACTTCCCATCATCCTTCATAGCATCCTTGATGTACTTAAAACACATCTTGGGATCTCTTAATTCCTCGTTCTCAATACCATCCAATGCAATTTCAATAATATGATCAGAGCCAACGCCATTCTCCAGTAAGTATCTCTTAAAGATGGTAAACAGCAAATAGGATTTTCCGCATCTACGAATGCCGGTGATTACCTTTATCATTCCATTATCTTTTCGCTCAATCAACTGATGCAGGTAAGCGTCCCTTTTAATCTCCATCATCGCTCTCCGTTTCTGTGCATTTGCACCTTTTTTAGTAATGATATTCTATCACAAAACAAGATACGTTTCAATATTCATTCCTATTTTATGTGTATATGCGTATTTTTATGTAATACACTAATACAGATATGAAGCAGACTGCACTCCTACGCCCCTGTGGAAGCAAGAACGCCGATACTGGAGAGCAAAATCCCACACCGGCGTTCTTGATTGTAATTATCTCATTTTCTAATTATAGCATGACTGATCGCCAACTCTGGAAACTGGAAATTATATATGTCTTTGTAAATATACCATATCTATTAGTTGTACACCGCCATCATAAATTGGGTGGTCATAATTGTCCGTAAAGAAATTCGGAATATTGTGAGAGCGGACAAATCCGCATTTTTCATAAAACGGTATCGTCAATGGACTGTCACCTGTTCCAACTTGCAAAACAGAATATTCATCTGCATATTTACTGGAAAGAAAATCAATTAGTGCTTTGCCATAGCCCTTTCCCTGATTTTCCGGATCAACTGCGATATTCTTGATTTCAAGTATTTCGTTACCTTCATCGGTGACAACACATTCAGCTTTTACATCATTGTCTTCAAGCACATACATAGTTCCTTTTTCAAGATAGCGATCAACCATGCTCTCCTGTTCATCAGCTAATAACAATAATGATATAAACTGCTTTTTATTCTCATTCACTTCTCGAATTTTCATATCCATTACTCCGTCAAATTGGAATTTTCATCTCGTATAACAATTATTACTACATTCAATAAGATGGTTTTCATCAATCATCTCATTAAGTATTCTGACCGCCCAACTCTTCTCATATCCAAATTCTGAACATATAGTATATATTAATTCATCGCACGTGTAAGTCTCCCCACCATCTTGAAATAAATCTCCAATTCGTTGTTTAACTTGTTCTTTAAGATTAACTATTTTTGTTTTTTCTCTAAATGCACCTCCATTTCTCCAATAACAAGCATGCTCTTGTTTTGCATAGCTGCTTTCTTTATCTTTATCAGTTTTATCGTATATCAATACAAACTTCAAAGAATGATATTTTTCTGCAATTTCTGGATATAAGTACTCAACCGTTTGTCCTTTTTTGTAATAAAAGCCACAATCTTCTTTAAATTGGTTAATATATTTTGTATCACCGTCTTTCCTTACTGGTAAGAAATGCATACATCCAATATCATAAAGAATTTCTTCTCCTACATCTACGCTTTTACCAACGTTCAAACATTTTTCCTGACCACTACTCTTCTCAATTCCATACAAAGCCCATACACCAGATGCTCCTATATATTCTTCAAGATAAGATTCTTGGCACACTCCTTCTGAATTTTCTACATATATAATTTTATTCATGGCAATCTCCTGCAACTTCCGATTTGACAGAAAATAGGAATGGTTATTCTTTATTGTTTTTGAAAACCATTATAAGCCCAGCAATTCCAACAATTATCCCGATAAGAGCAAATGGAAAATCGCTAAAACTTGCCCATACAGTTTGATTCATTTCTGCGCCACTTGCACTTAAGAGTATTCCAAATAGTATAACTGCTATACCCTTTAACCTAGTATCAGTCACTTTGTTTACCTCCATAACTATCGAGTTGTTAAACTCTTTCTCTGTTCCATCTTCTTGCCCTTTGGACAAGAAGCATCCCTCGCTCTAAAGAGATTGGTCCATTTCGCTTTACTTCCACGGTTTTCCTGTGACATATCCTTTCTCCAGCCAATAGACATCATCAATCGCAGACATTTTCTGTTTCTTATGTAAAAACTGATAGCATGTAAACAGGCATCTCACCTTGAATGATGGTGTTAGATGTTCGGCTCTGCGCCGGACATTCCGTGCAGTCCGCACCACCTTCCTTTCTGCTGATCTGCGGAACGATGCAGGCAGATCTGTCCAGTCATGATCCCACACCTTCTGCGAAAGAATATGCGTTCTGGCGATCCCCCAGTAGTCGGTGCTGTCTTTAATCTCCCGGACGGTGGATCTCATGCCTCCACCTCCGGCTGTATTGATCACGACGGCCTGCTTCTTTATGAACGACAGATCCGGCCGGTGGATCAGCCAACGATACGCGAAATGATCCAGCAGTATTTTCATCTGTCCCGGAGCATGGAACACATACGTTGGGGTACAGAAGATGATCAGCTCAGACCGTTCCATGGCAGCAAGGATCGGGGCAAGTGCAGAAGCTCCGCCGCATTTTTGCTCCTGTCCTTTGATACAGGCATAGCATCCCACGCAAATGTGGGGCATGTCTCGTGGCAGCTGAAACTCAAAAAGCTCATCGTCCGCCAAAAGCTCCCTGATGAGCAGCCGGGCAATGTTATAGGTACATGACTGCGTCTTCCGGCCTGTGGAATATATAACGGTAATATTCATGTTGTTTTTCCGTTCTTTCTGTATCCAGACTCCACTTTGGATATAAAATGGTCAATATGGGCGGCCAGCAAGGAAGATACCGATTCTTTTTCCTCTGCCCCATCGTAAACGCTGTAAAGAAGATACATCGGACCATAGAATTCCAGAGCTAACTGCATGGCATCCTCATCAGAATCGGTCATCTTTCGGAAAATCGCCGCCATATACTCCAAAGGTCCACCGGCAAGATAGTCGTGATGGAGCTGTGCGAGCTTTGGATCACGGTATTGCTCCAGTGTCAGCATTTTGCGGAAATTGGAGGAAAACGGTTCCTTTGTCCAATGGTCAAACTGCGCCATGCTGTATGTGCGGATTTTTTGAACCGGCGTGTGAAGATAAGCTTCCGCAAAGCCGTCCGGTTCCGTTTCCGGCATTTCATATTCCGCGGCACGCTCATAGTCCATCCTGTTCATCCGTTCCACGATCTTATCCAGAATTTCCTGTTTGCTGGAATAGTGCTTATACAGAGCCGCTTTTGTAAATCCCAGCTGCCCCGCGATATCATTCATAGATGTTCCTAAGTAACCGTTCTGTGCAAAAAGCTCCAGAGCAATCCTCAAAATCCGTTCCTTCGTTCCTTCAATCATAATGTTCTCCTTAAACAAAGTAACCACTTGGTAACTTTATTATAGTTACCGAGTGGTTACTTGTCAAGAGCCAATATAAAATTGTACTTCTATCGATTGCGGTTGGGCAAAGGCAGACTGGAAGTTGTTAGCCTATTCTCTTTTTGAAATACAGCGCAATTACAACGCATACCACAATAGCAATTGCAAAAGGAATTGCTACCAAAAATGCAGTCGAGACTGGAGCACTATAACCAGCATATTTGATGCCCCACATCATGTCGCAATAGTTATATGCAACAACAGCACACATCACATCAGACAGAAGAACAGCCAAAATCAAAAACAAATTAGATATAGTTTTCATAAAAATCCTCCTTATTTGTTCGATGTACTTTTAAGGAGCAAAACAGCACCGGCAATAATTGCTACAAGGCAGATAAGTAGGAAAATTCCGTTTCCGTCTATTGTTATCATGGAAGATGTTCCAATTTGTTCCGATGCAGACGGCATAAAAACAGATACAATTCCCCAAGCAATCAACAAGACTACTCCAATGATACAAGTGGCTATACCAAGGATGCGCTTCTCACGCTTGTTCGTTGCCTCAGTTTGATGGACTTCTAAACTCACAGCGTTTTCTGATATTGAATTTTCTTCTTTCATCAAATAGTCCAGTGAAACATCAAAATACTTACTGATTGAAATAAGAGTATCGGTTTCCGGAACTGCTTTCCCAGACTCCCACTTTGATATAGCTTGTCTGGACACGCCTAATTGCTCGGCAAGCTGCTCCTGTGAAAGAGCTCTTTTCTTTCGGTGTTCGTATAGTTTTTCTGAAAGTGCCATGTTCTCCTCCTTTCACCCAGAGCATACCCCAATAGCCGGTAGAATACTATACATCTTGGTATGCAATTACGCAACCCACGGTAGCAACTGCATATTGTCATGGTTTTACATCAAATCGAGCGATAACTGCGCCAATAAATTCCGATTTATCTGCGTGTTCCGTCATCATTAAAATTTTTTCTCAAAGCTTGCTCTGTCGGATAAATTGATACAATCAAAATAATACATTGAATTGTTACAAGGATTCCCCCTGCAACCCCAATCGTATTTTCATCACTATGGTATAACGGAATATGTACCAAAGCAGATGGTATAATCATTAACCATCCTATTTTCCACCAAAGTTTTCCACAATAGTCGTGGGCAAATTTCCATGTATCCATATTTTTCCTCGAACGAGTTGTTCTGTAGCCTAACATACCGTTTATATGTTTTGGACAATGTTTCCACATCATTCTTCCACCAACAACCATAACAATTGGAATTAATAAATCACATAGTAACATAAACCACCAAAAGCACATAGAATTCACCACCATAACTCCCGATTATACTCTTTCTCCTGCCCATCTTCTTAATCCTTCATTTCCTACATATTCACAAATCTTGAAGTATCTTCGGTTACACCCGTGATCTTTACACGATCAGCTTCCACATGACAACTGTAACAGACGATCTGAACACCTGCCTTCGCAGCCTCCACAAGTGCCTTCTTAAACTCCGGCTGTGCCGCCTCATTCGGCAGCACCCGATGAATTCCATTCATCTGAATCACAAAAGCGATTGCCGTGCGGTAGCCTTCCTTTGCCGCCTTTGTCAGCTCATGTAAATGTTTTACCCCTCGCTCCGTTGGTGCGTCCGGAAACAATCCGATGTCCGGATGCAGATCATCCGCCAGTGTGCAGCCCTTCACTTCCGTCAGGAATTTTTCTCCGTTTTTTTCCATGTAAAAATCAATTCTGGAGTCTCCGTAAGTGTATTCTGCCTTCACAAGATCATAATTCAGGTTCATAAACTGCTGCTTCATCAGTTCATTCGGTGCCAGACTGTCAATATTCACCCATTTTAGCTTTGGCTTGTATACAGAGATCAGATCGTATGCCGTTTTTCGGTTCATATTCAACGACTTCTGCAGCGTCACCTTCGCTTTCGGCACCAAAAGCTCCTGCAAACGACCCGTATTTTTCACATGAACCAGCTCCGTCTCCCCATCGATCAAAACCTCCGCTGTGAAACGATTGATCCTGCGGACAAAGCTTCCTGCGACGGTATTCTCATAAATAATTATCGGTTTCTGTTTCATCATATATCATCCTCATGCCTGCAAAAGCACCCATCCTCATGCGACCAGATCACGCCGACGGCCTGCAGATAGGCATAAACGACTGTGGTTCCCACAAATTTCATGCCATGCTTCTTTAAGTCTTTGGAAATTGCATCCGATAATTCCGAACTTGTTTTTCCGGTTTCCCGGATCACTCTGCCCTCCGTCCAATGCCAGAGGTACTCTGAAAAACTGCCATATTCCTTCTGAATTTCACGGAATGCCTGTGCATTGGTAACGGCAGCCTGTATTTTCAGGCGGTTGCGTATGATGCCGGGATCCTTCCGCAGGGCTTCCAGCTTTTCCTCCTTGTAGACACATACCTTTTCAACATCGAAGCCGTCAAAAGCTTCGCGAAACGCATCTCGCTTATTCAGGACACATTCCCAGGACAGTCCTGCCTGAAAACACTCCAAAATCAGCATTTCAAATAGCTTCCGGTCATCATGCACCGGAACGCCCCACTCCTCATCATGATAACGGATGTACCGTTCATTTTTCGGATTTGCCCAGCTGCAACGTATTTTTCCATCTGCCCAATTCATTCGCATCTCACCTACCTATTTTTCCTGTCACGATTTTCCGTACACACTCAACAAACTTCTTCACCATCGGATTCTCTGAGTTCTTCTTGTAATAAAGGTATGTCTTTCTTAAATTATATGGCGGATCCGATCTCCGGAATAGCAGATTGTCGTATCCCGAGCTGGATTCCAGTGCATATGATGGGAGCCATGTAAACCCAAATCCGGCATTGGCCATCACCAGTTTTGAATTACAGGAATTCACATAGACAGCATCTTTAAAGGAAAAGAATCCCTTAAATTCAATCTTCAACTCCGATTCAGGAACAGACTTCATCGTAATCATGTTCTGCGTTTTTAGTTTATCCAGCGGCACCGGATCATATGCTGCCAGAGGACTATCCTTGTGGAGCACCAGAACATACGGGCTTTCATCTATGATCATGGAGCCCATATTCCTGAGTTCCGACGTTAAAAATTTGTGAGAAAACGAATCATTACACAGGATAACGTCAAATAGTCCGTCCTGAAAATCTTGGATCAGCGTGAGGGTGTGTTCCTCCATACAGGTAATTTTGACTTTCCCTTTATTTTTCTCCATAAAGGAGTTCATAAATTTACTAAGCAGGGCATGTTCATAAATCCCGATTCCAATTTTTAACTCAGACTGTGAGTCCTTCTGAACATTCTGTATTTCTTCCACCGTCTGATGGTACATTTTTATTATCTCTTTTGCCTGACTGTAAAATCTTGTTCCCGCATTTGTAAGAAAAACCTGTTTTGTATCCCGATACAGCAGCTTAACTCCTAATTCTTTTTCCAGAACACTGATCTTATGACTCATAGTTGTTTGCGTGATGTGTTCCCGCTCAGCCGCTCTTGTAAAATTAAGACACTCTGCCAGACTGATAAAGCACTGGATATTCTCAATATTCATTCTCAATCTTCCCTCATATAGTCCAAATTTGCTTCCTGATATCTCAATATAGACCTTTCACATTCACTGTCTTCCAAAAACATCTTTCACTTTCATATCATTGTTGAAATTATACCTTTATTGCGCTTCATTATCAATATTTTTAATAAACTAACCAATTTTTTTCGTTTCAAATCTTCTCGTGAGATTGTTATAATAAAGACAATTAATCCGGACGCGCGAACGGAACAAAACAAACACAAATACAAACCTTTTACAGGAGGGACTTTTATGGAATTCACAGAAGAAATCAGACAGCGTTTTATGAAAGTATCGCCGGCAAACATCGGACATCAGATTACTGGCGGATTCATGAAAATGGAAATCAAACCGGTTGCTGATGAGATGAAAGTATGCGGACCGGCTTATACAATTCAGGGATTTGAGCGTGACAGCACTTCTCTATACTACGCAATGCAGAAAGCACCAAAAGGATCTGTTCTCGTGATCGACCGCGGAACAGAGACCACATATGCCTGGGTCGGCGAATTCGTTGCAATCATGGCTCAGCAGTGTGGCATGGCAGGTATCATTATCGACGGACCGGCAACCGACAAGCTTGCTCTTAAAAAAGGAAACTTTCCGGTATTTTGCACCGGTTTCTCCCCGATCACCAGCATGGTAACAGGTACCAGTAAGGGCGCAGTACAGATTCCGATCTCCTGCGGCGGCACAGTAGTAAAACCTGGCGACATCATTCTCGGTGACGCAGACGGCGTAATTGTTGTTCCGGAAGACTTCCTGCCATACCTTGAAACAGCAGAAAAGAAAGAGGCAGTAGAGATTGCCCGCAGGGAATTTCTCGCAAACGGCGGCATCTACAACAAACGCCCTGACTTCGATGTTGTAAAACTCTTTGAGTATGATATGGATAAAAACATCCAGAATATCAAGAACAATGAGTGTAAATACGATTAATCGCTTTACTTTTACCGAGGAGGAATCAATATGTCAGCACAGGCCATTATGACACTGGTATTGTTCTTAGCAGTGATCGTTCTTTTAATCTGGCAGCCGGTCAGCCCAATCGTCATTGGTGCAGGCATTCCAGTTATTCTGGCTGTCTTTAACGTTGTAGAACCTTCGAAAGCGTTCTCACAGTTTTCCAACACAACTGTCATCTTCTTCATGAGTCTCCTTGTTGTTGGCGGCGCAATCTTTAAGACAGGTCTCGCCGATTTCATTGGAGAGAAAGTCATCAATCTTTTAGGTACAAATGAAAAAGGCGTAATTGCCGGAACTGCCCTTATCGTTACTGCTCTTTCTGCATTCTTAAACGATACCGGTACTACTGGCTGCCTTATCCCGATCGCCAGCGCGGTTGGTAAAAAATCCAAAGTGTCTTTATCAAAAATCTACATTGTACTTGCCTTTTTCGCAAGCCTCGGCGGTATGATCACTCTGATCGGCGGCGGCGGACATCTCGTAGTCCAGGGATTCCTCGAGGAATCCGCTTATGAAGGATTCACATTCTTTGAATTCGTCCGTATCGGTCTTCCGATCGCATTGATCTCCTTCATCTGGTTAATGTTCTTCGGCATCAAGGATCTCGCTGTCCGTGAAGTTGATGAGAGCAATATCCCGGATACTGCAGAGCGTAAACCTGCTAAAATGGTATTCGTTGCATTGATCTTCTTATTCATCGTTTACTGCATGGCAACAAAGCTTTTGGCAATGCATGTAGCTGCCGCACTCGGTGCTTTCCTTGTAGTTATTACCGGATGCATCAGTGCTGAGGATGCTGTAAAGTCCTTCAGTGTCAACACCTTCTTTCTGGTAGCCGGAATCTTCACATTAAGCAGCGCAATGTCCTCCACAGGTGCAGCCCAGTACCTTGTAGACTCCATGTCCGGATATATGTCTAACATGCACCCGATCGTAGTTGTTGCTTTAGTAACCTTGATCTCAGTTGTAGGAACAAACTTCATGATGGGAACTTCCCTCTGTGCGATCTTAACACCTATGTCGATCATGATCGGTGAAGCCTGCGGAATCAGCCCGCATGCACTTGCAATGTGCGTAGCGATCGGAACATCTGCTGCTTTCTGCACACCATTTGGTACCGGCCCAAACCTTCTTGTATATGAAATTGGCGGATTAAAATTTAAAGATTATACAAAAGCCGGCCTTCCTTATGCAATCTTTACATTCGTGATCTGCACAGCTGCAGTTTACTTCTTCTACCTTGTATAATCCATAAACCTTGAAATCCGCCTGTTATGCCGACAGGCGGATTTTTTGACAGCATCCATTTTAACCGAATCAAGTAAGTCCCCTGCTTCAATTGCGAAAAGCAATAAGCAGCGGGTGGGGACTTGCTTGTATCAGGAGGAGTGCAAGCTCCTTCTGATAAACTGCGGAGCAGTTAATCGGTTATGAGCAAGTAGCAAAGCGGATTGCGAATATCCGCTTGACATTTTATCATTCGGAGGTAAATCCATGACACTTCTCGAAAAAGTCGAACAGAATAAAGAAGATCTTTTAAACATTCGTCACCAGATTCACCGTCACCCAGAAACAGCCTTTGAGGAAATTGAGACAACAAAACTCATCAAAAAAGTTCTCGATGATGCCGGTATTGAAAACCATCCGAACGGAGATTCCACAGGAGTCATCGGACTTATCCACGGTGCAAAAGAGGGACCCGTCCTTGCGATCCGTGCAGATATTGATGCACTTCCGATCAAGGAAAACACGGGACTTCCCTTTTCTTCTGAAGTTTCCGGCAAATGCCACGCCTGCGGCCACGATCTCCACACAACCGTCCTCATCGGTGCAGCAAGATTATTAAAAGAATACCAGAATGACCTCTGTGGAACCATCAAACTCATCTTCCAACCAGCGGAAGAAGTCATGACAGGAGCCGCAAAGACCATCGCAAATGGTGCTCTTGAAAACCCGAAACCCGATTTCATCCTCGCCTGCCACACATGGCCGGATATGCCGGCAGGTTCCATCGGGGTGAGAAAAGGCACCATGTTAGGCGCATCTGATTCCTTCAAGGTAAAGGTGATCGGTAAAGGCGGTCATGCTGCACATCCGCAGAAAGGGATTGATCCGGTCGTGATCGCTGCGCATATTATCACACAGCTTCAGACCATCGTTTCCAGACGTGTAGCAGCAATCGATCCGGTTGTTGTCACTGTCGGACATCTCGAGGCTGGAACCGCAGCAAATATTATCCCAAATGAGGCATACTTTGAAGGAACGGTTCGCACCCAGAGCAATGAGACCAGAAATCATGTTGCTGAAATTCTGAAACAGCTCGCTATTGGAACTGCCCGGGCGATGGGTGGAGACGCAGAAGTCTCCTACACTTTCGGCGTTGGACCGACGATCAGTGAAGACCACCTTGTGGACGAGATCAGCGAGGCTGTGACAGAGCTTCTCGGAAACGACAAGCTTCTTCAGGTTCCGTCCCCGTCCATGGGATCCGAAGATTTCGCAAGATATCTGGAGCACATCCCGGGTGCTATCTTCCGCCTTGGTACCCACAACAATACCCCAGAATCAAAATTGGCCCTTCACAACGCTTCCCTCTTATTTGATGAAAAGGCAATTCCTACCGGTGTTGCCACAATGGTTGGCGCCGCATTTAAGATCACCGGCTCCGACATGAGCGTTTTACTGAAATAGCTTTCTCTCACAAACGGGTCGCGTTAGCGACAAGTTGCATCAAAAAAGGCCACTGAACAGGATTATCCCCTTCAGTGGTCTTCTGATTTATCTCAGTCCTCCATTCGATCATGTGTAAAACTTAAAATCCATTTTCATCCAGTTTTAACACAGTCTGATACAGAACATCTGCCCTCAAATCTATATGTTCCGGTTTTGTATATTCGTCGCCCTGATGGCTGATGCCCTTGGCACTCGGAACAAAGATCATACCGATCGGAACTCCTTCATGGACCATCGAATTTGCGTCATGGCTTGCACCGCTTGGCATGATGATATGGCTGATTCCCTTTTCCGTGCAGACATCGTCGATCAGTTTGATCAATCTCGGATCATACGGTGTGGAATATTTGGCACCGGTCACACCAAGCATGCCATCATAAACACCGCCCTGCATAATTGTATCCATGTGATCGAACCATCTTCATTCCGCCCAATATTGCCCGCCTGTTGGAGCAACTCGTTTAATCTGCTCATATTTGATAATTACCTCCTCCATTAAATTTTTCACTTGCCGTCCTCAGCTTTCTCGCTCCTGACGGAACACGGAAGTATCTCTTATCAGCCAATTCCACCAAGCAACACCACCGCCAAAAGAGCATTCAAGTTGAACGTCCATGATACTTGACGCGTGATTCTGATCAATAAAGCTGACATATTCCATATAGAATCACTGCGCATCCTCGCAGAGCGTTTATCTCCGTCGGAGACCTAACTCCCACTGGGACAAATTTGCTATTACTCACCACCTAAAGAGGTGGGAGTCTTCTCAACTGAGATAAAAATGCGGAAACTAAAAAAGCACGAGACGTTCGCCTGCGACGACCGGAGCGGAGCAAAGACATTCGAACATACAAAAAAAGAGATACCCATCGGATATCTCCTCTTTTTCACATCTTATTGAGAGCACGAGACGTCGCAGAACGTCCGGGGGACGTTCGACTGCGACGACCGCAGCAGCGCGGAGACATTCGAACCGTTCGAACCCGGCAGGGCTTGAACATAGAAAAAAGAGCCATCCATCGGATGACTCTTTTTTCTATCTCTTTGAGAGCACGAGACGGG
>NZ_QUJB01000069.1 GCF_003480435.1 Clostridium sp. AM30-24 | reverse complement strand
GTGAATTACCCACCACTTAATTTTGAAGAAATTTGAAGTGGGGGCTTCTGGGGAATCCTTGGACTCCCGTTTAAGAAGTTTGATCTTTGAGTTTCCGCCCGCTCTCAGGCGATCCTTATTCTTACAGGCGTATCCACATCGCCTCTATCATATAGAGCCCTTAGGCTCACAATGTTACATTTACGCATGATATTTAAAGCACCATTGACATCAGCGTTGATCCGCCTTCCAGAGCGGTCCTGATACAGGCCACGGCAGATCCGGCGGCCGGAAAAGACTGGTGGCACAAGTCCTGCTTCTCCATATACGGGCATTTCATCCAGATCCCAGAAGGATGCCATGGAAGTATAGCTTTCCTCCTGTTCCACGTAGCGGATCCCATTCATTTCACACAGATATTTCAGTTTCCTGCGGAGCATCCCGAACGGAATTCCCACAAAGACCTGGTTCATCTGCCTGCCAAGGTCTGAGGAGCGCTGGAATGTGGTATTGTAGCCCACGATCAGGGTTCCGATATCGTTCCGGATGCAGTAGGTGACCACCTGTTTCGCTGCTTTACCCATGTAGTCACGGACCTGGTTGTTTCTCTTCCTCTGCAAAACGGCCTGACGTCTGGTTGTTTTCTTTCCGTAGTGCTGCTTGTCTTTGACGCTCTGCAGGCAGGCGTTCCGCTTGTTGAACCACTGGTTGATGGATTTTAAGCGTTTCCCATCGATGAGGAAGCTTTCCCCTCTGTTGGAAACGGCCGTCATGAGATTGTCGATCCCGAAGTCGATCGCCAGTGCATGGGTTGGATTCAGATTTCTCTGAGCCGCTTCCACCTGATAGGTGTACTGGATCTCAAAGAACCTGGCGTCTGCTTTTGGGATGATACGGATCTCCTTAATGGTTTTATCTGCCAGAACCGGCGGGATGGTAATGGTGACCGGTTTATGATGCTTCTTATACGCTGCTGAGTACGGAAGGACAAACCGGTTCCCATTCAGTCTTACAAACCCGACGATCAGGGTTGCGTAGCCGTCTTTTGGAAGGTATTTGGGCAGCCTGCAGGATGAAAACGAATACTTCCCCTGCTTTGCCAGTTTCAACAGACCGAAGAAAGACTTAAAAGATCCATCCACTTCCTTAAGGATCTGCTGGGCCATGTTGGAATTCAGCAGCCGATAGTTTTCGGAAGTCT
>NZ_QUJB01000068.1 GCF_003480435.1 Clostridium sp. AM30-24 | reverse complement strand
CCGCCGAGGAAAGCGGTAGTTTTTTAGAGCAAGATTCTACCGCAGTACCAAAATTCGCTTTTCGCTCATTTTGCCCCTGCGGGAATCTTGTTGGGGAGTGCCTTCCCCAAACCCTGCTTATGCGGCTTGCGCCGCTTAAAAATCCCTCAAAATATTTTTTCGGATTTTTCAAAAACAGTTCCGCTTCACACCCTGTTTTTCTCCTATTAGTGAGAGGACACCACGCACAGAAAGGAGGTTTTTACCATGCGAAAACGATATAACACACCGCACCGCAGCCGGGTAGTCAAAACACGCATGACCGAGGAAGAATACGCCGAGTTTGCGGAAAGGCTTTCTGCTTACCACATGAGCCAAGCCGAGTTTATCCGGCAAGCCATAACCGGGGCAGCCATACGCCCCATCATAACTGTTTCCCCCGTCAATGACGAGCTGCTTGCCGCTGTCGGGAAGCTGACCGCCGAATACGGCAGGATCGGCGGCAACTTAAACCAGATAGCCCGGACGCTGAACGAGTGGCACAGTCCCTATCCGCAGTTTGCCGGGGAAATACGGGCGGCGGTTTCCGACCTTGCTGCCCTAAAGTTTGAAGTCTTGCAGAAAGTGGGTGACGCTGTTGGCAACATTCAAACATATCAGCTCTAAAAATGCCGACTATGGCGCAGCGGAAGCCTACCTCACATTTGAGCATGACGAGTTTACCATGAAGCCCACCCTTGATGAAAACGGGCGGCTGATACCGAGGGAGGATTACCGCATTTCTTCCCTTAACTGCGGGGGCGAGGATTTCGCCGTTGCCTGTATGCGAGCCAATCTCCGCTATGAGAAAAACCAAAAACGGGAAGATGTGAAAAGCCACCACTATATCATCAGCTTTGACCCACGGGACGGGACAGACAACGGCTTGACCGTAGACCGGGCGCAGGAGCTGGGCGAGCAGTTCTGTAAAGAGCATTTTCCCGGACACCAAGCCCTTGTATGCACCCACCCGGACGGGCATAACCACAGCGGCAATATTCATGTGCATATCGTCATCAACTCCCTGCGGATTTACGAAGTCCCGCTTCTGCCCTACATGGACAGACCAGCCGACACACGGGAGGGCTGCAAGCACCGCTGCACCAATGCCGCTATGGACTATTTCAAGAGTGAAGTCATGGAGATGTGCCACCGGGAGGGGCTTTACCAAAT
>NZ_QUJB01000067.1:726-1199 GCF_003480435.1 Clostridium sp. AM30-24 | reverse complement strand
CCGGAGCTTGATCCGTTAAGAATCGGAACGGGCTGGAAGCCGGAAGAGCTTGCGATGCCGCAGGTCATCATCGAAAGCACGGCAGGTGACAGCCATCCGGGAAGCGGACATCTCCATATCCTTGTAGATGAAGTAAAAAAAGGAATCGCCGAGGCAGGCGGCCATGGCGCGAAATATTTTTGCACCGATATCTGTGACGGCGAGAGCCAGGGAACCGATGGAATCAATTACAGCCTTGCAAGCCGTGAGATGATCGCGAACATGATCGAGATCCACGCGAACGCGACTCCCTTCGATGCAGGCGTATATCTCGCAAGCTGTGATAAGGGAATGCCGGCAAACCTCATGGGCTTATTCCGCGTGAATATTCCGGCTGTTGTTGTTCCGGGCGGAACCATGAATGCGGGTCCGGAGATGTTGACCCTGGAACAGCTTGGCATGTACAGCGCCCAGTATGAGCGCGGTGAGATCGA
>NZ_QUJB01000067.1:0-716 GCF_003480435.1 Clostridium sp. AM30-24 | reverse complement strand
CTGGAACAGCTTGGCATGTACAGCGCCCAGTATGAGCGCGGTGAGATCGATGAGAAACGCTTAAACTGGGCAAAACACAACGCATGTCCGAGCTGCGGCGCCTGTTCCTTTATCGGAACTGCATCCACCATGCAGATCATGGCTGAGGCCCTTGGCCTTGCCCTTCCGGGAAGTGCATTGATGCCTGCGACAAGCCCGGATCTCTTAAACTATGCGAAAGAAGCCGGAAAACAGGCGGTTAAGCTTGCGAAGATGGACAACATGCGTCCGAGTGATATCGTGACGATGGACAGCTTCGAAAACGCGATCCTTGTACATGCGGCCATCTCCGGAAGTACAAACTGCTTACTCCACCTTCCGGCGATCGCTCATGAGCTTGGAATCGAGATCACAGGTGACACCTTCGACAGACTCCACCGCGGCGCGAAGTATCTTCTTGATATCCGCCCGGCAGGAAAGTGGCCGGCGGAGTGCTTCTACTATGCAGGCGGCGTTCCGGCGATCATGGAGGAGATCAAAGACCACCTTCACCTTGACGTCATGACCGTGACCGGAAAGACTCTCGGTGAGAACTTAAAGGAATTAAAAGAGAACGGATTCTATGAGCGTTGCGAGAAATGGCTCCGGAAGTTCAACGAGCGCTACGGAATCTCCATCACAAGACAGGACATCATCCGTCCGGCTGACAAGGCCATCGGAACCGACGGCAGCATCGC
>NZ_QUJB01000066.1 GCF_003480435.1 Clostridium sp. AM30-24 | reverse complement strand
AGTCCGTTGCCGGGTTTTCACGCTCCCAGCCCTTTTGTCTGCCATATTCGGAAAACATTCTTGGGTTCGGGAAGTACCGCCAGCCGGAAATACACTGATTCATAATCTCGTTGATTTCCCGGATTTCCCATTGCTTCGGCTCGTCAAAGGCATGGTTTAAGGCTTCCTTGTAGAGCTGCTTGGAACAGACCATGCTCCCGGTGTACTTATCAAGATACGCCTGTATCATCCCGGCTTTGGTGTCCTCCGGCATAAAATCCCGCTGGTGTTCTTTGAGATACCGCTGCATGGCGGGGCTGAAAGCCAGCTTGAACCTGCCGCTTCGGTAAATCTCCATCGCTTCCGCCCACATCTGCTCGATATAGGCTCTGGAAGCAGCTTCGTCCTCTAAAATGTGAACCTCGGCTTGCTCCGGGTACACCATGACGGGGATAAAGCGGCGGTTGCCGGAACGGTCAAGGGGCAGGAAGTCAAGGGCATTGGAAGTGCCGCCAAACACGCACTGACGGGGGCGGTCTGCCGGGTGGGTTTCATAGGGTATCTTGTAAACCTCTTTCTGCCGGCTTAAAAATGACTTGATTTCCTCAATGCTCTTGGCGTTTGCGGTTGCCATCATTTCCGACATTTCGATAATCCAGTGACCTTGCAGCTTGCGGTACACATTGTCATCGTCCAGCTTCCGCAAATCATCGGAGAACCACTCGTCCCGGACTGCCAGCAGACGGAAGAATGTGGACTTTCCAGCCCCCTGACCGCCTACCAGACAAAGCATGATTTCAAACTTGCACCCCGGCTGAAAGGCTCGTGAGATTGCACCCAGCAGGAACAGCTTCAACGCTTCATAGGTGTAATCGTCTGCGTCAGCCCCCAGAAAGTGCCGCAGGCAGAAACGGATTCGTTCTGTACCGTCCCACACAAGGGCGCTTAAATAGTCCCGGATGGGATGGTACTTGTTTTCATTCGCCACAATCCCGATGGCATTATCAATCTTTTTCTCATTGGTAAGCCCGTAGGTTTCTTCCAGATAAAGAAGCAGATACTTCATGTCCGTATCGTTCAGGGCGGTGCTTTCCCTGTGAAAACCGATGGGCTTTATGATGTCCTTGCGGTCAGTCAGGATGTTGTATGCGATAGCCCCGGAAAGCAGCGGGTCACGCTGGAATACGGTCAGGCAGTTCCGTATGCTCTGACGGACACCGCCTTTCTCGGTGGTTTCCAGCCCCGCCTTGATTTCCTCAATGCTCTGGGG
>NZ_QUJB01000065.1 GCF_003480435.1 Clostridium sp. AM30-24 | reverse complement strand
TGAACTGCACCCCATTTGTTAGACAGTATGGTATACTATCTAACAAGTGGGGTGTTTTGTTATGCCAAAAGGAGTACCAAACAAACGATATACGCCGGAATTCAAAAAACTGGTGATTGAAACTATGCAGGAAGAGAAATTAAGTTACAGCGAAACCTGTCGTAGATTTGAGGTAAACAGCAGAGATCGAATCAAATCATGGGAGCGAATCTATCTGGAGGAAGGGCCGGAAGGCTTTGCCGTCGAACGGCGTGGCCGCAGCAGTAAGGGTCGTCCGCCAAAGCAGCTGCCGAAGCAGGTAGAAGAAGATCTGCTGGCCGAAGTGCAGCGACTGCGTGCGGAGAACGATTACCTAAAAAATTTGCAAGCCTTGGTTTTGGAAGACGAGCGACACCAGCACAAAAAACGCTGGTAGTTCAGAAGCTAAGGCAAAAACACGCACTCAGTATTCTGCTCTCAATCGCTCAACTGCCCCGTGCAACTTTCTACTATCATTTGAAGCAGATGCAGAAAGAAGACAAATATGCATCTGTTAAGGAAGAAATCACAACGATTTACCATGAAAACAGGGGTCGATACGGCTATCGCCGGATCACGGCAGAACTTCGCAAGCGTACATTCTCTGTGAACCACAAGACTGTCCAGCGGCTTATGAAAGAGTTGGGCTTAGTTTGCCGTGTCAGGATGAAGAAGTATCGCTCTTATAAGGGAGAAGTGGGCAAAATCGCACCAAATCTGCTAAATCGGGATTTCCATGCCGAAAAGCCGAATCAGAAATGGGTCACGGATGTGACGGAGTTCAGCCTGTTTGGAGAGAAGCTCTACCTGTCCCCGATTCTCGATCTGCACAGCAGCGATCTGGTCAGTTACACCATATCGGATCATCCTGTACTCAGCATGGTAACCACCATGCTGGACGAGGCGTTTGCAAAGATCCCGGCCGGAACACGCCTGATTCTCCACTCTGATCAGGGTTGGCAATATCAACACAAGCAGTACCAGCGGATGCTTCGCGAGAAGGGGATCCGACAGAGCATGAGCCGCAAGGGAAACTGTCTGGACAATGCTGTGATAGAAAATTTCTTCGGACTGCTCAAAAGTGAACTGTTATATCTGCAAGAATTTCAATCCATGGAACACTTCAAACAGGAACTGATCGAATATCTGGATTACTACAACAACCGCAGGATCAAGGCAAAGCTAAAGGGCTTGCCGCCTGCAATTCACAGACAGCAAGCCCTTTCGGCTGCTTGAACAATTTTTACTTCAAAATATTGTCTAACTTTTGGGGGTCACTTCA
>NZ_QUJB01000064.1 GCF_003480435.1 Clostridium sp. AM30-24 | reverse complement strand
GGGAGTATCCCAAAGTTTGTGTAAACCTCCAAACTGATGTAAGATAAAATTACTCAGTTTGGAGGTTATTTTTATGGCAAGAAGAAAAGACAGCCCACAAAAAGCAGCAATGAGAGAAATGATGCGGGATTATCTGAAAAATAATGATATCAGCATCAAAGACGGCACCGATGTAAATGGCATCATGCGTGACATGATGTCTGTCCTATTGGAAGGTGCTTTGGACGAGGAACTGGATGAAGAATTAGGATATTCCAAGTATGATTATCGTAACAAAGAAACAGACAACAGCAGAAACGGTCATTCCAGCAAAACCATGCACACCAGTTATGGAGATATGGATGTGGCGATCCCAAGGGATCGTAACGGTGATTACGAACCACAGCTGATTAAAAAATATCAAAATACCGTAACTCAGGACATGGAAGAAAAAATACTTTCCATGTATGCCAAAGGAATGACCACCGGAGACATTGAATCCCACATGCGTGAATTATACGATATTGATATTTCTGACAGCACAATCAGCCGGATCACAGACAAAATCCTGCCGATTGTAAAAGAATGGCAGGAACGTCCTCTGGAAGAAGTGTATGCTGTAGTATTTATGGATGCGATCCACTATCATGTCCGCAGCGAAGGACGTATCGTAAAACGTGCGGTTTACATTGCTCTTGGTATCGACATGAGCGGAAAAAAAGATGTCCTTGGAATGTATGTTGGAGAGAACGAAAGTGCGAAGTTCTGGCTTTCTATCATGAATGGATTAAAAAACAGAGGCGTTGAGGATATCCTGATCGCATGCGTTGATGGTTTAAATGGATTTCCACAGGCAATCGAGGCTGTTTATCCAAAAACAGAGATTCAGCAGTGTATCATCCATCAGATCCGTAATTCAACAAAGTTTGTTTCATACAAAGACATCAAAAAACTGATGGCTGATCTGAAGCTTGTATATGCAGCTCCAACGGAAGAAACAGCTTTAAATGAGTTAGAATTGTTCAAAGATAAATGGGATTCCAAGTACCCGAAAATCTATAAATCCTGGAATGATAACTGGGCAACCCTGTCCACTTATTTCAAATATCCAGAGGCAGTAAGACGCCTGATTTACACCACAAATGCCATTGAAGGCTTCAACCGTCAGCTCCGGAAAGTGACCAAAAGCAAAACGGTTTTTCCGTCGGATGACAGCCTTTTGAAAATGCTGTATTTGGCAACCATGGATATCACGAAAAAATGGACCGGTCACAGGCAGGACTGGGGACAGATCCATTCCCAGCTGGAAATTTATTTTGAAGAACGTCTGGCAGGACGGAACCTGTAAAACAGTCAATTTTAGGCAGGTTTTATTGACATGCCTAAAAACTACTGTATAATGCAGATATGGGCAGAATCCGGAAAATCGGCTCTGCCCATTTGTAACTATTCACAAATCTTATATCAGTTTTTAACGTTTACACAAAACTTGAAACGGTCTC
>NZ_QUJB01000063.1 GCF_003480435.1 Clostridium sp. AM30-24 | reverse complement strand
AAACCCCTTAGTTTACTAAGGGCGCAATTATACACCACCCAGAGGTTGGTGCATTGCGTTCTCCGAAGGCTCCTCGCCGGAGAGCTGTGATTTTCCGCAGTCATGGTCTGCTCCAAATCAAACAGGGGACGCTACACTTCCCCTGCGCTGGCTGCAGCCAGCTACCCTTTTGTGGACTTGCCTGTTGGGGACACCTTGCGGTGCAAGCTGTTCCCAGCCGACAAGTTTCATAAAATATGCTATCTTTTCGATAATCGATGAAGTATAATAAAGTCAGAAATAAATCAGGAATTTGAGGTCAAGGCTTAAACGTGAGGTTTATATGAAAAAATACCAATGTCCTTGCTGCGGATATTTTACCTATAATGTTCCGGCAAATGAAGATTGTGGGTATATTTGCCCCGTTTGTTTTTGGGAGAATGACCCGTTCATTGCTTCTGATAACGAACCAAGCGACTCTAATCATGGAATAACGCTAAAAGAAGCGAAATCCAATTTCTCAAAATTTGGTGCTTGTGAAAAAGAAATGTTATGTTATGTCCGACCACCAAGAGATGATGAAAAAGAAATTTCATAGCGACAACTTCCAACTTGTAGAACTGAAAAATTAGAAGTTGTAAAGGAGTGTGATAAAATGGAAACACTTTTTGACCAATACAAAGAACTGAATATAAATGGCTCTTTGATTTGTCTTGAACAAGTTGAAGATATTTATTCTTACTTCTGCTATCCGACCAATGCAAAGGCAATAGGTTTTGAAGGAAGTATTATGTATTGCTTTATTGAGCCGTATGGGGAAATGGTTTTTGCCTGCAATCCTGATACTTGTGCAGATGTTTTTGTTTATCCACTGGCAAGAACCTTTGAGGATTTTATGAGACTTATTCTTGCTTGTGGTTCTACTAATCCTATTGAGCAGATTATTTGGATGGACAAAGACAAATTTGAAAAACACCTCAAAGAGGAAGAAGCAATCCGCACAGAGGAACAGAAAGCGACATTAAGTTATCTTGAAACAGAATTAGTAATTTCCCCTATTGATAACCCTTATGACTATGTAAAAGAACTGCAATCTCGCTTTGACAATAGTGGCATTGAGTATAGTGATGAATACTATGATGTTTTGGGGATTGATAGAAAATAACAACAAATAAATTCCAGTTCGTCAGCTTCACATCGGGTCAACTTGTCCCGAACTTTTACAACTAAATACCCGCCGCCCACACAGCGGCACACCGAGCAGGAAATCTGAAAAAGGTCTCCTGCTTTTTTTCTGCCCAAAATGAGGTGGTAAAACGCAACCCCATCCACCAATTAGCGAAAGGAGGGATACGAAATGCCCTGTCCACACAACGAAATCACGATTGTGCAGCGCAGCCAACGGCAGTCTGCTGTTGCCGCCGCTGCTTACCAAAGTGGCGAAAAACTGTTCTGTGAATATGACCAGCAAGTGAAGCACTACCCGGAAAAGCGTGGTATCGTCCACAATGAAATCCTGCTCCCACCTAATGCCCCACAGGA
>NZ_QUJB01000062.1 GCF_003480435.1 Clostridium sp. AM30-24 | reverse complement strand
AGATAGTATACCATACTGTCTAACAAATGGGGTGCAGTTCAGACATTAACAATGTTCTGCTTTTTTATGTTTCTTTTTTCTTGATATTGGCTGCCCTAATGGTCTCAATTCCTGTTGTCTTGATTGCATTCTTCGTATAAGTGACCCGGCAAGCAATGCCTGTGTTAATACACACCGGCCCGCAGAGAAGAAAATCCCTTTGTGATTTTCCTCTCCGCATGCTTGTTGAGGGCAGCGCCGAAAGCTCATTGTGATGTGCCGTGGCAGCCGCAGCCTTTTCTTCCAAAACCGCATACTCCAGCAGGTTATGCTCTGACAAGTAATTCATGGTCTGCGCCATTTGCTTCAGATTGAAAACTTTGGCCCATTGAGCATAGCCAGTACCCTTTCCGGCCTGCAATTTTGCCTGAATGTCCACCAGCAGATTGACCTTCGGCGGTTCTGCCTGTGTGACTGTTTTCTTTCGCGGGGTATGTGCTTTCTTCCCTGAGAGAACTGCCCGCAAATCTTCCAATCCATATCCTTCGCCCAGGCTGTCCATACGGGCTGCTTTCTCCCAACCGGTGAGCTTCAGACGATACGTTTTCCGCGCTTTGATATCTCACAGCCGGACTCTTGCAGCAGCTTCAGCAGCTCCTCAAAATTAGCAGGGCTTTGTGATAATGCGTTGTCAATCGCCACACGGAGCAGCTCTCGGTGAGAGAGCTTTGCCTGATTGCCCAACCATTTGTTATAGCTCTTTCCGTGAGGGTTCGGATTCTCTACAATGGACAGTCCGTTTTCAATGCAGATGGTGTCACTTAACCTGCGAACCGCCTTGGTACTGCCCTAAAAGTTTCGGAACTTCCGATTTATCTACTGAAAAGCGGCAGTGAATTTATTCGCAATAATTCCAAAGTCCGTTTTGTCAAAGAAACACAGTATCGTGTAGACAAGCCGGATTATGCTGAACGAGCTGTGACAGAGGCTCTTGTCAATGCGCTTATCCATCGTGATTATATTGTGCTTGGCAGCGAAATCCATATTGATATGTTTGATGATCGGGTGGAAATCACATTTCCTGGCGGTATGTTTGGCGGCGGCTCAATTCAGGAATACGATATTTACAGTATTCGTTCGATGCGGCGAAACCCTGTGATTGCTGACCTGTTCCACCGCATGAAGTACATGGAACGCCGTGGAAGTGGTCTGCGCAAAATCGTCAGTGAAACTGAAAAGCTGCCTGGATATACAGCGGCATATAAGCCCGAATTTTCCTCAACAGCGACAGATTTCAGAGTCATCTTGAAAAATGTAAATTACCATCATGGTCCTTCTATCATAGAAACGACCCATGATAAGACCTATGACGCAACCTATGATACACCCCATGATGCAACCCATGATAAAATCCTTGCATTTTGCATAGAACCACATTCAAAATTAGAAATCGCAGAACACTGTGGATACAAAAACACAAAAAACTTTACACAAAAATATTTGCGTCCGAGGGTGCGGACATTTTCTTGGACTATCTAAGTGACCAAT
>NZ_QUJB01000061.1 GCF_003480435.1 Clostridium sp. AM30-24 | reverse complement strand
AAACCCCTTAGTTTACTAAGGGCGCAATTATACACCACCCAAAGGTTGGTGCATTGCGTTCTCCGAAGGCTCCTCGCCGGAGGGCTGTGATTTTCCGCAGTCATGGTCTGCTCCAAATCATACAGGGGACGCTACGCTTCCCCTGCGCTGGCTGCCGCCAGCTACCCTTTTGTGGACTTGCCATCTGGGGACACCTTGCGCTGCAAGCTGTTCCCCAGCCGACAAGTTTTACAAAATCTCTCTGTACTTTGAGGGTCGGGTAAAGTATAATGAAGTCAACAACAAATTAGAAGTTTTCGGAAAATAAAGAAAATTTGATTATGTAAATTACCAAGAAAAGGTGGAAAGAATTATGTCAGTACAAACAGATTTTGAGAAAGAATTCGAAACAGAAGAATATGAAATGCTTATTTTAGTACAAGCATCATGTGGGGGAGCAGCATGTATAAAAGATATGCTGAAACCATCAGTTGATTTTCTTGCATCCATAGATTTGCGCAATGGTCAGTTTTTTCATGAGAAAGGCCGTGTTGAATGGCTTATAAAAAAAGATAATAAACGTAAGGGGTGGGGATATGATTTTGAGCAATTTGGTATTTATCGTGTCGTTGTTAGGAAATGCATACCTCAAAAATTACAACCATATCAATTACATTATATGAACAACAGATATATGCTAATAAGAGTACTGGAAGAAAATGCTTCAAACGAAAAATTGGAAGCCTTGAAGGAACATTATTCAAAACCTATTTCTACGGAAAATGAATTAGGTACTTTTGTTTTGGAAAGAGAGTTTTCATGGTTTGAAGGAAGTATAAATTGGAATGGTGTAGAGGCAAATGTATATTTGGAAACAGACGAAGAAGATGGAGATACTGCTGAACAGGCAATGGCTGTCCTAAAAAGTGTAATTGAGAATATTGTGGATAACGATAATAAGTATCGTGAGTTTGCGGCACAAGAACTTACAGGACTTGCAAATGAGTGGTTGAGTGAATCAGATGAAAGCGATGTAGAAGAAATTACACAAGAAACATTTGCTAAACGTATGGAAATTAGTGAAGTAACAGTTAGTCCCGATGGAAGCTTGTCATTAATTTATCATGACGATGATATGTTTTGGGGGCATGTTATAGAAATAATAGTTGAGCCAAATGGAGAGATTATAAGTGCTAATATAGCCGGATGAAAAAACTTCCAGTTTGCCACTCACACATCGGGTCAACTTGTCCCGAACTTTTACAACTAAATACCCGCCGCCCACACAGCGGCACACCGAGCAGGAAATCTGAAAAAAGATCTCCTGCTTTTTTTCTGCCCAAAATGAGGTGGTAAAACGCCACCCCATCCACCAATTACCGAAAGGAGTGACACGAAATGCCCTGCCCACACAACGAAATCACGATTGTTCAGCGCAGCCAGCGACAGTCTGCGGTTGCCGCCGCTGCTTACCAAAGCGGCGAAAAGCTGTTCTGTGAATACGACCAGCAAGTGAAGCACTACCCGGAAAAGCGTGGTATTGTCCACAATGAAATCCTGCTCCCACCTAATGCCCCACAGGA
>NZ_QUJB01000060.1 GCF_003480435.1 Clostridium sp. AM30-24 | reverse complement strand
ACTCTCAAGCATGGCTCCACGCTCGATCAGTCTGTGTGCTCTCCGTTTCCGTTCCTTAAACTGTTCCCTTCTTGCGGCTGCATCTTCCCGATGCTTCTGTTGTAATAATTCAAGTTCTGTCATGTTCTATCTCCTACTGTGGTGAATTTCCTGGGTATTTTGAATCTCAGTTCCGATTGTCTCAGGTTGCCGCTGAATCTCCATGTGTCTCTGGATCTGCTCGTCCATCCGGTCGATGAGATCATGGGCCGTTGTCTGGATCGTTTTTAATGATGCCCGAAGTTCTGGAAGTTCTTTCGAACTGCTCCAACTGGCGAGATATGCAAACGAATAATCGGATGTGTCGATTCCAAAATGATTACAGACGATGAACGCCACGCTCTCCGCCTCAATTTCCTTTGTGGCTGGATCCTTTAGATTTTTCTTGTCTGCATGGAGAATGCTGTGGGCGGTTTCATGGAGAGCGGTCTTTAGTGTCTGGCTCTCGGACATCCCGTCTTTGATAACGATTTCATCACTCGTACGGTTATAGTATCCCTTAGCCAATCCTTCCCAGGATTCAAAGCGGATCGGGACGGGTGAGGTGCTTTTGATGATGTTCATGAGAAGTGGATAGTTTAGGGCTTTCTTTTTCAGTTCTGTGACAAGTTCAGGAAGTGGCTCTCCCTCGGTCTGGGAAACATCGAAAATCGTGATCGGTCGGAAGGATGCATAGGTGATCTGCTTCTGCTCCGTCATCGGCTTTCCGTCTGCGTCAAGCCTGGGCTGCCCGGTCTCCGGGTTAATGATCGTAACTTCTTTCGTCAGCCTATGTGGGTTGGGTGCCAGGATCGTGATTCCCTTCTCGCCTTTCTTTACATGGCGGTTCAGGGATTCCCATGTCCGATACCCGGCAACATACCTTGCATCGGGTTTCTGCATGAGAATTAAAATAGAATTGTTAAAGCTGTAGGAATGGAACTTAGACATGACGGTGAGGTATTCCCGGTATTTACTGGACGCGAACACAGACTTGATTCCTTCTTCCAGTTTTTCGGTGAGATCTTTGATCTTTTCATCCTTGGTCTGCTTCTGGTGCTGCTCCATGGTACACCTCCACGATCAGGTCATCTTTCCCATTTCCGGCCGGGAAATGGCAGTCGATCCGCATCTCCTTGTGTCTCAATAGTTCCAGTGCGATTCTGTAATTTTCTATAAAGTCAAGTTTTCTCTGTAAGTCCATAGTGACCTCCGTAATATATAAATTTTTATGGGATCCGGCATCCTATCGGATATGCCGGGATTCCCTCGGTATGCCTGGCAGCTTCTCCCGTTCCTCGGTGATAGTGCCGGCAATTTTAAGATTCCTGCCATCAAACTCATAAACGTTATCAGAAAGACGGTCGATGGGCTCAACCGATTCTTCATTGATCTGACGTACTGTTTTCTGCATATCTTCAAGCAGCAACGGGATATGTTTCGGTACTATAAGGACTTCATGGACCGATGACGGTAGAATATAATAATCATCACCCATAAGCTCATGAACCGTCTGTAATACCTCAGGGCATGCGATCATGGCCGCACCATCATGTCTCTCTTTATTTGT
>NZ_QUJB01000006.1 GCF_003480435.1 Clostridium sp. AM30-24 | reverse complement strand
ATAGTATACCATACTGTCTAACAAATGGGGTGCAGTTCACTTTGGCTGCCTGCTTTTTTACCTCTTATTTACCGTCCACCCGTATTCCAGAGAATATCATGATTGATGGTCTCATAAAACATTTCCCTCACCTTATCATGATCTTTCGTCTGACCGAGGATCCACATGAGCTTTGTCACGGTGGCTTCCATGGTCATATCGTAGGATTCGATGAGGCCGAAGGCGTTTTTGATCTTCTGTCCGACTTCATAGACAGACATATTGCTGCCTTCCTGAGTCACCTGAGTGGTCATCACGACGGTCTTACCCATGGAGATCCATTTTTCGATGGAGCTGTAGAAATCGCCGGATTCGTAGGAGGGTAGGCCGCCGACACCGAAGGATTCGATAACGACCGCGTCATAGTGCTCTGCCATGTAGTCGAGGAGACTGGAATCCATGGATGGGATCAGCTTTAAGAGGCTGACCTGACTGTCCATTTCGTGGTAGAAACGCACGCTCTCACGGTCCTGCCATTTATCATCGATGTAATATAAAATATGCTCGTCCTGGATCACGGCCAGATATGGGAAGTTGATGCTGGAGAAAGCGTTATAGCTCTTGCTGCGCTCCTTCTTTCCGCGGGTTCCCGCAATGACTTTTCCGTCAAATACGATGGTCACGCCGTGGGCACGTTCGGAGGCGGCAAAGCGCAGGCTGTCCAGAAGGTTTGTTCTTGCGTCCGTCACGTCGAGGTCGATGGGCTTCTGCGCACCTGTGATTACGATGGGCTTGCTGGAATGCTGGACGAGATAGGACATGGCAGCAGCGGTGTAGGCCATGGTATCGGTGCCGTGGCAGATCACGAAGCCGTCATAATCGTCATAATTCTCCTCAAGAACCTGAGCCAGCTTCAGCCAGTGCTTCGGGTGCATATTTGTGCTGTCGATGTTTAAGACCTGTACCGTCTCCACCTCGCAGAATTTTTTTGCGTCCGGTACATAAGATAACAGTTCATCGCCGGTGAGGAGCGGTGTCAGACCGTTTTCACCTCTCTTGCAGGCGATCGTTCCACCCGTTCCGAGCAGCAGAAGGTGTTTCATGGTTTTTAAATCCCCTTTCGTTTGCAATCATCTCACATATGGTTTATAGTATATCACATAAGGAATCAGAAAGTAAAGCAGAGAGGGGGAATACGAAATGGCAAATATTCCGAATGATCCGGTCATGCTTTTGAGCTACATCAATACCCAGCTTCGGGATTTTTATCCGGATATGGAAGAGCTTGGAAAAGCACTCGGCATCGATCCGGGAACGGTGGATGAGAAACTTGCGGGGATCGACTATGAGTACGATGCCCGGAAAAACCAGTATGTGTAGAAAAAAAGACCGGACCGGTCTTCGGCAGGAGCCATAGAGCTTGCCGGAATATGATAAATAAAGGTCTGGCTCACGTGGAAAAAATCTCCGCGTTCTGATCTGCATATCTCACAGAGAATCACAGATACTGATCTCATGAAACGAGAGAATCGAAGACATGAAATCAAAATAACAGCCCGCTTGAAACAGTGTGCAAAAGACTTCCTGATCTGCGGTCTGACCGGCTGGGGACTGGAGATCCTTTTAACATCTGCGGAATCTCTGGCGGCAGGTGACTTAAAGCTCATGGGAAAAACATCCATCTATATGTTTCCGATCTACGGTCTGGGCGTTCTATTGGGACCTATAGGGCGGGAAGTGGACCGGTGGCTTGACGCAGACCGGGGAGAGGGGACGATCGCAAAAAAGGACTGGATCTTCCGTCATGGGATCCTGGACATGGTGCTGATCTTTCTGGCAGAATATCTGACGGGATCGCTCCTAAAAAGCCTTGGTATCTGCCCCTGGGATTACACAGGGAGAATGCTCAGTGTGGACGGACTGATCCGACTGGATTTCGCACCGTTCTGGTTTGGGACAGGTCTGCTTTTCGAGTATCTGACAGGCAGCTTCCGGGACAGTCTGGGCGTGAAAAACGCATTTCCTTACAGATAGATTTTAGCTGGATTCGAGGTGCATTTGAGTTGCAATATGGTGGTGTTTTCTGTATAATATCACCGTATGAACCTTGGCATGGATCCTTTTTTCCGCGTGTACGAAAGAAAAGATCCGGGGAGAGGTCCTGCCGGAAAAATTATTGCAGGTAGCGTTCTGACGGGAAAAGATGATGTTCAGACACGTTTACCATAAACAAAAGGGAGGTTCATTACTTATGATAAGACTGATTCTTGTTCTGGCTATTCTGATCGGATTCCTGATCTTCAGCTATCCGTTCCTTGTGGCACAGGTATCGCTTGGAAAGAAAGATCCCCACGCGCGGGATCTGGAGACGATTAAAATGGTACGTTCCGTGTTCGGTCTGCTTTTAAAGCTTGCCGGCGTGACTGTGACAGTGAAGGGTGCTGAAAATATACCGGAAGACAAGGCGGTTCTTTATGTGGGAAACCACAGAAGCTACTTTGATATCCTTGCCGGCTACACGACAGTTCCGACCCTGCTCGGTTTCGTCGCAAAAAAGGAGATGGAAAAGATCCCACTCTTACGCACCTGGATGGTGAACGTGAACTGCCTGTTCTTAGACAGAAAGAACATCAAAGAAGGCTTAAAGACGATCCTTCAGGGAATCGAGAAGGTAAAAAACGGCGTTTCCATTTGGATTTTCCCGGAGGGAACGAGAAATACAAATGAAGATATCACGGAGCTTCTCCCGTTTAAAGAGGGAAGCTTAAAGATTGCGGAGAAATCCGGCTGCCCGGTTATCCCGGTGGCAATGACGGGAACGGCGGAGGTGCTGGAAAAACACTTCCCGTTTATCACCCCGTCCCATATTACGATCTACTACGGAAAACCGTTCTATGTAAAAGAACTGGAAGGTGATGACCGGAAACATCCCGGTGCGTACACAAGAAACGTGCTGATCGGAATGCTGAAGGAAATGCAGACAGAGGAATGACAGAAAGCAGAGGCATAAAATATATGAAAAATCTTGACTTAAAAGAATGCAGGGACAAGCTGGACGTGATCGATAAAGAGATCGTCCGTCTGTTTGAGGAGCGCATGTCCGTATGCGAAGATGTTGCGGAATATAAGATCGGAACAGGAAAAGCCGTTTACGATGCGGCGAGAGAAGCACAGAAGATCGCGGCGGTCCAGGAGCTGGCCCACAGTGAGTTCAATAAAGAGGCGGTAAAGGAGATCTTTTCCCAGTTAATGTCCGTCAGCCGCAGATACCAGTACAGCCTGTTATCCGCTCACGGTATGGGAATGGACACCGGATTTACGGAAGTGGAGACCATCGGGAAGAAGAATAAAAAGATCGTCTTCCAAGGCGTCGAGGGCGCTTACAGCCATGCTGCCGCGAAGTTATATTTCGGCGAGGACGCGGATCTTTACCATGTTCCGGAGTTCGAGGACACGATGCGCGAGGTGGAAGAGGGACGCGCTGATTATGCGGTACTTCCCATCGAGAATTCCACTGCAGGTTTCGTGATCAACAATTACGACCTGCTCTTAAAGTACAAGAATTACATAGTCGGCGAGGTCTATGTCCCGGTTGCCCATATGCTGCTCGGCGTTCCGGGAGCGAAGCTCTCCGATATCAGGACCGTTTACTCCCATGCTCAGGCTCTGGCCCAGAGCTCTGATTTCCTGTCCGTCCATAAAGACTGGAAACAGATCGCTGTCTTAAACACGGCTGTAGCTGCAAAGAAGGTCATGGAGGAGAAGGATCCGTCCCAGGCGGCTGTCGCAAGCCGTACAGCGGGAGAACTCTATGGAATGGAGATCCTCGCAAAGGAGATCAACAACGTCAAGGGAAATACGACGAGATTTCTGATCCTTGGAAAAGAGCCGGTGTACGCAAAGACCGCCGGAAAGATCAGCGTGGCTTTTGAGATCCCGCACAAGAGCGGTTCCCTATACAACATCCTTGGAAACTTTATTTTTAATAATGTCAATATGACGATGATCGAATCCAGACCGATTCCGGAAAAGAGCTTCGAGTACCGGTTTTTCGTGGATTTCGAAGGAAACTTAAGCGATGCGGGCGTGAGAAACGCGCTGACCGGTCTTGCTGCGGAAGCTTCCGTCATGAGAATTTTAGGTAATTATTAGAGAGATACGGTCCGGTAAAATCCGGACCGATTCTTATATCAACAGATATTTGATGCAGGCGATATGATGGACATAAAACGGGTCCGGCGATCGTCACGCACAGAGCAAGGAGGAAAAAACATGGCAGCCCTTACATTTGCAGCCATCGATGTGGGATCCTTTGAGGTGGAGATGGGAATCTATGAGATCTCAAACCGCAACAAGATCCGAAAACTGGATCAGATCCGCCACGTCACTGCGCTGGGAAAAGATACCTACAATAACGGAAAGATCAGCTATGAGATGGTGGAGGAGCTTTGCGATGTGCTTGCGGATTTCGCAAGGATCATGAAATCCTATAAAGTCACGGAATACCGTGCCTACGCCACAAGTGCGATGCGCGAGGCGAGAAACAACAGGATCGTCCTGGATCAGATCCGTGTCCGCACCGGGATCCAGGTACGGATCATCAGCAACTCGGAGCAGCGGTTTCTGGGCTACAAGGCTATCGCGGTGTCCGATGACGAGTTTGATGAGAATATTCAGCAGGGAACCGCGATCGTGGACGTGGGATTCGGCAGCATGCAGATATCCATGTTTGATAAAAACCTTCTGGTGAATACGGAAAATCTGCCGTTAGGTGTTCTGAGGATCCGCGGTACTCTGGAAGAGGTCGACACGACGATGGAACAGTACCGGGAGCTGATTGATGAGATGGTGGACAATGAGCTCCAGAACTATAAAAAAATGTATTTAAAGGAGCGGAAGATCAAGCATCTGATCGGGATCGGTGAGAACATCCTGTATCTGTTCCGGTACGAGGAAGACGGAAAGCCGCTCTCAAGGATCACGAGAGAGCAGTTTGAAGAGTTTTACACCCGCCTGAGCACGATGAATGAAGAGCAGATGGAGGAGCATTTCGGGGTGAACCGGGAGTACGCGTCCTTACTTATGCCATGTGCGGTGATCTATAAGAAGTTTCTTGAGATGACGGGGGCTGAGATGATCTGGATCCCCGGGGTACGGCTCTGTGACGGGATCGCGGCGGAGTTCGCGGCGGACAAGAAGCTTATAAAGTTCCGGCACAATTTTGATAACGATATTATCAGCACTTCCCGTTCCATGGCAAAACGCTACCAGTGCTTAAGCCGCCACACGGAGACCGTCGAGAAATATGTGCTCCAGATCTTCGACACAATGCGGAAATACCACGGAATGGGGCAGAGGGAACGCCTGCTTTTGCAGATTGCGGTGCTGATCCATGCCTGCGGAAAGTTTATCAGCGTCCGGAATTCCAACGAGTGCGCTTACAACATCATCATGTCCACGGAGATCATCGGAATCTCCCATTTAGAGCGGGAGATCATCGCAAATGTGGTCCGCTATAATATCCGGGATTTCGATTACAATATGGTCCGGATGGAGACAGAATTAGATGAAGTGACGGACAGCTTCAGCGGACAGAACGAGGTCATGCTTCTGATCGCAAAGCTCACAGCGATGCTGCGTCTGGCGAATTCCATGGACCGCGGACACAGTGCCAAGCTCGCGGACTGCCGGATGACCGTGAAGGATCAGAACCTGATCATCACGACAGATTATCACGGCGATATTACACTGGAGGCTGTTTCCTTTGAGCAGAAAGCAGCGTTCTTTGAGGAGATTTTTGGAATTCGGCCGGTGCTTCGCCATAAAAAGTATGTATAGTCAGGTCTGACCGGAACCAACGCATTCAGGGAGGCGGTAAAGAAAGATGAAAAAAGAAGAAAAAAAAGACAATGCACAGAAGGCCAAAAAAGGAAAAGAACAGGGAATAGAGTATTTTCAGGATCCTAATAATTATGTAAACCGAGAACTGAGCTGGCTGGAGTTTGACTGCCGTGTACTGGAGGAAGCCAGAGATAAGACCAACCCACTCTTTGACCGTTTAAAATTCTTAAGCATCACGGCATCAAATCTGGATGAGTTTTTCATGGTCCGCGTGGCCTCCTTAAAGGACATGGTCCATGCCGGATATAAAAAACCGGATATTGCCGGAATGACGGCTCAGGAACAGTTGGATAAGATCAGCGTCCGGACCCATGAACTGGTGGTTCAGCAGTATAATACCTACAACCGGTCCCTGCTCCCGGCACTCAGAAACAACGGATTAAATCTGATCGAGTGCCATGAGGACCTGACACCGGAACAGGGAGTGTTCGTGGACCGGTATTTCAAGGAAGAGGTCTATCCGGTACTCACCCCGATGGCTGTGGATTCCTCGAGACCGTTCCCCCTTGTCCGGAATAAATCCTTAAATATCGCGGCACTGCTGAAGAAAAAAGACGGCGATGAGGAACTGGAATTTGCCATGGTACAGGTTCCGGCGGTGCTTCCGCGGATCATAAGCCTCCCGGGGACCACCGATGAGGACCACAACGAGACGCGGAATGTGATCTTTCTGGAGGAGATCATCGAACGGAACATGCAGCAGCTGTTCTTAAACTACGATATCGTGACATCCCACCCGTTCAGGATCATGAGAAACGCCGATTTCTCCCTTGACGAGGAGGAAGCTGTGGATCTTCTCGAGGAGATCGAGAAGCAGTTAAAGCGCAGACAGTGGGGCGAGGTCATCCGTCTGGAGATCGAGGATAAGGCGGATCAGAGACTCCTCAAGGTATTGAAACGGGAACTTGAGGTCAACGAGGAAGACATCTTCGAGATCCCGGGCGCTCTGGATCTGACGGTCCTTATGAAGATGTACGGCCTTGATGGATACGACCATTTAAAGACACCGAAATATACGCCTCAGCCGGTTCCGGCACTGATGAATGATGATGATATCTTCACGAATATCCGGAAAGGTGATATTCTCCTGATGCATCCTTACGAGACCTTTGATCCGGTTGTGGATTTTGTGAGAAGCGCGGCAAGAGATCCGGAGGTGCTGGCGATCAAGCAGACCCTCTACCGTGTCAGCGGAAATTCCCCGATCATCGCAGCTCTGGCAGCAGCGGCGGAGAACGGAAAACAGGTATCGGTACTTGTGGAGCTGAAAGCCAGATTTGATGAGGAGAACAACATCATCTGGGCGAAGAAACTTGAGAAAGCAGGCTGCCATGTGATCTACGGTCTTGTGGGCTTAAAGACCCACTCAAAGATCACCCTTGTGGTCCGGAGAGAGGAGGACGGGATCCGCAGATATGTTCACCTTGGAACCGGTAACTACAACGATTCTACCGCAAAGCTCTATACGGACTGCGGAATCATGACATGTCATCCGCTGATCGGTGAGGATGCCACAGCAGTTTTCAACATGCTTTCCGGTTATTCGGAACCCTTGAACTGGAATATGCTCTCCGTGGCACCGCTGTGGCTGAGAACAAAATTCCTGCGTCTCATTGAGCGTGAGACGAAGAATGCCCGGGCAGGAAAGCCGGCTTCCATTATTGCAAAGATGAACTCTCTCTGTGATAAAGAGATCATCGCGGCCTTATATGAGGCGTCCTGCGCTGGTGTCAAGATCCATCTGGTGGTCCGTGGAATCTGCTGTCTGAAGGCAGGAATTCCGGGACTTTCCGAGAATATTGAAGTCCGCTCCATCGTCGGGGAATTTCTGGAACACGCGCGGATCTTTATCTTCGAGAATGACGGAAGCGAAGAAATCTACATGGGAAGCGCCGACTGGATGCCGAGAAACCTGGACCGCCGCGTGGAGATCCTGTTCCCGGTACTGAGGGAAGAGCTGAAAGACAGGATCCGGAAGTACATGGAGCTGGAGCTTGAGGACAATTTAAAAGCCCATGTCTTACAGCCGGACGGAACATACGAGAAGCCGGACCGCCGCGGAAAACTCCCGGTGGGATCCCAGATGGCACTCTGCGAGATGGCTGTGGCTGCGGCGAAGAACGAGCGGAAGAAACATGAGCAGGAGGAGACTGCAAGAGTGTTTATTCCGATCGAGAGCGAGAATTAAGTGAGATCATAAATTGACTGATCCGCCCATAGCAAAGGCGAAAGAGCAAAAAGTTTATAAAAATTTTATTAGCACTCATCAAAAATGAGTGCTAATTTTATTGACATTTTGATTTCCTGGTATTAAAATATGTCATGTTGAACAGAACAGCTGTTAAAAAAGCAGCTGGAAAACGATAAATGAAAATCAGCGGTCCGAAGGAATTATGAGAAGTTCCCCCGCGCCGCAGGAATAGAAATAAGGAGTGATTTAACATGGCAAAGAATGGAAGCCTTTCAATCAACAGTGAAAATATATTCCCGATCATCAAAAAATGGCTGTATTCCGATCACGATATCTTCTACCGTGAGTTAGTCAGCAACGGCTGCGATGCCATCACAAAATTAAAGAAGCTGGCCCTGATGGGCGAGTACGAGACACCGGATGATGAGACCTATAAAGTTCAGGTTACTGTAAACCCGAAGGAAAAGACGATCCGGATCGAAGATAACGGTCTTGGAATGACAGAGGACGAGGTTGACGAGTATATCAACCAGATCGCTTTTTCCGGTGCGCAGGATTTCTTAAACAAGTACAAAGATAAAGCAAACGAGGATCAGATCATCGGTCACTTCGGACTTGGCTTTTACTCCGCGTTCATGGTAGCCGACAAAGTAACGATCGATACCTTATCCTACAAGCCGGATGCAAAGCCGGTCCACTGGGAGTCTGAGGGCGGTACCGAGTTCGATATGAAAGAGGGCACAAAGGAAGGACACGGAACCGTGATCACCCTGTACCTGAATGAGGACAGCGCTGAATTCGCAAATGAGTACAGTGCAAGAGAGATCCTTGATAAATACTGCGCGTTCATGCCGGTTGAGATCTACTTAAACGATGAGACTGCAGAGCCGCAGTATGACACGATCGAAAAGGATGAGCTCACCGATAAAGATACAATTATCGAGACGATCGTAGAGCCTGCAAAGACAGAGGAGAAGGAAAAAGAGGACGGAACAAAGGAGACAGTGGAGGTTTCCCCGGCAAAAGAAAAATATAAGATCGCAAGACGTCCGGTTCCGGTAAATGATACAAATCCGCTCTGGAACAAACATCCGAACGAGTGCACAGACGAAGAGTACAAGGAGTTCTACCGTAAGGTATTCCAGGACTTCAAGGAGCCGTTATTCTGGATCCACCTGAACATGGACTACCCGTTCAACTTAAAGGGTATCCTCTACTTCCCGAAGATCAACATGGAGTACGAGAGCATCGAAGGTAAGATCAAGCTCTACAACAATCAGGTATTCATTGCCGATAATATCAAGGAAGTCATTCCGGAATTCCTGATGCTGTTAAAGGGCGTGATCGACTGCCCGGATCTTCCGTTAAACGTATCCAGAAGTGCTCTCCAGAATGATGGATTCGTTAAGAAGATCTCCGACTATATCACAAAGAAGGTTGCGGACAAGCTGTCCGGCATGTGCAAGACAGACCGCGAGAATTACGAGAAATACTGGGACGACATCAACCCGTTCATCAAATTCGGCTGCTTAAAGGATGAGAAGTTTGACGAGAAGATGAAGGACTACATCCTCTACAAGAATCTGGACGGCAAGTACCTGACTCTCGCTGACTGCCTGGAGGAGAACAAGGAGAAACACGAGAACAAGATCTTTTATGTAACTGACGAGAAAGAGCAGAGCCAGTATATCAACATGTTCAAGGAAGCTGGAATCGACGCTGTGATCCTTCCGAATCCGATCGATTCTCCGTTTATGCAGCATGTGGAGCAGAAGAATGAGGGCTTGAAGTTCCTGCGCATCGACGCGGATGTCAACGAGACCTTCAAGGATGCTGAGGAGACCGATGAGGCCGCGAAGGAGCAGGAGAAGAAGGATGCCGAGACTCTTGCGGAGGTCTTCAAGAAGGCCATCGGAAATGACAAACTGAACGTCAAGGTCGAGAAGCTGAAAAACGAGGGCCTCGCGTCCATGATCACTGTGTCCGAGGAGAGCCGCAGAATGCAGGATATGATGAAGATGTACAGCATGTACGGCGGCGGTGCCGACATGTTCCCGGCGGAGGAGACACTTGTCCTCAACGCAAACAACGGCCTTGTAAAGTATGTGTTAAACAACAGGGACGGCGAGAAGACACCGATGCTCTGCGAACAGCTCTATGACCTTGCAAAGCTCGCTCACGGAAGTCTTTCACCGGAGCGTATGACAAAGTTCATTGCGAGAAGCAGTGAGATCATGAAGGAAGAATATGGTGCATAAACGAAGAGATTTTCTGATTACGTTTACAATTTTATGCCTTGCCATGTGCGCCTGCTCAGGGTTCCAGTACCTGGGCAGCGCTTTCTATGGCCTGGTATGGCACCGGATCCATGGCCTGGGAAGCGGCGGAGCGTGTCTGCTTTCCGGGCTTTTTGATTCTCCGTGGACGGGAGTCCTGGTGCAGTATATCTTTTCTATCGGAGTTCCGTTCCTTCTGGTGGTTCCGATGACATGTTTTGTAAGATCGGACTGGAGACCGGCTCATACACTTCCGGCGGAGGTCTGGATGTCGGCGCTTTTTATGTGTCTGGGACTGGGATACATCTTTAATTTCCTCGGCGTGTTTCTGGACGTGTTTTTTTCTATATTTACGGGAGTTCCGGCGACGGATATGAACCCGGTGATGGACGCCCTCGATGAGCTGACGCCTGGAATGGTGATCTATACCTGCCTGATCGCCCCGTTTATGGAGGAGTTTATCTTCCGGGGAGTTCTCTTAAAGAAGGCGAGACGGTTCGGGGACCGGACAGCGGTTGTCTACTGTGCGGTCATGTTCGGGCTGATGCACGGAAATTTAAACCAATGCCTGTACGCGGTGGTGATCGGACTGATCCTCGGTTATGTGGCGGTGCGGACGAACCGGATTTTTTATAATGTGCTGCTTCACATGGCGGTGAATTCCTTTTCCATGGTTCTTGTGCTGGTGGAAAATGGATTAAATGCGCTGGGGATGAGCGCAATAGCGGCGGCGTTTTCTGTGGGAAGCTTCATTATGATCCTGCTTCTCATCGCAGCCGGGATCTACTTTTTCTTCCGGGACGGACGACGCTACTGGTGGCAGATGGGACGCCAGAACGGGTGGCCGACACCGTACAGGAAGTATGTGTACCTGAATCCGGGATTTATTTTATATGTGATCATTTTCGGGATTGAGATGATATCGTATATTTTATAGAAAAAGTTTTCGAGAAAACAGCAGCCTGGAGAGAATATCCGGGAGTGTCGCGGCTGTTTGGAAAACCACATAGAAATGTACGTGAGAGACGGAATCATCCGGCAGAATATACTGTGGACAGTGGACACATTGCCGCAATAACGCAGTGCATTCTGCCGGATTTTCTGTCTGAAACGCTTGAAAAGGGGGCGGGGTCTTGGTATAGTAGTGGGAGACCATTTACGAAGAGGAGACATCATGCAGAGAATCGCAAAATTTGAAAAAGTAAGCTTTGAGCAGTTTAAAAAAGACTGGCAGGGGGAACACCCGCAGGATACAGAAGAAGTGATCAGGGAGATCTACGATGGGATCAGACTTCCGAAGCGTGCCACAGCAGGCTCCGCCGGATATGATTTCTTCGCACCGGCAGCGTTTACACTGAAAGCCGGGGAGATGACAAAGATCCTCACAGGAATCCGGGCACGGATCGATGACGGCTGGGTATTAAAGCTCTATCCGAGAAGCGGACTTGGATTTAAGTTCCGTCTGCAGTTAAACAATACCGTCGGGATCATCGACAGCGACTACTACGGATCTGACAATGAGGGCCATATCCAGGTGAAGCTCACCAACGACAGCCGCGAGGGAAAGACCGTGGAAGTGGAAGCAGGAACCGGCTTCTCCCAGGGAATTTTCGTGGAGTACGGAATTACAGTGGATGATGAGGCCGATGAGGTCAGGAACGGTGGATTCGGAAGCACGACGCGCGCGTAAAATGCGGAGAAAAGGGAAAGGATTCCCGAGGTCAGAGCGTGCTGAAGGTTCATGAAAAGGCTTCACAAAGTGTATAAAGAAATGAAATAAAACATAAAATTTAAAATGCATAAACAGTATAAGAAAACAAGAAAAATAAGCAAAATTAAAAAGAGCATTGTATCAGCGTTATTTCTCACCGGTATGCTGCTCCTCCTCACCGGCTGCAGCCATGTGACCAGTGAGATGAAGGAGGGCAGGGAAAACGGCATCGCCCTCATGGAAAGCGGTGATTATGAGGGGGCTGTCGCGGAGTTTGACAGCCTGATCGACCAGACAACGCGGGTGACCTCTTTTGAGATCGATGTATTAAAGTACCGCGGTGAGGCAGAATTTATGCTGGGGGACTATGGTGCCGCGGCGTATACTTATGATACCCTGGCGAAGGTGGATAAGCCGAGAGCCGAGTATTACTACCTCGGCGCGGTGAGCCTCGCGAATTCCGGGGATCAGGATGGTGCTGAGAACCGCCTGGAGTCCGGTAAGAGCGCGGATGCGAAACATGAGGTTACAGGCTACGCAGAGGCGATGGAAGCCCTGGGGGCGGCATATATGACTGCCGGAGATGAGGAGAAGGCGGATGAGCTCTACCAGACTCTCGTGGATGAGGGCTTTTCCAGCACGGAGGTTTACAACCGCTGGATGATGGCTGCGATGGAAAAAGGCAATTATGAGGAAGCTCTGCAGCACGCGGAGGCGGGACTTGCCCTCTCTGATGACCGGGCAAAGAAAGAGATCGCCTTCAACCAGGCCGTGTGTTATGAGTACCTGGGCCAGTATGAGAAGGCGCTGGAGCTGTTCCGAAGCTACGAGGAGCAGTATGGACAGGACGAGAAGGCGGACCATGAGATCGCGTTTCTCGTGACAAGATAGGAGAAAGAATGGCAGAATTGATAGAGATCGGTGAGCAGCAGGAGCGGGTCATCCTGTTTGCCGCCAGCACGAACGCCTCCGATGACACGGAGGAGTCCGTGGAAGAGCTTCGGGAACTTGTAAAGACTGCGGGGGCTGAGACCGTGGGAGCCGTGATCCAGAACCGGGAAAATATCCATCCGGGAACATACCTGGGAAAAGGTAAGATCCAGGAATTGAAGGAGATGGTCTGGGAGACCGGTGCCACGGGGGTTGTCTGCGACGATGAGCTCTCCCCGGCACAGTTAAAAAACCTGGAGGACGCCCTGGACACGAAGGTCATGGACCGTACGATGATCATTCTCGATATCTTTGCCGCCCGTGCAAAGACAAGAGAAGGAAAGATCCAGGTGGAACTTGCGCAGCTCCGATACCGCGCCGTCCGCCTTGTGGGACTCAGGAATTCCCTGTCGAGACTCGGCGGTGGAATCGGTACGAGGGGACCCGGCGAGACGAAGCTTGAGGTGGACAGAAGACGGATCCATGAGCGAATCAGCCAGTTGAAATCGGAACTTCAGGATGTGGAGCGCCACAGGGATGTGGTGCGGAAACAGAGAGAGCAGAGCGGAACACTGACGGCGGCCATCGTGGGCTATACGAATGCCGGAAAATCCACGCTCTTAAATAAGCTTACGGGTGCCGGAATCCTGGCGGAGGATAAGCTTTTCGCGACTCTGGATCCGACGACAAGGGCATTGACGCTTCCGGGAGGGGAAAAGGTCCTTTTGACGGACACCGTAGGATTTATCAGAAAGCTTCCGCACCATCTGGTGGAGGCATTCAAGAGCACTCTGGAGGAGGCGCGGTACTGTGATGTGATCCTTCATGTGGTGGATTGCTCAAACCCGCAGATGGACATGCAGATGCATGTGGTCTACGAGACCCTGCGTCGTCTGGATATTAAGGACAAGGAGATCATCACGGTATTCAACAAGGTGGACCGCCCGGACGCGGACACTGCGTGCCGGGACATGTCCGCGGACTATAAGGTAAAATTGTCGGCAAAGACAGGAGAGGGCATCGGGGAACTGCTCGATCTGTTTGCCGTGATCTTAAGAAACCGCAGGATCTACTTTGAGAAGGTATTCGCCTACAGGGATGCCGGACGGATCCAGACGATCCGGAAGAGCGGACAGCTTCTTTCGGAGGAGTATCAGGATGACGGGATCCATGTGAAGGCGTATGTGCCGGTGGAATTATTTGAAGAATTATATCGGGATTAGATGAATTCAGACTGGCAGATATAAGGGGGTAATCTTATGGAAAAGATGAGGGGAAAAGAGCTTGCTCTGGATCTTCTGGCAGATGTGGCGGGCGGCTTTGTCCAGGCCGTCGCACTCCACTGCTTTATCAACAACATCGATATCGCGCCGGGAGGTGCCAGCGGTATGGCGATCCTGTTAAACCGTCTGACAAATCTCCCGATCGGTACCCTGACCTTTTTGATCAATATTCCGCTTCTGATCGCGTCCTGGATCTATCTGGGAAAGGAGAAGACGATCAAAACACTGAAGACGGTTGCGATCATGACCGTGATCCTGGATGGTCTGGTGACACCGTATTTTCCGGTGTATTCCGGCGATAAGATGGTATCCTGCCTTTTCGGCGGAGTGCTGATCGGAATCAGCCTTGCCGTTATATTCATGCGCGGCTCCACCACGGGCGGAGGCGATATCGCTGCAAAGCTTTTACAGAAGTATTGTCCGCACATGCAGACCGGAAAAGCGGTCATGGCGACAGACCTTGTGATCATCCTGCTTTCCATGGTGGTATTCCGGAATATCGAATCCGGTCTTTATGGACTCATCAACATGGTGGCGGGAACTTATGTGATCGATGTGATCCTCTATGGTATGAATAAGAGCACCATGATAACGGTCATTACAGAAAAACCGAAGGAGATCGCCGATGAGCTGATGGATGAGCTGGAGCGCGGCTGTACCTTTTTAAAGAGCGAAGGAGCTTATCGGAAAGAGGACGGAAAGACCGTGATCTGTGTTCTGGACAGAAAGCAGTTCTACAAGGCGAAAAAGATCGTCTATGATATCGATCCCAGAGCGTTTATGATCGTCTCTGAGGCTCAGGAAGTCTACGGGGAAGGTTTTCTGGATTCTGACTGGGAAGTGTAGGAAGAAACAAACGAATGCGGCAGATAAAGATGGAACAAAAAAAGACGAACCGCCAGGTAATTGCGGATCGTCTTTTTTGTCATGAGATATTCTGGGGATAACCTCCCATGACCAAGGGGTTCCGGCACCTGGGGAAGGTACCGGTGAAGGGGTGCGGCCTGACCGTGGCCGCGGGGTTATATCAAAGGATCGAATTATTCGATAATGCCAAGGCTCTTCGCGTACTCCGTATACTCGTCGTACCACTGATTGTAAAGATCTTTCTCAACGACTTCGTCGATGATCTCGTTGATCCGGTCTGTGAGGGCATCCTCACCCTTCGGGATACCGATTCTTGTTCCCTGTGTTTCAGGATCAACTTTGAAATACAGGTTCGGGACGATCACAAGATTGCTGTCCGGGTTGGATTCCAGATATAATCTTGCCATTCTGAGGGCTGCGACTATCACATCACCCTTTCCGGCCTCGACCATCAGGAAACCATCGTTTGTGGAGGAAACACGGTTGTATTTTTTGTAAGCTGGGATCTGCTCCTGTACGAACTGCTCCTGAAGGGAACCATTCTGGGCAACGACCACCTTGTCTGCAAGATCGTTGAAGGATTTGATGCTGTCAACATCTTCCTTGCGGACCAGAATGCCGTATGCTGTCTGCGGATCTTCGTCTCCGAAATAGTAACCTTTGGAGAGGTTCATGGTCTCAGCTCTTGCCGGTGTGTAGGCTAAGGCGGAGATCGCAAGATCATATTTTCCGGTCGTGATGCTTCCGAGAACGCTTGTGAAATCCATCGGTTTCAAACGGACCTCGACGCCGAGGGATTCTCCGATAAACTTTGCAAGTTCGATATCGGAACCGGTGTAGGCGTCCTCACCGCTCTTTGTAGGATCAATGAACTCGTTCGGAGCGAAATACGGCTCGGTGGCGATCTCGATGTAGCCGCGCTCTAAGATGTCGTTCAGACGGTTATTGGAACCGGTTGTCTCAGATGCGATGATTCCTGCGTCTGTCTGAGGAGTTGCTGTCTCTCCGGAAGTTGTCTGCGGGATCGTAGCGCCCATTGCGGAGGAACCGGAACATCCGGTGAGTGCCGCAGCGGATAATAAAAGTGTTGTACCTAAGATGAGAAGCGGGTTGAATTTCTTCATGGATGGTTCCTCCTTGTATATTGACCAATTTGTTGTGCTATCAAGATTCTGATTTAGCGTGGTAAAATGTTACTATGGTGAAGAGTATACGGGAGGAAAAACGATTTGTCAAGTGGGTAATTTGAAAATAATAAACAAATTGGTTACAGTTCAGCCATTACATCTTCTTGTTTTCATATTCATGAAAACAAGAAGCTTGGTGGTTCCACCATATGCTGATTTGGATGAAAAAGTGCTTATGCAAGCAAGCTTGCAACACACTTTCTCATTCAAACCAGCGCATGGCTGAACTGTAACAAAAATTGAGGAAGAACATGAGCAGTACATAAACACAGATAAAAGCCCGCCATTTTCAGGAAAGAAAGTGCCGGGCTTTAAAGAACAGAAGGAGAAGGTACTACAGATAGGAGAATTAATTCCTATTCAGATGCTTTGGAGAGCGACGTCTTTACCGCCGACACCAGCGCCATGGAGGTATACTGGGATCCCGCCGGATATTCCAGCCCTTCAAGACTCTGGTTTTCCAGAATCTGTTCGGAGATCGAATCCATGGCAGGCGCCATCAGGGGGTACATGGTCTCCACGGAGTCACTCAAAGGCACGAGAGCCACGGAGCGGATCCCTGTGCGGTCCACTGCGACCTCCACATTGACGTTCTCGCTGCCCAAAACGATGGGGGACGAATAAAGTCCCGGAACGTATGTAACAGAGGCGGGAGCGGCCGATGAAGCGCTCTCGGAGGTCTGACCGGATGTGCCTTCGGGGATGTTGTCCTTCTTTGGGCGGAACATAAAGAGAAAGAGCATGATGAGGACGATGGCAAAGCCGATAAAGAGCGCAGTGTAGATGATCTCCTTCATTCTGAGGACGATGATCTTTGTTTTTGAACTCATGGAATAGATCCTTTTCACGAAATATTTTGTATATTCTATGAGAACTGCAGGAAAAAGATTCATGATCCCGGAGTCGATAGGAGAGACGTAGGAGAAAGATCCGACTCCGGTAGCTGCGCGATAAAGAACTTGACAATTCCCTTCGGAGCATATACGGTTGAGAGAGAATGATATGTTCCGAGTGTCCGGATGCGCATACCGCGCGAAGGCGCAGACGGTCACAGAAGAGCGTGCACGGTGTGGAAACGTGCCAAGGCACATTCTTTTTCATATAGCAGGAGGATAACATGGGATTATGCATCATCGCCGGCGGTTCCGGTGCCGGAAAAACAGAATATATATATAGGAAACTTATTGAATTGTCCGTGAAGGAACCGGAGGGCAGATTTTTTGTTGTAACGCCGGAGCAGGCGACGATGCAGGCGCAGAAGGAGATCGTGAGACTTCACCCGAACCACGGAACCATGAATATCGATATCGTGAGCTTCGAGCGCCTTGCCTACCGGATCTTTTCGGAGCTTTCTCTGCCGCAGCCGGAGGTCCTTGACGATACCGGAAAAAATATGGTCCTCAGAAAGCTTGCCGGGGAAAAGATGGACGAACTTGCGATGTTTTCCTCCCACTTAAACCGCCCGGGCTTCATCGGTGAGATCAAATCCATGCTTTCAGAGCTTTACCAGTACGGGGTGACGCCGGAGGAATTGAAGGCGCAGACAGCCGGAGAACATGTGGGACAGATCCTCTCGGCAAAGCTCTCCGATATGGAGGTGATCTTTGAGGCATTCCGGGAGTTTACGAAGGAGAAATACATTACATTGGAGGAGCTTCTGGACGTGCTCTGTCAGGTGGCGGACCGGTCTGACCTTTTACGGGACAGTACTATGGTTTTAGATGGCTACACGGGCTTTACACCGATCCAGTACCGCCTCATCGGGATCCTTTTGAAACTCTGCAGGAACGTTTTTGTGACTGTTTCCGCGACGATGGAGCCGGGGATGGATCTTATGACGGAATCGGATGAGACGGACCTCTTCGATATGAGCCGGAAGATGACAGGAAAGTTAAAATGTCTGGCGGAGGAGAATGGAGTGAAGATCTATCAGGATCTTGTCTTTCAGAAGCGTCCTCTTGTGCGTTTCAGGAACAGTCCTGCCCTCGATCATCTGGAGCGGACCTTTTTCCGCTATCCTTATACCCAGTATCACGGCGGGGATCGGGAGATCCTGCTGGTGCAGGCGAAGGATCCGGCGGATGAGATCGACTTTATCACGAACCGGATCGAAGAGCTTGTAAAAAAGAACGGATACCGGTATCGGGATATCGCGCTGGTCTGCGGGGATCTTCCGGGATATGGAAGAGAGATCACGAGGAGCTTTGAGGAGAACCGGATCCCGCTGTTCCTCGATGAGAACCGGGATGTGTCGGGAAATCCGCTGATCCGGCTGATCCAGAGCGCTCTGGATCTTCTTCAGAAAGGCTTTGACTACGAGAGCATGTTCCGCTATCTCCGGACCGGACTTGTGACGGAGGAGACGGAAGCTGTGGACCGTCTGGAGATCTACGTGCGGGCCATGGGAATCCGCGGATTCGCGAAATGGGACGCAGTGTGGGAGAAGACCTTTGAGGGTGGCGAGAACCTGAATCTCGTGAAAATGAATGCGTTCCGGGAGAAGATCATGGAACCGCTCCGTGTTCTCAGGGAACGCTGCGCGGGCCGGGGAGTCCCGGTGGCCGTTGTGACGGATGCCTTAAAAGAACTTATGGAGACTTTGGGCACGGAGGAAAAGCTGGAGCAGTTTTCGGAGCGCTTCGCAGATTCCGGAATGGACCGGGAGGCGAGGGAGTATGAGGAGATTTACGGGCTTGTCGAGGAGCTTTTTGAAAAATTTAAGAGTCTTCTGGGCGATGAATGTGTTTCGAGGAGAGAGTATGCGGAGATCCTCTCCGCGGGCTTTTCAGAGCTTTCCGTGGGAATGATCCCTGCGGGGGCAGACCGGGTGGTCTGCGGAGATCTGAAGAGAACAAGACTTGATAAGATCAAGGTCCTCTTTTTCCTGGGAGTCAGTCAGGGTGTGGTTCCGGCGGATCACTCAAAGGGAGGCATCTTTACCGACAATGAGAGGGAGATCTTAAAAAAGAACTCCATGGAATTAGCACCGACAGCGAGGGAAGAGGGGTTCATGGAGCGGTTTTACCTGTATCTCATGATGACAAAGCCGTCGGACCAACTGATCGTATCGTATCCGACAGTGACTGCAGAGGGAAAACAGATCCGTCCGTCCGGCATCATCGGGGAGATGAAAAAAAGATTCCCGGATCTGACACTCAGGGAGACGGAGGCGGAGAAACGGCCGGATGTCTCTGTGACGGCGGCGGAAAGAGCAGTGCTCGCCTGGCTTCAGGAGCCGGATCGTCTGATGGAATCGGAACATGAGCCGGAGCGGGAGCTTTACCGTTTCCTGTCTTCCGATGAGGCGAAGGCAGGGGAGATGGAAAATCTTGCAAGAGCCGTGTCCTACTCTTATAAGAAAGGCGGGATCGGCCGGGCGGCAGCGAGAGAGCTTTATGGAACGCTTCTTCGCGGCAGCGTTACGAGAATGGAAGGATACGCGGCATGCGCCTATGCCCATTTCCTGAATCACGGGCTTGGACTCCGAGCCGGAAAGGAGTATGAGCTTGACTTGTCCGACATGGGAAATCTGTTTCACCAGTCTCTGGACACGTTTTTCCGCAATGTGAGAGATCACGGAAAGGATTTCAGGACCATTACGGACGCGGAGCGGCGGGCTCTCGTAAAGCGTGCGGTGGAAGAAGTCTCCGCGAAATACCGGAACACGATCATGAAGAGTTCCGCGAGAAACGCCTATCTGGAGAAAAAAGTGGAGCGGATCACGGACCGGACGGTGCGGGCGCTGATCTACCAGATCAGGAAAGGTGATTTCGAGCCGGAGGAGTTCGAGGTGGATGTGAGCACGCGGATCCCGCTAAAGGGCGGAGAGGCTGTGAATCTCCGGGGACGGATCGACCGCATGGACGTATTTGAGGATGAGGATAAGATTTATGTGAAGATCATGGATTATAAGTCGGGAAGTACGTCCTTTGACCTTGCGCTTTTATATCACGGGCTGCAGCTTCAGCTTGTGGTCTACATGGATGCAGCGTTAAAGCTTCAGGAGAGCCGGCATCCCGGAAAACAGGCGGTTCCTGCAGGAATCTTCTATTATCATATCGACGATCCGGTGATCGACCGGGAGGACGGAATGACGGATGAGGAGATCGAGGCGGGGATCTTAAGGAAACTCCGCATGAATGGTCTTGTGAACAGCAGTCTCGATGTGATACGCCATATGGACCGGGAGATCGAAAAGGAATCCGATGTGATCCCGGTGGCCTTGAAAGACGGATATGTACAGGAATTAAAGTCCTCTGTGGCAGGCGGAGAGCGGTTTGCTCATCTGACGGATTATGTAAACCGGAAACTCACAGAGATGGGGGAAGAGATCCTTGACGGAAATGTGGCGGTGGATCCTTACAAGCAGGGGAACCGGACAGCGTGCGATTATTGTCCGTACCACAGTGTGTGCGGATTTGATCTGAAGACCGACGGGTATGGATTCCGGAGATTCAAGCCTATGAAGGCGGAGGAGATCTGGAAGGAGATCGATCCGGAAGAGGATGAGGAGCCCGAAGATAAAACAGACGGAAAGGAGATCCGGTAATGGCGACAAAATGGACAGAGGAACAGAAAAAGGTCATCGAGACGAGACACCGGAATCTCCTTGTATCGGCGGCAGCAGGAAGCGGAAAGACGGCAGTCCTCGTTGAGCGCATCATCCGCATGATCACAGATCCGGAAGATCCGGTGGATATCGACAGGCTGTTGGTGATGACCTTCACGAATGCGGCGGCGGCAGAGATGAAGGAGCGCGTGGAGACAGCTCTCGGAAAGCTTCTCGACGAGTATCCGGGGGATAAGAATCTGGAACGCCAGAACACGCTGATCCATCACGCGAAGATCACCACCATCGACAGCTTCTGCTTAAATCTCCTGCGGGAACATTTCCACGAGCTGGATCTGGATCCGGGATTCCGGGTGGCAGATGAAGGGGAACTTCTGCTCTTAAAAGCAGATGTGATGAAGGAACTTCTGGAGGAATACTACAAAAGAGGGGACGACCGGTTTATAAAATTTGTGGATACCTACGCCACAGGGCGCACAGACGGTGGACTGGAGGAATACATCTTAAAGGTATGGGAGTTTTCCCAGAGCAATCCGTGGCCGGGAGAGTGGATCGCGGCCTGTAGAAAAGAACTTCGTGCGGGAAAAAACGGCTGCGGTGAAGGCAGCATGGAAGAAATGCCGTGGATGAAATATCTGATACAGGATGTGAGACGCCAGACGGAGGAATTTTTAGACGGGCTTTACGAAGCGGCAGACCTCGCGGCAGAGGAAGATGGCCCTCAGGCGTACGGGCCGATGTTAGCGGAAGACATCCGGGGGATGGAAGCACTTAAGGAAGCCGGAACTTACAAGGAGCTTGCGGAGTGTCTGGAAAATCTGAAATTTGGAAGACTGGCGGCAGTCCGGGGGAAAAATGCGGACCCGGAAAAGAAAGAGCAGGCGGCAGCGTACCGGAACCTCGCAAAGGACGGGATCAAGAAGATGAAAGCACGGTATCTTCCGGGAGACCCGGATACCGTATTTTCCGATATGGATGCCTGCAGAGAACCGATCAGAATGCTTTTGGAGCTTGCGGAGGAGTTTGCCGCGAGATTTCAGGAGGCGAAGGAAGAGAAGAATCTGGTGGACTTTAACGATCTGGAGCATTTTGCCCTGGAAGTCCTCACCGGAGGCAGTCTGGACCACAGACCGGGACCGGTGGCGGACGAGCTTTCTGAAATTTACGAGGAGATCTTGGTGGACGAGTATCAGGACAGCAACGAGGTACAGGAGACGCTGATCCGCTGTGTCTCGCGGGAGCGGTTTGGAACCCCGAATGTGTTTATGGTCGGAGATGTGAAGCAGAGTATCTATAAGTTCCGTCTCGCGAAACCGGAGCTGTTTCTGAAAAAGTATGAGTCCTACGGGAAAGAGGACGGGCTGTACCAAAAGATCGAACTTCACAAAAATTTCCGAAGCCGCCCGGAGGTGCTTTGCAGCATCAACGACGTGTTTTACCGGATCATGACAAAACAGCTGGGAAATATCCGGTACACGGATGACGCGGCATTGTATCCGGGGGCAGATTTTCCGGCGACACCGGTGGACGGGCAGTCGAAGACAGAAGTCCTGCTCTTAAATACTGGGGACTCGTTGTTTGCCGGTATGGATGAGGAGAAGGCAGATTATACAGCGAAGGAGGCGGAGGCAAGACTCATTGCCGCGAAGATCAGGGAACTTACGGACCCGGAACATGGGATGAAGATCTTTAGCGGGAAGACCGGGGAGTATGAGCCGTTAAAGAAAAAGGATATCGTGATCCTGCTCCGCAGTCTTTCCGGATGGTCGGAGGAATTTTTAAGCGTTCTCGGGGCAGCGGGGATCCCAGCCTGTGCGGAATCCAGAACCGGGTATTTTACGGCGGTGGAAGTGGAGACAGTTTTAAATATGCTGGCCCTCATCGACAATCCGATGCAGGATATTCCGCTTGCAGGTGTGTTAAAGTCGCCCATCGGCGGGATGAAGGACCGGGAACTGGCGATCGTGATGGCAGAGTTCAAGAAAGATCCGGACCGCGGGGAAGAGATCGGATTTTATGGGGCGGTGAAGAGATATTTAGAGAGGCATGGAGATCTTGAAGAGGAAGCTTTGAGTCAGGGCGGATCCGGAGAAAACGTTCAGGAGAAGTCAGAAGAGGAGACGGTCATATACCGCAGGTTAGACGCATTCCGGAATCTGCTTATGACGCTGCGGAAAGAATCCATGTATCTGCCGGTCTCCCGCCTGATCTACCGGATCTTCGATCTTACAGGGTACGATAAGTACGCCGCCGCTATGCCGGCAGGAAAGACAAGGCAGGCAAATCTTGCGATGCTCGTGCAGAAAGCGGAAGATTACGAGAAGACCAGCTATCAGGGACTTTTCGACTTTATCCGCTACATTGAAAAATTGAAAAAATACAACACCGATTTCGGTGAGGCGTCCCGGTCCGGGGAACATGATGACGCGGTGCGGATCATGAGTATCCACAAGAGCAAGGGGCTGGAGTTTCCTGTGGTATTCTTGGCCGGATGCGGAAAGAAGTTCAACCGTCAGGACGCGAGAGGACGGATCCTGATCGATGAGGAGCTTGGAATCGCAGCAGATTTCTTTGACCCGGAAAAGAAGATCAAGGCACCGACCCTGAAGAAAAATGTTCTGGCGCGCCGGTCTGATCTAGAAAATATGGGCGAGGAGCTCCGGATCCTCTATGTTGCCATGACCCGTGCGAAGGAGAAACTGATCATCACCGCGGGAGACAGATATCTGGATAGCAAGCTTGAGAAATGGGGAGAGATCCCCGCGGGCGGCGCTCTGCCGTTTACGACTCTGAGCGCGGCGTCCTCCTATCTGGACTGGATCCTGATGGCGTCGGAGGGGGCGAAGAACACCATCGATGTAAGGACGGTCCCGGTGAGCAATCTTCTCGTGGAGGAGACGAAGAATCAGGAGAAGAAAGCGAAGGTCTATCTGGAACTGGAACAGCTGCGGAAAGCACAGCCGGAGGAGGTTTTGGGACTGATTGGGGTGAAATATCCTTACGAGGCAGATCTTTCGCTGCACGCAAAGATGTCTGTCTCGGAGCTGAAGGAACAGGGACAGTTTGTGGATGACGCGGAAAGTGCGTTCCTGATCAGGAACGTCAGGGAAAAAGAAGCAGAAATGATGGAAGAAGATCCGTCTGTTTCAGAGTCGGAAGAAAAGGTCAGGGTCAAACGTGCTTCCGACCGCGGTACTGCCTACCACCGTGCCCTGGAGCTGATCCGTTTTTCAGAAATTTCCGGTTATGATGACATCGTAAAGAAACTTGAAGAGATCCGCATGGAAAAGCGGATGCAGGAGAGCGCCGTCGATATGGTCTATCCGGGCGTGCTGACGAAGTTTTTCCATTCTGAAATTGCGGGACGGATGAAACATGCGGACAGGAACGGAAAACTGAGGAAAGAGAGTCAGTTTGTTGTGGGAATCCCGGCGCGGGAGATGGGGAAAGCAGATTCCGATGAGCTGATCCTGTTGCAGGGTATCATCGACGCGTGGTTTGAGGAAGATGACGGTCTTGTGCTTGTAGATTACAAGACAGACCGGGTGAAAGAAGGCGGAGAACCGATACTCCTTGACCGTTACCGGATCCAGCTCAAATATTATGCAAAGGCATTGGCTAAGATCACCGGGAAGAAGGTGAAGGAAGCTGTGATCTATTCTCTGGCACTGCAGAAAGAGATTCCTGTTCCGATCGATTATGACAAGACATGATCAAAAAAACTGCCCGGCACCATAACAAAGGCGCCGGGCAGTAAATATTTCAGGGATTATTCCGCAATGATAAGCTCTTTGGCATACGGCAGAGTCCTGATCCAGTCGCAGAAGGTATGCCACTCCATAAGCTTATGAGCCTTTCTCGCATGATAAATATTGACGAGTGTCTCATAGTTCATCGTGCAGGTGCGCATCTGGTTGTAGCTGGACGGGAGAAGCTGGATCATGTCGTACCAGTCCTCCTTATTTTTTCCTTCGTTCATGTATTTCAGGCGGATCTGTTCGAGGCGGTCCACAACGGTCTGCATATAAGCGAGCGTATCCGGAGTCATATGATCATGGCTGAAATCATCGATGTCGAACGGTTTGGAGTGGATCTTGTGCATGGTGCTTGTGGAGTTTGCCACAGTTGCCACTTTGTAGGTGTCATATTCCTTCCACCAGTAGAGCGGAGCCGTGATATCCACGGAGACGAAGATCTGGCGGATAAACTTTCTATGGTCACTTCCCGCCATGCGGAGACGCTTCGCGAGGTCGAGATCGTTCGGTCCGAAGACGAAGTTTCCGTCCTCATCATAGCTGCTGTCCATACGCCCCCAGCTGTTCAGCGGGTTTCTCGCGCCGCGCATGGCATTTTCAAAGTTCATGACACTTGTGCGTTCAAATTTTATCATAATGTGTTCTCTCCTTGGTTAAAGTCTGGCGAAAAAGCAGTCCGGTGCTTCCAAGCACCGTCCACACCGCCGGATGCATTCCCATTATAACGGCTTTTTTTTGTATACACAAGATGAAAACTTGCCAATCACAGAGAAATTCATTATAATAGTGATTCGAAAAAAAGAATGGACTTCGGCGTGTGCCGGTTGAACGGAGGACAAAATGAAAAACGACTATATCGTCTGCGTCTGCGGAGACGCGAGCCGGGCGGCTTACCTCATAAAGGGAGAAAAAAATGTGCTCTTTGACGCCGGAATGGCATATTCTGCGGACAAAATGATCAAAAATATAAAACGGGAACTGGGAGACAGGCCGTTAGACGCGGTCCTCCTGTCCCATTCCCATTATGACCATATTTCCGGTGTCCCGTTTCTCAGAAAGGAATGGCCGGATCTTGTGGTCTATGGAAGTGCTTACGCAAAGAAGATCCTGGAAAAACCGTCAGCAAAAAAGACGATGCGTGAGCTCTCCGACGCGGCAGCGCAGGGGGCCGGACTTTTAAAAGCCCCGGATTATAAGGATGAGGATCTTGTGGTGGACAGGGTCGTAAAAGAGGGCGATATCCTGAATTTCGGCGATCATAAGATCACAGTCTATGAGACGCCGGGGCATACGAAATGTTCCCTGTCCTACATGGTGGATCAGGATGTGATCTTTGCCAGCGAGACTGTGGGCGTGACTACCAGCGAGGTATATATGCCCTGCTATCTCGTCGGTTACCGGATGTCCTTAGACGCGGTAGAAAAACTGCGCCATGCGGGGGCAAAGCGGATATTCATCACCCATGTGGGGATCCTGACACCGGAGGACGCAGGGACAGCGCTGCTTCCGGGATTAAAGAAGGAAGAATTTTCCACAGACCGGGTATGGGATTATCTGGAAGCGGGATTGAAACGGACAAAAGATGAGATCGTTGAGATCATCAAGAAATACCCTGCGGAGGAAGAACGTCTGCAGGTCATGCTGGAGACCTATCACAAAGGCGTAAAACAGGAAGAACAGCCGGACTTCGCGTTTCTTTTGAACGCGGCGGCGACATTAAAAGTTGTCGAGCGGGAATGCGTTGGTCCTGAACAATTATAGTATGAAAGAAACGGCGGGATATAAAGGAGGAAAAGAGCCATGAATATCATTGCGGCAGTTGATAAACACTGGGCGATCGGAAACAGGGGAAAACTCCTGGTAACGATCCCGGATGACCAGAAGCTTTTCCGGGAGGAGACGAAGGGAAAAGTCATCGTCATGGGACGAAAAACACTGGAAAGTCTTCCGGCAGGGCAGCCATTGGCGGGACGAAAAAATGTGGTTCTCACAAGAGATGAGGAGTACAAGGTAAAGGGATGCGAGATCTTTCACAATCTGAAGGATACTATGGAATACTTAAAGCAGTTCAAGTCTGAGGATATCTATGTCATCGGCGGAGCGGAAATTTATGAGGCATTTCTCCCGTACTGCGATACAGCCCACATCACATGGATCGACTACGAGTACATGGCAGACACCTGGCTGCCGGATCTCGATAAAGATCCGGATTGGGAAGTGACGGCGGACAGTGACGAGCAGACCTACTTTGATCTCTGCTACGAGTTCCGAAGATATGAGAGAACCGGAAAGAAAGCATTGGCTTTGGGAGAAGTATAGGAGTTGTCAGATGCTGGTTTCAGAAAAGAAGCGTGCTTGTGAAAACAATCGTAACTATTCAGTACCTTCATAGTTACGTGCAAAAATCCATTCCAGATCAGCTTCGCTGATGGGATTTTTGCCTTCCAGCCTATGTTTTCTTACGGTCAGCGCAGCAAGTGCGCAGACCTACTGAACAGTTACAAATAATCACTGCGTTACAGGAAAGTGATACAGAAGTACAGAAAATACAGGAAACTATGTTGCGTATCTGAAAAAAAGATGATAAACTATTTCTAATATTGCCATATTGCTGTAAGAACAGCGGGCAATAAGTGTGTGTGAATGGTCTGATATCCGAAAATGAATCGGAGTCGGATCTGCAATCAGTGTGTGATGGATGAGAAAGCAGTTATTGTGCTGCAATCGTATGACTTCTGTGCCGCAAAGCTCAGGCGCAGAAAGACCCAAGAAACAGGAGGTATGGGATATGTACCCTATTTTAGAGGCAAAAAAGCTTGCAGATAAGATCTATCTGATGGTCGTAAAAGCCCCGAGAATTTCCGCGAACTGCAAACCGGGTGAGTTTGTGATCGTGAAGATGGATGAGAAGGGCGAGCGCATTCCGCTTACGATCTGTGATTATGACCGTGAGAAGGAGACGATCACTATCGTATTCCAGACAGTGGGCGCATCCACAGAGCGTATGTCCGCGTTACAGACCGGAGATTCCTTCCGCGACGTTGTCGGACCGCTTGGAAACCCGTCTGATTTCGTAAAAGAAGACATCGAAGAATTAAAGAAGAAAAAATATCTGTTCGTTGCGGGCGGTGTCGGAACCGCTCCGGTATACCCGCAGGTAAAATGGTTAAAGGAACATGGGATCGATGTCGATGTCATCATGGGATCCAAGACAAAGGATCTGCTGATCCTTGAGGAGGAGATGAAGGCTGTTGCCGGAAATCTCTATGTGACAACAGATGACGGCTCTTACGGACACAAGGGAATGGTTACCGAGGTCATCAAGGATCTTGTAAACAATCAGGGCAAGAAATACGATGTCTGCGTTGCGATCGGACCGATGATCATGATGAAATTCGTATGTCTTCTCACAAAAGAACTTGAGATTCCGACAGTCGTAAGCTTAAACCCGATCATGGTAGACGGAACCGGTATGTGCGGTGCCTGTCGTGTGACCGTAGACGGCAAGGTGAAATTCGCCTGCGTAGACGGACCGGAATTTGACGGACATGCCGTAAACTTCGATGAAGCAATGAAACGTCAGCAGATGTATAAGACCGAGGAAGGCCGTGCACTTTTAAAACTCCGTGAGGGCGATACCCACCACGGCGGATGCGGCAACTGCGGCGACTAAGATCGGTGATTGGAGGAAATGACATGGATGGAATGAAAAAAGTCCCGGTAAGAGAGCAGGAGCCGAAGGTTCGCGCAACGAACTTCGAGGAAGTCTGCTATGGATATAATGAAGAAGAGGCTGTCGCAGAGGCGTCCAGATGCTTAAACTGTAAGAACGCGAGATGTGTACAGGGATGTCCGGTTAAGATCGATATCCCGGCATTCGTAAAAGAAGTAAAAGAAGGAAACTACGCAGAGGCTGCAAAGGTCATCGGCAAGTCCTCCGCACTTCCGGCAGTCTGCGGTCGTGTCTGCCCGCAGGAGAGCCAGTGTGAGGGCCAGTGTGTCCGCGGCATCAAGGGCGAGGCTGTCTCCATCGGTAAGCTCGAGCGTTTTGTGGCTGACTGGTCGAGAGAGAACGGCGTCGTTCCGGAGAAGCCGGAGAAGACAAACGGCATCAAGGTCGCTGTCATCGGTTCCGGCCCGTCCGGTCTTACCTGTGCAGGTGATCTCGCGAAACTTGGCTACGAGGTAACGATCTTCGAGGCTCTTCATGAGCCGGGTGGAGTTTTAACCTACGGTATCCCGGAATTCCGTCTCCCGAAACAGGGTGTCGTACAGCCGGAGATCGAGAACGTGAAGAAGCTCGGTGTTGATATTGAGACAAACGTAATTATCGGTAAGTCTGTAACGGTCGACGAGCTGATGGACGAGGAGGGCTACAAGGCAGTCTTCATCGGTTCCGGTGCCGGACTTCCGAGATTCATGGGAATCCCGGGTGAGAACGCGAACGGCGTATTCTCCGCGAACGAGTACCTCACAAGAAGCAACCTAATGAAGGCGTTCCGCGATGACTACGATACCCCGATCGCAGCAGGAAAGAAGGTTGCTGTTGTCGGCGGTGGAAACGTTGCGATGGATGCAGCGAGAACCGCTCTCCGTCTCGGTGCGGAGGTTCATATCGTATACAGAAGAAGTGAGGCTGAACTTCCGGCAAGAGCGGAGGAAGTTCACCACGCAAAGGAAGAGGGAATCATCTTCAACCTCTTAACGAACCCGACGGAGATCCTGACTGATGAAAAGGGCTGGGTCAAGGGCATGACCGTAAGAAAGATGGAACTCGGCGAGCCGGATGCATCCGGAAGACGCCGTCCGGTAGAGATCGAAGGTTCCGACTACACCATCGATGTCGATACCGTCATTATGGCTCTCGGCACTTCTCCGAACCCGCTGATCGCCTCCACAACAGGCGGACTTGAGATCAACAAGCACAGATGCATCGTTGCGGATGAGGCAAATGGCCAGACATCCCGCGAGGGTGTATTCGCAGGCGGAGATGCCGTAACCGGTGCCGCTACCGTAATTCTCGCCATGGAGGCAGGAAAAGCAGGAGCGCGCGGAATCCATGAGTATCTGAGCGGTAAGAAAGCGGAATAATAAAAAGCAGGCCGTATACCGGGGCCGATGACGTGGTCCGGCTGCGGGTGCGTAAATCATAATTATATAGAGAGCTGCCGTTGGAAGGGGATTCTTCCGCTGGCGGCTCTTTATGCTTATACCGGGGGCAAAAGGTCAGAAGTCCGACGTGAGCCTGCCTGCAGGAGGATTTTTGACCTTGGGACCCGGCCGGAGCGAAGCGAAGACGTGGGAGCACGTAGTGCGGAGCAATTCGGTATAGGAAATAGAGGAAACGGAGGAAAAAAATATGAGCAGTCCCATGACCCAGGAACAGCGCTACATAAAAATGACAGAGACACCGATTTCACGGCTGATCCCGAGCCTTGCGATACCAACGATCATCAGCATGCTGGTGACATCCATCTACAACATGGCGGACACCTTTTTCGTGAGCCAGATCAGCACCAGCGCATCGGCCGCTGTGGGTGTCAGCTATTCCCTGATGGCCATGATCCAGGCCCTGGGATTTACCCTCGGAATGGGAAGTGGAAATTATTTATCGAGAGTCCTCGGAAGCCGGGATACGGAAAAAGCGGAGCGGATCGCCTCCACGGGATTTTACTCCGCAATTTTTGTGGGACTTCTGTTTGCGTTAATCTGCCTGCCGAATCTTGACCGGGTGGTGCGGCTTCTTGGGGCCACCGATACTATCGCGCCATATGCGAAGGATTATGCCAGATATATTTTGATCGCGGCTCCGGTGATGACGGGAGCATTATCCATGAATAACCTTTTAAGATTTCAGGGACTGGCGGTTTATTCCATGATCGGGATCACCACCGGCGGAATCTTAAATATGATTCTGGACCCGATCTTTATTTTTGGTCTGGATCTCGGAATTTCAGGTGCGGCGCTGGCAACAGCGATAAGCCAGTGCATCAGCTTTGGAATCCTGTTTTTCCAGAGTATATTGAGAAAAGACTGTGTTCATTTAAAACCTGGAAAGATCACACTCTCCCTTTCACTCTACGGAGAGATCCTCCACGGAGGAATTCCGTCCCTCTGCCGTCAGGGCGTTGCCAGCATCGCCACTGCGGCGTTAAACCTTGCGGCAAACCCCTTCGGGGACGCGGCGATCGCGGCCCTCTCCATCGTGAGCCGTTATATGATGTTCATCGGCTCCGCCATGATCGGATTCGGGCAGGGCTTCCAGCCGGTGTGTGGATTCAACTTCGGAGCGAAGCGGTATGACCGCGTGTTGGAAGCTTTCTGGTTCTGCGTTAAGGTCGCTGTGGTATTTCTGGTGACGCTTTCGGTCGTAAGCTTTGTCGGCGCTCCGCAGATCATGCGGATCTTCCGGAAGGAAGATCTGGATGTGATCGAGATCGGAACCTGGGCGATGCGGTTCCAGTGCCTTACCCTGCCGCTTTCCGCCTGGATCATCATGTCCAACATGCTGACCCAGACTATCGGATACGGATTCCGGGCGTCCTTTGTCGCTGCAGGGCGTCAGGGACTGTTCCTGATCCCGGCGCTGTTCGTTCTTCCGGCCCGGTTTGGAATCCGGGGGCTGCAGTGGTGCCAGCCGGTGGCGGATGCTCTGACATTTATGCTGGGAGCGGTGATCGTACTTGGAATTTTGAAGGAGCTGAAAGGAAAAGCAGCGGAAGCGGATAAAGAACCGCGGAATGTGGCCTGAATATAGATTTTGTGCGAAAATACGTATGAAGAAAGGGAGAGCAGCGATGCTCTCCCTGAATTCTACTTTGAATAGATTCTGTGTTGTCAAGTAGATGACTATTTAGTTATTGTACACGGGTAGGAATTTTCCGAACTGAAAATTCCGTACAATAGTGGTAGTGGATTTTGCCGATTCGGATTTTTAGAATTTTCCTTCATCAGCAGCCTGCTGTACGGAAACAGGAAATCCTCTAAAAATGGGAGTTTAAATATTAAAATCGACAAGTAAATGACAAATAAACGGCTACCCTACACAAGTTTATAGGTATGTACGGCTACTTTACCATTACGGTTTATCTCGTGAAATCGAAATGTGTTATGATAATTTTTCCAAGTCACTTCTTAGCCATTCCAAGTCACGGACAGTATAGGTTGATTCTGTAATATCTTTAATACTATGGCCGACCATTTCTTTTATGGCATACTCATCTACATTGGCTTTTTTGCATTTGGTAACAAAAGTTATTCTTGGGTCGTGCGGCCTGTGGGCTGGGTTGAGCTTTAACTGTGAAATAACCTTTCCATAGCGTGTGGCATATTTATCGTATGTGAGCTTCCAGGAACCGGAATGTGTTTGGCCTTTATCGTTAAGAAGGTATTCGCTGCCTATCGATAATGCAAAGTCATAATTCTTTTTAACAAGGTTCCGAACTTTCGTATGGATGGGAACGATCCTCTGTTTGCCGGCATCAGTTTTCATACCGGCTTGCATGTACCATTGATCTAAATGGACTTCATCCAACCGAAGCGTGGCAAGCTCCTGCGGACGCCATCCCATGTAGTATTGGATAAGGACCCAATCAACATAAGGTACTTTGCCGACATTATCCCAAAGAACCTGTATTTCTTCGTCAGTAAAAGGAATATGTGGAACAAGAGCGGTAGCTTTTTCGGCGAGCACGTCATCTGGAATATCAAATGCTCGTCCATAATTCATAGTGATAATCTCGTGTTCTACGGCATAGTCGAGCATAAGATTGAACATGGATTTAATTCTGGTCTTTGTTCCGGCAGAAGCGTACTTCTTTTCTCCCTTCTTTTTTCCGCGCTCTTCAATTCGAAAACCATCTTCCATACACCCTTTTATATGCCGTACCCGAACATCTTTGACCCGCATTTTATAGACAGCAGCACAGTAGGCCCAGGCAGAAGTGATACTTCTTGTTGCGCTGGGGGTGATCTGTTCAAAATACTCATCGGTCCAGAGTTCATATAACTGTTCTATAGTGATATCCTTATCGAGGTCATAAGGATTTTTATTGTATTCCATCAAGGCTTCGTAAGCGTCGTTATAGGTTTTGAAAAAAGTTTTCGGTTTCAAAGATTTTAGAATAAATCGTCCCAATGGATCCCGCCCCACACATACTCGTGCTCTGAAGGGTTCGCGCAAATTCTTTCCTTTTATTTCTGTGATGCTGCCGAAGCCGTTCGGAAGCCGTTTCCGTTTTGCCGCGGGCCCGCGTCCTTTTTTCTTTTTTACAGCGCTATCAAGTGGATATCCGCAATGGGGACATGAGAGTGCTTTATCGCTGACTTGCAGCCCGCATTCGGGGCATTTCATAAGTGCCATAGATACATTCCTCCTAAAAGGGTATACGAAATACACCTCTTGCCAGAATGCTCCAGAAATGATATAATACAGTTGGTTGTATATACAGTCTTTTTCTGATTTTTATCTGATAAGAGACATTTTATGATTGCCGTCCGGTGTTGGTAGCGCCGGGCGGTTTTTCGTTTGACATTTTAAGATAGTTGTTTTATCATATTACTAAAAGAAAACGTCGCCAGAGAATGCGAGGGTGTCATCACCAGCAGGCTTGACCTGCGGAAGTCGCACTGGGAGTTTTCTTTTTTATTGGAATTTAAGCAATAAAGGTAGCTTCAACAACTAAGTTATTGGTTATTTGTATTTTTGTTCGGGAGCTGACCTTTATACCGTGGACAATAATATGTTCATTTTCGCCAGTGCCGATTTTATGATAGATTCCATTTTCAATTATATAGCCGTCTCCAGAGATCATTTTCATATCGTAGACCCCAACTCGGATTGTTTGTCCACCATAATACGATCCGTAGCTGAGGATATATTGTTTGGGAAGCGGTTCATTTGAAGCATTTTTAATCGTCTCTTTTAGCTGTCGTAACTGATTCTTTAATTCTTGTATTTCTTTTTGTTGCTGTTCAATAATAGAAATATCTTCCTCAATATTGACACTATCTTTACGAGTGAACAAAAGCTTTATATCACCCGTTATTGTAAGAGTAGCACCCAACTCAAGGCGTAGGTTGTCACAAAATTTTTTATACTCACTTCCAAACCAGATATGTGCAAGATACTTTCTATTGACATGAAGATTTCCCAATGTCCCACTAAGCAGTTTTACAGAATATCTTCCTGGTTTGATGTCTGTACCGACAAAATAAGTACAAGAGGTTAAAACAAATGTTTGGTTATCTGAGCGCTCGTTTATCATAATCTTTAAGTTAATATTTAGTATTTCAGCCTTATATCTATAAGTTCCTTCGGATATCCGGTACAAGCGCAGAATTGGTCGTTCGTGCATCCGAAATAGTCTTGAAGCATGTCATCGGAAATCAGAAGCTCCGCAGCAAACTGGTTTGCCTCCTGTTCGATACCGGACGTAAGCAGGAGAGTATGTTTCTTGATGAATGCACAGTTCTCTTTTCGATGCAGGATTGCATGACCAAGTTCATGGGCAACGACAACTTTAAACAGAGGGCTGTCAGATGGTATATCCTCGTTGATGCAGATCCATCGTTTCCGCTGTACCAGTGTATAATATCCTGCTACATTACTAAGCGGCATGGTTGCGATTCCTATCCCGGCGAATTTCGCGATTGCGACGGGATCCCGGCTGCCGACCATGCGTACATAGTACCGAACTAAGCGGCAAATCTTATGATCGATTGTTTCCAAATCGTCCACCTACTTTTCAGTTTTGTTCTTGTTCGGGTTATACTTAACCTTATTTTCTTTCTTGGTTTCTCTGATAATATACTCGAATGCATTCCGGATCAAAATCCGTGATGTCTCGTCGATTTCTTCCCCATCATAATATAATGGTCCGTTCTCGTTGTTCTCGAACTGTTCCATGACTTTATTGAGGGTCTTGGTGATGTCCTTCTCGTCTCTGGCGGTCAGTTCTGGGGACTTTTCTTTCGGCTCTTCTTTGCCGGTCATTAAATAGTCTAATGTTACCCCGAAATAATCAGCAATTTTCTGTAGCTTATCCTGCTTTGGTGTGTATTTTCCCTGTTTCCAATTAGTGAGTGTTGTAGTTGTTACCCCGGTCGCTTTAGCTACTTTATAGGGAGTTACATGGTGCTTCGATAATAGCTGTTCGAAGATTTCATACATGGGATTCCTTTCCGCCTAAAATAGCTTAGAAAAATTAGCTAATAAATATTGACAAGCTAAGATAACTATGCTATTGTATGAGTGTAGCTAAGATAACTAAGCTACAACAACGACATAGGCTTTGATTTCTTAAATAACTTAGGTGGTACTTTGATTATATAAGAAACCTTAGCTAAAGTCAATATATTTTGCTAAGGAGGTGTAAAAATTGTACAAGAAATACGCGAAACTGCGGGACGAACGGAATCTTACCGATTATAGAGTTGCGGTCGAAACGGGAATTTCTACAGCGACTTTGTCTAATTGGAAAAATGGAAATTATGTTCCTAAATTCGATAAGCTTTTGCTTTTAGCAAAATACTTCGGTGTACCAGTTGAGTATTTCGCAGAGGGATCAGATTCAGAAGGGAGAGAAGCTCATGAGTGATTTAATCAAAGTCAATTATGACGCAGATCAGCCAACTGTATCTGCAAGGGAACTTCATGAAGGATTGGGAATAGGAACAAAATTCGCAACATGGTTCCCGAGAATGGCTGAATATGGTTTTGCTGAAAATGTAGACTATAAAACTTGCTACCCAAATTTGGGAAGCGAAAATCACGGTGGTCAGAACATGGTTGACTACCAGATTTCCGTAGACATGGCAAAGCAGATCTGCATGATCCAGCGGACAGAGAAAGGCAAACAGTACCGGGAATATTTTCTGGATCTGGAAAAAGCATGGAACTCTCCGGAAGCAATTATGGCGAGAGCCTTGCAGATGGCGAATAAGTCCATTGATAGTCTGAAGGAACAGTGCAAATTCCTTGGCGGACAGTTGGTGGAGCAGCAGAAACTGATTGCAGAGCTTCAGCCTAAAGCCAATTATGTGGACACCATTCTTTCGTCCCGGTCTCTGGTGGTTACAACGCAGATTGCGAAAGACTATGGCATGACCGCAACGACACTTAACAAAATCCTGCATGATATGGGAATCCAGTACAAAACCAACGGTCAGTGGGTGCTCTATCACCCATACCAGGGGAAAGGTTACGTTTCGAGCAAGACAATTAAGATTAAGCGCAGAGATGGTCGGGCAGACGTGGTGATGCAGACACAGTGGACTCAGAAGGGAAGATTGTTCCTCTATGAGCATTTGAAAAAAGAAAAAATTCTTCCACTTATTGAGTTGTGCGATTAAGAAAACTGTTGGAATGGGAAGGGGTGAGAACGATGGAATATTTATCTCAGAAAGACAAAGTCATGGTATTGACTGATACAGACGAGCTTCTGTCACTTAAAAAAGTAGTTGGGCTTAGAGCCATGGCATTACATGAGGATGTGCTTTGTCTGAAGGAGGGCAAAAAGAACTCCGTGGGAAAAGAAATTTCCAAGACAGATATTGATCTTGATGTAAAAGTCCTTAATGCCCTGTCTGGTGCACTTCGAGCTATTAATACTTAGAACGTACGTGGCATCACTTTTGTTTTTGCTAATTCGACCGGTCTTGAGTTCAGCTCATTGATGGTTTCTTCATAGTACTGCGAATACTTTTTCTCGAACTCATCAAGAGATAATTCAGCGCCTAAGACTTTAGCAATAGCATAAGCGTGCGCAAGCTGCTCTCCATTCAATATAAACACCTCCCCTCGTTTTTGTAGATAAATTATATCACGAAATGATGGAAGCGTGGAATGAAAAGAAGGTGATAACGATGACCAAACTTACCTTATATGAAAAGGTTGAGCTGGCAGATCACATCAAGAGAAAAATCGACAGTATGAATCTGAATGCGTTTGCGGAACGTGTGGCATATTCGATGTTTGAACTGCAGATGATTCGGGAGTTCGGCGAGACAATTTCAAAAGAACAGATTGCTGATGTTCATGAGATGATTGACTGCTTTAAGTTGCCCGAATGGGTAACAGAAACATTAGGGAGTGTGATGAACAATGACGGAAGTTGACGAGATGAAATCTGGAAACATGCAGACTGAACGTATCTTCAGAATGCTTTCCAGTGCATCAAGAGTTCCGGAGTTCGGGGAAAAAAGTATTCCGGTTGCTGTAGCGGCGAAAGTTATGGGACGTGAGGCAACATGGATCCAGGCTGGATTGATAAGTGGATGGCTGCCGTTTGGCATTGCGACGCAGGATAAGAAGAAAATCACCAGTTTGGAACAGGTGAATCGCCGCAAGCGCATGAATTACTACATAAGCCCTAAATTATTTTGGGAATTTACGGGATATGTCTGGAAAGGAAGTGATGAGGATGAATGAAATGAGAGCGTATCATGAAACGGCAGGTCGAATCGAAGTTTATACAAATCCAGGCGGCCGGATCTTGATCACATGCATGCCTATCGTGGAGGAAAAAGAAGGTCCGATCTATAAAGCTGTGAATGTTTTAGGAACTTTGATTTCCGGCTGTGCCTGCATTGGCATGGTGTTTCTGGTAGCGAAAGTTGCCGGGCTTGTATAAAAAATGTCCCCATAAATGAGCGGCAACTCACAGGGGACAAAAAACTAAAAAGACAGCTTTATTGTAAAGCGGAATTGGAGGAAAGTCAATGAACATTGTGAAATTCAAGTCATTGCACCTTGAAAATTTCAAGGGATTTAAGGTGGCCGATGTAACCTTCGGTGACAAAACGACCACAATTATCGGTTCAAACGGAATCGGAAAGACAACGATCGCTACCGGAATCATGTGGATTCTCTTCGGTGTAGATTATGATCTGGTAAATAATCCGAAAGTTCGCCGGGAGGTGGACAGGCAGCCAATCAATGACGTGCCGGTTGTTGGAGAACTGGTTCTTGAGCTGAATGGAAAAGAGATTGTTGCCAGAAAGGTCCAGAAGCGTAGCGTTAAGGAAAGCAGTTATGCAGACAGTAATACATATTCCATCAACGGCGTGGAGAAGACCATGAGGGACTTCAACGCATATTTCGAAATTTCGATGGATGATCTGAAGATGTGTATGAATATCGAGGGCTTCATGAGCCAGAATCCGAAAGAGATGCGGGAGTTCCTGTTTAAGCTCCCGGAGAATATCACGGAGGCTGATATTATTCAGAAGTTCGATGAATTCGCGGATCTCCGTTCTCTGGTTGAAAACTATTCAGTCGAAGAGATTTCGGCAATGAATAAGGCAAGCATCACGAAACTGAATAAAGAGATCGGAGAGTACCCGGGCAGAATCGATGAGGTTCATCGTCAGATCGTAGAAGTAGACACGGCGTCACTGGAGCAGAGAAAAAGTGAGCTGAACCATCAGTTAGAGGAACTGTCCGCGCAGGAAGAGGATTCTCTCTCTCGGAAGAAGGAACTGGAAGCGAAGAGCAATGACATCCTGGAACTGCAGTTCAAGAAATCCGACATCGAACGCAATGCCAGCAAGAAAATTATCGAGGATCGTTCGGCGGCTGAAAAGCAGTTAAATGAAGCTCGCCAGAAATATTCTCAGCACGAGAATGAGTATGCGATGGCATCTATGGATGTGAAACGTCTGGAAGGGAATATTTCCCGCGCACAGGCAGAAAAGAGCCGCCTTATCGATGAATATAACCGCGCTCAAGCAGAGGAGTTTGAAGCATATGTTCCGCTTCCGGAGATTTCGGAAGCAGATAAGATTTGCCCGCTTTGCAAACGTCCGCTCGATGCAAATGTCGTGGATGAAAGAGTAAAGGAGAGAGCCGTGGCAGAGCATGAACATCGGGTCGAATATGATAAGCGTCGCGTCGTATGGCATGGAGCAAAGGATCGCCGCCTCATGGACATCGCTGATCACGGCAAGGATGAGGTTAACAAAATCAATGCGTTTAAGACAGCGAGAAAAACGGCAATATCTCAGATGAAAGAAATCGAGGAGAAGCGACAACTTGCCAAGAAGGAATGCGAGCGTCTGGAAGCACTTTTAAGTCACCTCCCGTCAGCTCCGGACCTCTCGGAGAACCAGGAGTACATCGCACTTGTTGATGAGATTCGGAAGAAAGAGGAAGCGATGATGCAGATCGATGATGGAACAGAGTTCAGAAAAGAGATTCAGCAGAAGAGAAGCTTCATTCAGAGTGAACTGGATTCTGTAAATGCAGAGTTTTTCAAAGCATCAAAGAACATAGAACTGGAACAGCGCATTGAGTTTCTTCGCGCAGAGCATATGAAGAAGGAACAGGCTAAGTCTGACTGCCAGAAGATTCTTAGTTTATTGGATGTTTTGGACAAGAAGAAAAACGAGCTGCTTGTGGATGATATAAACTCTCATTTCGGCGGCAGAGTGACATGGGACCTGTTTGCATTTACTAAGAATGGCGGATACAAGATGGATTACTGCGAACCGTGTATTGATGGATATCCGGTAAAAGATACAGCAAATAAGGGACGCCGGATCGAAGCGAAGATGATCATCGCACTTTCTATCCAGAAAATTGTTGGCATTCAGTGCCCGATTATTTTGGATGATGCGGAAAGCCTTGACCCTTGGAGACTTCCGGTGTGCGACAGTCAGCTGATCGTGCTCCGCAGAGAGGATAACAGAGAAATGGAGGTGCAGACAGCATGATGCTTATTAAATGCCGGTTCCTTAAAGACAGGTGGCCATACGGAAGAGAGTACACATACCGTTCAGCGGAAGATGTTGCAGTTGGAGATCATGTACAGGTGAATCCAATGGCAAAAGGTTTTGTGACGGCGGTGAATGTTCCAGAAAAGGAAGTTGCTGTGTTTGCAGATAAAATCAAAACTATTACTGGAAAAATCGAGAAGGAGAACGAGAATGCTTAAAGTTGAGAATAAAAACAATCAGATGGAAATTTTAGTTAATGGAAGTGCGGCAGAAATTGCGTACGAGGCTGAGGAGCTGTTAAGGGCAATTCGCATTAATGTAGGAAGAACTCTTGGTGAAAAAGTGACAACAACTTTATTGGATACGGTTTATGAAAATTCGAAATTATCAAGGGACGCATCAGGAGAGAAGATGGCTAAAGAAATCCTTGATGAATTGTTTGGCAGCATTGATTCCTTAAGAAGTGTTATGAAGGGGGATAAGTAATATGGCGACAGCATTAAAACATAAACAGAGAAGCAGCCGCAAGTATCAGCAGGAGCAGAGAAGTTTGGAGAATAATGTAGGCAATATGATCAGAAATGCGGCATCAAAGAAGATGTTAAATGAGGCACAGATGACGTTTGGGCAGAGATTGATGCAGTTATTTCATGGAAAGAAAGGAGATAAATAATCATGGCAACAAATAAGCAGGAAGTTACGACACCTCATCAGCAGGCTGAACTGGTAATCAATAATTCTTTCATCGACGCGCTTTCTAAGCAGCTGGTTAAGAAGCAGGAGTACGGACTTACTTTCCCGGAAGACTATAACCCGACAAATGCTCTGATGGGGGCTTATTTAAAACTGAAAGAGACGACAGATCGTAATGGAAAATGTGTTCTGAATACCTGTTCGCAGGCAAGCATCGCAAATTGTCTCATGGAGATGGTGACAAAAGGTTTAAATATGCAGAAAGCCCAGTGCTATCCGGTCGCTTATGGCGGAAAGCTTCAGTGTCAGATTTCATATCATGGTTGGAAGGCTATGGCACATCGCTATGGAGCAAAAACAATCGACGCAGAGGTAATTTATGAGGGAGATACCTTCCAGTATCACTTGGAAAACGGTCGAAAGATTCTGGACAAGCATGAGCAGGACTTTGCCAATATCGATGTGGATAAAATCAAAGGTGCATATTGTGTCATTGCTCTTGATGATGGCAGCTGTTATATCGAAGTGATGAACATCAATCAGATTAAAACAGCGTGGAAAAAAGGATTCGGGTACAAGGAAAACTCCGGTACACATAAGGAGTTTACAGACATGATGGCGAAGAAAACAGTCACTTCCAGAGCTTGCCGTCAGATCGTGCAGCAGTACGGTGACTCTGCTGTCGTTGCCAGCATTGAAAAGGATGATAACCGCGAGAATGTCGATATTATCGCTGAAGATGTTGCTTATGAAATCAATCAGAATGCAAATTCCGAGGAGTTTCAGGTAGACGACGATGTTGAAGACGTGAATGCTGGTGATGCGGAAAAAGACGAGGTATCAGCACCGGTCGAAGATACCGAAAAGAAAACATCAAACGATGAATCCTGGATGAGTGAATAATATGGAGCTTAAGTGTATCGGATCCGGTAGCAAGGGAAATGCTTATGCGCTGGTTGAAAAAGATGAGATTTTGCTGTTGGAATGTGGAATGCCATTACTTGCCGTAAAAGAGGCAATCGGATGGAAAATCTCGAATGTTGTCGGATGCTTAATCAGCCATATTCATAAGGATCATGCCGGGCATGTAAAAGAGTTTTTAAAGACAGGAATCCCTGTGTATACGAATGCGGAAACGGCGGCAAATATCGAAAAAGATTGGCATGAAAGATTGTATTCTTTGACGGAAAAGAAAGCTAAAAAAATTGGTAGATTTAAAGTAATTCCGTTTTATGTGCCACATGAAGATACACCATGTTATGCATATTTAATTACTCATCCATCAATGGGAAAAATGCTCTTTGCAACTGATTTTTCATACATTCGTTATAACTTCAAAAATATGGGAATCAACCATTTTTTGGTGGAAGCCAATTATGACAAAAATAGTCTTAATTCGGAGATTCCAAACTATGAACATGTGATGAGAGGACATGCATCACTTGATACATGCATGGACATTATTTCGGCGAATAAAACGCCAGAACTAAGGAATGTCATAATGTGTCATTTAGGACATTCTTCAAGCTCACGGGAACGTTTTGTTGAGTCAATGGAGAAGATTACAGGATTCGGAGTAAATGTCGATTGTGCGGCGTCTGGGCTGTCAATCGAATTGTGCAAAGATCCATTTTAGAAACAAAAACAGGAGGATAGGAAGTTGAACAAAGTTATTTTAATGGGCCGCTTAGTGCGCGATCCGGAAGTACGTTATTCACAGGGAGAGGAACCGACAGCTATTGCGAGATATACACTTGCGGTCGACAGAAGAGGCACTAAGAAAAAAGACGGTGAACAGAAGGAAACCGATTTCATTACCTGCATTGCTTTCAGAAAAGCAGGTGAGTTCGCCGAAAAATATTTTCATCAGGGCATGCGTGTACTGATTTCTGGAAGAATCCAGACAGGCTCCTATGTCAACAAAGACGGCAATAAGGTCTACACGACGGATGTGATTGTAGAGGATCAGGAATTTGCAGACAGCAAGAATCAGAGCGCTGGAAATGGCGGTACGGGCAACAACCAGCAGGTTGCAGGATCAGTGTCTGGTGACGGATTTATGAATATTCCAGATGGGGGTGGAGACGCAGGACTCCCGTTCAATTAAGGCGGTGATCAGACATGAAGATCTTAGTTGATACAGGGCAGCAGAAGAAAAAGCATGACCTCAAACATGCATGTATGGAAAGACTTGGCGCGGAACTCAATGTAGTTCCATTGCCGGTCGGCGATTATGTGCTTGTTGATGAGAACGTTGAAGATGTGCTGTCCCGGAAGAAGAACCGCGGCATCGATGTCAAGAAGCTGGATTTGCTTGGGTCCTACAAAGTATCAGTGGACACGAAGAGGGACATCCAGGAGGCAATCGGAAATATTTGCGGATCGCAGCATGATCGATTCCGTGATGAGGTGATCCTCGCACAGAGAAATCAGATCAAGCTTTACATTCTGGTAGAGAACTCTGACGGCGTTTCTAATCTCGATGATCTCGATGAATGGGAAAATCCCCGTGCGAAGATGAAAAAATGGATCAGAGAGGCAGATGGAAGCCGAAAACAGGTATTTGTGAGTCCGAAGGCAACCAAAGGAACATCACTTGCCAAAGCGATGCGGACGATGCAGGAAGAATACGGCGTGCAGTTCATTTTCTGCCGGCCGGAAGAAACCGGGAGGAAGATCCTGGATCTTTTAGGGGCGATGGAAGATGGGAAGAAAGAGAATTAGCATGTTCAGCGAACTCAAGGATGAAATTATCCGGCAGCTGAATGAAGGCAAGCAGATTAAGGAAATCTACGAGTCCATCGACCACGGGACCGGGATGTATGAGTATATTTCGCTTTACAGATATATTCATGTGACATTGGGGTACCGGCGCGATAAGGCAGACTGTGCGCATTGTTCGAATTTGATTTGGGTATACTCGCCGACAACACAGAAACAAAAGCCTGTGTGCCTGTTTAAAAAGCGGATCATGAGAACAGATTTTAAGGACAAGCCATATGTGTGCCAACAATACAGGAAGGGGGAGATCGTACGGGAAAAAGGTATTTCTGGCTGAAGCTCGGAGATGACTTCTTCCGTGATAAGGCCATTAAGAAGCTGAGAAGAATTGCTGGCGGAGATACATTCACAATTATTTATCTCAAAATGCTGATAAAAGCCATCCAACAGGACAATAAATTGTACTTCGAAGGGATCGAAGACAACTTTGCGGATGAGCTTGCATTAGACCTTGAAGAGGACCCGGACAATGTCCGTATGACACTGACATTCTTACAGCAGAAAGGATTGCTTGAAGTCGTTGATGATGACGAGTTTTACCTTGCAAATGCTGAAAAAATGACAGGTTCTGAGTCTGAAAGTGCTGTCCGTATGAGACGGATGAGAGAGAAAAAAACGTCACAATGTGACGGAGATGTGACGGGGCAGTTACGTTTTGGTGACATAGAGAAAGAGATAGATATAGAGAAAGATAATAGAGTATCTAAAGATACTCTATGTCGGACGGATGTCCAACGAGTCATTGATGCATGGAACGAAATCGGTGTGAACCCCGTCTATAAGGTATCGTCATCATCAAAACGTTATAAGATGCTTGTAGCCAGAATCAATAAGTATGGGATCGATAATGTTCTTAAAGCTGTGGATAATGTACGGCGGAGCACATGGCTACAGGGAGGAAATAACAGGAACTGGATGGTCGACCTGGAATGGTTTGCACGTCCGAATAATTTCCCCAAAATCTTTGAAGGTAGATACAATGACAGGACTAATGAGCTGCCGGATAATGGCGGAGGTAACGGACAGTGGCAGTAAAGGTATTTGAGCCTGACGAGATTCGCAAGGCGATAAACATCATGAAGCCGGACAATGAACTGTTCGAGATCAGATGTCATGAATCAGACCGAAGGATTCACAGCGGCTACTTCCGTAGCGCAGATACCGCTTTTGAAGCTCTGAGAGCCTTGGATCCGGCTTCTGGAAACATCTACATAACATTGAACCACATCAATGACAGTTGCTACTCCAGAGGGCAGAGAGACCGTTTCATCACCAATGCCAAGCCTACCACCAGTGATACAGATATCGATGGCTATGAATTTCTGTTCGTGGATGCAGATCCACGGAGATCTGCCGGAGTTTCAAGCTCGGATGAACAGGTGCAACAGGCGAAAGAGACCGGTAACCGTGTCTATGCATTCATGAAGAATCTTGGGTTCAATGAACCGGTAACGGCGATGAGCGGTAACGGAATCCATCTTCTGTACCGGATCCGGCTCAAGAACAACAAAGAGAATGAGGAGCTGCTTAAGAAGTGCTTAAAAGTGCTTGATATGTTTTTCAGCACTGACGATGTGGCAATTGATACGACGAATTACAATCCGGCACGAATCTGTAAGCTTTACGGCACTATGGCGCGGAAGGGGAGCAACACGCCGGAACGACCTCACAGAATGAGCTGTATGCTTTCCGAAGGCAGTAGCCAGCCAACTGACAAGGTTTACTTAGAAAAGCTCGCACAGCTCCTTCCAGCGCCTGAGAAGCCGCAAAAATACAACCGGTACAACCCGCAAGAGTTCGATCTTGAGGAATGGCTGATTAAATTCGGGCTTGGATATCGCAAATCCGGATACAGCGACGGAACCAAATACGTTCTGGATCAGTGCCCGTTCAATGGAACGCATACTGGCAAGGACGCATGTATCTTCCAGAGCCGGTCCGGTGCTATCGGATTTCATTGTTTTCACAATTCATGCTCGGATAAGACATGGCATGATGTGCGGCTTCTCTTTGAGCCGGATGCCTATGAGAAACGGCAGCAGGATTACGAACAGCGGATCTATTCCAGACAGCCAGTTAAAATACAGCCTGTTTCAAAGGCAATACAGCCGGAAGAAGGGAAGCCGGTATTCTACACGGCGCGGAACATTCTGGATCTTCCAACGCCAGATGAACGATTCGTAAAGACTGGCATCACCGGCATCGACATGAAACTGCGTGGACTGAAAAAATCATATGTTTCAGTCATGTCCGGGCTGAGAGCTGCAGGGAAAAGTTCTGTGATATCAGAGATAATTCTCGATGGGATTGATGCCGGAAACCGAATTGCTGTTTTTTCCGGGGAGCTTGCACCAAAAAATTTCATGCGATGGATGAATTTGCAGGCTGCCGGTCGCGGATACACAGAGCCGACTCAGTTTGAGGGCTACTACAATGTCCGACGGCAGTATCAAGAGCGCATCGCAGAATGGCTCGGAAAGAACTTCTGGCTTTACAACAACGAGTATGGAAATGACTTCAAGGCAATCGGAGAACAATTTGAACGCTTAATCGAGGCAGAGAAGCTTGATCTGCTCATTCTGGATAATTTAATGGCATTCAACATTACAAACCTCGCAGAGTCCAAGTATGACGCTCAGACAGCGTTTGTGATGGAGCTCCAAAGGCTTGCGAAGAAATATAACGTACACATCCTGTTTGTAGCGCATCCGCGAAAGTCTTTGGGATTTCTGAGGCTTGATGATATTTCGGGAACTGCGGATCTGGCGAACGCTGTGGATAATGCGTTTATTATTCACCGCGTGAACAGTGACTTTAAACGGCTTTCTAAGCTTACTTTTGGCTGGAAGGAAGAGAATCCCATCTATAACGCTACAAACGTCATAGAAATTGCCAAGGATCGCGACGGCGGTACACAGGACGAGTTCATACAGCTCTATTATGAGCCGGAAACAAAACGACTAAAAAATTTCCCGGCAGAAAATAAAATCTACGGGTGGAATCGCGACAACAAGGGATTTTCTGATGCTGATCAGTCGGAGATCCCGTTCTAAAAAGTGATGAAAGGAGCCGAGCCTCCGGCCGGGGTAACGACATGTCGGGCTCCTTGAAATAATGACAAATTTAGAAGTACAGGAATATTTAAAAAAGTACCCGGAGGATGCCTCTGTCAGCATTATAGTTGCCAATACGAAAAGGCGAAAAGTGTACGAGCCAAAGGCTGTGCTTATTTTAACTGATGCGAAGATTCCTGCCATTGTGATTGATATTGAGAATGAGCGAAAAATGGATGATGAAGAAACTGCAGTGTGTGAAGAGTGCGAACGTGATGCAGAAAACATAAAGGGGCAGATGGATATCTCAGATTTTCCGGAGGTGATGCCATGATAAACGGAGAGCTTATTGTCGATTCCTTTGCGGGTGGCGGCGGAGCGTCAACTGGAATTGAAATTGCAACAGGTGTTTCACCGGATATCGCTATCAACCATGATCCGGAAGCAATCCGTATGCACAAAGCAAATCATCCGTATGCAGAGCATTATTGCGAAGATGTGTGGCAGGTAGATCCGGTAGCGGCATGTAAAGGACACTCTGTAGGGCTGGCATGGTTCTCGCCGGACTGTAAGCACTTCTCCAAGGCCAAAGGTGGAAAGCCGAAAGACAAGAACATCCGTGGACTTGCATGGGTTGCCTGCCGTTGGGCTGGATTGGTGAGACCGCGGGTGATCATGCTGGAAAACGTCGAAGAATTTAAGACATGGGGACCGCTTAACCGGGGACATCATCCGATTAAAGCAAAACAAAGTGTGACATTCCGGAAGTTTGTGCAGCAGCTCACTGATCTCGGGTACGAAGTACAGTTCCGTGAGCTTGTGGCAGCAGATTATGGGGCACCGACAATGAGAAAGCGTTTCTTCATGATCGCGAGATGTGATGGTAAGCAGATTGTATGGCCAGAACCTACACACGGACCGGCAGACAGTGAAGCAGTGAAACAGGGGCTGTTGAAGCCGTATGTTGGAGCATATACACAGTTGGACTTTTCACTTCCGTGCCCAAGTATCTTCGACAGTGCGGAAGAAATCAAAGAGAAATACGGAATCAGAGCCGTTAGACCGCTTGCAAAGAAAACGATGGACAGGATTGGCAGAGGAATTAAAAAATTTATTTTGGACAATCCAGAACCATTTTTGATCCAATGTAATCATAGTGGAGATCGGAAACCGGGAGATATTCGTCAGCCTATGCCGACAATTACAGGAAAGCATGGGTTTGGGATTGTAGAACCTAAACTTGTTCCGATTATTGATAAAGCGTATGGCGGAAACTATTCAGGAGGAGGTAGTGAAGCAGATAAGCCATTGGATACTATCACAACAGTGGACCATAATCGACTTGTGACGGCTACCCTTGCCCCAATACTAATTCAATACCATTCCGAAACTGCCAAAGATGAGGTACGCGGACAGGGAATCGAAGCTCCAATCATGACAGTGGATGGATCTAACCGGTATGGGCTTGTGGTATCATCCTTCATCAGCAAATTTTATAAAAGCGGCACCGGGCAAGACATTCGAGAACCACTGCACACGATTACTGCCGGAGATGGACATTTCGGAGAAGTCAGAGCTTTTTTGACGAAGTATTACGGATCAGGGACGGGACAAAGCGTTAAAGATCCACTGGATACCATAACAGCACAAGATCGTTTCGGGCTTGTGACGATATATGGTACAGAATATCAGATCGTTGATATCGGTTTGCGCATGCTGGAACCGAAAGAGTTATATGGATGCCAGGGATTCCCAAGTGACTACATAATCGATCACGATTATACGGGTAAGACATATCCGCGGAGTGAGCAGGTGAGAAGATGCGGAAACGCCGTTTGTCCTCCACTTCCTGCGGCGCTTGTCAAGGCAAATCTGCCGGAAATGTGCAAGATGCAAAGAATGCCGAATATGACAATTAAGGAAGAAGATGCTGGACAGTTAAAATTTGCTTAGGAGGAGATAGATCGTGCCATTCGAAATACATGAGTGGTTGAGAAGACTCTTTATGGCTGCTGAAGGAAAATCGTGTAAAACATGTGTAAACTACGATGGCAGATTCGGAAATGATACATGCTTTGAATGCCTATGCAACATGAGGGCGAATGGATATGAAAGAAGAAACACTTAGAATCTATTGGCAAGTATATACGGACGGAATGCGCTGCTTGAAAAACTGGGACAAGGTTGACGATAAGACTATTGAAACAATGACTGCAAAACATCAGATTGGCGTGATGGGACGGGTGTTCACTTTGGCGGTCTCCGGAGAAATCCAGAGGATCAAAGAGGATATGACTCCATTGCAGCCACTGATGTATCAGGACATTTTTGTTGATGCTTGGAACTTTTTCAAAACACATTGCGATCCGGTTGAGGATGAAGAATGGTGGGATAAGCTCGTGGAAGACATTAAGATACCACTGCAGAAATACCACGAGACAGCACTTGTTAAACATCTGTTTGTGGATGTGACATTAGAAGAAATAGAACGGATTTACAAGGAAGGGAGGAAACATGCTTAGAAATGCAGAGGGAGAAGTAATCACTCTTACCAGAGCAGAACGACGCAGGCTTGAGAAAATGCATGGTAAGCCGGTAACTTATCAGTACACATTTGATCAGATCGAGGCGATTAAACGTCAGGCAGTGGCAGATAAGAAAGAAGAGCTGAAAAAAGAAATCGCTGCAGAAATCGATGAGCATATTCAGAAAGAATGGGAAACCCGAGAGGAGCTGCTGAGCGGGCAGTCGGAATGTGAGCGGATGGAGAAAATCATGTGTTTACTCCTGGCATCCTCAGTCAAGGTCCTCTGCGAAAAATTTCACTGGACTCCGGTAGATGCTGGAAGTGATAAGAGATCGAAGCTGATTCAGTTCTCAGATGCTGTTCTTGGCGAGATAAACGGAATTTTAGTTGATGAGAAAATGGATATCCGAGCATATGCCGATGAAGTTTATAAAGAGTATGGAATCCACTATCAAATGCAGAGTGCTGGAGGTGAACATAGTGATTAAAACACAGGTGATAAAAGCACTTATTGTGTGGATCACAATCGCTCTTGTTTGGAGTGCGTTAGAGCTTATTTGGTATGGTGAGGTACAGCCCAGAATAGTCGATGATATTATGTGGATTTTGTGGCTGCCGTTTATCTACGATGCAATGAGATGGAGATGATGTTGGGCATATGAAAAATGTTAAATTGATCCATGTTTCATTCGACGAGGTAGAAAATTTCACACCAAGGGTTCCAGAACAACGATGTCCGAATGAAGACGAGACAATTCCGAGAATATGCGTAGCACCGACTATCCGGAATGCACTTTCGGCGATTCCACAGGCCGGAGAAGTGATTTACTGCATGGAGAGACTGCATTTGCCTATCATAATTCATGCGTATTACATAGAAAGCGATTCAGTACTTATGCCGAAAGAACTTGTTGATAAGGTGCCGGATGCTATGGGGACAAAAGAAATGTGGGTGACAAAAGTTCCAGATGCGGTGCGGCGGGTGGATTTTGAACTTGTCAATCCAGCTATTGCGAAACGGAAAGACGTGAACGGAACTTGCGAAAGGGTTGTTATTGGATATGACTCTTTGCGGCGTGTGAAGTTTCAAGACAACTGGCGGAATCTGGCGACAAAGCTCATAAAGGGCACTGATAAAATTGAGCACTTCATGTGTAACAAACCTGATATCTCATATCGCACATTCATGTCAAATATGGACGATGAACTGTTAAAAGCACTGATAAGGAAAGAGGGATGAGAAAGTAATGACAAGAGCTGAGACAACGAAGTTTTTGAGTGAACTTCTTATTGCAGATAAGTTCAGAGGTGCTGGGAAACACTGGGCGAGTGAAGTTAGTATCGATCCATTTACAACTAAGTCCAAGCGAGTTGATTTTATGCTGTTTTATCCGGCAGACCAGATATCTGTGTCTGGTATCGAGAAAGGAATATTTAACTGTTATGAGATCAAGAGTTGTAAAGAGGATGTTTACAGTGGAAATGGGCTGAATTTCTTGGGAGAGAAAAACTACATTGTGACAACGATGGAATGTTACAAGGATATTATGGCGGATTTAAGGGACGGGACATTTGTCAAATATTTGAAAGAACATTATCCGGAATCGTCGACTTATTTTGGTGTGATGGTTGCGATTCCGTCTAATAAGAAATTGGAAGAAGAATTTGAAAATGTTACACCATTAGATGCTGCAGCTGAGTGGAAGCTTGCAACCCCGATTGCGTGCACGATAGGACCGAGAAAGAGATCTATTACAGAGTTACTGTTCTGTATGCTGCGGAGTGGTCGGTAAATTAAGCGAAAGGAGCAGGATATGAGGACCAATGATTTGAAAAGCAGAATCCGGGCGGCATATAACATCGTCCGGTACGGTCGTGGGCATTTCAGAATGATGACTTGCGGCAAATGCGGCAGCATCATTATTCATCGGATTTCTGAAAACGAGGTGAATACCAAGTTTATCAAGGATGGATACCAGATTGATCAGGTATGGAGCGAGTTTTCTCAGTGCCAGAAATGCGGCGCTGTTTGCAAGGAAATTCAGCTCTGGAATTTTGATGGAGATCCATTGAAAATCGACAAAGAAATAACCGTTAAACGGGAGGATAAGTGAGATGGACGAATTAAGGCAGAATGAAAGCAGTGAACGTGACGTGATGACTCCGCAGTATTATTTTGATCAGATCAAAAACAAAAAACATACAGTTACTTCAGCGGAGCTCCGGAAAATTTACGAAAACTGCATTGAGCTGGCAAATAAATATAAAACTACCGGGCAGATTAGGGGACTGAGAAAAATTCTTTTCTGTATGGAATCCATCGAGAAGGAACAGGCGCTTGTAGGAATGGGAATCACGACTTTCATCTATAAGGATGATATCGACTTCTATATTGATTCGGTGACAGAACGTAGCAACATAAGCGACCGTCCGGTAAAGATTATTGAGCTGGAACGATATGAGCGTGAAATCCCGGATGAGATTGTGGATGTTATCGCTAAGACAAAGGATCTTTTTGATCAGATGTATATCGTGTTTACCGATTATACCGGCAAGGAAGAACGCAAAATTGCTGCCGAGAAGAAGGATAAGGACCCGATCCTGTTTGGAACATTCCAGGACAGGAAACAGAAGGTATGCGTGGATCGGTTCTATTACCTCGGAGATTGGGTGGACGAGTACTGTGATCTGACCCTGGACAAGATGATCAACCAGACTGAGAAAATGGGCAGACATATCGTAAGAACAATCAACACTCCGAAGGATATCAAGGAATTAAGAGAATATCTGGATGCTCATTACGAGGTCGAAGATAGAAGTATTTCTAATATCATCAAGAAGGCTGATGCTGATATCAAGCCCGCAAAGGGATTTTTCCAGAGCATCAAAACATTTTTTACGAGGGGCAAATAATGATACATGATCTAACGGCAAATAGCGATTTTGAACGTCCCATATGGTTGGGATTGAATCTAAACAGCATTGTAGTGTCAATGAGTTCTCACGAAAGAAATTCAGACCTGTCAGAGCCATATGGGGAAGTCGTTTTAACTGGTAGTGCCGATGATCGAAACCTTAAACGATATATTCTTGATTATGGCGATCAAAAGAATATATGTGATCGCTGTGGGGCGCCAATTAGAATACGACCTTGGGATTATGGAGAATATGGCGGATTATGCCCGAAGTGCACAAAAGATCTGGATGAATACGTTAGCCGCAAAAGATATGGCAATATGAGGCTATCTTCCGAATCAGACGTGAGAAGAATGGTATACAAGCCTTGGAATATGGATGAGTTCGAAATAGTGAGAGAAACCGACAATGTATTATTGTGGGACTAAACGAGGAGAAATTCTATGATTAAAAAACTTATCGAAGAATGCATTGAAAAGTATTATCTGGATGAAGAAATGTACTATTCTGAGTACCGTGAAGACGAAAATGGCGATGATCTTTCAATGAAAGACGAACTTACAAAGATTTTGACTGCTAAGCAGGTGCCGTTCCAGATAAGCAAAGAAGAAGGATTTGATTCACCGGGCTATGAGAACAGTTTTCTCGCTGTTGCATTTATTGACGAGAATGGAGAACTGTGCCTGTCAACGGTTTGCCTTGAAATTAGGTGATTAACTATGAAATTAAGAGGAAAAAGAAAGGAATAACGAATGCCCGGTAAACCGGGTTGACCGCCAAGCGTGATTAGTGGCGAGAAGAAAAGGGCTGACAGTAGCGTGAAGGAGATATGAGTGGGAACTATTTTGTGAAAGCCATATTGAAGTAGCATAGGAAGCGTGAAGCCTTATCCACGATACAGCATTTGTAGCGTGGTGTTATGACGAAGAAAAAAGTATGTTGGATCAGTGCGGGAGTAAGCAGCTTTATGGCTGGATATTTAGCAGGTGATGTGGATGAGTGGCTGTACATAGATATTGCCGATCAACATCCAGACAGCATACGATTTATACGGGATTGTGAGGCGACAATCGGAAAAGAAATACAGATGTTGAAATCTAAGGAATATAGTTGTGTTGAAGATTGCGTGAAGGTATTTGGTGGATTTCGAGCACCCAATGGATTTGCACCGTGTACGAATTGGCTAAAAAAGCGAGTGCGGAAAGAGTGGGAATTGCAACATAAGGATTATGAACTTACTTATGTTTGGGGATTTGATTTGAAGGAACAGGAACGCGCTGAACGGACAATAGAAGCGAATCCACAGGCAGCTCATGAATTCCCATTGATTGAACGCAGCTTGTCGAAGGAAGAGGTTCATGGACTGTTTGAACGGACATTTTCTTTCCGGCGACCGCTCATGTATGACCTTGGTTACCCTAACAATAATTGCCTCGGGTGCACGAAAGGTGGCATGGGATATTGGAATAAGATTCGGAGAGATTTTCCAGCGGTTTTTGAGAGTCGGGCAAGATTGGAAAGGCAAATAGGATATGCAATCTTGAAAGATAGCAAGGGGAAGCCGGTCTACCTTGATGATCTGGACCCAAACCGCGGCAATATGAATACAGAGGTATTCCCGGATTGTGGGATTATGTGTTACTTGAGCTTAGAAAAATAATTTGGAGGAGATATGATGATTGAGAAAATTGGAGCGTCAGCGATGCTTGAACAGCTGGCGGAAGAAGCAACGGAATTGGCACATGCAGCACTTAAACTTGCGAGAATTGAGCGTGGGGAAAATCCCACGCCAGTTCTTAAAGAAGATGCGATGGACCATTTAATCGAGGAATATACGGATGTGGTTCAGTGCGCTGAAGAATTTAGCCTGGTGCCGAACCGGGAACAGATCAAACTTAAAAAGATGCGCTTTGAGGAAAGGTGGAGGGAAGGACTGTATGGCAAATAATACTTTTAGAATACCCATTCCAATTGGACATCCGATCTATGAAGTTAATAATGGTCATATTGAAGAACATGAGGTTATCGGATATCGCATCGGAAGAATGATGGGAGAAGATCAGGAAGATTATGAAGAGGACTATGAGGATTATGATGGATGGCGTATTGAGTATGGACGAGATGGAATAGAAGGAAGTTCACCGATATCTGCCATTGGAAATTATCTTTTTTCAAAGTGCCCGAACATGGAGGGAAAAGGCGATGGAGAATAAAAAGAAGTCGATCCTGTTTAATGCTGAGATGGTCCGAGCAATCCTTGCCGGACAGAAAACATGCACACGGCGGCTGCCGAACAAACGTGTTCGTGAAGAGTATTTCGCATATGATGATTGGGCGAATACAGTAGGCGGATCGGGAATCAAAAAGTTAAGCGAGAAAGAATTTTACGAACAATATCCGCCATATCAGGTGGGAGATATCCTGTATGTCCGGGAAACATGGGAACGTTTTGAATGTTGGAATTGTGAGGGAGACGAAAGAGGAAATTGCCCCAAAGAACCAAAGAAAAGCGTTTTGGATAAAACTTGTGGTTGCTACATGTATCGGGCAACAGATGAAATAAGTGGAGACGCGAAGTGGCACCCGTCTATCCGCATGCCGAAAGAAGCGGCGCGTATCTGGCTTAAGGTCACAGATGTAAGGGTGGAGCGGTTACAGGATATTGACGAGGATGGAGTGTGGGATGAAGGATTTAAATTTAAACCGCCATGCTTAACCAGAGTATCAGCAGATGGACATACTTGCGATTTAGATGGTCCATGTACGAGCAGTATTAAATATTGTGACATGACTATGGGAGAGTTGTTTGGTAGGGAATTATGGAATAGCACAATTAAGAAATCCGATCTTGACAGCTACGGATGGGATGCAAATCCGTGGGTATGGGTTATCGAGTTTGAGAGATGCGACAAAGAAGGGAGAGCCGTAGATGGCAGATGAAAATGAAATGTCCACGCCAGCAGACAACCGGGATTTGAGAAAAATCATACACACAGCTACGGGATATGGGATTTTAACGAAGGCGGAAATTGTCCTAATAGCGAAGATTGTGGATCATGCTATTGACCGTGAAATAGAGAAATCGGAGAAGGAGGTAAAGCAGTATGACAGAGATTAGCATGGTAGACGCAATCGGAGAGCCTGCAATGTATGAGCAGTTAGCAGAGGAATGCAACGAACTTGGGAAAGCAGCATTGAAGCTGGCGCGGGTATTGCGCGGAGAAAATCCTACACCGCTGACAGAAGAAGCGGCGAGAGCTAAAGTGATCGAAGAATTTACCGATGTAGCGCAGATCACGGGAGAGCTTGACTTAATCATCGATGTGGATCAACAGGATAAGAAGAGAAGAAGATTCTGGGAAAGATGGGAGAAAAAGGACGATACAAGAATCACTGAAATATCTGTTGCAATTAGGAAAAGTAAAGCAACAAGACCTATTATCAATTATAACCCTGCTGATCTGATACGACCCATAAAAATGTGGGAGTGCCCAACATGTCATGCGCATTATAGCTATATAGACCACAAAGCTGGTTATTGTATGGCTTGTGGGCAGCACATTGACTGGACGGATGAATCAATATTGAAATGGAGAAGAGAGCATGGAAAAAGAACGCTGTGATAATTGCTTATATGAGTACGCATGTGACTGGAACAAGGCAGGAGAAGAGCTGAGATGCGAGGACTGGAAGCCGGAGGTGATGAGCAATGGATCTCGAACAGAAGAGCATTGAGAGAATCAAGATGGCATCGGAAATGAGCTTACACCACTATGGAAAACCGTTGATCTGTACTTATTCCGGCGGAAAAGATAGCGATGTGATGCTGGAACTTTTCAAGCGTTCCGGCGTTCCATTCGAGGTTCACAACTCGCACACCACGGTAGATGCACCGCCGACTGTATATCACATACGAGATACATTCAGAGATCTGGAGCTTGCCGGTATTGCGTGCGATATCGACTACCATAGACAACCGGACGGGCATTTTCTGACGATGTGGAATATTATCCCACAGAAGCTCATGCCGCCAACCAGGACCGTCAGATACTGCTGCAAAAGCCTTAAAGAGGGATACGGAGCAAACAGAATGATTGCAACGGGAGTCCGGTGGGCGGAAAGTGCACAAAGACGTGGTAGAGAAGCATTTGAGTATCTTGCGTCAACGAAAGCAGGAAGGATTGCCGCAAGTACGGAAGTCATGCTTGCGAACGATAACGATACGAGCAGACGGCTAATTGAAAAATGTGAGATGAAAGCAAAAACCGTATGCAACCCGATCATAGACTGGAAAGATTCTGACATATGGGATTTTTATTGGCATGAGTGCAAGCACCATAACCCACTCTATCAGATAGGATATACCCGTGTAGGCTGTATCGGATGCCCTCTTGCAGGAAAGAAAGAAAGAGTTTGCGGATTTCCCGACATACGAGCGGGCATATAAGCGAGCTTTTGAAAAGATGCTACGTGTAAGATCTGTGAGAGGTTCGCGAGTTGACTCTGGTTGGAAAAGCGCAGAGGAAGTATTCAGATGGTGGATGGAAGATGACAATATCGAAGGGCAGATATCAATGTTTGACGATACAGAATAGAAAAATAGCGGCGGACCACCCGCCAAGATGATTCCGACATTAATGTCGGGAGGAGCTTGTTCTTTAATTAAGACAAGGAGAAGTGATGAGAGTAGCGTTGATTGATGTTGACGGGCATAATTTCCCAAATTTACCACTCATGAAACTGTCAGCATGGCATAAGAGAAAAGGTGATTTGGTAGAGTGGTATGATCCGATGACTGCATGGATCAATCCGCCAGACAAAGTATATATGAGCAAGGTATTCACGTTCACGCCAGATTATCCACATCCTGTGAGCGCTACGGAGATCATACGAGGCGGTACCGGATATACATACCCGTCTGGCGGGGATTCGTTGCCGGAAGAAATTGAGCATATCTACCCGGACTATGGCTTATACCCGGATCTGTGCAAGGATACGGCGTATGGATTTTTAACGCGAGGATGTCCACGGGGGTGCGACTTTTGCATTGTCGGGAAAAAAGAAGGGCGGTGTAGCAGAAAGGTAGCTGATCTATCTGAGTTCTGGGCTGGGCAAAAGAACATAGTGCTCTTGGATCCAAACATGTTTTCTTGTCGAGATTGGAGGGATCTGAGTCGGCAGCTTATTGATAGCAGAGCATGGGTGGATTTCTCACAGGGATGCGATATCAGAATCATGACATCAGAGAAAGCCCAATACCTCAAGGAGATGAAGATTAAACAAATCCATTTCGCATGGGACCGGTACGAGGATAAAGATAAGATCGTTCCAAAGTTTGAGATGTTCAAGCGGCAGACAGGATGGGACTACCGGAAGATGAGCGTATATGTCCTGTGTGGTTTCAACACCACGCTGGAGCAGGATCTGGAGCGCATATATACGTTGAGAGATCTGGGATACAGCCCGTATGTGATGATCTATGACAAGTACAAGCTGTCTGCGGGATCTGATCTGAAGCGATTGCAGCGCTGGGTAAATTCCAGATTTGCCTTTGCGGCGGTAAAAAGATTTGAAGATTATAAATGACCAGAAAACATAAGATTTGGAGGATAAAATACAATGCCAAATTGGTGTGAAGGGATGTTGAAAATTAGAGGCAAGCAAGAGAAGGTGCTTGACTTGTTAGCTGAAAATCTTCAAGTTTGGAAAAGGAATATTATCAATGAACCTAAGTTTGATATACGAGAAGAAATTGACAAAGAAGCCATCAAAATAAATCGGGAAGATGGATGCGTTTATGTTGGCAAGTTAGCATACATCAAAGGTACACATAGAAATTTTGTTGAGCCAAATGATATCGGAGTAAACGAGGATAAAAACGGAAATACCTGTATCGCTATTGAAATGAAGGGGGCTTGGGATATATTAAGCGATCCATATATTGACTTATCAAAGCAGTACAATGTTGATATTAAAATTGAAGCATTTGAACAGGGTATGGAGTTTAGCAGATATATCCTCATTGAAAAAGGCGAGCTTAAGGAAGATAAGAAAATTGAGTATGATGATTATGTATGGGATTGTGTAATGCCAAACCTTGGTGGATGATGGCAAAACTAAATTAAAATTTGGAGGAGTGAAGGATGAATAGGATTACGACTAATAACCCTGTCAATGCTATGAGCATAATCGAATTGGCTCATAACTGTATGTATTTGAAAAATCAAGAAGCATGGTATCGGGATCATGATACGGATATTCCACTTCGGCACTTGGTCCATAATATGGCGGTGTCCATGAATATCGAACTGCCGGAAGTAGATGATGATGCTTTTGATGATGTGATTTATGAGATGCTTTACTATGGGCTGGAAGAACCAGAAGGAAGACTTGCTCTGTTTTACAGGATGGGGTGGGCGATGGCTGAACTTAGGGAGTATCTGAAGGAGTATGAGGATACAGGAATCGCGCCGGAACAGTATGTGCGAATGAGACTGAATGTGTGGAAATCCACAGCAGATGATGAAAATATCATAGATAAACTTGAAATGCTTCGGTTTTTCAATCAGCGAGCCGGTCGTGAACTGTGGGCGGATAAGGAAAAAGAAGTCCAGGATAAGGATATTGAGAACGCTGATAGGATTTTGAACAATGCAATTGATCTTATAAAGGCAAATTAAGATAAGGAGCATTTATGACTTGTGTTGTTTTATGCAAAATAGATGGGATTTATTATCTTCGGCATATCATTCATGGCATCAATACAACCGATACTTTAGAGAGTGTTAGAGAAAAGTATTATAAGGATTTTGACGAGTTAAATGATGAGTTCTTTTTCTGCCAAGATAATGCCGAAATTAAAGAAATCCTAACCACGCATGGAATAAAGAGTTGGTAAAAATCGTTATACAAAATTAAGATTTGGAGGCAGAGATTGTGGACGAAATTTACAGAGTTGTACGCTATATAAGATCATGCAGAAAAGCAGAAATTGATTGTACAGTTACAATCGATAAAAAGGAAACGCATTTGATACTAAACGCACTGTCCAAACAGATCCCTATGAAGGTAAATGAGATACATGTCGATGAATATGTTTGCCCGGCATGTGGTGCAGAAAACCTTAATGGAGATTTTAAGAAGATATGCTATCACTTCTGCCCGATGTGTGGACAGGCAATTTATCAAGAAGATTAAGATTTGGAGGAAAATAGAAAAATGCCGAATAAAAAAATTACATACACATGTGAGTATTGCTATAGAGAATTTAATACCATTACTGAATGCGAGGCACATGAACGCACACATAGGCACAGCTATGAATATGATGAAACGGAGAAAATCATAGAAGAATTAAGAGGTTTGAGCCGCGCTGCGTATGGATACGGAATTGGGAATACGGTCATGGGATTTCCGATATCCAATTTTAAGAGTCTGATGGACGAGGCCGCTAAACGGTTAGAAAACAACCAAAATTAAGATTTGGAGGAAGTGGATATGGCGAAAACAGTTGAGTTTAATATAAGAGTAACAATGAGCGAAAGATGGGTTAATGATTTTTGCTCGATGTTACATTGGATGGAAAGTTGTGGGAAAATAGGTCATTCGTCTATGGTTGAATTTTATTCTGATGGCGATGGTGATTTTAGACCTACATTTGAGTTTGACAGAAAATATGAACAGGTAGAAGCTAAATGGAAAACAGTAGACAATTCATTACCCGATGCAGAAGTGCTTTTTGATGCAGGTTAAGATTTGAAGGAGTCGATAACTATGTTAATGATTCAAGATGGAATAGAAGTTTACTGCTTACCGGATGGCGCTCGTTGCGAGGTCGATGAGAATCACAGAAGCCCTCTGGACTTGGATGATTGCCCACTCGGATACGAAACATGCAACGGAAACTGCTTTTATTACGCAGAGTGATTTGAGATTTGGAGGAGAAAAGTATGGCAGAAATCAAAGTAGATATCACCAATAACGGTATTTTTGGCTATGAATGCCCAATTTGCGGCAACAAAGAAATTGAATTGGGACAGAATTTTTGTCAGATATGCGGAGAACCGATTGAGTGGAAAGAGGATTAACTTGAGATTTGGAGGTTGGAATGTATAACGCAATCAATATTGATACAAAGAAGGCACTGGAAGCCATTCGCGAATCAAGAGAATATCAGATCAACGCATCAGCATTAAGAGTGCAAAAGGAACAGGCATATATGGAAGGCGTAAACAAAGGACTTGATATCGCAGAAGGACTTTTCATGTGTAGTAACTATGAAAAAGAGAAGGAACCAAGTTACACGGATGGTATCAAAGACGCATTCTTTGAAATCGGAAAGGAGCTGGATATAAAAACTTTGGACATTTTAGAAAGTACATCATCAGTGGATGAAGCCTGTGTACTTCTGTCTGACAGGATAAGAAAACGACTTTTGGAAGAAAATACGGATGACGCAAACTGAGATTTGATTAAGGAGGCCGAGATGAAAGTGAAGATAGAACCAAGGAAGTCTACTGATCGGGGCGGATACTACTGTATGCCACTTTGTTCCAACGTCCCGAAAGGCAAGCCAGGGTGGAGGCTTACAACTTGTCCGGAGTGCGGAGCGAAATGCTGGCGGAGCCCGCTGGCCGATATCGTAGAGGAGCAGGGTGCTAAAGGATTGTGTACGATGTGCGCACTTATGAAAGGAGTAGGGGCGTGAGAAGATCAAGATCAAAGACCGAGAAGAAGGCGCTTGAGAACCTTCTGCATAGAAAACGTGAGGGTGAATATGAAGCTATGATTGCGGATTATAGACCAAAAAGTTGGAGTGCTTCACATCATGCTTATGAAGGGACTAATATAAGCGCGAAATAAAAGAAAATAGAGTGTTGTAATGATTTTGTGCCGGGGTAACACCCGGCATATAAAAAACTTTTCAACCGAACATACATTCGAAAAAGTGATTTTGGAAGGGGGATATTATTTTGAGCGGACAGACAGCAAAAACGAAGTTGCGAGATCGTATTTTATTGGTGATGAAAAATCATATCAGTTCTGATGAGATGAATGTATTGGAACAGGTACTGACAAAGGAATTATCCGGAGTCAACGTGGAAGATATTACAACTTTGCCGGCCGAATTGAGGGACAGTGTGGATGAACAGAACCGAATGATCGTAGAAGCATTCAAGTATAAGAAACGAACGCTGAAAGAACGCACCAAAGAAAACTATCTGAATGCAGTATACAGGCTTGTGACACTGACCGGAAAGGTTTTGACCCAGATCGACGAACTGGACGTTTACAATTATCTTCAGTGGTACGAACGGAAGAATATAAGCGTTAATGGCAAGAAGAACCAGAACACAACGATCAACAATGAACGACTGTATCTGTCCGCCTTTTTCTCATGGATGCGAAAAGATAAATTCCGGGTAGATAATCCGGTGGAATCCGTGGAAAAGAGGAAAACTGCAAAGAAGCCTATCGATTATTTCCGCCAGGACGAGATGGCAAAACTTAAAGATGCCTGCACAACAGAACGGGAACGGGCGATTATTGAGGTCCTTAGATCTACCGGAGCCAGAGTTGGAGAGATTGAGGGGATTACACGGGATATGGTTGACTGGCAGACCGGAGACATTATGATCCAGGGCGAAAAGGGTGACCGGTACCGTACAATCTATCTGGACACGGATGCACGCTATTATTTGAAAAAGTATTTGGATACCAGATCGGATCGGAGCCCATTCCTTTTTGTATCGAATAGAGGAAGCCACAATGCGCTGAAGAAAACCGGTATCCGGTCGGCGCTGAAACGCATTGCAAAGATTTCCGGGGTGAAATGCCGGGTATATCCACACAAGCTCCGCAAGACATTAGGCATGAATCTGAAGAATAAGGGTGTCGATATTGGAATTATACAGGAAGTTCTTGGCCATGCTAACCCGGCGGTTACAGCGGCATACTATGCACAGTCAACTCCAGACACGCTGCGCCGGATCCGGGAGACATATGCGGCGTAAAAAACTTTTTTTCGAAAATCCCGGGCTCAGGTGTTTGAAAATGATGCCCCCCCCGGGGTACCGATTCCTGGCATGAAAAGTCCAGAATGAAAAATGGAATTTTTTTGAATTTTAGTAGGTGCCGGGAAAACAGAACAGAAACTCTCCAAAAGTTGTGAAAAAACTGAATTGTAGTAAAAAATGTATATATTGATGTTATGTCCGTTGGTGGATCTGTGGAGCTGCTAAGACATCAACACGAGACCGACAGACCACGCCGGAATAGCGTCTTTATACTTGCCATCATAAGAATATGACCATACCATCAATAACGCTGCAGAACGGCACATAAAGGCTTATGTATAGTCAACCATACCATAATTACACATAGCCTGTCAAGATGCCGGAAATCCCGCCAGCGGAATCGAACCGCTGAAAATGCGCCACCAAGCAAGCGGGATGGTGACAATGTCACCGAGATGCTGAGTCAGAAAACAATTGGAGAACTTCTAAGCGTTTGCTATCTATTGATTTTTTGCCGTGCTGTATCAATAGCGCTTGTGTTAAACTGTATGTTTTGATATCAATGATTGGTTCGTAGTCTCCTGTATATAGCTTTCCTGCGAAAGAATTAAAACCGCAATAAATTGGACTCATTAAAATCTTTTGAATACTCCAAGCGGTCGGAGCTTTTCCGCGTTTGCCCCTGTATCCTAAGCGTTTAGCTTCTTCAGATACACGGGTAAGATTCTTTGTTTTGATGTAATGATCAAAACAAAAACGCACATATTCGGCTTCTTTCTGATTGATAGTAAATGAATCCTTTCCGGCCAGATCATAACCGAGAACTTCGGAGCAGGTACGTTTCCCTTGTTCAGCGCGTGCTAACATGGCAGCGGCCACACGTTCTCCGGTTAACTCGCGTTCAAGCTGGGCGAATATTCCCATGATGCCGACCATAGCGCGCCCCATTGGGGTAGACGTGTCAAATGCCTCTGTATATGACACCATATCAATATCCCATTTCTGGAGCTTTCCCATGACTGCATACAGATCTTGTACGCTACGTGTAAAGCGGCTTAGTGCCCAGAAAAGAATCATGTCAAACTTGTGATTTTTAGCATCCTCAAGTAAATGCTTCATTTCTGGGCGATGACTAATATCTTTCGCAGATATACCGCGATCGGAGTACAGAAAGTATACTTCATATCCTCGCTCTGAACACCAATTTCGGAGCACCTTTTCTTGTGCTTCGAGAGAATAGCCGTTTTCAGCTTGGTCTAAGGTGCTGACCCTTGTGTATATAGCTACTCTCTTTGTTATGATGTTTTCAATCATTCGCGCTCAATTCCAAACTCGAGCAGCGCGGAATTTCCCATTTTCTCAGGATAGAGCCCTTCATTGTCTGCGACGACTTCCCAACCGTATTCGAATGATGTTATACTGTCATAGTATGCCTGTGGGTCTTCTGCGTTTCCGTCCCAATCGTGTGCTGGGTCTGCACCGTTTCCAATTGCTTCAATGTCATGGAGCAGGCAGCCGCTTCCCTCGTAACCATGCGCATACTCAACGTTCCCATCAGCAGCGAACACGTACAGCGTTAAACCGCCGCCGTTATCCTCAATAACTTCGTAGCGCTTTACATTTTTGTTGTTTTTTGCCATAATAAAATAGCTCCTTTCTTGTAGGGGTGCCGGTTGTGTTCGTTGGTAGCGGTGCAACCGGCTATTTATAGTGTTTCATTCTGGATATGATCCAGAAAATTCGGGCGGCGGACTGAACCGCCCACGCCTAAAGCGTCACCGAAAAAAATTGTCTATTTTACCTCCTGCATTACTTCGCAAAGCCAGCGGACGCCATAGCCGCCCACAAATACGCACATAATAGCTATAAAATTCATCATGTTGTTATTCCTCTTTTCTTTTCCGGAAAACACCGCCCCGAGGAATCGAACCCAGTGAAACTCCAAACGGCTTAATACTTTATTGATCTCTCGTAACGGATAATGGCGACTTCCTCGCCGGTGCTCTGTTTCCTTATGACTATATGATAACAAATATAATGCACTTATACAAGGCGGAATATTGCACAAAATAATGCACTTATATAATACAAAATATTATGCAAAATATATAATGCACTTATAAAGTTGACAGTATAATGCACTTATGATAAAATAAAGGAAAAGGAGCGTGATAGAATGGAAGAATTGAAAACAACAGAAGCCCAGAGAAAAGCAGTTAGGGAATATGAAAAAAAGAATGATCGCATTAATGTTATTTTTCCGGCTGGAACAAAAGATAAAATGAAAGAATTGGGAATTGAAAAGCCGAATACTTTTATTAAAGAAGTTGTGGCGGCTGAACTGGCAAGAATGGAAAAATATAGAAAATAATGCACTTATAGCATTGACAATATAATGCACTTATAGTATAATAAAAACTGTCAAGAGGTAGTAACCGAATGATAGTAACCGGGCAAGCGGAGAAAGGAGACGCACATGGAAGAAATGCAGATGACAGAAGTTGCAAGATTGATTGAAGGACTTAGAGCCGCCGGATGGAGTGAAAAGAAGATCAATGATTTCTTACTTTTCATTGAGACCGGAAAAGAAGAGTATAAACCAACAAGGGAATAAAAAAAGAGCCTAACGGCTCACAGGATCCAGAGAGGGCGGAACTTGCCACCGCTCTCCAGTAAGGAAAAGTATAGCATATATTGCATTATCTATCAAGGCTGTTTTATAAACCACAGGAGGTAAAGATTATGATAAAAGACGGATGGCACACAATCGGGGAAAATACTGACGTATACGTAGAAGACGGAAGAGTTGTCAGAGGAGTACGCCTTGATTGCAATTCCAGCGCAGTCACAGCTTATCCATACAAAAAGTGCAAGGATGGTAGCTGGGAAAATTACAGTGGCGTGAAGTATGAAACATTCAGAAGCGGTCTTAAAAAAGGTACTTATATTTTGGCATAGTAAGCGGATCTGAAGGAAGAACGGGCGCGGCTTATGAAGAAAATAGAGGATATCGATAGGCAACTTGCTAAACAATTTTGATATTGTAAAGGGTCGGCATCGCGCCGGCTCTTTTTTTTCGTTGTCTGGCGTAGGGCAGTGGGTCGATTTTGAGCCTTTGCCCTGTAAAATGGGCAAAATAAAAGCCCCGCCAAAAGCAGAGCTTACATTCTCCGGCGTGCCGTTTTCGGGGAGATTGCGCCGGTCAACCCTTGCCATATGTATAACTGATTTGTAATAGAATGTCAAGCACCTTTTGAAAAATAAATTAAATTTTTCTGCTTGCGTTTTTCTGAAAGTTGAGTTATCCTGAAGTTGCCGACGGGGGCTCTATACACTCAAGGATGTGGTGGAAGCACGTTGAAAACATAACATAGAAAGTTAGGCAGATCGGACTTTAAAACAGTTTCGGTCTGCTTTTTGTATGCAAAAATATAGGATTTTTAGAGCTATAATATTTAAAATTATTGTAAATTAGGTATTGACAATATATATTATATATATTACATTCTTAGGCTATATCCCCCCGAGGTAATTATAATATATATATTATATAAGAGGGTATAGTAAGGTCTTAATATATATATCAAATGTCGGAATTTACCTTATTGATAAAATGCTATTGACAGTATAAAAAATATCTGTTATTGTATACCCAGTTAATTACATATATCGCATGTGCGAGGGAGTGGGATCCATCTTGATCTTGCACATGATCCCCGGGTCGGAAGGATGCCGGGAAGTATAACCAGCTCACGGAGCCTTGACGTTATAGGACAGATTTAACAGTCTGTGCCATTTCGTCAGGGCTTTTTGTTTGCCTTTTAAACGGCGTTAAAGAACAGAGACAAGGAAATTATCGCTGAAGAAGAGAAAACGGCGGCAAGGCGGCAAAACGAAAGCCTGAGAGGTATTAGAAACATGAGTAACAGAACAGATATAACAAACAACTCACAAAATGGAATACTGAACCAGATAACGCCACAATGTGATTTGGGATCATGCCGCTTCTGTTCGCCGTCTGGAGAATGTTCTGTACCAGATCAACGGCGCGAGTGCCTCCGCGTGCTGCTACTGATCCTCTCTGATCCGGAAGATGCAAAGCGGATCATGGAGCATCTGGAAGAGATAAGAGAAGAATTAGGATCATAAAAAATAGACTTGTAAGAGTCAGAAAGGAGATATACAGAAATGGGATATAGTAAAGAGAAAGAGAAGTACCAGGTTACAGAGATTGATATAACTCTGGATACAGATGATAAAGAAGAGCAGGAAAGAGAGTATATAAATAATATCACTTCCAGGATTATGAAAATAGCTAATGATTATATACATAGACATCCCAATATTGATATCTGTACATCTCAAGGTATTACAGAACTCTTTAAGGATATTAAAAGGAAGTACAAAACGAATATTGATAATATAAAAGAGTTAAATATTCTGTGGGATATATATACTTGTATATGTTGTACATGTAGGATTAAACCTACTTTAATGAGATTCTGTATTATGGTTGGTATTGATGCTACTACAATGACTACTTGGGTTAATGGTGAGTATAGGGTAGCGTCCGGGCACTCCAAATCGGCGCAAAAATGGAAATCAGAATGTGAGTCAACTTTATACGATGAGGTGATTCAAACCGGCAATATTGGCTGTATGTTTGCACTAAAAGCCAATTATGGTTATCGGGATAACATCCAGATCATACAGAGCGACGGACGGGATCAGCTGCCGGAGTACAGCCGGGAAGAGATCGCCGCAAGGGCTAAAATCGTTGACATGTTACCGGAATCCCCGGAAGATCTACCAGAATAAAGGCTTGAAAATAGACCCTATTGTCTGACAGTATACGAGCAAAATGCCCCACACAATTCTATACAATTCAGTGGCGACATACGAAAGGCTGGAAATGCCTTATTTTACTGGATTTCTCGAGCATGTGGGAAAATTAAACTATTCGCCAAAGAGACATTTAACGAATAGTTTGAAAGACATAACACAGAATTGTGTTAAAATTATACAAGACGTCGGACAATATAGAGACAGCCAGAAAGAACACCCGGGTAGGGGTCTAATGGGGCGTTGTTTCCGGGCGGAGTTAGCCCCTCAAATTTCCGAAAAATAAAAAAGCCTTTTCCCACACATTCTCAACGGAGTATTTTAAGAGGCGTTGGGATAAGGATACCTGATTCAAAATTTTTCAAAAATAAAAAAAGAGGTACGCGACAATGTGCACATGCGGAAAATGCAAATACAGAATAAAAGAAGACGGCGAGTGGATCTGCAACAATCCCGACGGCGAGAATTACAGCTTAGAGGTTGAACTGACCGATAGCTGTATTGACGGAGAGGAGAGGGGATCGCGATGAAAGAATGTGAGAATTGTCCTTACTGCGTAAAATGTGATGGACATCTGGTATGCATAAATAAGTCCAGCGATAATTACGATAAGTATATCGAAGAAATCCCGGAATGTGATGTTTTTAAGACTGGCAAGTTAGCTGCAGACGTTGAGAATCATCCAGAGCGTTTCGATTTTTCCGCGCAGGTTGAAAAAGACAGCGATCCTGTCAACCATCCAGTGCACTACACGAACAGACAGCATGAATGCATTGAAGAAATGATTACGGCATTTGGAATGCAAGCAGTCATCAACTTCTGCGTCTGCAATGCATGGAAATATCGGTACCGGGCTGACAGCAAGGGCAAACATGATGAGGATATGGCAAAATCGGACTGGTACATGGATAAGGCGATGGAGTTGCAGAAAGAGATGAGAGAGGAGCAGTTACATGCTTAACCGGGAGAAGTTCGCAAAAGAGATCATGGATATTGCGATGAAGCACTCAATTGTTGCTGTCACAGAAGAGGGACGACTTGTCAAATGTGGAAAAGATATTGGATGTGATAGGTGCATATTAAGTGTGTTTCATAATGCAGAGGTTAAATGCGGTGTTGCTTTTGAGAAGTGGCTCAATTCTGAATATACGGATTTTGGAATTGACTGGAACAGGGTGCCGATAGACACGCCGGTATTTGCTCGGAACGATGAAAAAGATCAATTTGAGAGGAGATATTTCAGAGGAACAGAGTCGGACAATCATCTCTTTATAACTTACCCAGATGGAAAAACAAGCTGGAGCGGTGAGCTTTTGGCGGAAAGATGGAAATTCTGTGAACTTGCTCGAGAAGAGGACAAACAGAAATATGCTAAGAGGGGGGAGAATTAGATGATTAAACTTGAGAATACAGTCACGCCGTCACCGGATCAATGGCAGGCGACAATCAGAGGGACACGCAATCCTATGAACAGCTGGGGCAAGAGTGACAGTCAGTTTTGGCCGGGGCATATGAGAATCGGTGAGAACGATCTGGATCTCATGGAACGTCTGATTAAGGCAGGGACGGATCATTCAAAGTTTATACGCTTCCTTCCGGTCATGGTCGATATCACAGCACCATTGTATTGGTGGAAAGAATTTGATACTTACAAAATTGGTACGGTTGCGAACAGCTGTAGCACCATGCATAAAATCCATGCTAAACGGTTTGAACGCGAAGACTTTAGCATTGAACATATTCTAAATTGTGATGAGCATCATTGGATGGTTTGTATGGATAATATTATTGCTTCAATGAATGTTGCAAGGGAAAAATATCTTGAAACCAAGGATAAGAAATACTGGTGGCAGATGATCCAACTTCTTCCTACGTCCTACAACCAGAAGCGCGCGGTCATGCTGAATTATGCGGTGCTGCGGAATATCTATCATGCCCGCGCAGGACATAAGCTTGATGAGTGGCAGCAGTTCCGGGAGTGGATTGAATCCCTTCCGTATTCGGAACTGATCACGATGGCACGATAGGAGCAGACGGATGATAATTGTTAGAGGAATTGTTGTTTTTCTGGATATTGTACTGGCGGCGATGATGGCGTACTTTGCAAAGCTCAGCATCAATGACCGGGAAACAAAGACAGGATTTGCGGCGATGATGATTTTGCTGATTGCCGATGCATTGTTGATTTTGCGATAGGAGACTGATATGAAAAACTGGAAAGTTGTGTTAATTTCGATAGCTGGTGTTGTGTGCATTGCTGGAGCTGGAATGTTCGGGATTCAGGGAAGCCGAAATCATGCTATTGCATTGGAGCAGGCAGTTGAAACTTCCGAATCGGATATTCGTGTTCAGGAGAAGCGTCGAATTGATCTTCTCCCGAATCTTGTGGATACTGTGAAACAATATGATAAGCACGAGGCGGAAGTGCTACAGGCAATTGTGGATGGACGAAGCAATACCTCGGACATTGAAAATGTAACTACAGCAATCACTGCGGTCGCGGAGGCGTATCCAGAACTGAAGAGTAATGAGAATTACAAACAGTTGATGACCGAACTGGCAACAACAGAAAATCTAATTGCCCAGTATCGATCTGCATATAACAAGCAGGTCGGAGCGTACAAGCAATATGTGAAGGGCTTTCCAGCCAGAGTTTTTCTTAGTTGGACTGGATATGAGATGCAGGAGTATGAGCGTCTTGATTATGGTGCTCCGGTAGACGCACCTACCAATTTGTTTGGAGAATGATATGGAGATAACCAAACGTGAAATTCTTGCCAGTGTCACAATTATTGCAGTGATGATGATTCTTGGAATTGTAATCGCAGGTCGGATTGATGCCCATCAGGTGCAGAAAAATTCTGAGTATTATTCAGCATTGCAAATCACAGATGCTGAACAGTTTCAGTATGGAATGGACACCTCTGTTGGAAATGCATTCGTATATGGGACTCTGGAAGCAGTAGATCCGGTGACATATCCAGAGATTGGCGGAGAATATCTGTATGTTGAAAAAGTCGAAGAACATTATACCATGCATACAAGGACTGTAATGACTACGGATAGCAAGGGCAACCACCATACACACACTGAGGTGTATTGGACATGGGACTATGCTGGTAGTGAAAATGTTCACAGTAACCGAATTAAGTTTCTCGGGATTGAGATGGATTACAAGAAAATCCAGAGACCAGATGCCCATTATATAGACACAATAAAGAAATCTTCAAATGTGAGGTTTCAATATTATGCTACTCCGGCAAAATGCGCAGGAACCATATATACAGATCTGCGAGACGGGACAATATCTGAGAATTCAAGATTCTTTGATGTTGGCATCGATACGGCGATAAAGAGAATGACATCATCACGAATTTGGTTGTTCTGGATCGTTTGGATTTTAGTAACAGGTGGGGCAGTATATGGTTTCTATTATCTTGATAATGACTGGTTGAATACTTGAGGTATCAAATGGTTTTAGCTTATTTGGGAATTATCCTGTTTCTTCTTGTGGGAAACAAGGTTAAATTCATAGCCGATAGCCCGGTAAGAAGGGCAGAAAGAGCTCAGGGATCTGATAGGTGCGGGATTCCCTATCAGTGTGTGCCATCGAGGCATCCAGAGTAGTTACAGCCCGGGTGGATCAAAGGCGTGGCATTTTCTGAATCCCGGGAAACATCATTTGAGAAGCTAAGGGGCCAAAGGCAACGCAGTCATAGTGGTAAGTTGCTGAAATGTCCACTAACGTGAAATTATCTTTTCTAAATTTTGGAAAAGCGTTTATGACCGGCAGTTAAAGCAGAGCCGACTTGAACGATATCAAGGGAAAACTACTTTGCCATGAGTCCGGTTGGTCGAGGGAGTGGTCTTGAAAACTTACTGTCTGTGAAAGGGTCTGGGGTTCGAATCCCTATCATGGCGTTTTAGGTGCATTGCCGTAATGGTAGCGGAGCGTCTTGCTAAGTCGTCCTGCAGAAATGCAGTACAGGTTCGAATCCTGTATGCACCGTTCCCGAAAAGGGAATACCTCTTACATTCCATATAGCTGTTTGCTGTTAAGGCGGAGCGAATCTGCCGTATGGTTTCTGGTTTGCCATAACCAGAGTTTTCCTTCTCTAAAATTGTTGTTGCATGGAGATTAGGATTGCTGAAAATGCTCAGTAGCGAGGTGCAATTTCTCGCCCATGCAATCCCGACTACTGCTTGAGGGTAAAAGAGCAGCGTGTAGATTGGCGGTAAAACGATATGATTCTTAAAAACCGCATAGTGCAGGGCATGGCACGAACAAAACTATTGCTAACCGGCCGATGCCGGTTAAGGGAAGGTATACCGTAATTGGTAGCGGGCCAGACTGTAAATCTGGTGTCTTCGGATTCTGTTGGTTCAAGTCCATCTCTTCCCATTCCACCGAAGTGCAGGTGGACGTGTTTTAGACTCCTTTTCTTACATACGATGCCCCGGTTCGTCCGGGACATTATCGGAATGCAGCTCGTAGGCGCGAGTATTCGGGACAGATCCCGAGTGGACGGGGGTTCGAATCCTTCCATTCCGATGCAGGCTGGGTAGCGCCCAGATGAACTGAGGTACGCGCAACGCCTCAGAGAGATTGACAATGCCCATGAGAAAACACTTGATAGTCGGCGCTGATAGTGCACAGGTGCTTACGAAGATTCAAGAAATCATCGAATGGGATGCGCACAAAGCGGGATAGAGCAGTTGGCAGCTCGTCGGGGTCATTCCCCGAAGATCGTGGGTTCAAATCCCACTCCTGCAATTCATTGGCATATAGTCCAGCGGTCAGAACGCTTGCCTGTTAAGCAAAATGTCGCCGGTTCGAATCCGGCTATGCCAGCTTAAACATGATTACCTCGGTGTAGAGAGGTTTTTCAGCCTTGCCGAGATGTGCAGTAACGAGATAGATAAATTCGGGATACTGGATTTATTGATGCTTTCCGCAGAGAGTGATCCTGTGGAGAAGATGGAAACCGTCAACAATGCTGTGCAGTGTATCATCATAGAGAAAATCAAAAGCAGAATCCTTGTGGTCGGCGTAGAAAAGACGCTTACGGTGTAAGAATAATCCATTGATGTGAGTGGTGTGAGAGACCCCGGACTAAATGGAACATCTCAAACAAGTCGATTTGCATTGAACCTGAGAAATCGGGGTATAACACAAGAAATTCGTTAAAGTAGCGGTATGGCAGCAAACAAAAAGTTTCCTCGATAGCGAATTGAGAAAAAAACATCTGAAAGAACCGTGAAATTTGCAGGTGAAATCCTGCATGTGCTTTGACCGCGGCAAGAAGCATAGGGTCGCTCCCGAAAGCTCAGACTTGTCGTCACATTGGCTGAATATGATTGCATCGGCGATGGATAAGGGGAAGCCCTAATCATGTTTATTTTGGAGTGTAGCTCAGCAGGCAGAGCATGCGAATCATAATCGTAAGGTATGGGTTCAATCCCCATCTCTCCAATCCCTGCGGTCGGCAGATAAACGCAGAGAGCCTTTGTTGCAGCTGGTGGCTAAGAACTGCAACAGCTTGGGGATAGACCGAAAGCTATCCTCACGCTCAGGACCATTAGCTCAGTTGGTTAGAGCAACCGCCTCATAAGTGGTCGGCCCGGGGTTCAAGTCCCTGATGGTCCATTCCAGAAGTAGCTTAACGGCAAAGCAGCGATGCGCATCATAAAACAGGGAGAGCAGGATTACGGTTCGAATCCGTACTTCTGGAATGAATTCCATATTGCGCATGGATTTATGTAGATCGGCGAATCTTTTTGAGGCGTTGGAAACGTTAAATATCTTAAGAAGATAGCGATTGCCTGATAAGCAATGGGGACAGTGTAGCGCAATTACATTGTCCCATCTACATAACATGGGAGGAAACATGGCGGATAGAATTCAGTTTTGGAAAAGAGATTTTTTAGAGGAACAATATCTGAAACTTGAAAAAGAGAATATAGATTTAAAGGATAAAGTTCTGGAACTGGAACTTAATACAAAGATTCAAATTAAGGAACTAATGCAAGAAATTGATAAGAGTAGGAATCAGCTTTCGAGAATGAAGTCTTTGGAAGATCAGCACCAGCAAGATTGTATCCGTATCAACGAACTTACGGTTACGGTATCGGTCCTTTCAAGGCTGTATAGCAATCTGAGAAAGACAGTTGGTTTAGATTAAATAATGGGTCATCGCCAAGCGGTAAGGCACAGGACTTTGACTCCTGCATTCGCGGGTTCGAATCCCGCTGGCTCAGTTGAACATTGAGAATTGAATATTGGTGGTTGGAGTGGTATAATTTCTTATAATCCAGTACAAGGAGGGATATTATATGACATTTTATGATTCCTATGGGAACCCAGTTGCGTATACTGAAGACGATGAATCCATCTACTTATTCAAGGGAAATCCGGTTGCATATTTCTATGAAAATAAGGTTTACGGCTATAACGGGCACCATTTCGGTTGGTATGAAAACGGTTGGGTTCGTGACAAAAATGGACGTTGTGTATTCTTTACCGAGAATGCAACAGGAAGTGGTCCGATTAAGCCAGTAAAAAAAATAACACCTATAAAAAATGTAAAACGTGTGAGACCAGTAAAGAATGTCAAACATGTCGCAAGTGTGAGACCTGTGAATGCTTTGTCATGGTCGCCTTTATCTGGAAAACAATTTTTTGAACAATAGTAAATTTACCAACCATCAATATTCGGTGGTTGGTATTTTTTTGCCCGAAAAGAGGTGGATTTGATTGATTGTTACGAAACATGCGAAGAAGAGAATGAAACAACGGTGTGGCTTAAAAGAGAAGTCGTCTGACCGGATTGCAAAAATAGCATACGAAAACGGACTTCGGCATGGTGATTGTACTGGAAACTTGAAGAAATGGGTGGATAGTCTGTACTTCAAGGAACGCACGGCGAATCAAATTCGGCTCTATTCGGACAAGGCATACATATTCACGGGCGATAAGTTGATAACAGTCATTCAGATACCGCACAATTTGGTAAAAGAAGTCGATAAGTTGAGACGGATCAAGCAGAAGTGTGATACGGGGGTAAAGTTTGAAAAGAATGAAAAGGAAACACTGTGATATCATCATTAGAGTGCAAAAGGGTAAGTTTGTAAAACTTTATGCCAACGGGAAATGGCAAAAAGGAGTTACAGCCATCGATTTTCATGCATCATGCAGTTATGTGGATGGAAGATCTATTCAATGCGAATTTGAAAACATTAAGGTTGATAAAAACGGAAGACATACTATAAAAGATTATGATATTGTGAGGGAAAAGCATATGGCGAGGGTGAGATAATGAATATGGTGAATATAGCTCAAGACAAATTTCGGCATTGTATGAATCCGCCAGAGGATGGATTTGACGGTATTGCGTCGGTGAAAATATTTCCAGACAACAGCAGTTGGGCAGTTTGTCCGTGGTGTGGGAAGAAAGCTGTGAAGATTCTTCCGGAGACCAGAATTTTAAAGATGCCGTATAAATGTAAAAATAGTAAATGCCGAAAAAAATTTATCGTGCATGTATGGGAGGGTTAGAATGGGACAGCAAACTGAAAGGTCAAATTTCATGAACGGAAATTCAGATGATATTACCAAAGCCGTAGAGGGATTGGATATCTTTACGAAAAATTACTGTATGAATTGTCAAAAAACAGAACAGTCGAACGATTTAGTGTTTCGATGTAGTGAATGTGTATTTAAGGATAAGTCTGAAAAGTGCTTGATTAAGGTTTTCGCAAATACGCATAAACATAACTATCCAATGGAAAATTTCGGATCTATGGGTTCACATTGATTTTCCAGAGATATTCAACGCCGATTGTTAAAATTGCAGAATAAATCTTGTTGATGTCGATTTAAATGAGAGCCTTTATGAGCCTTCGACCTTTGAATATCAGAGGAAGGAGGCTCTGTTTTTTGGACTTTCAAGGACACAGGACGATCATAAACGGTTTGAAGCGGCAACTGGAATCCCCGCCGTCGTATGAATCGCTGAGCTATTTACTGGCGGAATTGCAATATGCGATGGATGATAACCCAGAGATTACACTGGCCGGTCGAGATTTCATCATGGCATATTCTGGATACATCAAGAAATGGGCAGCCAACAGATATTCAGTGACCGGAGACCGGCAGTGGGACAAGTTGTATTGGGATACGATGCTATTTGAAGCGCCGTATTTACTGGACAGTTATTGTTTGTACATAGAGAAAAACAGAAAGCCACAGCAGCGGTTTTATGAGCCTCGCCGAAAAACTCTTATTAAAGTAGTCAACAAACTGCAAATGCTGGAAGATGATCAACTGGATGAACTGTTTATACACATGCCAGCCCGAGTAGGAAAGACGCAGATCATTACAATGGGGATAAGCTGGCATTGTTGCAGAAATACAGAGCTGAGTAATCTGTATTGTTCGTATAAAGAGGATGCTGGAGGCGCTTTTCTCGATGGAGTTAAGGAGATATGGACAGATCCTGTTTATTGCCATCAGGATGTTTTTCCAAAGGCGAAGATAGTAGACACAGACGCTAAGGCTAATACAGTTGATCTGGAGAGAAAGAAAAAGTATAAATCATTGTCAGGTAAGGGACTGACATCTGGTCTGAATGGACTGTACGATGCGACTGGATGGTTAATTGCTGATGATATTCTGGAAGGAATACAAGATGTCCTTAGTCCGGATGTCCTTAGAAGAAAACAAACGATTTTTGATAATAACCTGATGAAGCGTAAGAAAGAGAAATGCAAGGTTATTTACAACGGAACCATCTGGAGCCTGCACGATATCTATATGAACAGATTATCATTCCTCGAAAACAATCCTGAGGCAAAGGATGTTCGATGGGATGTATTGAAAATACCGGCACTGGATCCAGAAACAGATGAAAGCAATTTTGATTATGATTATAATCTCGGATTCAGCACGAAGTATTACCGGATTGAACGGGCAAAGTTTGAAGAAAACGACGATATGGCATCATGGTTCAGCCAGTGTCAGCAGGAGCCAATTGAGCGTGATGGAGCTGTATTTAATCCGGAGCATATGAACTTCTATAATGGTGTTCTTCCTAATGAGGAACCAGTAAAAATAGTATCTGCATGTGACGTCGCACTGGGTGGATCTGACTACTTGGCGATGCCGGTAGCTTATGTATACAGCGATGGATCCGTTTATATTCACGATGTGGTATTTGACAACAGTGAGAAAACGATTACTCAGCCCAAGGTAGTACAAACTCTGATAAAGAATCAGGTCAGCAATGCCTTTTTTGAGGCGAATGCGGGCGGAGAAATGTACAAGGATGAAATTGACAAGATGCTACAGGAAAAGGGCGTAAAAGTCAATTTGGTGTCGAAATTTGCACAGCAGATGATCCTTGGTACTGGTGGCAGTGCGTCGAAAACACATCAGCGGAAAGAACAGAGAATTTGGGATAATGCACAGGCCATAAGGAACTTTTATTTTCGGGACAGTGGTTATCAAAACATTGAGTATCGAAAATTCATGAATAATGTTTATAGCTTTACGATAAACGGAAAGAACAAAAATGATGATGCACCTGATGCGCTTGCCAGTTTAGCGGTATTTATTGCAAAAGGAAGCGGAACTTCAGCAGAAGTGAAGGTTATGAGACGATTATTTTAGAGAGGAGAATGCAACTATGATAAAGATTCTGACAAGGGATTATCTGGCGACCTATACATATCTGGAATCAGAAATAAAACGCATTCGGCGCCGGATTAAGCACTATGAAGACAATCCGGTTCAGCAGGTATGCGGAGTTGTTAAGGGATCCATGCAGCAGTTTCCTTTTACAGAATGTCATTTTGTTGTTTCCGGAGCGACCGTGAAATCCACGGAAGAACGAGATAAGACTATTCGTCAACTTCTCATCGACCTCAAAGGCAATGAACAGCTTTTCGAGGACATGAAGCTGGATATCGAGCAGTATCTGGAAAGTTTTCCGCCGGAACATCTACAAGACAAGCAGTTGCTGATCATGAAATATGTGGAGAGAATGTCTGACTATGATATTGCAGCTGAACTTGACTGTGATCGGAGTACGGTGTCAAAGAGAATAGACCGGATCATAGAGCGGATAAATTCGCAGTAGTTACGGATCATATAACAATTTGAGTCAGAAATTGAACGGTAGAAATGTAAAATGGTTTCCAGAAGGGGAATCTCTTGCAACAATTATCACAGAATCTGTTGAGGTCTCAACTTATGGTATAACACCAAAATCATGCCCATCTGAAATTATATCTGGCGGTTTTGGCTATGGAACACTAATTACTGCAGGTGGTCGTGGCAATCAGGGTTACGGTTACGGGTTCGCAATCTACGCCGGGACCAATACCGCTGGAACTCGTGTATTCGCGACATACGATAAAGATGGTGGGTGGAGCGAACGCGTTTCAAAGTCGGATTTGAATACTGTCCTAATGTATCGTGGTGTTATAGCTGGCGATCTAAACAGAGGAAGAAATCTTGCGATAGCACCTGGAATTTATAGCATTCAATCAGCTTCCACTATAACAAATGGTCCATCTGATTTTATCGGATGGGGTATATTTGTTCAATTTCCAGATAATTTATTTTCCCAAATGATTTTAAACAGTCCAAATTATATCAAATTCAGAAAATACTCAGGTTCGAATCCATCGTGGAGTGCATGGTAGAATTTTAACTATCCAAGTTCATTAAATCATGATATTGTGAATTCATCAAAGCTAACAAATGCGATGGATCCCCACGCAACAAGCGATACACTTAATACACCAGAGGATATTGTTGGTAAATCAGCATCGGACTTTTTCAGTAACGGCTGTACACCAGATAGCCGGCCGATGGAATAAACGTCTGTCTTGTTATTCTGGTCCACAATCAGAAGACCGGCCATGTGGGAATTAGCATTCGTTGGAGTAAATTTCTTTGTTGTAGCACTGGACTTGTTCGCACAACTATGAATGTGTATACCACCAATACAAACTCCAGATTTTTCTAACTCCGACTTTGTTGCAATCGGATAATAACTGTATACTCCATCGCCGTTTCGATAAATGCTTAAAGCCATAGCGTCGCCAGCTATTACAAATATGCTTGCAGAGTTTCCGCTAACATAAGCATTGATAAGACACCACTTATGGCTTTTTATATATGGAGTTACTTCCGTAATGTTACTACCGAAATAAAATCCTGTTGTTGTTATCTGATTGAGACTTCCGTTGCTAATATCTTTTGCTGCAAACTTCTGACTCAAATTGTTATTTCGTGTGTAAGAAAGGCGGCACCGGGGTAACATTATGGTGTCGCCTTTGAAAGGTTGCAGGGTATGGATCCTGCATCAATATAAACGTAAATAAAGCAGAATTGTGACCGTTAAATATAATTTATAGAGAAAATGTCAACTCAATTTTAATTCATATCCAGAATCACGCATTTCACCATGCGTCTATGTTAGAATGTCATTGTGAAATAGAATGTTCAGATTTTGAGTGTGGAGAAAAAAATGATTGATATTTATTGCACCACAGTTCAACTATATGGAATTCAGATCAGATATGATGTTATGGAAAAAATCATGGATGATGATTTCATATCAGAGAATGATTTTATTAAGCTTACGTTCAAAGATGGCGTAAAATGTGCAGTACGAAAAAAGGATATTATCGGTTTTATAGAGTCAGATGACGATGAGTAGCACGCAGAAAATGCGTGTTATTTTTATGCGCAAAAAAGGAGGCGGGAACAGTAATGGCATTTGATGGATGGCTCTTAAAAATCAATGGAGAAATATTCCCGAATAACTTAATTGCGCTGGAATCATACAAGTGTACACCGGATCAGATAATGGATTTGGACCCATACCGTGATGGCGATGGGGTGTTGCATAGAAATGCACTGCCGCATACAGCAACGTCGATTGAATTTACCACACCGCCCATGCATTTACCAGATGTTGAACGACTCAATCAGTATATACAACATGGAGCAAGGGTTCAGTGTGAAATAGAGTATTGGAATACCAATACATCGTCATACGCATCTGGGACCTTTTATATCTCAGATGTGCCGTATGAGATCATAAATGTGGATGAGGTAAAGAAAACCATCCTGTATAAGGGGATAAAAATAACAATTACAGAATATTAGCGAGGTGAGGATAGATGCTGGCGTTGCCAGAAGAAATAAAGAAAATATTTTGGCAGGACAATATAAACGAGAAGACACGGCGGAAGTGGAAGCTGCGTTTTTTTGATTCTGATATCCAGCTGATCTATCCGGAAGACACCTTGTTTCCAGCAGATGACTTGTTTCCGGTAGAGCAGGAACCAATCTATGTCATTGACAACAGTCAGATGCAGACTGAGTCGTTAAAGATCACGGAGAGCCTGTGCGAGTCTGATACACTGGCATACGGCGAATGCAATGCGGCACAACTTGAGGTTACAGTTGCGGATGTGTTGCAGGATTTGACAGGGAAAGAATTCATGGTCAGCGTTGAAGTTGGGGACTATGAGATGTCCATGGGAATCTATACGGTGGAACAATTTACTCGTCAAGCGGACCGGCGAATGAAAAAGATTACGGCTTATGACCGGATGCGCAAATTCTCAACTGATGTTGCTATGTGGTATCAAGGACTTAAATTTCCAATGTCGCTTCGGGAGTTCCGGTGCAGCCTGTGTGAGTATGTCGGCATACAGCAGATAGATGTGAAATTGCCATTAGATGATATGCAAGTTGCAAAGACAATTGAGCCAGAGCAGCTGAATGGGCTTGATGTTATTCAAGCAATTTGTGAGATTAATGGGTGCTTCGGTCATATGGACAAGACAAGCCGATTGAAATACCAATTTTTAGATAAATCAGGACTTTATCCTTCGGAAACCTTGATGCCATCGGAGGAACTTTTCCCCAGTGGTTTGTCAGATAGCGAAAATACAGAGCAAATTGCCTTTTATAAGCAGTCTGAGACAACGTATGAGGATTATGTTACGCAAACCATTAACCGTGTGCAGATACGTCAAGAGGAGGGCGATATCGGTGCATTATATCCCAATGATACCGGAGGGAACAATACATATGTGGTAGAAGGAAATTTTCTGGTTTACGGGAAATCAGCAGATGATTTGGCAACAATCGCATCATCTGTCTATGACCAGATATCAGGGATTTCTTATCGACCGTGTAAGATTGTGACGGCGGGACTGCCTTGGGTAGAAGTTGGAGACGGGCTGGTGTGCTATACATCTGATGATGTGATTGAGACTTATTGCCTTAAGCGCACAATATCTGGCATACAGGGCATGATGGACACGTTCGAAGCGTCCGGTAGCAGTGACTACGAGGAAAATTTCGATATCCAGAGTCAGATAACTCAGCTTGAGGGAAAAGCAGCTGTCATTAAAAAAAATGTCGAGGAAGTATCAGTTCGTGTGACAGACCTCAAGAATTACACAGAAGCCCAGTTCAAGGTGACGGCAGAAGCCATCACGGCGGAAGTTACCCGTGCCAAGAATGAGGAAGAAAAACTTTCTTCAAGGATAACACAAACAGCGGAAGCTATTACGTTGGAGGTTTCTCGTGCGACGAAAGCAGAGGAAGCGCTATCAACGAAGATTACTCAAACGGCTGATGCGATTACTCTTGAGGTTAATAAAAAAGTTTCTAAGGGTCAAGTAACCGAAAATCTCAACTCTGAGCTGAAGATCACCGGGAATAAGATTGAGATGACGACAGGACATTTTGTCATCAACTCGAAGAATCTTAAAGTGACAGAACAGGGAGATCTCGAAGCATCTGGGAAAATCACAGCTCAGTCTGGAAGAATCGGAAACTGGACCATAGATGACAACGGCCTTGTTGGTGATGACGGAGCAAATCGAAGCGCAACTATTGTTGGTGGACACATAGAAGGCGCAACTATGGATGTTGCAGATGGAATTTTGACTGTGGAAGATGGATACGGAAATTCATCCGCTATCGTCAGAATTGGTGATTTTGTTTGTTCTGACGAGTACGGCAGAAGTATTTTGCAATCATCCGATGAGATGACCGGAATGTCTGGAAATCCGTCAAACTCTAAAGGCTTGTATTTGTGGGCTGGATATCGTGGCAAAAGCGATTATGCCTTTGTTGTTAATGCTGACAAGGAAACTCACATCCGTGGATCACTGCACATAAGCGGTAATTTGTATCTGAACGGAACAAGCATCTCAGGTGGATCGTCAAGCATTTCTGGTAGTGTGTCATCATTAAAAGTAGGATACGATCTCGATGGATCATGGGGATCAGATTGGCTCGAAATCTACCCCAAAAACAAGCCGAATATCAATGATTATCCAGACTATAAAGGAATGGATTATCTATATGTATACCTTGAAAGGCATTATAAGAGTTAAGGAGAATATGGGAAATGGAAGAAAAGAGAACACTTGAATATGATTATGAGCTCATGAAACGTGCCGGGGCGCTCCTTAATTCGATTACAGTTAAAGGCGTTGAAAATATCCGTGCACTTGCTGAACTTGCTAACATCTTGGATTCCGGACATTTCGTCGAGGAGAATGATGAAGCAATCATAAAACACAAAAAAGGTGGTCCAGATGACGGGCCGAGGAAGAAAGAGGGTGAATCCTAATGGCGTATCAATCTTTCTATAACATCACAGATTGGCAGAATCTTCCGACGCAAAAGACTGCTTTAAACAGAACAAATCTTTTGCACCTTGAAAATGGCGTTAAAGAAGCTGATAACAGAATCGTGCAGCTGGACGCTTTAAAGTTGTCCGTGGAGATCGCCAACACACTTGTAAAATCTGTAAATGTAGACACAAAAACAGGTGTTATTACGGTTACTAAACTGAACGGCGCTATCGAAACGTATGATTTAGACATTGAGCGTGTCGTTACTAACTTTGATGTGACGGATGAAGGTATCATCATTCTGACATTAGCTGATGGAACTGAAAAACAGGTTGATATTGGGAAATTCATCAATACTTTCAAAAGTTCTGCTACGGTTGCTTTTAGCATGACCGACCGTGAGGTAACAGCCACTATCATAGATGGATCAGTGACGATGGATAAGCTGGATCCATCCATTCAGTCAGAGCTGCGGCAGTACATGCTCGATGCGCAGAATGCCAGAGATTCAGCGCTGCAGTATCAGAAATTTGCTAAACGATATACCATTGGTGACGCTGAATTTGATGGCAGTGATACTGATAATGCAAAATATTACTATGAAGGTACAAAACAGGCTGCGGAGGCCACGGCAACTAATGCAAAATCAGCGGCGCAGGATGCAGAAACTGCAACATCACAGGCAATGATTGCGACTCAAAAAGCAACCAACGCAGCGGCGTCAGCCAATAGTGCTTCAGCGGATGCACAGATAGCATCAGAAAAATCGAAAATAGCAACGGCACAAGCAGAAAATGCAACGCAGAGAGCAAAAGAAGCGGCAAATAGCGAACAGACAGCAGCTACAAAGGCAGAAGATGCAGTAAACAGTGCCAATGATGCTAAAAGGTATGCAGTAGGTGGCGTTACCGCTGAGGACGCACAAGACAATGCAAAATATTACTGCCAGCAGGCTCAGAAGTTGAAGGATCAGATAGATAATGCGGCAAGTCTGGTAATACCGCAATTTTTTATTGATCTGGAAACCGGCGCCCTTATGAGTGATAAGAAAGCACAGGGAATGAGATTCTGGCTTGAGGACGGAGCATTCTACGGAGAAGCTGGATCAGAAGAAATGGAGGTAACGGCGTAATGGCTGTAAACTATGGACAAGTGGCAATTGTGCCTAAAGGCGTATGGAACGCTGAAACTCAGTATAAAGTAAATAACCTTGTAGAGTATGATGGAAGTAGCTATGTGGCAAAAGTACAGCCGCCGGTGGGAACACTGCCGACCGACACATCTTACTGGCAGGTATCGGCAGCCGGAACGAAAAAAGCGACGGCTGATAGCCTTGGTACCGTGATGTCTGATGGAACTACCACGGAGATAAAGGAAGATGGCAAGCTGTCAGCAAAAACGGCTCAGCAGAATGCACTTGGAGTTGTTAAAGGCAGCGATGATATCACCGTGGGTGAAGACGGTAACCTGTCCGTAAATACTACGTTTGAACAGGCCACGGAGATCGCAAATATTATTGCCGGTGAAGCAATCAAGTCAGTTTTAGGCAAGGTGTCCAAAGCCATTGCAACAACTATGAGTCTGGATGAAAATGCTTTGCTCAAGAATATGATTTCCGGGATTGATGTAAATGATGGGAACAAGGTGCCGAGTAGTGCGTATATTCACACGCTCGTAAATCGTATTGGCATGGGGACAGAGTTGTCAGAATTTGATAACTTAACAGCTGCTGTGAATTCAGTAAATAACAATTTGAGTAAATACAATTTTAATCTTGGTAATACGACCGCTAATAACCACAAAAATATTGACCGCATTGCGACATTTTCTGGTGGCACATGGGTTAGTAAGGACTATAACGCTGATTTTGGCGGGCAATGGTGTTTGGTGGACAGTTTCCTTATTAATGATAATGGAGCCATGCAACGGATCATGTCGACACAAACGAACACGGTATTGGCAACTCGATACTGTGAAAAAAACGTGTGGGGCGACTGGGACATTGGTGTTACAAAGTCGGATTTAGACCTTAAATTGAATAAAGGCGTCACATTTGTTGGAACAGGGGAAGATTTTGGGCAAGCAATAAAAAATGCTGGTATTGTTGAACTGAACAGAGTCGGATTTTTTGTTTGCAATAGTCCATCTAATTCACCGTTGGGAAATGGCCTTGTCATTTTGGCGCATAATAGTGCATTCTGGAACAAACATCCAATATACATTAAAACAGATGGGACCAACAATATTTTACATGGTACTCTCAACTGTTCTGACTATACGAATATCAAAAAGGACTAAATGGCAAAACGAATTTGTGTGGGAATATTGTATTTACGCTAAGTTGATTTACATTAAAGTTGTTGAAATATTACAGGAATAAAAACTTAAAAACACAAAGGATGACCAAGTTTTTAATGGGATTTCTAAAGTACAGCCACTACTATTTTTAGAAATAGCAGGAGTATTTTCCGCACTTGTTTTACAAAGTGTTGTAACGCCACTATTAACACCGATAACATATACATCAGTTTGATTGTTTTGATCTATAATAAGAAATCCACACATATGAGTAGCGGAAGTTGTTAATGTGACCTTATTTTGTTTATCAGAACTTTCGCCGTGATATACTTTTAAAAGGCTACCGATCTGTGCGCCGTTTTTATTCAAATCCGACTTTGTTGCAAGAGCCAGCCACTTCGCCCATTCCGTATCCGCACCACGTAGAAAAACACATGGATTTTTTCCATTATAAAGAGCCATCTGAGCATTCCAAGATCCAGCCCTGTTTGGGAATATGGTTGATAAATGTCCCTCTGTTGCGGCTGTTAATCCCTCTGTATTAGGTGTATTCTTAGAATTTCCGTTCAAAGTTCCCTCTTTTACTCCTGGAGAGTTGCAATCTGCAATAGTAGGAGAGTCGACGTTGTTTTTATCATAGTTACTCAAATTGTTATTTGGGTAAACATGAAGTTTGTTCATCAAATTTTATAAACCTTAAAACTAAGAGCCCACAAGGGCTCTATTTTTTATGAAAGGAGTTATTTCTATATGAAATATGAAAAAATCAAATTAAACAATGGGAGCGAGTATGAGATTGTTCCCGGTGGGCTTCGGGAGAGTTCAGACAAGACATCTCTGACAATTATTGCTCTTATGGGTGATAAAACCTTAGCTGACGTGGACTCTGAATTTGACACATCTGAGAATGTGGAAAAAATTATCGTTCTCGATTCTGAAGGTGAGTCCATTGACATCAAGAAGGGATATCGCTATGAAGTCGGCTGCAAAAAGCAGAAGGACTATGTTATCGGTCGAGAAGAGGTAGTTATTAAAACAGCTGATGCAGCAACGACGGAAGCTTCCGAGTCCACAGAGACCGAGGTGCCGGTAGAAAAAGAATACCGTGATGTCACGGGAACAGTCGTTATCATCGAACTGAGTACAGGCGACCTTCGTAAAGAAGTGGATGAGTTGAAAGCAACTCTTGCAGAACAGTCAGCGGCTATTGACACATTGATCCTTGGAGAACTGGAGGGCTAAATTATGTACGGGAGATTGAAAAGATTATATGTAACAGGGAAACTTAGCGATACTGGATTAGCCAATGCCGTTATTAAAGGCTGGATTACTGAAGAACAACGAAAGGAAATTGTTGCAGCCAAAAAGAAAAAATAGTAGGAGGTACTGGACATGACAGACGAAGAGGTTGCTGTAAAGTTTGAAAATCATGATCAACAGATAAAATCCCTCAAGCACAGAATGGATGAACAAGAGGAGCAAGGGAAATCGCTGAGCAGCCTTGCACTGTCAGTGCAGAAGTTGGCGCTGTCTATGGAATCCATGATTGAGGAACAGAAGAGCCAAGGAGAGCGGCTTGCCAAATTGGAATCTGAGCCCGGAGAACGCTGGAGCGGCATGACAAAAACCATATTTAATACTATGGTTGGCGCTGGATCTGGGGCATTGGCGGTCGGGATTATTCTGTTGATGGCTCATTACATTAAATAGGAGGAGTTACATATGTTGGAGAGATTATCGAAACTGATTGATGTTAAGAGCATCATGACACTGGCACTGACAGGTGGATTTATTGGCCTTACATGTGCCGGAGAAATCACAGGTGATCAGTTCCTTACTATTTTCACCATGATCGTCGGTTTTTATTTTGGTACACAGGCGCAGAAATCTGGCAAGTAGAGAGGAGGTGATCCTTTTTCTCCCGGTCACGGGGTTATGTGGCGTTGCAAGGGCTCAGAGAAATCTGAGCCTTTTCTTAATATAATAGGAAGGAAGACACTTATGAAGATATCTCAAAAGGGATTAGAACTTATTAAAAAATTTGAAGGATGCCGGTTGAAAGCATATCAGGACAGTGTCGGTGTCTGGACCATCGGATATGGCACTACAAATGCAGATAAAACGATCACTGGAACAAATATTGTCTCAGGATTGCAGATCAGTCAGAAAACAGCGGATGAATGGCTGAGACAGTCTGTCGATAAAAAGTACGGACCGAAGGTAGAAAAATACAATGCCGCATATGGGTGGAACCAGAATGAATTTGATGCTCTCGTAAGCTTTGCGTACAATATCGGATCCATTGACCAATTAACGGCAAACGGGACCAGAAGTCGGCCAATGATTGCAGAAAAGATCATCCAATACAATAAGGCTGGAGGAAAAGTCTTTCCAGGATTGACGAGACGTCGTGAAGCTGAACGGGCATTATTTTTAACGACTATGGCAGCTGAGATAAAGACCGGATGGAAAAATGAAAATGGCAAATGGTCATTCTACTTATCAAATGGTCAGAAAGTGAAAAATGACTGGTACTGCGATAATGGAAAGTGGTATTGGTTCGGTGCTGATGGAATCATGTTTGCAAATCAGTGGGTTAAGTATAAAGGAAAATGGTATTATCTCTCTGATAGCGGCACAATGGTGAAGGACAAACTGATTGCAGTCAAGGATGAAATTTTTGCGTTTAACAGGGACGGAGCAATGCTGGAAGGAATATTCACAGTTCATACAAACAGTCGCGGAGCTATCGAATTATAGGGCGGGTCATCCGCCCTTCTTTAATGTCTGGCGTTTCTAAGCGAAAATTCCTATATTTTAAGCTATACATTAACAATTTGAGTAAATATTGGTCACTGGGAGCTGATGCCATCGATATTCCCTCTGGATCAGACATGCATACCTACTTGTCACCGGGAAATTATCGGTGTCAGAGTGCTACGATTGCCAAGACACTGACGAATTGTCCATTCCAGAGCGCCTTTACGATGAAAGTTTACTACAGCATCGGTTCAAAGCCATCTGCAACGGATTATTATATTCTTCAAGAGTATACACGTCTGGATGGCAGCGAACGTGTTTTAGTATATTTCGAAGCTAAGAACAACAAGTGGGTTTCTCATGCTATCGCGTTCAAGGATGATTTGATAGCCAGTATAAATGCTCGCATCGATTCCAGACTAAAAATTGAATGGTCAAATGATCCTGTTGGGTTGCTCATTATCGTGGATAAAAATAATAAACGCCTCATACCTTCAAGTGTGATGACGAACATAAGTTAAAATTTATCATCTTACCTTACCATTTTGCCATACACCACTATTCCTGAATGCAGAATAAATCTCTCCACTTGGAGCAATCGCAATAAGTGCTCCATCCGGTGAATTTCCGTAGTTCATGTAACATATACGGGAGAAGTCCGGGATAACAAATCCAGTGTAGAGGGTCAAATTTTTTGTATTTACACCAAAACCACTTCCGGTTGTCGGAAAATCAGATACAGAATTATAGGTTGTTCCAGAGTCAGACGATGAAAATCTTTCATTTAAATCATCCTTTGTGGCAAGACTGATCCATTCTGACCAATTATCAACGCTGCCTTTTTTTGCTCGAAAGTATATATTGATTGTGTTATCACGAGTATGCCTTAAAATTTGTGTTCCATAGTTTGAATTGTCATTACTGGGATACCAATCTATAGTGACTTCACCACTTACTACTTGAGTTGGTTTGTTAAGCAAAGATCCAACAATATCATTGCTGGCAGATCCATACGGTCCAAGTTTTACATTAAGATTATCTCCGTTATTCAATTTTTTCCGATCATACTTACTCAAATTGTTATTTCTTCCCCAAAGTCACGCATTTCACCAACGTATAATGATAAAATGATATCAGTCAATATTATGTGGGCATTCAGATTCGTTCTGAGTGCCTTTTTCTATGGAGAAATATGGAAAAACAAAATAAATCTGAGAAAAAAAACTTCATATGGAAAACAAAGCATACGCCACTGAAAGATAGAAAGACTTCCAGTGGCCTTACTTTTTGGCCGGAGAAGGTAGAAAGCGACGGTGATGGAGAGAATGCTGACCAAAGGTAGAAAAATGTTGTTTACCGATGTTGATGAGATAACTCCCCAAAATATTCTGCCAGTGCTGGATAAGGCTTTCTCTCAACATGAATGGAATGTCATGGAAGAAATTTACCTTTTTGACTATGTTGCCGGTGATCAGCCGATTCTTAACCGTGAGAAGAAAATCAGAGAGGACATTAACGAGAGGGTAGCAATCAACGTTGCACGCCGGATAAAGAACTTCAAGGTCGGATATGAATTCAGTAATCCGATTACATATGTTCAGGCCGGAGAAATTCAGGCATTAAAAGGCAAGCTTGAAAGGATACTTTCCAAAATCTTTAAAAAGGATGAGTCAATCAAGGACGATTACCGAATCACAGCACTGAATGAGATGCTGAGGGAGCAGAGCAAATCGTCTAAAGATGTTTTACTGGCTGATAGTTTTAAAACTTGTGGGCTTGGATATCGTTTGATTATGCCGAACGACAATGAGGATGAGTTATCACTTTTCAAAATCACGACGCTCAATCCGATGTGCGCCTTTGTCGTGTACAAAAATGATGCGTTCCGGGAGCCAATGCTTGGCGTATCGTTCGCAATCACCGATAACGGAACCTACAAAATTGGCGCATGGAGCAAGAAAAACTATTTTGAGATTACCCGTCCTATTGGCCTGCGTGCATCATGCAACGAGGGATTTACTGTCAAGCCGTGGGTATATGGAGAAATCCCGGTCATTGAGTATGCCAACGAGAGAAACATCCTTGGTGATAGTTTCGGATGCTTTGAGGCCGTGATTCCAATTCTGGATGAACTTAACACTGTTAACTCTGATCGTGCGAATGATATTGCTCAGTTTGTCCAATCTCTCTTGTGGTTCCATAACTGTGAACTGGATGAAGATCAGAAAAAGCAGATTGTAGATGGAAACGGCATGATTGTAACGAAGAGTGCTGGAGACGGACGAGATGCGAAAATCACTTATCTCACGCAGACGTTAAATCAGTCAGAGATTCAATCCTATGTAGACTACTTAAAAGGAGAAACGCAAGAAATCTCTGGTGTGCCGATGTTTGGCATTTCTACGGGCGGATCCACGGGAACAGCAACAAGTATGTCAAACGGGTACTCTGAAGCAGATTCAAGGGCGCAGACAAGCGAGCAGGAATTTGAACAGTCGGAACGTCGTGCAATTAAGATGATGCTTGCGATTGCTCGTCATGATAAGAATAAAGATGATGCGGACATTGGTAGTCTGAGAGTTTCCGATGTGGGAATTAAATTCTCCCGCAACAAGACATACAATCTTACCGACAAGGTCAACGCATGGGCGACAATGCTCAAGAATGGCGCTGATCCTCTTAGGGCAACAGAGATTGCTTCATTCACGACAGACCCGCAGCAGTTTACCGTCGACTCAATGGAAATGATTAAAAAGATACAAGAATCATATGCTACGAGCGACAGTTCTGCGACGGACGCGACAAAACCGGATGCTGATAAAATCATGCAGGATAATTCGGATCAGAGCAAAAACAGTCCTCTGTCCGGGAAATTATAAAATCAAGCGCTCAGAGATGGGTGCTTTTTATTATGCGGCAGAGAAGCCGCCATACAAATTTCGCAACAGACAACTTCGGAGAAGAAGTATAAAAGCGCAAATTTTAACAGGCAGAGAAGCCTTAAAAACGCAGGAGGTTATTTATGGTGGATTGGAAAGCTATTTTAGGAAGTGCTTACAGCGAAGGAATGACAGATGAAGAGGCGCAGGCGAAGTTCAATGAGCTTTATATGCCGAGGGCAGATCACGACAGAGAGATTCAGAAAAACAAGACTCTCATCGACCAGTATACTGCTCAGATTGCCGAGAATAAGCGTAAGCAGAGAGAACAGATGTCAGAGTCTGAGAAAGCGGAAGCAGAGCGCAAAGAACAGTGGGATGCAATGGTGAAAAAGAACCAGGATCTTGAGAGGACTCTTAAGATTTCCGAACTGGCTGGTGCCTACATGGAAAGAGGCTTTGATAAGGATTTTGCAACAGAGACCGCAACAGCCATGTACGACGGAGACAACGCAACTGTTCTCAGCAATGAAAAAATCTTTGCGGATAAGCGGGAAGCATCTCTCAAGAGTGCTTGGGAGAAGGAGTATCAGGTAAATCCTCCGGCTGGCAATGGTTCTGGAAAAGTGGACCTCTCCAAGCAGATCGCAGATGCTCAGGAGCGTGGCGATATGGTTGCCTACGCTTCTTTAGTTCGCCAGCAGAGCGAAATGAATGCAAAAAGATAGAAAGGATAGGTAGAAAATATGGCAGATACATATGCAATGAGTGGAAATACCCCGAATTACAGTGGGATGCTGTTTAACAAGGGTAATACAAAGACTCCGTTTTCCACTATGATCGGTGCAAGACGGAAATCAACGAACCATACAGAGTTCGTGACCGGACAGGAGTTTGAAACAGCGCAGGGTTCTCAGCCGGATATCTCTGAGAGCAAGTCCCTGACAGCTCCGGATTCCAGTATTGTGACAAGAGAGCAGAAAACAAACGTAACACAGATCTTTCAGGAGAGCGTTGGTATTTCTTACGGTAAGATGTCCAACATGGGTACACTTGGTGGAATCAATGTTGCAGGACAGCAGCCGAACCCGCCGACTGAAGAAGATTTCCAGATTGCTGCGAAGATGGCTAAAATCGCGCAGGACATCGAGTATACCTTCATCAATGGTGTATACCAGAAATCTACAGGTGATAGCGTAGCCAACAGATCACGTGGACTTTTGAATGCCATTACTTCAAACGCAATTGATGCTGATGGCAAGCCGCTTAGCTTTTTACTTCTCTGTGAGGCATTAAAACTTATCGATGACAGCAATGGTTCTCTTGATGGACTTATTCTCGGTCTCGATGCCACAAGTAGAATGCAGCTGAATGCTGACGCTGCGGCGAACGGTCTGACTATCGTCAATGCGGGCAGAGTTGTAAATGGTATTGCTATCGATACCGTACTCACTCCACTTGGAACAGTAGGCATTAGAAGCCTTAAATATCTTCCGGGCGGTACGGTTGCTATTTTTGATCCGTTAGTGATGGCTCCGGTTGAACAGCCGGTACCGGGCAAAGGAAACTTCTTCCTCGAGGAACTCGCCAAGACTGGCGCAGGCACTAAGAAACAGATCTTTGGCCAGATTGGTCTTGATCATGGACCGGAGTGGTATGCTGCGAAGATTACAGGACTGTCTACAAACATGCCGAAGAACGGTGATCTCGCTCGTAAGGTATATCAGATTTCTGCATCTGATCTTGCTGACGAACCGGCTCTTGGAAAGCTGACAGTGGCATCTGTGGCGAGTACAACAACAGTTGGAAAAACAAAGGTCACAGTAACTCCGGCAAAGGATAGTGGCAATTCCTATAAGTACAAAGTTGGAAGCAACGCGACAGGCGTTGTGCTGAACCAGAATGTACAGACATGGCAGGCATGGAACGGCACAGATGAGATCGAAGCAACATCCGGCCAGGTAATCACCATCGTAGAGTGCGATGTAAGTTATAAAGCTGTGAAGGCAGGTAGCGCAACAGTTAAATCTAAAACAGAGTAGAGTGAGGTGAGAATGAGTGGAATCGGAAATCTTAGCTGATGTTATGGCATATCTCGGTGATGAGGTGGCAGAGTCGGACAAGCCGGTTCTGCTCATCCTCGTTAATCGCGCTATTCGTAAGGTTTGTACGAAGCGTTATCCGTTCGGTTATTCGGACGATGAAAAAACGAAAGCCGTGGAAAAGTATCGGGACACGATCTTTGAAGCGGCTGTTTATTACTGGGCAAAGCAGGGTGCTGATGGAGAGAGTTCTCATAGCGAGAATTCCATCTCTCGGACCTACAACTCAGAGGGTGATATCTTTTTCGATGTAGTCCCGATGGTAAAGGTAATGTAACCCCTCGAAATCGAGGAGTTATAACGTGTGGAAATCCATACGAATAAGAAAGACGGTGCGTGTCCGACTACACCTCCCGGTCGGATGCAGGGTATGTGTATGAAATGGTGGTGGGCAAGCACATGATCGTCGTAAACGGGAGGAAAGTGGAGGTTATCATGACAAGAAAAGAAGAGCTGTTTGCGTATTATAAGTCAGTGAAGGATAGAGCCGTTTGTGTTACACTCTTCATAAAGATGCCGACAGGAGAAACAGAGGTTATCTCTAATTCAAACATCGAAGCGAAGATGGCATATATCGACAAGACCTATGATGATGAACTTGTTCATTCCGGCTGTAAACAGATCTGCATCGAGAACTATGCCTTTGCGTGCATGGATGATGCGATGGATTTCGGCAGTGCAATCATGAACATGAAGGAAGCGCTCAAGGTTGCCCGCAAGGGTTGGAATGGAAAACACCAGTATATTCAACTTGCTTCTGGAATTTCATATAAAACGCCGGATGGAAAAATCGTCAACTGTGACCATGAGGCAATTGGCAACCGCGCTATTGCGTTTGTAGGAACCAGTGGTGTACAGATGGGGTGGCTTGCATCCCAGGCAGACATGCTTGCGGAGGACTGGATGGTCGTAGAGTAAGAGAGACTTAGTTCTCTCTTTTTTCTTTGCCGGAAGGAGAGAAGATGATGAGAGCACTGAAACGCAATAAGGTCAAGCTGTGGTATCAGCTCTACGATGCCAATATTCCCGTTTATGAAACGGATCTTGATGGAAATCCTGTTCTCGATCCAGTGACCGGGAATCCGCTTCTAACAGGTGAGTACATAGCCGGATATAAGAGTCCGGTGCTGTTCAAAGTGAATGTTTCTCCAGCCCGTTCTGAGGCGTCTACAGATCCATTTGGCGTGAATGTAGAGTATGACAAGACCATTTGCTCATGTGATATGGATTTGCCAATTGATGAACTTTCGATGTTATTCGTTGACAAAAAACCACAATATGACGAAGAAGGAAATCTTCTCAATGATCCGGATTACAAGGTGGTCAAGGTGGCGAAGAGCCTTAATTCTCTATTGATTGCAATTAAGAAGAAAACGGAGGATGCAGATGGCTAAATATAGAAAGAAGCCAGTTGAAATTGATGCAATTCAGTGGACTGGTGAAAATCAGCGAGAAATGTTCGACTTTCTTACCAATGGTGAGAAGAAAGACGAGTACATGACTTCTTCTGGAGAGACCTTTCGTATAGATCATTTTGCTATAGAGGGTGGTTTGATCATTAAGACTTTAGAAGGCGAGCATGTAGCGAGTATCGGAGACTATATCATCAAAGGTGTTGCTGGTGAATTTTACCCATGTAAGCCTGATATCTTCGCAAAGACATACGATCTTGCAGAGGAGTAAACGGTCATGGCTAAAAAAGTAATCCGCGGAGACCTGTCAGCAAAGGGAATCCAAAACATTATTGATCAGCTCAAGGGCTACAAGACAGATCTCCACCTTAAAGCGGAGCTATTCTGTGAGAAACTTGCAGAATCTGGTTTGGAAGTCGCAGAGAGCCATATTGCGGAGTCTCCGCTGGGTAAAACGATATCAGTTCGTATAGATATGGGACCGGCAGATGCTGGATGCAAGGCGATGCTGATTGCAACGGGACAGAAAAAGTCAAATGACTATGGCACCATTTCTACTCTACTCATGGTTGAGTTCGGTGCAGGTATTCACTACAACTCCAATGCCAATCCAAAAGCCGGTGAGATGGGCTACGGTGTCGGAACTTTCCCGGGACAGATCCATGCATTTGAAGATGGATGGTATTACTGGGGCGAAGATGAAAAGTGGCACTATACGCATGGTATAAAGGCTACAATGCCGATGTATAACGCATCTGTAGCTATCCGTGAGAAGGTTCAAGAATGTGCGAAGGAGGTGTTTGGCTGATGATTGATATCTCATCCAGAGTCTATTCTAATCTGGTGGGCGACGAGACTTTGCAGAAGTATCTGAAGGGCAGTGGTACCACGAAGAATGACAAGCCTCCGGCGTTCCCTTATATGTATGTGAAAACGCTTGGGGAACCGACCACAAGCGCATCTCTTCAGAATGATCAATGCGCGATAAAGGCTTCATTCGAAATCAAAGTCTATGACTCTAAGTCAAGTACCACGGCTAAGCAACTGATATTCCATGTTGCAGAGCTAATGCGGCAGATGGGATTCACAATGAACTACGGACCGACAGAAATAGACCGGTCAAGCACAACAGAAGCGTATCGTTGGCTCGCAAGGTTCAGAAGGACTTTTGGTGCTGGCGATTCATTGTAAGACAACGGGACCATCTTGGAGGTGGTTCTATTTTTTTACCTATTTTTAAGGAGGGCAAAATTTATGGCAGCAAAAGCTATTGATTTAAGTACCGCGGGAATCAAGGTGGCGTACGCGATCGAACAGACTGCCGGTACAAAGCCGACCGCATTTACCAATATCCCGAATCCGAAGAGTATTCCCGACACAAACCCGGAACCGTCTACTTATGACTCCACTTCGCTGAATGCGACAGAATGGAAGACCTACATCGAGGGCCTGAAAGATATGGGTGGTGCGCTGGCAATCACATTTGGTATGTCACAGGTATTCCTCGATATGTGGGAGAAACTTTGCGATGATGTAGAGATGGCAGCGGCATCCAACAAGCGTATGTGGATGGAGTTCTGGCATCCGAAGCTGACAAAGAGTTTCTTTTTCACTTGTGAGCCGACCAGACTTGGTTTCCCGTCCGCAGATGTAGATTCTATTTGGGACGCAGATGCGAACGTAACACCGACAGGTGAAATCGGTTGGGCTGAAGCTATCGCACCGACAGACGCAGAGTAGTCATAAGAACAGGGAGGTAAATTTCTATGAAGACTTTAAAAATTGGCGATAAAGAGTATGTTCTGGAGTTCAGCTTTGAAGCTGCCAGTCATAAAGGCTGCATCAACAAGATGTTCAAGATGATGTCTGGATCCTATCTCGGTAGATCCGGTGTATCTGGCGCAGCAGACGAGACAAAAGCCGAGAGAGCATCAGCGCTCATCGATGGCGTTGCTGATATGTATTCCGAGATGCCGAATACCGTTCTCACAGCGTTCTATGCCGGTTTACTGGAAAACAACGCTGTCATGAACGAGAAAGAAGCAGGAAAGCTTCTTAAGCAGTATTTCAAGGAGCATGCAGGAGATGAAACGGCGACATTCCCGGGATTCTTCAATTTCATCAAGGAGTGCATGGAAGATGACGGTTTTTTCAAACTGAGCGGGCTGGACAAGATGATCGAGAACCAGACGAAAGCGATGTCGGAGGAAGCTCAGGAGGAGACAGCCAAGTCCGGATCCGAGAAGACCAAACAGACCAAGGAGAAATCGACCTCTGTAAAATAATTGAGGAAGAAACCTTGCCGTATGCTCTGATGGTTGGTGTGCCGTATGATCTTTTCTGGCATCTGAATCCGCGGAAACTGAAAGCATTCGCTATGGCATATGCGCGGAGAAGGCAGGAACAGTTAGATGATATGTGGTACATGGGACAGCTTGTAGCGGCGGCTATGGATGCAACGGTATGTAACATGATGCCGTTTGTTAAGCGCCCGCAGAAGGGTAAATACCCGGAGAAGCCGATCAGAATCCTTCCAGAAACAGAAGCGGAACGCAAGGCGGCAGAAGAGCGGGAGCTTCAGAAGTTCATCGGATTCGCCGGTGCACTTGAAAATAAAGTTAAATCGAAAACCACGAAGGGCGAGTGATAGTCATGTCACCCGCCTTTTTTTATTTACAGAAAAGGTAGGTGAATACCATGGCTGACGTGATTGATGAGTTAAAAGTCCAGATTGATGCCAGCACGAAAAATGCTGATGTGAAATTAGACAAGTTCATCGCAAAAATGGAGAACCTTCAAAAAGCGGTTACGGGCTTATCTGGGTTCAATGCGTCCGGATTTGCAAACGGACTGAGTCAGCTTGCAACTTCCATTCAGGACTTTAGTTCCAAGACTAAAGCGGCAGATTTCAACCGTGTTGCCAAGGGTCTCGATAAACTTGCCGCAGTGAATGCGCAGGGGCTTGAGAGTACAGCGACAGCAATGACATCATTTGCGACAAGCATGACCGGACTGGGGCAGATGTCATTCAATGCGGACAATCTTACGAAGATGGTAAACTCTGTCACTCGCCTCGGCGGAGCGAATGCGACACAGGCGCTTACAAATTTACCGCAGATATCAGCATTGCTGAAATCTTTCATTGCGGATATGAACTCTGTAGGTAGCGTTACCTTCAATTTTGATGGTCTCGCCAATCTCGTGAACAATATTTCCCGGCTTGGCGGGGCAAAAGCTACACAGGCCGCGGCAAATTTGAAACCATTGAAGGATCAGATTCTTCGTTTTGTTTCTGGTCTCAACGGGATTGGTACGCTTAATTTTGATACCACAGGTCTTGCAAATCTGGTATCCTCAATCACCAAACTTGGCGGTAAGGCGGCGCTTGCAGCGGTCCCTAATATTCAACAGCTTGGAGTGGCATTAAATCAGCTGATGGCTACGTTGTCACGAGCACCGGCGGTCAGTCAGAACACGATACTCATGACACAGGCTCTGGCGCAATTGGCGTCGAATGGTTCTAAAGTTTCAAGTGCTACATCCGCGATATCTGGAGGACTCTCACGGTACACTGGGGCTGCGGGCAAAGCAATGAAAAGCACGAAGGGACTTGCAGCACAAATCGGAATGTTCTATGCCCGGTGCTTCATGCTCATTCGTGGGGTGAAATCTCTTTGGAAATCCACAGAGAAAGCGATGGATTACATCGAGACATTGAACTATTTCGATGCAGCATGGTCACAGGTAGCAGATAACGCTGTAAACAGTTGGAAAGAAGCAGGATATGATTCTGCCGAAGCGTATGCAAATTCGTTCTCACAGCGGGCACAAAGCGTCACAGGAAAGATGACAGGATTCACAGCAGATGATTCCGGAAATCTTAAAGCGACTGGGCAGGTCAGCCTTGGCCTGGATCCAGAGAAACTGATGAACTATCAGGCTACATTCGGTCAGATGGCATCATCAATGGGCGTTGCATCAGAGACATCTCTCAAATTGTCACAGGCGTTGACGGAAATTGGAGCTGATCTTGCATCGGTTAAAAACCTCGATTTTGAAAGCGTTTGGAATGATATGGCATCCGGCATGGTCGGTATGTCCCGAACACTTGATAAATACGGCGTAAACATTCGTAACGTAAACTTGCAGGAGAAACTGTCAGAACTTGGAATTGATGCAAAAGTCAGCAAATTAGGACAGGAAGAGAAAGCCCTTCTGCGTGTCATCATCTTGTTACAGTCCACAAAGTACGCATGGGGAGACCTCGCGGATACTATCAATCAGCCGGCAAACCAGCTCCGTTTATTAGAGGCTAATTTCGGCAATCTGGCACGCACTATCGGTAGTTTGTTCCTTCCCATCGTGACGAAGGTTCTTCCGTACCTCAATGCAATGGCAATCGCATTACAGCGCTTATTTTCGTGGATCGGCAGCCTTCTCGGAATTAAAATGAGTGGTTTTGGTACATCTATTGGTTCTGCGGCAGCTGATTGGGGCGATATGGAAGATGCAGCAGGTGGAGTAGCTGACAGTACTGGCGATGCTGCAAAGAATACGAAGAAGATGGCAGACAACCTTCAGGGATTCGATAAGTTGAATGTTATCAGTACAAAATCCGATTCTGGCAGTGGAAGTGGGTCCGGTGCTGGCGGTGGAGTAGGCGCGGATCTGACAGCTGCTTTTGATAAGGCATTCGAAGAGTATCAGCAGGCATGGGATGCGGCATTTGCCAACGTGGAGAATTCTGCACAGCAGATGGCGGATAAGATCCAGAACGCATTCAAGCAGATCTGGGACGCGGCTGAACCGGCACGCAAGTCCATTAAGGCATTATGGGATGAGGGACTTTCCCGACTTGGTACGTTCACATGGACGGCGCTGAAGGATTTCTATTCAGAATTTCTTGTTCCGTTAGGAAAGTGGACATTAGGTACTGGATTGCCGATGCTTGTGGACAGTATCAATGCGTTTCTCATGAAGATTGACTTCCCGGCAATCAATGATGCGCTTCGGAACTTCTGGCAGGCACTGGAGCCGTTTGCTGAGAGTGTCGGTACTGGGCTGATTAAGTTCTTCGGAGATCTGCTTTCTATCGGCGCGGATTTCATCAATGCGGTTGTCCCGAATGCGTTGAACGGTATTGCGTCAGCATTAAAGGCAATCAGCCCGGAAACTGCCGAGAAAATTGGATATGCGTTAGGCATTATTGGAGTGTCTCTGCTTGCTATTAAAACTGGAATTTCTGCACTTGTAGGCATCAGCACCACAATGAAAGCGATAGAAAAGAGTTCAGACATGCTGAAGAAAAAGCTCGAACCATTGTTTGGCACCAATGGACTTTTGGGCGCGACCAACATGTCTTATATTGCCGGTGGAATGAAAGCAGTATTCGGTAACGTAATGAGTGGCGTTATGACTCCGATGCAGGCTATGGGTACGCAGTTCGGCGTCCTCGGCACCATTGTCACAGCGCTTACCGGGATTGGAACTACGGTAGCTGGAACTACACTGGCAGTTTCAAAATTCTTTGATATGTGGAAGAATGGATTCAGCTGGTTGAATGAATCTCTTATGGTCCTCGGCGTTGCGTTTGCTGGCGTTGGTGCAGTTATTTTAGGCGCCCCGGCGTTAGTAGCAGCCGGTGTTGCCGGAGTAGTAGCAGCATTAGCTACAGCAGCAATTAAAATCCATGATAACTGGGATTCTATCGTGGAATTTTTCCAATCTATCCCGGGGAAATTAAAGAACGTATGGGATTCAGTAACCTCAACAGCAGATCAGAGTTGGAAGTCTTTTGTTGCTACTGCACAAAGCGTTCCAGATAAAATTGGAAGCACAGTGAATAGCATTGCAAAATGGTTTTCTCAGCTGCCGGGCAAAATCGGGTATGCGTTGGGATATGCGCTTGGTACCATAACCAAATGGACTGTCGATGTTATAAATTACTGGTCTGTTAAAATTCCGGAGATCGTTGAAAATGTAAGAAAATGGTTTGCAGAGTTACCGGACAAAATCTATAACGCCATTGTTGGCGCGATAGAGCGCATTGGCACATGGGGATCAGAGATTTACAACTCATTCTCGAAAAAAGTTTCGGAAACTATTACGGCGGTAGGCCAGTGGTTTGCGGCACTTCCGCAGAATATCTATAATGAAATCATAAAGATCAAAGAGAGAATCACTGACTGGGGAAACAAGACCATTGATTTCTTCAAAGTGACAGTACCAACAATCGTTTCGAATGTGGTCAGCTTCTTTAGTGATCTTCCCAAACAGATTATGGAGGTCGGTGAGAACGTAATCCGCGGATTGTGGGAAGGCATGAACAATATGACAAAATGGATTGGCGATAATATCAAAAACTTTGTAAACGGTGTGATTCGTGGATTCAAGGACGGATTCGATGAGCATTCTCCGTCTAAGATTGCATTCAAGATTGGTGATTTCTTTACGGTTGGTCTTGGTAATGGTCTTGTGGACAAGTTTGACGATGTTTATGCCGACGTTCAGAGCTTTACAGATAAAATTTCTGGAATCAATATGATGCCGGAATGCGTTGACCCTAATGTGAAGATCAGCAGAGACATTGTAAACTCAGTTGCTGTTCATACCAATTATGTCCCTTCAGTGCCGGTGTTTAATGGTACTGCAGATGTATCCAGCTTTAGTACGGAAGTACATGCTGCTTTATCTGGAGCCATTGATTATGATCGACTTGGAGAAGCGGTATATAAGGCACAGACCAGAGCAATGCGGGAGAATCCCACCGTGATTGATAAGGGCGATATCGTAGATGCGTGGAAAGCCGGAGCGAAAGCATTCAGAAAGCAGACTGGCAGACAGCTCGGAATTGCATATTGACCCATTGAAAAAATCCCTACTTGTGGTAGAATTAGGCTATCATGAGTAGGGAGGCAAAAATATGGCGTTGATAAAATGCCCGGAGTGTGGCAAAGAAATTAGCGATAAGGCGGCGGCCTGCCCGAATTGCGGTTGTCCAGCATCAGAATTTAATAAAACTGAGGTAGATACAAAGTGCCAGGAATGCGGAGCATGGGTGAAAGATGGGAAAAACGTATGCAGTAATTGTGGATATGAGTTTCCTAAGGAAGACCGGCGCTATAGGACTGCGTATGATGAACATTCATATGAAGAGCATAAAGCACCATTCACCGGTGTATACCGAATGCATTTGTTCGGCAAGAAAGAAGAAGTATACTGTCCGAGATGTGGAAGTGCCGATTGTTCAATCTATCATGAACAAAAGGTGATTCCGGGAAAGAGTAAGACAAGCTATACGATGAATCTCAACCCATTGAAACCGTTCACGCTTTTTAATAAGAAGGAAAAAGTCATAAAGCAGGACAAAATCGTAACAGAGAGCAAGTTTGTGTGCAATAGTTGTGGGCATATCTTTTATTAAAGTAAAGGCGTGGGATTTCTCGCGCCTTATTTTTTTGCCCTAAATTGCATATTAAATTACGAAAAGTGTTGCAAAATTTTTAGGGGGGGGTGGTATAATACAGACAATACAACGCATAAGGGGGAGGAACCATGAAAGACACAGGAGAAACCAAGAAATGTAAATATTGCCAGAGCGATATTCCGAAGAAAGCCAAAGTTTGCCCGGTATGCAAAAAGAAACAGGGCGGTCGTGGCTGCTTAATCGCTGTTGGCGTAGTTGTTGCTTTGGGAATTATCGGGGCAGCTGCCGGAGGCGGCAGTTCTTCGAGCAGTAACAGTTCTGTTGCCGGTACAACAACTGCAAAAGTAGAAGAAACTACAGCAGCACCAATCGAGTACACGGCTTATAATGTTGCTGACATGATGAACGATTTAAAGAGCAACGCCATGAATGCTTCTGACAAGTACAAGGGGCAGTATCTTGAGATTACCGGTAAACTGAGTGTAATCGACAGCAATGGCAAGTACATCAGTATTACGCCAGATGATCCGTTCGCCATTCTGGGTGTTCAGTGTTACATCAAATCCGATGAGCAGAAAGATGCCATCAAGACAAAGAGCATCGGCGATAATATCACCGTAAAGGGAAAATGCACAGATGTTGGTGAAGTTCTTGGATATTCCTTAGACATCGATAGTGTAGAATAAGCAAGTTGTTTAGAGGAGTCGAGTTTTCGGCTCCTTATTTTTTGCCCTAAATTAGTTTATAAAAAATTTATAATTAGCGTTTTTGAGGAAAATGCAGAGTTGAACGAACTAATTAGAAAAATAAGAAAAAAAGCACAGTTAAATAGTGGGGAATAGTAGTACGTAGCAGTTCATTTGACAACAGCGCCATAAAACGGGTTAGTTACATTGAAACAATTTGTACCAGTGAAATTGAATATACAATTTCTTGTATTTACATTTACAAGATGTTGTAGTATGCTCTGCGTAAAGCATATTAGTTGTGTTTTAACAAATAACGTTGTGCTGATATAGGAAAGGAGAAAAACAATGAAGAGAGTATGCGTGAATCTTGAAGATGAAGTTTACAAGCAACTGAGGCATCTGGCGGTAAACGAGGAAAGGACAATGACGGATATTGTTGCTGAACTTGTAAAGGCAAAACTTGAGAACAAAAAAGAGCAGTCACGGTAAGTTTGACGACAGACGTGATTGCTCGAAGAACAAAATCCAGAATGGACTTTGTATGTAAAGTATACCAGTAACGGCCTGAAAAATCAAGACGGTGATCCACATAGATGTGCCACTGACAAATTTCAAATTTTAACAAAATGGTGTTGACTTTTTGATTACCAATAAGTATAATGAATTTGTGGGAATCAAAAAGTGAGGTGAACGTCATGAGTCCACGAACAGGCCGACCGAAATCAGAAGACCCAAAGTCAAAGCAAATAGGAGTTAGGTTCGACAGTGAATCCTTAGCTAAGCTTGATTATGTATCAGGCTACTATGGTGAAACTAGGGTTGAAACGATTCGGAGAGGAATCGAAAAATTGTATTTGGAGTTAAAAAAATAGTAGTTGCGCCCCGACCAAAGTTTGCAACTACTATAGCACGACAAGTACCGAAGGACTTGTTACATATCATTATATCTTCCTTCGGTGCTCTTGTCAAATTGAAAGGAGTACCATATTGACAAATTTAAAAATAATCGAGAATGAGTTAGTTCCTGTATACGTCACCAGCACTGGCGAAAAAGTCGTGTACGGATCTGAACTTCACAGATGTTTAGGAACCAAAAGTAATTATCGTGAGTGGATCAAGAGAAGACTTCTGGATATTGATGCAGAAGAAAGCATTGATTTTACCAGTGTCGAAATTTCGACGGTGTCCGGAGGAACCCCTAAAAAGGAGCATATACTTAAATTGGATACAGCCAAGGAAATGGCGATGCTCGAACGCAACGAAAAGGGCAAGCAGGTTCGACGCTATTTCATCGAGGTAGAGAAGCGGCACCATAAATCTAAAATCGACCGCTCACAATTATCCCCTCAGATGCAGATGTTCTACGCCATAGCTGATGAACAGGCAAAACTTGAACTGGCACAAAAGAAACAAGCCGAGCAGATCCGCAAGGTCGAGAATCGTGTGGAGTCTATCCGTGAGGTCGTGGCGATCAATTCCGACTCATGGAGAACGGAAACATCGAATCTCATCAAGAAAATCGGCATAGCCTTGGGCGGTGGACTGGCATACAGCGAGGTCAGAAACGAGATTTACGGACTTCTGGAAAAGCGCATGGGTGTAAACCTTGGCATGAGACTGACAAACAAACGCAGACGCATGGCAGAAGAGGGCGTGAGCAAGACAGCCAGAGACAAAGTGACCCTTGTAGATGTGATCGCAGAGGACAAGAAGCTAATCGAGGGATACATCGCAATCGTCAAGGAAACAGCTATTAAATACGGTGTTGGGAAATAAAAATATTCGGAGGATATAGATATGGATGAATTTGCAAAGATGATTTATGAACAGTGGAACAAAGAGCATGATGAAAGAGATCTGTTTTTCGATAAAGGTTCAGAGCTTATGGATAAGCTGGAAACAATTTTGTCCCGTGATCTCTGTGAAGAAATCTATGATAAGTTCTGTGAGAGCAGTCAGGAGACAGAGGAAAGAGCATTCATTGAAGGATTTGCTTATGCCTGCAACTGCCTGTCTCGCGGAAGGATCACGTTTGGAAAAGCACAGAACAATTAAATAAAGCATGGGCACAGGCGATGATGTTGGCAGTATATTAAAGAGGGGGCGATTTCGCCCCTTATTATATTGGCAAGATTCATAGATTTTCATAAATCTATTTGGATTATGTTTAGTATGTATATATGATTAAGATAGTATTTAAATATAGAAAATTGTTAAAAACTATAAAAAATACATAAAATCATAGTATAAAAAACAAAAAAATCAACAAAATACATATAGCAATGGAACTGAAAATAGAGTATAATGAAATAAATAGAAGGAAGGGGGAATAGATATGGCATGTACTTTAGCTGTTGCAAGGTATTTGAATCAATTGAATGTTCATCGGCACAATCGTGATATGGATGAGATGAAGATGCATAAGATGATGTATCTTTCACAGAGGGAGTCATTGATGACTGTAAATCGTTCCCTGTTCGATGATTCGTTCGAAGCATGGAAGTTTGGTCCTGTACTTAGAGTTGTCAGAAACGAATATAAAACTGGTCACATGTTTAATTCTGAATATGAACCACTTTGTGAACAGGAAATGGATTTGGTTAAATCTGTTTTTGAACGGTATGATCCATTTGATGCATGGGACTTAAGTACACTTTCTCATGAGGAGTTTTCATGGAAACAGGCGCGTGAAGGTTTGGCGCCGGGGGAGAATGGAAGACGCAAATTGAGTGTAAGCGCTATGAAGGTTGATGCAAAGCGCGAGCTGCTTCGAAGAAAAGGCGTAGTGCTTGCATAAGGCAAGAAAGGGGTCACAGGCGTTATAACCTGTGACTTTTTTGGTGAGTATATGGATTCTATCAGTAAACAAAAGAAATATTTGTCTAAAAATTTAATCGTTGAAAGTCTTAGAACACATGAAGAAAGCCGAGAAGAGGTAAAGGACTTTTTGCAGGCTAAATATGGAAATAAAATTGCAGATTATCTTAATGATAACGCTTGGGATGAGGATATTGATAATAAAACTAAGGTGTTTTTGGTTCGTGACAAAAAAACGAACAAGATAGTCTTCTATTTTGCTCTTAATTGTGGCATCCTTTATAAGGAATTGAACAAAATGGAAATGAATTTGGTAGAGCAACGATGTGTAAATGGACTTATAACTGCCATGCGCCAAAATGATAGAACGGATCTTAGTATTAAGGAACGAGAGGCAGCAAATAATTTACTATCAGAAGCGTATGAAGCATTTGACATAGACATTAAAGATTCTGATAGAGCGACTGACTTGATTGCTTATGCGCAGGAACAGGCAACTATAAAAGAAGAAAAAGAAGAATCTGTGAATGAAGGGGAAAAAAGTGAGTGCATAAAAAATGTGCAAGACACGTACCCAGCTATTGATATTAAATTTCTATGTAGAAATGCTAATTATAAACCGGAAATAAAACTTGATTTCAGACTTGGAGTTTATGTGTTTTGGGAAATAATCGTTCCTCATATCTTGAAAATATCTGAATTAGTGGGATGCCAATATGTATATTTATTCGCTGCGGATAATTCAGGGAATGAGCAAGATACCCAATCAGAAGCACCAATTATACATAGTAAAGGCTATGATTATGATTTAAAAGACGATGAAGAAACCAATGGTTCAGAACCCAAGAAAGAAATTAAGAGACTTGTTGCTTATTATATTAATGATCTTAAATTTCGTCCGGTGTCAGAGTACACAATCTTAAAGCCGCATTTTGAAAGAAGATGTTATACACTTATTCAAGATGTGTCTGGGCTTGCCCAAAAAAGAAAATTGATTTGGGCGAGCCATGATGAGAACAACGAAATTGGAAGCATTTCAGAATAGTTTATATTGAATTACGGTAAAGCCCAGGCCATCACGGTCCGGGCTTTTGCAAATCAATTTTCAGATCTTCGGTGCTGTTCCATTTCAATATCATGCAGAATTTTCTTAACGGAATGCGAGTGATGAGTGTTCAGCTCATCGTGAACATGCTGCAGAGTCTGATCTGATAATTTGGGTAAAATGCTCCGGAAGTCTTTTCCTAAATCAAACATAGTATTCCCCCTTGAAATAATGGGCGGAACCTTATACAATTATGTAAGGATCCTGGATATACAGGTGACAGAAGGGTAGTCGTGCGTTGGTAGCCAGCCTGTTCGCGACTGCCCTTTTTATTATGAATTCCGGCCGGTCATCATCTTGTAATTACTATATCCTATCGAGCGAAGATAGTCAAATGGGGTAAAATCGCCCAAATATTACGCAAATAACAATTTGAGTAACCCTGATCGGATCAATCTGAATGTTTTAATAGAAAAAACAAGTTTAAATAGTCCTGAACGCACAGGTGTGTATTATGTAACGGGCAATAATATCGGTGCTTTACCTTCCGGATTTTCAAATTACGGAATTCTCTTATGTATGCGGAGTCCATACAGCCTCCATCCAACAAACAGCAATTGCGTATATGTTCAAGAATACACCGACGTATATGGGAAACATGCGAGTAGGTCCTCCAATAATGGTGCTTGGACAAATTGGGTTACAACTGCCACAAAGGATGATTTGAAACCTGCTTTTACAAAAGTCGGATCAGAATACGGATTGGAAGCTTATCATGCTGCTATTGGGGGACTTCATATCCTACGCCTTGCAGGTAACGTAACCAGTTCATTTTCCAAATTTGATCTCGCGTTGCCTGATTCTTGTAATGGATACTTTATAAGTGAATTTGGAAAAATCGGAGAAATATCATACACGATAGAAATGAACAGTAAACACTTGAAAATAACGCCATCTACATCCATTTCAGCCGGTAAATATTTCATACACTGGCTTATATATTATGGAGAGTAATTACGTATTAAACAGATCTAAGATCAATATACCCAACAGTAACTCCGTCAAACTGAAAATGGATAACTTTACTACTTTCGTTATAAAACAATCCTATAGATTTGCTATTTCCATTGTAAACTTTTTTATCTAAATCACTCTTTAAGGCATACGGCGATTCCTGCCAGCCTTTCGAAGAATCAATACAGTAAAAATGTTTACCGCTATAATCAAATGCATGAAGCATTCCTCTCTCTGCGATGCCGACAGTATTATTCCTTGCAGGAGCAAGCGATGACGTATACGGAATGTCAAACACAAATGACTTATTCCATGCACCAACGTCCATGAGTTGAGATAGCTGAGTGTATCCATTATCTGCAGTATTTTTAAATTTGTTACTCAAATTGTTATTAGAGTAAGAGAATGCCATTTCTTACGTTTTTCTTACGATTGATATTTGGCGTTTTTCAACTTGTTTTCTACCTATATTATACAATATTGGCAAGAAAATTGTTTGTTTGAGGGGATTTGTCCGATATCACGGACAGACAGAATAAGAGAATAGGTCTTGCGGCTGAACATCCAATGCGACAGCAAGGCAACAGAGAACGTACACAGTGGGGTGAACCTTCCCATTTTCAATATCGTTGATTTGAGTCTTACTGATGCCAGACAGAGTTGCCAGATCGCGAACGGTGAGATCACGGGAGATACGCAGTTCATAGACATGATATGAAATTGAGACGTTCAGATACCCCACCTCCATAAGTGGGAGTGTCTCAAATAAACGGGATTTTATTCATGATAGAAAAGATAAGATTTCGATTTAATGAAAAAGGGAGAGCAGTGATGCCCTCCCTAAATTTTACATTTAATAGATTTTGGGTTGTCAAGTCTCGGTTGTCAAGTAGTTGTCAAGTAATTGTCAAGTAAACAACTTTTTATTACTATCCCACACTATGAACGACTTGAAAAAGTCCCATAAAATAAGGATTTTTTAGAACTTACCTTCATCAGCAGCCTGCTGTACGCTTACAGCAACAGCAACAGTAGCACCAACCATCGGGTTGTTGCCCATACCGATCAGACCCATCATCTCAACGTGAGCCGGAACGGAGGAGGAACCTGCGAACTGTGCGTCAGAGTGCATACGGCCCATGGTATCTGTCATACCGTAGGAAGCCGGACCTGCTGCCATGTTATCCGGGTGAAGGGTACGGCCTGTGCCGCCGCCGGATGCTACGGAGAAGTACTTCTTGCCTTTCTCTACGCATTCCTTCTTGTATGTACCTGCAACCGGATGCTGGAAACGTGTCGGGTTTGTGGAGTTACCGGTGATAGAAACGTCTACACCCTCTTTCCACATGATTGCAACGCCCTCTGTTACGTCGTTAGCACCGTAGCAGTTTACCTTTGCGCGCGGGCTTTCCGGATCTGTGGAGTAGCATTTGCGGAATACTTCCTCAACCTCGCCGGTATAGTAGTTCATCTTTGTCTCAACATATGTGAAGCCGTTGATACGGGAGATGATCTGTGCTGCATCTTTTCCAAGACCGTTTAAGATAACGCGGAGCGGTTTTTTACGAACCTTGTTTGCTTTCTCTGCGATACCGATCGCGCCCTCAGCAGCAGCGAAGGATTCGTGTCCTGCGAGGAAGCAGAAGCAGTCGGTCTCTTCCTCAAGAAGCATCTTACCGAGGTTACCATGTCCAAGACCTACTTTTCTCTGGTCAGCAACGGAACCCGGGATGCAGAAAGCCTGAAGACCTTCACCGATTGCAGCAGCAGCGTCTGCAGCACGGCGGCAGCCTTTCTTGATTGCGATCGCAGCGCCTACTGTGTAAGCCCAGCATGCGTTCTCAAAGCAGATCGGCTGGATCTTCTTTACCTGATCATATACGTTAAGGCCTGCATCCTTTGTGATCTTCTCAGCTTCTTCGATGGATGCGATGCCATAGCTGTTTAATACGGAATTGATCTTGTCAATTCTTCTCTCATAGGATTCAAATAATGCCATTTTTTTCTCCCTCCCTTAGTCCTGACGCGGATCAATGATCTTAACTGCATCTGCTACGCGGCCGTACTGTCCTTTTGCCTTCTCGTAAGCAGTTGTCGGATCGTCGCCTTTTTTGATGAAGTCAGTCATCTTGCCAAGGTTTACGAACTGGTAGCCGATGATCTGGTCCTCAGCGTCAAGAGCGATACCGGTTACATAGCCTTCAGCCATCTCAAGGTAACGCGGTCCCTTCTTTAAAGTACCGTACATGGTACCAACCTGGGAACGGAGACCTTTACCGAGGTCCTCAAGGCCTGCGCCGATCGGAAGACCTTCTTCGGAGAATGCACTCTGGGTTCTTCCGTAAACGATCTGGAGGAAGAGCTCTCTCATTGCTGTATTGATCGCATCACAGACAAGGTCTGTGTTTAATGCTTCGAGGATTGTTCTGCCCGGAAGGATCTCTGCTGCCATAGCTGCGGAGTGGGTCATACCGGAACATCCGATGGTTTCTACAAGTGCTTCCTGAATGATACCCTCTTTTACATTCAGGGTCAGCTTACAGGCACCCTGCTGCGGAGCACACCAGCCAATACCGTGTGTCAGACCGGAAATATCTTTGATTTCCTTAGACTGTACCCATTTCGCTTCCTCCGGGATCGGAGCTGCGCCATGGTTCACGCCCTGCGCAACCGTGCACATCTGTTCTACTTCGTGTGAATAAATCATGTTGAGACTCCTTTCAATATATGGTTCTTAATGCTCGTTAAAAAAATCACATCATACCCGCTTCATTTTCTCACAAAAATCATGTTTCGTCCATACCTTTTTCCAAAATATTCAAATTTTGAGAAGTAATTTTAACAGAAATCGAAGTTATGACAGGACAGCAGAATCACGGAATTTCTTATAGTGGAATAAATTTTATATCACGGAAAATCATGCCCTGAAATATGTCTTGGCACATCCATATGTCTGGCATAGATGTACAGTGGTGGTAGTGGATTTTGCCGATTTGGAATGCGAAGCATCGGCAAAACCAGTTACTGTTTACGCAGGGCGCGAACAGTAACCATTGCAGGCATGCGGTATCTTTTTGAAAGGAAAATCATTGTAAACCAAACGTTTCAGCGTTATACTAAAAGGAACGTAACTTCGTCTTCCCGGATGTTCAGATCCTGGGAGCACATAAACGGAGGTGGATAAATGGATCCTCAAAAAAATGATCTGACAGAACAGGAAGAACTGAAAATTCTCGGAGAGATCCTGGAAGCGTACATCGACACACCGATCGAAAAAGACGCGTTTCTGATCGGTGATCTCGGTCTTGATTCCTTCCTGATCGTATATTTTATATCGGAAGTGGATGACCGGTTTGGCGTCACGATCGAGATGCCGGAGCATGTAGAATATATGACGGTCCGGGATGTGCTGGATCAGTTGAATGGAAATATTTGAAGAATTTATCTCACAGGAGAACGATATGGAAAAAACACTTGAAGAGAAGAAAGAGCTTGCAGCGAAGGTGATCGCTGCCTTGAAAAAAGAATACCCAGATGCCGACTGTACGCTGGATTATAATGAGGCGTGGAAATTACTGGTCAGCGTCCGCCTTGCCGCCCAGTGTACTGACGCCAGAGTCAACGTTGTGGTCCAGGATCTCTACAAAAAGTTTCCGGATGTGAAGGCACTGGCAGAAGCGGATGTGGATGCGATCGAGGAGATCGTCCGCCCCTGCGGTCTTGGAAGAAGCAAGGCCCGGGACATCAGCGCCTGCATGAAGATCCTATGGGAGCAGTATCACGGAAATGTGCCGGACGATTTCGATGCCCTTTTAAAGCTTCCGGGCGTTGGAAGAAAGAGTGCGAACCTGATCATGGGAGATGTCTTCGGAAAACCGGCGATCGTTACCGACACCCACTGCATTCGCTTAACGAACCGGATCGGTCTTGTGGACGGGATCCGGGAACCGAAAAAAGTGGAGATGGAGCTCTGGAAGATCATCCCGCCGGAAGAGGGAAATGATTTCTGCCACCGACTTGTGGAACATGGGCGGGCTGTCTGTACTGCACGGACAAAGCCGTACTGTGACAGGTGCTGTCTGGCAGATATCTGCGAGAAAAACATATAAGAAAAAACAGCGGTTATTCAGGAACACTTCCGATCCGGAAGCGTGAGTAACCGCTGTTTTTATACTTATATAGTTCTTGTCCGTTTAAATTGCTGCAGATTTACGAAAACTTGAGATCACTCTGTCTCTTTCTCAAATTTCTCATTGTATTTCTTCTGGATCAGTTCTACAAGCTCCGGTGCTTTTCCGCCGATCGGTGTGCCGTTCATCTCACAGGCCGGAGAACAGAATTTTGTGGAGCTGGAGACGATGACCTCATCGGCATCCATCAGCTCTGCCATGGTAAATGGTGTCTCGTCAACGATGATCCCGTTATCCTTGCAGATCTGGATGATGTGCATTCTTGTGATTCCCGGTAAAATATAGTGGTCTGTTGGATGGGTCTTAAATACGCCGTCTTTGATGATGGAAACGTTGCTGTGGGCACACTCGGTGACAATATCACCGCGGTGGAAGACACATTCACCGCATCCGAGAGACTCCGCTTTCTCCGCAGCCATGACGTTGACAAGAAGGTTCAGAGTCTTGATATTGCAGTGCAGGAAACGCGTATCCTCCATATCTGTGAGCTTTAAGCGTTTGCTGGAATCAGCCGGTTTTCCCGGTTTCATGAAGATCCAGAGATTCGGCTTTGTTCCTTTTTCAGGGAACTGGTGCTGACGGATACCGGTTCCCCGGGTCATCTGCCAGTAGATGAAGATATCCTTATCGTCCATCTTTGCCAGCATATCATAGAGAATTGCTGCCAGCTCGTCTTTAGTGTACGGAATATCGATCTTGATCAAACCTGCGCTGTTGAAAAAACGGTCCAGATGATCTTTCAGGGCGAAGATCTTTCCATTTCTTGCCAGCGTTGCCTCGTATACTCCGTCTCCGAAGTAACATGCGCGGTCATTCATCGGAACGGTCATCTCTTCCAGAGGCCCGAATTTGCCGTTGTAGTAGCCAAGTGTTTTCATTTACATTTCCTCCTGAATTCACGAAAAATTTTTCGGATATAACTGAAATATTCTATCGCTATCATAGCATGGAACAGGAGGAAAGTAAAGGAAAGAGGAAGGATTTTAGATAATGTTTTTGGACGTATTGTATAAAACGTCCTATATTTTCCCATTGTCATATGTGAGAATTTCCTGTATAATATAGAATAATTGTAACTGTTCAGTAGGTCTGCGCATTTACTGCGCTGACCGTAAGAAAAATTAGGCTGGAACGCAAAAATCCTATCGGCGCAGCCGATTTGGAATGGATTTTTGCGCGTAACTGTGAGGGTACTGAACGGTTACGCGTAATTATGAAAATCTTGCAGGGCAGAAGCAAAGCAGCTTTTCGCGGCATGGCGGCAGATATCTCGAAAAGATCTGTCGCATAAATAAAATCAGGAAAGTGCAGGAGTTACCAATGAACATCAGTATGAACCCAAACGGCGAACTGTACCAGTCGGCTGTCAACGCGCCGGGAGCCATCGAGATTCCGGAGAGTTTTTTAAATGAGGCACGTCAGTTCCGGGAATTGAATATGCGTTACGCGTGCGCGATCCGGGAAGTGAAGACGAAATTAGAGGTATTGAACGATGATCTGGCGATCCGGAATCAGAGAAACCCGATCCAGATGATCAAGTCCAGGGTGAAGAAGCCGGAGAGTATTATTGAGAAGCTTCACCGCCGTGGTTTCCCGATCTCCGTAAAATCGGTACGGGAGAACCTTTACGATGTGGCGGGGATCCGCGTGATCTGTTCCTTCGTGGACGATATCTATACGGTGGCTGAGATGTTAGCACGCCAGGATGATATCAATGTCCTTATAGTAAAGGATTATATCCGATGCCCGAAGGTCAACGGATACCGCAGTTACCATATGATCATCGAAGTTCCGGTATTCTTTTCCGACCGGAAAGAAAATATGCGCGTGGAGGTCCAGATCCGGACCATCGCGATGGATTTCTGGGCGAGCCTGGACCATCAGATGAAGTACAAGAAAGATGTGGAGGATGCCAGCGAGATCAGCGAGGAATTAAAGGAATGCGCGGAGGTGATCGCCCAGACGGATCTCAAGATGCTTGGTCTCCGCAGGAAGATCGAAGAGCGCGAGAACAATGATACGCTGCTCCAGTTCGACAAGGATCCGATGTAAGACCGCAAAGGATCCGGAGATCAGATCCCGGATCGTTTAATAGAGATAGCAGCACAGGGTTTCGGTGATCCGGAACCCTGTTTTTTTGTACAGGGCGAGAGCCGGAGCGTTATCGCCTGTGACCTGAAGAAGAACCGGGCGCAGAGATAGGGCAGATGCGTCTCTGACGGAGGAAAGCTCCGCAAAAAGCGGCGGACAGGACGGATCGTTCACGAGAAGCTTCCATAGCCGGCAGAGGACTGCTTTTAAAAATCCTGTTCCATATCCCTTGCCGCGGCAGGCCTCCTCCACCTCAAATCCGTAGAGGTAATAATGGGACGGGAAGACGGAAAAACTGACGGATGCATGGGAAGAATGAAAGAACAGAGTCGGTGTTCCGTCAATATCCGTGGACTCCATATGGATATCCAGATGTGAGGCAGACGGGATGCCGGAGGCCTTAGAAAGATCCGCACAGCGGACGGCGGCAAAAAAATCCTCCGGATCCAGAGCCATCATATGCTCCTCAGAATCCGGTTCCGCACCGATAGTCTCCAATACCGCTGCCGTAAGCCGGTCCTTTTTGTCGCTGTAAAAGAGCAGTTCTGAATCTTCCGGAAGTGCCTCGATTCCCGCATTCAGGAGATCCGTAAAAAATCCCTGTCCGCGAAAAGCAGGATGGGTGAAGGCGGAGCAGTCGTAGAGCTTTTCTTCAACGGGAACGAACGCGATCGAGGAGAGGATCCTGTGGTCTTCCTCGATCAATAAAAACAGTTCGCCATCCTCAAAGGGGAACGAGAGCGATGTCCCGTCATGAGCCGTGCATATATTTACCATATCCCGGATCTCTTTAGTCCGGATGGGATCAAGAGAAGAGAGCTTGTGTAATTTCATTAAAATCCTCCTAAAAAAGAAACGCCGGGCAGAAACGCCTGCCAGATTCCACAGGGCAGAACGCGGAAAAACGAAGCGTTTGTCATGAAGATAAGTATATACAGAAAAAACGTTCAATTCAAGAAATTTTCCGTTATTTTTTTCTATTGCCGTTCCGCATCAGCGGTGATAAAATGATTGCTATCTTTAGACAAAAAATGAGGAGGAACATTATGAAGTACGTGAAAGAGATCGTGATCATTTTCGGTATCACGATGGTCGGAGAACTCTTAAATAAGTTCATTCCGCTTCCGGTCCCGGCTGGAGTCTATGGACTGTTTATCTTGTTAGGCGGTCTGTGCAGCGGGATCATTAAACTTTCCGACGTGGAAGTTACGGGAAATCTGCTTCTTGATCTGATGCCTGTGATGTTTATTCCGGCTGCAGTCGGCATTATCGACAAGATCGAAGAACTGAAGGCGGTCATGATCCCGATGCTGATCATCACCTTCGTGACCACATTTATCGTTATGTCCATCACCGGAGTGACGGCGGAGTGGATCATCAAGAGACAGAAGAAAGGAGCGAAATAGAGATGCCGTTATATTTTGGAGTATTTATCAGTCTTTTCGCATACCTGATCGGTATGGAATTAAAGAAGAAATTCGGCTGGCCGGTATTAAATCCGTTGCTGGTGGCGATCATTCTCGTAATCGCGTTTTTAAAGGCCACGGGGATCACCTACACGGATTATAATGAGGGAGCGTCCTATATCAGCTATTTTCTGACCCCGGCGACGGTATGCCTTGCGATTCCGCTTTACAAGCAGCTGGAACTGCTGAAGAAAAACCTGACGGCTGTTGCGACGGCGATCACCGCGGGCGTCATCGGAAGTGTTGTCAGCGTCTATGTGATGTCCATGGTCTTTAAGCTGGAACATGTCCACTATGTGTCCCTGCTTCCGAAGTCCATCACCACAGCGATCGGAATGGGCGTATCTGAGGAAGCCGGCGGGATCGTGACCATGACCATCGTGAGCATCATCATCACAGGAATTCTTGGAAATATCGTTGCGGACGGCTGGTTCAAGTTCATCGGAATCAAGGAGCCTATCGCGAAGGGGCTGGCACTGGGAACATCTGCCCATGCGATCGGAACTGCGAAAGCCCTGGAACTCGGGGAAGTTGAAGGTGCCATGAGCAGCTTATCCATCGCGGTGTCCGGACTTATGACGGTTGTGATCGTTCCGATCATGTCGGGGCTGATCTGATCTTTGAATGTATATTTTCAACCATACTGGTCCTACCATTCAAACCGAACGTCCGCGCGATCTGGCGCGTGATTCTGGTCAGAGAAGCTGACATATTCCTATCAGAATCACTGCGCATCCTCGCAGAGCGTCCTAAATGTAGAAAACGGAGACTCCTGATCCGCGGCGCACGGATCAGGAGTCTCTGTAACATAATTTACGAAAAAAGGTAAAAATGGGATGGATTTTTGCGCAGGATTGTGTAAAAATTAGATTATGAAAAGATCTGGTAACTATTCAGTAGGTCTGCGCATTTACTGCGCTGACCGTAAGAAAACTTAGAATAGAAGGCAAAAATCCTATCGGCACAGCCGATTTGGAATGGATTTTTGCGCGTAACTGTGAGGGTACTGAACAGTTACAAGATCTGGTAAAAAGGAGAGAAGACCATGGCTGAAAGTGTGAAGAAACGTTCGGAAATCGAGAAAGCGTATACCTGGAAACTGGAGGATATGATCGAGTCACCGGAAAAGTTCGAGGAGCTGATGGACGGAGTGGAAGAGCGGATCCCGGAATATGAGACATATCGGGGAAAACTTGGAAGTTCCGCGGAATACCTGAAGAACTATCTGACATATGATGAGTCAGTGGACGAGACGCTTTCCCTGCTTTCTGCTTACGCAATGCAGAAGCGGGATCAGGATACCTCGGTCAGCGAAAATCAGGCGCTTGTGTCGAGAGTCCGGTCCATAGCCGTGAAGGCAATGGCGGCATCTTCCTTCGCGGACCCGGAGATCTTAAGTATCCCGGATGAGAAGATGGCAGGATTTCTTGCATCTCCGGAGCTTGCCCACTATAAGAAGCAGCTGGAACGGCTGCTGGAGAAAAAGGTCCACATGTTATCGGAGAAGGAGGAGGCGATCTTAGCTGCGGCTTCTGAGATCTCCGGAACTCCGTCATCGGTGTTTGCCCTGTTCAACAACGCGGATCTGAAATTTGAGCCGGTGAAGGATGAAAACGGAGAGCTTGTGGATGTGACCCATGCGAGATACGGAAAACTTATCGAGAGCAGGGACAGAGATGTCCGCGAGGCGGCGTTCCACTCCCTGTATGCTTCTTACCGCCAGTTTGCGAACACCGTGGCTGCGAATTATGAGGGAAATGTCAAGCAGGGAAATTTCTATGCGAGAATGAGAAAATATCCGTCCGCAAGAGCCATGTACCTGGCGGGGAATGAGATCCCGGAAAAGGTTTACGACAACCTGATCGAGTCCGTCCATAACGCTCTGCCGCTGATGCACCGGTACATGAAATTCAGAAAGAGCTATATGAATGTCTCTGAGCTCCACATGTATGATCTCTATGTGCCGCTGACGGAAGATTATGAGAAGACCTACACTTACAAGGAGGCGCAGGAGCTAATCTTAAAGGCGTTGAAGCCGTTAGGAGAGGAGTATCTGAATCTCCTGAGAACAGGATTTGAGAACCGCTGGATCGACGTCTATGAGAACGAGGGAAAAAGAAGCGGCGCGTACTCCAACAGCGCTTACGGCGTTCACCCGTATGTGCTGATGAGCTTTGATGGGACATTGAATTCTGTCCTCACGCTGGCCCATGAGATGGGGCATTCCATTCACTCCTGGTATTCCAACGAGAACCAGAGCTATACCTATGCCGGATACAGGATCTTTGTGGCTGAGGTGGCCTCCACTTGCAATGAGATTCTGCTCTTAAACTACATGATCAACGAGGCAAAGGACAGAAAAGAGAAGTTTTATCTGGTGAACCAGCTTGCGGAACGGTTCCGCACGACACTTTTCCGTCAGGCCCTGTTCGCGGAGTTCGAGTGGGAGACTTATAAGCTTTCCTGGAATGGAACCCCGCTCACAAAAGATTTGCTCTGTGGTCTTTACCATGAGCTGAATTCGGAGTATTATGGGAAAGAGACCGTGATCGACTCCGACATCGACCACGAGTGGGAGCGGATCCCGCACTTTTACATGCAGTTTTATGTGTACCAGTACGCCACCGGATTTTCGGCGGCGATGGCCATCGCGAGACGGATCCTGGCAGGCGACCCGGAGACGGAGGAAGGCTATTTCCGCTTCTTAAAAGGCGGTTGTTCCAGGACACCGGTGGAATTACTGAAGCTTGTAGGTCTTGACATGGAAGAGCCGGAGGTTGTGAATGAGGCTGTGAAGGTGTTTAAAGATCTGCTGGATGAGATGGAAGAGCTGGCGTAAAAAGAAATTTTTTGTCAGGAATTTCTGGTTCGTACCGACGCAGTACGGACTGAAAGGTATCAAAATGTAAATCATTGCAGCAAGTATGCAGGCTTGCTGAGCAGTTGCAGTTTGTCAATTATGAAATCAGGATGCAGTGTTTGCCGGGAAAAGTGATAATATCCGGCATGAGGGGAAGAGGCGAGCAGTTATGAGTATTTATGAGGCGATTTTTAACCGATACTCCGTCAGAGAATACCGGATGGAAAAGATTGAGCCGGAGAGATTGGAAGCGTTGAAACGGTATTTGAAAACCGTAGCGCTTTTAGATGAGGAAAAGCCGGTAGAATTTGAGATCGTGGACAACACCGACAAAAAGCTGAAAGTCCACGGATTCTGGAAGACGGAAGCGCCGTATTACCTTGCGGTATACTGCGGTGACGACCGCCTTTCCATGCGAAATGCCGGGTACGCAGCAGAGCAGGCAGTCCTCTACCTTACATCGAAGGAACTCGGAACCTGCTATCTCGGAGCGACAAAAGCAGGGGAGGATAAAAAAGACGGACTGAAGCGTTTCCTCGTGATCGCTTTCGGCAAAGCATCCGCAAAGCCGTTCCGCGATTCGTCCATGGCACACAGAAACTCCCTGGCAGCTCTCTGTGCCTTCAAGGATGAACCGGGAGAACAGGTAAAGTCGATCCTCCGCGCCGCCCGCCTCGCCCCGTCTTCCTTCAACTCCCAGCCTTGGCGATTCATCGTTTACTCCGACCGCCTCTACATCTTCATGAAAAAGACCGCCCCATTCTCCGGGAAAGGCTCAAAGGCGCTAAAAGAGTTCAACATGGGAATCATGCTGTCCCATATCATGTTGGCTGCTGAGGAATACTGGATGAACATGGAGACGCTGGTGGAGGAGCAGTTTGCGAAGAAGGATTATAAGAATGGGGAGTATGTCTGTACGATTGTGTTTCATAGTTGAAAAACGCCACACCGCATCTGTCTGGCCTCCTCCCCCATCTGTCACAATATTTCCCGATTCTTCTCAAATTGCAGAAATTTTCCCATCTCTCACATTTCTACTTGAAACCGGAAACACCATATGCTAAAATTGGAAAGAATAAGGTGTTGTAGAAACGTAACTACATCGGAGGAGGAAACTATGATCAGTCAGCTCATACAGAAGATTCAGAAGACAAAGGCACCGATCTGCGTCGGTCTTGACCCTATGTTAGGTTATATCCCGAACCATATTGTCCAGAGAGCATTTAAGGACTTCGGCGAGACCATGGAAGGAGCTGCCGAGGCTGTATGGCAGTTTAATAAAGAAATTATTGATAACACTTATGATTTGATTCCCTCAGTGAAACCGCAGATTGCAATGTATGAGCAGTTTGGCATTGAGGGTCTTAAAATATATGCCCGCACGATCGAATACTGCCAGAACAAGGGACTCCTTGTGATCGGAGATGTAAAGAGAGGCGATATCGGATCCACTTCCTCCGCATATGCAGTTGGACATATCGGAAGTGTAAAAGTCGGAAGCAATGTATGCCGCGGCTTCAATACGGATTTTATCACCGTAAACCCGTACCTCGGAACAGACGGAATCAAACCGTTCGTCAATGTCTGCAACGATGAGGACAGAGGCCTTTTCGTTCTCGTTAAGACATCCAACCCGTCCAGCGGCGAGTTTCAGGACCGCCTTGTAGATGGAAGACCGCTTTACGAGTTAGTCGCAGAGAAGGTCGTTGAGTGGGGCGAAGCAAGCATGGACGGCGATTACAGCAACGTAGGTGCTGTTGTCGGCGCTACATATCCGGAGATGAGCAAGATCTTAAGAAAGCTCATGCCGAAAACATACTTCCTTGTACCGGGCTACGGCGCACAGGGCGGTACCGCGAAAGACTTAATGCACTGCTTTAATGAGGATGGTCTCGGAGCTGTCGTAAACTCCTCCAGAGGAATCATCGCTGCGTACAAGCAGGAGAAATACGCAAAGTTCGGTCCGGAACATTTCGCAGAGGCATCCAGACAGGCCGTCATCGATATGATCGCGGATATCAATTCCGTATTATAATTAATAGAGTACATTGAAAATTTATCAGCCATGGCATATGTCCGTGGCTGATGTGTTGTAACCATATAAAAACAGTGTTCCGGAAAACTGAAAAAACACTGGAATACTGATAGTAAACCACCAGGAGGAAACCATGGCACAGAAAAAAGTAAACGCTGTGATCCACAGTCAGGAAAAACTGGCAGAGGGGATCTACAGCATGTGGCTTGACGCGCCGGAGATGGCAGAGGCAGCCGTTCCGGGACAGTTTATCGCTGTTTACACCAATGACCAGTCAAAGCTTCTGCCGCGTCCGATCAGTATCTGTGAGGCGGACAAGGAGAATGGAAGACTTCGGATCGTTTACCGTATCGCGGGAGCCGGAACAAAGGAATTTTCCGCGTATAAGGAAGGCGATACCCTCGATATTATGGGACCGTTGGGAAATGGATTCCCCTTAAAGAAGAAAAAAGCGTTCCTGATCGGCGGCGGTATCGGAATTCCGCCAATGCTGGAGCTTGCTAAAAATCTGAACTGCGAAAAGACAGCAGTCATCGGCTACAGAGATAAGGAGACCTTTCTTGCCGACGAGCTTCGCAAATACGCCGATGTCGTGATCGCGACAGAGGACGGAAGCGTCGGAACAAAGGGAAATGTCATCGATGCGATCCGTGCGGAGAAGCTTACCGCGGATATCATCTACGCATGCGGACCGACTCCGATGTTAAAGGCATTAAAAGCCTACGCAATGGAGAACGGGATCGAGTGCTATATCTCTCTGGAAGAGAAGATGGCGTGCGGAATCGGTGCCTGTCTTGGCTGTGTATGCCACAGCAAAGACGTTGATGAGCACAGCAACGTGAGAAACAAGAGAATCTGCAAGGACGGTCCGGTATTCCGCGCAGAGGAGGTAGAGCTTCTGACTCCGGACGAGCAGCGCGAGCGCATCGCCTCCGGCATCATGATCAAAAAGGAGGAGCAGGCATGAATACAAAAGTAACACTTGCCGGTGTAGAGTTAAAGAATCCGGTGATGACCTGTTCCGGTACCTTTGGTTCCGGTATGGAATACGGCGAGATGATCGATCTTGACCGTCTCGGCGCTGTTGTAACAAAAGGAATCGCAAATGTGCCGTGGCCGGGAAATCCGACTCCGCGTGTGACGGAAGTTTACGGCGGAATGTTAAATGCTATCGGTCTTCAGGGTCCTGGCGTCGACGTGTTCATGAAGCGTGATGTTCCGTTCTTAAGACAGCATGACACAAAGATCATTGTCAATGTCTGCGGTAAGTCTGAGAGCGACTATGTGGATGTTGTGGAGCGCCTTGCTGACGCTGATGTGGATATGCTTGAGATCAATATCTCCTGCCCGAACGTAAAAGAGGGCGGAATCGCCTTCGGTCAGGATCCGAAATGCGCGGAGCAGATCACAAAGGCCGTAAAGAAAGTTGCAAAGCAGCCGGTGATCATGAAGCTCTCCCCGAACGTTACGGATATCGCTGAGATGGCGAGAGCCGTTGAGGCGGGCGGAGCGGATGTGGTTTCCCTGATCAACACGATCACGGGAATGAAGATCGATATCAACAGGCGTACATTCGCTCTGGCGAATAAGACCGGCGGTATGTCTGGTCCGGCGATCAAACCGGTGGCTGTCCGCATGGTATATCAGGTTGCCAACGCTGTGAAGATCCCGGTGATAGGAATGGGCGGAATCATGACGGCTGAGGACGCGCTGGAGTTCATTCTCGCAGGCGCGACAGCGGTGTCCATCGGAACCGCCAACTTCATCAACCCGGACACAACGATCCGGGTGATCGAGGGCATTGAGGCTTATATGAAGAAATACGGTGTGGAGGATATCCACGAGTTGATCGGTGCTGTGCACTAAGATTATTATTTTGAAAGGAAGTTTTGGTAATGGAAAAGTACAAGCAGGAATTTATTGAATTCATGGTTGATTGCGGCGTATTAAAATTTGGAGATTTCGTAACAAAGAGCGGAAGAAAGACTCCGTTTTTCGTAAACACAGGATTCTATCGCACAGGCGCTCAGCTCAGAAAGCTCGGCGAGTACTACGCAAAAGCGATCAATGATACATTTGGAACAGATTTCGATGTTCTCTTTGGACCGGCGTACAAGGGAATTCCGCTGACAGTCGCAACAAGCATGGCGATCAGCGAGCACTTTGGCGCAGACATCAAGTACTGCTCCAACAGAAAAGAAGTAAAGGATCACGGCGACAAGGGAATCCTTCTCGGCAGCCCGATCGCTGACGGCGATAAGGTCGTTATCATCGAGGACGTAACAACAGCCGGCACTTCCATCGAGGAGACACTTCCGATCATCAAGGCACAGGGCGATGTCGATGTTCTCGGTCTTGTTGTATCCGTTGACCGCTGCGAGAGAGGTAAAGGCGAGAAGTCCGCTCTTACCGAGATCCAGGAGAAATATGGATTCCGCACAACAGCGATCGTGACAATGAAGGAAGTTGTTGAGCACCTTTACAACAGGGAGTATAAGGGAAAAGTTATCATCGATGACACATTAAAAGCGGCGATCGACGCATACTATGAGCAGTATGGCGTAAAATAAAAAGGAGCGGTTTTATGGAAAAAATTTATAAGACCATGAGAAACACAGGCGCAGCGAGCATCGCGGTTGGAGTTATCGTTGCCTCTGTCGGACTTGCTGCCGGGATCATCGCGATCGTGAACGGGGCACTGCTTCTTAAGAGAAAATCTGAGATTACATTTTAATGAAGATGGGCAGCTGTGAGGGGACGAAACAGCTGCAACAGGATTTCATAAAAGATGATGCAGCGGGAGATGCGGCTATATAGGCGGCATCTCCTTTCCTGCTTTTTTCTCAAAGCACCTGTTTCAGAAACAGGTGGCGGGGAGAGGATCAAAAAGTGAATGGTAAAGATAAAATCGGTAGATGATTTTATCTTATATGGAGACATTTAATAATGAAAAAACACAGACATCGGATTCTGGGGGCGGTTCTTTTCGTCCTGTATCTGGTTCTGCTGACATATTTCCTGTTTTTTGCCGAAGAAATGGGGCGCAGCCCCGACGCAAGGGCTGAATATTCCTATAACCTGACCCTTTTTAAAGAGATTCGGCGTTTTATTTTATACAGGGACATTCTTGGCTGGCGCGCGGTGTTCTTAAATATTTTTGGAAACGTGCTGGCGTTTATGCCGTTTGGATTTTTTCTGCCGGTCATCTGGGAGCGGACGAGACACTGGTATGTGACGATGATCCTGAGCTTTTCCATGAGTCTTTTCGTTGAGACCATGCAGCTTGTGGAAAAAGTCGGAAGTTTTGACGTGGATGATCTGCTCATGAATACCATCGGCGGTTTTGTCGGGTATATCATTTTCACCCTCGCGAGAGGCGTTTGGGAGAGATACAGTGGAACGAATCGGAAATAAAGTATCGTATATTAAAAAGCCGTTTGCAAAGAACAGTTTTGTGGCGGCAGGCCTTGCGGCAGCGGCGCTTCTTTTTTATGCCGCCGCCATTGGCCTTTCTTATCATACCCAGGGAAATGCGCCTCTTGCGGCAGCGGCTCTGGGTTTTTGCAGTATTATCATCGCGGTGTCAGCGGTCGTTTATAGTGCTTTCGCGATGATGGAGAAAGAGAAAAATTATCTTCTGGCGAAGATCAGTCTGGCGGCGGCGGGGATCCTGCTGTTCGTGTGGGTACTGATGATCGTATTTTCGTTATAATGAAATGGAGGCAGACACATGGAACAAGATCTGATCAGAGAGCGCTATGACCTTTCCATGGCGCGAATCCGGGATTTTCTGACGGAAGAGACGGTGCCGGAAATTTACCGGGATTATTTTAGAAATATAGCAGAACTGATCATCCAGTGCGGCGATGTCTTAAAGGCAAGAGAGAACGGAAGTCTGGATAAGATGACACTGGAGAGTGGAAGAACATTAAATCATAAGCTTTATGCGGATATTCTCCCGGAAAACTATGAGACCAGCTACGCAAACCCGTCCTATGCGGTAAAGATATTTGGCGAGGAGTATGGAAAGCTTCTTTCTTATCTCTATGCGGAGATCCGCGGAGATATCGTCTATGCTTTTGAGGGACGTGTTCTGGACCTTGTGATCGGAAACGAGGCGTTGATCGAGATCTACAACTTGTTTGAGGGAGAGATACTTCCGGCGGCAAAGGAGATCAGGGACATTCTTTACTGGAGCGCCAGCGACTACTGTGATGTGACGTTGACCTACCGTGTGCGGGAAGGCGTGGATCCAACGCTTGATTTCGCGAAGAAGATCATTATGGAGAGTGACCTTTCCGATCTCTCGTATCTCTATCGTTTCGGTGCATATATTTCCCCGGAAGAGGAGAAGACAGCGGCGTTTTTAAACAGCCTGCCGGAGGAAGAGATCAGGAAGATGGCAGATACCTATACTGACGGATATATCCGTGGATTTGAGGTCATGGGCCGGGATCTTTCAAAGAAGAAGACGGTGTCAGTGCGTTATCCGATCGGTTTTGAACGCATGGTACGCCAGGCAGTAAAAAATTTCGAAGCGGCGGGACTTTCCGTGATCTTCTGCAGAAGTGCGGTTGGCAGCATCAACCGGAATCCGGCAGGGCACAGCGGATACGCATCCTCTTCCCCGAACAGACAGTATGATTATGACCATCGTTATGACAGCGCGGTCTATATGGACAAGGCGTTCCGCGACCGGAAGATCGGTGTTTTAAAGACTGCCTATGAGCAGTATAAGGAGGAAGCGGCAGCCTACGCAGGACCGGCGGTCATCGAAACCTTCGGTGAGCCGGGCTTTGAACCGGTGAACAAATCAGAGGCATGGGCGTTTACGGAGAAACAGCAGAACCTTTATCTGGAATACCGGAATCTTTCCATGCCGGTGGTGAACGAATATATTCCGAGGGATGAGACGAGCTTTACGATCATCGCGTTCCCGGTTCCGGCGATCGGGGAACACTTCCCGGAAATATTTAAAGAGACGATCCGGATCAATACTCTGGACTACGAGCTTTACCGTGACATGCAGCAGAAGATCATCGATGTACTCGATACGGCAGAGTATGTGGAAGTGATCGGAAAAGGTGAGAACCGGACGAACATGCAGGTACGTCTGGCGGCCCTTTCTGATCCGGAAAAGCAGACGAAGTTTGAGAACTGCGTGGCCGATGTGAATATTCCTCTCGGTGAGGTATTCACTTCCCCGAAGCTTGCGGGGACGAACGGAATCTTAAATGTGGGAACGGTTTATATCGGAGATATCCAGTACCGGAATCTTATGATGGAGTTCAAAGATGGACGTGTGGTTTCGGCAGTCTGCGACAACTTTGCGGAAAATGGAGAGATCGATAAAGAGGCAGGACACCGCCTGATCGTGCAGGGGATCATGAATGGACATGAGAACCTGCCGCTTGGTGAGTTCGCGATCGGAACGAACACGACGGCTTATGCGATGGCGGAGAAATTCGGGATCCTTGACCGCCTTCCGATCCTTATCGTCGAAAAGATGGGACCGCATTTTGCAGTGGGTGACACCTGTTACAGCTGGTCTGAGGACAGTCCGATGTATAATCCGGACGGTAAGGAGATGATCGCCAGGGACAACGAGATTTCCATATTAAGGAAGGAGGATGTCTCCAGGGCATATTTCGGTGTCCACACGGATATCACGATCCCGTATCAGGAACTGGAGAGAATTTCTGCAGTCCATATGGACGGAACGAAGACGGATCTCATCCTTGACGGAAAATTTGTGCTGGCGGGGCTGGATGAATTAAATAAGCCGTTAAAACTTAAATAAATAGCAGATGGGGGCAAATGGCAGTTTGCCCCCATTGCCTGTGAAGCACCCTGAAAGGAATCCTGAAGTGATCTGTTTCAGGGTGTTTTTGCGCCGGGGTGTCACGTCACTGCATGAAGTTGGCAGAATCTATGGATTCCTACTTGACGTGCATGAAAAAACCTTGTATTATGCTTGATAAGGAAACATTGTTACTAAAAAGCTATTTATTAGAAAAACTTATTAATAATCGTTACACTCATAAGGAGAAAAGCAATGGCAAAAGTTGGAATTGTAATGGGCAGCGACTCTGATATGCCGGTTATGGCGCAGGCTGCCGAAGTACTGGAACAGTTTGGTATTGATTTTGAAATGACGATCATTTCCGCTCACAGAGAGCCTGATACATTTTTTGAGTACGCAAAGAGCGCCGAGAGCAGAGGCATGAAGGTTATTATCGCCGGCGCAGGAAAGGCAGCACACCTTCCGGGAATGTGCGCAGCGATCTTCCCGCTTCCGGTCATCGGAATCCCGATGAAGACTTCTGATCTGGGCGGTGTAGATTCCCTCTACTCGATCGTTCAGATGCCGTCCGGTATCCCGGTAGCGACAGTAGCGATCAACGGCGGAAAGAATGCCGGTATCCTTGCGGCAAAGATTCTTGCGGCATCGGATGCGGAGCTGCTTGGAAAATTAAAAGCGTATTCCGAGAAGATGAAAACAGAAGTGGAAGGCAAGGCAGAAAAGCTTGACAGGATCGGATATAAAGAGTATCTTGCGTCCATGAAAAAGTGATATAAACTAAACTTAAGATTCTCCAGGAGGAAATACATATGGATTACAAGAAAGCCGGAGTTGATATCGAGGCTGGTTACAAGTCTGTAGAACTGATGAAAGAGCATGTAAAGAAGACGATGCGTGAGGAAGTTTTAGGAGGTCTTGGCGGATTTTCCGGTGCATTCTCCCTCGCAAAGATCAAAGATATGGAGGAACCGGTCCTTCTCTCCGGTACCGATGGATGCGGAACAAAGGTAAAGCTTGCGATGATCATGGATAAGCATGACACGATCGGTATCGACGCAGTCGCAATGTGCGTCAACGATATCGCATGTGCAGGCGGTGAGCCGTTATTCTTCTTAGACTATATTGCATGTGGAAAGAATATTCCGGAGAAGATCGCGGATATCGTAAAAGGTGTTGCGGAGGGCTGTCTCCAGTCTGAAGCTGCCCTGATCGGCGGCGAGACCGCGGAGCATCCGGGTCTTATGGCAGAGGATGAGTATGACCTTGCTGGTTTCTCCGTTGGTGTTTGCGATAAAAAAGAGATGATCACAGGCGAGGATCTTCAGCCGGGTGATGTGCTGATCGGAATGGCTTCCACAGGCGTTCACTCCAACGGTTTCTCTCTTGTCCGCAAGGTGTTTGAGAAAGAGATGACCGCAGAGGGCTTAAATACATACTATGACGAGCTTGGAAAGACTCTCGGTGAGACACTTCTTGCTCCGACAAGAATCTATGTGAAAGCTTTAAAGAACGTGAAAAAAGCAGGCGTTACCGTAAAGGCATGCAGCCATATCACAGGCGGCGGCTTCTATGAGAACGTTCCGCGTATGTTAAAAGATGGCGTTCGCGCTGTGATCCACAAGGACAGCTACCAGATTCCGCCGATCTTCCCGCTGATGCAGAAAAAGGGCGAGATCGATGAGAAGATGATGTACAACACCTTTAACATGGGAATTGGCATGGTCGTTGCAGTCGCAGAGGAAGATGTCCGCACAACCATGGCAGCCATGAAGGCAGCAGGAGATACCCCGTATATTATCGGCTCCATCGAGGCAGGAGAAAAGGGAGTGACCTTATGTTAAGAGTCGGCGTTCTTGTTTCCGGCGGTGGAACAAATCTTCAGGCGATCTTAGATGCCATCGACGCGGGATCGATCCGCAACGCGAAGGTGGAGGTCGTGATCAGCAATAACGCAGGCGCGTTTGCTTTGGAGCGTGCGAAAAAGCATGGGATTCCGGCTGAGTGCCTGTCACCGAAGGACTTTGCATCCAGAAATGAATTTAATGAGGCACTGGTCGCAAAGATCGATTCCTACGATCTGGATCTCATTGTGCTGGCCGGATATCTTGTGAAGATCCCGGAGATCATGATCGAAAAATACAGAAATAAGATCATCAATATCCATCCGTCCTTAATTCCGTCCTTCTGCGGCGTTGGGTTCTATGGGCTGAAGGTTCATGAGGCAGCCCTTCAGAGAGGTGTAAAGATCACCGGAGCGACGGTACACTTTGTGGACGAGGGAATGGATTCCGGTCCGATCATCTTACAGAAGGCTGTTGAAGTGGAAAAAGGCGATACGCCGGAGGTCCTTCAGCGCCGCGTCATGGAACAGGCAGAGTGGAAGATCCTGCCGAAGGCTATCGACATGATCGCAAACGGAGAGATCTGATACAGGATAAAAGACAGCCGTTCCTGGCTGCGCGGGGCGTGTACAGGAACGGCTTCACTGATGAGCAGGAGGAAAAACGGATGAAGGTTTTAATCGTTGGCAGCGGCGGAAGAGAACATGCGATCGCATGGAAAGTAGCCCAGAGTAAAAAAGTTGATAAGATCTACTGTGCGCCGGGCAATGCCGGAATTTCAGAGGTAGCAGAATGTGTGCCGATCGGTGCCATGGAATTTGATAAATTAGTTGCTTTCGCGAAGGAAAAAGAGATCGATCTTACCGTGATCGGTATGGATGATCCGCTTGTGGGCGGAATCGTTGATGTCTTTGAGAAAGAGGGACTCCGTGTATTCGGACCGAGAAAGAATGCGGCGATCCTTGAGGGTTCCAAGGCATTCTCCAAAGACCTCATGAAAAAATATAACATCCCGACAGCGGCTTATGAGACATTCACAGATCCGGAAAAGGCTCTGGAATACCTTGAAACTGCAAAAATGCCGATCGTATTGAAGGCGGACGGTCTTGCACTTGGAAAAGGCGTTCTGATCTGCCAGACATTAGAAGAGGCAAAAGAGGGCGTTAAGACGCTCATGATGGATAAGAAGTTCGGCTCCGCGGGCGATGAGATCGTTATCGAGGAGTTTATGACAGGACGTGAGGTATCCGTACTGTCCTTCGTGGATGGAAATATCGTAAAGATCATGAGCTCTGCCCAGGACCACAAGCGTGCAAAGGACGGCGATCAGGGCTTAAATACCGGCGGTATGGGAAACTTCTCCCCAAGCCCGTTCTACACAAAAGAAGTCGACGAGTTCTGTAAGAAATATATCTATCAGGCTACCGTTGATGCCATGAAGGCAGAGGGAAGACCGTTTAAGGGCGTTATCTTCTTCGGACTTATGCTGACACCGGACGGACCGAAGGTTCTCGAGTACAACGCGAGATTCGGTGACCCGGAGGCTCAGGTCGTTCTTCCGAGACTGGAAAACGATATTGTGGACGTCTTCGAGGCATGTATCGACGGAACGCTCGATCAGGTCGACTTAAAGTTCGACAATGACCGCGCGACCGTATGCGTGATCTTAGCGTCCGACGGCTACCCGGTAGAGTACAAAAAGGGATTCCCGATCGAGGGTCTTGAGAAATTCAAGGGAAAAGACGATTACTATGTCTTCCACTCCGGCACAAAGTTCAATGAAAACGGCCAGATCGTCACCAACGGCGGCCGTGTCCTCGGTGTGACCGCGACCGGAAAAGACTTGAAGGAAGCCAGAAAGAAAGCCTATGAGGCGACGGAATGGATCTCATTTGAGAATAAGTACATGAGACATGATATCGGTAAGGCGATCGAGGAAGTGTAGCTGCATCGAGCGTATTTATTGATATCTATTCGAATATGAAACAATCGATGATACAGGAAACAGGGACATTGGATAGGAAATCCAATGCCCCTTTTTTGAGTTCAAAGACGATCTCCTGTCATTTATAAATTGCGGGTGTTTTGCAGGCAGTAGTCTTCATCTGCGTTGCCAATACCGTTTTAGAAATCATGATATTGCAATTTTCGCGGTGTTCATATAATATGAAGGTGTGTGATCGTATGAAAATGCAACGAAATGGCAAAGGTTCGGGGATTATGCAGAAAGGGGATTTTTATGGCAAAGAAAATGGAAGAGGGGTACGGAACAAAGGTTCTGATGAATGTGGTGGATGCGGATCATGTGGATCTTTCGGAGTTTTCAGAGGAGAAAGCGAAGGAGACGAGACGGTTTCATGAGAGCATTCCGGTGTATAACCGGACGCCGCTTGTGCATTTACGGGGGCTTGGGGAAAAGCTTGGCGTAAAAGGAATCTATGTGAAGAATGAAGCGGAGCGCTTTGGCATGAAGGCGTTCAAGGGACTTGGCGGAACATACGCGATGTTCCGGATCCTGTGCAGGGAACTTGGTCTTGACCCGGAAAAGGTAGATTTTTCAGAGTTTCAGAAGAAGGAAACCCGGGAGAAGACTGCGAAGTATACCTTTGTGACTGCAACGGACGGAAACCACGGAAAGGGAGTTTCCTGGGCCTCCGGACTCTTTGGGGCACAAGCTTACGTTTACATGCCGAAAGGCACCGTAAAGGCTCGTGAGGAGGCTGTACGGCAGGCAGGTCCGGCGGAGGTGACGGTCACAGACTGGAATTACGATGATACGGTGAAATATGCGAAGAAGATGAGTGAGGAACACGGCTGGTTTCTGATCCAGGATACTTCCTGGGACGGATATGAAGAGATCCCAGGCTGGATCATGGAAGGGTATCTCACGATGGCATCGGAGGCGGCAGAGCAGATTGAGGCATTGGGAGAGATCCCAACTCATGTGTTTTTACAGGCGGGTGTCGGTTCCATGGCAGGGGCTGTTGCAGGATATCTTGTGAACCATTATGGGAAGAAGGCACCGAAGTTCCTGATCGTGGAGCCGGATGTGGCAGACTGTATCTTTAAGTCCGGGGAAGCCGGAGAACTCCGCTCAGTGGACGGAGCACCGGAGACGATCATGGCGGGCTTAAACTGCGGAACACCGTGTAAATCCATATGGCCGGCGTTAAAGAAGCTTCCGACGGCTTATGTCACCTGTAAAGACTATGCGGCGGCTCATGCCATGAGGACCTACGCAAAGCCGGTGGGGGATGATCCGGTGATCGTGTCCGGTGAGTCCGGAGCTTCAGCCATGGGAGCTGCTCTGATGGTATTGGAACGCCCGGAGCTTGAAAAGGCAAGAGAGGCTCTTGGGCTGGGAGCAGATTCCGTGATCCTGCTTATCAACACGGAAGGTGATACGGATCCTGTGTCCTATCGGAACATTGTAGAATGTGGGGCGTATCCGCTGCCGTAAAGAAAAATGAACGGGCAAACCGCCTGTGTCAGCAGAAATCAGAGCGTAATCATGTTGGGGTCTTTACACATACCAAACCAGTGGGTATAATGAGAACTGGTAACTGTTCAGTATGCCGGTGCATTTGCTGCACTGGCTGTAAGAATACAGGAATCCGGAAAGCAGAAGATTTCCGGGTGACCATTGAAATACAGACAGGAATGGAGATAGACATGCTAAATCAGTTCTCGAGAACACAGCTCCTTTTGGGAGCGGAAAATATGGACCGCCTCGCGAAGGCGAAGGTGGCGATCTTCGGAATCGGCGGAGTCGGCGGATATGTGGCCGAGGCGCTGGCGAGAAGCGGAGTTGGCTCTTTTGTGCTGGTGGATGATGATAAAGTCTGCTTAACGAACATCAACCGTCAGATCATCGCGACGAGAAAGACCGTCGGACAGTATAAAGTGGAGGTCATGCGTGACCGTATCCTTGACATTAATCCAGACGCTCAGGTTGAGGTCAGAAAGTGCTTTTACCTGCCGGAAAATGCCGATGAATTTGATTTTACTGAATATTCCTATGTGGTGGATGCAGTGGATACCGTGACGGCAAAGATCGAGATCATCATGAGGGCGATCTCCTGCAAGGTCCCGGTCATCAGCAGCATGGGAGCAGGAAATAAGCTGGATCCGACCCAGTTTCATGTGACAGATATCTATAAGACGAGTATGTGCCCCCTTGCGAAGGTTATGCGTCGGGAATTAAAGAAGCGCGGAGTGAAAAAATTAAAGGTCGTTTATTCTACAGAACCGCCGGTAGAGCAGCAGGAAGACATGAGTATCAGTTGCCGGAAAAACTGCATCTGCCCGCCGGGCGCAAAGCATAAATGTACCGAACGCCGCGCAATCCCGGGAAGTATCGCGTTCGTTCCGTCCGTTGCGGGACTGATGCTGGCGGGAGAGATCGTAAAGGATCTTATCGTGATGCCGCCGAAGAAAGCGGATCAGCAGGAGAATGCGTAGAATCTGAAAACAGAGATCATGCGCACCCGCAAGAAGAAGCAGATCGTTGCAAGCAGGTGTCGTTCCATATAACTCTGGATTCATTCTCATGTCCGAGCTATTCATAAGGACTATTTGACAGATATCATGATAAGCGTGTATAATAAAAGACTGTACATGCCGATTTAACAGGCTGGCGCGTTTTAGCATTGAAGACTTAAAATGCATGGTGTGGGGAAAGAACGTACCCGCCTGTTGGGAATATCGAAAAGGAGAAAAGTCACTTATGTTAATAGCAGTCATTGAAGCGATATATCGCTTCCTGTGGGGAGATCTCTTCACAATTCCGCTTGGGAATGGGATCGGAATCCCTCTTCTTGTTTTACTTCTGATTCCCACGGGAATCTATTTTACGATCCGTACAAAATTTCTTCCGATCCGGTTATTTCCGGATATGATAAGGGCTCTAAACGGAAAGAAACAGGAGACAGGCGGTCTGTCCCCGATCCAGACCTTATTTGTATCCACTGCGACCCGTGTGGGAATGGGAAATCTTGTGGGCGTTGTCGCTGCAATCTCCGCAGGTGGTGCCGGTGCGGTGTTCTGGATGTGGATTTCCGCGATTTTTGGCTCATCCACAGCCTTTGTGGAAGCGGCCTTAGCCCAGCTTTACAAAGAGAAAGATCCGCTCTACGGCGGATATCGTGGTGGCCCTTCCTACTATATCCATAGCTATGCGGAGCGTGTGAGAAAGAAAAAATTAAAACGGTCTGTTGTGGCGGTCATGTTTGCGTTATCCGGTCTGATCTGCTGGGGTGGGATCAGCCAGGTGATCAGTAACTCAGTAGTTTCCGCATTTAAGAACGCGTTTGGAATTTCCCCCCTTGTCACAACGGTGGTCCTCGTGGTAGTTTCAGCAGTGATCGTCATGAGAAAGAACGCTACGGTCCGCGCTCTGGATGTGATCGTTCCGGTCATGGCCGGCTGTTATTTTGTGATCACCCTGTTTATCATCGTTACCCATCTGAACAGCGTTCCGGCTGTATTCACACGGATTTTTGAGGAGGCCTTCGGAATCCGCCAGATCGCGGCGGGCGGCTTCGGTGCAGTTCTCATGAACGGCGTGAAGCGCGGTCTGTTCTCCAACGAGGCAGGTTCCGGTTCTGCGCCCTGCGCGGCGGCAGCGGCTGAGGAGAATGATCCGGTAAAGGTCGGTCTGGTACAGGCGCTGGGTGTATTTATCGATACCATCGTGATCTGCAGCTGTACTGCAATGATCATGCTGCTCGTTCCAGAAGATCTGACCACAGGTCTTGCGGGGATGGACCTTCTTCAGAAAGTCATGAGCTACTATATGGGAAATTTCGGCGTTGTATTTATCGCAATAACGCTGGCATTATTCAGCTTCTCGACGTTCCTCGGGATCCTGTTTTACGCAAGATCCAATGTGGCGTATCTGTTTGGAGACAGATGGTGTTATCAGACGATCTACAAGATCTTTGCGTTGATCATGCTGTTTGTCGGCGGACTGCAGGCGTATACGGTGGTATGGGATCTCGGAGACGTGGGCGTCGGTCTCATGACGGTGTTCAATCTTATGGTGCTGTTCCCGTTATCGGGTGAGGCGCTGCGGGCACTGAAAACCTATGAAGAGAAGAAAAAGATGAATCAGTAAAAATACAGGTAACTGTGAAGGCGCTGAAAACGTCACAAATAAAGAGAAAAGATCCGTCAGGGTACCAAAGGATGGTACCCGGGTGGATCTTTTTTCGCTTATATAGGAAAAACTGCTCATTCAGGCGGAAGACTAACCGCGGATCCTTGCATGGACTCCGGAGGTGAGATCCGGATGGCGCAGACCGCAGATCCGTTTTTCACTGCCGCCTCCGATAAAGACGCGCTTCCAGACGTCCTGATCCAGCTCGTCATCGTGGACGTACACCTCGATATCACTCATTGGCGGGAGCGGTGTTCCGCCGAGGGTGAAGTTTCCGGCTTTATCCTGAAGCAGGATGCCTTCCTTCACAATCTCTTTCTGCATATAGGAGGAGACAAATTGGGCGGAGGAGAGGTGGGTGATGAGTTCTAACATCAGGTCTATTTTTAAACTCTCTTCCGCGGACATCTCCGCTTTATTCAGGGCAGCCGTGAGCTGCGATTCGTATTTTCCGAGAAAACTGCTGCATACAGATTCCAGCTCGGAGAGATCCTGTTTAAATTCTTTTGTGATTTCCATAAATATCCTCCTCGTATGATAAGTGTTTTTATTCAGTGGTCTGTGCACCGGTCTGAACAGACAGACTGTAAACGCGCAGTACCGGTCAACGCACAAAATTGCTGCATTGGATATGGATATCCTTGAGAGATGCAGATAGCAGATATCCGGATCACGTAAAAAAAGGACCGGATAAAATCCAATGACGACATTTAGTGAATGTCATTGCTGTCCCAATAATAACATATATTGTTTGGAGTGACAATTAGTGAATGCCAAACAAGGAGTGTTATTATATGTATAAAAATAAGGCAATGTCCGGCAGGAACAATATCTGCGGAATCAAGATCCATGAACTTCGCTGCAGGATGAACGATGTTTCACAGAAGCGTCTGGCGGATATGCTCCAGCTTCTCGGTCTGGATCTTGATAAAAACGCGATCCAGAGGATCGAGAGCGGAAAGCGGTTCGTGACAGACATTGAACTGCGGTACTTTGCGAAAGTTTTAAAGGTCAGTTATGAGGAACTTTTGGCCGGGGACGATCCTTTGGAAGATTGACGATCCCTGAGTAACAGGCTCCGGCAAAGGTATCCGTCCGTGCGATATGACGCCTTTTCAAGGAAAAGTCATCTTTTTCCTGAATCAGAAAAGCAATTTCGCAGGGGAGACCGTCATCGAAGATACGATGGTAAGCGGGACTCCCGTCCTCACGGACCAGAAGTTTTTCTAACGGAACCTTAAACAACTCACCGAGAACCAGCATATTCGGGAGAGAGGGGAGAGACTCCCCACGAATCCATTTGTAGATCGACTGGGGGCTATCCAGTTCCAGCGCGTCCTGCAGATCACGGACAGTCATCTTTCTCTTCAGCATTTCATCGCGGATCTTTTTTCCGGTCAGTTTTTTCGATAACTCTTTCATGCTTCATCCTCCAAATTCCCATCCGGGCAGACTGATGTCAACTGTCGGCCATTCAAAAATGCTTCCGGCAGCGGGTAACGCAGGTATTCATTCTTTTTATGAGGGGAACGGGCAGCGGATCCTTGCTGACCGGTATTAAGACTGAGAACTTTTGTTCTGTAAGTAGCTATATCATACTATAAAATTTGAATTTTGTCTTGAACTAAAAGGTTAAAATCGCAATTTTTTTAAAAAAATTTGCTGATCCAAAATAAAAAGGCATGTAAAACTGTATCAGGCAGACCATTCCCTCCACGGAAATAACCGGGGAGAAAGGATCTGCGTGACGCAGTTTTACATACCTGAAAAATCGATCATTAAAGAACAGAGGATAAAAATTATCTTCCCTGCCGCGCCTTTAACGGGGCAATTTCTTTCCGATATACATGGAGAAGGCATACGCCGCTGAAGATGATGGCAAAAACATCTGAGATCGGGAACGCGAACCATACCATGTGGAGACCGCTGATCTTTGCAAAGATAAATGCTGCCGGCAGAAGGACCACGAGCTGACGGAAAACAGATACCCATAAGCTCAGCATGCCGTGCCCCAGTGCCTGAAACATGGAAGAGCAGACGATGGAGCAGCCTGCGAAAAGGAAACTTATGGAGATGATCCGAAGCGCCGGGATACCGATCGAGAGCATGGTATCAGAAGCACTGAAGATCATTAAGAGCTTATCCGGCATAAGCTGGAAGACAGCGAAGCCGAGCACCATAATCGTTGTGGCATATATAGCGGCGAGCTTTACGGTTCCCATAATACGGTCCGGTTTTCCGGCGCCGAAGTTGTAAGCGATGATCGGAACAGTTCCGTTGTTCAAACCGAAGACCGGCATAAATATAAAGCTCTGGAGCTTGAAGTAGACGCCGAATACAGCGGTTGCCGTTGAGGAGAAGGCGATGAGGATCTTGTTGATCCCAAAGGTCATGACACTTCCGATGGATGCCATGATGATGGAAGGAATTCCTACCGCGTAAATGTGGCTGATGATCTCGCCGTTTGGTTTAAAGCTCCTGAGAGAGATCGTGATCTCATGATTTTTCGTCTTGTTTAAGTAGATACCGAGACAGAAAGCGATGAGCTGTCCGAAGACGGTAGCACCTGCGGCACCGGCAATTCCGAGAGCCGGTGCACCGAAATAACCGAAGATCAGGATCGGATCCAGAATGATATTGATGATGGCACCGAGTCCCTGAGTGTACATGGAGTAGATCGTCTTTCCGGTAGACTGCAGGAGACGTTCGCAGGCAATCTCCATGAAGAGTCCGAAGGAAGCCAGTGTACAGATTCTTAAATAGGTAGTTCCGAGATCTACGATCTCCTCGATATCGGTCTGGAGACGGAAGAACTGCCTCGCAAAGAAGAGGCCGAAGAGCGCAAATGCGATGTAACTCATGGCTGCGAGGAACAGTGCGTGGTCCGCGATCCTGTTGGCGCGCTCAAAGTTCTTTTCACCGAGATTCCTTGAGAGGGCAGCGTTGACACCGACACCGGTTCCGGTCGCCACGGCGATCATCAGGTTCTGGGCCGGGAAAGCCAGAGATACAGCAGTCAGGGCATTTTCACTCAGCTGAGCGACGAACATGCTGTCCACAATGTTATAGAGTGCCTGGACGAGCATGGAGATCATCATCGGCACGGACATGGAGATCAGAAGCCGGTTTAACGGCATGACGCCCATTTTGTTTTCTGTTGCCATTAGGGGTAACTCCTTTCGTAAAACATAGATAACCGTGAAGAGCTCCACGGTTACAAACATACATTTCCCCATAAAGGGACACTGAATGGCATTATAAGGCAAATGGACACATTCGTCAACCGGAACCGGGTAATATGTTTTGATGGATTGACAAAAATGAAAGCCCGTCGTATCATTGAAATGATGTGAAAATTTCAGAGGTTCTGTCCGCGCGGATGCAGGGCACTGCATGCTGTGGGGATATGGAAGCCCGTGTCAATGAATAAGGAGAAATAGAATGATCCAGGATATCAACCCGCATAAATTTGACCTGACCTACGGACAGCCGAAGGCGGAGGATGAGGACTATGTCCTTTATATAAAGAAGAGCAGGACACTTTTGAGAAAGGTGGATGACGATAATCACGAGATCCCGCAGTTTTCCGATTTCCCGGAGGATAAGGAGACACTGAAGGAGAATGCGTATTACCTTTTTGCGATTGACGGAAACCACTATTACTATGTGACAGAGATGCCGGAGCATGCTTCAGATGCGTATGAGCTCTGCCCAACCGCGGCGTACCGGAAGATGCATCCGATGTATCAGGCGTTTGCAGGGATCACGGCAACTCAGATCCATCGTTTCAAGGAGAGCAGAAAGTACTGCGGATGCTGCGGACACCTGATGGAGAACAGCAGGACCGAGCGTGCGCTTGTCTGCCCGGAGTGCGGACAGACGGAATACCCGAAGATCTCCCCGGCCGTGATCGTTGCGATTTCTGACGGGGACAGACTTTTGATGTCCAGATACCGCGTGAACAACAACCCGTACCGCGGATACGCACTGATCGCCGGTTTCGTGGAGATCGGAGAGAGCTTTGAGGAGACGATCCACCGTGAGGTCATGGAGGAAGTCGGACTGAAGGTTAAGAATATCCGCTATTATAAGAGCCAGCCGTGGGCATTTTCCGACACGGAGATGATCGGATTCTTTGCGGAGCTTGATGGACCGGATAAGATCAAGCTTCAGGAGGATGAGCTCTCTGAGGCCGGTTGGTACCACCGCGATGAGATCCCGGATGAGACCATGATGAACAGCATCGGAAGCGAGCTTAAGATGATATTTAAGTATGGAAGCCTTGAGAAATTTTATGAGGTGACGGGATATCAGGACCAGAATTAGGGACTTGTGGAACCGCATGCAGAGGACGGCTGAGCCTGTGTAAGAATAAGTAAAAAACTTAAAAGAGCCGGAACCTGGATTTCGTGATCGAGCGAAATTCAGGTCCCGGCTCTTTTGGCAGATAAAATGAGCTGGATCTTTGGAAGGACCAGAATATGAATGGATCAGTTTCCGGATCAGGCCTTGCGGAAGGTCCGCGAGAATTCCAGAAATTCTCTCAGGGTATCCGGCATATCCTGGGGATGGCAGCAGAAACCGACGACACGTTTTGGAATCGGAACATCTAACGGGATCTCGATGAGGGTTCCGTTTTTTAAGTCGTCTTCGATGAAATCCCGGATGACACAGCCAATTCCGAGGCCGATCCGGGAGAACTCGATGAGGAGCTCCATATCGGTGGTCTCGAGGATCTGATTGATCTCGATCTGGTTTTCAGACAGGTAGGAATCCACATACTTCCGGCTCATGTTGGAGCGGTTTAAGAGCATGATGTTTCCATTCCTGAAGATATCGGTGTCACTTCCTTCCCTCAGATGAAAATTCTCCAGATAAGCCGGAGTACAGACAAAGGCATCACTGATCTCCATCACCGGCTGGAAATGGAGGCCCCTTCTGTTTTTTGGTTCCGCCACGAGACCGATATCGATCTTTCTGGCCTCGAGCATGTCGAGAGTCTGGTAGGTGGACTGGCTCTCGATGGCAATGTTCACGTGTGGATATTTTCCGATGAATCCTTTTAAGTAAGGGAGAAGTACGTATTTGCACAGGGTGTTGCTGACGCCGATCTTCAGGTTTCCGATGTGGAAATCATGGATCCTTTTCAGCTCGCGCTCGCCGCGTCCGATGGAGTCGAAGGCGGTGTTCACGTGCTGGAAGAGGATGCTGCCTTCCCTTGTGAGCTGGACGCCGCGGGAATTCCGGTTGAAGAGCCGGATGCCGAGACTTTCCTCAAGCTTGCTGATGGCTTTGCTGATAGCGGGCTGGCTGATATAGAGCTCTTTGGCAGCGCGGGAGATATTGCCGCAGCGGGCTACTTCATAGAAAATTTTGTATTGTGACAGATGTTGTTCCATAAAAAATACTGCCGTCCGTTCCGGGACCGCAGGAGCATAACCCCCTTTCATACGTGGTATTCGTACCATTTATGTCTATTATATAGAATCTGGACGGGAGATGTCAATATGAAATGTGGAGATTGCGGATCTGCGATCGCGTGGACTTATGCGATCGCGCATAAGTCCAGCTCTTTCTTTAAAATATCACGGACAGCGTCAAGGATCCCGAGATGCGTTTCGAGATCGAGACGGTCGACGGTCATCTCACGTTTCCTGGTGCATCCGTCGACGCTCCCGGCAGCTACGGCGAGGCGGAGAGCCTCGGTTTCTTCTTCGCGGGTCGGGAGAAGGTCCTTTTCAGCGATAAGGGAGCAGAGGGCGGCGATGCCGGTTCCCCACCAGTTGGAGACACCGCAGGCGAGAGTGATATCGGCGCTTTCGGCGGTGCAGATCGTTTCGCCGAAGGGGACAAAGCGTTCGATCACATCGCGGTAGGTTCCCATACCCATCTCGTTGCCGCCGTCACCGATGGAGATCGTGGTGGCTCCGGCTTTTTTTGCCTCGGAGAGGAAGAGAGAGGAGTCGGTGATCATGTCATCGAGAATCTCACCGCGCATGCTGTGATAGTGGCCGTTGGCGGCCTTTCCGGGGCGTTCCAGAGAAATAAAATGGGTCGGTTCAAAGGTTTTGATGCAGCTTCGGATGAATTCGGCGGTGTCGGTTTTTGGCAGCATCAGGAGTTTCGCTTTTGGGGCACGGCAGCAGATGACATCGCTTACGATCGAAAATGCAGGTTCGTCGGTGATCACGAGCACGGATGCGCCGAGGGCAGTCAGGGCAGCGGCGATATCAGCGGTGCCGAGGGGGCCATCAGTCTCGCCTACATAGGAGCCGTCCTCGAGCCGGACCGGAAAGCCGGTTAAGAGAATCACACGGCGGGCCAGGGTGAGAGCGGTCAGGGTTTCCCGGATCGGATTGTCCGGGAGTTCGTTTAAGAGTCCGCGGTTTCCGAAATCCTGTTTCATAATGGTATCCAGATCTTTAAAAAATGTCATGGTAATCATCCTCCAAATATGTTTGATGCGGGGGAAAACTTTTTTCGCTGCCGTGTATCAGAAACTGGCGATATGGACCGTTTTTGGATTTTGGGCAACAAAAAAAGCCACTGATCCCCTGTATGGAAGATTCATGGCTCTTATTTACGGAGGGAACATCCGGGCAGGAGTCCCGATAAATAAAAGAATCTGTTTTCGCTGTCTTTAGTTTAGTAGAAATGCATAGAAAAGTCAATGGAAAATGGAAAGATCTTGTGATATACTATATAACAAAACGGTAGTGCGAAAAAAAGGAGTTTGAATCTGGCGAATGAACCGTATGCAGAGCAGAGAATGGAGCGTATCAGCGTGTGGTCCGTGAGGGGAAGGTCAGCTGCTACAGGCATTTTCTCATATTGGGGAATAAAGAGGGGTATACTATATGGAAAACAAAAACACGATCCTCGTGGTCGGCCAGGCAAAGCCGAGCAGGGAGGACGCGATCTACAATCTCCACGGGGAGTTCTATATAAGCCTGATCGTGGAGCGTGATACGGGGAAGATTTTGGAGCTGGACTGCAACACGATCCTTGAGGTGACGAAGCAGTTCGTGGCATCCATGTTTGTGGGGAAAAGTTTAAAGACGGACGTTCCGCTGATCGAGAAAGAGATCCGGGAGCGTTATTTCGCGCTGACCCAGAAGCCGCTGATCGCGTGCATGAAGGACGCGTGCAACCGGTATCTCACCGCGATCGGGGAAAACCGTGGGAAATGATTGTACAGATGGGAAAACAAGAGAATAAAATTTTTAACATTATTAAGCCGGAGGTTTCCTCCGGTTGTTTTTTTCTCGTTTTTTATGAGACAGATTGACAATAAAAAAAATCATGATAAAGTTAGGAAGGTCGTTTTTCCAACACCCCATACAAAACGACAAAGAATCAGAAAGCAATGGAATGATTCGGCAAAATAAATCATTTGATCAATCAAATTCGACAATACCGGATCATTACAGAAACAGTATGAAAAGGAGTACCCCACTTATGAGTTCCTGGAATGATGTTACCAAAAAGGTACGTGAATTGCGGAAAAACTTTATTGTCCGCTGTGTGATTTCCTTCGTGGCAGTTCTGGCATCTGCCCTTTTGCAGTCCTATGTGATCCTGGCATTTATCCGTCCGGCAGGACTTTTGTCCAGCGGCTTTACAGGTCTTGCGATCCTGATCGACCGGATTGCGGAGCTGTACGGTTTTTCTGTGTCAACGTCCTTAGCGCTCGTTGTTTTGAACCTGCCGGTTGCCCTGCTGTGCTGCCGCAGCATCAATGTAAAATTCACAGTATTTTCCCTGCTGCAGGTATTTTTCGCCAGCTTTTTCTTAAAAGTCTGCCATTACACTCCGTTATTTGATGATCTGACCTTAAACGTGATCTTCGGAGGTGTGCTTTACGGTTTGTCTGTTGTCCTCTCCTTAAAGGGAAACGCGTCCACCGGCGGTACCGACTTTATTGCCCTCTATGTTTCCAATAAGACCGGAAAGTCCATCTGGAACTACGTGTTTATGGGAAATGTGTGCATCCTCGTGATCTTCGGACACATGTTCGGATGGGAGTACGCAGGATATTCCATTCTGTTCCAGTTTATCTCCACAAAGATGATCTCCACCTTCCATCATCGCTATGACCGTGTGACCTTACAGATCACAACCTGCAAAGCGGAAGAGATCATGAAGACTTATGTCAGCAAGTACCATCACGGGATCTCCTGTGTGGATGCCGTCGGCGGATACAGCCACAAAAAGATGTCCCTGCTCCACACCGTGATCTCCTCCTATGAGATCAACGATATCGTCCAGCTGATCCAGGAGGTGGATGATCATGTGATCATCAATGTGTTCAAAACAGAAAATTTCTACGGCGGATTTTACAGAGAGTCTCTGGACTGATCTGCAAATCAAAAGATATTCCCCAGAAGACATGCCTCATATTTTGAGATGGTGTTTTCTGGGGATTTTGTCATCCTCCCGAAAAAATCTACCTATGTCAGATTCTGCAGGCGCATTTACCGCCCGCACCTCTTCTCCAGCACCGTTACTGCCTGATACAGGATCGCAGACAGGATACAGAGGATCACGATGGACATGATCACGAGGTCTAATTTAAAGACCTGGCTGCCGTAGATGATGAGAAAACCGAGGCCTGCCTGGGCGGAGAGAAACTCGCCGATGATGACACCCACGAGACAGAGACCGATGTTGACCTTCATGTTGCTGATGATGAGCGGAACGGAGCCGGGCAGCAGGATCTTTGTGAGGACATCCTTCCGCTTTCCGCCCAGCGTATAGATCAGCCGGATCTGGTCCGGATCCATGGAGAGAAAGCCATTGTAGAGCGTTAAGATCGAGCCGAATACCGCCACGGAGACTGCCGCCGTGATGATCGTTTTCATGTTGTTGCCCAGCCACACGATGAGCACAGGAGCGAGAGCGGACTTCGGCAGACTGTTCAGCATCACAAGATAGGGCTCTAAGATCTTCGCAAGCCGCCGGCTGGACCAGAGAGCCACAGCGCCGAAGATCCCGATTCCTGTCACAAGGAAAAAGCTGAAAAGTGTCTCCAGAATCGTGATTCCCATGTGATAAAAGATCGTCCGGTCTGCTGCCATGGAAAGAAAACAGGAGAGTACACGGGACGGGGAACTGAAAATAAAATCGTTTAAGATCCCGAGCCTTGCGCCTATCTCCCAGAAAAACAAAAACAGAACCAGAAATAAGACCCGGCAGAAAAAGATCTGTCTGTGGATCCGCCGTTCCTGTTCCAGATACCGGCACTGGGCAGAGGAAAACGTAAGATCTGCCGCCGGGATCACAGCCCGGTGTCTGTGCAAAATAAAAGAAGTGACATTATGAAATTTCATCCGGATCACCTCCAACATTGACAGCATCCCTATTCCCAAGAATCTTCCATAATTCATTGAAATAAGAGGAAAACTCCGAATAATTCCGCCGTTTCAAAGGACTCGTTTCATGGTTCGGAAACTGTATCACAAGTTCTCCTTTGATCGTCCCAGGCCTGCTGGTCAGAACCAGGATCCGATCCGCCGTACTTACCGCTTCAGAAAGATCATGGGTGATCAGAATCGCCGTCTTCCTACGGCTTCGGATGATCGAACTGATGTCATCACAGACCGAGAGCCTTGTCTGATAATCCAGAGCAGAAAACGGTTCGTCAAGCAGCAGAAGGTCCGGTTCTAATGCAAGAGTCCGGATCAACGCGGCCCGCTGCCGCATCCCACCGGAAAGCTCCGAGGGATGTGCATCATAGAAAGACCGGAGTCCGTAGGAGTCCAGAAGCTCTTTTACCCGGCTCAAATGCTCAGGATCACACTTTCTCCGCACCTCAAGTCCCAGAGAAACATTCGAGAGGACCGTCCGCCACTCCAACAGATGATCCCTCTGCAGCATGTACCCGACCCCGGAAACTCCCCTCGCGACCGGAGTCCCATCGAAAAGAATCTTCCCCTTTTCAGGGACTAAAAGTCCGGAAAGCAGAGAAAGCAGTGTAGACTTCCCGCACCCGGATGGCCCGACAATACAAAGAAACTCGCCGGAATTGACGTGAAACGATATATCAGAAAGGGCCTTCGTCTCTCCCTCCAACGTGTGGTAGGAGTAATCCACCCCTTTAACTTCTAACTTCGGAGTCATGGACACCTCACTCAAAAGTACTTACTATAAAATATGTAAAACCCTTTTATCCGTGAACCAACCGTAAAAAACAACAACACAGCCATACCTCATAGCACAGCGCAGACCAGTCTTCACGTACCCCCCACCCAAAACCGTAAGAATTTCGCAAGAAAACCAACAGATAAAAGACCTATGATAGAAATGTTTTCATGCTATACTGAATTTCAGCGTTAAACACACACATTTGACAGACAGAACTCTGGGAGGAAAATATGAGCAGCGAAGAAAGAATTTCACCGGAAGAATTTGACAAAGAGCTGGAGGCCCTGTTAACCGGAAAAGAAGAGAAGAAGAAAACCCATAAAAAGAAGATCCTGGTTGCTGTTGCCGCTTTGGCTATCCTCGGAATCGCGGGAATGAAACTTTTCAACGGAGGAACAGACATGATTCCGGTGGTGGACACCGTGAGACCGGTACGAAAAACGATCCAGAACCGCCTCACGGTCACCGGACCCGTATCCGGAACCGACAGCGTGGACGTAGTATCAAACCTTCACGCCGAGATTTTAGAGATTCCCGTTAAAGAAGGAGATAAAGTTATAAAAGGCCAGACCCTTGCCGTCCTTGACGACTCCGATGTAAAAAGGGAAGCAGAGATTGCCAGAAACGATTATGACCTCGCGGTCAGCACCTGCAATGAAAAGAATAAAGAAGCAAGAAACGGATATGCCAAAGCGGTTCAGGACTTAAAGACTGCCCAGGACAACTATAACCGCACAAAGGCCCTCTACGACGGCGGCAGCGTCCCACTGGTGGACCTCGAGACCGCCGAGAACGGTCTCCATGATGCGGAGCGGGAAAAAGATGCATATACCGTAAAAAACGGATCCGCTGTTGCGGATGATTCCTATCGTCTCCAGATTGAAAAAGCAAAATTTGATTACGAAAAAGCCAAAGAACAGTTAGACAACACCGTCCTGAAAGCCCCTATCGACGGCACGGTCGTCCGCGTCAACACAAAAGTCGGCCGCTTTGCGGATAAAATGGAAAACGACGCCCCGCTCTTCGTGATCGAAAACCTTGATAATCTGGAATTAGAGATCAAAGTCAGCGAATATTCCATCGGAAAAGTTGAAGTCGGACAGGAAGCCGAGATCACCGCGGATATCCTGAATGGAGAACCCGTTTACGGAAAAGTTGCATCCATCTCACCGACCGGAGAAGAAAAGGGCGGCGGTTCCAGCGAACGGGTGATCCCGACAAAAATCCAGATCACGGACAACAACACAAAACTTATCGCTGGGATCACAGCGCGGGCGTCCATCATTTTAGAAGAGTCAGAAGACGCCCTCACAGTGCCTGTCTCTGCAGTGTTTGAAAAAGACGGAAATAACTATATTCAGGAGATCACTGACGGAGCCGTCTCCTGGATTCCGGTAGATATCGGTGTGGAAGGAGATGTGGATATGGAGATCATACCGGCAGACGGAAAAACTCTCGACGAAACCTCCGTTCTCATCGCGTCCCCGGGAGAGCAGTACGCAGAAGGAATGGCAGTCACCTCATCCGTCGGACAGGGGGAATAACCTATGTTTAAGAAAATGACAGAGTTCCGCTATCTGACAGAAAACGTGACCGATGAGCTGATCCGGCTGGAAAACCTCGTAAAGATCTACGATACCGGAGCAATCCGTGTCCTCGGTTTAAAAAAGATCGACCTGACGATCCGTCGCGGCGAATTCGTGGCAGTCATGGGACATTCCGGTTCCGGAAAATCCACGCTGATGAATATTTTAGGCTGTCTGGACCGTCCGTCATTAGGGCATTATTACCTCGACGGGATCGACACGGCCGCCCTGTCTCCGGACGAGCTCTCGGCAGTGAGAAATAAGAAGATCGGTTTTGTGTTCCAGTCCTTCAATCTGATCTCCAGGACATCTGCGCTAAAGAATGTGGAACTTCCCATGACTTACGCGAGGATCCCAAAGAAAAAACGGACAGAGCGAGCCATGGAACTTTTAGAATGTGTGGGACTTGCGGAACGCGCAGGTCATATGCCGAATGAGATGTCCGGCGGACAGAGACAGCGCGTAGCTATCGCGAGAGCCCTGGCGAACGAGCCGCCGCTGATCCTGGCAGATGAACCGACCGGAAACCTTGACACAGCGGCCTCCATCGAGATCATGGAGATATTCTCGGAGCTTCACAAGGCGGGGGCCACGGTGATCGTTGTCACTCATGAAGAAAACATTGCGGCTTTCACAGACCGGATCATCCACTTCTCGGATGGTCAGATCGTAAAGGATGAGCTCAATAAAAGCCCGACAAAAGGAAGCGGCAAGATCCACATGAAGGGCCTTTACAGATACTTTGGCAAAGCCGTAGAAACAGAAAGCGGGGTGAGTGGATGTTTGGGGAGAATATGATCATGGCCTTCCATGCCATCCGGGCCAACAAAATGCGGTCCTTTCTGACAATGCTCGGTATTATCATCGGAATTGGCTCTGTCATTTCGATCGTCTCCATCGGTGATACCATGCGCAGCCTGTTTTCCGACCTCTATAAGGATGCCGGGGCGACTCAGGCTGTGGTGTCCATCGGTTACAATGTAGAGGACGTTCGGGACAGTGATTATTTTACTCTGGATGAATTGGATAAGATCCGTGAGGTTTTCGGAGATGAGATCGCCTACATCGACAGCTATGCCAGCACGAACGCGAATATCCTTGCAGGACGGACGAATATGAAATTCGATCTTCAGGGGATCGACTGGAGCTATAACGATGTGCAGCCGGTGACCATGGTCTCCGGACGTTATTTAAACGAGGGGGATATCCTTGGGCGGAAGAAAAACGTGGTGATAGAGGCAGAGAGTGCCAGAAAGCTTTTCGGGACGGAGAACGCGGTCGGAAAGACATTCCGGACGACTGTCTACGGAGATACGGATATCTACACAGTAGTCGGCGTCTATAAAAAGGAAATGAGCGCTTTTCAGAAGCTCCTGATGGGTGGTTTCAGTGACACAGGATCCGCATATATCCCGTACACACTGCTCACGTGGCCAAATGATCAGTTCTTTTATTGCCGTCTCTACGCGAAGGACGGAACGGACATGGTGGATTTCATGTCCAGGCTGACGGCATATCTGGGAAAATTAAAGGACAGGAAGGCTGACGATTTCTATACGAGCACGGTAGCGGACGAGATGGGAAGTATCGACAGCCTCATGGGCGGACTTTCCGCGGCTGTCGGAGGAATCGCCGCGATCTCCCTGCTCGTCGGTGGTATCGGAATCATGAATATCATGCTGGTGTCCGTCACAGAGAGAACAAGAGAGATCGGTATCAGAAAGGCGCTTGGCGCGAGGACCAGAGATGTCCTGATCCAGTTTCTCACAGAGTCTGCGATCCTGTCCGCTCTGGGCGGAATCATCGGAGTTCTGCTCGCCGTGAGTCTCGTGACAGCGGGCGGTGCGGCACTTGGACTTCCCGTGGTGATCAAGCCGGGGATCATTATTCTTGCGGTATCTTTTTCAGCTGTGGTCGGAATTTTCTTTGGAATCTATCCGGCATCGAAAGCTGCAAAGGCAGATCCGATCGACGCGTTGCGGTATGAATAAAGAAAAACTCCCCACAGGACATGGAGTGTGATCCTGCGGGGAGTTTTATATTCAGATAGATGCTCCTGTGTAATTATTCTACAAGCGCGCCGTTCACATCAACGGTGTATCCGTCCGGAGTCACGCAGTTTACCATGAGAGTGCCCTTGAATCCGTCGCCTTCCTCGTGGAAGTAGTACCATTTGCCGTTGATCTCGTGCCATCCGGTAAAGAGAGCACCGGTCTTAAGATCCATGTAGTACCAGTTGCCGTCGTCCTTGACCCAGCCGGTCTGCATGATGTTGTCATGACCAAAATAGTACCAGGTTCCGTCGATCTCCAGCCAGTAATCAGTAGCTTCGAGACCTTCTGCAAAGTGGTATTTGTATGTACCGTCAGAAAGCTTCTCCCAGGCACCGCCTGCCGGAGATTTTAAGCCGCGGCGGCGTCCGCCGTTTGTGCTGCGCTGATACTTGGCAGAAACCGTTGTTTCATTTGGTGTTTCAGCAGCCTGTGCTGTGATCATGGTTCCGAGAGCCAGTGTTGCAGCGAGAGCTGCGATACAAATTTTTTTCATAAAACATGCCTCCTGGGATTTCGTTTTTTAGTACAAACATACACATAAAATATATGCAGATCTGTCCTTTTCATATAGATATATCCTAATATGGAAATGGAAAAGAGTCAATAAAATTTCTATGGAATTTGAGGAAAAATATGGCAAAACGGTAAAATTGTCAGGAATGAAAGACCAGGGAATATTTGACGGGACTGTATGTACAGAAAAGTATTGTCATTTTTTTTTGAGTGTGATAAAATGAGTGGCACAGTTTTTAATATTTATGCTTGCTTTAACGGAGGCAGATATGAAATATAAGTGTCTGATCTTTGACCTGGACGGAACACTGGTAAATTCGATCCATGCGCTGACCTACTGTACGAACCTTTCTCTGGAAAAATTTGGTCTCGGCCCCTTGACGGAGGAGCAGATGATGACCATCGTTGGAGACGGATATAAGATGCAGATGAGGCGCTCCCTTGCAGCCTGCGGGGATACGGGTGAGGAGCACTACGAGGCGATCCTTCCTGTATATATGGAGATTTTCGGGAAATACTGCAATTATGAGATGCATCCCTACGATGGGATCCTAAAGCTCACCGCAAAGGCAAAAGAGCTGGGCTTAAAGATCGCTGTTGTATCCAACAAACCGGACGCACAGGCGAAAAAGACGGTGGAGTATGTATTCGGAGCAGGATATTTTGATACGGTGATCGGGGAACAGGAGGGCGTTCCGAAGAAGCCGGATCCGTCAGGGGCATTAAAAGCAGCTAAGATCTGTGGCGCAGATCCGTCCGAGTGTCTGTATTTTGGGGATACGAATACGGATATGAAGACCGGAAAGAACGCGAAGATGACGACGGTGGGAGTCCTCTGGGGCTTCAGGGGCCGGGAGGAGCTTGCAGCGTTTCATCCGGAATTTCTGCTGGAGAAACCGTTGGATATCTTAACTGAGATTGAAAGATAGCTGTTTGACAGGCCTGTGTAGATACGGCATGGCTTATCAATGGGTCATAAAAAATAAAAGACCGTAACATGAAAATTCGGACCTTGTGCGGGCCATGCTTAGAATATCAGTCTGCACGTTAGATACCGGAGGAAATAGATTGAAAGATTTTAGAAAAACAAGAGGAAAAAAGATAGAAGCATGGCTCATCGCAGCGATGTTTCTTTTTGCGTCCCTGACGGGCTGTTCCCTCACAGGAGACACACACGGAGATGTGGGAACTCCGGATGACGGGAAGCTTAAGGTTGTGACGACCCTGTTTCCATACTATGATTTCACAAGACAGATCGCAGGAGATAAGGTAGACCTTTCCATGGTGATCCCGGCGGGGCAGGACAGCCACTCCTTCGAGCCGACACCGGCGGATATCCGCCTGATCCAGAACGCAGATCTTCTGATCTGCAATGGCGGTGCCATGGAGCAGTGGGTGAGTCAGGTCGTATCATCGCTGGATTCCGAGAGCCTCAAGGTGATAACGATGATGGACTATGTGGATATCGTGGAGGAGGAAGTCGTGGAAGGTATGGAAGATAGCGGTGAGGAACACCACCATGTCCATGCAGCTGACAATGATCATGATCACGCGGCGGAAGATCACGACCACACGGATGATGAACATGATCATGACGCGGAAGATCACGACCACACGGATGATGAACATGATTATGACGCGGAAGATCACACACATACGCACGATGATGACGACGCGGATTACGAGATCGAATATGACGAGCACATCTGGACATCCCCGGTGAATGCCATGAAGATCACTCAGGTGATCGCGGACACGCTTGAAGAGATGGACCCGGCGGATGCAGATACGTTTACGGCAAACGCTGAGGATTATATTGGAAAGCTCAAAAACCTTGACCGGGAGTTTCGCGAGGTGGTGACCGGTGCGGATCTGGATCTCATTGTCATGGCAGACAAATTCCCACTCCGCTACTTTGCTGACACCTACGGACTCCGCTACCGGGCGGCGTTCTCCGGCTGCTCCTCCGACACGGAGCCAAGCGCCAAGACCATCGCCTACCTGATCGACAAAGTACGGGAGGAACAGATCCCGGCGGTCTACTATCTGGAACTTTCCAGCCACCGGGTGGCGGAAATCATCAGCGAGGAGACTGGCGCGAAACCGCTGTTATTCCACTCCTGCCACAACGTGACGAGAAGAGAGTTTGATAACGGCGTCACCTATCTGGAGCTGATGGAACAGAATGTTGTCAATTTACGGGAAGGACTTTATCGATGAACCAGCCATTATTAAAATGTGAACATGTGGATTTTGGATATGAAAACTATGACGTGGTGAAGGACGTGTCCATGGAGATCGTTTCTGGAGATTACCTCTGCATTGTCGGTGAGAACGGATCCGGAAAGAGTACCCTGATGAAGGGGCTTCTGGGGCTGATAAAGCCTACCGGCGGTGTACTGACGATGGCAGACGAATTAAAACGGTCCGGGATCGGTTATCTCCCGCAGCAGACTCCGGCCCAGAAAGACTTTCCGGCGACAGTCCAGGAGGTTGTAATTTCCGGCTGTCTCGGTAAGCGTGGAAACCGTCCGTTTTACTCCATAGAAGAGCGGAAGATCGCAGCGGTAAACATGGAAAAGCTTGGGATCACAGATCTCAGGAAGAGCTGTTACCGGGATCTCTCCGGCGGACAGAAGCAGCGCGCGCTGATCGCGAGGGCGCTCTGCGCTACAGATAAACTCCTGATCCTGGACGAGCCGATCACCGGTCTCGATCCGGCATCCACTCAGGACTTCTACACAGTGATCCGTCATTTAAACCGGGATGAGAAGGTGGCAGTCCTTATGGTCTCCCATGATATCGGAAATATCGTGACACAGGCCAATAAGATCTTACAGTTGAAACAGACGGTCCAGTTTTACGGAACCGTGGAAGAGTATAAGAAATCGGAATTCGGAAGGGAATTCCTCGGAGGTGAGAACTAAATGGGACTTTTACAGGAAATGTTTTCCTATCCGTTTCTTGTGCGGGCAATGATCGGCGGGATCTGTATCTCGCTATGTGCGTCGCTTCTGGGCGTGAGCCTTGTACTGAAACGGTATTCAATGATCGGTGACGGGTTGTCCCATGTTTCCTTCGGGGCACTCTCCATCGCGGTAGCCTTCGGCTGGGCCCCGCTTGCGGTGTCGATCCCGGTGGTGGCGGCTGCGGCAGTCCTGCTTCTTAGGATCACGGGGAACGGAAAGATCAAGAGTGACGCGGCGATCGCCATGATCTCCGCCGGATCTCTGGCAGTCGGTATCATCGTTACATCCCTGACAACGGGAATGACGACGGATGTGAGCAGTTACATGTTCGGAAGCATCTTAGCCATGAGCCGTGAGGACATGTACTTAAGCGTGGTGCTGTCTCTGGTAGTCCTTGGTATGTTTGTGATCTGCTACAACAAGGTCTTTGCGGTGACTTTTGATGAGAGCTTCGCAAAGGCGACAGGCGTGCGTGTCTCCGCTTACAACCTTCTGATCGCGGTCCTGACTGCAATCACCATCGTTCTCGGCATGAGGATGATGGGAGCCATGCTGATCTCAAGCCTTGTGATCTTCCCTGCGCTGACCTCCATGCGGGTGTTCAAAAGTTTCCTTGGCGTTGTGGTCTCCGCCGGCGTTGTATCGGTGGTGTGCTTTTTTATCGGGCTCGTTCTTTCCTACGTGTATTCGATTCCGGCGGGAGCAAGCGTTGTTGTTGTGAACCTGGCGATGTTCGGGGTGTTCAGTATTGCACAGTTTGTGAAGCAGTCGAGATAACAATATTATATGAGAAAATTTCTCGTATTTCTGCCGCTTTCCAGATATCTACTGGAAGCGGCAGTACTTGACTTTGTTAGAAAATGTGTTAAAGTTAGTAATTGGTAATGAAAAATGAAAGTGCGGGAGTGGATCTGGTCTGTATACAGTATAAAATTAAGGCAGACAGATAAAAATACAGAAATTCCGCGCAGTGGCAAGAAAGAGGTGTCATTATGACAAAAATTGATATTATCTCCGGCTTCCTCGGAGCCGGAAAAACTACATTTATAAAGAAGCTTCTGAAAGAAGCGATTGCGGGCGAAAAGGTAGTCCTGATCGAGAATGAATTTGGTGAGATCGGTATCGACGGCGGCTTCTTAAAGGATTCCGGCATCGAGATTCGTGAGATGAACTCCGGATGCATCTGCTGTTCCTTAGTCGGTGATTTTGGCCGTTCCTTAAATGAAGTCCTTACAAAGTATACACCGGACCGTGTAATTATCGAGCCGTCAGGTGTCGGCAAGCTTTCCGACGTCATGAAGGCAGTCTGCGACGTTGCGGGCGAGATCGATGTTGTATTAAACGGTTCCGTGACAGTCGTTGACGCTCAGAAGTGCAAGATGTACATGAAGAACTTTGGTGAGTTCTTCAATAATCAGATCGAGAGTGCTGGAACGATCGTATTGAGCCGTACCGATGTCGCTGATGCGGATAAGGTTGCCCAGTGCGTAGAGATGATCCGCGAGAAAAACCCGAAGGCAGCCATCGTCACAACTCCGATCGACAAACTCACAGGTGAGCAGCTTCTCGAGATCATCGAGAAACCGACGGATGATATGGCTGAAAAGCTCCTTGAGGAGGTAAAAGAGGGTCATCATCACCATCATGATGACGATGAGGAGTGCTGCTGTGGTCACCACCATCATCACGATGATGACGACGATGACGAGCATGAGCACCACCATCATCACCATGACGACGATGACGACGAAGATGAGCATGAACACCATCACCACCATGACGATGAAGAAGAATGCTGCTGCGGCCATCACCATCATCACGACCACGATGATGATGAGGACGAGGATGAGCATGAGCATCACCATCATCATGACGGCGAGTGCGGATGCGGCCACCATCACCACCACCATGATCATGATGCCGATGAGGTATTCACAAGCTGGGGTCTTGAGACAAACCGCACGATCACGAAGGAGAAACTTGAGTCCCTGTTACAGGAACTTGCTCACTCTGAGAAATATGGTCAGGTTCTCCGCGCGAAGGGCATGCTGCCGGACGCAGACGGAACCTGGTACTACTTTGATCTCGTTCCAGAGGAGACAGAAGTCCGCACAGGCGCTCCGATCTACACAGGCAAGGTGTGCGTGATCGGTTCCAACTTAAAAGAAGACGAGTTGAAAGCTGCTTTCGAAGCATAAAACGTGCGTTCTGCTCAGGACAGGTGGTTTCATATAGAAGGCCTGTCCAATGGTATTTACTATTTTGATGCATGACGACAAAAAAGTTCCTGTCCGCGCAAGACGTGGACAGGAACCATTTCTATTTATTAGGAGATTAAGACATTGAAACAGCAGGAAAAGATGCCGGTATTTGTCATCAACGGTTTCCTTGAAGCAGGAAAGACCCAGTTCATCACAAATACCTTACAGCAGGATTATTTCCAGGCCGACGGTACTACCGTTCTGATCCTCTGCGAGGAAGGCGATACGGAGTACGACAAGGAAATCTTAAAGAAAACAAAAACAAAGATCGTTACCGTGGAAGACATCTCCGAGATGGACGAGGATTTCTACGGACGGATCGAAGCGTTATATGACCCGACCCGTGTGCTCATCGAGTGGAACGGAATGTGGCCGCAGGATCAGCTGCAGCTCCCGGATACCTGGGAACTGTTCCAGCAGATCACGATCATCGATGGCTCTACCTTTGAGTTATATTTAAGCAACATGAAGCCTCTCTTAGCGCTTCTTGTAAGACGTTCCGAGCTTGTGATCATGAACCGCTGTGATGAGGTCAGTGACGAGAATATCACCCGCTACCGCCGTGGATTAAAGGCGTTGAACCCGCAGGCGGAGCTGATCTTTGAGGATGCGGAAGGCGAGATCGAGCAGGAGGTTCTGGAAGAGGATCTTCCGTATGATATGAAAGCAGATGTGATCAAGATCGCTCCGGAGGATTTCGGCATCTGGTACATTGACGCTATGGACAAACAGGACCGCTATGAGGGAAAGGTCGTAGAATTCACCGGCATGGTTTTAAAATCCCCGGAATTCCCAAAGAATTATTTTGTTCCGGGCCGTATGGCGATGACCTGCTGTGAAGCGGATATGACCTTCCTTGGTTTTATCTGCAAGGCGCGTGAGGCGAGAAACCTTGAGACAAAGCAGTGGGTCAAGGTTCGCGCGAAGATCGCTTATGAGTTCTGGCAGGACTATGACGGTGTTGGTCCGGTGCTCTACGCCGAGAGCGTGGAACCGGCGCAGGAGATCAAGGAGATCGTGCAGTTCTAAGAAAATACCGGCGGCTGATTTTGCAGGTCTTTTGCCTGACAGAAGCTGCTGACAGCAGATTTTGAAGATAAAAAACGGACTTCATAAAATCATCACAGGGATGATTTTGGAAGTCCGTTTTTTCATTTAATAGGAAAGACTGTCTATGGCGCTTGATTGTCGCAGACACCCGCGCGTGGTTTAAAATCAACTCATTGGTGCAACCGGAACCGGACGTTCGCGGTCGAAGACCTGAGTCACATCGAAGAGGTCGCTCAAGTGGTCCTTTTTGGGATCTGTTTCCGGCAGGTCGTAATACATGCGGTAGCCGTCAAGGTTTCTCCGTCCTTGACGGACGTAATCATTTCCGAACTGTACCCAGTGCTGGCTGGAATCCACATTACAGAAATACCGGAATCCCAGCTGGTGGAGATATTCATATTTCTGGTTTTCCGACGTGTACGGATGCCAGTCTCCGACATCAGATCCGAACGGATAGAGCAGGATATCGGTCTTTCCGATCAGGGACTCTACCCGGGAAGCCCATTTATCGGAATCTGTCTTTACATCCTCAAAGGAACGTTTTCCGAAATTAATATGTCCCCAGCTATGGGAGGCAAGCTCCCAGCCGTTATCCCGAAGACACTGGGCTACCTGACAGACAGTCTCTTTATCTGCCTCATAGTTTGGATTGGAGCTCTCATAGGACGGGTCTGTCCGATAGCCAAGAACTCCCTGATAGCCGGTAAACGCCAGAACGGCCCGCGCACCGCGGTAGGAAAAATCAGGGTGTTCCGTAATGAAATCCTCCAGAAGCGGAACAAGATCATAGGAGCCGACGGACACGGAACCGTCGTCCATCACCATCTCACAGGTGGGCTTTCCGTCCTCACCGACGATCATCCGGCTTGCGAAACCATCACCGGTCATATACTCATAATAGCAGAGATCATCCTGTGACATGACAAAAGGAATCTTTCCCGGCGGCAGCAGGATCGTTCCCGGAACCATCCTTGCATTTCCACTTTCATCCGTCTCTTCGTGGGCGATATCATGAAGCTTTACGAGAACATAGCCTTTCGCATACATAGAGTCCAGGATCTTTAAAAATTCACTCTTTGTAGTCATCACCTGATTGTAGCCTTTTTCATCCGAATCTCCGTCAAATGCCTTTGAGTTATCCATGATGAGAGAGTGGAAAAAAATATGGGTGATCTTAGTTACATCCGCCCGGACGAGAGTGGCTTTTGTCTCCTCACAGGATGCGAGAAGTTCCTTCACATCAGGATTTTCCGCGTAATCCGGATTGGAATTTAAGAGATCGATGGCAGCGTCGTAATCGTAAGTCACGAACTTCGCATGGGCACTGTTTAAAATATCGTTCAGGGCAGTATCGCCGGTATTGTAGGGGTAAGACTCTGCTGTGGACGCCGGAGTCTCGGAAGATCCGTCTTTTCTGGATCCGCTTTCCGCAAGTGAAATATTAATTGATTCTCCGTCCGACGGATCGGAGGATGTTTCAATTGCATTCTTTTTTGAGAAGCCCGGCAGTCCGCCATTCTTTTTTATAAAAAATCCCGCGCCGATTCCAAGAAGCAGGACTGCGAGGACTAAGAGTAGAATCGTGATCAGAACGGTCCGCTTCCGTTTCCGCATTTTTTCACAGCTTGAAATATATGCGCGGCGTCTTTTAAAATCATCATTGTATTCCAAAATATCACCTCGTACTGTTATTACTTCTATCATAACACAACCACATGTCCACCGCCATTAAAAACGGAAAAATTAAGCATTTTGTAAGCTGTGACATAAAGAAGGATGTCCGTGCCATATTTTATAAGGAAAAATCGGCCGGAACCATGAAAAACATATGCCGGACGGAGTGTTACAGTGTCCGGGAGGAGAATTTTTGTGGTCCGGAGCGGAGGTCAGGAGCGGAAATATGAGAGCGGGGAAAAGAATTATTTGTGGAATCATGGCTGGGATCCTAATGATGATGGAACCGATGAGTGGATATGGAATGCCAGGAGAAGAGGATAGTGGTGGTCCTGAGATCACAGCCCCGTCGGCGGTCCTCATGGAAGCATCCACGGGGACCGTGATCTGTGAGAAGAACGCAGATGAGCCGAGAAATCCGGCCAGTGTCACGAAGATCATGACACTGATCCTGATCTTCGACGCCCTGCAGTCGGGAAAGATCCACCTGACAGACGAGGTGGTGACAAGTGCTCACGCGAAATCCATGGGCGGATCCCAGGTGTTTCTGGAGGAGGGCGAGATCCAGACGGTGGAGACACTGATCAAATGCATCGTCATCGCCTCCGGAAACGATGCGTCGGTGGCCATGGCGGAGTTTATCGGCGGCGATGAGGGGACTTTCGTGAAAATGATGAATGAGCGGGCAAAAGGACTCGGAATGGAGCACACAAAATTTATTGACTGCTGCGGACTTACGGATTCTCTGGAACATGTGACCACGGCACGGGATATCGCCCTCATGTCGAGGGAACTTATCACAAAATACCCACAGATCACAAACTACACGACGATCTGGATGGAAAATATCACTCATGTGACAAAGCAGGGAACGAAAGAGTTCGGTCTTTCCAACACAAATAAGCTCTTGAAGATGGCGACGAATTTTGAGGTGACAGGCTTAAAGACCGGTTCTACCAGCATCGCGAAATATTGTCTCTCCGCCACGGCGAAAAAGGATGGAGTGGAACTCATCGCCGCGATCATGGCGGCTCCGGATTATAAGGCAAGATTTAAGGATGCTGTGACGCTTTTAAATTATGGGTTTGGAAACTGCAGGCTCTATAAAGATGATACACCTCCAAAGCTTCCGAAGATTCCGGTGACAGGCGGAAAAGTGGCGGAGGCAGAGCTTTCCTACGGAGACATCTTTACCTGTCTGGGGCTCCACGGGGAGGATTTTTCCGGTGTGGAGCGGGAACTGACACTGGAAGAAAGCGCAGAAGCCCCAATAAAGGCGGGTGACCGGCTTGGAACGCTGCGTTACCGGTTCAACGGGGAAGAGATCGGAAATATTCCGGTCATTGCGGCGCAGGATGTGGACGCTGCGGAATTTACGGATTATGTGAAATGGATGATGGGGTGGTGGCGGATGCAGCCTTCGCAAACTCCGTCTTCACAAGATCCTCATAAGGAACCCGTGTGTCAAGCTCCCCGGCTTCCTCGAGTATATTCTCAAGAAGTTCAAAGCTCTCTTTCTCAAAGACGGTATTTCCTTTCCAGGTATCCTGCTCTTTGTAACGTTCCACAATGATCTTGATCTTTTCGGTGTCTGTCTCCTGAAACTGCGGTTTGATCGTCTCGGCGATCTCCGCGGCGGAGTGGGTATTCACGTAGTCGAGACCTTTCTGGATCGCGTTTGTGAAGCGCTGTATGATCTCCGGATGCTTTTCAAGATAGCTTTTTTTTGCGCTGTAGGCGGTGTAGGGTACATAGCCGGAGTCTTTTCCGAGGGACGCGACTACATAGCCGTTTCCTTCCTGCTCCAGGGCAGTGGCAAAGGGCTCGAACTCGACGGTGTAATCGAAATCATTGCTCGTGAATGCCGCGGCGGTGAGGCCGAAGCTGATGCTCTGGTCGATGGTGAGATCCTTTGTTGGATCAATGCCGTTTTTCTTTAAGATATATTCGAATACCATCTGCGGCATGCCGCCTGCCCGGCCGCCTAAGACTTTCTTGCCGACGAGGTTTTCCCACTTGAAATCAGCTTCAGGTGTCCGCCCGACGAGAAAGTTCCCGGCCCGCTGGGTGAGCTGCGCGAAGTTTACGGCGTAGTCAGCATCCCCCTGGATATAAGTATAGATGCTCGCTTCAGATCCCATAAATCCGATGTCCGCATCCCCGGATACCAGGGCTGTCATGACCTTGTCGGCTCCGGCCCCGTTTACAAGAGTCAGGTCGATCCCCTCATCCTCAAAATATCCCAATTCAATGGCTGCATACTGGGGAGCGTAGAAGATGGAGTGGGCAACTTCGTTTAAGGTAACGGGAGTTAAGGATGAGTTCGTGTCCTTCTTACACCCGGTGAGCAGAGCCGTCGCCGTAAACATAAGAAGAACCGGTGCCAGAATTTTTCTCATAATACAAAAAGGACCTCTCTTTGCGATCATTCTATATGTTCAGTGTATGAGAGGGGCAGGAAAAGGTGCAAAGGATCATGATTCCTGCGGGGCCTTGAACAGTACGAAACAATAGGAAAAACCTATAGCAAACCCTGAGTACATCCAATTAGACAGATTTTCCAACATATGGTACTATTACCTTGCAACCAGATAGGGTGGTTGGTAAATGAAAATAAGAAATTTTTCGGGAATGAAATGCGACGTCCCGATCCGGGATAAGAGGAGGAAAATCACTATGGCAAAGAAAACAAGAGCAGAGAGAAACTTCAAATTTGAGACATTACAGCTTCATGTAGGACAGGAGCAGCCGGATCCAGTGACAGACGCGAGAGCAGTTCCGATCTACCAGACCTCTTCCTATGTATTCAGAAACTGCGAGCATGCGGCAGCACGTTTCGGACTCACAGACGCAGGCAACATCTACGGAAGACTGACAAACCCGACTGAGGATGTTTTCGAGAAGAGAATTGCAGCATTGGAGGGCGGCGTCGCGGCACTGGCAGTTGCCTCCGGCGCGGCGGCAGCAACCTATGTATTTGAAAACCTTGCGCATGCAGGTGACCACATCGTCGCAGCAAAGAACATCTACGGCGGAACATACAACCTCTTAGCACACACACTTCCGGAGTACGGCGTGACAGCAACCTTCGTTGATCCGTTCAACTACGAGGAAGTAGAGAATGCGATCCAGGAGAATACAAAAGCAATCCATGTTGAGACACTTGGAAACCCAAACTCCGATGTCGTTGATATCGAGAAGCTGGCTTCCATCGCCCACGCACATAAGATCCCGCTGGTTGTCGACAACACATTTGCGACTCCGTACCTTGTAAGACCGATCGAGTACGGCGCAGACATCGTATTCCATTCCGCAACAAAATTCATCGGCGGCCACGGAACCACGATCGGCGGTGTGATCATTGACAGCGGCAACTTTGACTGGGAAGCAAGTGGAAAGTTCCCGTCCTTAGTTGAGCCGAACCCGAGCTACCATGGCGTAAGCTTCGTAAAGGCAGCAGGAAGAGCAGCATTCGTCACAAAGATTCGCGCGATCTTACTTCGTGACACAGGAGCAACGATTTCCCCGTTCCACGCTTTCATTTTCTTACAGGGACTTGAGACACTGTCTCTCCGCGTAGAGCGCCATGTACAGAACGCATTAAAGGTTGTTGAGTACTTAAACAACCATCCGCTCGTAGAGAAGGTAAACCATCCGTCCGTATCCGATGATCCGGAACAGCAGAGACTCTACAAGAAATACTTCCCGAACGGCGGTGGTTCCATTTTCACCTTCGAAATCAAAGGCGGTGCAGAGGCAGCGAAGAAGTTCATCGATAACCTCGAACTCTTCTCATTGCTTGCGAACGTTGCCGACGTGAAGTCCCTCGTGATCCACCCGGCTTCCACGACCCATTCCCAGTTAAACGACGAAGAGCTGGCTGATCAGGGCATCAAACAGAACACGATCCGTCTCTCCATCGGTACAGAGAACATCGACGACATCATCGAGGATCTGGACGAGGCATTTAAGACATTACAGGAATAACTACTTCACATTTTGATAAATAATACCCCTCAATTTACGAACGAATACAGGACAGCAGCCACCGTGCGGAAGATATGCATGTGGCTGCTGTCCTGTTGTTGCTTTCATATGAAAATTTTAAAGGCAGGCATAGACCTGCAGATTTTATGACTGACACGGTCCCTTCACACTGTTTAAGATCTCCTCAGCTGCCAGTCTGTGCTTTTCCTCGAGTTCATGCTTCTGGTCGAGGATCGTCTGGATCGTGATTCCGTCGAGATAATCCATAATGACGCGGTTTAAACCTTCCCAGACTGGGAGTGTGTCGCAGGCGGAGCAGCGCTCGCAGGGATTCGGGGTGTGCTCGAGGCAGGAGACCGGAGCGAGGCTGCCCTCCGTGGTCTGCAGAATCTTTCCGACGGTACACTCCGACGGGGATTTTGCGAGTTTATATCCGCCCTGATAACCGCGGGTGGTGGAGAGCATTCCGGTTTTGTTTAAGAGGGGAACGATCTGCTCTAAATATTTTTTTGAGAGACCCTGACGGGCAGCGATGTCCTTTAAGGAGATAAAGCCATCGTCGGCATGTTCGGCCAGATCGATGACCATGCGCAGGGCATAACGGCCTTTTGTAGATATTTTCATAATTATTTCTCCAATTTCAACAACGATCTTACATGTCATAAGAAGTCTGAATCGTTGAACCTTCATCCGGCTCACTCTGTGGAATCCGGAACTGCTCCGATTATACTACAAAACAGGTAGGTGTTCAACCAAGGTTTTGTTTTTTCTCGTGGTTGCCAGAAAAATACACATGTGATAGAATAAAAGTGAATTTCTGATGCAAAGAAAAATATTAATAGCGGTCCTGCTGAAATGGGAAAAGAGAAAAATCCGGGCCGCGGCAAAAATAGAATCGAGTTTAAGAAAGGAACCATAAATATTATGAAAAAGCTGGAAGAATATGTTATAAGTATCCCGGATTTCCCGGAGCCTGGAATCATTTTCCGTGACATCACTTCAATTTTACAGGATCCGGACGGATTAAAGCTGGCGATTGATTCGCTTCTCGCAATGGTAAAGGACGTAGATTTCGATGTGGTCGTTGGAGCAGAGTCCAGAGGATTTATTTTCGGAACACCGGTCGCTTATGCGCTGGGAAAATCCTTTGTTCCGGCGAGAAAACCGGGAAAACTCCCGCGAGAGACCGTTTCTATGGAGTATGCTTTAGAGTACGGCACCGGAACCATCGAGCTTCACAAAGATTCCATCAGACCGGGACAGAAGGTCGTGATCATCGATGATCTGATCGCTACAGGCGGAACCGTGGAAGCGATCGCAAAGCTTGTGGAGGAGCTTGGCGGAGAGGTCGTTAAGATCTGTTTTGTGATGGAGCTTGCGGGATTAAAGGGAAGAGATAAGCTGCAGAAGTATGATGTGGATTCTGCGATCATTTACGAGGGGAAATAAGCTCGTCAGACAGGCTTGAGAGAACATGGCAGCAATGCCGGGAAAGTAAAAAGGTATATGCCGCCGGGGGACGCTAAAAAGCGGGCTGGCGGCATTTTTACGTTACTGGGCATCCGGAAGAAACTGCCGGTGGCGATGATACAAAGCGGAAAGTGAGAACCAGAAGATACCGACGAAGAGTTTCACGGCTTCTGGAATGCCTGTTACCGTAAATAGAAAAGAGGATAAAAAATGAGAGAGATCGTATTTAAGATGGAACGTCCGGGCCTTGTGGAGGTCGGACAGGAGGTAGATGTCAGCGAGTCCATCACACCGGTCAATGTGAACTACATGATCGAGCCGGCGGTGGCGATGTCAGGGTTGTTCCGGTTTACAGAGCGGTTGAAGAGCAGAAAGGGCATTGTGAAGGACATTATCCAGAATGACCGCGGGTATTATGTGACGGTGGAATTCGACGAGTGATCATGTAGCGGTCGGACTCTGTTTTCTGTGAAAAAGCAACAGAAACAGGAGATACATGGTGGATAAAAGAAGTATCTGCGCTGCAGTCCGGAAAAAATCCGGGAGACCTGCAGGGATCGGGAGATCTTCCGGGAATAGCCGGAAGATCCAAAGTGCGCAGAGCAGGCAGAAAACAGGCTTTCCGATCAATATCCATGCGTTCCAGTCACAGGGGACGATCCTTCGGAGCGCCAGAACATGGAGCAGGGCTAAAAAGATCTCACTCGCCAGCATCCCCCAGAGGCAGGCGCGGATCCCAAACTCCGGGATTCCGAACCACACGAACGCGATGCGGACGAGAAGGGAGATCAGATGGTGGAAAAAAGTGAGCTTTGTTTTTCCGAGACCATTTAAAATGCTGCCGGACGAGGTGGCGAGATAGAGAAACGGGCAGAGCCAGGCGAGGATCTGAATGAAGGATCCGGCGTCCTGGCTTTTAAATATCTGCAGGCCAAGTGCTTCGCCAAAAACCGTGAAGATCCCGATGCAGAAGATTCCGAGATAGAGACTGTACCGGAAGGACATGGAGATCCCGTCTGCGATTCCGGAATCGTTTCCGGCAGACTGATGCCTTGCGGTGACTGGCAACAGGACCACAGCCAGAGAGTTTACAAGGGCCGATGGAAAGAGGACAAAGGGCATCGCCATACCTGTGAGTGTTCCATATGTACGGACGGCCTGGGAACGTGTGAGTCCGTAGACGGTCAGACGCTCCGGGATCATGATCGTCTCCGTACTCTGCAAAAGGTTCAGGACAAGACGATTAGCCATGAGCGGAGCGGCGAGGGCAAGGAGGGCGGGGCCAACACTGTATGATCTGCCTGTATTTTCGTGAAATTCATGAAACAAAAGAAAAAATATCAGCACAAACAACGCCGATCCGGCTTCCCCGGCAACCAGCCCGAATACGGCAAGTGACACGGTGACCGGAATCTGTTTCTCGATGCAGACAGACACCAGCAGAAATACTGTAAAGATCCGGATCATCTGCTCCAGAAGCTGGGAGGCAGCAGGGACAGAGACTTTTTCTTTTCCGTAATAGTATCCGCAGATGCAGGCATGGATGGAGGTGCATGGGATCGCGAAGGCCATGACGGAGAGCAGCGGGGCGCATCTCGGCTCCAGAAGGATATGTTCTGCGAGAGGTTCAGAGAAGTGCCGGATCATCAAGGCTGCGGCGAGGGACAGGGTAAAGGAGATGGAAAAACCGGAGAGCAGTGTCCGTTTCGCATGGTCCGGGTCCGCCGCAATAAAGCGGGAGATGGCAGTCTGGATGGATCCGGCGCAGAGGGAGAAGAAGATCCCATAGACCGGAAAGATCATCTGATAGATCCCAAGTCCTTCCGCGCCGATGGTGCGGGAGAGAAAGATCCGGTAGAAAAAACCGAGAATGCGGGCGAGAAGTCCTGCGGTGGTGAGGAGAAGAGTTCCGGTGATAAGCGGATGAGCTTTATGGGAAGAAGGCATGAGCGGCTCCGTTCAGTCAGAAGGATTCGGTTATATATATGTGGAAAGAAGAGACGGATATGACTCGATCCCGGATCCACAGCGGCTTCTTGCCGCTTAAAACAGGCGAAAATACGGGAAATTCCTAAATACTTAGCAGATTACTGTGTATTTCTGAAAAAACATGAGAATACCGGTTGAAATTCCCGCCGGGTTTCGTATATAATGTAGGATATCTGTGGCCTGTCTGCGCTTTTCTGGCGCTGACTCGCGGGTCATGGCATAAAATAAACAGTAACAGTTCAGCTTTGCGCCGGTATAACAGCAAAGCAGGACGATCATGCTTTACAGAAAGGCGGAATCATGAAAAAAGTAATCTATCTCGACAATGCGGCAACGACAAAGGTACGTCCGGAAGTCGTAGAAGCCATGCTGCCGTTTTATACAGAATATTACGGAAATCCTTCCGCGGTATATGAATTTTCCACACCGTGTAAGGAAGCACTCGCAAAGGCAAGGGAGACGGTAGCAAAGTCTCTCGGCGCAAAGGACAATGAGATCTACTTCACGAACGGTGGATCCGAGTCCGACAACTGGGCTCTGATCGCGACTGCGGAGGCCTACGCATCAAAAGGAAAACACATCATCACAACAAAGATTGAGCATCATGCGATCCTTCACACCTGTGAGTATCTCGAAAAACGCGGCTATGAGATCACCTATCTTCCGGTAGATGAGTTTGGTTCCGTTTCCATCGAGGAGTTAAAAAAAGCGATCCGTCCGGATACGATCCTGATCTCGGTGATGTTCGCCAATAACGAGATCGGAACGATCGAGCCGATCAGGGAGATCGGTGAGATCGCCCATGAGAACGGGATCATTTTCCATACAGATGCTGTTCAGGCATACTGTCATGAACCGATCAATGTAGATGAGTACCACATCGATATGTTAAGCGCCAGCGGACATAAGTTCCACGGACCGAAGGGAGTCGGCTTCCTTTATATCCGAAAGGGATTAAAGCTCCGTTCCTTCATCCACGGCGGTGCCCAGGAGAGAAAACGCCGCGCCGGAACTGAGAACGTGCCGGGAATCGTCGGTCTCGGAAAAGCTGTTGAGATCGCGATGGCAGAGCTTGAGAATAATAAGAAGAAAGAGACAGAGCTCCGCGATTATCTGATCGGCCGTGTCATGGACGAGATCCCGTACACACGTTTAAACGGTCACCGCACAAACCGTCTCTCCAACAATGCGAACTTCGCGTTCCAGTTCATCGAGGGCGAATCCTTACTCATCATGCTGGACATGGACGGAATCTGCGGCTCCAGCGGTTCCGCATGCACATCCGGTTCTTTAGATCCGTCTCATGTGCTGTTAGCCATCGGACTTCCGCACGAGATCGCGCACGGCTCCTTACGTCTTACCTTAAGCGAGGAGACAACGAAGGAAGAAATCGACCATACGGTGGACTGTCTTAAGAAGATCGTGGAAAAGCTTCGCGCAATGTCCCCGCTTTATGAGGATTTCATTAAGAAAAACAGAAAGTAAGAGGAATAACAATGTATTCAGAGAAAGTAATGGACCATTTCCAGCATCCGAGAAACATGGGAGAAATTGAGGACGCCAGCGGCGTAGGTACTGTCGGAAACGCAAAATGCGGCGATATCATGAGAATCTATCTTGATATCGATGATGAGACACATATCATCCGTGACTGCAAGTTTAAAACCTTCGGCTGCGGCGCTGCCGTTGCCACAAGCAGCATGGCGACAGAAATGGTAATGGGAAAGACGATCGAGGAAGCGATGGAAGTAACCAATAAGGCAGTTATGGAAGCACTTGACGGACTTCCGCCGGTAAAGGTTCACTGCTCCCTGCTTGCAGAGGAAGCGATCCATGCAGCACTCTGGGATTATGCAGAAAAGCACCATATCGAGATCAAAGGCTTACAGAAGCCGGTGTCCGATATCAGTGAGCATGAAGAGGACGAGGAATATTAATGAAGAAAAAAGTCGTGGTAGGAATGTCCGGGGGCGTGGATTCATCGGTTGCTGCCTGTCTTTTAAAGGAGCAGGGATACGACGTGATCGGTGTCACCATGCAGATCTGGCAGGAGGAGGATTCCTGTACGGTTGAGGAAAACGGCGGATGCTGTGGGCTCAGTGCGGTGGAGGATGCAAGACGCGTCGCATGGACACTCGGAATTCCCTACTATGTTATGAACTTCCGGAAAGAATTCCAGAAGAATGTGATCGATTATTTTGTCGCGGAATATCTGCATGGACGGACACCGAATCCGTGTATTGCCTGCAACCGCTATGTAAAATGGGAGGCACTTTTGGAGCGCAGTCTGGAGATCGGTGCCGATTATATCGCGACGGGACATTATGCGAGGATCAGTCAGCTGCCGAACGGACGCTATACGATCCGCAATTCCGTTACGGCGGCGAAAGACCAGACCTATGCGCTCTACAACCTGACCCAGTTCCAGCTTTCCAAGACGTTGATGCCTATCGGTGATTACGCGAAGGACGAGGTGCGAAAGATCGCCGAGGACCGTGATCTCACCGTGGCAAAGAAGAAGGACAGCATGGAGATCTGCTTTGTGCCGGATAACGATTACGCCGGATTTATCGAGCGCGAGGTGTCCGATGTTCCGGGATGCGGAAACTTTGTGGACAAAAACGGTGTGATCCTCGGAAAACATAAGGGAATCACCCATTACACCGTTGGACAAAGAAAGGGCTTAAACCTTGCGATGGGACACCCGGTGTTTGTCACAGGGATCCGCCCGGAGACCAACGAGGTTGTGATCGGTGAGGGGAATGATGTGTTTTCCGATCATCTGATCTGCAAGGATGTGAACTGGATGGCGATCGACGGTCTTCATGGAGAGGAAAAAGAGGTCCTCGCGAAGATCCGTTACAGCCATAAGGGATCGCCGTGTGTCATCCGGGAGCTTTCGGATGGAACCGTGGAGTGCCGGTTTAAAGAGCCGCAGCGAGCGATCACGCCGGGACAGGCAGTTGTATTCTATGAAAATGAATGTGTAGTCGGAGGGGGAACGATCCTATGAGCAGGATGAAAAAGGGAAACGGACTCCTCCGATTCCTTATCTTTGCAGTCCTATCTGCTCTGGTGCTTACCGGATGCAATGGGACGAGGAAATATGAGGCGGTGGATCTAAGCAGTGAAACGGCGGCGGTCTCTGAAACAGCAGAATCCGGTACGGCTTCAGAGGAGAACGAAACGGATTCAACAGATTCCGGTGCTTCTGGTTCCGGAGATGTGGACATGCGGGCGCTTGGGGAACCAGCCGGGGAAGCTGTAACGGCAGATCCGGAGAGTGGGGATCCGGCCTCAGAACGTTCTGAGTCTGCTTCAGAATCGGAAGAACTGTCCTCAGAGATGTCTGAGGCGGAGAGCGTGGAGGCTGCAAGAGAGTCAGCAGCGGCAGCCTACACGGCGGCTGCGAACGACGATGCCGAGACTGCGCCGGAGATTCCGTTTAATGGCCATACAGTCGCTATCGATGCGGGCCATCAGGCGAAGGCAAACACTTCAAAGGAGCCCATCGGTCCGTCCTCCACGACGATGAAGGCGAAGATGCCGGAAGGCGCGGTGGGGACAACCAGTGGAGTCCATGAGTACGAGGTAACGCTGACGGTGGCGAAAAAGCTTGAAGCAGAGCTTGTGAACCGTGGCTATCACGTTGTCATGATCCGCACGAGCCATGATGTGAACATGAGCAGCGCAGAGCGATCCGCAGCGGCTAACAGGAGCGGAGCAGATATCCTGATCCGGCTTCACGCGGGTTCTATGGACAACTCCGGTGTTTACGGCGCTTTATCCACCTGCATGACAGCCCAGAATCCTTATAATGCCGGTCTTCACGATAAGAGCTATAATCTTTCCAAGAAGATCGTGGATACCGTCTGCGGCACCACAGGGACGAAAAACCGCGGTGTTCAGGAGACGGACAGCTCTTCCGATATCAACTGGTGCGAGATCCCGGTCTGTGTGTTTGAGATGGGATTTTTAAGCAATCCGGACGAGGACACCTGGCTGCAGGATGACGGCTATCAGGGGAAGATCGCAAGCGGGATCGCAGGGGCGGTGGACGCTTATTTTGCGGAGGGAAATTAGAACCTGGAATATTTTTATAATTTTTCTCTATACAAATCTGAAAAAATATGTATAATAATATATAGTCTGCCTTTTAAGGAGGCAGACATTCTGGAGACGTAGCGAAGCGGCCGTAACGCGGCGCACTCGAAATGCGTTTATCGGTTCATCCCGGTACGCGGGTTCGAATCCCGCCGTCTCCGCTTTTGGGGAATCCTTGAGTTTACTGGGATTCCCTTATTTTATGCCTGCTTGCGGGAATTTTGCCACAAAGTCTTAGAACTGTGACAACGAAAACGTAAGAAGTTCTTAATAAAAAAAGAGGAAAATTGTAGTATACTTGGGACATAAAACACAGACAGAAAAGGAAGGCGGAAGCAGAATGTTTCAGAAAAAATTTCGATATATGGCAGCAGTCCTCGCAGCGTTGGTGATCACACAGGGAAGTATTCCTGCGTTTGCGGATGAGATCGGACCCGGATATGAGGATCAGAATAAAGCATCCACAGATACCAGTACAAGTGATCCGACAACTGCCTGGAAGAAGGTAAACGGTGTTTATGTGGATTCCAATGGAGTGAACATGGATGGAGCGCTTCTTAGGGGAATCAGCGTTTCCAAGTGGCAGGGAGATATCGACTGGACAAAGGTTGCTTCGGATGATGTTTCATTTGCGTATATCCGCATGGGTTCCTTCGGCTATGAGGGAGAGTATACCATGGATGAATACTATGAGAAAAATATGAAAGGTGCTGCGGAGAATGGAGTACAGGCAGCGCCGTATATATTCCTTCAGACGAGAACGGTGGATGAGGCGAAGGCAGCGGCAGCGTATACAGTGGATAAAGTTTCCGGCTATAATGTGAAATACCCGATTGCGGTGGACGTCGAATCCAACTATATCATGAACCTTTCGGTCCAGGATCTCACAAATGTGGTAAACGCGTTCTGTGATACGATCGCGGCAGCGGGATATACGCCGATCGTTTACAGTGATTACAGCAAATTTACAACAAAGATGGACACAAAGCAGATCCATTATGATCTTTGGCTCGCAAGGTATGGTGCGGACGGAACCTATGAGGGCCGCACAATCTGGCAGTGTACGGATAAGGGCCGTGTAAACGGAATCAACGGAAATGTGTGTCTGGAGTTCGCATACAAGGATTACGCTCCGAAGGCCACTCAGGGATCCGCGGTGGATACCGGTGAGTGGAAGAATGAGAGCGGCAAATGGTACTTCTACCGTGACGGCGGAAGAATGAGCGGCTGGGTCAATCCGGATGGATACTGGTATTATCTGGACCCGTCTGAACTGGGTGCTATGGTGACCGGAACAACGATGACCATCGACGGAACCAGCTACACCTTTGGTGCAAACGGTGTGATGCAGTAAAGGCAAATATTCGGTGGAGCAGTATGTGTTCAATGCGGACCGCCGAGGCAGATATGGTACGTTTTCTGCAAAAATGCGCAGTGGACGGATAAAGGTTTCAGGATAGAAAAAAGGATAAAAAAGAAGAACGGGGACGCGGTCTCTTGATGAGATCTGCGTTCCTGTTCTTCTTTTTGTAGATATGCATTTAACAACACTTTGCAAGAATTCTCCCATCCTCTTTAGGT
>NZ_QUJB01000059.1:267-1660 GCF_003480435.1 Clostridium sp. AM30-24 | reverse complement strand
TGGGAGGTCATCCAGAACCGCTATCTGGAAGCCAATGACCGTCCGGAGCGTGTGGACTTGCGTTCCTATGCCAGACAGGGGCTTGATATTGTCCCTACTGTCCATGAGGGGGCTGCTGTCCGGCAGATGGAAAAACGTGGTATCCAGACGAATATCGGCAACCTGAACCGGGAAATCAGAGTCGCCAACCGCCTGATGAAGTCCATCCGGCAGCTTATCCAAAACCTCAAAGGCTGGATTACCGAGCTGGGAGAAAAACGGAAGGAGCTGCTTGCACAAAAGGCGGCGGAGGAAGCGACACTTCTTCCCAATCTGCTGATGAAGTATATGGAGATACGAAAGGAAGAACGGAAGGACTGGACAAGGGCTGGACAGAACCGGGGAACTTCACAGGACTTAAAGGCAGTCAGCGAAGCCCTGTCCTATCTCCGGCAAAAGGGGCTTTCCACTGTGGAGGACTTAGAAGCGTTTCTGGAATCTTCCGGGAAATCAGCCGCAGATTACCGCAATCAGATGAAGCCAAAGGAAGCCCGGAGCAAAGTGATTGACGGGATTCTTGCCAGCCGGACAGACTGCAAAGAATGTAAGGCTGTCTATGAGAAGTACCAGAAGATATTTTTTAAGAAAACAAAGGAGAAATTCAAACAGGAACACCCGGAGGTTGCCCGGTATGAGAAAGCCGCTGACTACCTTGCCAAGCACCCGGACGATAAGGACAGTACCCAAAAGGAGCTGCAAGAGGAGCAGGAAACGCTTCTCAGCGAAATCGCAGAACTGAAAGTACCGCTGACCGAGGTACAGGAGGATTTGAAGAAGCTGCGGGACATCCGCTACTGGGTACGGAAAGCCACACCCGGCACAGAAGAAAGCAAAGAGCCGTCCAAGAAGCAGTCCCTCAAAGAAGTCTTGCAGGATAAGGCGGACGAGAAAAAAGCACAAAGAACTGCCCCGGTGCAGACAAAACACAAACAACAGGATATGGAACTTTAACAGGCACTTGCCATTTTCAGATTGAGAATGTCAGGTGCTTTTCTTTTTTTCAAGGAGGGATAGATTTGAATGTATTTGAAGCTGTGAAGCAGTCCGTCACAACAAGACAGGCTGCGGAGCATTATGGAATCCGTGTAGGCCGGAACGGGATGGCTTGTTGCCCGTTCCATAACGATAAAACCCCAAGCATGAAGCTGGATCGGCGTTACCACTGCTTCGGCTGCGGTGCGGATGGGGATGTGATTGATTTTGCCGCCGCCCTGTATGGGCTGGGAAAGAAAGAAGCCGCCGTACAGCTGGCACAGGACTTCGGGCTTTCCTATGAGGACTGGAAACCGCCGGGAAAGGCAAAAAAGCCCAAGCCCCGGCAGAAATCCCCGGAGGAACAGTTTCAGGAAGCAAA
>NZ_QUJB01000059.1:0-257 GCF_003480435.1 Clostridium sp. AM30-24 | reverse complement strand
CCCAAGCCCCGGCAGAAATCCCCGGAGGAACAGTTTCAGGAAGCAAAGAACCGCTGCTTCCGTATCCTTGCCGATTATCTCCACCTGCTTAGGGCATGGAGAAAGGAATATGCCCCGCACACCCCGGAGGAAGCCGTTCATCCCCGGTTTGTGGAAGCCTTACAGAAGCAAGCCCAAGTGGAATATCTGCTGGATGTGCTGCTGTTCGGGGAGACAGAGGAAAAAGCGGCTTTGATTACGGACTACGGAAAGGATGT
>NZ_QUJB01000058.1:679-1892 GCF_003480435.1 Clostridium sp. AM30-24 | reverse complement strand
TCAGAGCGGTCCAGGCGTGACACCAGGTAAATGTCAGCCTGTGTTGCATCCATCTGGAAGACTCCTATCTGCTCTTTCCAATCTGATGCACTTCCAAACAACGGACGCTTATTTCTCTGATAATCAGTTAGTCCATTTCTGGCGATCAGGTTTCTTGCTTTCTTATGGAAGTTCTTATCATAGAAATAATGGCGGAAAGTATTCCAGGAAGGATAGACATCCAGTAGATGTCCGTCTGGATCCGTGTATCTGGAAAGCAGCAGCATATCATACGCACTCCGCAGAGAAAACTTCTTCGCTGTATAGTAGAACGTGTCGATTGCCCATAGGAAGTCCTTTTCTTCCTTCGTCTCTTCTTTCTCCGCCTTTTTTCTTTCTTCCACTAAGGCTCTTCCAGCCAACGCCCTAAAATACAGTTCCCGGATCCTCCGCTCACTTGTTTTCTCCCTGGCTGCTATCTCCCGGATCTTTGTGTTGCGTCCAGTGCGGTCCCACACATAGGATTCCTCTGCCAAGAGTTCTGAGATCAGCTCCTGCCGCTTTTTCTGTCCCGGTGTCTGCTCCTGTGTCATTCTCATCTGGAAATCTTTTGGTGGCTCTATCCGTTCCATGGCTCTCAGGTCATCTCTAAGCACAAACCTCGGTGTACATGGGTTATCATAGGAGATTATCCAGTTCCCTTCCTTGTTTCCGCATAATACCCTGATTACTTCTCCACAGCTTTCTAAGAACATCTCAGCATTCTCCCTTCTCCATGACAACGATCTTCCACTCTGCAACCTTCGTGGTACTCCAGTACCGTCTGGAAAATTCCAGTTTTTCGATGGCTGCCCGTTTCGAAAGTCCATCTTTGTTTGTCAGTTCCCGGATTCCTGTCCTTCCATCTGTAAAATGGATCACAAAGTCTGATGTCCACTGAGTGTCAAAGTATTCTTTGCGGATCCCGATCGTATTTATGAATGGATACTTGTCTGGATCCAATACGGTTCCGGCCTCATAAGAAGCAACATCCGCAGACGCTTCCAAGTACCTTGCATACTCCCTGGCTTCCCTTGAGTGTACGCACACTACCATTCCGTTCTTATCACTCCTAAAATGAATGTCTCTACGTTTCGTTCCTGCTTTTTCCATGTTCAATTCTCCTTATGGCTTATTCGGATTGAATTGATTCAAACCTTTCGGACGCTAATTTTCAGAGACAAACGCAGACGGT
>NZ_QUJB01000058.1:0-669 GCF_003480435.1 Clostridium sp. AM30-24 | reverse complement strand
TCCTTATGGCTTATTCGGATTGAATTGATTCAAACCTTTCGGACGCTAATTTTCAGAGACAAACGCAGACGGTCATTGAATTATTTCGAGTTTTTGCGATTTACATCGAAATTCCCGGCATATTTATTCCGAGTTTTTGGATTTATTCTGAGTTTCTGGTCGCTATTTCTACCAGAATTTGGATATTCATCGAATTTCCAGGCATAATTATTCCGAGAAATTGGATGTCTATCGAAATTCCGCCCTATTTATTTCGAGAATTTGGCATTTATTCCGAGAAATTGGATGTCCATGGAATTTCCGGTCATATTTATTCCCGGAAATTGGTATTTACTCCGAGTTTCTGGCATTTATTCTAAGTTTTTGGTGCCATTTTCTCCGCTTAATTCCATTTAATCCTAGTTTTTGGATGCAATTATTCCGAGAATTTGGATTTAATCCTAGTTTTTGGTATTTATTCCAAGTTTCTGGTTGCTATTTCTTCCAGAAATTGGCTTTACAGCGAATTTCCGGTTATATTTATTCCCAGAAATTGGTTCTCCACCAAGCCCGAAAAGCCAAAACCTCGATTTAATTCCAAACCCAAAAGCCATTTTCTCGAAATAATTCCAATTATTTCGAGATACTATGTTCTCGTCCCACCAAGAATCACCCTCTTGTCCACCCGAA
>NZ_QUJB01000057.1 GCF_003480435.1 Clostridium sp. AM30-24 | reverse complement strand
AAAACAACCCCGGCAGACAACACCTTGCAGCGCATGGTTGACCGGGAAGCCAAGCGAGCCGAGGGCAAGGGCGTGGGCTATGACCGCTGGGCGGCAAAGCACAACCTAAAGCAGATGGCAGCTACCGTTACCGCCTATCAGCAGTACGGCTTTTCCTCCCCGGAGGAACTGGACGAAGCCTGTTCTGCCGCCTATGCCGCCATGCAGGAAAGCCTTACAGAGCTGAAGCAGGTGGAAAAGACGCTGAACGGGAAAAAGGAGCTGCAACGGCAGGTGCTTGCCTATTCCAAGACCCGCCCTGTCCGGGATGGGCTGAAACAGCAGAAAAACGCCAAGGCAAAAGCAGCCTACCGACAGAAGCATGAAAGCGACTTTATCATAGCAGACGCAGCCGCCCGCTATTTCAGGGAGAACGGCATTTCCAAGCTGCCGAGCTATAAAGCCCTGCAAGCAGAGATTGAAAGCCTTATCAAAGAGAAAAACAGCGGCTACAACGATTACCGGGCAAAACGGGAGGAATACCGCCGCTTACAGACTGTCAAGGGCAATATCGACCAGATTTTACGCCGGGAACGCAAGCCTGTGAAAAGGCAGGAACAGGAGCGATAAAAACCGCCCCAAAATGTACCCGAACCCATACAGAACAAGGGGGCTGCCCCGCACCCTATCCGCAATACCAAAGGATTTTTTAACGGGCTTACAGGGCAGAAAAACCCCGAAAATGATACCGAGATGATACAGAATTACCGCCGATACCGCCACACCAGCGGAAACGGCAGAAAGGAGCGCACCCATGCCAAGAATGAGCAAGAAACGGCGGCTGGAATGGTCTTTTTTCCTGCGGCAAGTAAAAGTCGGGAATACCACCTGCGACCGTATCACATACAACGACCTCTGCCGGGGCTGTACCCATAGCTGCAAGCAGAGCTTCCGGGCGGTTATCATACTCTGCCCCCACTACTACTCCAAACGCCGGAAAAAGGAGGACAGGGACAATGGCAGATAACCGCAAGTATTACTACCTCAAGCTGAAAGAGAACTTTTTTGACAGCGACTCCATTGTGCTGCTGGAAGATATGAAAGACGGGATTTTATACTCCAATATCCTCTTGAAGCTGTACTTAAAATCGCTGAAAAACGGCGGGAAATTGCAGCTTGACGAGCATATCCCCTACACAGCGCAGATGATAGCGACACTGACCCGCCACCAGATAGGGACGGTTGAGAGGGCTTTAGAGATTTTCCGGCAGTTGGGGCTTGTGGAGCAGCTTGACAGCGGGGCTTTTTATATGACCGATATTGAGCTGATGATAGGACAGTCCTCTACCGAAGCCGAGAGGAAACGGGCTGCAAGGCTGGAAAACAAGGCACTTTTACCGCCCCGGACAAAAGGCGGACATTTGTCCGACATTCGTCCACCAGAGATAGAGATAGAGTTAGAGAAAGAGATAGAGATAGAAAAAGAGAGAGAGGGAGAAACGGGACACCCCGCCCCCGCTGCTTATGGCAGATACAACAATGTGATACTGACCGATACAGAGCTTTCCGGGCTGAAAACAGAGCTGCCCGACAAGTGGGAGTATTACCTTGACCGGCTTTCCTGCCATATCGCTTCCACCGGGAAGCAGTACCACAGCCATGCAGCCACCATTTACAAGTGGGCGCAGGAGGACGCTGCCAAAGGCAAGGCTGCCCCGAAACAGGGCATACCCGATTATTCATGCAAGGAGGGCGAGAGCTTATGAAAAACGAGATTGAAGCTATGATTACGGACATTACAACCACTACCACCGAAGCGGAGGATTACACAGGCGAGGACGGTCTGCTTTACTGCGGCAAGTGCCGCACGGCGAAAGAAGCCTACTTTCCCAAAGAAACCGCCCAATGGTTAGGGCATGACCGACACCCGGCAGAGTGCGACTGCCACCGGGCAGCCCGTGAAAAACGGGAAGCCGCTGAAAGCCGACAGAAGCACCTTGACACCGTTATGGAACTGAAACGCCGGGGCTTTAC
>NZ_QUJB01000056.1:1746-2319 GCF_003480435.1 Clostridium sp. AM30-24 | reverse complement strand
CTCAGGCAATTTGTATCCTCACCAAACTTCATTGCAACCAATACTTCGCGTCCCTTGGAATTGGATCGTTCCAGTTCTTCTACTCTGGAATATCCCTTAGGCGTTAATGCTATACATGTGTATGGGCGAAAGTTCCCATCATATACATCTGTTCTAATGTAGCCTTCCGCTAAAAGATAATTTACTATAAAACTCGCCTGGTCTTCTACTCCATCTAAAGAAAATTTCTTACCATAGTCTTCATAGAGTTCTACAAATAAGACACTATACATTCTAGTGCCATTGTATTGAATAAAGCTTCCCATATGAGGTGCATTGTCTGCAATATACTTTAAAATCCGGTCAACTCGCTCTGCAATCGTCTTAGGATACCAATTTTCCACAAGCTCTGGCGTTAAATGAATCGGCCTTCCATGGTCTATGTTTCCATGGTCAAACTCTTCCCTCCATTTATCGCACCACTCTTTAGATTTTGTCGTGTAATACCGGCAGTCTCCGGCCTTGTGGATTCCATTATATACCAGATATGACATTAAATGATCTTTGTTGAATTTTTCTAATTCATTCCATTCC
>NZ_QUJB01000056.1:0-1736 GCF_003480435.1 Clostridium sp. AM30-24 | reverse complement strand
AATTTTTCTAATTCATTCCATTCCTTGGAATAATCATATCTTCCACATACCGGACACTGAACAAACTCCCGGCCCGTTTTGTCTTCCTCTAATGGACTTCCATCTGAAAGTTCTGCCTCTGTTCTGCAGAGCGGACAAATCTTCATCATAAACATTTCCCTCTCTTCTTTAATCAGGGACAACCACTTCCGGCCGTCCCTGATTTTCACTTTTCTTAAAGGATATCTGAAAACCAAAGTTTTCTCATCACACCTCGGTATGACCTTCCTACTTCGTATTTTCCACGTTCTCTTCCCTCAAGTCAAGTATGTATGGCTCAAAATTTATTCATATTTAGCATCTTCAGCCTCATAAAGAACTTCCTGCGTTACAAGGTCCTCAATCCGTAAAACATCACTCATCGGAATCGGCTCCACAGCAACATACCAATGCTTGAAATCATAAAAAGAATCATCATCATAAGCAGATGGATCTTTTTCTATTTTTGCCTTTGCGCGTGGATTCCACTCGCAATACCACTCCATATTGTCTCTCTTTCTTACAGTGATCCTGATTCGGTTCTTCATGAATATGCGGCTGTCTACCGCTGCTTTCTTCCACGAAGGAACACTTGTTAACCATACGACCATTCTTTCTGGATCATCCGAAATGTACGGGCATCTGAGAAATCCTGACTTCTGAATCTTTTCTAAATTTGTTTTGGATGTAAAATGGTATAAAACTGGTTCAGCAAATTTTCTGGCATCTGAGATTTTCTTTTTCCCTTCATCCATGTCTCCAAGTTCATCCATGAAGATGTATTTATCATTCCTATTTGCTATTGAGGGAATCATTTCATACTGACTTCTAAAGACGTCATTCTCCACAGGAATTACAAACAGGCGATGGGTATCATAATAATTTTCATCGACCATCTGGCGGATCGTGGCCCGGGATATATTCCCAACATATGCCTTTGCAATCCTTTTCTTACCGTCGATCATACCCTCAACACACTTCCTAAAACTTGAGAAACTTTTGAAGGTTTTTGCTTTTGTTACTCCGTCCTCATATTCAATTGTTACAGGATTGAGCTGAACATAATTATATAATCTGCCAATTGAAAGCCAACGAGAGATGGCTCTTATATAATCAAATTTCTCGAACTCATACCATTTATGCTTGTCCCGAGTCACCATAAGAGTTAAAAGACCTCCGTCATATTCTGCAAACCTTCCATTATTCATACAGAATTCAAGCTGTTTTTCCTTTACGTTGTATTTCATCCAACATAACTTTCCATCATCTTCAGGATATTCTATAAAGAAATTCCTTGGCAGTTTTTCCTTGTTCTTGAACTGCATCCAGTAAGTCATATGTGCCATGATATTTTCCATTGACAGCGTGCTCTCATATTTCAGAACTAACTTATATGACTTGCCATTCATCTGTTCCACGATATCCATCACGCTATTTGCGTCTGTAATATCTATCGTATTCTCTCTATCGGTACTCTCCAGGATGATGCTCTTTTCATCTCCATACATATCCTCATTTTCATAGAATATAAGTGCCAGCTCATCAAGCGAAAGAATGAATCCCTTCGGTTTTTCCGTGATGACCTCTGGATCTACCACATAATCGTAATATAACGTAGCCTCTTCATGGTCAAACCACCTGGACTCTTCCTTGCCTAACCGTACATTACCTATTTTAAAACGAAGATATCCGCTTTCCGGCCGATCACCTGTTAAATA
>NZ_QUJB01000055.1:1751-2342 GCF_003480435.1 Clostridium sp. AM30-24 | reverse complement strand
CTCAGGCAATTTGTATCCTCACCAAACTTCATTGCAACCAAGACCTCACGTCCCTTAGAATTAGATCGTTCCAGTTCTTCTACTCTGGAATAGCCTTCCGCTGTCAATGCTATACGCTCATGTAATGGTGATTCCTTGCCTTCGTTCAGAATATTAATATATTCCTTCTTTTTTAAATATTCCATCATGAACTCAAATTGACTTTCAATCTGACTGATAGGTATTCTTTTACTATATTTGTTACCTACTTCATATTGGTTCACAAATAGAATACTATATAATCGATCATCATCGTTTCCACGATACTGAATAAAGCCTCCCATATGCGGTGCATGATCCGCAATATACTTTAAGATCCGGTCAACTCGCTCTGCGATTGTCTTAGGATACCAATTTTCTACGATTTCTGGCGTTAAGTGAATTGGTCTTCCATGGTCTACGTTTCCATGGTCAAACTCTTCTCTCCATTTATCACACCATTCTTTAGGTTTCGTCGTATAATAACGGCAGTCTCCGACCTTATGGATTCCATTATATACCAGATATGACCTTAAATGATCTTTGTTGAATTTTTCTAAGTCATTCCATTCT
>NZ_QUJB01000055.1:0-1741 GCF_003480435.1 Clostridium sp. AM30-24 | reverse complement strand
TGTTGAATTTTTCTAAGTCATTCCATTCTTTGGAATAATCATATCTTCCACATACCGGACACTGAACAAACTCCCGACCTGTTTTGTCTTCCTCTAATGGACTTCCGTCTGAAAGTTCTGCCTCTGTTCTGCAGAGCGGACAAATCTTCTCCATAAACATTTCCCTCTTTTCTTTAACCAGGGACAGCCGATTCCGGCCGTCCCTGATTTTCACTTTTCTTAAAGGATATCTGAAACTCAAATTTTTCCCATCATCCCTCTATATGATCTTCCTACTTTGTATTTTCCACGCTCTCCTCCCTCAAGTCAAGTATGTATGGATCAAAATTTATTCATATTTAGCATCTTCGGCCTCATAAAGAACTTCCTGTGTTACAAGATCCTCAATCCGTAAAACATCACTCATCGGAATCGGCTCCACAGCAACATACCAATGGATGAAATCATAAAAAGAATCATCATAATAAGTTGATGGATCTTTCTCTAAGCTCTCTTTTGCATATGTATTCCAATCGAAGTACCATTCCATATAGTCCTTTTTTCTCACTGTAATCCGAATTCGATTCTTCATAAATACACGACTGTCTACCGCGGCTTTCTTCCAGGATGGTACGCTTGTCAACCAAACAATCTTTTCCTTTGGATCAATCGGAATATACGGGTACATGATAAATCCGCATGACTGAATCATTCCTAAGATTTTCTTGGATGTGAAATGATATAAAACGGGTTCTGCAAATTTTTTAGCATTTGAGATTTTCTTTTTCCCTTCATCCATGTCTGCAAGTTCATCCAGAAAGATATATTTATATTTTCTGTTTGCCATTGACGGAATCATTTGATACTGGCTTCTAAAGACATCATTCTCCACTGGAATTACGAACAAACGGTGGGTATCATAATAGTTCTCATCAACCATCTGACGGATTGTGTCCTGTGATATATTCTCCACATATGCATTCTCAATTCTTTTCTTGCCATCGATCATATTCTCAATGCATTTCCTAAAGCTTGAAGCATTTTTAAAGGTTTTTACTTCTGTTACTCCGTCCTCATATTCAATTGTTACCGGTTTTTGCAGAGCATAATCATATAACGTTTCAATTGTAAGCCAACGTGAAATCGCCCTTATCAAATCGAATCTCTCAAACTCATACCATTTATGCTTGTCACAAGTCATCGCAAGAGTTAAACGTGATCCGTCAAACCCTGCGAACTTTCCATCATTTATACAGAATTCAAGCCGTTTCTCCTTTACATTGTATTCCATCCAACATAACTTTCCATCATCTCCAGGATATTCTATAAAGAAATTTCTCGGCAGCTTTTCCTTGTTCTTAAACTGCATCCAGTAAGTCATATGTGCCATAATATTTTCCATCGACAGCGTACTCTCATATTTCAGAACTAACTTATATGACTTGCCGTTCATCTGTTCCACGATATCCACCACACTGTTTGCGTCTGTAATATCAATCGTATTCTCTCTATCGGTGCTCTCTATGATGATGCTCTTCTCATCTGCGTACATGTCCTCGTGCTGAAAGAATATAAATGCTAAATCATCAAGTGAAAGAATAAATCCCTTCGGCTTTTGTGTGATAACCTCTGGATCCACTACATAATCGTAATATAATGTAGCCTCATCATAGTCAAACCATCTGGATTTTTCTTTACCTAACCGTACATTGCCTATTTTGAAACGAAGATATCCGCTTTCCGGCCGATCACCTGTTAAATA
>NZ_QUJB01000054.1 GCF_003480435.1 Clostridium sp. AM30-24 | reverse complement strand
GGAAATAGGTTCCCTGCATGGTGATATATAATTCTTCCCTGCAATAAGTAGGATCCAGGATGGTACGGTGTTGATAGTAGCCAAGGCGGCAAGAAGAGTCAGTGCTGTATGGGACAGAATTTATAATTTTAAGCATAGTATTTTTCCTTTCGATTATGAAAATTGATGTATAAAGTGTTTAACCTTCCTCAGGAGTACCAAAAATCTCGCAGTAGTCCATGACAGGAAGTTTTCGTTCTGCCCAGGCCTTAGCTTCAGTTTCTGACAATGAGAAGACGGCTTCAACATGATCCCACAGACCCAAATTGGTCGGATAGTAGAAACTATCGGGTCCGGTTTCAACCTTAAGAAAGTAGGATCCAGATGCAGTACGGTATAGTTTTTCATGACAAAAAATCGGTGCTCCGTCCTGAAAAAATTCATATACAGCGAGACAGTTGGAAGTGGCAAACTCACGATCATTATTATTAATCTTTTTTATCATAATACAAAAAATCCTTTCTTGGTGAATCTCATTCAGTTCTTAAAATTTAAATTTTTCTGCTGGTCGGCCAAAAGCGTTAAAATATTTTTCGGCGCTGAGTCGGATCTCAGCCCATAGCATTGCATCTTCCCGAGAAAATAATGAGATAGGTACATCCATACCCGAAACAAAGTCATCAATACACGGGTTTTCTGCATCGTGTCTGCTATATATGAAATAAGTTTCCTTTTTGGTCTGGTAGAGCGCTTCACGGAGATAATGAAAAGTGTTTCCATCAAAATGCTGATAAATGCCAAGACATTCAGCTGTTTCTGTATCATAGAGTTTTCCATCAATAATTTTCTTCATAGTATTTTCCTTTCTGTTTAACAAGTCATCGCGATTTTAGCTATTAAGTAGTCGATCGGGAGACCGGAGATTTTTAAATATTCGGTGACGTCTATCATGGTGTCATATGGATCCGGATCCGCTCTGTCGGCGCTCCATGCAGACGATCCTACAAGTGCGCAGACATTGCCGATCATAATGAGTTCTCTTGCGACAAAGTTGCCAAAGTAATATGGATCACAGATGGAGATTCCCTGTTGAGTCCGTCTAAGATCGAAGTTGACACCCTCTTTCAAGTAGGCTGAGTTATATTCTGTAATCAAGTGCCGGAAGAGTGTTTCAAGACCAAAGTATTCCAAGGTGGTCAGATGTGGAGCATATGTATCCATTCCGTAAATTCCTTTCTGTTCAATAGCATCTATGTAAAGGGAGAAGACCCGTCGGCCGCTCCCGGATCGCGCCGCACACAGGCAGCGGGTTACTGGAAATCCATGGATACACTTAATATGGAGTGATTTGGAAAATTTGAACGGTTTAAATTAAAAAAATATTGCACAAAAAGCTACAGGAATAATTGTATAAAACGTATAGTCATAAAAATGACTATATCGTGTATGCCATGGAAGCCTTTCATGAATTAGAAAATATGGCATAAATCTATAAGAAAAGCCTGGGAGAAATCCCAGGTGTTTTATTTATATAGGAAGAGATAAGGTTATGCGGCTGGCTCTGGATGGGATCTGGCCTCGTCAAAGACTCCGGTTGAAACGATTTGTTCCGCAATCAGCTTTAGGACTGGGACGGCTACACTGTTCCCAAGCTGTTCATAGGCATGATTTTCGGAAACAGGAAAAGAAAAGTCTTCCGGGAATCCCAGGATCCTTCGTACCTCATTGGGAGTCAGCCTTCGAATTCGGCCGTTTACATAGATGGCTTCGGTTCCACCGGCAGGTCCACGGGAGGAAACAACAGTTGTAGGAGAAAGTCCCTTGGCGCTGTAGATGCGTCTGCCTTGACCAATGTTTCCGATGTAACCCATGCGGTATGTCGTATGGACTCGCTCTGCTAGATCTGGTTTATATAGGACAATATCGGGACGGGAGATGAAGTAGTGTTCATCTACATCAGAATCGAGGAAATCTTCTATGGCAATGTCGGAGGAAAATGGTTCAGGGAATTGGAAAGAGATATTCAGGGATTTTAAGAAACAGACAATATAGACTCGTTTACGGATTTGAGCAACACCAAAATCAGATGCAGCTAAGACTTTGTAATGGACATCGTATCCAAGTTCATCAAGAGTGTTTACGATTACTTCCAGGGTACGGCCGTTATCGTGCCGTACCAGGTTATCGACGTTTTCAAGAAAAACGACTTTAGGTTTTTGGTATCTTAGGATCCGTGCGATCTCAAAGAACATCGTTCCTCGGGAATCTTCAAAACCTCGCTGTTTTCCGGCAAGGCTGAATGGCTGGCATGGGAAACCGCCGCACAGGATGTCAAAGGGTGGAATCTCTTCTTCCTTGATCTTTAGAATATTTTTGGAAGGTTCTTCAGAATAGTTTGCTAGATAGGTCAGACGTGCGTTCCTGTTCTTGTCGCAGGAGAAGACGCAGGTTCCACCCACGTGCTCCATGGCCTGACGGAAACCGCCGATCCCGCAGAACAGGTCAATAAATTTAAAATAGGTATGCGTGAAAATGACTCCTTTTGAGAGAAAGCGTCTCTCAAGGATATTATGCAAGAAGTGATGTCGAAAAAAGTTGAAAATTCG
>NZ_QUJB01000053.1:422-2939 GCF_003480435.1 Clostridium sp. AM30-24 | reverse complement strand
CTTTGGGAACTCCGCAAGGACAAAGGCTTAAATCTGGAAGAGTTGTCAGAGTTGACGGGTATTTCCAAATCAGCTCTTGGAAGTTATGAGAAAGAGGATTATAAAGAAATCAATCATGGCAACCTTATCACACTGGCAGACTTCTATGGGGTTTCCGTTGATTATCTGCTGTGCCGGACAGAGAACAGGGAGCAGATCAACACGCCATTGACGGAGTTGCATTTGAATGATGAGATGGTTGCTCTCCTGAAAAGCGGTCGGATTAACAACCGTCTGCTCTGTGAGCTTGCCACACATAAAGATTTTATCAAGTTTCTTGCGGACATTGAGATTTATGTGGACGGGATTGCCACCATGCAGATTCAAAACCTCAATGCCCTTGTTGATACTGTCCGACATGAAATCATTGAACGGTATCGCCCTGGCGAAGACGACCCCCATTTGAAAGTGCTACAAGCCGCCCATATCAGTGATGATGAATATTTCAGTCAGATGGTACGGGATGACCTCAACCTCATTATCCGGGATATTCGAGAAGCCCATAAAAAGGACAGTGAGAGTGCACCCCAGACCACTGTTGCCAATGAACTGAAAGAAAATCTGGAAGCGGTCGAAAATTTCAAGGGCAGCCGGGATGAAAAGCTGGTTGTCCTTTACTGTAAACAGCTCGGTATCAACTATAAAAATCTGTCAGACGAAGAATTTCGCTGGCTGATTCGGATTCTCAAAAAATCAAAGAAAATGGGAACGCCTATCAGCCAAAGGAAAAAACGGTAAAGAAAAACCGCTGTTGCATGGTTTGTTGGCTTCCATGTAGCAGCGGTTTTTGCTGGGATTATTCAGTTGAATTTTTAGAACGACAAACTGGAAGTTGTCAAAGAGAATTGTTCCAGTATTCCACAGTATTGCCATTCACATCATAGAATGTAATGGTTCCCGCATTTATAGGCAAAACAATCGCAAAAGGTTTATTGCTGTCAATGTCAAGCACTTGAATTGTGTTGCCGTCATCTATTTCAAGCTGTGTTACCTGTTGCTGATTCATAGAAATAAATGCTCGCTCATTATATCCTTCTACAGTGTACTCGGCAATTCCTCTTTGAACCCCCGAAAGTTTTCCACCCCCACGGAAAAAGTATCCAAAGGAAAGACCAGGGCGGTTGACATAGACGGAAAAAGAATGGTCACTCAAATCCTGAGGGTAAGAAATATATGCAGCCATCGTGCTGGAAACGCTTCCATCGACCGTCCAATCATCCTTAATCTTCTGCGACGAACGAATATCTGTCTCCAGCTTAGATGAAGTCACGCCGATCTCATTGTTCGTATAAAGAAAACAAACAAATAAAATACAAACAAGAACAACCCCTATCACAATTTTAAGAAATATTTTTTTCATGCTATCAAAACTCCTTGTCAACTACCGATTTTCTTAATTCGACAAACCGGTATTTAACTGTCTTTGCTAAAAAACCCTATAACAGCCATAATAAATCCTACAGGTATTAAAAGAAAAGACGCCCACACAATACCAATGTATATCAGCTCTAAACCTGCAAGAATCATTATTGCAATACCTAAGAGCATTAAACTGTTACCAAACATAATTTTTTTCATAATGCTTTTCCTCCACAACTTCAAATTGTCGCTCGTCTACCTATCCAACTTAAACGGCACAACATTTCCAACAACGCGTCCAACAAAATATACAATCACGCTCCTTTGCAAATCCCGATTTGTCATAATCATTCTATCATACCGTTATGAATAAATCATCTCTTGCAAAATAATTTCTTCTGCCCGGTTGTGAATGTTATTGCAACGCCGCACCCATTCCATTTCTTGGGTTCGTTTCAATTCCTCGGTCACGCCCTCGGCATCTTTCATCTGCTCCATGATGGTGTCTAACCGTTCCTGTGCCTGTTCGTTCAGGTCTGCAAGGTATGTCCATAACTCCCCGGTCAAGGTCAATGTGTTCAATCTGACTGGGTGGACTTCCCTTAAATATTCCCTGTGCATCCGTCCGTACTTTCCAATAGGGCGGTGTTCCTTCGGCAGCTTCAAATCCGGGATATAGTAATCTCCGACAAGGATATAATCAATTCCGTTTTCCGTTATTCTTGGTTTCAGTTCGCTCATGTTCCTTACCTCCTGTGGAAGTAGGCTCGTCTGGTACTAACTCAATCACATCGGTAATCTCACAATTCAGCGTTTCGCAGATACGGGCTAATGTGTCCATGCTGATGTGCTTTCCCTCTTTACTCATGTTGGCAATCATATTCGTTGTCATACCAGCGGCAAGCCTTAAATCTTCTTTTCGCATATCACGCTCTAACAGTGTGTGCCAGAGTGGTTTATAGCTGATGTGCATATTGTTTTCCTGCCTTTCTACCCATACCACCGGGGCGGCTGCCCCGGCAGGAGCTTTTCTCTTATTATAACACCAATCTTGTGAAATCACAATTTATTCTTGTAACCTGCCGCTGATACCGTCTGGATTGTGCTTTTCCTTTCTTT
>NZ_QUJB01000053.1:0-412 GCF_003480435.1 Clostridium sp. AM30-24 | reverse complement strand
TCTTGTAACCTGCCGCTGATACCGTCTGGATTGTGCTTTTCCTTTCTTTTTGCTCCCTTTAATTAGCCATGAACTGCTTAATGCCCTGTGATTTTACTGATGTGTGGTAAAGAAGTAATAGAAGTGTAAAAAATTTTGCCGTTCCTATCCGGCACTTGCGCATTGTGTCGGACAGGTCGGGCGGTTATTCGGGCAAGTCCACCTTGCCAACAAAAGAATAATAAATCTCAATGTCCTGCCTACGGGTCTTGTTCTCGTCATAGCTGCACTCATGCACAACGATTTTCTCTACAAACTCCCGCAACAGAGTAGGGGTAAGTTCTTCAAAGCTGGTATGCCGCCGGACAACATTCATAAACTTTTCTGCGTTCACGGTGGCTTCCTGTGCTTTGGAAAGCTCCGCTTGGATAGC
>NZ_QUJB01000052.1 GCF_003480435.1 Clostridium sp. AM30-24 | reverse complement strand
TTACCTCTTAGTGAACCAATAAGCTTAACTAAGTGACATTGGGAAAGGGGACTTAACAAAGATTTTTCGGATCATTTTTCGGCAAAGGCCTTTCGCAACTCCCAGGCGCAGGAATCTGCGGCGCTTTTTCATAAAATACGCGGTACAATGCAAACATCAGCGATGTGATCGCCCAGGATACAGGGTAGCAGAGCAGCACCATCATGAGCGTCGGGCGCAGCGGCGCTATGAGCAATACCCATATCACGCGGGTGACGCAGCAGCCCGCCAGCGTCATGAGCATGGGACGGAAGGTGTCGCCCGTGCCCCTGACGGCTCCGGGCAAAACGCCGCCCGGGACGTATAGAATATAGAGCGGGGCAAGCACCGCCATGATACGGGCGCTGATGGCGATAACGCCTGCGTCCTGTACGAATATATGCGCCAGCGGCACATTCCATAGATACAGCCCGACGCTCAGCAGGCCTATGACCCCGATCGACATCAGGAGCGCCGTTTTTACTCCCCTGCGTCCCCGGTCATACCGCCGCGCGCCGTAATTCTGCGCAACAAACGTGGCCGCCGCGTCGCAGAAGGCGTCCGCAATGAGCCAGACGAGAAAATCCAGCTTGCCGCATACGGCCCAGGCCGCGATGCTGTCCGTGCCGAAGTGATTGATCCTTGACTGCACCAGCATATTGGCCAGAGGATACAGCGTGGACTGCACTGCGATGGGCAAGCCTTTTTTCAAAATCGGGGCAAGGCTCTGTCCGCGGATGCGCAGCCTGTTCAGGCTGATTTTGCAGGGGAGCTTTGTGCGAGTGAGGGCGGACAGCATGAGCGCAGCGCTCAAAAGCTGAGAAAAAACCGTGGTCAGCGCCACGCCCGCAACGCCCCACCTGAATACCGCCACGAACAGAAAATCAAGCGCCACATTCACGCCGTTGGCTATGAGCAGAAATACGAACGGCGTTTTAGAATCTCCGACCGCTCTGAATATCCCCGCACCGATATTGTAAACCATGGAGGCAGCCATGCCGGAAAAATATATCTGCGTATAGCGCAGCGTCATGGGGTAGATATCCTCCGGCACATTCAGCAGCCGTATACAGGCGGGCGCAAGCAGCACGCCCAGCAGCGTCAGCAGCAGCCCCGCAAAGAAGCTGAACAGCACCGCCGTATGGGCCGTTTCAGCCAATTCTTCGCTTTTCTTCGCCCCGTAGTGCTGCGATATGAGTATTGTCGCCGCCGAAGCCAGACCCGTAAAAAACACCCTGGGTAGCCGGATGAGGTTATATGCCGCGTCGATGGCGGCAAGCGCCTGCTTTCCGGCAAACCGGCCGACGATTGCAGCGTCAGCCGTGGTATAGAGTTGCTGAAACAGGCTTCCGGCAATGATGGGCAGCACGAACAGCACAAGCATTTTACGGACAGGGCCTTCTGTCAGGTCATAGCTTTTTTTCTTCAGTAGCATGGTATCCTCTCCTTTGTCCCGCAGGTATTTCTGTTGACAATTCTACCACGTTTGGTACAATAGATAAAACGAATTATCCGAATCGTTTCTATTCCACATGAGAATCGGAGGGGTGTCCATGAACACGGAACAGCTTGAAACCTTTCTTGCTCTGGCGGAAACGAAGAATTTCTCCCGCTGTGCGCAGCGGCTTATTATCTCCCAATCCGCCGTGAGCAAGCGCATATTTGAGCTTGAAAAGGAATTGGGACAAACGCTGTTTCACCGCAGCGGCGGCGTGGCGCTGACCGGCGAGGGCAGGGCGTTCCGCCCCTATGCCGAGCAGATGCTGAACCTTCGGGAGCAGGCGGCGGAAAGGCTCAGGCGGAGCTCCCAATATACATCGCATCTTTTGATCGGCTGTACCTACGCCTATTACGACCTGCGCCTTGGCGCACAGATAGACGGCTTTGCAGGGGAAAATCCCGGCTGCTCCGTCAAGGTAAGGCTCGCCCATTCCGGACAGCTGATCGGCTTGCTGTTGAAGTCCGCACTGGATGTTGCCTTTACCCATTCGCCCATCGAATATCCGGAGTACACCTGCGAATCTTTGGGCGAGGAGGAGGTCATCCTCGTTACGGGAAGCAGCAACGCCGCCTATCCGCACGGGATAAGCGGTGCGGAACTGCAAACGCTCGATATGGTGGACTCCAATTTTCTTTACGCGCCCACGCGCCTGCGCCTGTTCCCGCCCCCGCATCAGGCGCAGCTGAGCGTGGATATCGCCTCCTGTGCCATACCGCTGATCAGAAGCTCCGGCAGGTTTGCGCTGCTCCCGAGGGGAATGGTCGAGGCCGAGCTGCGCTCCGGCACGCTTCGGGAGATTGTTGTAACCGATGAAAGCCTTCCGCCCGTGCGGAATTTTGCCGTTTACAGAACCGCCTCTGGAGAAAGGGAGCTGATCGAGCGGTTCCTGCGTTATCCATGAAAAAAAGGGGAATGTTACTTTGCGTTGCTTGCCGCAACGGCTCTGTTTCTGCTAAACTATGCGTGAAAGCTTCAAGGGAAGGGATTGTTTCCGTGTTTCATGATAATCTTCGGCTGAAGCGAAAGGAGCGAGGCCTTTCGCAGGAGGAGCTGGCGTCACGTCTTCATGTTGTCAGACAGACCATTTCAAAATAGGAAAAAGGAATGTCTGTTCCTGATTCTGAGCAGTTGATAAAAATTGCTGTCATTCTTGAAACGACCGTAAGTGAGCTTCTTGGAACCCAAGTGGAAAACGAAGAAGAACCGGACCAGTTGGCGAAAGAGCTGTCCCGCATCAACACGCAGCTTGCCATCAGAAACCATCGGACGCGGCGTGTGCTGAAAATCATCGCTGTTGCTCTGCTCGTGATTGCCGCTTTGTTTTTTGCAATGATGGCGTTGAATTATGCGCCAATGTCGCAATCGAAATACCCAAAGAAGGATTCTGCCCTTTTGCTTCCAAACAGGACAGGTGTAATTTCAATGAGCATTTCCTGTAATGATGAAAGCAATGTCACTTAGTTAAGCTTATTGGTTCACTAAGAGGTAA
>NZ_QUJB01000051.1:2333-3090 GCF_003480435.1 Clostridium sp. AM30-24 | reverse complement strand
TATATATATTATGATGGGTTTTTTCAAAAATGACAAATGACGGAGAAAAATTTTTCAAATTTTTTTGATATGCTGATTTGGTATCTATTCTGCGGCTGCGTTTAGAGCGAACCCATTTGTTTCTGAAAAAAAAATAAGTCCGACTTAAGACAGCAGTCATGCTTCTATTCTATACATGCCACTGTTCCATCGGACTTATTTATCTAAGGGCATTCCCTACTTTCCAATTACGATCGGGTCATATGTAAGGTTCAAAACACTTTTCCCATCACCATACCCAATGTAAGTATAGCTTGCCACTGAAAGCGCCATCCGCAGACGGACATTCTCACTGTCGATATCAAAGCCGCCATCGTTTCTGAGTGTGATGATCCGGTTTCCGGCCTCGTCATCCTCGGACTTGAATGTTCCTCCGATTTCTTCCGCATAGTCTTTCAATACGGAGATCACGGATTGTTCCAGCCAGGACAATGTGTTCTCTTTCTTTTCCTTCTGGGAATTTTCTTTGATCTGGGTGATTGCTCCTTGGAGTTCCAGAAGTTCCTTTGTACTGAGATCACCGATTTCCTCGTAGATCCGGTTCGTTTCCTGCAATTCTTCATCGAACTCTTGTGTTTCCATAAGAATACCTCTCTTTCCTTCGTTTTCTCTAGTTTACTTGGAACCGAAAACGGCGTGAAGCGGGAAAGTGCCTGATTCTTTTGGCGTGGGCCTGTGCATTTTTTCTTAGGACTGTGAAGTTTTACTATGTGCAGGC
>NZ_QUJB01000051.1:0-2323 GCF_003480435.1 Clostridium sp. AM30-24 | reverse complement strand
AAGAATACCTCTCTTTCCTTCGTTTTCTCTAGTTTACTTGGAACCGAAAACGGCGTGAAGCGGGAAAGTGCCTGATTCTTTTGGCGTGGGCCTGTGCATTTTTTCTTAGGACTGTGAAGTTTTACTATGTGCAGGCGACTGGACGCGAGACTAAGCTGTTGACTTTGCCTGAAATTCTTAGCTATCGTTTTCTTGACCGTATCCTGTCTATATCAGAAGAAGTCTCCTTGGGAACATCCGGCGCATTCTTCTTGACCTCTTCCAGAATCTCATTTCGAAAGTCTTCCTTATAATAATCCCTTAGGCGCTTTTCCACAAGCTGATCCCGGCCGGCACGTCCTGTCCACAGGATCTCCCGGAGTTTTCCCTTTTGTTCCCTGCATTCACCCACAAGACGGTAAAACTCTTTGTACTGCTGAGTCTGCATCTTCTTTAGGTACTGCACCCGTTTTCGCTTTTCTTTCATAACTTCCTGATCCATGGACTTCTGTTCCTGCAGCGCAGTTTTCTTTTCCTCCAATTCCGCCAAGGATTTTTTTACCTCTGACAGTTCTTTTTCTGCCTGGATGATCTCCTGCTTTATGGATTCCCGCTTCTTTTTCATGAAAAGAGAGCAGGTGGAGAGTTCCTTATGCTTTAACTCTATGGTATCCATCAGACTTGTTATAACTTTCATGGTCTGCTCGATTGCCCTTGCATTCGCATTAGCAGACGCAATCTGTTCCTGGATAGAGGATCCTTCGGCTGCCAGGGATGCGGAGTAGAGTGTTTCTTGATATGCGCTTATGATATACCTGTCTCTCAGGGATTCCAGATGGAGTGCGGTTTTCTTTAGCTGTTCTTTCTCCTTCGCCATCATCTGATCGAGTACCTTCTGAGTCTCCTCCAAGAATCGGTTGTTTTCCATGATTTCCTCATTCAATCTGCCAAGCTCTGTCTGCTCTCCCTTCTTTTCCATATAATAAGCTTGCGGTCCCATATGTACTCCGGGAATCCGATCAATTCCTTGGTCAGCATAGGAACGATGATCTAGCCTTATAGTGATTCCATTTTCCTGCAAATATTTGTTACACATCTCTTCCCAAGACTTTCTCCAAGTCCCCAAGGTTTCTATACTATTCCAATTTGCCGTTGTAGAATTGGGAATATTTTTGATTTTAGGTTGCTTGTCCACACGCTTTAAGTTTTTCTTTGCAGCGGCTTCCGCGGTAAGCCATATTGTCCTTTTTCCAAAATAATACCGATACTGCTTTCTCCATCCTTCCGCCTCTGCCTGACCAATAGAAGATGCAGGAAATGAATATTCTTCATTGCCTCTTCTGCACAAATAGCTCTTCTCATACTTAGACTCCCATTTTCCACTCACGCTTAGTGGGCGCATTGTCACCATAACATGGGCGTGCGGATTCTGAAAAGTCATTTGATTAGGATCATTGGTACGTTCTCCATTTTTATCTAATGGACGTCCCTTCCCATTTCGAACTGGAGGATTATGGATTGCGATATCTGCGCACATGCCCTTGTCCACGCAATTCTTCTGAACAAATTCTCTGGCTAAATTGATCTGCTCTTCGAGACTTAATTCCAGAGGAAGTGCAATTTCAAATTCTCTCGCAAGTTGCGCATTCGCGGATTTCTCAGCCATCTCTACCGCATTCCATAAATTCTGGCGATCTTTAAAACTTTGTGGTGCGTATTCTGGAAGAAGGATTTCGGAATATTCCACCCATTCTTTCCTTATATAATCATACGTCTTTCCATCCCACTCGCTGGTAAGGCAAGTACCGCTTCGATAGGCTGCGGCTGCTACTGCGGAACGTCCTTCGCTCCGCTTTATGATCTGTACTGATAGATGATAGATTGCCATAGACATGACTCCTTTTAGATATGAAACTACGCCGATGATGAATGTGATGAGATACCATTCACATTACTCGACGCTTAAATTCCGGCTCCTGCCGGTTGTCCGAAGGACCGCACACCGTCCCGCCAGGGTCGGTAATAAGTGCGCCCTTCTTCCTGAAAATTAGAAGGGATTTTCGCGTCCCTTCTCGATAATGAATGCAATCGTCTCCGGGTTCTGGATCGCAAAATAGATGATCTGCTCCATCTGCTTATCTGTTAGGGATTCTGGTGGGCAGATATCTTTTATGGCACTCTCAAGCATGGCTCCACGCTCGATCAGTCTGTGTGCTCTCCGTTTCCGTTCCTTAAACTGTTCCCTTCTTGCGGCTGCATCTTCCCGATGCTTCTGTTGTAATAATTCAAGTTCTGTCATGTTCTATCTCCTACTGTGGTGAATTTCCTGGGTATTTTGAATCTC
>NZ_QUJB01000050.1 GCF_003480435.1 Clostridium sp. AM30-24 | reverse complement strand
CTTGCCTTAAGACCCGGAAAGATGAACTCATATTCATCGGGAGTCAGGCGATGTTCCGCCCAGATTCGGGCTTCGATGTCGCTTAGAACTGTGATGTCACATCCCGCGGCCGGAAACGGATCACCCTGGAAACAGTAGGGACTGTTTTCTCTTCCCTCGACATAGAGGAAATAGGTTCCCTGCATGGTGATATATAATTCTTCCCTGTGATAAGCAGGATCCAGGATGGTGCGGTGTTGGAAGTAGCCGAGGCGGCAAGAAGAGTCAGTGCTGTATGGAATAGAATTTATAATTTTAATCATAGTATTTTTCCTTTCAACAATGAAAATTGATATAAATGTTTAACCTTCCTCAGGAGTACCAAAAATCTCGCAGTAGTCCATGACAGGAAGTTTTCGTTCTGCCCAAGCCTTAGCTTCGGCTTCTGACAATGAGAAGACAGCTTCGACATGATCCCACAGACCCAAGTTGGTCGGATGGTAGAAACTATCGGGTCCGGTTTCAACCTTAAGAAAGTAGGATCCAGATGTAGTACGGTATAGGTTTTTATGACAAAAAATCGGTGCTCCGTCCTGAAAAAATTCATATACGGCGAGACAGTTGGAAGTGGCAAACTCACGATCATTATTATTAATCTTTTTTATCATAGTATAAAAATCCTTTCTTAATGAATCTCATTCAGTTCTTAAAATTCAAATATTTCTGCTGGTCGGCCAAAAGCGTTAAAGTATTCTTCAGCACTGAGGCGAATCTCAGCCCATAGCATTGCATCTTCCCGAGAAAATAATAAGATAGGTACATCCATACCCGAAACAAAGTCATCAATACACGGGTTTTCTGCATCGTGTCTGCGGTATATGAAATAAGTGCCCTTTTTGGTTCGATAGAGCGCTTCACGGAGGTAATGAAAAGTGTTTCCATCAAAATGCTGATAAAAGCCAAGACATTCAGCTGTTTCTGTATCATAAAGCTTTCCATTAATAATTTTCTTCATAGTATTTTTCCTTTCTGTTTAACAAGTCATCACGATTTTATCCATCAGGTAGTCAATCGGGAGACCAGGTGTTTTTAAATATTCGGTGACATCGATCATGGTGTCACATGGACACGGATCCGCTCTGTTGGCGCTCCATGCGGACGATCCCACAAGTGCGCAGACATCACCGATCATAATGAGTTCCCTTGCGGCAAAGCTGCCGAAGTAATATGGATCACAGACGGAGACTCCCTGATGGGTCCGTCTGAAATCCAAGTTGGCACCTTCTCCCTGGTAGGTTGAGCCATATTCTGTAATCAGGTGCCGGAAGAGTGTTTCAAGACCAAAGTATTCCAAGCTGGTCAGATGTGGAGTATATGTATCCATTCAGTAAATTCCTTTCTGTTCAATAGCATCTATGTAAAGAGAGAAGACCCGTCGGTCTCTCCCGGATCATGCCGCACACAGGCGGCGGGTTACTGGAAATCCATGGATATACTTAATATGGAGCGATTTGGGAAAATTGAATGGTTTGATTTTGAAAAATATTACACAAAAATACATTTGGAAAATATACATAATATACAAATTCTAAGAAAACAAATCTAATACGCATAGAAGCGCCTGAACCAAAGAAATGCCACCTTCCCATATTTGGTAAAAGAAGATCATTGAATGCATGGTATAATTATGGTATAATTAAGCCATATAAAGGAGGTGCTTCTATGCCACAGATTGTTCCAATCAGCCATTTAAAAAATACATCAGAAATTTCTGAAATGTGCCATTCTGCCAGAGAACCAATTTTCATTACTAAGAACGGATATGGAGATATGGTACTCATGAGTATGGAAAACTATGAGCGCATGGTGCGCATGGCAAAGATCTATGAGGAACTGGAAGAGTCAGAACGCCAGGTGGAAGCCGGCCAGACAATGAATGCGAGAGAACATCTTGCATCCGTGAGGGAGAAGTATGGGTTATAATCTGGAAGTTACACGAAAGGCATCGCAGCATGTTGACAAGCTGGTTGCCTATCTGCTGGATCCGTTAAAGAACGGGCAGGCTGCGTCCCATTTCCTTTCTGGAGTCGATGAGGTCTATGCCCGTCTGGAAGAAGACCCGTGGCAGTTCCCAGCGTGTACCGACTATGTGTTGAGGAAAAAGGAATATCGGAAAGCAAAGATTCCGGGTATGTCTTATGTAGTGATTTATCAGGTAGATAAAGATATACGAACGGTGTATGTCATGGGAATCTTCCATGAACTGGAAAATTATGGAATAAAGCTATAAGAAAGCCTGGGAGAAATCCCAGGTGTTTTATTTATATAGGAAGAGATGAGACTAAGCGACTGTCTCTGAATCCGCTCTGTCTTCATCAAAGACTCCGGTTGAAACGATTTGTTCCGCAATCAGCTTTAGGACTGGGACAGCTACGCTGTTCCCAAGCTGTTCATAGGCATGGTTTTCGGAAACGGGAAAAGAAAATCCTTCCGGGAATCCCAGGATCCTTCGGACCTCATTGGGAGTCAGCCTTCGGACTCGGCCGTTTATATAGATGGCTTCGGTTCCGCCGGCAGGCCCACGGGAGGAAACAACGGTCGTGGGAGAAAGTCCCTTGGTACTGTAGATGCGTCTGCCTTGACCGACATTTCCGATATAACCCATGCGGTATGTCGTATGGACTCGTTCTGTCAGATCCGGTTTATATAGGACAATATCGGAACGGGAAATGAAGTAGTGTTCATCCACATCAGAATCAAGGAAATCTTCAAGGGCAATGTCAGAGGAAAATGGTTCAGGGAATTGGAAAGAAATATTCAGGGATTTTAAGAAACAGACAATATAGACTCGTTTACGGATTTGAGCAACACCAAAATCAGATGCAGCTAAGACTTTGTAATGGACATCGTATCCAAGTTCATCAAGCGTGTTTACGATTACTTCCAGAGTTCGGCCGTTATCGTGCCGGACCAGGTTATCGACGTTTTCAAGAAAAACGACTTTAGGTTTGTGGTATCTTAGGATCCGTGCGATCTCAAAGAACATCGTCCCTCGGGAATCTTCAAAACCTCGCTGTTTCCCGGCAAGGCTGAATGGCTGGCATGGGAAGCCGCCGCACAGGACATCAAAAGTTGGGATTTCTTCTTCCTTGATCTTTAGAATGTTTTTGGAAGGTTCCTCAGAATAGTTTGCAAGATAGGTCAGACGTGCGTTCCTGTTCTTGTCGCAGGAGAAGACGCAGGTTCCACCCACGTACTCCATGGCCTGACGGAAACCGCCGATCCCGCAGAACAGGTCGATAAATTTAAAATAGGTATGCGTGAAAATAACTCCTTTTGAGAGAAAGCGTCTCTCAAGAATATTATGCAAGAAGTGATGTCGAAAAAAGTTGAAAATTCG
>NZ_QUJB01000005.1:192862-193274 GCF_003480435.1 Clostridium sp. AM30-24 | reverse complement strand
AACGTAGTATACCGGTTTCGGATCTATCCCAATAAAATACAGCAGGAACTGTTTGCAAAAACATTTGGATGTGTCAGGTTCGTATATAACCGGATGCTGTCAGAAAAGAAGGAATGCTATGAAAAGACCGGAAAAAATCTGAAGGTCACTCCGGCAAAATATAAGGCAGAGTTTCCATGGCTAAAAGAAGTGGACAGTCTTGCTCTGTGCAATGCCCAGCTGCATCTGCAGACTGCTTATAAAAACTTTTTCCGGGATCCATCGTTTGGTTTTCCGAGATTCAAGTCAAAAAAGAATCCTGTTAAAAGCTATACCACAAACAGTGTCAATGGAAATATCCTGTTAAAAGAGGGGAAACTGAAGCTCCCCAAAACTGGCTGGATCCGGATCCGGCAGCATCGTAAGATCCGGG
>NZ_QUJB01000005.1:0-192852 GCF_003480435.1 Clostridium sp. AM30-24 | reverse complement strand
CAAAACTGGCTGGATCCGGATCCGGCAGCATCGTAAGATCCGGGAAGATGCCTGCCTGAAAGGTGCATCCGTCTGTCTGGAAGCTGATGGGCGGTATTATGTTTCTCTTCTGTATTTTTGTGAAGAAAAGCCGGTGGAAATAAGGAACTTAAGGCAGGCCGTCGGACTCGATTTTTCCATGAAAGAACTATATGTAGATTCCAATGGAAAACATGCAGGTTATCCGCACTATTTCAGAAACAGCGAGGAAAAACTGGCGAAAGCACAGAGAAAACTGAGCCATTGCCGGAAGGGAAGCAATCGTTATAAAAAACAGCAGAAAAAAGTGGCGCGGATTCATACACATATCGCTCACCAGAGAAAAGATTATCTGCATAAAGAATCAAGAAAGATAACCAATTTCTATGATATCGTATGTATTGAAGATCTGGATCTGAAGACGATGAGCGGGGAACATCATTTTGGAAAAAGTGTTCATGACAACGGTTGGAGAATGTTCACAGATTTTTTGCAGTATAAACTGGAACGGGAAGGGAAGAAGCTTGTCCACATCGACCGCTGGTATCCCAGTTCCAGAACATGCAGTTGTTGTGGAAAAATAAAACATGATCTGAAACTGGAAGAGCGGGTATATCTTTGCAGCTGCGGAAACCGGATGGACCGTGATGAAAATGCGGCAGCCAACATCTGCCGGGAAGGCCTGAGAATATCCGGGATCATATTAGAAAAAAGAGAAAAAGCATCATAAAAAGATATCAGCCAAAAAGAACCGTGGGACACACGGGGATCGCTCGTGAATGCTTTGCCCAACGGGGCAATCGAACGAGAAGCCCCCACTTCAAGCGTGAGCTAAGTGGTGGGAGTATGTCACGCTTCCGCTTTCCAGAGTCCGTGAAGATTGCAGTATTCATAAACGGCAGTAAGCGTTTCTCCGTCAGCGAGGAAGAACTCAGCCTCCGGCTTATTTTCGTGAGTGAGATAGCGGCAGTGCGTACCGAGATTTGTCTCGATCAGGATCCACTGGATATAGTGCTTTTCCATCATCGGATGCTCCACCGAGCCGACCTTTACGGAGACTTTATTTCCATTTACTTCAAAAGCCGGAACATGCTTCTCATAGGCACCGTCAGAAGTACCCGGGATCAGTTCCGTCATCTTCTCGCCGCAACAGACAACCGGGACGCCGGAATCGTTCATTTTTGTAATAATGTTTTTGCAGTGATTGCAGATATAGAATTTAACACTCATATGGGACCTCCTTATTACTTGAAAATAATAATAGTAACTGTTATTGATATAATAGCATATTATTATCACAATAGCAAGCAGATTTTTATATATTTTGCAGGATCGATATTTTGTAGGACTAATATTTTGCAGGATTAATATTTTACAGGGTAAAAAATATTACAGGGTAAAAAATGTTTCAGAGCACATACGGGCATTCCATGCGGCAGTTTGCGACAATCTATATCTTTGTGTGTGTAAAAAAAGAGAACACCACACATGACATGTGGTGTTCTCTGAATTTTATCAGCGTATGAAGCGAAAACCGTCAGCCGATCAGATCTGCGGACCAGCTGCAACGAGGGCTTTACCAGCTTCGTTGCTCTCATATTTTGCAAAGTTCTTGACGAATCTGCCTGCGAGGTCTTTTGCTTTCTCTTCCCAGTCAGCTACATTTGCGTATGTATCGCGCGGGTCGAGGATCTTGGAGTCAACGCCCGGAAGTTCGGTCGGAACTTCGAAGTTGAAGTGCGGGATCTTCTTTGTCGGAGCGTTTAAGATATCGCCGTTTAAGATTGCGTCGATGATTCCACGTGTATCTTTAATGGAGATACGCTTACCGGTTCCGTTCCAGCCTGTGTTAACGAGGTATGCTTTAGCGCCGCTCTTTTCCATCTTCTTAACAAGCTCTTCCGCATATTTTGTCGGATGAAGCTCCAGGAATGCCTGACCGAAGCAAGCAGAGAAGGTCGGTGTCGGCTCTGTGATTCCGCGCTCTGTACCGGCAAGCTTTGCTGTGAAACCGGACAGGAAGTAGTACTTTGTCTGCTCCGGTGTCAGAATGGATACCGGCGGAAGTACACCGAATGCATCTGCGGAGAGGAAGATCACGTTCTTAGCGGCCGGACCTGCGGAGATCGGGCGAACGATATTTTTAATATGATCGATCGGATAGGAGACACGGGTGTTCTCAGTTACGCTCTTGTCAGCGAAATCGATCACGCCGTCTTTATCAAGTGTTACGTTCTCGAGAAGAGCGTCGCGCTTGATCGCGTTGTAGATATCCGGCTCAGATTCTTTATCGAGGTTGATAACTTTTGCATAGCAGCCGCCCTCGAAGTTGAATACTCCGTTATCGTCCCAGCCGTGCTCGTCATCGCCGATCAGGAGACGCTTCGGATCTGTGGAAAGAGTTGTCTTACCGGTTCCGGAAAGTCCGAAGAAGATTGCTGTGTTCTTGCCTTCCATATCTGTGTTGGCAGAGCAGTGCATGGATGCGATGCCCTTTAACGGAAGGTAGTAGTTCATCATGGAGAACATACCTTTCTTCATCTCTCCACCGTACCAGGTGTTGATGATAACCTGCTCGCGGCTTGTGATATTGAAGACAACGGCTGTCTCGGAGTTTAAACCGAGTTCCTTGTAGTTCTCAACTTTTGCCTTGGATGCGTTGTAAACAACGAAATCCGGCTCGAAGTTCTCAAGCTCTTCAGCAGTCGGTTTGATGAACATGTTCTTTACGAAGTGAGCCTGCCAAGCGACCTCAACGATAAAACGGATCGCCATGCGGGTATCTTTGTTTGCGCCGCAGAATGCGTCGACAACGAAAAGTCTCTTATTGGAGAGCTCTTTTAATGCGATATCTTTTACTGCCTTCCAGGTTTCCGGGGAAGCCGGATGGTTGTCGTTCTTGTACTCGTCAGAAGTCCACCATACAGTATCTTTGGAATTTTCATCCACAACGATAAATTTATCTTTCGGTGAACGGCCGGTGTAGATACCGGTCATAACATTTACTGCTCCGAGTTCGCTGACCTGTCCTTTTTCGTAGCCTTCGAGCTCCGGTTTCATTTCCTCCTCGAATAACATCTCATAAGACGGGTTGTAGACGATCTCTGTGGTTCCGGTGATGCCATACTTGCTTAAATCAATCTTTGCCATCGCTTATCTAACCTCTTTTCATAAATTTGACCCTGACCGCTCTGCGGCAGGACTATCGTCTTGTACCTGTTCCTGTTTGAGCAGGTACCATTACCTGGATCATTTACAGGCAATAATGATATCTTTCACTTACATTATACATGAAAATTGGACAAAATCAACAACAAAATGGTAAACTTTGTTAAAATAATATCATTCTTTTAACGGGAAAGATTTCCTGTTTGGAAATTTTAAGAAAATAAAGTAAAGACATTATTTTCGAAGGAAAAGCAACAAATATGGATTGACAAAGTTAAATAGATGTACTATCATCCAAAATAGATGATGGTACATCCGTTTTGATTCGAGTCGAATGTCCGTGAGACCTGGCGCGTGATTCTGGTCAGCGAAGCTGACATATTCCTATCAGAAGCACTGCGCATCCTCGCGGAGCGTTTAGCTTAGTAGAAGACCTGACTTCTGCTGAGACAAATTTGCGATGACTCACCACCTGAAAAAGGTGGGAGTCTTCTCGATTGAGATGAAATCAGGAGTTTTGACGGAGGGAGACGTTATGGATCAGACAGGGAGAAAAATTACGAAGATCGCCCGTGAGGTTGCAAAATTCACGGTACAGACGATGAAGGAAGAAGGAATTGGAACTGCGGAGTTCGATTTTATCCATCTTGTGCGCCACAATCCGGGGATCACCCAGACGGAGGTCCGGGAGACGTTAAAGATCGATAAAGGAGCTGCGGCGAGACGGGCGGCGAGCCTTGAGGCGAAAGGTTATCTTGAAAGAAAGCCGAATCCGGCGGACGGAAGAAGCCAGCTTCTCTTTGCAACGAAAAAAGCAGAGGCACTGAAGAATTCAAAGTCGAGTATCGAGGCGGTCTTTTATGAGTGGCTGTTGGCGGAGCTGCCGGAGAACGAGAAAGAAACGTTTTGTGAGACGCTGGACAAACTGTACTGGCGGTCAAAAAATGAGCGGCGGGCAGGATTTGCGGATGTGGCGGAGCTTGTGGCGAAAAAACAGGGAGAGACAGTCGAAAACCGGATCGAAATTCCGGAGCCATGAGAAAAAAGAAGGGAACACGATGGAAAAGAAAAATTTTCGTCCGGACAGGATCCTGGCATATTTCCAGGTTGAATGGAAGACACTGATATGGATCACAATATCCGGCCTTATCTACAATCTGGGCCTCATGGCGGGGCCATGGTCTGAGGGAAAGATGGTGGGCTGCCTGATGCGGATCCTGACCGGAGCGGCACGGTTTTCGACAATGCTGCGGCTGGCTCTTTTCTATGTGATCGTGATCGGAACTGTGCAGCTTGCGAGGTATATCAAGCGTTTCTATGTCCGCAGGTTCGCCAACGATGTAAACCGGCGGATGAAGCGGATCCTGTACCGCACGTTAGTACATAAATCCCGTTTGGAACTGGAAAAAGAGGGTGCCGGAAATGTCATCACAAAGGCGGTCTCCGATGTGGATGACTGCGTGGAGGGCATGCGAAAGTTCACCACAGAGATCTTTGACACGGGTGTGGCACTTTTCGGATATGTGTGCATGCTGCTCTATTACGACTGGCGGATAGCACTCATCTCCCTGATCTTTCCGCCGTTTTCTTATATGATCGCGGAGAAGATGAAGGCCGTTGTCCAGAGGACAGGGGCTGCTTATAAGGAAGAGGCAGGCAGGCTCAACACGGAGACCCTGGACAGGATCACCAACGCGATCACATACCGGGTGTATGGATGTGAGAGGGAGCGAGGGGAACATTATGAGGCCTGTTTAACAGAATATGAGCAGTCGGCTGTGAAAGCAAATATCTGGAACGCGGCCCTGCCGCCGGTCTACCGGGTGATTGCCATGGCTGGAACCGTGATGATCCTGTATTTGGGGTCAAGGAATATTGTCGGGATCGGATGGACGTCATGGGATGTGGCGGCGTTTACGACCTTCCTTTCATGTTACACGAAGCTTTCCGACAAGTCCTCAAAGGCGGCAAAGCTCTTCAATGCGGTCCAGAAGGCGCAGGTATCCTGGAAACGGATCCATCCGTATATGGAACGGGCGGCAGAGACTGTGGTGGAAGATGAGATCGCGGTAAGAGAGGAAAAAATCAGCATCGAAAATTGTGGTGAGCCTATGAATGCTGACTGGGAAGGCGGCACAGAAGATAAGACGAGAATGAAAGAAGTCGGAAAAATGGAGAAAGTGATCACTGCCGATCACCTCACCTTTGCCTATCCGGGCAGTGATCCGATTTTCAGGGATATTTCCTTCACTGCGATGCCGGGCCAGATCATCGGGATCACCGGTCCGGTGGCATGCGGAAAATCTACGCTGGGAAGGAGTTTTCTCTGCGAATATCCGTATGAAGGACATCTGACTTACGGCAGCAGGGAGCTTTCCTCCTATACGGAACAGGAGCGGAGCCGGATCGTCGGATACCTTGGGCATGATCCGGAGCTTCTGGGAGACAGTGTGGAGAACAACGTGCTCTTAGGGGACGATGATGATGTCTGGACATGGCTTAAGGCCGTGTGTCTCGATGAGGAAGTCCGGGAGATGGAAGAGAAGGAGAAAACCGTTGTCGGAAACAGCGGTGTCCGCCTCTCAGGGGGCCAGGCGGCACGCCTTGCCCTGGCGAGAACGCTCTGTCACGAAAAGCCGATTCTGGTTCTGGATGATCCGTTCTCGGCACTTGACAGAAGGACGGAAAAACAGGTGTTTGAGCATGTGAAAGCATATTCGAAAGATCGGATCGTGTTCCTAATCTCCCACAGGCTGTACCTGTTCCCGGAGCTTGATCAGGTGATCTGGATGGACCGAAAGATGGGAGTATGCAAAAGTCATGAGAGGATGATGGCGGAAAATCTGCAGTATGCGGAGCTTTACAGGGCGCAGGTATCCCAAAAAGAAGCAAAGGAAGAATGCAGTTTGACCGGGGAAAGGAGGAGAAAATAATGGCCGGAAAGAAAAGAATCAGCGCGGCATCCATTATAAGAGAGACCATCACGCGGGAAAAATGGCTTTCCATCGGAATCGGCTTGACCGTGATGGGGGCTGTGGCTGTTTCCATGCTTCCGCCTCTTGTACTTGGAAGAATCATTGACCGGATCGCCGGTGGAGATTTTCCGGGATTTTCCATGGCGGCAGAGTATTTTCTGCTGATCCTTCTGACAGGAGCACTGGAATCTTTAAGAGAAAGCTTCCTGACTGTGTTTGGCCAGAAGATGACCCATGCGTTCCGGAGCAAGCTTTCCAATAAGCTTGTCCGGCTTGATGCTTACACATTAAATAAGGAAGAGCCCGGAACTGTGGTATCCAGGTTCGTGGGCGATGTGGACACGGTGGAGGCGCTGTTTACCTCCGGGATCATCAGCATGTTCGCGGATGCCTGCCGAGTCATCAGTATTTTCGCGGTGATCTGGTTTAGAAACCGGGGGATTGCAATGCTTCTCGCTCTTTTGATCCCGCTGATCTTTGTATTTACGAGGAGCGTTCAGAAGCGGATGTTGGCGGCACAGTTAGAGAATCGCGCGGCAGTAAGCCGTGTCACAAACCATGTTCCGGAAACGATCCGTTGTATCCGCACGATCCACACGCTTCGAAAAGAGGCATACATGGAACGGCGGTATGACGATTACATCGGTGAGAGCTATGCAGCAATCGAGAAGACGAATTTTTATGACGCTGTCTACTCACCGGTGATCCTGTTCTTAAACGCGGTTGTGGTGGCGGCTGTCATGCTGTTTGCGGCCTCCGGAAACAAAAGAGTTCTGACTCTGTTTGGCATGTCCGTGGGAACCTCTGTCGCAGTCATCAACTATATCTCCCAGATATTCTCACCGATCGAGAATCTCGGCATGGAGATCCAGACGATCCAGTCGGCGGTTGCCGGTGTCTGCCGGATCAATGAGTTTCTGGCAAAGCCTGAGAGGGAGATGGTGGGAGAAAGAGTTTTTACGGATTCCGCACATAAAAATGGAAAGGCCGGAGCAGAGCCATGCATAGAGTTCAAGGATGTCACCTTCGGCTACGACGACCACATCGTTTTAAATGACCTGAATTTCGCGATCGATCCCGGCGAGCAGGTAACACTCACAGGACGCACCGGAGTGGGAAAGAGTACGATCTTTAAGCTCCTCCTGGGACTTTACAGGCCAGATTCCGGCAAGGTGCTGATCGAGGGCGAGGCGGCATACCGGATCACCGATAAAGAGAAGAGAAAGAAGTTCGGCTATGTGGAGCAGTCCTTCCACATGGTTCCGGGCACAATCCGCGATCAGATCACACTGTTTGATCCGGAGATCGGGGACGAAGCCGTGCAGGCGTCCGCAAAGCTTGTGGGACTTCATGAGACGATCATGAGTCTGGATCACGGATATGATACATTATGTAAACCGGAGATCTTCTCTCAGGGACAGTGGCAGCTCTTATCCATTGCCCGGGCTGTTGCCGGGGAGCCGAAGATCCTGCTTCTCGATGAGATTACGGCGAATCTGGACGCAGAGACGGAGGAGATGGTGCTCTGTGCGTTAAAGTATGCGTCGGAAGGACGCACGGTCATCTCGATCTCTCACCGTGTTTACAGGAGAAACGGGGCGGATCAAATCCGGTATCTGGCGATCGGAAGTTGATTGATATTTACAAATTTTCATAATAGGAATATAATAGGTCGAAGAAATCGAGGATTTTTATTCCACTTGGAGCAAGGCTACGGCTGAGAGAAACGCTCTGCGAGGATGTGCAGGAATCCTGAGCCGGTTTGATAGGAGGTAAAAGATGTCAATTCTATTTGCGATCATATTCCTTATCGTGATATTCAAATGTGTCGGTCTTGTGTTAGGAGTATGCGGAAAGCTTCTGGGCTCGGTGCTCAGCCTGTTTGGATTTATCTTATCCATCGCTGTCGGAGCTGTCTTGTTCGGTCTCTCCGCAGCGTTTGCGCTGGTGCTGTTATGCATCGCAGCCGGATGGCTGGTGATTAAACTGATATTTTAAGAAAGGTGCGTCCGGATCGGACGCACGGAGCGTGAGACTCCGGGGCGGTGATGCTGACCTGTAAAATCCATGCAGGAGTCTTGACAAACATGGAAAAATCCATTAAAATCCATGATATATGCATATCAGACAGGCATTGAAGAGGGAAAGTAGATGAATGGCGGCATCCCAGAGAGGAAGCAGGTGGTGAGAACTTCCATGTGCGCGTCGTTGAACCGGCCTCGGAGCTTTGTGCGAGAGATGTGGAAAATGCGGAAAACGGCAGCGGAAATAAGCGGCTGTGTCTGTAAAGACTACATTGTTAAGTACAGCGTAGATCCGGCGTTAACGGATATCAGAGGAGAGCTTTCCGGAAAGATGCGGAAGCTAATTTGGGTGGTAACGCCGGCTGTCGGTCCCTTAAGTGGGGACTGACAGCCTTTTTATTTCTGTGGGCAGAGAATTCTACGTTTATACGAGATCTCGATGTTGCTAAGTACCAGTGGTATGGTGCCTATCCGGCACTGCCCGAAACGGAGCAGGCGTCCTGATTCCTTAACTTTCATATGTATGCAATCTAAGAATTCATATAAAGGAGAAAAACAATGGCAAGAGACAAGAAACTTGTGGAATCCATCACTTCCATGGAAGATGATTTCGCGCAGTGGTACACAGACGTTGTAAAAAAGGCAGAGTTATGTGATTATGCGAGCGTAAAGGGCTGCATGGTCATCAAACCAGACGGATATGCGATCTGGGAGAACATCCAGCATGAACTGGACAAGCGCTTTAAAAAAGCAGGCGTAAAGAATGTTTACATGCCGTTATTCATCCCGGAAAGCTTACTTGATAAAGAGAAAGACCATGTAGAAGGTTTTGCACCGGAAGTTGCATGGGTAACACAGGGAGGTCTTGAGCCGCTTCAGGAGCGTCTCTGCGTCCGCCCGACATCCGAGACCCTGTTCTGCGATTTCTACCAGAAAGACATCCACTCCTACCGTGACCTTCCGAAGGTATACAACCAGTGGTGTTCCGTAGTAAGATGGGAGAAGACGACAAGACCGTTCCTCCGCTCCAGAGAGTTCTTATGGCAGGAAGGCCACACCGCACATGCGACAGCAGAGGAAGCTCAGGAGAGAACGATCCAGATGTTAAACCTCTATGCAGATTTCTGCGAGGATTTCCTTGCGATCCCGGTCGTTCGCGGACAGAAGACAGATAAAGAAAAATTCGCAGGTGCTGAGGCAACCTATACCATCGAGTCCTTAATGCATGACGGAAAGGCACTCCAGTCCGGAACCAGCCACAACTTCGGCGATGGTTTCGCAAAGGCTTTCGGCATTCAGTATTCCGATAAGGACAATCAGTTAAAATATGTTCACCAGACCTCCTGGGGTATGACGACCCGTATGATCGGTGCCATCATCATGGTACACGGTGATAACGAGGGTCTTGTTCTTCCGCCAAACGTAGCTCCGACTCAGGTCGTGATCGTTCCGATCCGCCAGCAGCAGGAGGGCGTTCTTGAGAAGGCAAGAGAGGTCGAGGAGGTTCTCTCCAACTTCCGCGTAAAAGTTGATGATTCTGATAAGAGCCCGGGCTGGAAGTTCTCCGAGTCCGAGATGAGAGGAATCCCGGTCCGTGTAGAACTTGGACCGAAGGATATCGAGGCAGGTCAGGCTGTATTAGTACGCCGTGACACCCACGAGAAGATCACCGTCGCTTTAAGCGAGATCGCAGAGAAGGTGGATGAGCTCTTAAAGACGATCCAGCATGACATGTACGAGCGTGCGAAAGCACACCGTGATGCCCACACCTATGATGCTCACAACATGGAAGAGATGAAGGATATCGCTGACAATAAGCCGGGCTTCATCCGCGCAATGTGGTGCGGCTGCCAGGAATGTGAGGATAAGTTAAAGGAGCAGGTTGGCGTGACCTCCAGATGTATGCCGTTCAAGCAGGAGAAGCTTGCTGAGACATGCGTATGCTGCGGCAAGCCGGCAACCAAGATGGTATACTGGGGCAAAGCATATTAATGAACCAATGGAACATCAGGGATCTGACGCTCGGAGGGCTGTTTACAGCCCTCATCGGCGTCGGAGCTTTTCTCAAGATCACGATTCCGGTGCAGCCGGTGCCCATGCACTTTACACTGCAGTTTTTCTTTGTGCTGCTTGCGGCGCTTTTGCTTGGATCAAAAAGGGCATTTGCCAGCGTGCTGACATATCTGGTGATCGGATTGTGTGGGATACCGGTCTTCGCTACGGGCGGAGGTCCGGCGTATCTTTTGAAGCCCACATTTGGCTTCCTCATCGGCTTCGCAGTGGCAGCCTATGTGACGGGACGTGTGTTTGAGATCAGGAAGGATTCCTCCTTTTCATGGCTTTTATTTTCTGCATTCTTGGGACTTCTCGCGGATTATGGCTGCGGAATGGTCTATTTTTATGTGTGCAGCAATTTTGTTCTTGGTGTAAGCGTCGGATGGAAGCTCGTGTTGATCAACTGCTTTCTTCTGACGGTCAGTGAGGATTTTATTTTATGTGTTCTGGCAGCGGTGCTGGCAAAGCGGCTGATCCCGATTCTGAAAAATCTGGTAACTGTGCAGTAGGTCTGCGCGCTTGCTGCGCTGACCGTAAGAAAACATAAGCCGGAAGGCAAAAATCCCATCGGCGTAGCCGATATGGAATGGATTTTTGCGTGTAACTCATAAGGAGGTGACCGGGCCGGTGAGAATTGAGATGCCCTATGAGGCGGAATGGATCATTGATAATATACGAAGCCATGGATATGAGGCATTTATCGTAGGTGGCTGTGTCCGGGACGCTGTCCTTGGCAGGATCCCGGGGGACTGGGACATCACGACCTCCGCAAAGCCGGAGCAGGTGAAGGAAATTTTTGGAAAGACCGTGGATACCGGCTTAAAGCATGGAACCGTGACGATCATCAAGCACGGAAAAGGCTATGAGGTGACCACCTACCGGATCGACGGGGAATATCTGGATGGAAGACATCCGGAGACCGTGGAGTTTACACCGGATCTCAGGGAAGATCTAAAGCGCCGTGACTTTACGATCAACGCCATGGCATACAGCCATGAGACGGGAATCGTAGATGAATTTGAGGGAATGGAAGATCTGAAACGCCGGGTGATCCGCTGTGTCGGATGCGCGGGTGACAGGTTTACGGAGGACGCACTGCGGATTCTCAGGGCTGTGCGTTTTGCGGCCCAGCTGGATTTTGTGATCGAGGATGAGACCTATAAGGCCATTGTCAAGATCGCCCCGAATCTCACCCATGTGAGCAAGGAGAGGATCCAGGTGGAACTCACGAAGCTTCTGCTCTCGGATCATCCGGAGAAGATCTGGATGGTGGATGAGACGGGAATTGCAGACTATGTGACGTCCGGGTTCCCGGAGGTGTTTGAGAGGGAGCTGGAGAGAGAAAATTCGCATAATGCAGGGGAAAACGAAACTCCGGGGACATGCGGCTGTTTGGTGGACGGGGCTTCCAGAGAGGCATTGAAAGAATGCTGGACCGGTCTCGCCGCGCTTCCGGCTGACAAATCCCATCGCTGGGCAGGTTTCCTGCGCCACATGACACCGGAGCAGGCGGTGAAGATCCTGCGTGGATTAAAGCTTGACAACGACACGATCGGAAATGTGAAAAGCATGGTCATGGCATTTCAGGCACCGCTCGCGGTCGATAAGGTCCAGATACGGAAGCTTTTGAGCCGTGTGACGGAGTACCAGTTTCTGGGTGCCATGCAGCTCAAGAAGCTGGATGGAGATGAGACGGTTCCAGAGCTCCTGCGGCTTTTTGAGGAGATCAGAGAGGCTGGAGACTGCGTAAGCCTGAAACAGCTGGCGGTCAACGGCGGTGATCTTCTTCAGCAAGGTCTGGAAAAGGGAAAGCAGATCGGCGACGGACTCATGTATCTTTTGAATTTAGTGCTTGAAGAACCGAAATTAAATAAAAAAGATATATTATTAGAGAAAATTAATCAATTTAAGAAAATATAAGGTTACAGCTCAGCCATACACTGGTTTGGCTGAACGGTAACAAGATAAATCGTGTCATGAGAGGCATCTGCAGAGGATTTTGCAGGTGTCTTTTTTGCACGAACGTGCAAATGATGTGCACTTGCGCGAAGAAGAAACATGTCGCAAGCGATCGCGCTCGGCGTGAGAATGTGCCGGTGATGCGCACCCGCGCGAAGATGCAGGCTGCCCCATGCCCCGCCGCCCGGCGCGGGAATAATCTCCGGATTATTTTCATATCTTGTGCAGAAGGAAATTCCGGAAGCAGGTTGAGGACCGGAATGTTTAGCTGTCGTACATCCGGTAGAAGCTATCGGTGGCAGCTTCCGGAGGTGTCGGAAAAGGTCAGAACAGGATATGGGGGGATAGCATCGTGATCGACTGGAAGGAAGAAGCGGAGAAAACGTATGGATTTCAGGTGGATGTTTTGCGGCGGGGACGCGGATCCTGGATTCTGGAGACAGATCAGGGACTGCGGCTCTTAAAAGAATATCGCGGAAGTGTGAACCGGCTGGAATTTGAAGAGGAGGTTTTGCGTTCATTAGACGGAATGGAGACTCTGAGGGCAGACCGGTATATGAGAAATTCTGCGGGAGAACTGCTGTCGACGGCAGAGGACGGAACCAGATATATCGTGAAGGAATGGTTTGCGGACCCGGAATGTGATCTGAAGGACGAGAGAGAAGTCTTGTCAGCGGTGCGGGCCCTGGCGCTTTTGCACCGGCAGTTCCGCAGGATCGAGCGGCAGGAGGCGTGGAACAGGAGATCCATGATCTCCCCGCCGCTTTTTGAGGCCATGCGCCGCCACAACAGAGAATTAAAAAAAGCGAGAACATATATCCGTGGGAAGAGAAAGAAGAATGAATTTGAACTCTGTGTGATCGGAAATTTTGAACGTTTTGCTGCCCAGTCTGTGGAAGCGGAGCGCGGCATGGCGCAGCTATATGAAACGCATGGAAAAGAGATCCTTGACGGTTATGCGGTCTGTCATGGGGAGCCGGATTACCACCATATCCTGATCGGGAACGGGTATGTGGCAGTGACGGAATTTAACCAGATGCATCTGGGAGTCCAGATGGAGGATCTGTACTATTTTTTAAGAAAGGTCATGGAAAAGCATGACTGGAACGTACGGCTGGGACAGCAGATCCTGGAAACTTACGAGAGAGTGCTGCCGGTCTCCGGATCAGAACGTCAGGTATTATATTATCTCCTTCTGTATCCGGAAAAGTACTGGAAACAGATCAATTTTTATTACAACGCCAACAAAGCCTGGGTGCCGGCGAAGAGCACGGAAAAGATCAGAAAGCTGGAAGCGCAGCAGGAGGCGAAGGAACGGTTTATCCATACGGTCGTTGAAATCGGGTGAGACCGCAGGAAGTAAAAGACTTGCGGAAACGGATCATTGTGTGATAAGATATGGTATAAAAACGCGGCCGTGAGCGGAAAATAATACGGTCAGAAGCAAAGGAGGAAATCCCCATGAAATGTCCATTTTGTGGTGCCCAGGATACAAAGGTCATCGACTCGCGCCCGGCAGATGACAACAGTTCGATCAGACGCCGCCGTCAGTGCGAGGAGTGCGGAAAGCGCTTTACGACATATGAAAAATTAGAGACACTGCCGCTTATGATCATTAAGAAAGATGATTCCAGAGAGCCGTATAACCGTGCGAAGATCGAAAACGGGATTCTTTTGTCATGTCATAAGCGTCCGGTCTCATCAGAACAGATCACAAAGATGATCGACGAGATCGAGAAAGAGATCTTCAGTATGGAAGAACGTGAGATCCCATCGGTGACGATCGGTGAGCTTGTCATGAAAAAACTCAAGCTGGTGGATGAAGTCGCCTATGTCCGCTTCGCGTCTGTCTACAGGGAGTTTAAGGATGTGAACGCGTTCATGGATGAACTGGCGAAGTTCTTAAATAATAAATAGAGGAGAAAAAGTCCAGTCATACGTTGGATTGCAGAGAAAATGCAAAAAGGGTATGTTGGGGCTATTATGTAATAAGCAGCAGTATGTTTGAGACATTTTATCCAGGGAACTATGTGGACAGCGCATACGAGATCCCGTACGAGAAACTTTATGAGAGAGGATACCGGGGGATCATCTTTGACGTGGACAATACCCTGGTTCCCCACGGGGCACCGGCGGACAAGCAGGCGATCGAGCTCTTTGAGCGACTCCGCGCTATCGGCTTTTCCACCTGTATCCTTTCCAATAATAAGGAGCCGCGGGTATCACCCTTTGCGGATAAGGTGGGAAGTCCTTATATTTTTAAGGGTGGAAAGCCGTCGAGAAAAGGATATGAATGGGCGATGGAGCGGATGAATACAGACCGTGCCACCACTTTTTTTGTTGGCGACCAGCTGTTTACGGATGTCTGGGGCGCAAACCGGACAGGCCTATATTCGATCCTTGTGAAGCCCATCAATCCGAAGGAGGAGATTCAGATCGTCTTAAAACGGTATCTTGAGGCGGTAGTTCTCCTGTTTTATCGGAAAAGGTTGAAAAAAATGGACCGGACAAGCGGGGATTTTTGCAAAAAATAGTTGAAAACCGTTGGATAATAGTATAGAATAGGATAGAATCAGCTATAAGCGTGAAATTTGAAATGAAATAATTGGAAACAGTTTTAAGGAGGATTATCATTTATGGTATCAGCAGGTGATTTCAGAAATGGCGTTACACTTGAAATCGATGGACAGGTTGTTCAGATCTTAGAGTTCCAGCACGTAAAACCGGGTAAAGGCGCGGCTTTCGTTAGAACAAAATTAAAAAACGTTATCAACGGCGGTGTAGTTGAGAGAACCTTCCGTCCGACCGAGAAATTCCCGGCAGCAAGAATCGACCGTGTAGATATGCAGTATCTGTACGCAGACGGCGATCTTTACAACTTCATGGACGTTAACACATACGAGCAGATCGCATTATCCTCTGACGTTGTTGGCGATGCATTAAAGTTTGTAAAAGAGAACGAGACTGTGAAAGTCTGCTCCTACAACGGCAAGGTATTCTCTGTTGAGGCTCCGTTATTCGTAGAGCTCGAGATCACAGATACAGAGCCGGGCTTCAAGGGTGATACAGCTACAGGTGCAACAAAGCCGGCTACTCTTGAGACAGGCGCTCAGATCAATGTTCCGTTATTCGTGAACCAGGGTGACCGCGTTAAGATCGATACACGTACTGGTGAGTACCTTTCCAGAGCTTAATTCACGCAGTATTATAACCCCAGGAAACCTTATGTTTCCTGGGGTTTTCGTTCCGTAAAACGCTGTAAAATACGCACAAATAGTAACGTAATAGTAACAAACTAATAACACTGTGTTCATGAACGCTGCCAGCCCATATTCTGGCGGCTTTTTGTTATTGTTCACGGGTAGGAATTTTCTGAACTGAAAATTCCGTACAATACAGTGGTGGTAGTGGATTTTGCCGATTCGGAATGCGGAGCATCGGCAAAATCAGTTACTGTTTGCGCAAGGCGTGAACAGTAACGGCTTTTTTCATCTTCTTCACGAAAAATCGCGTAACCGGTTGCCAATTGGGTAAAATTTTCTTATAATGGAAAGCACAGAGAAAGGAAGTGAACACATAATGGAAGGTCGAAGTCATACGATGGAAGCAGACGCACACCCTGAACCGGTGGCAATAGGCATGACGGGAACAATCTGTTATGTGTATTGCCGAATCTGACTGTACAGGAGCCTGCCGACCGGCGCGGGGAAAATGCGGCGGCTGCAGGTGCTTTTTGCTTCCATGATCAAGTAAAAACAGGTAAGCGGAATGCTGAGTGGAAAACTGATTATGGGGGAAAAGAAAATGCCGAATGATGGAAATGAAACATTTGACATGGAGCATCTTCTGGAACTGGCGCGGGAGAAAAAGTACCGCCTGCTGAAGGAAGAGCTCGTGGAACTGAACGAGGTGGATATCGCTTCGTTTATTGAAGAACTGGATTCCGAGCGCACGGTCATCGTGTTCCGGATGCTGCCGAAGGCGCTGGCAACGGAGGTGTTTGCTGAGCTTCCGGTGGACAAGCAGAGCCACATTATCAACAGTATCACCGATAAGGAGCTTTCCGAGATCGTGGAAGAGCTTTACGTGGATGATGCCGTAGATCTGGTGGAGGAACTTCCGGCAACGGTGGTCCGCCGTGTTCTTCAGAACACGAAGCCGGAGACGAGAAAACTGATCAACCAGTTTTTAAACTATCCGGAAAATACAGCCGGAAGTATCATGACGGCCGAGTATATCGGTTTGAAGAAAAACATGACGGTGGAACAGTGTTTCGCCTATATCCGTCACCATGCCGTGAATTCGGAGACGATCTACACCTGCTATGTGATGGACGAAAAGCGGATGCTGGACGGAGTTGTCACGGTGAAGGATCTTCTCCTTCAGCCTTATGAACGTCAGGTGGGCGATATTATGGACACCCACGTCATAAAAGCCCGGACAACGGATGACCAGGAGCTGGTAGCTGATACGATGAACAAGTATGGCCTGCTCTCAATGCCGGTGGTTGACAGAGAGGACCGTCTGGTCGGGATCATCACCGTCGACGATGTCATGGAAGTCATGGAAGAAGAGGCCACCGAGGACTTCGAGAAGATGGCGGCGATGCTTCCGAGTGAAAAGCCGTATCTGAAAACCGGCGTTTTCACGCTGGCTAAAAACAGGATCCCGTGGCTTTTGATCTTAATGCTTTCCAGTACGATCACCGGCGGAATCCTTGTAAAATATGAGAACGCTTTCGCGGCGATCCCGCTTCTTGTAAGCTTTATCCCGATGCTTATGGATACCGGCGGAAACTCCGGAAGCCAGAGCAGTACGATGATCATCCGTGGTATGGCCATCGGTGATGTGGAACCGGCGGATATCCTGAAGGTAGTATGGAAGGAAGTCCGGGTGGGAATCATCGTTGGATTCGTTCTGGCGGTGGTAAATTTCATCCGTCTGATGATTCAGTATCCGGGAAACACGCTGATCTGTGTGACGGTTGTGATCAGCCTGTTCTGTACGGTCATCGTTGCGAAGACGATCGGATGCACACTGCCGATCGGAGCTAAGGTATTAAAGCTTGATCCGGCGATCATGGCGTCACCGATGATCACGACGATCGTGGACGCGGTGAGTCTGATGGTATACTTTAATCTTGCCTGCCATTTATTGGATATGACGGTATAAAGATAGGAAGGAATACAAGCTGCTGAATGACAGAGGCAGGAACCAACAGGAATGTCTGTCTGCGAAATCTTTTTGCAGATAAATATATATCAACAGGAGATATGGATTATGGAAAAAGTCAGAACAAGATTTGCTCCGAGCCCGACCGGCCGGATGCATGTAGGTAATTTAAGAACAGCTCTTTACACATACCTGATAGCAAAGCATGAGGGTGGAGATTTTATTCTCCGTATTGAGGATACAGATCAGGAGCGCCATGTTGAGGGTGCTGAGGGAATCATCTACCGCACACTGGCGAAGACCGGACTGATCCATGATGAGGGTCCGGACAAGGATGGCGGATATGGTCCGTATGTCCAGAGTGAGCGCCAGAAAGCCGGGATCTACATGGAGTATGCGAAAAAGCTCGTAGAAAAAGGCGAGGCATACTACTGCTTCTGCACCCAGGAACGCTTAAACACATTAAAGAAGACCGTAAACGGTGAGGAGATCATGGTTTACGATAAGCACTGCCTGCATCTTTCAAAGGAAGAGGTTGAGGCAAACTTAAAGGCAGGAATGCCGTTCGTTATCCGCCAGAACAACCCGAAAGAGGGAACTACCACCTTCCACGATGAGATCTACGGAGATATCACAGTAGACAACGCGGAGCTTGACGATATGGTCCTCATCAAATCCGACGGATTTCCAACTTATAACTTCGCAAACGTTGTGGATGACCATCTGATGAAGATCACGCACGTTGTCCGCGGCAATGAGTACCTGTCCTCCTCCCCGAAGTACAATCGTCTCTACGATGCATTCGGCTGGGAAGTTCCGGTCTATGTACACTGCCCGACGATCACGAACGAGGAGCACAAGAAATTAAGTAAGAGAAGCGGTCACTCTTCCTTCGAGGATCTTCTCGAGCAGGGCTTCTTAACAGAGGCAATCGTAAACTTCGTTGCCCTCCTGGGCTGGTCTCCGGCGAACAATCAGGAGTTCTTTACTCTTGAGGAGCTTGTAAAAGAGTTTGATTACCACAATATGAGCAAATCCCCGGCTGTCTTTGATATGACAAAGCTTCGCTGGATGAACGGCGAGTACATCAAGAAGATGGACGATGAGAAGTTCTTCGAGCTTGCAAAGCCGTACCTTGAGGCTGCGATCAAGAAACCGTTAGACTTAAAGAAGATTGCCGGAATGGTGAAGACGAGAATCGAGACATTGTGCGATATCGCGGATCAGGTCGACTTCTTCGAGGAGATGCCGGAGTACAGTGCGGATATGTATATCCATAAGAAGATGAAGACTACAAAGGAGAACTCTTTAGAGACATTAAAAGAGGTTCTTCCGATTCTTGAGGCGCAGGATGACTTCAGCAATGACGCCCTGTTCGAGGCCCTTTCCAAGTATGTTGCCGATAAGGGTGTAAAGACAGGCTTTGTTATGTGGCCGATCCGTACCGCTGTATCCGGAAAACAGATGACACCGGCAGGCGCTACCGAGATCATGGAGATCATCGGAAAAGAGGAGTCCCTGACCCGTATCAGAAAGGGAATTGAGCTGTTGGAGAATGCACAGTGATCCTGAAATCCGGCAGATCCTGACGGACAAATGACCAGTCCTGAGCGTCATGAAAAGCAGCTGTGTGCTGTGGGACAGGGAAAGACGGCTGTTTAGAAATGGATGAGTATGGATTTTAATCAAGCACAGAGGACGGCTCTGGAACACCGGGACGGACCGATGATGGTCCTCGCGGGTCCAGGGTCCGGAAAAACGACAGTAATTACACACAGAATCAGGAGATTGCTGGAGGCGGGCATTGACCCCTCCGGCATTCTTGTCATTACGTTCACAAAAGCCGCAGCCACGGAGATGAAAGAGCGGTTTCTGAGACTGGCGCGGGAGGAAGATGGAAAGCGGAAGATGACCGGAACAACTTCTCTGGAAGCCGCAGGCACACGCGTAAGCTTCGGAACCTTCCACTCTGTCTTTTACCACATCTTAAAGTGGGCGTACCGTTTTCCAGCCGGAAACGTGATAAGCGGGGAGGAAAAACGCCGGTATTTTAAAACGTTTCTCGATGAATCAGAGATGGAAGTGGAGGATGAGGCGGAATTTATCTCCTCCATCATCAACGAGATCAGCTATGTGAAGGGCGAGCGACTGGATTTAAAATATTACTATTCCCAGAACTGCCCGGAGGAGTGGTTTAAGAAGCTCTATGACGGATATGATGAGATGCTGAAGAGAACGGGAAAGATCGACTTCGATGATATGCTCGTCATGTGCCATGAGCTCTTTACGGAACGAAAAGATATTTTGGCTGCATGGCAGAAGAAATTCCGGTACATCCTTGTGGATGAGTTTCAGGACATCAATCTTTTACAGTATCAGGTAGTCCGTATGCTGGCGCTGCCGGAAAACAATCTTTTTATCGTCGGAGATGATGATCAGTCCATCTACCGGTTCCGCGGGGCGAAACCAGAGATCATGCTGGGATTTGAGAAAGATTTTCCGGGGACGAAGAGAGTCCTTCTCGGAACAAATTACCGGTCCACAAAGGAGATCGTAGAGACTTCCCTGCGGCTCATCGGGCACAATACGGTCCGCTTCGAGAAAAAGCTGGAGCCGTTCCGGGGATCCGGGAGACCGGTGGATTTCCGGGTCTTTGACAATCCGGGGCATGAGATGGACACCGTGGCACAAAGCATCCGGGCGTATCATGACGCCGGGTATGCCTGGAACGAGATTGCGGTGTTGTTCCGCACAGGGGCAAATTCCGGGCTGATGGCGGAGCGGCTTATGGGGTACAATATTCCATTTAAGCTCAGGGACGTGATCCCGAACCTCTATAATCACTGGATCGCAAAGGATCTCTTTGCCTATATGGAGATCGCTGCGGGCAGCAGGAAACGGTCTGACTTTTACCGGATCATGAACCGGCCGAACCGGTATTTCAGCCGTGATGCCTTTGACACACCGACAGTGTCTTTTGACCGGTTAAAATCTTTTTATCAGGACAGGGACTGGATGGAGGACCGGATCTGTGATCTGGAAGCGGACCTTAGGGCAATGTCGAGGCTGAAACCTGTGGCGGCGGTGAACTATATCCGAAAGGTTATTGGGTATGACGATTATCTAAGATCCTATGCGGAATTCCGTCGGATGAAGCCCGAGGAGCTTTTTGAGACGGCGGACAAGCTTGCGGAAAGTGCGGCGGAATTTGAGACCTTTGAGGCGTGGAAGGAACATGCGGCAAAGTATGAGGAAGAATTAAAGAAGCAGAGCCTTGAGGAGACCGGGGAGACAGAGGACCGGGTGACACTGTCCACGATGCACAGCGCGAAGGGGTTAGAATATCCTGTGGTCTTTGTGGTGGACGCAAACGAAGGCATCGTTCCGCACCACAAGGCGGGGCTTTCTGCGGATATCGAGGAAGAACGGCGGCTGTTCTATGTGGCGCTGACCCGCGCAAAGGACCGTCTCCATGTGGCGGCGGTGCGGGAGCGGTATCACAGGAAGACAGATGTCTCCAGATTTATTGAGGAAGCCGGTTTATAAAAGATTCGAAAAAATATGACACATCTGTGATCGTAGCTTCGTGATGTGTATGTAAAATGCGGCATAACAGAGACGGGAGTTTTCAGGTTTGAGCGCATGATGAATGGAGGAGATATATGGGACTTGTCCATATTTACTGCGGTGACGGAAAGGGAAAGACCAGCGCGGCAATAGGGCTTGCGGTCCGGGCAGCGGGCTGCGGGAGGCGTGTCGTGATCGCGCGGTTTTTAAAGACAGATAACTCCGGGGAAGTGGAGATCTTAAAGAAACTCCCGGAGGTGACGCTGATCCCGTGCCGGAAGAACTTTGGCTTTGTCCGTTCCATGGATGAGGATACGAAAAGAAAGTGCGCGGCTTATAACAGAGAATTGTTTTCGGAGGCGGTGAAACTGGCAGAAGACGCGGATCTGGTGGTCTTTGACGAGATCATGGCGGCGGTCAATTACGGGATGATCCCGGAAAAGGACGTTCTGGATTTTTTGAAAAAACGGCCGAAAAAAGGTGAGCCGGACGGGCTGGAGGTAGTCCTTACGGGACGGAATCCGTCAGAGGCGCTGATCTTGGAAGCGGACTATGTGTCAGAAATCTGCAAGCGGAAACATCCGTTTGATAAAGGGATCAAGGCGAGACGCGGTGTTGAATATTAGGGGTGAAGCAAGGATCATCCTGCTCTCATAAATATGAAAACAAGAAGATCCATAGCTGAACCGTAACTATTATTCTTCCTATTGATTTTGTAGATGTTTACTGGTATTCTATAAAAAGAATGTGTCCCGGCGCATTCCCGCACCGGGCATGGCCGCTGAAACAACGCGGCTGGAATCAACGGCAGATTGCCGGAAATGAGAGGAAAATTTAGGTATGGCAAAGGACAAGAACATGAATCAGGATGCGGCAAACGACGAGGAGATGACCGTTACCCTGACACTGGACGATGGAACGGATTTAGAGTGCGTGGTCCTTACGATCTTTGAGGCGGCTGATAGGGAATATATTGCGCTTCTCCCGTTAGACGGCAATGAGGCGGAGGATGGAGAGGTCTACTTATACCGCTACACTGAGGATGCAAACGGAAATCCGGATATCCAGAATATCGAGAGCGACGAGGAGTACGAGATCGTTGCGGACGCGTTTGATGAGCTTCTCGACACAGAAGAGTATGAGGAGATCGTCAGCGAGGAAGATTTAGAGGACTAAAGCCGGGGAGCGAGACTATGTGCCCCGCTATGCCTGATGAGCAGACTGTTTAGTTATTGTTTGCGCAAGGCGTGAACAGTAACACCGTTTACGATAGAGACATGCAGATGACAAAAATTCCCTTCCTTTTCTGCATGTTTTGTGCTATGCTAAATACACTTGTGGCTATATCGGACCACATGTTGTGCCATCTGTCTCCTGAACAGAAAACTTTTCAGGCATATTTATTTTTATGTAAAAACCATCGGAACTGTCCAGCAGATCTGCGCAGGAGATGCGCTGACCTGCTGAACAGTTCCAGACGTTTAGAAAGGAAAATTACCATGAAACTTGGCATTGTCGGCCTGCCGAACGTAGGTAAAAGTACATTATTCAATTCTTTAACAAAGGCGGGCGCTGAATCCGCAAACTATCCGTTCTGTACCATCGACCCGAATGTGGGTGTTGTTCCGGTACCGGATTTCCGTTTGAAGCTCTTATCGGATCTTTACAACTCCGAGAAGATCACACCGGCTGTGATCGAGTTCGTAGATATTGCAGGTCTCGTAAAGGGCGCATCCAAAGGTGAGGGACTTGGAAACCAGTTCCTCGCGAATATCCGTGAGGTGGATGCCATCGTTCACGTTGTCCGCTGTTTCGAGGATCCGAACGTGATTCATGTAGACGGAAGCGTTGATCCGCTCCGCGACATCGAGACTATCAACTTAGAGCTGATCTTCTCCGATATCGAGGTCATCGACCGCCGGATCGCGAAGATGGGCAAGGGCGCAGCTTCCAACAAGGCACTTGCGAAGGAATTAAATATCTTAAAGGCTGTGAAGGAACACCTCGAGAACGGCAATCTTGCAAAGAGCTTTGAGTGTGAGGACGATGAGGAGCAGGCATTTGTTGCTTCCTTAGATCTCCTTACCTGGAAACCGGTGATCTTCGCTGCGAACGTCGGTGAGGATGATCTTGCCGATGACGGCGCTTCCAATCCGCATGTACAGGCTGTCCGCAAGTTCGCTTCTGAGAACGACAGCGAAGTGTTTGTTGTGTGCGCGCAGATCGAGGAGGAGATCTCCGAGTTAGATGACGATGAGAAAAAGATGTTCTTAGATGACCTTGGTTTAAAGGAGTCCGGACTTGACAAGCTGATCGCGGCAAGCTACCGTCTCCTCGGTCTTATCAGCTACCTGACAGCAGGAGAGAAGGAGACACGTGCATGGACCATCAAGGTCGGCACAAAAGCACCGCAGGCAGCAGGAAAGATCCACACCGATTTCGAGCGCGGATTTATCAAGGCAGAGGTTGTAAACTACAAGGATCTCTTAGACTGCGGTTCCTACAACGGAGCTAAGGAAAAAGGACTTGTCCGCATGGAAGGTAAGGACTACGTGATGAAGGACGGAGATGTCGTATTATTCCGTTTCAACGTATAATTTCCAGACAGGGTTGGTTTTATACGAAAAAATTAAAAGCCATGGAACATGTGAAATAATTGTTCCATGGCTTTGTTTTTGATGTGCACTCGCGCGAAGATGTAGATTGCTGCAAGCAGCTGCACGGGGTGTGGGAATGTGTTAGGGCACATCTTCAGTATCCGCTGTAAAATTACTTATGCAGGATTTCACACACAGTGGAGACATACAGTCGCAGCCCTGTAAGCAGGGATGCCTCATCGAAGTTGAAGTGGTCATTGTGGTGTGGTGCAGCGATGGTAGAGCCGATGCACATATAGGCGGCTTTTCCACCGTGGGATTGGACTTTCGCCATCAGGTAGGTGGCGTCCTCGGAGCCGGAGAAAGCGGCTTCTCTTACATAGTTGGTGATGGCGGCGACTCTGGAAGCACCCGCGTGGATGAATGGTTCCATTTCAGGGTCGCTGTCGGCGCTGGATGCGCTGCCCATGATCTTTGTATCCACGGAACAGTCGAACATCTCCGCAGCCCCTTTTGCGGCGTTCATGGCTTTTTTGAGGACAAGATTCTGAATATCGGCTGTTTCACCCCGGGTTTCGAAGCGGATCAGAGCATCAGCCGGGACCACATTTCGTCCGCTGCCGCCCTCAATCGTCCCCACATTGATTCGGGACGCGCCTCTGGAATCCTGGCAGGCGGTATGCATGGCGAGAGTGGCTGAGCATGCCGCGAGGATTGCGTTCTTTCCGTCCTGCGGGGACATTCCTGCGTGGGCGGAAATTCCCTTAAATTCCGCGTCCACCTTTGTTGTGGAGAGAAATCCCCTGGAGAGAGCCACCAGGGAACCTGTTTTCCATCCCATTCCGAGATGACCGGTGAGAAAATAATCTACATCGTCAAGAATTCCGCCCTCCGCGATAGACTGGGCGCCACGGACACCTTCCTCCGCCGGCTGGAAGATGACTTTGATGGTTCCGGAGAGCTCATCTTTGATCTCATTTAAGGCAATACAGGTGTGAAGTCCGAGAGACGCGTGGCCGTCATGGCCGCAGGCGTGCATGCATCCATCATGAATCGAGCAGAAACCGTCTTTTACCGGCGGGCGGTCCGTGTCAGTGCTCTCGGTGACATCGTTGCAGTCGATATCAAAGCGGAGCGCCAGCATTGGACCTGGTTTTCCAGTCTCAATCACAGCGCAGAGACCGGTAAAGCCGTCCATCTCCTTTATGATCTCCGGGTCAGCGCCCTCGTTCAGCGCACGGTCGATGGCGCTTTTTCGGACTGTCTCGGACGGATAAGCCCAGAGGTAATCCTTGTTGATGATCTCTTTTCCGAATTTTACAGGAATCCCATGTTCTTTTAATTTCTCAATTAAAAGAGCAGTGGTGCGGTATTCCTGCCAGCCGGTTTCCGCATGTTTGTGGAGATCACGGCGTGTTGTGAGCATGGAATCTTCATATTTTTTTAATTCATATAGAAGGGTCTGAATATCCATGGATGGTTCCTCCTTGTGATGGTTAAAATAAATACAGAATCGTGCAAACATATTTGTGGAAAGAATTCCAAGATATTTTTAGTATAAAATTTTATAAAATTAAAGTCAATGAAAAGAACAAAAGCGAGAAGCTTTTGTACAAATTTGCTATTAATCATCACCGAAAAGAGGTGGGAGCCTTCTAAAATGAGATAATCATCCGGCGAAGAAATGAGGGAAAATGCAGGAGATAGTAAAAGGATGATAGTTTAGGATTCATGTCGAATAAACACGAGGACTGTCAAGCGAATCTGTTTGCTTTTTGCCGCTTTTCGGAGTAAAATAAAACTCACCAAAGAAAAAAGGAGAACAGAATCAATGTCAGGAGCAGATGTAAGCTTCGTTCACCTGGGGATCTCGATTCCCCACATGGTGAAGAGCTTTTCAATCGGAGGAATATCCTTTGCGTACTACGGACTGATCATCGGGATCGGCATGATCTTAGGACTCTGTGTTGCCCAGTCCGATGCGAAGCGCAGGGGACAGAATCCAGATATTTACCTTGATTTCGCGCTTTACGGAATTATCTTTTCCATCATCGGAGCGCGGATCTACTATGTTTTCTTCCAGTGGGCCTACTACAAGGACCACCTGATGGAGATCGTGAACTTGAGGAAAGGCGGACTTGCGATCTACGGCGGAGTGATCGCCGGAATCCTGACGCTGCTTGTCTTTACAAAGAAACGCCACCTTTCCTTTTTGTCCATGGCAGACAGCGCATGCCTTGGACTTATAACCGGACAAATGATCGGACGATGGGGGAACTTTATCAACTGCGAGGCCTTCGGCCGCTACACAGACTGCCTGTTTGCCATGCGGATCAGGCGCAGTATCGTGAATGAGAGCATGATCTCACAAAACCTAATCGACCATCTGATCCTGGACAATGGAATCGAGTACATTCAGGTCCATCCGACGTTCCTCTACGAGTCCCTCTGGAACTTCGGTCTCCTGATGTTCATGCTCTGGTTCCGCAAGCGGAAAACGTTCACAGGGGAAATGCTTTGTATCTATCTCGCCGGATACGGAATCGGAAGAGCGTGGATCGAAGGGCTGCGGACGGATTCTCTCCTGATACCGGGTACCCAGATCGCGGTATCCCAGGCATTGTCTGTTGTGCTGGCGACCGTCTCTCTTGTGATCCTTATTTACAACAGGAGAAAGGCTTTCGTCCAGAGAAAGGAAGCAAACTGATATGGAGAGCAGGGAAGAGCTGGTAAATCAGATCGAGGAAGCGAGAAAACGACTGAATGGAAGTATCGACGGAAAAGAGGCATATGATCTGATCTACCAGTACAGTGTGGAACTCGACCGGTTGATCGAACAGTATATGGAAGCGGGATATTGAGAGCCCCAGTACATAAAAATCGAATATACTCCAGATAAAACGTGAAAAGGCTGCCTGAAAAGGCGGCTTTTTCGCGTTTTATAGGAAGATTTCCAAAAAATGGAACCTTGTTTGTTACTGTACACGGGTAGGAATTTCCTGAATTGAAAATTCCGTACAATACAGTGGTGGTAGTGGATTTTGCCGATTCGGAATGCGAAGCATCGGCAAAATCAGTTACTGTTTGCGCAAGGCGTGAACAGTGACCCTTGTTTTGTACATGAAAAAATGAAAAATTCCTTGCTATTTTAAAGTAAATGTACTAAGATTACATTAGAAGTGGTGGAAAGTGGATAAAAGTGGTTTGAAATGGTGGATCAGTGGATCACGATGGACCACATGATCACAGGAGTGAGTAATGTTCATTGGAGAGTACAGTCATACAATCGATGCAAAAGGCCGTCTGATTGTCCCTTCCAAATTCCGTGAGCAGCTGGGCGATGAGTTCGTTGTTACAAAGGGATTGGATGGGTGTCTCTTCGTGTACGAAAATTCTGAGTGGAAATCTTTTGAGGAAAAACTCCACGCACTTCCTCTTACGAATGCTAATGCCAGAAAGTTTTCGAGATTTTTCCTGGCTGGTGCCTGTGCCTGTGAGGTGGACAGGCAGGGAAGGATCCTGATCCCTTCTGTTTTAAGAGAATTCGCGAAGCTGGAAAAAGACGTTGTATTGGTCGGCGTCGGAAGCCGGATTGAGATCTGGAACAAGGCGGTCTGGAACGAGAAGAATGTCTACGATGACATGGAAGAAATTGCAGAAAATATGGAAGGTCTTGGCATATGATTTTTGAACATAAATCAGTCCTGCTGATGGAAACCGTCGACAGCCTGAATGTAAAACCGGATGGGATCTACGTGGACGGGACTTTAGGCGGCGGCGGACATGCATACGAAGTATCCCGGCGACTCGGCGAAAAGGGCCGCCTGATCGGAATCGATCAGGACGCGGACGCGATCGCGGCGGCAACGGAACGTCTTCTCCCATTTAAAGATAAAGTTACGATCGTCAGAAGCAACTATAAGAATATCCGGGAAGTGCTCTTTAACCTTGGAATTGAAAAGGTGGATGGCATTTATCTGGATCTTGGTGTGTCTTCATACCAGCTGGATACGGCGGACCGTGGATTCTCCTACAGAGAGGATGCCCCACTGGATATGAGAATGGATCAGAGAAACGACAAGACCGCGGCGGACATCGTAAACGGCTACAGCGAGATGGAGCTGTATAGAATTATACGCGATTACGGTGAGGACCGTTTCGCAAAGAATATCGCGAAACACATCGTCAGAGAGAGGGAGATACACCCGATCGAGACGACACTGCAGCTTGCAGAGATCATCCGCGGCGCGATCCCGGCAAAGATCCGGGCGGAAGGCGGACATCCGGCAAAACGGACATTTCAGGCGATCCGCATTGAATTAAACCACGAGCTGGATGTGTTAAACGATTCCATCGACACAATGATCGACCTCTTAAATCCGGGCGGACGTTTATCGATCATTACGTTCCACTCTCTGGAGGACCGCATCGTGAAGACGAGATTCCGCACAAATGAAAATCCGTGTATCTGCCCTCCGGATTTCCCGGTATGCGTATGCGGAAGAAAGAGCAAAGGCCGTGTTGTGACGAGAAAACCGATCGTTCCATCAGATGAGGAACTGGAAGAGAACAGAAGATCAAAGAGTTCGAAACTGAGGGTGTTCGAGAGAAGCTGAGAGCCCCCAAGTACAGAAAAAACAGAAAGTTTATGGTAAATGTTCAGCAGGTCTGCATGTTCCTGAAATCGACAACAGGGGAACATGAGCAGAACGGCACTGGACTGTTGCAGATATATTAGAAAGGAAGTGATGGTATGGCAGCAAGGAGACGGAAAAGAGTCCCGCAGACCGAAGAATATGTAGAGGGAAATACTGTCCGTAAAGTCGAGCGTGTTCCCCGGTACGAGGAGCAGGAGAGAGGACATCAGCAGAAGCGGAATGTATCCCATACCGTTACAGTTCGGAGAAATCAGGAAAAAGCGCTTCAGATGAATCTTTTTTCCGTATTGTTGCTGACAGTGGCGGTGATCTGCACACTGTATATCTGTGTGAGCTATTTAAAGCTTCAGTCTTCCGTCACAGCGAGACTCAATCATATTGAGAGTCTGGAGGAGAGTATTGAAAAACTGAAAGGGGATAACGACGCTCTTCTCACAAGGATCAACACGTCGGTGGACCTGGATTATGTGTATAAGGTAGCGACTGAGGAACTGGGAATGGTTTATGCCAATAAGGACCAGGTCCGCTTATACAATAAGACGGAAAGCGAGTATGTAAGACAGTATGAAGACATCCCGGAACGGTAATAATAAGAAAGTTTTTACCATGAGTATGAAAGAAAAGCTGGCGGTTACGGTTCTCGTAACGACGCTGGCTTTGTTTGGTCTTGTCGTTGTTTTATACCGGATGATCAAGGATAAAAACGAAGACTATACCCAGATCGTATTGAACCAGCATTCCTCCTATGACAGCCGGACGATTCCGTACCGCCGCGGCGATATTGTGGACCGGAACGGAACATATCTGGCGACCAGCGAGAAGGTCTACAGCCTGATTCTGGATCCGAATCAGATCAATCAGGATAAGGAGAATTATCTGGAACCGACGGTATCAGCCCTCTGCGAGGTGTTTGGATACGACCGCGCGGATCTTCTGGCGACGATCTCTGCCAATGAAAATTCCTATTATGTGCCTTACGAGAAGCAGATCTCCGCGGACAAAAAGGAAGAATTTGAGACAAAAAAGAAAGAATTGAATGATGCCTACGCGAAGTCGAAGGAGGACAGCGGGAAGAAGATCAAAGGTGTCTGGTTTGAGGACGAATACCGGAGATTTTATCCGTATAATACGCTGGCCTGCAATGTTGTGGGATTTTCTTACGATAACGGAAAACAGGGAAGCGGCGGAATTGAGCAGTATTACAATGACCAGCTGACAGGAACCAATGGAAGAGAGTACGGATATCTGGATGATGAGGCCAATATGGAGAAAGTCATCAAATCCGCCGAGAATGGAAATACTATCGTCTCCACCATCGATGTGAACATCCAGAGAATCGTGGAAAAATATATCGACGAGTGGATGAGCGGAATCGGAAGCAAGACGGCGGCCGTGATCGCCATGGATCCGAGAAACGGTGAGATCCTCGCAATGTCCTCGAACCGCAGATTCGATTTAAATAATCCGAGAGATCTGAGCTATGCCTATTCTCAGGAAGAGATCACGGCCATGACGGATGAGGGCAGGATGGATGCCTGGAACCAGATGTGGAGAAACTTCTGCGTAAACGATACCTACGAGCCGGGTTCTCCTGCGAAGCCGATGACGGTTGCGGCGGGGCTTGAGGAAGGCGTGATCGGGCAGAATGATACATTCCTCTGCGATGGAGGACAGGATGTGGGCGGCTACCGGATCAAATGTTCCAATATCTATGGACACGGAATCCTGACCTTAGAGCAGTCCTTAATGAAATCCTGCAACGATGCCATGATGCAGATCGCGGCGAAACTCGGAGTACAGCGGTTTGCAAAATATCAGAAATTATTCGGCATGGGTCAGAAGACCGGAATCGATCTTCCGGGAGAGGCATATGGACTGATCTACAATGCGGACAATATGGGCCCGACAGACCTTGCGGTAAACTCCTTCGGACAGAGCTATAACAGTACGATGATCCAGATGGCGGCGGCATTCGCGTCTGTCATCAACGGCGGTTCCTACTATGAACCTCATGTGGTAAAGCAGATCTTAAATGATCAGGGTTCTGTTGTGAAGAAGATAGAGCCGAATCTGGTGCGGGAGACCGTTTCCCAGTCCACCAGTGACTTTATCAGACACGCCCTGTTTATGACGGTCGACGATGAGGAGGGAACCGGTAAGGCGGGACGTGTTGCCGGGTATAAGGTCGGCGGAAAGACGGGAACGGCGGAGAAGCTTCCGCGTTCCGCCCACAACTATCTTGTATCTTTCTGCGGTTTCGCGCCGGCAGATGACCCGCAGCTTCTTGTGTACGTGGTCATCGATACCCCGAATCTTCCGGGCAAAGAGCAGGCGCACAGCACTTTCGCCACAGAGGTCTTCCAGAAGATCATGGCGGAAGCGCTTCCTTACTTAAATGTGTTCCCGGATACGGATACGACGACGGAGGACGCAGGTCTTACGGACCAGAGTGAGGGAATCACAAACAACAATGAGGGCGGATTGGAACCTGGAACCGGAGAGACAGAGGCGGAGACTGAGGCACCGACGGATGCGGAAGGAAATGTGATCCAGACGGAGCCTGCGCCGGAGGAAGAAGTGATCCCGTATGATGACGGTCTTGGGCTGCCGGATGACATGCCGTCTGACAGATCGGAATCCGCGGCGGAGAGCGCGGGTGAGGCCCAGAGCATGGAATCTGTTCAGGAGACAGAGACTTTGGAAAACGGAGCGGAGGAGACAACACAGGCTGCTCAGTGATGCGTGGACTGAAAATGTGATAGAACTGTTCGGTTTTGCGTGATTTGTGCAGAAAAATGTGCTGCAAGCTTACTTGCATAAGCATTTTCCTGCACAAATTGGCATATGGGAGACCGTAAAGACAAGAAGACGGCATGGTTGGACAGCTGTATTGCTGATAGGAGAAAACTATGAAGAGAGAGATGGATATGACGGAGGTTTCCGACGGAAAACTCTATGGTCTGGATGATATGGTAAAGGCAGACTGCGCCGGATGCGAAGGCTGCCATGCCTGCTGTACCGGGATGGGAACCTCAGTGGTTCTCGATCCCTTTGACGCGTACCGCATGACGGTGGGGACAGGGAAGACCTTTGAGGCGCTTCTTGCAGGACCGTTGGAATTGAATGTGGTGGACGGGATCATTCTCCCGAATCTCAGGATGACGGGGAAGGACGAAGCCTGTTCCTTTCTTGATGAGAATGGACGGTGTACGATCCATGCGTACCGGCCGGGGATCTGCCGCCTGTTTCCTCTTGGAAGGATCTACGAGGACGGCGGCTTCAAATACTTTTTACAGGTCTATGAATGCGAGAAGGAAATCCGTACCAAGGTGAAGGTAAGGAAGTGGATCGATATGCCGGAGCCGAAGCGTTATGACGAGTTTGTCTGTACCTGGCATTATTTTTTAAAGGATCTGGAGCAGGTGATCGGGAAAGACACGTCAGGTCAGGCAGCGAAGACCGTGAGTCTTTATCTGATCAAACAGTTTTATCTTCTCCCTTATAATAAGGAAGAGGCGTTTTACCCGCAGTTTGACGAGAGAATGACCGGAGCTAAGAGAGCACTGGCGGGCTTCCTTGCAATGTAAGAGTTCACAGCAACGATCCGTGATTGATTTTTATGGATTTTCGTGCATGAGAAAATGAGAAGTCCCGTATATTAATTACCAAGACTTTTGAGATAAAGGTTTTGGAATGACGGAATTTCTGACATATCACAGAAAGAAGCTTGTGATCGTTTTTCTGATCTCGGCGTTTCTGATGACGGGGCTGTGTGGACAGCTGGGGTTTCTGATGATCGCGAGATCAGATCACTACAGAAAGATGGCAGATGAGCTTCATGAGAGGGAGAGGACCATCAAGGCTGCCAGAGGCGAGATCGTGGACCGGAACGGCACCGTGATCGCCGCGAACCGGACGGTCTGCACCGTGTCTGTGATCCATAATCAGATAAAGGAACCGGAGAAGGTGATCCGGGAGCTGATGCGCATCCTGGAGATTCCGGAGGCGGAAGTCCGGAAAAAGGTAGAAAAGTGGTCCTCCAGAGAGATCATCTGCACGAATGTTGAAAAGACGCTTGGGGACGAGATCATGAACCTCGGACTTTCCGGTGTGAAAGTTGATGAGGATTATAAGAGATATTACCCCTACGGGAGTCTGGCCTCGAAGGTTCTGGGCTTTACAGGGGCGGACAATCAAGGGATCATTGGTCTGGAGGTCATGTATGAAAAGTACTTGAAGGGCAGAGATGGACTGATCCTGACACTTTCCGACGCAAAGGGCACGGAACTGCAGAATGCTGCGGAGGAGCGGGTGGAGCCGGTTCCCGGGAATAACCTGACTGTGAGTCTCGACGTCAATATCCAGAAGTATGCGGAGCAGGCGGCTTACGAGGTCATGGAGAAGAAAGGTGCGAAGGCGGTTTCTGTGATCGTCATGGATCCCCGGAATGGTGAGATCTACGCCATGGTGAATGCACCGGAATTCGATCTGAATGCCCCGTTTCGTTTAAATCTGGACAGCGGCGAGCTCACTGGGGGCAAGCTTCAGGACGCGAGAAATAAAATGTGGCGGAACCGCTGCATCAACGATACCTACGAGCCCGGTTCCACATTTAAGATCATCACTGCCGCGGCGGGACTGGAGGCGGGAGTGGTCCATCTGGACGATAAGTTCTCCTGCCCGGGCTTCAGGATCGTCGAAGACCGGAAGATCCGCTGCCATAAGGTCGGCGGACATGGCAGCGAGACATTTCTTCAGGGCACGATGAATTCCTGCAATCCGGTGTTTATCGATGTCGGGGCGAGACTGGGAGTGGATTCGTTCTATCATTATTTCGAGCAGTTCGGACTTCTGGGAAAGACCGGGATCGATCTTCCCGGAGAGGCGGCGACGATCATGCACAAAAAGGAAAATATGGGACTCGTGGAGCTTGCAACCGTCTCCTTCGGTCAGTCCTTTCAGATCACGCCGATCCAGCTCATCACGACGGCCGCCTCCATCGTAAACGGGGGGCGGCGGATCACGCCTCATTTTGCCATGCAGGTGGAGAGCGCGGATAGGATGTTTTACCGGACCTTCACCTATCCGGAACGGACGGGAGTCGTATCGGAATCCACCAGCGGGACCATGCGGTATATCCTGGAGCAGGTGGTGGCGGAAGGAAGCGGAAAGCGGGCAAAGCTTCCCGGTTACCGGATCGGCGGGAAGACGGCGACATCGGAGAAGCTGCCGAGAAGCTTAAAGAAGTATATTTCTTCCTTCTTAGGGTTTGCCCCCGCGGATGATCCGCAGGTCATCGCGCTGATCACCATAGATGAGCCGGTGGGGATCTATTACGGTGGAACCATTGCGGCACCTGTGGTGGCAGATATCTTTTCCAATATCCTGCCATACCTGAATATCGTGCCGGTTCCGGAGGCGGATTGATTTTTGCCGATTTTTGGCTATTGTATCAAATGTTCTGATTGATTATTAAGGGAAAAGGACGTATACTATTTACGCTATGAAATGTTGTCAGGCGGCAGCCGTGGCAGCTGTGGGAGCGCCAAAGGCGCGAATGGCTGGCTTTCATGGTGCTGTCGGAAGACGGCATGTCAATTTACATAGGAAGTATGAGGTGCAGCAGGAAAATATGAGGTTTGGCATGGTAAATGAGACAATTCTGGCGATCATTATCGCCTTCGCAATCAGCGCAGCGCTCTGTCCGGTGGTGATTCCATTTCTCCACCGTCTGAAATTCGGACAGCAGGTCCGTGATGACGGTCCGCAGAGCCATTTAAAGAAACAGGGAACACCGACAATGGGAGGACTCATCATCCTCACCGCTATTGTGATCACATCCCTGTTTTACATTAGGAGTTATCCGCGGATCATCCCGATCCTTTTTGTGACGGTAGGATTCGGAATCATCGGTTTTCTGGATGACTATATCAAGATCGTCATGAAGCGTTCGGAAGGTTTAAATCCGATCCAGAAGCTGATCGGTCAGTTTGTCATCACAGGAATCTTTACCTATTATCTGATGACTTCCGGGGAAGTAGGGACCGAAATGCTGATTCCGTTCACAGGTGGATTTGAGAACGGATATTACTTAAATCTTGGCTGGCTGTTTGTTCCGGCGGTATTCTTTATCGTTCTCGGAACCGATAACGGCGTAAACTTTACAGACGGTCTTGATGGACTCTGCACAAGTGTTACGATCCTTGTGGCGACATTTTTTACCGTGGTTGCCATCGGGGAGGACAGCGGGATCAGCCCGATCACCGGCGCTGTTGTGGGAAGTCTGCTGGGATTTTTACTGTTCAATGTATATCCGGCGAAGGTATTCATGGGAGATACCGGTTCCCTGGCTCTCGGCGGTTTCGTGGCATCCAGCGCTTTTATGATGCAGATGCCGATCTTTATCGCCGTTGTCGGCCTGATCTATCTGGTGGAGGTCCTCTCCGTCATCATTCAGGTCACATATTTTAAAAAGACCGGTGGAAAGAGATTTTTCAAGATGGCTCCGATCCATCACCATTTCGAGCTTTGCGGATGGTCCGAGACGAGAGTTGTCGCAGTCTTTTCAATTGTTACGGCGATCCTTTGTCTGGTTGCCTACATGGGATTATAAATTACGGAGTATATAGGAGGAGAAACCATGTCACAGAAAGTATTAGTTGCAGGAACGGGAATCAGCGGTATTTCTGCCGCGAAGCTTCTGCTTGCCCAGGGCGGCGAAGTGGTTCTTTATGATGGAAATGAGAAGCTTTCCGAAGAGAAGCTGAAAGCAAAATTTGATGAGGGCGCAAAGGTGACGATCGTCCTCGGTGAACTGAAGAAGACAGACCTTATGGGTGTGGAGTTATGTGTCATCAGCCCGGGTATTCCACTTGAGGCGCCGTTCGTTGCAGTGATCGACGAGGCAAAGATCCCGATCTGGAGCGAGATCGAGCTTGCTTACCACTGCTCAAAGGGAAAACTCGCTGCCATCACAGGCACAAACGGTAAGACAACGACAACAGCTCTCACAGGCGAGATCATGAAAAAATTCTACAAGAGCGTATTCGTAGTAGGAAACATCGGTGATCCGTATACTGCCCATGCTCTTGAGACCACAGATGAGTCGGTGACCGTCGCAGAGGTTTCCAGCTTCCAGCTTGAGACCATCATGGACTTTCATCCGAATGTGTCCGCCATCACAAACATCACACCGGATCATCTGGACCGCCATAAGACCATGGAGTGCTACATTCAGGTCAAAGAGGGGATCACGAGAAACCAGACAGAGGAAGACTGCTGCGTATTAAATTACGAGGATCCGGTTCTCAGAGAGTTCGGAAAAACGTTAAAGTGCAAGGTTCTCTACTTCAGCAGCAGGGAGAAGCTTGATGAAGGTATCTTCATGGACGGAAACCTTATCGTCTACCGCCATGACGGAAAGACTGAGAAGATCCTTGACGTCACAGAGTTAAATATCATCGGAAGACACAACCACGAGAATGTGATGACAGCGGTTGCGATCGCGATGCAGTTGGGTGTGCCGATGGATATGATCCGCGAGGCATGTAAGGAGTTCAAGGCTGTCGAACACAGGATCGAGTATGTAAGAGAGCGTTTCGGCGTTACGTATTATAATGACTCCAAGGGAACAAACCCGGATGCAGCGATTCAGGCTATCAAGGCGATGCCGGGACCGACACTCCTCATCGCAGGAGGATATGACAAACATTCTGAGTATGACGAGTGGATCGAGAGCTTTGATGGAAAAGTCCGTTATCTCGTTCTCATCGGACAGACGAGAGACAAGATCGCCGAGTGTGCAAAGAAACATGGCATCACGGATATCATGTATGCGGAAGACATGCAGGAAGCCGTTCAGGTATGCGCTTCCTACGCAAATGCAGGCGATTATGTGCTGCTCTCTCCGGCATGCGCAAGCTGGGGAATGTTCAAGAACTTTGAGGAGCGCGGACGGATCTTTAAGGAATGCGTCAACGCGCTGTAATGGAGGCTTAGCGTGGCTCGAAAGAAAGTTCGAAAAGCCGGCGGCAGGGCACAGGCGCAGAGACAGCAGGTACAGCGTCAGCAGATGCAGAGACAACAGATGTCCAGAGAGCAGGTGGAACGCCAGCAGGTCGACAGAGAGCGGGCAAGACGCCAGCAGGAAGGTCAGCGCCGGGAGCAGCTTCTGATGCAGCAGCGTCAGGAGATGCGGCAGAGGCAGGAGATGCTGAGAAAACAGCAGATGTACGGAGATCAGGGACAGGAAGAGGGACGACGGAAAAAGAAAGCGCGGCGTTTCTACGACTATGATCTTCTGGTGGTCATCATCTTCCTCACGGTATTCGGACTGATCATGATCTACAGTTCCAGCGCCTACAATGCTCAGGTGAGCGGTCAGCCGTCTACTTACTATATGGTGCGTCAGGGACAGATCGCCGTGGCGGGATTTATTCTGATGCTGATCATCTCAAAGATCGACTACCATTTCTTTGCGAAATTTGCCGTTCCGGCGGTCGTTGTGGCATACATCTGTGAATTCCTTGTAACGTTCACACCGCTTGGAATCAAGGTAAACGGTAAGAAAAGATGGCTGGGAACGAGGTCTCTGCGCTTCCAGCCCGCAGAGCTTGTAAAGATCGTTGTGATCCTGCTTCTTGCGGTCCTTATTACGAGACTCGGGAAAAAGATCAACGAATGGCGGGTGTGGGGCATGATCGCAGTTCTCATCGGACCACTGGCGCTCCTCGTCACCATGAACAACTTAAGTTCCGGCATCATCATCTGCGGCATCGCATTTGTCATGATGTTTATCGCGTGCAAGAGAAAATGGCCATTTGTGGCAACGGTGGTGCTTGGATTCGCGGTCATCGTGTTCGCTCCGCCTGTGGCCATCGCTCTGGAGAAGGCGGGAGTCCTTCATTCTTACCAATTGAGCCGTATTCTGGTTTGGAAAAACCCGGAGGCATATCCGAAGTCCGGTGGATATCAGGTTCTTCAGGGACTTTATGCTATTGGTTCCGGCGGCCTTTTGGGAAAGGGACTTGGACAGAGTATCCAGAAACTGAGCTTCCTTCCGGAACCGCAGAATGATATGATCTTTGCAGTGATCTGCGAGGAACTGGGGCTTTTCGGCGCTGTGGCCGTGATCTTCATGTTCCTGTTCATGTTATACAGGTTTCTGGTCATCGCCGGAAACGCGCCGGATCTTTTCGGCGCGATGTTAGTGACAGGGGTTCTGGCCCACATTGCGATTCAGGTCGTTTTAAACATCGCCGTTGTAACCAATGTGATCCCGAACACAGGAATCACGCTTCCGTTTATCAGCTACGGAGGTACGTCGGTATTGTTTTTGATGGTGGAAATGGGAATGGTTCTGAGTGTATCCAACCGGATCCGGCTGGAACAGCAGTAACAAAATGAGATTTCCAGCATATACTGTTTTATAGCGGCATGTGCGGGGGAATCGGTTTGCGGATATTTAAGGTTCAGGGGCTTAAGCCCCTGCATGGAAAAATAAAAATTCAGGGAGCGAAAAACGCGGTGCTGCCCATGATGGCGGCAAGTCTTCTGGCGGAGGGAAGGACTGAGATCCGAAATGTTCCGGAAATCTCGGACGTGTTCCTCATGGCAGAGATCCTGAGAGAACTTGGATGCCGGGTGGAATTTCGGGATGATGTCCTTAAGATCAATGCCGTTGGACTCTCGGGAACGGTGATCTCCGAAAAGTCAGTGGGGAAGATGCGGTCTTCCAGCCTGCTTTTAGGACCTCTGTTGTCGAGAGCCGGGGAGGTGACGACCTGGTATCCGGGTGGCTGCGTGATCGGAAAACGTCCGATCGATTATCACCTGGATGTACTCCGGTCCATGGGAGCAGAGATACTTGATGATGGCGGAATGCTGATTGCAAAAGCGAAAAAGCTTTATGGAACAACATTCCGTTTTCCATATCCGAGTGTCGGGGCGACAGAAAACGCGGTGATGGCTGCCGTTTTAGCATCAGGAACGACGAAGCTCGTCAACTGTGCCAAAGAGCCGGAAGTCGCAGAACTTTGCGGCTTTCTGCGGTCCATGGGAGCAAAGATCTCCGGGGAGCGCACCGGAATCATCACGGTGGACGGAGTGGAAAAGCTCTTTCCGACGAACCATGTGACGGCGGGAGACCGGATCTGCGCTGGAACATATCTTGCGGCTGCGGCTGCGTCCGGCGGGAAGATCGAGATCACCGGCGTGGAACCGGTCATTCTGGTGGAACCGTTAAAGGCACTCCGGAAGATGGGAGCCGGGATCAGGATCTTTGGGGCGGCGGGACCAAAAGCAAGGATCTGTATGGCGATGGAACAGCGTCCGGCTGGGATCGAGATCGATACGGGACCATACCCGGGTTTTCCGACGGACCTCCAGTCTGTCTTTCTCGCAGCAGAGGCGGCGGGAAGCGGGGAAAGCCGGTTCCGGGAGACTGTGTATGAGGCACGGTTCGAGGCGGCGATGCGGCTTGCAGCCTTTGGGGCCGATGTATCGGTCCAAAAAGATACAGCCATAATAAAAGGAAGATATCCGCTTCTTCCCGGGATTGCGGAGACACCGGATCTTCGCGGCGGAGCAGCGCTTTTAGTGGCGGCTTTGGCGGCAGACGGGCTCAGCGTGATCGCAGACCGGGGACATTTGAGCCGCGGCTATGAGGATATCGGAAGAGATTTGAGAAAACTCGGGGCAGACATCGAGGAGTGTGAGCTGTAAGGAAGATGGCGGATCGTACATCGGACCGGAGTTTTTCTGTGGTCAGCGCGGCAGAGGCGCATGACCTGTGATGTTACGTGAGAACAAGTGATCAGATAACAGGTGAAGAGAAAATGTTATTTAGAAGAAGAGGTCTTGGTTTTGGAAGGCGCAGCTTTGGGATCCATTTTGGGAGAAGGAGCAGCAGCGGATTTGGAATGTACAACAGGAGAGGCGGAAGAAAGAGGGGAATCATTCCCGGGGTGATCCTGGCGATCCTCATCATTCTTCTTGTCCTCATCTTCTCCGTCCACATCAAGGATGTGGAAGTGAGCGGAAACAAACAGTATACAAAGGAACAGATCGAATCGCTGTTATTTGATGGCAAGTGGTCCAGAAATTCAGCGTTCTGTTATTATCAGAACAGGTTTCAGGAGCACAAGTCCATTCCGTTTATCGAGGAATATAAGATCAATTTCAAGAGTCCCACGAGAGTGGAGGTCGTTGTCTTTGAGAAGAGCGTAGTGGGATGTGTTTCCTATATGAGCAGCTACATGTACTTTGACAAGGACGGAATTATCGTGGAGAGCTCTTCGGAGCAGCTTCCGGGCGTTCCGGTGATCGCCGGTCTTGAGTTCGGGCATATCGTTCTGCATCAGCCCCTTCCGGTGGCAGATCAGGATATTTTCGGTGAGATCCTGAACCTGACCCAGGTACTGAATGTCAGTGATATTCAGGTTGACCGGATCAATTATAACAGCTATAACGAGGCGGAACTCGTGATGGGAGACATCACGGTGGAACTTGGAAACTCGGACAGCCTCGACGGAAAGATATCGGAGCTTCATGATATCATGCCGGAGCTTTCCGGACTTTCCGGGACGCTGTATCTGGATACGTATGACGAGACGAATTCCAGCCCGACATACCGGTTTGTGAAAAAGGACTAAGGAGAATTGACCGGAAGGTCTGTGCCGGCTGTCCACCGGGGTGTGGAACGGCAGAAAATCAGTGTTTTTTTCAAAAAAACCATAAATTTAAGGTTGATATTTTTCAAAAAATCAAATATGATATATGTTAGATTAACTTGGGATTTTTATGACCATGCTAATACAGATATAATAGATTGATAGATATTAAAGGAGGAGACATTCTTGTTAGAGATTAAGATAAACGAGGCAGAGAATGCCGCAAGAATTCTTGTGATCGGTGTCGGCGGTGCCGGAAATAATGCAGTAAACCGCATGGTGGAAGAAAATATTATGGGTGTTGAGTTTATCGGTATCAACACAGATAAACAGGCACTTCAGTTCTGCAAAGCTCCGACTGCTATGCAGATCGGTGAGAAGCTTACAAAGGGACTCGGCGCAGGTGCAAAGCCGGAGATCGGCGAGAAGGCGGCTGAGGAGAGCCAGGAGGAGATCTCTCAGGCACTGAAGGGCGCAGATATGGTATTCGTTACCTGTGGTATGGGCGGCGGAACCGGTACCGGAGCAGCTCCGGTGATTGCGCAGATCGCAAAAGATATGGGAATTCTTACCGTCGGCGTTGTAACAAAGCCGTTCCGTTTCGAAGCAAGACAGAGAATGAACAACGCGTTAAAGGGAATCGAGAACTTAAAGAATGCGGTTGATACTCTGATCGTGATCCCGAATGACCGTCTCCTTGAAATCGTTGACAGACGGACAACCATGCCGGACGCATTAAAGAAAGCGGATGAGGTTCTTCTTCAGGCAGTACAGGGAATCACAGACCTGATCAACGTTCCGGGTCTTATCAACCTTGATTTCGCTGATGTTCAGACGGTTATGACAGATAAAGGTATCGCTCACATCGGAATCGGTAAGGCGAAGGGCGACGAGAAGGCACTTGAGGCTGTGAAACAGGCTGTATCCAGCCCGCTTCTCGAGACAACCATCGAGGGTGCTTCCCACGTGATCATCAACATTTCCGGCGATATCAGCCTGATCGAGGCAAACGAGGCTGCCGGCTATGTTCAGGAGCTTGCAGGTGATGATGCGAATATCATCTTCGGCGCTATGTATGATGAGAATGCGGAGGATGAGGTAACGATCACCGTAATCGCTACAGGTCTTGATGCACACGGTGCAAATACACCGGTTGAGCGTGCAATGAAGGACTTTACAAATTATAAGACAAAGGTTCCGGCTCAGCAGACTCCGATCCAGAGAACTGCTCCGGCTGTAAAGGCTCCGTCTGAGGCAGCAGCAACAACAGAGTCCGCACCGAAGTACAGCATTCCGACAGGAAACGCACCGGTATACCGTCCGGCACAGCGCGGTGAGACTCAGATCAATATCCCGGATTTCTTAAAGAACCGCAGATAAGATCCTGAGGGCGGACAAGCCGTTTAGAATTTGATTTATGAACATATGAAAGGTCTGGAAGAGAGAAATTTCTTCCGGATCTTTTTATTTTCGCAGATCACGACAGAACTTATCCGGATCTGCTTTTATTCTCTTCTTTTTTTTTCTGTATTCCGCAAATGTCTGCGGAAATCTCCAGCTTTTATAAAAAACAGGGGGAATCCTGTTAAAACGCCCCGATATGTTTTCAGGTTTCGTGCCCCTTCTTTGACAAATTCCGAAAGGAAGGCCGGATATACTATGTGGGTAATGATTCAGAAGGTCCGGAATGGATTTTTGCCCGTAACTGGGATACATCAGAGATGGAGACTGGAAAGGGGGAATTCCGGTGGAGTATGAGTGGTACGCCGATCTCTTTTTTCTGGAGGAAGCGTACCGGGACGTCTTGATTGTATGGCTGGCGGCAGCGCTTATGAGAAAGCGGACGGCATTTTTAAGACTTCTGGCGGCCGGAACCGCCGGGGGGATCTGCAGTACCGTGATCCTTTATCTGGAACTTACGGGGGAGGTTTCCGGGATCGTTTCTGAAGTGATTCCGGGGCATCTGACGGGGATCGCGGCGAGGAGTACGATCATTTTCCGGATCTGGGAAACCGGAAAACTTCTGGTGACCGGTCTTTTTATGGCACAGATCGCTTTTCCAAAGAAGCGGAGCAATTTTGCGAACAGCCGGGATTTTCTGGCCAAAGTTTTTACATGCCGCGGTAAAGAGCTTGGAGTCTTTGTTTTATCCGCAGGGATCTTGCAGGGCGGTCTTGCAATTTTAAGGGAACGATTCTTTCTTACCGGATGGAAAAGTCTGATCTTTATGGGATGCTTCAGCATGGGAGTCCACCTTTTTGCGGCGGCTCTTGTGAGGCGGCCGATGATCGGGGAAACGCGGTATCAGGTCCGGCTTTTCCTGAATGAAAAGTCGAAGGAGTTTACTGCGATGGTGGACTCCGGAAACCGCCTTGTGGAACCGGTGACGGGAAAGCCGGTCAGCCTGATCGCGGCATCTGACGTAAAATCCTTTGGAGATGAGCCGGTGGGGGTTCTTATGATTCCATTCCGGGCAGTCGGGACAAAAAGCGGATTTCTGCCGGGGATCCTCTTTGACAGGATGGAGATCGTGTCTGAAGAGTGCGGGAACGTAAGGATCGACCGGCCTGTTGTAGCGGTTTCAAAGGAACCTCTGTTTCATGGGAAAGATTTTACGATGATCCTGCCGGAGTGTCTGGTGGCCGGTGCAAAATGGAATTGCGGCAATAAGGGGATTGCAGTGAAGGATGAATGACGATGTGTGAAAAGATAACTGTGAAGGCGGCAGACAGTTATGAAAAGGAGAATATGAGTATGATTATGAGAATTTCTATGCCAAATCGGTTTCGTTTAAAAAAAGTGATGGGTTTCCGCACGATGATCCGTCCGGAACGGGGAGAGATCCACTATATCGGTGGCGCGGATATTCTTCCGGCACCTTTATCCTTAAAAGAGGAGACCGAGGCGTTAAATAAGTTCGGAACTGAGGAGGAGAAAGAGGCAAAGGCAGAGCTGATCGAACACAATCTCCGACTTGTGGTTTACATAGCAAAGAAATTTGACAATACAAGTGTCGGGGTGGAAGACCTGATCTCCATCGGAACGATCGGACTCATCAAGGCCATCAACACCTTCAATCCGACGAAAAATATTAAGCTGGCGACATACGCGTCCAGATGCATTGAGAATGAGATTCTGATGTACCTTCGAAGGACCAGCAAGATGAAGCTGGAAGTCTCTATCGATGAGCCGTTAAATGTAGACTGGGATGGGAATGAACTTCTTTTGTCAGATATCCTTGGGACGGAGGAGGATGTGATCTATAAAGATATGGAAGATGAGGTGGAGAAAGACCTCCTGAAGAACGCGGTGAGCCGCTTAAGCCCAAGGGAGCGGAAAATCGTGGAACTGCGTTATGGTCTGAAACGACAGGACGGAGAGGAGATGACACAGAAGGAGGTCGCAGATCTTATGGGGATCTCACAGTCTTATATTTCGAGGCTGGAGAAGAAGATCATGATGAGATTGAAAAAAGAGATCGTAAAATTCGAATAGAACAGACGAAAAGGACCGTCCGGATAATGAAGGAAATTCATCCGGACGATCCTTTTTATTCTGTAAGTATTTCAGACCAGGAGTTTTGTACACGGGTACGGATCATTCCTGATCATACAGCTTCGCATACAGCGTCTCACAGAGTGAATCTGCATAGGACTGATCCGGGATATCGCGGCCGGTGATAAGGAAATCCTGAATCAGCTCGAAACGTTTGAGACTCAGCTCTTCTCCGGAAAGATCAGGATCCTCCATCAAAAGCTGTTCATCTAATTCTTTTGCGGAATAATTTTTTAAGAACCAGTCGATGATCTCCCGGGTCTGGCGTTCTTCATCGTCGGCCTCCACCTTTAACTCGGAGGCACGTTTTTTTGAGGAAACGGCAACGATGAAACAGCCGATGGCGAGGACGGCGAGAACGCCCTCAAACATATATTTCTGGAATCCTGCCATCGGGAGACGGAAGACTCCGAGGAGGCAGAGCACCGTTCCTATGGCAAGGACGCCGCCGACCAGAAAGAACGCGGATGCGGAGGAACTCATATCTTCATAGCGCTGCCCCTTATCGACATAGGCGTAGACCGGCTCAGCAGCCTGAGATACTTCTTTTTGGGACGGATCGTCCCCGGAGCGCCCGGTCTCTGATTCTTCACCGGAAAACGGCTCCATCTCCTGTGCCAGGGCAGCAAGCTGTTCTTCCTGTTCTTTCTTTTTTATGGCTTTCGCCACTTCTTTTGATTCCACGAGAGGACCGCCGCAATCGCTGCAGACCTTGATCCCTTCGACAAATTCCATATCACATTTCGGACAATAAGGCATAACCAGTACCCCCGTATAAAATAATACCGTAACTGTTCAGTACCTCACAGTTACATAATACCTGTATATTACAGCCTGCGATAAGCGCTGCTTTGCAGGTGCCTGCTTACTGCTCAGCATACCATAATTTTTCTATTTCGTCCACAGTTTGAGCAGTTTTGTACTTCCATTTGGATAGAAAATCGGTTAAAATAAAAAAAGGTCTGTCCCTATGTAGAATGAGCGGCAGATGAAAGAGAAACAGAAAGGGGCAATTTTGTATGAAGATTGCAGTTGTAACAGACAGCAACAGCGGAATCACCCAGATTCAGGCAAAAGAGATGGGAATCACAGTTCTGCCGATGCCGTTTATGATAGATGGAGAAACGTATTACGAGGATATCACACTGACACAGGAGCAGTTTTACCGGAAATTAAAGGATAACTCCGATATCTCCACTTCCCAGCCGACGCCGGACAGCATCATGAAGATGTGGGATGAGCTGTTAAAGGAGTATGACCAGATCGTCCATATTCCGATGTCCTCCGGACTTTCCGGCTCCTGCTCCACAGCGATGATGTTAGCAGGCGAGGATGAGTACGAGGGAAAGGTATTCGTTGTGGACAACCGCCGGATCTCCGTGACCCAGTACCAGTCTGTGAAGGACGCGCAGATGTTGGCTGCAATGGGAATGGACGGCGCGCAGATCAGGAAGCGTCTTGAGGAGACAGCGGCTGATTCTGTGATCTTTATCACCGTGGACACCTTAAAATACCTGAAAAAAGGCGGCCGCATCACACCGGCGGCAGCGGCTCTCGGCACACTTTTAAGAATCAAGCCAGTCCTTATCATTCTGGGAGAAAAGCTGGATTCCTTCGCAAAAGCCCGCACGATGAAGCAGGCGAAGACTATGATGATGAACGCGATCCAGAAAGAGCTGGATGAGAGGCTTCATGACAGCGGCTGTAAGGACTGCCATCTTGCCATCGCCCATACCGACAACGAGGAAGCCGCGCTGGAATTCCAGAAAGAAGTAAAAGAACGCTTCCCGGATGCTGATGTATACATGGCCCCGCTTTCTTTAAGCATCGCGTGCCATATTGGACCGGGCAGCCTTGCTGTGACGGCAACGAGAAAGATGGAAGAGGAACATGAGAAAAATTAGGAAATGGATCCGGGAAATATACCGGAAGCATACGCCGAGTGTCAAGGTTCCCCTGATCATTCTGATGGTGCTGTTCAGTATGATCCCGCTTCTTGTGGAGAGCAGGATCCTTGCCAGTTCCTCGAGACAGAGTCAGGTGGAACGCAGGATCATCGACGTCCAGAACCAGTGTCAGATCCTGAGCAATAAGATGTCCAGAAGCGGATATTTCACAAACTCGGTGGTGGATAACGCAGCCATTGATACGGAGCTGTCTCTGCTTTCAGATATTTTCAGCGGACGGATCCTGATCGTCAACTCGGGGTTTAAGATCGTTGAGGATTCGTTTTCCCTCTCGGAAGGGAAGACGCTGATCTCAGACGAGGTGATCCGCTGCTTCAAGGGCGAGAGTACGAGCCGTTATGACAGTCTGAAACATTATTTTGTTCTGGCAATTCCGATCCCGGAGTTTGACCAGGAGACGGGCAATATAACGACCGGAAAGAGTGCCGGAGTCATGATCGTGACGGCATCCACCGAGAGCATGTACAGTCTGGAGGAAAGCCTGAATGATAAGGCGTCCCTGTACGAGATGATGATCTTTGTGATACTTCTGATCCTTGCGATCCTTCTGGTACACTTGATCATGAAGCCCTTTGGTACCCTGATCGCATCGATCCGGCGTGTGGGTGAAGGAAATCTGGACGAGGACGTCAACGAGGAAGCGTATCAGGAGACAAAGCAGATCTCTGAGACCATCAATAAGACTCTGGAGAAGTTAAAGGCGGTGGACCAGTCGAGACAGGAATTCGTTTCCAATGTCTCCCACGAGCTTAAGACCCCGATCACATCGATCCGAGTTCTTGCGGACTCCCTGATGGGAATGGAGGATGCGCCGAAAGAGCTTTATCAGGAATTCATGCATGATATTTCCGACGAGATCGACCGCGAGAGCAAGATAATTGACGATCTTCTGACACTTGTTCGAATGGATAAAGCGTCCGCAGGACTTTCCTGCAGTCAGGTCCAGATCAACGGACTGATCGAGATGGTATTGAAACGTCTGCGGCCGATCGCCAGAAAGCGGAATATCGAGCTGATCTTTGAGAGTAAGCGCGATGTCTCTGCCGATATCGACGAAGTGAAGTTTTCTCTGGCGGTGAACAATCTGGTGGAGAATGCGGTCAAATACAATAAGGAAGACGGATGGGTCCGGGTCACACTGGATGCTGACCATAAATTCTTCTACTTGAAGGTGGCGGACTCCGGAATCGGTATTCCTGCGGAATTTAAGGAACGCGTCTTCGAGCGCTTTTACCGCGTAGACAAGGCGAGATCCAGAGAGACCGGAGGTACGGGACTTGGACTTGCGATCACGAGAAGCGTGGTCCTGATGCATCACGGCGCGATCCGTGTGGACAGTGTTGAGGGCGAGGGAAGTACCTTCATGGTGCGGATCCCGCTGATCTATATTCCGTAGGAGGGAGAACAGGTGAAGAAATTTAAGTTGTTTCGGGCATTTTTCCTCCTCCTCGCGGTCCTGTCTGTCCTGAGCGGATGTGCAGGGAAAAAGACCGTGGAGCAGAGCGGAAATGCCTATACGATCTACTATTTAAATACGGCCGGGATCCAGCTCGTCGGAAGTGAGTACCGGACGGAGACAACGGATCCGGATGCACTGGTGCGGGAGCTTCTCGACAGGATGGGGAATGTGCCGGCGGACCTCGATTGTCAGAGGGCGCTGCCGGATCGGATCGAAAAGATCACTTACCGGATCGAGGGAAATGTGCTGCATTTATATGCGGATGCCAACTACGCGCTGATGAATTCCGTGCAGGAGATCCTTTGCCGGGCGGCGTTGACGAAAACACTGACCCAGATTCCGGATATCGAGTATCTGAGTATCTACTGCGCGGAGCAGCCGATCACGGACGCAGCGGGAAATCCAGTGGGATTGCTTTCCGCTTCGGATTTTGTGGACAGTATCCGTGATGTCAATTCCTTTGAACGGACGGAGCTGACGCTGTACTTTGCGAATGAGGCCGGAGACCAGCTGGTGGAGGAAAAACGGGAGGTTATGCGGAACAGCAATACCTCTCTGGAACGTCTCATAGTGGAACAGTTGATCGAAGGTCCTCAGGAACTTGGGCATTATGCAACGCTCCCGTCAGATGTGAAGCTTTTGAACGTGTCTGTCAATGATTCGGTCTGCTCGATCAATCTTGATTCGGCATTTTTAAACAACGCTCTTGATGTGGCGGCATATATTCCGATCTATTCCATCGTGGATTCCCTTGCAGAGCTTTCCACGGTGAGCCGTGTGCAGATCCGTATCAACGGATCTCAGGACGATGTGTTCCGCGATCAGATCCCGTTAAGCACGGTGTTTGAGCGAAATTACGATTATATCGCAGGAGGAAAAAACGATTAAAAGACCTTTGCTGTGTGTGACAGGGGGATTGGTACTTGGAGAGGCACTGAACCTGTTTATCCCGGCAGAGCAGATGATATTTGGACTGGCAGTCTGGCTGCTCTTTTTTGTGTGCGTGTTTGCACACCGGAAGAGCAGATACGGGCTGCCGGTCTTTCTTTTTGTGGCGGGAATGTTTGCCGGAGTCCTCCGGATGGGAGCGGAGCAGACGGTTTTTTCCCGGGAAGAGGAGTTTTTCTGGGAAGAATATGAGGATGGTGTGGTTCTTCAGGGAATTGTCCAGTCAGTGAAGGAGAAGGACGGGACGCTGGAAGTTGTGCTGAAAAACTGTGAGACGGAAGATGCGGATGGGGAGACGTTACGAAGCGTTCTGTGTTACCTGAATGAAGATTCGGAATTTCCTGCTGTTGGAGAGAAGATCCGCGTCTTCGGAGAAGGAAAGGCGGCAGATCCGGCGAGAAATCCCGGAGTGTTTGATCACCAGCTGTATTGCAGGGCAAAGGGGATCTCGGGGATCATTTATGCGGACGGATATACTGGAATGGGCGGAAAGGCGCATATAGTTTCGGACAGTCTGTACCGGATCAGGAGGCAGCTTTCCGGCCGCTTAAAGTTGATCGCGCTCCCGGAGGACGCCGGGATCCTGTCAGCGGTTCTTTTAGGGGAGAAGGAGGACCTGGACAGTGCAGTCTATGAGCTTTACCGGAAAAACGGGATCTCCCATCTTCTTGCCATCAGCGGGCTTCATATATCCATTGTAGGTCTTGGAATCTGGAAACTGTTCCGGAAAGGCGGCGCAGGCTTCTGGATCTCCGGGATCTTTGCGGGGGGATTTCTCATAGCTTACGGTATGATGGTGGGATCCGGGCCATCTGTGGTACGGGCGGTATCCATGGCAGGGCTTTCGTTCCTGGCGGCGGTTGCGGGGCGGACGTATGATCTTCCGACGGCGATGTGTATTCCGGCGTTGGGACTTCTGCTCACCCATCCGTATCTGCTTACGCAGGCATCTTTTCAGCTTTCATTTCTTGCGGTGATATCTCTTGTCTATCCCGGCAGGCTCTTTTCTGCGCGGGGAGAAACATTTTTTACGAATGAAAAGTTCTCAGCGGCAGCGTCCGCATTTTTTGTCAGCCTTTCGCTTCAGATGGTAACGGCCCCTGTCGTTTGCTGGCATTCTTTTGGAATCCCGGTCTACGGGGTATTCTTAAATCTTCTTGTGATCCCACTTATGACGTATGTGGTCCTATCGGGATTTATAGGGCTTGGCCTGTCCTTTTTATCCGTATCAGCTGGCGGCGCGATGCTTGGAGGCGCACACTATATTTTGAAACTCTATGAAGTCGTATGCAATGGGATCGGGAAGCTTCCGGGCGCGGAGCTGGTGTTGGGGCAGCCGGAGGTGTGGAAGATCGGATGTTACTATGGTCTCGTGGTCTCAGGTGCCATTATTTATGAGAGAGGGATGAAAATTGCGGAAAAATTTCATGAGAAGAAACATAAGAGCAAAGAAAAATCGGAAGAATCCGTGTTGAATTTATGGAAAACCAGAATATTGATAGACAGAAAACACCGCCTGGTATTCTTATGCGCTGCGTGGCTTTTGGCATTTTTTTTCCTGCTTCCATCCCGCCCAGCCGGCCTCTTTGTCACATTCCTCGATGTAGGACAGGGTGACGGGATCGTTCTGCGTTGCGCATCTCGTGCGATCCTCGTAGACTGCGGCAGCAGCCAGCAAAAGTCCGTCGGGGAAAAGGTTCTGGTGCCGTATCTCAGGAGTCAGGGAGTGACGTATGTGGATCTTGCTGTCATGACTCACGGGGATCAGGATCATATCAATGGGATCCGGTATCTTTTAGAACATCCGGAGTCCGGGATCCGGCTTGGCGGACTCATGATGCCGAAGGCCGGAAATGACGAGATCTACGGGAAGATGGCGGAGCTTGCGAAAGAACAGGAGATCCCTGTCTATTATGCGGCGGCGGGAGACCGGATAGAAAATATCGCGGGAAAAGGCATGTACATGGAATGTCTGTCCCCCGAAGGGGAAGAAAAGTTTTCCGACCGGAATGAAGAATCACTGGTATTCCGAGTCACTTATGACCGCTTTTCCATGATGCTGATGGGAGATCTGGAGACAGGCGGGGAAGAAAACCTCGTGGGGTCCGGCGTGCTTTCACCTGTGACAGTTTTAAAAGCGGGTCACCACGGATCCGCGACGTCCTCCGGCGAGAGCTTTCTTGAAAAACTTTCCCCTGAGATAACCGTTCTTTCTTATGGAAGAAAAAACAGGTACGGACATCCCGCAAAAGAAGTGAAGGAACGGCTGGGAAATATCGGTTCCGAGATCCTTGAGACGGGCATTTCCGGCGCAGTTATGATCGAAACAGACGGAAAAAAGATGAAAGTAAGGACGATGCTGCCGCCTGATGCAGATTGACGCGGCTTGACCAGTGTTCGTATATTTGATAAAATTAGAAAAGTTTCAAAATGATACCAATATGACAGTTTACGGAGGCGGCTATGCAGACTTTAAATCAGGATATAAAGGATAAGACATTTAGGAAAGTTTATTTACTGTTTGGCGATGAGCCGTTTCTTGTGAACAGCTATAAAAAACGTCTCCGGGAGGCGATTACCGGGGATGATACGATGAATTACAATTATTTTGAGGGCAAGGGACCGGACGTGAAGGAGATCATAAGTCTCGCGGATACCATGCCTTTTTTTGCTGAACGGAGACTTGTTCTGATCGACGGCAGCGGATTTTTTAAGAGCAGCGCGCCGGAGGAGCTTGTTGATTATATCGCAGAGATTCCGGAGTCCACATGTATGGTGTTTGTGGAGAGTGAGGTCGACAAGAGGAATAAGCTCTATAAGAAGGTGAAGGACAACGGATACGCGGCGGAACTTAAGAAGCAGGATGCGGACCAGCTAATGCGGTGGGCCGCAGGAATCTTAGCGAAGGACGGAAAAAAGATCACGCGCCAGATCATGGAATATTTTATGGAGCGGACCGGGGATGATATGGAGAATATCCGGATGGAGCTGGAGAAGCTGATCTGTTATACCATGGGGCGAGAGGTGATCACGAAGGAGGATGTGGAGGCGGTCGGAACGGTTCATGTTTCCAATCGGATCTTCGAGATGGTGACGGCAATTGTGACGGGAAATACGAGAAAGGCGATGGACCTGTATGAGGATCTGCTGACCCTGAAGGAACCGCCGATGCGGATCCTGTTTTTGATCGCAAAGCAGTTTAACCAGCTGCTGCAGGTGAAGGAGCTGGCTGGAGGCGGGGCACAGAAGGGGGAGATCGCATCGAAGGTGAAGGTGCCTCCGTTTGTTGCGGGAAAGCTGATGGCGCAGGCAAAGGCATTTACGAAGGAGCAGATCCTTTCGTATGTGGAATTCTGCGTGGAGTCGGAGGAAGCTGTGAAGACAGGACGGCTTTCGGACCGGCTGGCGGTGGAGCTGCTGATCGCGAGAAAATATAAAAAGAACCGCTGAATCCGACACACCCTCGGAAACAGCGGTTCTTTTATTTATGCGTAATAATCCAGTTCGATGATAAATTAAGCCATTGCGCTTACAGCTTTAGCCAAACGGGATACTTTTCTGGAAGCGGTATTCTTGTGATATACGCCCTTGGAAGTAGCCTTATCGATTTCGCTTGTAGCAGCAAGAAGTGCAGCCTGTGCAGCAGCCTTGTCACCAGCAGTAATTGCAGCCTCTACCTTCTTAACGAAAGTTTTCACTTTGGATCTGATTGCTTTGTTTCTAGCAGCTCTTGTCTCTGCTACTACGATTCTTTTCTTTGCAGATTTGATGTTAGCCAATCTGTACACCTCCATATTATTTTAAAAAATTATCTCTGTTTGTTTTGCATCAAAGCCTGGACACGGACAGTTCAATGTAAACATACTATTACATTTTATCGAATATTTCCCATTATGTCAATACATAAATTGCTTTTTCATGGGAAAAAATAAGGTTACTTTTCATGGGTAGGAATTTTCTGAACTGAAAATTCCGTACAATACAGTGGTGGTAGTGGATTTTGCCGATTCGGAATGCGAAGCATCGGCAAAATCCTGTTACAGTGCGCGGGCATGGAGTGCCCGTGTACTGTAACAAAATAAGAGAAAATGGGTGAAGTTCGAAAGCTGGATGCGTGATTGGGAAGAGAAAATTTTGCTGTGAGGAGGCGTGTTTATGAGGCAGGCAGACGTGGAGTTTTCGGTGCGGACGGATCTGGCGCTGGAGGAGCGGGAGCGGATCCGGGGAAGTGAGAGCGGGATTCCGGGAATCCGGGTGCAGGAGCGGGAGAAGAAAGAGGGGAAGATCCGGGTGACGGAGGTGGCTGTTTGTGATGAGAGGGGAGCAGCGGCGATGGGAAAGCCGGTGGGGCTTTATCTGACGTTGGAGGCACCTTCTCTTGCAAAGAAAGATGAAGATTATCACCGGGATGTCTCAGAGGAGTTGGCGGAGCTTTTGCGGAAGCTGTTTGAGGAACATGGACTGGACAGGGACCGGATGGGGCGGCCGGTCAGGACTCTGGTGGTGGGGCTTGGGAATCCGGAGGCGACGCCTGATTCGCTGGGACCGAAGGTTTTGGAGCATCTTCAGGCGACGAGACATCTGGAGCTGGAATATGGGGTGGATTTTTGCAGGAAGCACGGATACCCGGTCTTAAGCGGGATCACACCGGGGGTGATGGCTCAGACAGGGATGGAGACGGCGGAGATCGTGAGAGGCATTGTGCAGGAGACAGAGCCGGACGCGGTCATCGTTGTGGATGCGTTAGCGGCCAGGAGCGCGGGGCGGCTGGGGATTACAGTACAGCTTTCCGATACAGGGATCCAGCCGGGATCCGGAGTCGGGAACCATCGGAGCGGGCTGACGGAGGAAACACTGGGGATCCCTGTGTTTGCGATCGGGATCCCGATGGTCGTCGGAGCGGCGGCGATCGTGTATGATACGGTTGGGGCGATGACGGAGGTTTTGAGAGAACAGATCGAGGACGGCATCCGGAAAACAGAAAATCCGGAGCACCTTCAGGTAGAAGAAGTTTATGAGCTTGTCAGGGAACTTCTAAAGCCGGATCTGGGGCCTATGTATGTGACCCCCCATGATATTGATGAGCGGGTGGATTTCTTAAGTTTTACGATCTCGGAGGCGCTCCATGGAGCGCTGTTTGAAGAGAGATAGTTCTCACTGACAGGTACTGAACATCCACACATTCACATAAACTATAAGGAAACAGCAGCACAGGCGGACAGTATGAGGCGGAGATGGTATTATTTTAAGCGGATGCTTCAGGCAGACCGCCTGTTTGTTGTGCAGATGATCGGGAATATCATTGAGATGATCCGGTATGCCGGGCGGTGGATCGCACTGGCAGCAGTATGTGCAGCGGTGCTGTATTCTGGACGTGGGTTATTTGTCAGTGCATGTGAGAAATTTTATGAAAACTATGCAGTGCGGATCACAGACGATGTGGTGCGGGGATTTCTTCCGGCGTGGAAGGAGGACGAAGGCACGGCTTTTTTTCTGGGAAATAGAAAAAATGGCAGCGGCAGACAGAGAGAAGAATGCAGGGAGATATTCGGGATCGAGAATGAAAACGAAGAATTGCGGGCGGAAAAGATCACAGCCAGGGAAAACACGGATTTAAATACGGAGGAGAGGAAATCGAATGAAAACGAACCAGTTCAGGAGGAAAAAACAACACAGACAGGTCTTTTTACAGAGAGGAGATTCAACTCCGGATCCTCCGGAATTATTTTAGAAAAACTGAACGATTACGATTATCTGATGAAAAAGTTCTATAATGTCCATCCCACAACGACAGCAAGCCGCGATCTGATGCAGGCAGCCGATTTCCTGTCCGCGGATCTTTCCATCGAAAAAGATGCCAGTGTCCCTCAGATCCTGATCTATCACACCCACTCTCAGGAGACCTACGCAGACTATCCAAAAAATCCGGAAGCAGATGTACTCCACCTCGGGGAAGAGCTGGCGAAACTTCTCAGGGAAAAGGGATACAACGTGTATCACGATGAGAGTGTTTATGACGATCGGAACGGAAAACTGGACCGGAGCGCGGCATATACCTATGCTCTCGACGGAATCACAGGACTCCTGCAGAAATATCCGTCGCTTGAGGTCGTATTGGATATCCATCGGGACGGTGTCGCGGACGGGACGAGACTTTTGACGGAGATCAATGGAACAGAGACTGCGAAGATCATGTTCTTTAACGGGACATCCATGAGCCCTGACGGTCCCATCGAGTATCTCCCGAACCCAAATCTCAAAGAAAATCTGGCGTTCAGCTTCCAGATGCAGCTTCTGGCCGCAGAAAAATATCCGGGGCTCACAAGAAAGATCTATTTAAAAGGCCTCCGCTATAACGAGCATGTCCGGGAGCGTTCCGCCCTCGTCGAGGTGGGCGCTCAGACAAACACGTATGCGGAGGCGAAAGCGGCGATGGTGCCGTTAGCCGATCTCCTGGATCAGGTACTTACAGGAGAATAGAAAGAACGCAGGGAGTGGTTACATATTGATCTTTTTCTCCCATTTTCCGGACATATAATAGATCTCTACGAGGACGGAGGCTACGATCCAGCCCACCGGATATCCGAAGCCGACGACAGCAGCTGTATTACAGATCGAAGTTGCGATATAGAGATAGATCTGACGGAACAGGACGAAGGAGAACAGCATGATCAGCATCGGGGTTCTGGAATCTCCGGCCCCGCGCATTGCGCCCGCAACGACCTGATTCGGGCAGCAGAACGCCAGCATGAATACGTTCATCCGGAGAAACAACGTTCCGTATCGGACGACATCCGGCTCCTGATTGAAGACTGCGACAAGCTGCGGCGCAAAGAGGAAAAGAACCCCGGCACTGGCGAAGGTGATGAGCAGTGCCAGCCTGAGAGCCACGCCGGTCCCTTTTTTCGCACGGGGCAGATTCCCGGCTCCGAGATTCTGGCTCATAAAGGTCGTGGATGCCTGTCCGATACTCTGCATCGGAAGGAAGACAAACTGGTCGATCTTGGAGTAGCTGCTCCATCCGGCCATGCAGCTGGATCCGAAGGTGTTGATATAGGACTGAACGTACACGTTGGAAAATGAGGTCAGTGACTGCTGAAAGCCTGTCGGAAGTCCGATCATGAGGATCTGCCGGAAGATTTTTTTGTCGATCCGCAGGTCCTTCCAGGTCAGCCGGTAATTTTCCTTACTTCTGGTGAGAACGATGAGTACGAGAATTGCGGAAACAAACTGGGATATGATCGTCGCGTAGGCAACCCCCTCAATGGCCATGCCGAATCCCACTACAAATAGAAGGTCAAGGCCGATGTTCATGACACTGGAGAGACAGAGAAAGTACAGAGGCCGTTTTGTATCGCCTACCGCACGCAGGATCGCGCTTCCCATATTGTATACAAGAAGTCCGAAAACACCGGAAAAATAGATCTTTAAGTATATGGAAGCGGATGGCAGGACATCCTCCGGTGTGGACATGAATTTTAGCATAAAGGGGGCAACAACGATCCCAAGACCGGTGAGAATGATTCCGCAGATGAAGGTCACCGCCATTGTGGTTTCAACGGCAATGTGAAGCTTTTCATCATCGTGGGCTCCATAATACCGGCTGATGACAACACCGGCACCGATAGATGTTCCGGTAAAGAACATGACGATCATATTGATGATGCTGGTGGTTGAACCGACGGCGGCGAGGGCATGGGAGCCGACAAAGTTCCCGACGACAAGACTGTCCACAGTATTGTACAACTGTTGAAAGAGATTTCCGATCACGAGAGGAACCGCGAACATGATCAGGAGTTTCGTGATGGAGCCCGAGGTCATGTCCAGGGACTGCTTCTTTTTCTGAGTTTGATTCATAAATGTTATCATCTCCTGAGAGCTGTGCGGCGGACGTAGACAGAGCATAGAGGATACAGGATCTGTGAACCTGCCGGACAGCTGCTGTACAGATAGAAAAGGTGAACGGGTGACGGGACAAAGAAATGTCCTGAAAATACGTGACAAGATGTTATTTAAAGTCTAAATCAGAACAGGTAGAATGTCAATTGATTTCGGAATATATAATAGCGCCGCAAGTTGTCTCTTTTTTGTCTATTTTTTATGCAGCTCAAACTTCATAGTACTGCTTGCGCAGATACCTAAAAAATGCTATATTTAGTATGATAAATTGCTATTTCTGCCCCTTACAGGCAAAACACCTGTGGATAAAATCGTTTTTATATGGTATTATGCAGAACTTTCGAATCCGGCGGCAGAAAAATAGATCTTATAAATGAAGAAAAATAATAGAAGAGAGGAACATGAATGGTTCATTATTCCCAGGATAAAATCAGAAATTTCTGTATCATTGCCCATATCGACCACGGTAAATCTACATTGGCAGACCGTATAATCGAGAAAACAGGTCTTTTGACAAGCCGTGAGATGCAGGCTCAGATCCTTGACAATATGGATCTTGAGAGAGAGCGTGGAATCACGATCAAATCCCAGGCAGTCCGCACGGTTTATAAGGCAAAGGACGGCGAGGAGTATATTTTTAACCTGATCGACACCCCAGGTCACGTGGACTTTAACTATGAGGTGTCCAGAAGTCTTGCAGCCTGTGACGGTGCGATCCTTGTTGTAGATGCGGCTCAGGGCATCGAGGCCCAGACCCTTGCAAATGTGTATCTTGCCCTTGACCATGATCTTGATGTTGTCCCGGTCATCAATAAGATCGACCTTCCGAGCGCTGATCCGGACCGTGTGGCGGAGGAGATCGAGGACGTGATCGGACTTGAGGCTCACGACGCACCGAGGATCTCCGCGAAGATGGGAATCAATATCGAGGATGTTTTGGAAGCGATCGTCCATAAGATCCCGGCTCCGAAGGGAGATCCGGAGGCACCGCTTCAGGCGCTGATCTTTGACTCCCTCTACGATTCCTATCGCGGCGTTATCGTATTCTGCCGTGTGAAGGAGGGAACCGTGAAGAAAGGTACCCCGATCCAGATGATGGCGACGGGGGCTTCCTACGATGTCGTTGAGGTCGGATATTTCGGCGCAGGCCAGTTTATCCCCTGTGATGAGCTTAGGGCCGGCATGGTTGGCTATATCACAGCCAGCATCAAGAACGTGAAAGATACCCGCGTGGGTGATACGGTGACAAACCGCTTAAATCCGTGCGCGGCCCCGCTTCCGGGATATAAGAAAGTAACTCCTATGGTGTACTGCGGACTCTATCCGGCAGATGGAGCAAAATATCCGGAGCTCCGTGACGCATTGGAAAAGCTTCAGTTAAACGATGCGTCCCTGTTCTTTGAGCCGGAGACATCGGTTGCGTTAGGCTTTGGCTTCCGCTGTGGATTCTTAGGTCTTTTACATCTGGAGATCATTCAGGAGCGTCTGGAGCGCGAGTACAACCTTGACCTCGTGACAACAGCACCGGGCGTTGTATACTGGATCCACAAGACGAACGGCGAGGTGATCGACCTCACGAACCCGTCCAACATGCCGGATCCGTCGGAGATCGAATATATGGAGGAGCCGATCGTCTCCGCAGAGATCATGGTGACCACAGAATTTGTGGGCGCGATCATGCAGTTATGCCAGGAGCGCCGCGGCGTTTATCTTGGCATGGAATATATGGAAGAGACGCGTGCACTCTTAAAGTATGAGCTCCCGTTAAACGAGATCATCTACGACTTCTTTGACGCGCTGAAATCCAGATCCCGCGGTTATGCGTCCTTCGACTACGAGTTGAAGGGATACGAGCAGTCACAGCTTGTAAAACTTGATATCCTGATCAATAAGGAAACTGTGGATGCTCTTTCCTTCATCGTGTTTGAGGGATCCGCTTACGAGCGCGGCAGAAAGATGTGTGAAAAGCTGAAGGATGAGATCCCGAAGCATTTATTCGAGATCCCGATCCAGGCCGCCGTGGGTGGTAAGATCATTGCCCGCGAGACGGTGAGAGCCATGAGAAAGGATGTCCTCGCGAAGTGCTACGGTGGTGATATCTCCCGTAAGAAGAAGCTTCTTGAGAAACAGAAGGAAGGCAAGAAGCGCATGCGCCAGGTCGGAAACGTAGAGATTCCGCAGAAGGCGTTTATGAGCGTTCTGAAGCTGGATGAAGAATAATTAAAATATTGATATACAGAAAAAAGTCCATTTCAGACGATCATATAGAAATGGACTTTTTTGTACAGTAGGAAAGGTTCTATGGCAAAAAGCTCCAGAAACGGCTTTGTTTCGTGCCAGAATGGTAAATAATATGAAACTTACAACATTATGCTATATTGAAAAAGATGACAAATATCTGATGATCCACCGTGTCAAGAAGAAACATGACGTGAATAAGGATAAATGGATCGGAATCGGCGGAAAGTTTGAGCGGGGGGAGAGCCCGGAGGACTGCATTCTGCGTGAGACGAAAGAGGAAACAGGCCTGACGCTCACAAGCTATAGACTCCGGGGTGTTCTGACTTTCGTGTACAACGATGACGATGATGAGATGGAATATATTTTCCTCTACACAGCGGACGATTTCACCGGTGAACTGGCAGACTGCAATGAGGGAACCCTGGAGTGGGTCCCAAAGGAGCAGATCGACAGCCTGAATCTGTGGGAAGGAGACCGGATCTTCCACTATCTTCTTGATGAGGACGCGCCGTTTTTCTCCCTAAAACTCTGTTACCGGGATGATCTTTTAAAGGAGGCGGTCCTCAACGGAAAGCCGATGGAGCTTTTAGATCTTCTCGATGAGAAGGGGGAACCGTCCGGACAGGTGCGAGAGCGCACACTGGTCCATCTTCACGGCGACTGGCACCGGACGAGCCACGTCTGGGTCGTAAGGAAACGGGAGGACGGAGGACATGACCTTCTTTTACAGAAGCGGAGCAGTGAAAAGGACTCCTTCGCCGGCTGTTACGATATCTCCAGTGCCGGACATATCCCGGCGGGACAGGATTATCTGAAGTCGGCGCTCAGGGAGTTAAAGGAAGAGCTGGGGATCATGGCAGAACCGGACGATCTGAGGTTTGTCGGAGTCCATGATGGGCGCTACGAAGGAGAGTTTCATGGGCGGATCTTTAAGAATCATGAAAAGAGCCGTGTCTTCGTATACGAAAAGCCCGTAGAGATCGAGACGATCGTACTTCAGAAGGAAGAAGTCGAATCTGTAAAATGGATGAAGATCGAGGATGTCCTTGCAGCGGTGAAGGCCAGGGATCCGGGCTACTGTCTGTTTGAGGATGAGATCGAGATGCTCGATGAGGTTCTCAGATGAGCGGCGGAATGGAGCTGTACCTCCATATTCCGTTTTGTGTAAAAAAATGCGCGTATTGCGATTTCCTTTCATTCCCATCCGGACAGGAGCTTCAGAGACAGTATGCAAAGCGGCTGATGGAAGATATTGACTGTATGGGAAAGGAATATGGGGATATTCCGGTCGATACGATCTTTATCGGTGGAGGAACTCCATCCGTACCGGAATCTCGTCTGATCGTGGATCTTATGGAGCATGTGAACCGTGCATTTCAGATCAGTGACGGAGCGGAGATCTCCATGGAAGCAAATCCGGGGACCGTTACACGGGAAAAACTGAAGGAGTACCGGAGAGCCGGGATCAACCGGATAAGCTTTGGTCTTCAGTCGGCGAACGACCGGGAACTGAAACTTCTGGGGAGGATCCATACCTGGGCGGAATTTCTGGAAAGCTTTGCACTTGCCAGAGAGTGTGGATTTACGAACTTAAACATCGATCTCATGTCAGCGCTTCCGGGGCAGACCTGCGAATCCTGGAAGGACACCCTGAAATGGGTCACGGATCTGGAGCCGGAGCATATTTCGGCGTACAGCCTGATCATTGAGGAGGGAACGCCATTTGGAGAAAAGTACGGAAGTGAGGAAGGGAGAAAGCTTCTTCCCGACGAGGATTCCGAGCGGGAGATGTACCATGAGACGAAACGATTCCTGCGGGAGTGCGGATACGAGCGGTACGAGATCTCCAATTACGCGAAGCCGGGACGGGAGTGCCGCCATAATATCGGATACTGGACCGGCGTGCCGTATCTTGGACTGGGTCTTGGGGCATCTTCCTATATGAATGGCAGCAGGTTTGCGGTCAGTTCCGATATGCAGCAGTATCTGGAAGAAAAGCCAGGGACGTTTACAGATGTGGAGAAGCTTACGAAGAAAGACATGGAGGAGGAATTCTTCTATGTGGGACTACGGATGACAGCGGGGGTGTCACTCTCAGAATTTGAACGCAGATTCGGCATGTCTGCTGAAGAGGTTTATCCGGGACTTATGGAAACATTTGTGGAGGAAAAGGCAGCGGAATTTCGGGGAGACCGGTTTGTGCTGACAGATTACGGACTTGATGTGAGCAATTATATTATGGCGCAGTTTCTGCAGGGATAAAAGCCTTCAGAGACTGCGCTTTTTCATGTAACAGGAGATTCTGAGGAATTCCCTATTACACAAAGGCACATTAAAAAAAGCCGATCTTATAATACACTAAAGGAATATATGAGAAAAGTAAAAAATGGTAAAAATACATAAAAAACTGTCAAAAAACAGAAAACCATGCTATAATTTAACTAATCCGTGAGACATATTTTGAGAAAAACGGTAACTGTGAGGGCACTGAACAGTTACGAAAAACGCAAGATTGCCGCATGCCTTATGACACGGAATCTTGCACGGAGAGACATATCCAAAACACAGGGGGACATTTATATGGCAAAAGAAATGATCGCAATGCTTCTTGCCGGTGGACAGGGCTCCAGACTTTATGCGCTGACACAGAAGCTTGCAAAACCTGCCGTTCCGTTTGGTGGAAAATACAGGATTATTGATTTCCCACTTTCGAATTGCGTAAACTCAGGAATCGATACGGTGGGAATTTTAACACAGTACCAGCCGATGGTATTAAATGAGTATATCGGAAATGGTCAGCCGTGGGATCTTGACCGTCTCTATGGTGGAGTCCATGTACTTCCGCCGTATCAGAAAGCATCCGGTTCCGACTGGTATAAGGGAACCGCAAACGCAATCTATCAGAACATTCCGTTCATCGAGCGCTACGATCCGCAGTATGTGATCATCTTATCCGGTGATCAGATCTGCAAGCAGGATTACAGTGATTTCCTGCGCTTCCATAAGGAAAAAGGTGCGGAATTCAGCGTTGCCGTTATGGAGGTGCCGTGGGAGGAGGCATCCCGTTTCGGTCTGATGGTTGCGGATGAAAATGACCGCATCACAGAGTTTCAGGAGAAGCCAAAGAATCCAAAGTCAAATCTGGCTTCTATGGGAATCTATATCTTTAACTGGGATATTTTAAAGAAGTACTTGATCGAGGATGAAGCAGATCCGAATTCTGAGAATGATTTTGGAAACAATATCATTCCGAACCTCTTAAGAGACGGACGGAAGATGTACGCGTACCACTTTGAGGGATACTGGAAGGATGTTGGAACGATCTCCTCTCTCTGGGAGGCGAATATGGAGGTCCTGGATCCGGAGCACAGCGGAATCAACCTCTTTGATGAAAACTGGAAGATCTACAGCCGTAACAGCGGAATGACTGGACATAAGGTCGGCTCCGATGCAGTGATTCAGAACTCTATGATCACAGACGGCTGCCGGATCAATGGAACCGTAAAGCATTCAATCCTGTTTTCCGGCGTAAAAGTAGAAAAGGGTGCGCGGGTCGAGGATGCCGTTGTGATGGGCGGTACTGTCATAAAAGCGGGAGCTGTTGTGGAACACTGTATCGTTGCAGAGAAAGTGGTGATCGGGGAACATGCCACGGTCGGTGCAATGCCGAAGGATGGTAGCCACGGAGTCGCTACGATCGGTTCCGGAATTACCATTGGAAAGGACGCAAAGATCGGTCCGAATGCCATGGTCAATAAAAATGTGGAGGATGGTGAGGAACAATGGTAAATTCCAACGTAAATGCGCTCGGGATCATTTTCCCGAACAGTTATGATAATCTGATTCCGGAGCTTGCCGGAGACCGTCTGATGGCATCCATTCCGTTTGCGGGTCGTTACCGGATCATCGATTTCCTTCTTTCCAGCATGGCAAACTGCGGCATCAGTGATATTGCCATTGTTGTCCGTGAGAATTATCATTCCCTGATGGATCATCTGGGATCCGGTCGTGAATGGGATCTTTTAAGAAAAAATGGCGGTCTTAGTATTTTCCCGCCATATGCGGAAAAAAATATGAAGGTTTACAGCGGCCGTGTTCAGGCACTTGAAAGTATTCTTCCTTTTTTAAAGAACAAAAAGGAAAAATACGTGATCATGACGGATGCCAACATTGCAGTTGACTTTGATTTTGGTGCCATGCTGCAGGAACATATTGAGAGCGGAGCGGATGTGTCGATCGCGTACACGGAGCAGGAAATACCGGAGGAGCTGATCCGCGCCGGTGTTCATGAGGATATGTATTATACACTGTGTCTGGAAGACGGGCGCGTCAGACGGATCTTCATGAATTCCGAGGAACCTGGGATCCAGAATCTTTCGATGAATATTTATATTATGGAACGAGAAGCGTTGATCGAGAAGATCCATGGTGCATTTGTTCGTGGTTACTCCTATTTTGAGCGTGATATTCTTGCACCGCGTCTGGAAAAATATAACATCCGCGGATATAAATATGATGGATATTACGCGCGGATCTGTGGCTTAAAGAGCTACTTCGATGAGAATATGAAACTTCTCGATGATGAGAATCTGGATGCGCTGTTTACTGGCGGCCAGATCTATACAAAGATCCGTGATGATAACCCGACAAGATATATTAACGGATGCAAGACAAAAAATAACCTTGTAGCTGATGGCTGCGTGATCGAAGGTGATGTGGAGAACTGTGTTCTCTTTAGAGGTGTTAAGATCGCGAAGGGCGCAAAGATCAGAAACTGTGTCCTGATGCAGGATACTGTGGTGAAAGCAGGCGCACGGCTGGATTACGTTGTCACAGACAAGAACGTGACGATTGAGGTCGGTCAGGAGCTGAAGGGAACGGATACACAGCCGTTTTATGTGGCGAAGGGACATACCGTTTAAGAGAATGGGTGATCCTGCGAATGCGGGTTGTGTTTTGAATGAAGTGACAGAATACATATAATAGGAAAGGGAATCTTTCGTAGGCATGTGATATGCTTTAGAAGGATTCCCTTTTTATGTGTCTGGAAATCGTAACTGTCAGGCGGATCTGCACGCCTGCTGCGCGGACCGCAGTAACGTATCGGATTGAAGGTACTGGACAGTTACTGGAAATTTAAAATTACATACCGACGAGGTTACGACTGGATCAGATAGACCTCAGAACGTTCCACACCGTGATTTCTTGTTTCGGAATGTGTGTTGTAAAAAATATCGATATGTTTTCCTTTGACGCCGCCTCCGACGTCCTCAGCGATATACTCGACACCATCGATCAAAAGGTGGCTTCCAAGCGGAATGACCCGCGGGTCAACGGCTACGGTGCGGCTTGCGGTCGCCTGGGTTCCGGTCTTTGTGAGACGTCCGTAACCTTCGGAGCAGCTTCTGCACGGACAGTAAGCTGTGGTCTTAAATGTACCTAAGGAAACGAGGGTGGCATTTTTGATGATCTTTGTTGCGGTATCGTACTGGTAAGCTAACGGAAGTGCTGTGCCGTTCACGCTGAGCTTGATCATGTAGGTATCATCCGGGATGGAGGACCAGTCGATCATAATCTCAAAGCCGTGGGCACCGTTTCCGATGCCGCTTTCCTTTAAGTCATTGCGCTCGATATCAGCTTCGGCGGTTTCAGATAAAAGAGACTCGCCTGTATGGGAGTTGGCCACAGTGACGGTGACGGAGACCGGGGTATCCGGGGCAGCGGAGTTCCACGCCCATCCGGAAACCTTATTTCCATCGATGCTGTCCAGGTGGCCAGAGTTTTTCGGGGTACTTGCGAATGCACATACGGTGTTTAAGAGCATCGAAATGACGGTCAGTAAAACACAGATGGTCAATCTAAATTTCTTCATATAACAATCCTTTCTTTTTTTGTTTCATATCTATTACAAATTATATGCAGATATGTAATAAAAATGTAACAATTTGGAAACAAGTATGTATTATACATGATTTTCCAAATTTGTCAAGTTTTTGGGTATTACTGCCAGGACGCAAACAGTCCCCCCATATGGCAGAAATGTTCTTAATGTGACGTAAAGCCCCCGGGATTCACAGGAAAATCCAGGGGAAAGCCGGGCGGATCCTGTAAAATCCTGGTAGAAAAAGGCGATGAAAAAAATAGTGAAAAAAATGTGAAAATTATCAAAAGCCCTTGACAAACAATACACTAAGTAATATAGTAACAACTGTAAATGTTAGCACTCCTCAATAAAGAGTGCTAATAAAGAAGAGAGAAGAGGTGAGAGTTTTGGAACTGGATGAGAGAAAAGAAAAAATTTTAAAAGCGATTATCCAGACGTATCTGGAGACCGGTGAGCCGGTGGGATCCAGAACGATTTCCAAATACTCGGATCTGAAGCTCAGCTCCGCGACGATCCGAAATGAGATGTCTGATCTGGAAGAACTTGGTTACATCATTCAGCCGCATACCTCGGCGGGACGAATTCCTTCCGATAAAGGTTACCGTTTCTATGTTGACCAGATCATCAAGGAAAAAGATAGTCAGGTCGAGCATATGCAGGAACTTATGATCCAGCGGGTAGACCGCGTGGAACTGCTTCTGAAGCAGCTTGCAAAGGTTCTTGCCAACAATACGAACTATGCGACCTTGATCAGCGGACCGAGTTACAACCAGACAAAGTTAAAGTTTATCCAGCTCTCGAAGGTGGAGGAACACAAACTTCTGGTGGTAGTCGTTGTGGAAGGAAATATTATAAGAAACTCCTTTGTTACGATCGATGAGGAACTCAGTGACGAAGAGCTTCTGAATTTAAATATTCTTTTAAACAGCAGCCTGAACGGTCTGACGATCGAGGAGATCAACCTTGGCGTGATCGCAAAAATGAAAGAACAGGCCGGATCCCACAGAAGAGTGGTGGATCTGGTGCTGAATGAAGTCAGTGAAGTGATCCGCTCCCAGGACGAAGATCTCCAGATCTATACCAGCGGGGCAACCAATATTTTCAAATACCCGGAGCTTTCCGATACGGAAAAAGCGAGCCAGCTGATCGGTACTTTGGAACATAAAGAACTTCTCAGGGGACTGATCGATGAGCAGCAGCAGAATAAAACGGATGATCCGGACAATGAAATTCAGGTCTATATCGGAGATGAAACTCCGGTCCAGAGCATGAAAGACTGCAGCATCGTAACCGCAAATTATGCGCTCGGCGATGGGATGCGCGGAACGATCGGTATCGTGGGACCAAAACGAATGGACTACGAAAAAGTTGTATCGACCTTGAGATCGTTAGTTGCGCAGCTGAACGAAACGTTTAAAAATGAAAGGTGAAGAGAGCAGTGAAAGAGAAAGAGTTAGAAAAAGAGAAAACGGAAAAAGCCGTTTCTGAGGAAAAAGAAACCAAAGAGGCAGCCGCTTCCGAAAAAGAAAATAAAGAGACGTCCGAAAAAGAGGAAAAAGCTTCTGAAAAGAAGAAAGATCTGAAGGACGAGAAGATCGATGAGTTAAATGACAAGCTCAAGAGATCCATGGCGGAGTTTGATAACTACCGCAAGAGAACGGACAAGGAAAAGTCCGCAATGTATGAGATCGGCGCAAAGGATGTGATCGAAAAGATCCTTCCGATCGTCGATAACTTTGAAAGAGGTCTTAATTCCATTCCGGAAGACGCGAAAGGATCCGCGTTTGCAGACGGAATGGAAAAGATATATAAGCAATTTGTAAAGACACTCGATGATATGGGCGTTAAGCCGATCGAGGCAGTCGGAAAACCGTTCGACCCGAACTTCCACAACGCAGTGATGCATGTGGAGGATGAGAATCTCGGCGAGAATGTTGTGGCAGTGGAGCTCCAGAAGGGCTACACCTACAAAGATTCCATCGTCCGTCACAGCATGGTGCAGGTTGCAAACTAACATTGAAACAATGTGATCACCCGGCAGAGACTGCTGGACGACCACTCATTCCTAATATTCCAAATTTAGAGGAGGAAAATCATTATGAGTAAGATCATTGGTATTGACTTAGGTACAACAAACAGCTGCGTAGCAGTTATGGAAGGCGGTAAACCAACAGTTATCGCCAATACAGAAGGTGTTAGAACAACACCGTCTATCGTTGCTTTTACAAAGACAGGTGAGAGACTTGTGGGCGAGCCGGCAAAGCGTCAGGCAGTAACAAACGCTGACAGAACCATCTCCTCCATCAAGAGACATATGGGTACCGACTACAAGGTAGATATCGACGGCAAGAAGTACACACCACAGGAGATATCCGCGATGATCCTTCAGAAGTTAAAAGCAGATGCTGAGAGCTACCTCGGAGAGAAGGTAACAGAGGCAGTTATCACAGTTCCGGCTTACTTCAACGATGCCCAGCGTCAGGCAACAAAGGATGCCGGTAAGATTGCCGGTCTTGATGTAAAGCGTATCATCAACGAGCCGACAGCGGCAGCCCTTGCTTACGGTCTTGACAACGAGAAAGAGCAGAAGATCATGGTATATGACCTCGGCGGCGGTACATTCGATGTTTCCATCATCGAGATCGGTGACGGCGTTATCGAAGTTCTTGCAACAAACGGTGATACACACCTCGGTGGTGATGATTTCGATAACCGTATCACACAGTGGATGATCGACGAGTTCAAGAAGACAGAGGGCGTAGATCTTTCCGGCGATAAGATGGCACTTCAGAGATTAAAAGAAGCTGCTGAGAAAGCAAAGAAAGAGCTTTCTTCCGCAACAACAACAAACATCAACCTTCCGTTCATCACAGCAACTGCTGAGGGACCGAAGCACTTAGATATGAACCTCACAAGAGCTAAATTCGATGAGCTGACAAGCGACCTCATCGAGAGAACAGCAATTCCGGTACAGAACGCGTTAAGAGACGCTGGTTTAACAGCGGCAGAGCTCTCCAAGGTTCTCCTCGTAGGTGGTTCCACACGTATGCTTTCCGCACAGGAAAAGGTTAAACAGTTAACAGGCAAAGAGCCGAGCAAGAGCTTAAACCCGGATGAGTGTGTAGCCATCGGCGCAGCGATCCAGGGTGGTAAGTTAGCAGGCGACGCCGGTGCAGGTGACATCCTTCTTCTCGATGTAACTCCGCTTTCCCTTTCCATCGAGACAATGGGCGGCGTAGCTACTAAGCTGATCGAGAGAAACACAACGATCCCGACAAAGAAGAGCCAGGTATTCTCCACAGCTGCTGATAACCAGACAGCCGTAGATATCCACGTTGTACAGGGTGAGCGTGAGTTCGCAAGAGACAACAAGACTCTTGGCCAGTTCCGTCTTGACGGTATCCTTCCGGCAAGAAGAGGTGTTCCGCAGATCGAAGTTACTTTCGATATCGATGCAAATGGTATCGTAAACGTATCCGCTAAGGATCTCGGCACAGGCAAAGAGCAGCATATCACCATCACATCCGGATCCAACATGTCCAAGGATGATATCGATAAGGCTGTTAAGGAAGCTGCAGCTTACGAGGCTGAGGATAAGAAGAAGAAAGAAGCGATCGATACAAGAAATGAAGCTGATTCCATGGTATTCCAGACAGAGAAGGCAATGGAAGAAGTTGGCGATAAGATCGATGCAAACGATAAGGCCGCTGTTGAGGCTGACTTGAATGCCCTCAAGGAAGCGGTCAACAAAGCTCCGGCAGAGCAGATGACAGACGCCCAGGTCGAGGAGATCAAGGCAGCGAAAGAGAAACTCATGAACAGCGCGCAGAAGCTCTTCGCAAAGGTTTATGAGCAGGCTCAGGCAGCTCAGGGCGCAGCAGGCGCACAGGGCCAGGCAGGTCCGCAGGCTGGACAGAGCGCAAGCCAGGCTGGATATGGCGATGATGTCGTTGATGGCGACTACAAAGAAGTCTAAATCAGAAATACAGTCTGATCGAGCCGGAATTGCCATTTGGCGCGAGTCAGGCACAATAAATCCGAAAGAACGCCCAAGAGGGGGCGTTCTTTCGGTTGCCTTGTATCAAGATTTTGATCGATAACGATCCGGAAACGCTGCTGCGGCAGGTTCCGTAAAAAGGTACGCGTGAAGCGTGGTACCGCTCACTAACAGGAAAGGTAAGAATAAAGAAATGGCAGAGACCAAGAGAGATTATTACGAAGTCCTCGGCGTGCCGAAAGATGCGGACGAAGCGGCGTTAAAGAAAGCATATCGAGTTCTTGCAAAGAAATACCATCCGGACGCAAATCCGGGAGATAAAGAGGCGGAGGCAAAGTTCAAGGAAGCTTCCGAGGCATACAGCGTTTTAAGTGATCCGGAAAAGAGAAGAAAATATGACCAGTTCGGTCATGCGGCCTTCGAGGGCGGCGCAGGCGGAGCCGGCGGCTACGGCGGCTTCGATTTCAACGGAGCCGACATGGGAGATATCTTTGGAGATATCTTCGGAGACTTCTTCGGAGGTGGACGTTCCGCTTACGGAAGAAGCAGCAACGGTCCCATGCGCGGCGCAAATTTAAGAACCGGCGTAAGGATCACATTTGAAGAGGCGATTTTTGGCTGCGAGAAAGAGATCGAGCTCACATTGAAGGATGAGTGTCCGAAATGTCACGGAACAGGCGCAAAGCCTGGTACATCTCCGGTTACCTGCCCGAAATGTAACGGTAAAGGTAAGATCGTCTACACCCAGCAGTCCTTCTTCGGTCAGGTACAGAATGTCCAGACATGTCCGGACTGCCGCGGTACCGGTAAGATCGTCAAGGAGAAGTGCCCGGACTGCTACGGTACCGGATATATCTCCAGCAAGAAGAAGATCCAGGTCAAGATTCCGGCAGGTATTGACAATGGGCAGAGCATCCGTATCGCAGGAAAAGGAGAGCCTGGAACGAACGGCGGCGAGAGAGGAGACCTTCTCGTTGAGGTAACCGTATCCAGAAGCCCGGTATTTATGCGCCAGGAGACATCCATCTTCTCGACCGTTCCGATCTCTTTCGCGACAGCAGCACTTGGCGGTCCGATCAAGATCAAGACCGTCGACGGCGAGGTTGAGTACGAGGTAAAACCGGGAACCCAGACCGACACGAAGGTACGTCTCCGCGGCAAGGGTGTTCCGTCTCTCAGAAATAAGAACATCCGCGGTGACCATTATGTAACGCTTGTTGTTACGGTTCCGGAGAAGCTTACGGAGGAGCAGAAAGAGGCTTTGAAGCGTTTTGACGATGCAATGAAGGGAATTTCCCCGGAGCCGAAGAAGAAGCGCGGGTTGTTTAAATAACATAGAGTCGTTATAAATAGGATTATGATATCCCACCGAATGTATGACAGGAGAAAATGTGATATGTTTGGTGGGATTTTTTTGCAGTAGAATCAGCGCATCTGTCGAGATATCCTGAAAAAGGAGGACGGATTTTTTGCCGAATATTTTAATGATTCTGACGGAATCAGTCGGTTTGTTTTCTGATTGTTTCTTTAAAATTAATTTTTCAAATTTCTCTATTTTTGAGCTGCATGGAACCATCCAGTATAAATTTTCAAATGGATCTTTAAAATACTATAAATTCATTTCCTATTCAGATGAATGAAGCCCCCTGAAAAATCAGAGGGCTTTAAAGACTTTAACACGGTCTATTTATGATTCGCATGACCGGAAGCGAACTACGTTAGCACGGTCTATTTATATCCCGCACGACCGACAGCGGTCTGCTTTTAAAGATAGATGCGCTATCTGCCTATAGTATGGGTGATTTGGACAGATGTATCAACTATAAAAAACAGGCAGAACCTATCACTCCGATAAGTCCTGCCTGCTTTCATTATATGAGAAAAGAAGTTGGCAAACGATTGATTAGAAATCAAACATTCCAGCCGGTTTTGTATCCGGTTTCTTTGTGTCTGTGTAGGTCTTAGCTGTCTTATAGTCAACATCGTTGATCGGCCATGTTGGCTTCTTGCCCTCGTAAACTTCCTGAACACCCATAGCTGCGAAGTAGGAAGCGCGGTGGGCAGCCTCAGATGTGTTGCCGCCGATATGCGGATAGATGATAACATTGTCGAGTGTAAGAAGCGGGTTAGCCGGATCAACCGGTTCCTTCTTGATTGCGTCAAGACCGGCACCTGCGATCACGCCATTCTTGCATGCCTCGTAGAGGGCATCCTCGTCCACGCAGCCGCCGCGAGCGGTGTTGATCAAGAATGCTGTTGGTTTCATCATTGCGAGACGCTCTGCATTTACCATGTTCTTGGTAACCGGAGTGTTCGGGCAGTGAAGGGAAACATAGTCGCACTCTTTGAAGATGCGGTCAAGGTCGCGGACAACCTCAACGCCGTCCGGGAACTCAGAAGCTGGTTTGTACGGGTCGTATGCGAGAACATTCATCTCGAATGCGAGGCAGCGCTTTGCAACGCGGCTTCCGATGTTGCCGCAGCCGATCAGACCGATGGTCTTGCCGTTTAATGTGTTCTTGCGGACTTTTAATTTTGCCTTGTAGAAGTCATTTACCCATGTCTTATGAAGGACAGTCACGTTACGGCTGCACTCTAAGATGAGTAACATTGCTGTCTCTGCAACGGAGGTGCTGTTTGCGACCGGTGCGTAGAGAGCCTGTACATTGTTGTCGTGGCAGGCCTTTACGTCAAGAGCGTCGAAACCGGCGCCGTGACGAACAATAACCTTTAAGTTCGGGTTTGACTCGATCACTTCGCGTGTGATCGGTGTGATACGGACGATCATAGCGTCCGGCTGATATTCCTTGAAATCAGCGAGAACGTCCTCTGTCTCAAAACCGCGGCCGTCGATTACGGTATGGCCAGCATCCTCAAGAAGCTTACGGCCTTCGGACATAATTTCCTGTGGGAGTAAAATTTTCCAACCCATGATAATACCTCCTATAATGAAACATTTTTGATAAACTGTTTTTCACTGTCTTTATTATAGCGGAGATTGTTCACAAAATAAAACAATCTGTTTTTGTAAGATTGAAAAAGAAATGTTGTTGAAAATCGCTGGTACGAAAAGAGACGCTTATATGTTATAGCACTTTCTTTTATAAGGCAAATATGCTAATATAAGATTATCAAACAGATCTCTTTCCTGGAGATCCCTGCCCGTGATTCCGGGCGTCTGTGGTATCTGACTTCAGTTCTGAAATCGTTCCCACGAAATTGCAAAAAAACTATATATCGTGTACAATGAAAGGAGAAACTATGACGAAAGTAAAGAGAAACTTTAAAGACAGCCTTTTCCGACTGGTGTTTCATGGGAAGGAGGAGTTACTGAGCCTGTATAACGCAGTAAACGGAAGTTCGTATACGAATGCGGACGATCTGGAGATTAATACGCTGGAAGATGTGGTGTATATGGGGATGAAAAATGATGTCTCATTCTTGTTTGCACATTATCTGAATTTGTATGAAGCCCAGAGTACCAGTAATCCAAACATGCCATTGAGGGGAACCATATATTTTGGAGATCTGCTAAAGGGATGGATAGAAAGCAACCATCTTGATATGTATTCCGAAAAGCAGATCATGATCCCAAAGCCGAAGTTTCTTGTCTTTTATAACGGTTTAAAGAAGGAACCGGAAAGAAGGATTCTCCGGCTGTCAGATTCATTTGAAGGCGGGCAGGATGAGGAGGCAGCGCTGGAGTGTACTGCGATCGTGTTAAATATTAATTATGGATACAATCAGAAATTAATGGAGAAGTGCCAGACATTGCACGATTATTCTTATTTTGTGGAAAATGTGAGACAGGGAGTCCGTGTCGGAAAGATATTGGAGGAAGCTGTAGATGAAGCAATCAGTAAGTCCTTGAAAGAGGGCGTGTTGAAGGATCTTTTAAAGAAAAACAGAGCGGAGGTGCGAAACGTGGTATTGACAGAATATAACGAAGAGTTGCATCTGAAAAATGTGAGGGAATGTGGGTATGAGGAAGGATACGATAATGGATATGATAGCGGACTCGATCAGGGACGTAGGCAGAAAGAGATTGACTTAATCGTTAAAAAAGTCCGGAAAGGTCAGTCTCTGGAACAGATTGCAGATGCTTTAGAGACATCAGCAGATCAATTGAAGGAAATCTACAAGGCAGTGGTGAAAGCAGCGCCGGAGTATGATCTTGAGAAAATTAAGGGAGAGTTGAAAATAAATAACCGTTAACTGACTATAAAAAGCTACAGAAAAATTTCTAACAGGTTTCTTCTATGAAGATACAGCAAAAAACAGGCAGAACCTATCATCTTGATAAGTCCTGCCTATTTTCGCTATATGAGAAAAGAAGTTGGCTTTTACGGATCGTATGCGAGAACATTTATCTTGAATGTGAGACAGTGTTTTGTAACGCAGCTTCCGGTGTTGTCGCTGCCGGTCAGATTGATGGTTCTGCCTTTAATGTGTTCTTGCGCACTTTTAATTTTATCTTGTAGAAATTGTCTGCTTTATCGCAACATACCCATGTCTTATGGAGAATAGTCACGTTACGGCTGCACTCTAAGGTGAGCTATATTGCTGCCTCTGCAATGGAGGTACTGTTTGCGACCGGTTCGTGGAGAACTTGAATGTTGTTGTCAGGGTGTGTTTTTACGTTAAGAACGTCGAAATCGGCACCGTGACGAACGATAACTTTTAAGTTCGGGTTTGACTCGATCACTTTGCGAGTGGTTGATGTGATACGAACGATCATAGCATACGGCTGACTTTCATGGAAATCAGTGAGAACATCGGCGGTCTCGGCGGCGGCTCTATGATTAAGGGATTTTTAATGGGATGCTTTGGATTATTCCTTGGAACCATCGGAACAGATGGATTGACAGGACAGCTTCGTTTTACCTTTGGGATTGATGGCCTGTATTCGGGAATTTCTACTGTACCAGCCCTGATCGGATTATTCTCTATCTCCCAGGCATTAGTTTTAAGTGAACAGTATCTTGCATTTAAGCAGGGAGTTCACAGAACAGTTGACGAGGAGAGCATGAAAGGTAAATTCCTTCCGACCATGAAGGAAATCGTTCAGCTGATCCCGAATTTCATCAGATCCGCAATCATCGACGTTGTTGTAGGAATTTTACCGGGTGCGGGCGGAGATATCGGCGCGTGGTTTGCATACAGCCAGGCAAAGAAAGCATCCAAACATCCGGAAGAGTTTGGTGATGGATCTTTAGAGGCGATTTGTGCATCAGAGACGGCTAATAATGCGGTAACGGGAGGAAGTATCATTCCACTGATAACATTGGGTATTCCGGGTTCTACAGTTGCAGCAGTTCTTTTGAGCATTGATCCTCCATGGTTTAACTCCTGGACAGTCCATGTTCACAAAGAATATTACAACGACTTACACAATCTTCCGACAGCCCCGATCATCCTCGGAATGCTTCTTGAAGCGACTGGTGAGTCCGGCTTCAAGAACGCAATCTTAATGTCCAAGGGACAGCCGATACTTCTCTATTACTTACAGAGACCGGCGAGCCTTGTACTCTTACTTCTCATCTTCCTGACTGTTGTTGTTCCAATCATCAGCATGGCTGTGAAGGCGATGAAGAACAGAAAAATAGCATAAAATACAAAAAACTCCCCTGTTGGAGCTCACTGGATGCGTGAGTTCCAGAGGGGAATTTTTTGTTCTGCGATGATTTCGAAAAAAGCTGCCATCAGTTGGCGCAGATATCAAAGATCAGTTCGGCCGAACCTTCGCGATCCCATCAAACACATCCTTCGTGATCTCAATAAAATCATGGGCATACTCCGGAAGGAAACGTTCTTTGTGGTAGGCAAGGACCAGCCGGTGGTTGATCAGTGATTTTTTCAGCGCGAGCGGAAATGCATTGGCATCCGGGTGGGCAGCTAAGAGCGTTGGGAGACGCATCTGGGTGCAGAAGAATGCCCCATAATTATGCGGATACAGGGACATAAAAAGCTCTGTAGTCTGGGATTCCAGAAAAATATTCGGCTTTACCTTTGCGTCGAGAAAACATTGATCCAGAGTCTTTCGAAGCTTCATGGAGGAGGCTGGGAGCAGGAACGGAATTTTTGAAAAATGTGCCAGTTCCACGCCGCTTAAGGACTCCTCTTTTAATTTTTGCCAGGAATCGGGATAGTGGCGCTGCAAAAGCTCGTTGGAACAGACCAGATAAATATGGTCGGTCAGAAGAGTGGAAGATTCCAGTTTTGGATTATCCTGATACATGACACCGATAAAAATATCAAGTTCCCCATTGTAGAGACGTTCTTCCATTTTATTGGAGGATTCATTGCAGAGCTCGATCTTGATATTCGGCCATTTCGCATAGAATCTCGGCAGGATCTCCGGAAGACAGATCTGTCCGCGGTAAGACGGGATACCGAGTTTCAGATTGCCGATGCTCTTTTCGGAGATGTCGGCGAGGCGGTTCTGGAATTCATGTTCCTCAGCGAGGATCTTCACTGCAACAGCGTAGAGCTGTTCCCCTGCATAGGTAAGGGCGAGCTTTGGCTTCCGGTGAAAGAGAGGAACACCGTAGTACTGTTCCAGACGCTGGATATGCTGGCTTAGGTTCTGCTGGGAGATATAGAGCTTCTGGGCTGTGTTGGTGACGTGAAGCTCTTTGGCAAGTTCAACGAAATAGTACAAGCTGAGTAAATTCATAAAAAGACCCCTTTTATCTTTTACAAGACGTAACGATTCAGTGCCTTCATAGTTACGAGTAAAAATCCATTTTAAAACGTTCTACGTTGCGCTTCGGTCCGTGCTGGCTGTGTGCCACTGGCCCACAGCACCTGCGTCGATGGGATTTTTGACTTCCAGCCTATGTTTTCTTACGGTCAGCGCAGCAAGTGTGCAGACCTACTGAACAGTTACTGTAAAACAGCGTTTTGCGAAAAGACGGATTTTCCGCCAGTACTTTCATTATATATACTGTTTACCGGGATGTAAAGTGGATAACAAAAAAATATTGTGGAAAGCAAATAAATACATTGTTTGTAATTGTTATAGACCTGCGATACAATATGGTCAGAAAGAGATGAGAGAGCAAAAGAAGCGATCTCAACCACATAAAAATCCAAGGAAAAGGAGATTACAAAATGGCAGTAGGTAAGAGAATCTATTTAAAGAGACACATGCCGGACAAAGAGGTTATGATGCAGTTTAAGAACATTCCGGCGTCCAACACATGTGATGTAATGGGAAGAAACGCGGCGATGAATCCGAGAATCCGCCTTGTAAGTCAGCCGAAAGAGCAGATGGCAGTCGGGCCGGCACTCACTGTTAAGGCAAGAGGCGGCGACAACCTTGCTCTTCACGCAGCATTAAACATTGCACAGGAAGGCGACTTCATCGTAGTATCCAACGAAGAGGATGATACACGTTCCCTGATGGGTGAGATCATGATGGCTTACCTTCGCTATGACAGAAAGATCGCCGGTATCGTTCTTGATGGACCGATCCGTGACATCGATGAGATCGGAAAATGGGATTTCCCGGTATACTGCACAGGCACAACACCGGGTGGCCCATATAAAGAGGGTCCGGGCGAAGTAAACGTACCGGTATCCTGCGGTGGAGTCAGCGTAAACCCGGGAGACATCATTCTGGCTGATCCGGATGGCGTTATCGTTATCCCGAGAAAAGATGCTGCTCAGATCTTAGAGGATGCGAAGAAGTTCCAGGCAGCAGACGAGAGCAAGCTCGCGGCTGCAAAGAACGGCACAGCAAAGAGAGAATGGGTCGAGAAGACACTCGCGGCAAAAGAGTTCGAGATCATCGACGACGTTTACGAGCCGTAATCCAGATCATATACGGACAGTTTGTCATGCGCGGAGCTGGAACTGCCGTCTTCCCGGGCGGTCAAATGCCCGGGAAGAATTCAGCATCGATTCATTTCATAATGAAGACCCCTATACTTTATGTTTGTTATACCCCAAACCTTATTTTGCGAAAAGCAGACCAGGGACAGGAAGCTCAACCTGTCCCTGATCTGCTTTTTGCATTTTTCACACAGATGTCTGAAAACACGAGAGTAAATGTGAAAAGCCAATCGTAAAAATAAAGGAAACAATAGTTACATAACAATGATTTTTTGTTAAAATAAAAGAAATACATTGTTTGTATTTGAAAAAGAACAGAGATACAATATGGACATAAAGAGATTGGGCCAATCAAAAGAAAACAAAATGCTACATCCAAAATAATCAAAAGAAAATATTTTTACGGGGGTACATATGACAGTTGCGTCTCTATTTAGCGACATGATCCTCATTGGCGTGTTCATGCTCGCAGGATTTTTTGTAAGAGAAATCGTAAAACCTATCCAGAAGCTGTTCCTTCCGGCTTCCCTGATCGGAGGACTTCTGGCACTGATCCTTGGTCAGCAGATGCTTGGCCTTGTTGAAATTCCGGAGTCTTTCTCAAAATTCTCCAACGTCCTGATTGCTCCGATCATGGCGGCTCTGTTATTCGGCGTTACGATCAACAAAAAGAAAGTTGTCGGATACATGGATTACATCTGCGTTGAGCAGGGAATCTACGGTATGCAGATGGCAGTCGGCGCTGCTCTTGGAGCACTGCTCGCGGTGCTTTGGCCGGGTCTTCCGAAGGGATGGGGCACCATGGGTGTGTTCGCGTTCCAGGGAGGTCACGGAAATGCAGGTGCGGCAGGACAGACGTATGAGAACCTCGGTATTCCGGAAAATCTGTCTGTCGGAATGGTCCTTGCTACCTTTGGTCTGATCATGGCTATGTTAGTCGGCATGGTTGTTGTAAACATCGGTGTAAGAAAAGGCTGGACAAAATTCGTTAAGGATGCGCAGAAACAGCCTGACTGGTACTATGGCGGAGTCCTTCCGGAGGAAAAGAGAAGTTCCATCGGCAGCACCGTGACAAGCTCCATCGGTATCAACCACCTTGCGCTTCAGGGCGGCTGGCTTCTCGCGGCAGTTTACGCAGGTCGTCTTCTGATCAAGGCCGTCGGTCTTGTATGGCCGGGTGTCAGCGTTCTTCCGACTGTTATTCAGGGCATCCTCGGCGGAGCGATTATCTGGAATCTTGCGAAGGCAGTCAAACTAGACCGATACATTGATGTAAAGACCATCAAGCATGTCAGCGGATTTTTACTTGAGGTTGTTGTCCTCACAGCAATGGCAACACTTGATATCGAACTCATCAGTACATACATCGTGCCGATCGTGATCTACACAGCAATCTGCTGTGCGCTGACACTTGCGATGTCTCTTGGCTTCTGCAAGCTGTTCTGCAAAGAAGAATGGTTTGAAAAAGCATTGATGGCATTCGGAGTAGGTACAGGAAACACGGCGACAGGTCTTGCACTTGTCCGTGCCGTTGACCCGGATTCCAGCTCCAGCGCACCGGATAACCACGGTATCTACAGCGCGGTTATGTGCTGGAAGGAAGCTTTTGCAGGTCTCGTTCCGATGTGGACCATGTCCGGAATCGGAATGACCGTTGGTGTCGGTGGAGTGATGTGCGCGATCTGCATCATCGTAGGCTGCATCTTATTTGTTCGTCCGAGCAGAAAAACAGCATAAAATTGGAAACCTTTGCGGGGCAGAGCGGGAACGCTCTGCCCTGTTCTGTTTCAGCATTTTCCCACCTTGCAAACCCCGGAAAACTATGTTATGATATCATGTGATTTCGTCTGCGTCCATGCTGGATGCGGGCATATGTGCGGTGAGTCTGGAACCAAAGATCGGAATGATGGGCGAAGAACGTGAAAGAGCAGCGGGAAGTTCTGATCCTGGACAGGCAAAAGAACATAGAAGGAGAAATGATATATGAAATGGAAGAAATTTACGCTTGAGACGACCACGGATGCGGTGGATTATCTCGGAAGCATGTTTGATGATATCGGAATCGAGGGAATGGAGATCGAGGACAACGTACCGCTTACCGAAAGCGAGACGAAGGGAATGTTCATCGATATTCTCCCGGAGCTTCCGCCGGATGACGGTACCGCGAGAGTCAGCTTCTATTTAGACGAGGACGAGGATACGGAAGAAAAGTTGAAGGCAGTCCGTGAGGGGCTTGAGGAGATCCGCCAGTTCGTGAATATCGGTACCGCGAAGATCACTGAGTCCGAGACGGACGATAAGGACTGGATCAACAACTGGAAACAGTACTTCAAACCGTTTACGGTTGACCATATCCTGATCAAGCCGACGTGGGAGGAGATCCCGGAAGAGCATAAGGATAAGCTTTTGATCCAGATTGATCCGGGAACTGCGTTCGGAACCGGAAAACACGAGACGACACAGCTCTGTATCCGTCAGCTCGAAAAGTATGTAAAGCCGGGCGTAAAGGTCCTTGACCTCGGAACAGGAAGTGGAATCCTCGGAATCGCCGCGTTAAAGCTTGGTGCGGAGTATGTATTTGGAACGGATCTCGATGAGAACGCCATCACCGCAGTTCATGAAAATCTGGCAGCCAATGATATCCCGGAGGAGAAGTTCGGTGTGATCCAGGGAAATATCATCGACGATAAGGCGACACAGGATGCGGCAGGATATGAGTGCTACGATATTGTTGTTGCAAATATTCTTGCCGACATTATCATCATGATCCAGAAACAGGTTCCGTTCCACTTAAAGAAAGGCGGAATCTTCATCAGCTCCGGCATTATTGATATGAAGGAACAGGCCGTCCGCGAAGCGCTTGAGGCGAACGATGCCTTCGAGATCATCGAAGTGACAAGACAGGGCGAGTGGGTATCATTCACAGCGAGGAAGAAATAGTGTACCATTTTTTTACGGAAACAGAATTTTTTACAGAGTCGGAGGCCGTGATCACCGGTCCCGATGTGAATCATATTAAGAACGTACTGCGGATGAAGCCGGGGGAGAAGCTCCTGCTCAGCGACGGTAAGGGCACAAACTGTCTCTGTGAGATCACAGAGCTTTTCCCGGATAAAGTCCTTGCGAAAATCCTGCCGGAGGAAGTGGACGATACGGAGCTTCCTGTAACAGTAACCTTGTATCAGGGACTTCCGAAAGCAGATAAAATGGAATTTATCATCCAGAAATGTGTAGAACTGGGTGTCACAAAGATTGTTCCGGTGGATACCGACCGCGCGGTGGTGAAGCTCGACGCGAAGAAGGAAGAGGCGAAGAGAAAACGCTGGTACGGGATCTCCGAGAGCGCGGCGAAACAGTCGAAGCGCATGATCGTTCCGGAAGTTGGAAATTTGATGAAGTTCAAGGCGGCCATTGAGGCGGCAGCGTTGGATGATCTGGCGATCATTCCCTACGAAGATTCTGAGAGTCTTCCGGGAGCGGGCGGAATGGCGCTTACGAGAGAACTCATCGGAAGCTTAAAACCGGGACAAAGCCTGTCCATCTTTATCGGACCGGAAGGCGGATTTTCGGACGGGGAAGTGGAACTTGCGATGCAGTCCGGGGTGGAGCCGGTGACGCTCGGAAAGAGAATCCTCAGGACGGAAACGGCCGGAATGTTTGTGATGGCGGCTGTGGGATTATTACTAGAATAATGAAGTAAAAATTTCAGTGCAGACCGAAGAAAAATTCAGGATGAGTTTTTAATTATAACTGTGAATAACTGAACGATTACAAAAAAGTTGAAAATAGCATTATGCTATAAAGGGTAAATTTTAAGAAGTAAAAAGACCGGTATCATGAATATGGAGAATGTTTTGCCGGTCCAGACTGGGAGTAAATAAAACTCATGGAAAAGAGAGAAGTTTATTTTGATAACTCCGCGACGACCCGCGCTTTTGACGAAGTGCGCGATATCGTCGCAAAAACGATGACGATTGATTACGGCAATACCTCTTCGAGACATATGAAGGGGGTAGAGGCAGAAAATTATATTAAGACTGCCCGTGAGGAGATCGCGAAGACTTTAAAAGTGAAGGATAAGGAGATCCTCTTCACTTCCGGCGGAACCGAGTCCAACAATCTGGCGCTGATCGGAACGGCGCTTGCAAATAAGCGCGCCGGAAACCACATCATCACCTCCTGCGTGGAACATGCATCGATCTACAATACGACAGCGTTCCTCGAGGAGTTTGGCTTCCGCGTGACCTACCTGCCGGTGGACCATAACGGACATGTATCCTTAGACGCGCTTCGTGAGGCAATCTGCGACGATACGATCCTTGTGTCCGTCATGTATGTAAACAATGAAATCGGAGCGGTGGAACCAATCGAGGAGATCGCGAAGATCATCAAGGAGAAAAAGCCGTCCGCCTACTTCCATGTGGACGCGATCCAGGCTTACGGAAAATATGTGATCCGCCCGAAAAAACAAGGCATTGACCTCTTATCAGCCAGTGGACATAAGATTCACGGCCCAAAGGGAACCGGCTTCCTGTATATTGATGAGAAGGTAAAGATCAAACCGATCATCTACGGCGGCGGACAGCAGAAAGGCATGCGCTCCGGCACCGAGAATGTTCCGGGATGCGCAGGTCTCGGACTTGCAGCAAAGATGGTCTATACAGATCATGATGCAAAGATCGATAAGCTCTATGCGATCAAGGACCGCATGGTAAAAGGCCTTCAGGCGATGGACGGCGTTACAGTCCATGGTCTTACCGGCCGGGACAGCGCTCCGCAGATCGTTGCGGCAGGCTTTGAGGGCGTGAGGGCAGAGGTACTGCTCCATGCGCTGGAGGATAAGGGAATCTATGTTTCTTCCGGCTCCGCATGTTCCTCCAACCATCCGGGTGTGTCAGGAACCTTAAAGGGGATCGGCGTGAAGGATTCCCTGCTGGATTCCACGCTTCGCTTCTCCTTCGGTGCATTTAATACTGAGGAGGAAGTGGATTACTGTCTGGAAGTACTGAATGAACTTGTGCCGATGCTCAGAAGATATCGGAGAGCATAAAGATCATATACAACACTTGGCGGGAAAACGAAGATTTCCCGGCCGGTTACTAAGAAAAATGTCCTGAAACAGCGGCGGACGGCGGGAAAATGCCGATCGCAAAAAGTTCAGGATCCTATGGAGGATATTCCGTGAAATACAGATCATTTTTAATCAAATACGCAGAGATCGGCGTAAAGGGAAAAAACCGTTACCTCTTTGAGGATGCCCTTGTAAAACAGATCCATCACCGTTTAAAGAATCTGGAAGGCAATTTCTCCGTCACAAAAGAGGCGGGAAGAATCTACGCGGAGGCAGCAGAAGACTTCGATTACGATGAGGTGATCGATGCTCTTCAGCATGTATTCGGTATCGTCGGGATCTGCCCGATGGTCCAGATCGAAGACAACGGTTATGAGGACCTGAAGGCACAGGTCGTAAAATATATTGACGATGCCTATGAGAATAAGAACTTTACCTTTAAGGTCGTTGCAAGACGCGCCAACAAGCAGTATCCGGTAGTTTCCGACCAGATCAACCGTGACCTCGGCGAGGTGATCTTAAACGCGTTCCCGGAGACAAAGGTCAATGTCCACACACCGGATGTGCTGCTTCGTGTGGAGGTGCGCCATAAGATCAATATCTTTTCCGAGACGATTCCGGGACCGGGCGGAATGCCGATCGGAACAGCTGGACGTGCCATGTTATTATTATCCGGCGGAATCGACAGCCCGGTTGCAGGCTGGATGATCGCAAAGCGCGGCGTGACCATCGATGCGACCTATTTCCATGCGCCGCCGTATACGAGCGAGCGCGCAAAACAGAAGGTCGTTGATCTCGCGAAGCTTGTTGCGAAATACACGGGACCAATCCGCTTAAATATCATCAACTTTACCGATATCCAGCTCTACATCTACGATCAGTGCCCGCATGACGAGCTTACGATCATCATGCGCCGCTATATGATGAAGATCGCAGAGACGATCGCGAAGGAGAATGACTGTCTGGCACTTGTCACCGGCGAGAGCATCGGTCAGGTCGCATCCCAGACGATGCAGTCCTTAGCTGTCACAAACGAAGTCTGCGAGCTTCCGGTCATGAGACCGCTCATCGCCTTCGACAAGCAGGATATCGTGGATATCTCTTTAAAAATTGGTACTTATGAGACATCGGTTCTTCCATACGAGGACTGCTGCACGATCTTCGTTGCAAAGCATCCGGTCACAAAGCCGAGTTTAAAGAAGATCAAAAATTCAGAGAAAAAGCTAGATGAAAAGATCGACGAGCTGATGAAGACAGCTCTGGAGACAAGAGAAGTGATCCGCTGCATTTAATGAAAAATGGCAGAAAAAGAAACTATGAGAATCGCGCTCTGCGAGCTTCTCAAGTTATCGCGGCATCTACACTCCGTTTCGGTCGTTGCTAAACAAGCGCCACCGGCGCTTAGCAACGCCAAGGTCATGCAAGCATGGACTTTGGCTCGTTGCACGCGTAAAAAACTGCCGGAATTTAGTTTCCGGCAGTTTTTCAAACCTTATTCTTATGACTCGATGATATACGGAGCAAGTACAGTAAGAATCTCTTCTGTATTTCCGCCATCGTGGATATTCAGATCGATCGGCTTGGAAAGATCCAGGCTGAAGATACCCATGATGGATTTTGCGTCGATGACGTATCTGCCGGAAACAAGATCGAAATCAGTATCAAACTTGGTAAGGTCATTTACAAAAGACTTCACTTTATCGATGGAGTTTAAAGAAATTTTAACGGTTTTCATGTCAGTGTTCCTCCCAATATTCGAGTGTTTTATTATTATGAAAAAAATAGAAAAACCTACCTTCATACTAAATGGACATGCATGAAAAGTCAAGAGGTATCTTGAATAAAAAGTTCAGCCATGCGATGCCGGAAATGAGAAAATGTGTCGCAGGCTTGCATGGTGGAAGAGCTACCCCAGTAATTACAAGGAGATTGAATATGAGAAAAGCAGCGCTGCACAATCTTGGCTGCAAAGTAAATGCATACGAAACGGAGGCCATGGAACAGCTTCTGGAGGCCGCAGGCTATGAGATCGTGAGCTTTGAGGAAAAAGCGGATGTCTACGTGATCAATACCTGTTCCGTGACAAATGTGGCAGATAAAAAATCCCGCCAGATGCTGCACCGGGCGAAGGCAAAGAACCCGGACGCGGTGGTGGTTGCGGCAGGATGCTATGTCCAGGCGGCGGCAGACAAGCTGAGAGAGGACGCCGCGGTGGATCTGATCATCGGGAACAACCGTAAGGTGGACCTCGTTCCGCTTTTAGATGCATGGTTCGCGGGAAAAGCGATCAAAGAGTCCATCACGGACCTTGCGGGTTCCAACGAGTACGAGAAACTCCATATCAAAAAACAGGCAGAACATACCCGCGCCTTCATTAAAGTTCAGGACGGCTGCAACCAGTTCTGCAGCTACTGTATTATTCCGTATACGAGAGGCCGCGTCAGAAGCCGCCGGCCGGAGGATGTGGAGGAGGAAGTAAAGATCCTGGCAGAGGAAGGTTACAAGGAGATCGTTCTTACCGGAATCCACCTGACTTCCTACGGCATCGATTTCAAGGATGAGGGAATCGACTTTCTTACACTGATCAAGAGACTTCATGGGATCGACGGAATCGAGCGGATCCGTTTTGGTTCCTTAGAGCCTCGTGTCATCACGGAGGAGTTTGCAAAGGAGCTTTCAAAGCTTTCAAAGATCTGCCCGCATTTCCATCTCTCCTTACAGAGCGGATGTGATGATACTTTAAAGCGCATGAACCGCCATTATACGTGTGAGGAATACGCGGATCGCTGCGAGATCCTCAGAAAATACTTTCACAACCCGGCGATCACGACGGATGTCATCGTCGGCTTCCCTGCTGAGACGGATGAGGATTTCGAGACCACAAGAGAATTCCTTGAAAAGGTACATTTCTATGAGATGCATGTGTTCCCGTACTCCAGACGTGCCGGAACCCGCGCGGACCGGATGCCTGACCAGGTGCCGGAGCCGGTGAAGAAAGAGAGAAGCGCCGTTCTCCTGAAGCTTGAGAAGAAGATGTCTGGGGAATACCGGAATTCCTTCCTTGGAACAGAGCAGGAGATTCTTTTGGAGGAACCGGTGACCATCGACGGCGAGAGTTACATGACCGGGTACACGAAGGAATATGTGAAGGCGGCTGTACGCCTTGACGGACGCGATCCAAAGGCATTAAAAAACACGTTTGTTTCCGGAACCCTAAAGGAATTCCTGACGGAGGAGATCCTTCTTCTCGTCTGATCGCAGGGACAGACCTGGCCGGTAAGTTTATATTGCAGAAAATATAAAATTAGGGTAAAATAAGAAATAGCAACAAAAGGGTTGATATAAATATTGTTTATATTAACACCAAAGGACGTGAGGATATTTATGGGCGATATCAGTAATACACAGTATTTTAAGGCAGTACAGGAAGACAAAAAAATGGAGGTTGGCGAGGTCCTTCGTGAAGTCTACGAAGCCCTGACTGAAAAGGGATACAATCCGATCAATCAGATCGTCGGCTATATTATGTCCGGAGACCCGACCTATATCACAAGCTATAAGAGCGCGCGAAGCCTTATTATGAAAGTTGAACGTGACGAGATTCTGGAAGAACTGATGGAGAATTATATTGATACGAGACTCCGGTAGGTTTTCCCGGACAGATATGACACCAGAGCAGACAGCCGGGAAAGTATATATCCGGCTGGCTTTGCCATGAGGAAAATTAACAGAGGACAGAGCTTATGAGAATACTCGGACTGGATTTCGGTTCAAAGACCGTGGGAGTCGCAGTCAGCGATGGACTTCTCCTGACGGCACAGGGTGTCGAGACCATTGAGCGCAAGGACGAGAGCAAGCTGCGCAAGACGTGCGCCCGGATCGAGGAGCTGATCGCGGAGTACGAGGTTACGGAGATCGTGCTGGGACTTCCGAAAAATATGAATAATACAGAGGGTGAACGCGTCGAAAAGACGAAAGCCTTCGGAGAAATGTTGGAGCGCCGTACCGGACTTCCGGTGCATTACTGGGATGAACGACTCACGACCGTTGCTGCGGAACAGATCCTGATGGAGAGTGGAGTGCGCCGTGAGAACAGAAAAGCCGTGATCGATAAGGTCGCTGCGGGTCTGATCTTACAGGGATATCTGGACTGCCTGAGGACGAAGGAAGAATAAAAACGATACCTGCAGAGGTTTCGGAGGACAGGAAATTCCTCCAGGTCTGCGGAGGTACATTCTTAAAACAGGAGACTATGTATGGAAGAAAGAAAGATCACACTGGTTGATGATGACCAGACACTGGAATTCTATGTTGTGGAAGAGACAAAATTAAACGGGGCAAACTATCTTCTTGTCACAGACGCAGAAGATGACGATGAGGAAGGCGACTGCTATATCTTAAAGGATACGTCCGGTGCTGACGAGGCGGATGCCCTTTATGAATTCGTGGAAGACGAGGATGAGCTGGAAGGTCTCATGAAGATCTTCGCGGAGCTTCTCGATGATGTAGATCTCGAGAAACAGTAGATCTGATATTAAAAGCAGAAAATCTGCCCGTAGGGGTGAAGAAAAAGACGGAGCATGAGGATCGGAAAGGATCTGACTGAACACAGGACCGCCTGACAGAAGACCGTCTTCTGTCTGCAGAAAACGTGGGCAGAGGGAAGGTCTGGCAGGACAGGATGTTGGGGGACGATGCAGAATGAACGATGAAACGGTAAAAGGAATGCTGCGCAAGGCAGGACTGAAAGTGACAAACCAGCGTATGATGGTACTTGATATGATAGCGTCCCATCCGGCGGAACATCTGACTGCGGAAGAAATTTATGATTTGGCGAAAGTAAACAGCCCGGAGATCGGACTGGCTACGATATATAGGACCGTACAGGTCCTTTCAGACCTGCATGTGATCAACAAAGTCACCTTTGATGACGGTTTTACCCGGTATGAGCTGAACGGTGAAGAAAGCGCGTCGGGACACCGCCATCACCATGCCATCTGTACCGGCTGCGGAAAGGTATATTCTCTGGAATCTGACCTTTTAGACAGTCTGGAGGAGGAGGTTATGGAGAAGTTAGGCTTTCTTGTGACGAACCACGAGGTAAAGCTTTACGGACTTTGCAGTGAATGCAGGAAGAAGAATGAGGAAATTGAAAAGAAAGAAGTAACTGTCCAGTAAATCTGCGTATTCGTTTGCGCTGGTCGAGCACACACTGGCCGGCTCCGGAGACGAAGAAACCGGACAGATACAGGAGGTTATGAATCGTGAAGAACGTGAAAAATGATACAGCAGACTGCAAAGTCAAAATTATCCCTCTTGGGGGACTGGAACAGATCGGAATGAATATGACAGCCATCGAGTACGGTGACAGCATCATCGTTATGGACTGCGGCCTTGCATTCCCGAGCGATGATATGCTTGGAATCGACCTTGTCATTCCGGATGTGACTTATTTAAAAGACAATTATGAGAAGGTAAAAGGATTTGTCATCACCCACGGTCATGAGGACCATATCGGAGCGCTTCCGTACGTGTTAAAAATGGTGAATGCGCCGGTCTATGCAACAAAGCTGACCATGGGATTGATTGACCATAAACTCGAAGAAAACAACATGCTGCGCAGCGTAAAGCGCAAAGTTGTAAAACACGGACAGTCCATCAATCTCGGCTGCTTCCGCGTGGAATTTATCAAGATGAACCACTCCATTGAGGACGCCGCTGCCCTTGCGGTATTCACACCGGCAGGAATCATCTTAAATACCGGTGACTTCAAGATCGACTATACCCCGGTATTCGGTGATGTGACAGATCTTCAGAGACTGGCGGAGCTTGGAAAGAAAGGGGTTCTCGCGCTCCTCTGCGACTCCACAAACGCGATCCGTCCCGGATTTACCATGTCGGAGCGGACAGTCGGAAAGACCTTCGATGCGATCTTTGCGGAGCATCAGCAGAATCGCATCATTGTCGCGACCTTTGCCTCTAACGTGGACCGTGTCCAGCAGGTGATCAACTCTGCGTGCAAGTACGGCAGAAAAGTCGTTGTGGAAGGCCGCAGCATGGTCAATGTTATCGGAACGGCTCAGGCGCTTGGATACATCAATATCCCGGACGGAACCCTTGTGGATATTGAACAGTTAAAGAATTATAAGGAGGAGGATACGGTTCTCATCACCACAGGAAGCCAGGGAGAGTCCATGGCGGCCCTTTCCAGAATGGCATCCTCCATGCACAGAAAGGTCTCCATCACTCCGCGCGATGTAGTCGTTTTAAGCTCCACCCCGATTCCGGGAAATGAGAAGGCTGTTTCCAGAGTGATCAACGAGCTCTCTATGAAGGGCGCGAAGGTCATCTCTCAGGATACCCATGTATCCGGACACGCCTGCCAGGAGGAGATCAAGCTGATCTACGCGTTAGTACGCCCGAAATTCGCGATCCCGATCCACGGCGAATACCGCCACAGAATGGCACAGAAGGAACTTGCGATCTCCCTCGGGATCCCGAAAGAGAATGTTGTGATGCTTCACACAGGTGATGTACTTGAGATCGGTGAGAGCGGTGCTGACGTGATCGACCATGTACAGTCCGGCGGCGTTCTCGTTGACGGACTCGGCGTCGGAGATGTCGGAAACATTGTACTCCGCGATCGTCAGAATCTCGCCCAGAACGGCATCATCATCGTTGTCCTGACGCTGGAGAAGCATTCTAATATGCTGCTCTCCGGACCGGATATCGTATCCCGCGGATTTGTCTATGTGCGTGAATCCGAGGATCTGATGGAAGAGGCTCAGGCAATCGTGGATCAGGCTGTGGCAGACTGCTTAGAGCGTCACGTGTCTGATTGGGGCAAGATCAAGAACATCATCCGTGACAGCTTAAGCGACTTCTTATGGAAACGAATCAAGAGAAACCCGATGATCCTCCCGATCATCATGGAAGTTTAAATGAACCCAGTTAGCCGTGCACTGAGCTGGGCTGAAAATTGTGTTGCAAGCTTTCTTGCATAAGCAATTTTTGGCCCAGCTCAGTATAGGGGGAACGTCCCCGGCTTCTTGTTTTCATGCACATGAAAACAAGAAGATACACGGCGGAGCTACCTGCAAGGGGAATGATATGAGCAAGATAACGAGAGAAATCAACAAAATCAGCCTGTTTGTCATCAGCACATCCGGAAGGATCATCCTGTACGGACTTGCGGCGATCCTGATCGTAACGGGAGCGAGAAGTGCCTATTCTTTCGGACATGGGATCTTCTATGCGCCGGCGATGGAAGAAGAGCCGGGAACAGTAAAAAGTGTCCGGCTTGACGGGGATGAGTCAGTGGAGGAAGTCGGAAAGATCTTAAAGAAGGCCGGTCTGATCCGTGATCCCCGCGCATTTACGCTCCAGGCGAAATGCTACGGTTATGAGGTGAAGGCGGGAACCTACGAGTTAAACACTTCGAAGGATTCCAAGGAGCTGATCGACATTTTAAAGGAAGATCAGGACGATACCGCGAAGGAAGACACAAAATCATGATCACGGAAAACAGACTTACGGCTTATATAAATTCCCTGGACCAGGGAGATGGGGATCTGATCGAACATATCGCAGAGACTGCGGTAAAGAACAGGGTCCCGATCATCCGCAGAGAGACAGCGGCACTTTTAAAGACGATGGTGACGCTTGTTTCGCCTGTGCGGATTCTGGAGGTCGGAACAGCGGTGGGCTATTCGGCACTCCTAATGGCGTCTGTGATGCCGGAAAACTGCCGGATCACGACGATCGAAAAATATGAAAAACGTATCCCGGAGGCGAAGGAAAACTTCCGTCTTGCAGGGATGGAAGATAAAATTGCGCTGCTGGAGGGCGACGCGGGGGAGATCCTCGCGGGGCTTTCCGGCTCCTTTGATTTTATCTTTATGGATGCGGCAAAGGGGCAGTACATCAACTGGCTGCCGGACATTCTGCGTCTTTTGAGGGATGGGGGACTTCTGATGTCTGACAATGTCCTTCAGGATGGGACGATCATGGAATCGCGTTACGCGGTGGAGCGCCGTGACCGGACGATCCATGAGCGGATGCGGGAGTATTTATATACCTTGAAGCATATGGATGAATTTGAGACCTCGATCCTGCCGGTGGGCGACGGGGTTGCGCTCAGTGTAAAGAAAGGAAACGTTAAGGGAAAGGATCAATGATGAGAAAAACAGAACTTCTGATTCCGGCAGGAAGCCTTGATGTCTTAAAGACAGCCGTTATCTATGGGGCTGACGCGGTATATCTCGGCGGTGAGGCATTCGGACTCCGCGCCAAAGCAAAAAACTTTACGAATGAAGAGATCATGGAGGGAATCCGATTTGCCCATGATCACGGTGTAAAAGTCTATATCACAGCGAATATTCTCGCGCACAACGATGATCTCGCAGGTGTGGAGAAATATTTTGAAGAATTAAAGACGATCCGCCCGGACGCGCTGATCATTTCTGATCCGGGCGTTTTTGCCATTGCAAGACGTGTACTTCCGGAGATGGAGCTCCATATCAGCACTCAGGCGAACAATACGAACTATGGAACTTATCTTTTCTGGCATCAGCTCGGCGCGAAGCGTGTCGTTTCTGCCAGAGAGTTATCTTTAAAAGAGATCCGGGAGATCCGTGAGCATATCCCGGAGGACATGGAGATCGAGAGTTTCATCCACGGCGCGATGTGCATCTCCTACTCCGGCAGATGTCTGCTCAGCAACTTCTTTACCGGCCGTGATGCGAATCAGGGAGCCTGCACCCATCCGTGCCGCTGGAAATATTCCGTTGTCGAGGAGACGAGACCGGGCGAGTACATGCCGGTATATGAGAACGAGCGCGGAACTTATATTTTCAATTCCAAGGATCTCTGCATGATCGAGCATGTGCCGGAGATGATCGACGCGGGAATCGACAGCTTTAAGATCGAGGGACGCATGAAGACGGCACTCTATGTGGCAACGGTTGCGAGAACCTACCGCAAAGCCATCGATGACTATCTGGAGAGCCCGGAAAAATACAGGGCGAATATGGAGTGGTACAAGGAAGAGATCGGAAAATGCACGTACCGTGAGTTTACGACCGGTTTTTACTTTGGAAAGCCGACGTCCGAGACCCAGATCTACGACAGCAACACTTATGTAAAGAACTATATCTATCTCGGAACCGTGGAGGAGCGAGACGGGAGAGGATTTGCGAAGATCGAACAGAAGAATAAATTTTCTGTCGGCGAGACTATTGAGATCATGAAACCGGACGGAAGAAATATTTCCGCCCTCGTCCGCGGCATCTACACCGAAGATGGCGAGAGTCAGGAGAGTGCGCCGCATCCGAAGCAGATCCTCTATATCGATCTGGATGGGGAAGCGGAGCAGTACGATATTCTGCGTAAGAAGGAAACAGAGTAACTGCTGACATTCAGGGATTGAACTTTTTCGGATGGAAATGAGCAGCGAAAAGACTGGAAAGGAGGCATAATCGTGACAATTGTTTTTGGCATCTTTGGAGTATTATGTCTCGTTTATTACGGCGTGATCGTGATCTACTCCGGTGCAGGAACTTCGTTTTCGGCGATCTGGATCGTTCTGGCGCTGGGATTTTTTACTGCGGCAGCGGTGATGAAGTTTTATCCGAAATTTCGTGACAAAGTACCGGTTCAGCTGGAGGTGGCGGTGATCACGTTTTTCTCTGCCATCACATTTGTTTTCGTGGTGGTGGAGCTCATGATGGGCATCAGTTCACTTTCCTTCCAGAAAGAGAGCGTCAACTATGTGATCGTTCTCGGTGCTCAGGTGCGGGGAAATACCATCAGCCGCACGCTGGAACGACGTTTGAACAAGGCGGTGGAGTACGCGGCATACCATCCGAATACGGTATTCGTGCTTTCCGGCGGACAGGGCGATGACGAGGATGTGACGGAGGCATCTGCCATGTACCGCTACATGAAAAACCACGGGGTGCCGGACTATCAGCTTCTTAAAGAAGAGGAGTCCCGCAGCACATATGAAAATATGGTATACAGTAAAATGCTGATCATAGAGCGTGAACGGATCCGCCGCGCGACACTCCGTGCGGCTATGGCGGAATACGGATACCTTCTTCCGCCGGATGAGGAGATCACGATCCGCGTGGGCATCCTCACCAGCAATTTCCACGAACTCCGCGCAAAAGGGATCGCACGGCAGGTGGGGATCTCGAATGTAAGCGGCATTTCCGCAACGTCGGATCCGGTGCTTTTTGTGCATTTTTGCGTGAGAGAATGTTTCGCGATATTAAAAGATAAATTTGTGGGTAACATGTAAACAAGGGGATCAAGGTCAGGAATCCGACGCAAGCTTGCTTGCGGGAGGATTCCTGACTTTGAGACCCGCCAGCCACATGAGTAAGCAGCCATTTTTCGTAAGAAAAATGAGCGGATTACGAATGTGGCTGGGAGAATCGCGGGAGCACGCAGTGCGGAGCGATTCGGTTACGACTATAGCTTAAAGCACAACAGAAAGGATATTCAGATATGGAGAGCCAGATCGAATCAGTCAAAGCCCTTGACGCGTATCGTCTGAGGCAGGTAAAGCATATCCCGGAACTGAATTCCGACGGTATGATCTTAGAGCATAAAAAAACAGGTGCAAATATTTTCCTTATGAGCAATGAGGACAACAACAAAGTATTCTGCATTGGATTCCGGACGCCGCCGTCAGACAGCACCGGCGTTCCGCACATCATCGAGCATACCGTGCTCTGCGGCTCTGATAAATTTCCGGTGAAGGACCCATTTGTGGAACTCGTCAAGGGATCCTTAAATACCTTCTTAAACGCTATGACCTACCCGGATAAGACGGTTTATCCGATTGCAAGCTGCAATGAGACCGATTTCCAGAACCTTATGGACGTATACATGGACGCGGTCTTCCATCCGAATATCGGAAAAGAAAAAAAGATCTTCATGCAGGAGGGCTGGCACTACGAGCTTGAGAGTCCGGAAGATGAGATCACCTACAACGGTGTTGTATACAACGAGATGAAAGGCGTGTTCTCCTCCCCGGAGAGCGTTCTGGACAGCTATATCCACACAGCGATGTTTCCGGATACATGTTACGGTGTGGAATCCGGAGGAGACCCGGAGGAGATCGTAAAGCTTACCTACGAGGATTACCTCGCGTTTTATCATAAATATTATCATCCGTCCAACAGCTATATCTATCTCTACGGCGATATGGACATGGCGGAGAAATTAAGATGGCTGGATGAGGAGTACCTCGGAAAGTACGACAGAAAAGAGATCGATTCTGAGATCCGGATTCAGAAGAAATTCAAGGAACCCATCGAGAGGGAGATCTTCTACTCCGTTTCCGAGTCCGAGAGCCTTGACCATGCAACATATCTTTCCATCAATACCCAGGCGGGAAATGAACTTTCCCCGAAGGAGTATGTGGCATTCCAGATCCTGGAGTATGTGCTTTTAGACGCCCCGGGTGCGCCGCTTAAAAAAGCACTTCTGGATGCAGGGATCGGCGACGATATCATGGGCGGCTACGAGTATGGAATCTTACAGCCGTACTTCTCTGTGATTGCGAAGAATGCGGAGAGAGAGCAGAAGGATGAATTTGTAAAAGTCGTTAAGTCCACATTAAAGAGACTCGCGGACGGCGGTATCGATGAGAAGAGCCTGAAAGCGGGGATCAACAACTATGAATTCCAGTACCGTGAGGCGGACTACGGCTCAGCGCCGAAGGGACTCATGTACGGTCTCCAGTGTCTGGACAGCTGGCTTTACGGCGGTGATCCGATGATGCACTTAGAATATGAGGATACCTTTGCGGCATTAAAGGAAGGCGCAGACAACGGATATTTTGAAGGACTGATCAAAACGTACCTCCTTGACAACCCATATGAGGCTGTTGTGATCGCAAGCCCGAAGAAGAACCTCACAGCACGGATCGAAGAACAGACAGCGAAGAAATTAAAAGAATATAAGAACAGTCTCTCCGAAGCGGAGATCGAAGCACTGGTGCGCCAGACAAAGGAATTAAAGGAATATCAGGATACCCCGTCGCCAAAGGAGGATCTGGAAAAGATCCCGATGCTCACGAGAGATGAGATCGGAAGAGAACCGGCGAAGCTGATCTTTGAGGAGAGAAAGACAGACGGCATCACGGTGGTACGCCACAATATGTTTACATCAGGAATCGGTTACCTGAAGGTCCTCTTCAATACAAACCGTGTCCCTATGGAAGACCTGCCGTATCTTGGACTCTTAAAATCTGTCCTTGGATATGTGGATACGAAAAACTACAGCTACAGCGATTTGAGCAGCGAGATCTTTTTGAACAGCGGCGGAGTTTCCTTCTCTGTGACCTCCTATCCGGATCTCACAAAAGCCGGAAGCTTTACGGGCGTCTTCGTTTGCAGTGCGCGGGTCCTTTATGAGAAACTTGATTTTGGATTTGAGATTCTCGAGGAGATCATCAACCGCTCTGTTTTAGATGATGAAAAGCGGTTAAATGAGATCTTAAGTGAAGGAAAGTCCAAGTCCCAGATGAAACTCATGGGATCAGGACACACGGCTGCAGTTGCGAGAGCGACCTCCTACTTCTCCGACACGTCCTATTACAACGATATGACGGGCGGGATCGGGTACTTCAAGTTCTTAGAGGATTGTGCGAAGAACTTTGACGAAAAGAAGCGCGGGATCATCGCCGGCCTGAAGCGTGTGATGGAAGCTTTGTTTACAAGAGAAAATATGACGGTCAGCTACACGGCGGATGATGAGGGATTTTCCTATCTTGAGGGGGCTATAAAGAAGCTTTCCGGGAAACTTCCGGCGGGAAGCGGAAAGATCTATCCGTTTGCGGCTCCGAAGGGAAATTTAAACGAAGGCTTTACTTCCTCCTCAAAGGTCAACTATGTGGCGCACTGCGGAACCTTCGCGGGGAGTGGATATTCCTACACCGGCGCATTGCGGATCTTAAAGGTGATGTTAAGCTATGATTATCTCTGGATCAATATCCGCGTGAAGGGCGGAGCTTATGGCTGTATGAGCGGGATCGGCCGTTCCGGCGAGGGATATTTTGTCTCCTACCGCGATCCGGAGGTGAAAAAGAGTGACGATATCTACCTTGGAATCCCGGATTATCTGGAGAACTTTGAGGCAGATGAGCGCACTATGACAAAATATGTCATCGGAACCATCAGCGATATCGATACACCGCTGACGCCTTCCTTACAGGGAAGCCGCGGACTTTCCGCCTGGTATTCCGGAGTGACGGATGAGATGCTAAAGAAAGAGCGCGAGGAGATCTTAAACGCAACCGTGGAAGATATCCGTGCTCTTGCACCGATCACAAAAGCAGTTCTGGAGACGGGGGCCGTATGTGTGATCGGAAATGAGGATAAGATCAAGGCGGACAGCGGGCTGTTTAAAGAGATCAAGCCACTGTTTGCATAATACCAAGGGAAAAAAGGCCGGAACTTCGACGCAGGCTTGCCTGCAGGAGAAGTTTTGACCTTTTGGCCCGCCAAAAGCATGAGTAAGTAGCCATTTTTCGAAGAAAAATGAGCGGATTACGAATGCTTTTGAAGGTTGCGGGAGCACGCAGTGCGGAGCAACCTGGTATGAGAGAGATTACCAAGGGAAAAAGGCCGGAACTTCGACGCAGGCTTGCCTGCAGGAGAAGTTTTGACCTTTTGAAGGTGCTATGTGCCGGTGGCACATGTCCAGCACCGACCGGAGCGAAGCGTAGATGCGGGAGCAATTCGGCATGAGAGAGATACATATAAAAGAATTAAGGAGACTTCATGAAAAAAGGATATAAATCAGGTTTTGTGACCCTGATCGGCCGCCCGAATGTTGGGAAGTCCACACTGATGAACCACCTGATCGGACAGAAGATCGCCATCACATCGGAAAAACCGCAGACCACGAGGAACAGGATCCAGACTGTGTATACAGACGAACACGGTCAGATCATCTTCCTCGATACACCGGGCATCCACAAGGCAAAAAACAAACTCGGTGAGTACATGGTGAATGTTGCGGAGCACACACTCCGCGAGGTGGATGTGATCCTGTGGCTCGTGGAGCCGGGGACCTACATCGGTTCCGGCGAGCAGCATATCTTAAAGGTGCTGCAGACGGTAAAGACACCGGTCATCCTTGTCATCAACAAGATCGATACGGTAAAAAAAGAGGACATTTTAAAGACCATCGAGACCTACAAGGACGCGTACCACTTTAAAGAAGTGATCCCGGTATCAGCGATGAAGAAGACGAACACCGATACCCTGATCCACACGATCTTCCAGTACCTTCCGGAAGGTCCGCAGTACTATGATGAGGACACGGTCACTGATCAGCCGATGCGCCAGATCGCAGCAGAGCTGATCCGCGAGAAGGCATTGCGCATGATGTCCGACGAGATTCCCCACGGAATCGCGGTCACGATCGAGCGCATGACAGAGCGTGACAATGGTATCTTTGATATCGATGCCACGATCATCTGCGAACGTGAGTCCCATAAGGGAATCGTCATCGGAAAAGGCGGCCAGATGTTAAAACGCATCGGTACCTCAGCCAGGATCGAGATCGAAAACCTTATGGACACGAAGGTCAACTTAAAGCTCTGGGTCAAGGTACGCAAGGAATGGAGAGATTCCGAGCTCTACATGAAGAACTACGGTTATAATTCGAAAGACATTTAAGATATGAGAGAACAGGTGATTCTGACCGGGATGGTCATCAAATCCGCCCCGGCGGGCGAATACGACAGAAGACTTGTGATCCTGACCTGTGAACGGGGAAAGATCACGGCTTTCGCCAGAGGCGCAAGAAGACCGGGAAGCACGCTGATGGCGGCATCCGCGCCTTTTGTATTCGGCACGTTTGCCCTCTATGAGGGCCGGGATGCCTACTCTCTTGTCTCTGTGGATGTACAGAACTACTTCCGGGAGATCACGGAGGATATGGAGGCGGCGTGTTACGGCTCCTATTTTCTGGAGTTTGCGGACTACTACGGGAGAGAAAATCTGGAGGCAGTGGAGACCTTAAAGCTTCTCTATCAGTCCCTCAGGGCGCTCTTGAAAAGCGCGATCCCCAATCGCCTTGTGCGGGCAGTCTTTGAACTGAAACTCATGGAGATCAACGGTGAGTATATGGAAAAGCCTCTGGGAAGACTGGAAGATTCCACGATCTATACCTGGGAGTATGTCCTTGCGTCGCCGGTGGAAAAGCTCTATACCTTTACGGTCACAGAGAAAGTTCTGGAAGAATTTACGAAGTGCGTAGCGGAAAATAAGCGGCGATTCGTAGATAAAACCTTCCATTCACTTGACATTTTGGATGTTCTTGTATATAAATAGGGTAATCCTTAAAAATAGCGGACATCTGTGCGGCTTATTCGTACAGTCGGAGATACCGGAATATCCGTGCGTAACGATGAAGGTACTGAAGCGTTACGGATTTTTAGGGATAAGGAGGAATTCATGAAAAAAGGACAGACGGCAGCAGCCATTCTCCTTCTTTCGCTTGCCTTAAACGGTTGCGGCGGAGGAAACGGAACGACCGCATTTGCCCCGACGGAGACCAGCCTTTATGTCACAAAGGAAGGAACCGTTACCAGCGCAGATGTGGAGACTTACGAGAATGATTACTACAGTGCTGATGAATTAAAAGCTTACGCAGAAGAAATGCTGGGCGTGTTTGAGAGTGGAAATCAGTCCGGAAGCAGCGAAAAAAAGGCTGAGATCGCGGAATGCACCGTGAAGGACGGAACTGCAAAGCTTCTCATCAAATTTCCGGACCCGGAGGAATATCTTCGTTTCGCGAAAGAGTATCCGGATACTGAGAGTGGGATCCGGATTGAGAGCCTGGATGTCGTTTCCGTTCCGGATGGGGTGGAAAAGGGCTATATCGTCGGATCCACGTTCTACAAGGCGGGAGACGAGAATACCGAGGTCTCCGCTGTAGATATAACAAAACAGAAAAAGCTCTATGTGGTATGTGTGAAGGGCAGCGCAAAGATCCAGACAGACGGACAGGTCCGGTATGTGTCTGAGGGTGTGACCCTTAACGGAAGTATGGCCGAGACACCGGAAGGTGAGACGTCCTATATTATATTTAAATAGTGAAAAACTGTTCAGCCGGTCTGCGCGTTTTCCTGCGCCGGCCGTAAGAAAACACTGGTTGAAGGGCTGGACAGTTACAATAGAAGAATTACTCTGCCGCGCAGACCAGCACGGACAGAAAGAGATCAAGAGGAGAGTCACAATGGAAAAGACAATGGAAAAAATTGTAGCACTTGCGAAATCCAGAGGCTTTGTATATCCGGGTTCCGAGATTTACGGAGGTCTTGCAAACACATGGGATTACGGAAATCTGGGTGTAGAGCTTAAGAATAACGTAAAGCGCGCATGGTGGAAGAAATTCATTCAGGAGAACCCGTACAACGTAGGTGTTGACTGCGCGATCTTAATGAACTCCCAGACATGGGTGGCATCCGGACATATCGGCGGTTTCTCAGATCCGTTAATGGACTGTAAGGCATGTAAAGAGCGTTTCCGTGCCGATAAGCTCATCGAGGATTTCATGGCAGAAAAAGGCGTTGAGCCGGAAACTCCGATCGACGGCTGGAGTCAGGAGCAGATGAAGAAATATATCGATGACAACCAGATCCCGTGCCCGAGCTGCGGAAAGCATGACTTTACTGATATCCGTCAGTTCAACTTAATGTTCAAGACATTCCAGGGCGTTACCGAGGATGCAAAGAACACGGTTTACTTAAGACCGGAGACAGCACAGGGTATTTTCGTAAACTTCAAGAACGTACAGAGAACATCCAGAAAGAAAGTTCCGTTCGGTATCGGCCAGATCGGTAAGTCCTTCCGTAACGAGATCACACCGGGTAACTTCACATTCCGTACCAGAGAGTTTGAGCAGATGGAGTTAGAGTTCTTCTGCAAACCGGGTACAGACCTTGACTGGTTCGCATACTGGAAACAGTACTGCATCAAGTGGCTGCAGGATCTCGGCATCAAGCCGGACGAGATGCGCGCCCGCGACCATTCTCCGGAAGAGCTTTGCTTCTACAGTAAGGCAACCACAGACCTTGAGTTCTTATTCCCGTTCGGCTGGGGCGAGCTCTGGGGAATCGCGGACAGAACCGACTATGACCTGACACAGCATCAGACGGTATCCGGTCAGGATATGTCCTATTTTGATGATGAAGTAAATGAGAAATACATTCCGTATGTAATCGAGCCGTCTCTTGGTGCAGACCGTGTGACACTTGCATTCCTCTGCTCCGCATACGACGAGGAAGAGTTAGAGGGCGGCGATGTCCGCACCGTTATGCACTTCCATCCGGCAATCGCTCCAGTGAAGGTTGGTATCCTTCCGTTATCCAAGAAGTTAAACGAGGGTGCAGAGAAGGTATATGCAGAGCTTTCCAAGTACTATAACTGTGAGTTTGATGACAGAGGAAATATCGGTAAACGTTATAGAAGACAGGATGAGATCGGTACTCCGTTCTGCGTAACCTATGACTTTGATTCTGAGACAGACGGTGCGGTTACGGTTCGTGACAGAGATACCATGGAGCAGGTTCGTATCCCGATCGCAGAGTTAAAGAGCTATTTTGAGGAAAAATTAAGCTTCTGATTATCGAAAAAACAGAAATCGTGAAACGGCGCCCTTTCAGGGACAGAGTTTCACGGTGAATGGAGAAGTTTGTAATCAGAACAGAATGAGGCGGCTGGAGTTTATGTCAGACCGCCTCTTTCCTGTCCATGCGGAAAACACATAAAGGAATGAAATATAAGATGGAAAAGAAAAGTATCATTCTGGCATCCGGTTCACCGCGGCGGAAAGAACTGCTGTTACAGATCGGAATCGTTCCGGAGATCATCGTGAGCCATGTGGAAGAGAAGATCACATCGGATGTGCCCGCGGAGGTCGTGATGAGCCTTGCAGAGCAGAAAGCTGTCGATGTCGCAAAAAACATGCCGGAAGGAAAGGTGATCCTCGGATCCGACACGGTGGTCGCGGCAGACGGGAAGATCCTTGGAAAGCCGAAGAGCCATGAAGAGGCATATGAGATGATAAGAAGTCTCGTGGGACGGAGCCATCAGGTCTACACGGGCGTGTGCATTGTGAAAAAGGGAGCAGCGGACGGAAAAGATACCGTTGTGTCCTTCTACGATGAGACGGACGTCCAGGTATCCGGGATGACGGAGGCGGAGATCCGGGAGTATGCGGATTCCGAGGAGCCAATGGATAAGGCGGGAGCCTATGCGGTTCAGGGATTTTTTGCACGGTATATCGAGGGATTAAGGGGGTCCTACGCGAATGTCATGGGACTGCCGGTGCATCTCGTGTACCGGAAACTGAAGGAACTGGACGCGATATAAGATTCGGAATGGAATTTTTGGGGTAACCGGGAAGGCGTGAAACGGTTGCCATCGGAAACGTTATGGTCAGTATAAAATCGGAGACAGAAATATGGGAAAATGGAACCGATGGGGAAGGACGCTTATGGCGGTCGTCCTCGCGGCAGCAGTTGTCTGCGGATGCGGTGTGAAGGAAACGCTGCTTTCCGGCAGAAAAAGTGAGAGAGAATACGGGAAGGCCGAGACGATGGTGATCGTCACCACAGAGCGGCTCCGTTATGAAGAATTATATACAGATAAGATCTGGGATACGGTGGTGGACGAGTCCGGCACGACCTTCGGGGAGACTCTGATGTCCCAGATTCACGATTTCCTGAAGGAATTAAAGACCATGAGCCGCATGGCGGACGAAGAAAAGATCACGCTCTCAGGAAAAGAGCGGGAACTGGTAAAGCAGGCGGCGGCGCAGTACATGGAAAACTTAAAAAACGCGGGAGATGGTTCCGAAATTGACCGGGATGTGGTAGAATCTTTGTATGAAGACTACTGGAAGGCAGAAAGACTGGTGGAAACGCTGACGGAGAGTGTCAATCTGGAAGTCAGTGACAGCGAGGCGAAGGTCATCACCGTGGATGAAATCGTACTCTCCGACAGGAATCAGGCGGATGAGACGTTGAAAAAGGTTCAGACAGAGGGAACGGATTTTCTGACCGTTGCAAAGGCGGTTTCCGAGGCTCAGGAGATCGAGAAAAAGATATCCAGAGGCATGAGATCGGATGCTTATGAGCAGGCAGCGTATGCCCTGTCCACCGGAGAGATCAGCGATGTGATCGAGTCAGACGGGAAATATTATATCCTGCGCTGCGTGAACGATTACGATGAGGCTGCGACAAAGATCCGTAAGGAAGAGATGATCCGGGAGAAGAAAAATGAGGCGTTCTACGAGATATACTCAGAGTATGCGGCAAATGTTCATCTCACGAGGGACGACAGTCTGTGGAAAAATCTTTCCATAACTGACGGGGAGAAGACGTCGGCGGATTTCTTTGAGATATTTGAGAAGGTATGCAGAGACCCGGATCATTCATGATCCCAGAAATACCGGACAGGTATGGGATCAGCCGAAGGCTTCGGTGACAGCTACAGCAGGAAACAAATGCGGAGGTAAGGAATGGTTGCATTAAAGATCGAAGAGCAGAAAGCGTTTACGGCAGGGCTTTTCATCGGGGAGATCTTTGATAAATTTCTGGTGCGGGAAGCGGAGATCGTGACCTACAACCAGTTCACCATCGACGGAAAGGTTCGTCAGGGCTATTTTTCCGAAGAGGAACTGGAAGAAAACAGGATCGAAGAGTACTCTTCATGGAAGACCTTAAAGCCGGTCTGCTACTCCTTAATAAAAGGAAAACGGCTTCCGGAGAGCTTCCGCATTGTATTTCAGATGCCCCCAGCTGCCAGGGACCGGTTCGTTACCGGGAAAGTCCCGGGAATCTATCCGGATCAGGTCGGCGGGCTTTACATCAATATCCAGTATGAGAACCACGAGATGATCTGCGTTACGGGGACGTCCATGAAGCAGTTTACCTTGGACAGGACGTTAGAGAACGAGTGGGATGAGAATGTAAAGAAGTTCTTAAAAAAGAACGGGGTAGTCTTCAGTTAGGCAGCCGGTTCCTGCGGGCAGCAGGGAACGGGATGAGAAACTTGGGGAAAGGGGTTACTTATCATGAAAAAATTTGCAGAGCTTCAGTATGTCCGTCCGGACATGGAAAAAATCTTCGCGCGCGTATCGGGGGATATCGCGGTGTTGAAGGAAGCAAAGAGCTACGAGGAATTTCGGAATGCCTACATGGATTATGTGGAAGCCGACACGGAGCTTGAGACATCAAAGACTGTCGCACATGTCCGGAATACGATCAATCTTTTAGATGAATTCTATGAGGCGGAGATGGTATATTTTAACAGCCAGATGCCCAAATATGAAATTCTGAAAAAAGAGATGGGCGAGGTGATCGTGGCATCTCCGTTTAAGGCTGAGATGGAAAAAGAATTCGGCGCGATCCTGATCCAGAATATGGAGGCCCAGAAACAGCTTTCTGACGAATCTATCGTGGATGATCAGGTGAAGGAGGCGGAGCTTGTCAGCCGCTTTATGAAAACACAGGCGGCTGCCACCGTGGAATTTAAGGGTGAGCAGATCGGAAACTACGGACTCTTAAAGATCATGCAGAGCACAGACCGCGCGGAGAGAAAAGAGGCGTTTGAGGCATGGGCAAAGCTCTATGAGGGAATTGCACCGACGTTAGAGGAAGTTTATGACGGACTTGTAAAGGTCCGTGCCGGTATGGCAAAGAAGCTTGGATTTAAGAGCTTTATTCCGATGGGATATCTGCGCCGCCGCCGTTTTGATTATACGGAAAAGGAGCTGGAGGTATTCCGGAAACAGGTCCGCGAGGTCGTGGTTCCGGCAGCGGCAAAGCTGTACGAGCGTCAGAAGGAAGCTCTTGGAATCGATACACTCTATTATTATGACGAATCCATCGCTTCTCCGTCCGGAAACCCGGTTCCGATCGGAGATAAGGAATATCTTGTCGGCGAAGCCCAGAAGATGTACCGTGAGCTTTCCAAGGAGAGTGGAGAGTTCTTTGATTTCATGATGGAGTACGAGCTTTTCGATCTGGATTCCAAGCACGGAAAACGTGCCGGCGGATACTGTACGACACTCCCGCAGTATCATGCACCATTTATTTTCTCAAACTTTAACGGAACCGACGCGGACGTCAATGTTCTGACTCATGAGGCCGGTCACGCGTTTGCAGGATTTACAGCGGCAAAATTCCAGAAGACTCCGGAATTATGCCATTCCACCAGTGAGATCAATGAGATCCATTCCATGAGCATGGAGCTCTGGACCTATCCGTGGATGGAGAACTTCTTTGGAGATAAGGCGGAGGAATACCGCAGAGAGCATCTGGCAGACGCTCTTATGAAGATCCCGTATATGCTCTGCGTAGATGAATATCAGCATAAGGTATTTGAAAATCCGGAAATGACTGTCATGGAGCGGAGAGCAGTCTGGAGAGATCTGGAGAAGATCTACATGCCCTGGAGAAATTATGCAGGAAATGAGTTCCTTGAGAGCGGAGCATTCTGGATCAAACAGCAGCACATCTTCCTGTATCCGTTCTACTATGTAGATTACGCGATGGCACAGATGGGCGCCTTTGAATTCTACACAAAGATGAAGGAAGACCGGAAGGCAGCCTGGGCAGATTACTATAAGCTCTGTGCGGCGGGCGGATCCATGGGATACTTCGATCTTTTGAAATACAGCGGACTTCACAAAGTGCTGGAGGATGGTTCTGTGAAGCTCATCCTGAAGGGTGTGTTTGAGGAGTTAGGGCTGTAAGAGTACTGTAGGGAGAAAACAGAATTAAAATCTAAAATGAGGCAGTGGAACATATTCTTTTTAGAGTAGTTCTGCTGCCTCTTTTATACACAGATAATGAGCCCAAATGCGTGTATACATGAGACATGGCATTTATTGAGCAAAGTTCGCTGTTTTTCGGAAACCTTCCAGAGAACGGAAAAAATTGTAACATTTACTCATTAGTTTTCAGAAAAAAGTAAGGAAAAAAAGGTCGAAATATGATAGGATATGAGTATTAAGAAAAATCCAGAAGGAGGACATATCATGGAACAGATCAATATCCTGGTAGTGGATGATGAAAAAGAGATCGCGGACCTTGTAGAGATCTATCTGGTCAGTGATGGATATAAAGTATTTAAGGCAAATAACGCGAAAGAGGGGCTGGAGATCCTGGATAAGGAGGAGATCCATCTGGTACTCTTAGACATTATGATGCCGGGAATGGACGGTCTTGAGATGTGCAGGAAGATCCGCGAGACCAACAATATTCCGATCATCATGCTGAGCGCAAAATCCACGGATCTCGATAAGATCCTGGGTCTGGGAACCGGCGCGGACGATTATGTGGTAAAACCGTTCAACCCGCTGGAGCTCACAGCCCGCGTGAAATCCCAGCTCCGCCGCTATACCCAGTTAAATCCGAACAGCAGCACCGGAAAAGCGGCAAAGAACGAGATCTCGATCCGCGGCCTGTCCATTAACAAGGATAATCACAAGGTCGTTGTCTACGGTGAGGAGATCAAGCTGACGCCGATCGAGTTCGATATCCTGTATCTTCTGGCATCGAATCCCGGCCGGGTGTTCAGCACCGATGAGATCTTTGAGAAGGTGTGGAATGAAAAAGTATACGAGGCAAACAACACAGTTATGGTACATATCCGGAGACTTCGCGGAAAGATGAAAGAAGATACAAGGCAGGACAAGATCATCACAACAGTCTGGGGGGTAGGATATAAAATTGAAAAATGATTGGAGCAGAAGCTTTTACAGGCAGATCGCGGTGAACATCTGTTACAGTGTCCTGATCGCGTGTCTGGTGGACGTGTTCCTCATCATGAATATGAATTTTCTTCTGGCATATCTCGATCAGACCAGATACGCGAACCTGTTGATCTTACAGATCTTTAAGATGGGGACGATCACCACGATCTTATATGTGATCATCGGGATCGGGATCTTCGCGCTGGCTTTTTTCATGATCGAGAAGAAAAACATGAAGTACATAGGGAAGATCGCGATGGCGATCCAGAATATCTCCGAGGGCGACTTAAACACCCAGATCGAGGTGGTGGGGGACAACGAGTTTTCTGCCATGGCTTCGAATTTAAACAGGATGGAAGCGGATATCCGAAAGCTTATGGATAAGGAACGAGAGTCAGAGCGGACAAAGAATGAACTGATCACAAACGTGGCCCACGACTTAAGGACACCGTTGACTTCCATTATCGGTTATCTGGAGCTTTTGTCCTCCGGGCCGGCACTGACGCCCGAAATGCAGAAGAAATACATCGATATCGCCTACGTGAAGGCAAAACGACTGGAAAAGCTCATTGAGGATCTGTTCGGCTTCACGAAGATGAACTACGGGAAGATATCCATGAATGTGGGGAAGGTCGATATTGTGAAGCTTTTGGGGCAGCTTTTAGAGGAATTTTACCCGAGCTTTGCAGATCGGGATCTGACCTATGAATTAAAGAGCAACGTCCCGTCGCAGGTGATCTCGGCAGACGGAAATCTTCTGGCGAGACTCTTCGACAATCTGATCAACAACGCCATCAAATACGGGGCAGAGGGGAAAAAGGTTCTGGTCCAGGTTCTGGCGAAGGATGATATTGTCACAGTGTCTGTCACGAACTACGGCTATGTGATCCCGGCGGAGGAACTGCCGCTGATCTTCAATAAGTTTTACCGCGTAGAGCAGTCACGGTCTTCAAAGACAGGGGGAACGGGCCTCGGACTTGCCATTGCAAAGAATATCGTGGACATGCACGGCGGAACGATCTCCGTGGGCAGTGATTTGAATGGAACCGTGTTTACGGTAAAGCTGAAGGTGGATTTTGACGTGAATAAAGAGAATTTCGGGATGATCCAATAAAGGAAGAATGTATGAAACATAGAAAGAAACATCTGTTGTTTGGCTGTCTCGCGGCTCTGGTCCTGTTTGCAGGGGCATTTCCGGCTTATGCTAAGGACCGGAACGATTTCAGCACAAATATAGATCCTGACCCGTCAAGAACGGTGCCGGTGGCGGTGGATATCACGGCAGTTTATGGAAGAAACGCCAGACTTGGAAGCTTTGTGCCCATAAAGGTCAGCCTCTGCGGGCAGACGGAGCTTCCATTTTCCGGCACACTTTCCGTATCTACGCTGGAGAGCAATAACGATGAGGGGACGGAGGAATATGAGTATTCGTACCAAGTCGAAGTGGGACCGGCGGAGACGAAGACGATGGAATTATATGTCCCGCTGGGACAGAAAAGCGGAACGATCCATCTGACATTAAAAGATGAGAAAAACAGGACCATGGGGGAGACCTCCATGGATTTTGACGTTTCTAAGGAGGATGTACGGCTGTTTACGGGAGTCCTTGGGAAGAAAGAGGGAAGTCTTTCCTGGTTAGACGGAACCGGATTGAATTACGGAATGATCACTGCGAGGGTCGTTGAAATTCCGGGGGACGATTTCCCGGAGGATTCCCGCGGATTTTCCATGTTCGATGTAATGTTTGTAAACGGATATGACTGCAGGATGCTCAAGGATTCCCAAAAGGAAGCGGTACTCGACTGGGTAAAAAACGGCGGGACACTGCTTGTGGATACGGGAAGAGACCGGGATCTGACACTGGATATCCTCGGAGAAGCGCAAGAAAAGGTCACGCTGAAGGATCCGGAGGTCCGGTGGGTCGGTATGGGAACGGAATACACGAAGAATCGTCCGGGCGACTCGGAAGTCCGGGTAACTTACACGGAGCCTGTGATCTCAGGGGCGGAAGAACGGATGGTGGCAGACGGAACGCCGCTTTTAAAGACCCTGCAATACGGGAAAGGAACCATCGGTGTTTATGGGGTAAGTCTTTCGGACCTCTCGGGTTTTGCAAAAAAGAATCCAGCTTTTGCGCCGTATTTTCTTGGGGAGATCTTTAACGATAACGAGCTGAACACGATCTATTATAATTCTCAGGGACGTGACGCGGATTACTGGAATGCCTGCAATCTTGTCAGCGGAGGAAACGGGGAACGTCTCCCGAATCTCGCCCTTTACGGGATCATCGTGGTGGGATATCTGGTGATCGTGGGACCGGGATTATATGTCCTCCTGAAAAAACGCGGGCTGAACCGGTATTACGGAACCGCGGTATTTGTTTTCTCTGCGGCAGCCTGCGTTGTGATCTGGGGAATGGGTTTTAAGACAAGATTTACCAGCGAATTCTGTACAACGGCGACGATCCTCGACGCATCAGGAATCGGTGCAAAGGAGATGACATTCTTAAACATCAGGACGCCGGACAGCAGCGGATTTACCGTGGATCTTCCGTCGGATTATAAGGTCACTCCGCTTACGAGAAGTGGCCGATATGACACGAATCAGATAGAAGACTACAGGAAAAAATATCAGACCGCCATCGGGATCCGGAAAGAGGCAGATCAGACCGTGCTCTGGAGCAGAAGGTCAAAAGCCTTTGATTCCAGATTTTTCTTCCTCGAGCGGAAGAGGGACCAGGTGCCGGGAAACGTGGACGCGGATTTTACCGTATCGGACGGAATGATCACGGGATATGTCGAGAACACGCTTCCTGTGACCCTTGAGAACGCGGCAGTCTACCTTTACGGACAGGTACTGATCCTCGGAGATCTGGAGCCGGGTCAGCGTCTGGAGTTTGACAGAGAGCCGTTGAAGGTGTGGCCGGTGGGCATGACCTGGATGCTCTCGGACGCTTTGACCGGAACACCGGACAGACAGGAAGATTCTGACGGGCAGTATATTGAAAATGTCCAGAAATCAGGACTTGGTGCATACTTTGCGGACCGTTATTATGCCTCCTACAACGGTGAGGTCCGTTTAGGCGCCTTTCTCCCGGCAGGATATGAAGGAGACGGGGAATTGTTCGGGAAAAACCGGGACGGCAGGATTTTTTACACGCAGGAGATCCCCTGTGCGATGGGAACAGACGGGCAGGTTTACCGCTGCGGACAGCTCCGGGAGCCGTCTGTGACCTCCGGAATGGGAGCGAGCTATGGAAATTCCATGATGCTCTACGGGACAGACCCGGCGGTGGTGGAGTATGCCCCGGGATCAGACCTTGTGATTGAGAAATACTCGTTTCTTCCGGTTTCCGACGAATTTTTCCAGGGAAGCCAGTATTCCTATATCCGCCCATTCTCCGGAGAGGCGAGCTTCTATAACCAGAAAACGGGAAGCTATGATCCGGTGGATATCCGGAAACAGGATTTCTCAAGGGAAGAACTGGCAGATTACATTGCCGCCGACGGAAAGATCACGGTCCGCTATACCGGCGGAAGTGATGCAGAGAACGGGATCAGCCAGACACTTCCACTCCTGATGGTGACAGGGAGGGAAAACAGATGTTAAAGATACAGGGACTGAAAAAACGATTCGGAAATTTCGAAGCTCTCTCCGGGCTTGATATGGAAGTGGAAGAGGGGGCGCTCTACGGCTTTGTCGGACCAAACGGAGCCGGAAAGACCACAGCGATCCGGATCATCACGGGACTTCTGAAGGCCGATGAGGGAACCGTCATGATCGGCGGGAAGGACGCGTTCCTTTACAGGGAGCAGGTAAAAAGTGAGTTCGGATACGTGCCGGATGAATTCGGGCTCTACGACAATTTAAAGGTTTGGGAGTACATGGATTTTTTTGCCTCCTGCTACGGTCTTTCCGGCCTTGTGGCGAGGGAACGGTGCACAAAGCTTCTGGAACAGGTAAAGCTTGCAGGCAAGGAGGAATTCTTTGTGGACAGCCTGTCCAGAGGAATGAAGCAGAGACTTTGTCTGGCACGGGCCATGATCCACGATCCAAAGCTTCTGGTGCTGGATGAACCCACATCCGGTATGGATCCGAGAGCAAGGATCGAGTTTAAGGAGCTTTTAAAGGAACTCTGTGCCGCAGGAAAGACCATCGTGGTCAGCTCCCATATCCTTTCAGAGCTTTCACAGATGTGTACGGATATCGGGATCATCGATGCGGGAAAGATCGTCCTCTCCGGAAATATGACGGAGATATTAAAGAAGGTCAATGATTCCAACCCGATCCGGATCCAGGTGGTGGAGAGTGTTTCGGACGCAGTGAAATTCCTTCACACGGAGCCGGAGGTCCAGACCATCACGGTAGAAGGAAACGATATCGTTGTGGGGTTTCACGGTGGAAAGGATGCGGAGGCGATGCTGTTAGCAAAGCTTGTGGCCCATAATATCGGGATCTGCGGTTTCTGGAGGGAACCGGGCGACCTTGAGAGTATCTTCATGCAGATCACGGATCATGATATGGAAAAGGTGGTGATGACGAGTGAAGAATAATCCGGTCTATAAGAGAGAAATGCTGGTCCGTTCCAGAAGCTACCAGATCCCACTCATTATCATGATCTTTAACGGGATACTGGCTGTTGTGACGCTTTTAAACATGTACCAGAGCATCGCTCAGGTGAAGATCAGCGGCTCGGTAAACTATGAGAATTTTCTCCAGCTTTATGCCTTCGTGGCGGCTCTGGAATTTATGCTTCTGATGTTTATCATGCCGGCCCTGACTTCTGCAAGCATCAGCGGGGAGCGGGAGCGCCATACGCTGGAGCTTATGTTTACCACGAAGATCCGTCCGGCGGAGATCATTGTCGGAAAGCTTATGTCCGCCTTCTCTCAGCTTATGACCCTTGTGGTGTCGAGTCTTCCGGTGCTGATGCTGACGTTTATCTATGGAAGCATCAGCTCGGAAGATCTCATGATCCTTTTAGTGAGCTATGTGGTGGCGGCGCTTTACTGTGGGAGTTTAGGAATCTTCGCCTCCTCTTTTATGAAGCGATCCACGTTTTCCAACGTGATCACATACGGGATCCTGTTGGTGGTAGTCGTTGGAACTTACATGCTGAATGTATTTCTTTTTCATGTTTCCGAGACAGAGATCAGCATGATGTCGTTTGGTGCAGGGGATGTGATCCCGGAGGCGAGTTCCGGTTCAGCCGTCTATCTTCTTCTCATCAATCCGGCGATCATGTTCGCGGAGCTTTTAGAGAACCAGGTAGCCGGAGGAGGCGGAAATTTTACGATCACAAGGTTTCTTGGTGATAACGGCGGGAATTTTATCACTTCCCACTGGGTATTCTGCAGCCTTGTGATCCAGGCGGTGCTCTCTGTGGCCTTTATCTGGGGAGCAGTAGTTTTTTTAAATCCGGAGAGATATGGAAAAAAAGGTTCCCATGAAAGCTTTATGGGAACAGGACGGAGGTCATAGACATGTTTTATATCGGATGTCATCTTTCCTCGGCGAAAGGATTTCTCGCTATGGGAAAGGATGCGGAGAAGATCGGTGCGACAACGTTTCAGTTTTTTACGAGAAATCCCCGGGGTGGAAGCGCTAAGCCGTTGGATCAGGAGGATATCGCGGCGTTTTTAAAATTAAAAGAGGAACTTGGGATCGGGACGCTGGTGGCCCATGCACCATATACATTAAACGGATGTTCCGCCGACGAAAAGATCCGGGATTTCGCAAAGCGGACCATGGCGGATGACCTGAGACGGATGGAGGCAATTCCCGGAAATCTCTACAATTTCCATCCGGGAAGCCATGTGAAGCAGGGTGTGGAGGTTGGAATCACCTATATCGCGGAGATGTTGAATGAGATCCTGAAGCCGGAGCTTCACACCACGGTGCTCCTGGAGACCATGGCGGGAAAGGGGAGCGAAGTCGGAAGAAGCTTTGAGGAGCTTCGGGAAATTCTTGACAGAGTTGAACTTTCTGATAAGATGGGTGTATGTATGGATACATGTCATGTATGGGATGCCGGATATGACATCGTGAATGATCTCGACGGAGTGCTGGCGGAATTTGACCGTGTTGTGGGGCTTGAACGCCTGAAGGCGGTCCATTTAAACGACAGCATGAATGCCCGGGGAGCAAGAAAGGACCGCCACGCGCGGATCGGGGAAGGAGAGATCGGCGCGGAGGCGCTTGTGCGGGTGATCAACCATCCGGCGCTCCGCGACCTGCCGTTCTGCCTGGAGACTCCGAATGAGCTTCCGGGGTATGCAGCGGAGATCAGGTTCTTGAAAGACCATAGAATCGAATAATTTTATAGAAAATTCTGACCGGCAGGTACAGGCGGTGAAAACCGCTGTCCAGGAATCCGACCGGTGAGTGATAAAAGGAGGAAACGTGATATGGGTATTTTAAAAGTTGGTGCCGGAGCGTTAAAGAGTGTGCTGGAAGACCAGTGGCGCGAGTATTTTTACTGCCCGTCCATGGAGGCGGACGTTCTTGTAAAGAAAGGTGAGAACCGGAAATCAAAGAGAAGCTATAACACAAAGGGCAGCGACAACCTAATCTCCAACGGCTCCATCATCGCAGTCAACGAGGGACAGTGCATGATGATCGTTGACCAGGGCGCTATCGTCGAGGTATGTGCGGAGGCCGGTGAGTTCGTATATGATACCTCCGCTGAGCCGAGTATTTTCTACGGAAACCTTGGAAAGAGCATCGGGGACAGCTTTAAGCAGTTTGGAAAGCGTTTCACCATGGGAGGCGACACGGCGAGGGACCAGAGAGTCTACTTCTTCAACACAAAGGAGATCGTCGGAAACAAGTACGGCACAGCGAACGCAGTCCCGTTCCGTGTTGTGGACCAGAATATCGGCCTCGACGTGGACATCGCGATCCGCTGCCACGGCGAATATTCTTACAGAATGGTGGATCCGATCCTCTTCTATAAGAACATCTGTGGAAATATCGAGGAAGATTACACGAGAGATAAGATCGATTCCCAGCTCCGCAGCGAGCTTCTGACAGCTCTGCAGCCGGCCTTCGCGAAGATCTCCGGGATGGGAGTCCGCTACAGCGCGCTTCCGGGTCATACGGTGGAGCTTGCGAACGCGCTCCGCGAGATCCTTTCCGACAGCTGGGATGATGTATATGGAATTACTGTGAGCAAGATCGGCGTGAGCTCCGTGAAGGCCTCCGAGGAAGACGAGGCGATGATCAAGGAGCTCCAGAGAAATGCCACATTCAGAAATCCTGGAATGGCGGCGGCGCACTTAGTCAGCGCACAGGCTGAGGCGATGCAGAGTGCGGCGAAGAATACTTCCACAGGCCCGATGATGGCTTTCGCTGGAATGAATATGGCGGCACAGAACGGTGGATTTAACACCCAGGGGCTGTTTAACATGGCAGCCGCACAGGGACAGCAGGGAAATCCTGCTGTGGAAAACCAGGCACAGCAGGCATCGGGCAGCCCGGCGAAGATGGCACCGTTATCCGGATGGACCTGTTCCTGCGGACAGGAAGGCAATACCGGAAAATTCTGCTCCAACTGCGGAAAGAAGAAATCGGAGGAGAGCGGATCCTGGACCTGCAGCTGCGGGCAGGAGAATACGGGCAATTTCTGTTCTAACTGCGGAAAGAAACGTCCGGATGCCGTTTGGACCTGCTCCTGCGGACAGGAAAATAAAGGAAACTTCTGCGCGAACTGCGGAAAACCGAGACAGTAAAAAATGTAAGCTCCCTGACCGCCTTTTAGGGCAGATGGGGAGCTTAAGCAAGTTACAGGGGGAAAAGAAATGGCACTTGTAAGTTATAAATGCCCCAACTGCGGCGGTTCGGTAGTCTTCGATCCGAAGAAGCAGAGGTTCTGCTGTGAGTTCTGCATGTCGGAATTTACGAAGGAAGAGATGGAAGCCGCGGCGTTAAAATGTACGGAGACCAGCGGCACGCAGGAGGAAAGCGGTGCGGCAGATGCAGCACAGAATAATAACGCGGGCAGTGCGGAGCAGAACGAGGATGCCCTGGTCTATATCTGCCCGAGCTGCGGCGCGGAGGTCGTGACGGACGCAACGACGGCGGCGACATTCTGTTACTACTGTCACAACCCGGTAGTGCTTTCAGGAAAGCTTTCCGGAGAATTCCTGCCGGATTATGTGATCCCATTTGCCATGGATAAGAAGAAGGCAACGGGGATATTCCTTGACTGGATCAGGAAGAAAAAATATATCCCGGACGACTTCTTCTCGAAGGACCAGATCGAGAAGTTTTCTGGTGTGTACTTCCCGTACCTGATGTACAGCTGCAAGGTCGACGGAAAGATCCAGGCGGAAGGCGAGAAGAACCGGACCTGGGTGACGGGAAATATCCGCTACACGGAGCATAAAAAATACCGGATGGAGCGCGCGGGACAGCTTGATGTAAAGAATGTCACGAGAAACGCGCTTAAGAAGAATAACAGCGCTCTCGTGGAGGGCGTCCTGCCTTTTGACATGGAAAAACTCCAGCCCTTTGATATGGGATACCTCTCCGGTTTTCAGGCGGAGAAGCGGGACATGGAGAAAGAGTCCCTGACCCCGGAGGTGGAGAGCGAGGTAAAACAGTATACGGTGGAGCAGCTGAAAGCCGATGTTATGGGGCAGTATTCAGCAGTTCGGGTGGACCAGAGCGACACAAATATCCGGGACGCGAGATGGCACTACGCCCTGCTTCCGGTGTGGATCCTGACTTACCGGGATAAGGCGGGAAAAGACGAGCTCTACTATTTTGCCATGAACGGGCAGACAGGGAAGATCTGCGGAAAGCTCCCGGTGGCGAAGGGAAAACTTGTGAAACTGTTCCTGGAGATCTTTGTGCCGGTTGCGGCGATTCTGATGATCGGGGGGTGGTTCCTGTAATGAAAACAAAGCAGATAAATGGAAAAACAGCAGGGAACAGCCTGGAGAACGGAAGAAAGTTAAGTGCGGTGGAAAACGTTTTTCATGCTGTAAAGACAGCGGCGAGAACTGTCTTTGCAGCGAGTGCTCTTGGAGTGCTTCTGGCAGGAACCGCCTTTGCGGCAGCTGGAGAAGATGCCTATAAGATGGCAGAGGGAACGGAGAGCTATGCGGATGTCTACGACATGGCGGATCTGTTTACCGATGAGGAAGAAAAACAGCTTTCTGAGCAGGCACAGGTCCTTTCAGATACTATGAAGATGGAAGCAGTCATCGTCACCACCGAGGAGAATTCCGACTCCGCCCAGGTGTTCGCGGACGGATTTTACATGGAAGGCGGTTTCGGAACCGGTTCCGACCAATCGGGAATCCTGTTTCTCATCGATATGGATAACAGGGAACTCTACATATCCACAAACGGACAGATGATCCGTTACATGACGGACAGCCGCATCAATGATGTTCTGGACGATGTTTACAATTACGCGGCAGATGCCGATTATTACGGGGCAGCGGCGGCGTTTCTGACGGATACGGAAAAGTGCTATTCCAACGGAATTTCAAGAGATCAGTACAACTATGACACGGAGACGGGAAAGATCAGCCGTTATCATCACCTCGAATGGTATGAGATCCTGATCGCCCTCGGCGTGGCGGCGGTCTGCGGGGGTACTGCGGTGGCATCGGTACTTCGAAGCTACGGTCTTCACGGGGAAGATAAGCGGATGGCCGCAAACTTTAAACTCTCTTACCGGAGAGACAGCCGGTTCACCATGGGAAATGTCCTGGCAGATGCATTGCTGACATCCTATATCACCCAGCAGGTGATCCAGACACAAAAGAATAACAGACCGGGGTCAGGCGGAGGAAGCTTTTCCGGCGGCGGAAGATCATCCACCCACAGCTATGGAGGAAGCAGCCACGGCGGCGGAGGAAGGAAGTTTTAAGTTATGGAGATCAAAAAGATCGGAATTATCGGACAGGGCGCTCTCGGTGTCATGTATGGAAATCATTTGAAGAACCGGCTGGGAAATGAGAATGTCTTTTTTATCGCGGATGAGGGGCGCGTAAACCGCTACCGGAGTGCGGATATGGTCTGCAACGGGGAAGCCTGTGGATTTTCCTACCGGTCTCCGGCGGAGGCGGTGACGGCGGATCTCATTATCTTTGCGGTGAAGTTCATGGGAATGGAGAGCGCGCTTGAGACCGTGAAGCCGTTTGTCGGGGAACATACCCTGTTTTTGTCGGTGCTCAACGGAATTTCCAGCGAGGAGATGATCGAGAAAGCCTATGGCGCGGAGCATGTGCTCTATGCCTGTGTTCAGGGAATGGATGCCGGAAAGGACGGAAGTGAGGTCACCTACAAAAATATGGGATACATCACCATCGGAAATAAGGATAAGAGCCGTGATGAGAAGTTAAAAGCGGTGACAGATCTGTTTGACCGGACGGGACTCGCCTATAAGGTTCCGGATGATATCCTGCGGGAGCAGTGGAACAAGCTTATGTTGAACACTGGTGTGAATCAGGTGACAGCGGTCTACGGCGCACCCTACCGTCTGATCCAGAAAGAGGGCGAGGCGCGTACCATGATGATCGAGGCCATGCGGGAGGTTCTCCGTGTGGCGGACACCCAGGACATTGATCTCACGGAGGCGGACATCGATTACTGGCTGGAGCTTCTTGCGACCTTAAACCCGGAGGGACATACCTCCATGTGCCAGGATGTTCTGGCAGGACGCCCGACGGAGGTGGACCTGTTCGCGGGGACGATGCTTAAGATCGCGAAAGAAGAGGGATTTTCCCTTCCGGTGAATGCCTTTCTATATGAAAAACTGAAAGAATTAGAGGGAGCAGTGGAATAAATGACGATCGTGGTAATCGACGGCCAGGGTGGAAAGATGGGAAAAGGTCTGGTTGAACAGTTAAAGAAATTTTGTCCGGAGGATGAGATCCTTGCGATTGGAACGAACAGCATCGCCACAGCGGCGATGCTGAAAGCCGGTGCGGATGCCGGTGCTACCGGGGAGAACCCGGCGGTAGTCGCAAGCCGCACGGCCGACGTCATTGTCGGCCCCATGGGGATCGTCATTGCCGATTCCCTCATGGGCGAGATCACCCCAAAGATGGCCGTATCCATCGGTCAGAGCCCGGCCAAAAAGGTGTTGATCCCGGTAAACCGCTGCCAGCATTTCGTTGTGGGCTGCAGGGACGTTTCGATGGGAGAATATGTGAAGCTTGCGGTGGAGGAAGTTTTGAAGATCCGCCGTGGAGAGCTGTAAAGGGACCCGCGCGGTCATTTTTTTCATAATTTCCGGCCTGTCCGCATACACTGAGATGTATGTGGAAAGGAGAGTCTGCCATGAGGAAAAATGTGCATCCGGGATCGATGACGGTGATTGGGGCGCAGCTGCTGATCCTTTTTATCCTGACAGTTTCGCTGTGTGTCCAGAGCAGGAAAGCGGCGGCGGAGAATACATACGCGGTGATGGAGGAGAGCGGTGAAAGGAGCCCGGAGGGAGAAGCCGGAAACGCGAAAGATGCACAAAAGAAGAAGTACATCCACTGGGTGGAGTTTCAGGTTCCGGCGGATGTGATGGAGAAGGCGTTCCATCTGGATATGGGGACGGTACAGGAGAAGACACATTTAAACTGGGTAGAGCTGCTCGCATATCTCGGGGCAAAATATGGCGGCAATTTCGAGCTGTTCAGGCAGGCAGATCTTGATGCGGTGGTGGAGAAATTAAAGTCCGGGTCGTCAATGGAAGAGATTGCGAAGGATATGAAATATTATGCTTATTACAGGGAGGCATACGGGGCGGTTTTAGATGGCATGGTTGGGTATTTCGAGCAGGAGACCGGAAGCGATAAGGTATGGCTCATGAAGTATGGCCTGAAGGCGTTCTCTCCGATCGCCAAAAATTTTCCTTACAGTGATTTCGATGATTTCGGCGCGTCCCGTTCCTACGGGTTTAAGAGAAAACATCTGGGCCACGACATGATGGGTCAGGTGGGAACACCGGTGATCGCGGTGGAGTCCGGGTATGTGGAAGCGCTGGGATGGAACCAGTACGGCGGATGGCGGATCGGGATCAGGAGCTTCGATAAAAAGAGGTATTACTATTACGCCCATCTGCGTCAGAATTACCCATATCAGTCGGATCTGAAAGAGGGCAGTATCGTGACAGCCGGAGATGTGATCGGGTATCTCGGCCGGACCGGATACAGCACCACGGAGAATACCAACAACATCACGACCCCGCACCTTCATTTCGGCCTTCAGCTCATCTTTGACGAGTCCCAGAAAGAAGGAAACAACGAGATCTGGATCAACTGCTATGAGCTCGTGAAATTCCTGAGGCTGAACCAGAGCGAGACGGTGAAGGTGGAGGGAACAAAGGAGTGGACGAGAGTATATGGCATGAAGGACCCGGGGATCCCGGGAGAAGGAGAGCGGCAGGAAACATTGACGCAGTCAGAATCAGGCGGGAGTTTTGCGGCCGAAGGCCAGGAAAATGAAATAAGAGAATAAAACCTTGAAATCTCCCCATAATAATCAAGGTAAGGAAGTTCCGGTATCACTTTCCGGAACTTTTTTCTTTAACAAAAAACGAAAGGGTGAGATTCATGAAAGATCAGGTCTTTGGCGTTCTGCAGCGGATCGGCCGGTCGTTTATGCTGCCGATCGCGCTGCTGCCGGCTGCGGGACTGCTGCTTGGGATCGGCGGTTCCTTCGCCAACACCACGATGCTTGAAACCTACGGGCTCACACGGATCCTGGGACCGGGAACCTTCTGGAACACGCTGTTTACGGTGATGAGCCGGGCGGGAGATATCGTGTTTGCGAACCTCCCGATCCTGTTCGCCATGGGTATTGCCATCGGAATGGCAAAAAAGGAGAAGGAAGTCGCGGCACTGGCGGCGGTCATCTCATTTCTCGTCATGCATGCCTCCATCGGGGCGATGATCGCGGTGAACGGCGGAACGGACAGCTTAAAAGAGGGAGCAGGTGCTATGGTTGCGGGGATCCAGTCCCTGCAGATGGGCGTGTTCGGCGGGATCCTTGTGGGTCTTGGGACCGCATGGCTCCATAATAAATATTACAGGATCGAGCTCCCTCAGGTGCTTTCCTTCTTTGGCGGGACAAGATTCGTCCCCATCGTGAGCGCTCTGTTCTATGTCCTCGTGGGCATTCTCATGTACTTTATCTGGCCGCCGGTCCAGGCGGCGATCTCCGGAATCGGCGGTTTTGTACTCCGTTCGGGGTATCTCGGAACATGGTTCTACGGATTCATGGAACGTGCCCTGATCCCATTCGGCCTGCACCATGTGTTTTATATCCCGTTCTGGCAGACCGCAGTGGGCGGCACCATGGAGATCGGCGGGAAAATCGTAGAAGGTGCCCAGAACATCTTCTTCGCGGAGCTTGCAGACCCAGGAAATACGAGATTTTCCGTGGAGGCCACAAGGTTTATGGCAGGAAAGTTCCCGCTTATGATTTTCGGACTTCCGGGAGCGGCCCTGGCCATGTACCAGGCGGCGCTGCCGGAAAAGAAAAAGGAGGTCTCGGGACTTCTCCTCTCCGCAGCACTGACCTCCATGCTCACGGGGATCACAGAGCCGCTGGAGTTTACATTCCTCTTTACCGCGCCGCTTCTCTACGGAATCCATTGCGTGTTTGCAGGACTGGCGTACATGCTAATGCACATGCTCGACGTTGGAGTCGGAATGACATTCTCCGGTGGGCTCATCGACCTGTTTCTGTTTGGAATCCTTCAAGGAAACAAAAAGACCGGGTGGCTCTGGATCGTTGTGGTCGGAGTCTTCTATTTTCTCATGTACTGTGCGGTGTTCCTGGTTCTGATCCGGAAACTTGACTATAAGACGCCGGGGCGGGAAGTGGGGGCTGCGGCGAAGCTCTATACGAGAAGCGATGTGGAGCAGAGGAAGGAAGAGAGAAAAGGGACTGGTCCTGGACAGACCGGCAGGGAAAAATCTGCGGGGAAGACGGGAACACGTTCCAGGGAGATCCTTAAGGGGCTTGGCGGGCCGGACAATATCACGGATGTGGACTGCTGTGCGACGAGACTTCGGTGCACCGTAAAGGATGAGAAAAAAGTAGACGAGTCCGTATTAAAAGCGACCGGGGCATCCGGTGTCATCAAAAAAGGAAAAGGTGTTCAGATCATCTACGGTCCGCAGGTGTCGGTCATCAAATCGGATCTGGAAGAGTATATGGAAAAGTACGGAGATGAAGGTGATAGTCATGTACTTATAAAAAGTCCCATGACAGGAACCGTAATCCCGCTTTCAGAAGTCCCGGATGAAGCATTTGCCGGAAAAATGATGGGAGACGGTGCGGCGGTAATTCCAGATGATGAATATGTGTACGCACCGGCGGACGGGACAGTAACATTTGTATTCCCGACAAAGCATGCAATCGGATTCCAGACTGATGGTGGACATGAGATGTTGATCCATGTTGGAATCGATACAGTATCGTTATCAGGAGATAGCTTTGAGGCTTTTGTGCACGATGGGGATCATGTACGGACCGGGGATAAGCTTTTGAAGGCAGATATTCAGGAAATTAAAGATAAAGTTCCATCTTTGGCATCCCCGGTTCTTTTCACAGATCTTCCGGACTGCCTGGAAGTTCATATTTTAAAGCGCGGAAAGATCCAGAGCGGGGAACCTTTTTTAGAGCTGCATAATAAAGAAAGACAGGAAGTGGGTTGATTATGGAGACATTTCAGTATACAATTACAGACGGGATCGGAATCCATGCGAGACCGGCGGGAGAACTGGCGAAGCTTGCAAAAAAATTCCGGTCACAGATCACGATAAAGACAAAGACAAAACAGGCAGATGCCGAAAAACTGATGGCGGTGATGGCTCTTGGAGTCCGGAACGGACAGACGGTCACAGTGGAGGTCTGCGGTGCGGACGAAGAAGAAGCGGCAGAGGCAGTGCGGAAGTTTTTTGAGGCAAAACTGTGAGGCAGATATATGAGCATGGAGATCATCAAAGGAAAATCAATATTAAATAAGGTAGCGATCGGGCCGATCCTTTACCACAGGAAGACGGAAAGTCAGGTAAAGCGCCGCACGGTGGAGAATACCGGGGAGGAGATCAGCCGGTACGAGGCGGCTGTGGCGTGCGCAAAAGAGGAATTGAGGACACTCCACCGGAAAGCGTGTGAAGAGGTCGGTGAGACCGGAGCGGCGGTGTTTGAGGTCCATATGATGATGCTCGAGGACGCGGATTACCGGGATTCGGTGCTGAACATCATAAGAAACCAGAAGACGAACGCAGAGTATGCAGCGGCGGTGACGGGAGATAATTTTTACCGCCTGTTTGCCGATATGGATGATGAGTATTTCCGCGCCCGGGCAGCGGATGTGAAGGATATCACGGACCGGCTTATAAAAATCCTTTCCGGCAACGCGGTGGAGTCCGGCTTTCTGACCCGGCCGGTGATCCTTATGGCAGAGGATCTGGCACCCAGTGAGACGGTACAGCTGGAAAAGAACATGCTGCTGGGATTTATCACGGAACAGGGGTCTCCGAACTCTCACACGGCGATCCTTGCGCGAAGCATGAATATCCCGGCGCTTGTCTCTGTGGCGGTAAAAGAGTCCTGGGACGGAAAGATGGCGGTCATCGACGGCGAGACAGGGACGCTTTATGTGGATCCGGATGAGAAAACGCTGGCTTCCATGGAGAACAAGAAGAAGGCGGAGGAAGAGCAGGAACGCCTTCTGCAGGAATTGAAGGACAAAGAGGACATCACTCTTGACGGAACAAAGGTGAAGCTCTACGCCAATATTGGGGATGTGTCGGATGTGGCGGCGGTTTTAAAGAGCAATGCGGCGGGCATCGGCCTGTTCCGGAGCGAGTTTTTGTATCTGGAGAAGAAGACCTACCCGACGGAGGAAGAGCAGTTTGCCGCGTACCGCCAGGTGGCGGAGATGATGGCGGGAAAAGAGGTCATTATCCGAACACTGGATATCGGTGCCGACAAGCAGGCAGATTATTTTAAGTTAAAGAAGGAAGAAAATCCGGCGATGGGCTACCGCGCGATCCGGATCTGTCTTACAAGACCTGAGATCTTTAAGACCCAGCTTCGGGCGATCTACCGGGCCAGTGCATTTGGAAAGATCTCGATCATGTTTCCGATGATCGCGTCGTTATGGGAAGTCCGGAAGGCGAAGGAGATTGCGGCATCTGTCCGGGAGGAGCTGACCGTACAGGGCGTTCCCTTCAGTGATGTGGCGATCGGTATCATGATCGAGACCCCGGCGGCGGCCATCATCAGTGATGACCTTGCAAAAGAGGTGGATTTCTTCAGCATCGGAACCAACGATCTCGTCCAGTATACGCTGGCCATCGACAGACAGAACGAGAAACTGGATCAATTCTATGATCCGGGACATCCGGCAGTCATGAGGCTGATCCGCTTTGTGGCGGAAAGCGGTCACAGACACGGCTGTACGGTGGGAATCTGCGGCGAGCTGGGAGCGGAGACCGGGCTTACGGAAGAATTCCTGAAAATGGGGATCGACGAACTTTCGGTGTCCCCGTCCTTTCTTTTGAAGGTGAGAAAGAAGATCCGGGAGACAGATCTTACAAAGTAAAAAAACAGCGCATCCTGCGCTTAGAGGAGTCATATATGCAGACAGAAAAAAACATGGCAGGTTTTTACGAGATCATCGTTCTGGATCTGGACGGAACACTGACGAACCGGGACAAAGTGATAACGCCACGAACAAAGACGGCGCTCATGAAGGCGCAGGAGCGGGGAAAAAAGGTGGTCCTCGCATCCGGGCGGCCGACTCAGGGTGTGATGCCGTTGGCAAAGGAGCTGTGTCTGGACGGGTACAGCGGCTATATCCTTTCCTTCAACGGCGGGCGGATCATCAACTGCAAGACCGGGGAGACGGTGTTTGCGAGATCCCTGCCGGTTTCTGCCAACAAAAAGATCATCGGACTTGCGGAGGAGCATCAGGTCGATATCGCCACATATGAGGGCAGCAGGATCATCTCCTCAAATCCGGAATCTCCCTACGCAAAGCTGGAGAGCAGGATCAACGGAATGGAGCTTTGGAAACCGGAGAACATGAAGGAGTACGTAAACTTTGAAGTTCCGAAGTTTCTTATGATGGAGGATGGAGATTACCTTGCGATGGTGGAACCGAAGGTAAAGGCGGCGATGGGAAAAAATTTCAGCGTCTATCGCTCGGATCCGTTCTTTCTTGAGGTGCTGCCGAAGGGAATCGATAAAGCCCAGAGTCTGGAGCGACTGCTGGAGGTTCTTGGGCTCACAAGAGAGCAGATGATCGCCTGCGGGGACGGCTACAATGATCTCACAATGATCAGGTACGCGGGACTTGGCGTTGCAATGGAGAACGCGGTCCTTCCGGTGCGGAACGCGGCGGATTATATCACGGCCTCCAACAATGATGATGGCGTTGGGCTGGTTGTGGAGAAATTTATGTTGGCATAGAAAATGGCTGCTTGTATTCCAACAGGATATGGCAGCCATAACTCTTTTTGCTTTTTTATGCAGAAACACTGGACTTTTTGAATCTAACGTGTTAAACTGTGGTTAGTGCGTTGAACGAAATGATCCATAAAATTGCAGCAAAAACAGTTCAGGGCTTGCTGCAAAAATGAAGCAGAAGGGGTAACAGGGAAACATGAATAAGAAAATCAAAACAGATGCAGTTGATCACCTTTTTGAGGCGGTTCTGACATTAAAAACACCGGAAGAGTGCTATGCCTTTTTTGAGGACGTCTGCACGGTGAATGAACTATTGTCCTTATCTCAGCGTTATGAGGTTGCGAAGATGCTGAGGGAAAAACGGACATATCTCGATATCGCGGAGAGCACAGGAGCTTCCACCGCGACGATCAGCCGTGTAAACCGGTCTTTAAATTATGGAAGCGACGGATACGATATGGTATTCAAACGCCTTGGATTCGAGAAGCTCGATGATGAGGATGGCGCTGAGAAATAAGAGAAAGTATTTTAATATGAAATAAGAAAGACCTTCTGACAGAAGCAAAATGGGGATTGCTTCTGAAGGAAGGTCTTTTTGAATTATTTCTTTTTCTTCGGCGGATTCTCAGCCCGGAGCTCATCCGCCAGACGCTCGATCATCTGCTTCTTTAAGAACACGTCGAAAGCCAGCTCGCAGATAAATGCGAAGAGCTGCAGCGATTCCGCATTCTCAGGATCCTCCGATCCCTCCGCGGCAGTGGGGAAGGTCTCCTTCGCTTTCTCGAATTTCTCCTTCACATCTTCCTTCAGCCGGTCCATCTGATCATGTTCCATGGAGAAGACCTTTGTGTAGATCTCTGCCAGGGAGGATTCCGATGTGCCGAAATGGTTTTCTGTAATATAGGAAAGAACCGTCTCGATATCCGTGAAGCTCAGCAGATTTTTAAAATAATAGATAAATACCAGAAGCAGGATATGTTCCTGGGTATATTTTTTCCGTACCGGGGATGGAAGCAGGTTGTTTTTCGCATAGTTGTTGATCATAGTCTTTGTAAGAACCTTGTCTTCCGGGTAGCGCTTTAACTCACCGAGGTGCTTCTCCATAAAGGTCGTCACCTGATCCATATAGAGATCGATCTGCGGGATCTCATCCACATGAATATGGTCGAGGCTGTCCAGGTGGTCAAGCAGCTCATTCAGTCGTTCTTCATTCGTTCTCATGGTGAAACTCCTTTCATCCATCTATTATATAGTATTAAAAACTATATGACAAGGGGCAAAGATGATTTTAAACAAAAAGCGCATCATCCGGGAACGATATCCCGGATGGCGCGCTTTCGACTGTTTTTCTTTTGTACTGAAAGGTTATCTGCTGTGCTCCTGCAGCAGTCCTTGTTCCGCATAATACCGTTCAGCTCCCGGATGAAGCTCGATCGGAAGATCCTCGTACATGAATCCCGTCTGTGAGGCATAGGAGAGGGCGGGATGGAGATCCTTTAAGCGGTCACGGTTCTCGTAGAGGATCGAGGTGATCTCATAGACGAGATCGTCGTCCATGTTTTCGCTGACACAGAGGAGACATTTGATCCCAAAGGTCGCAACATCCTCGTCCTGACCGTTGTAGGTACCGGCGGGGATTTCCTCCATATAATAGAATGGATTGGAGCGGATGATGGAGCGGAGCTCAGAATCCGTGTATTTTAAAAGATGGCACGGAACCGCGTCCGCCAGCTTTGTGAGTCCGGAGATCGGCACACCGGTAAACCCGTGGATCGCATCGAGGGTCCTGTTTTTAACCTCCTCAGCGCCCGAGCCGAGGCCGCAGTTTACGAGGGTAGAATTCTGTTCTGTAACACCGAGAACACTCAGGGAAACCTTTGCGGCGAGCTCCGTGGTGGAATCATGAGGACCGACCCCAAGTTTATTCCCCTTCAGATCATGCACATAAAAAATACCGGAATCATCCCGGGCCATCCAGTTCGAGATGCTTGGATAGAGGGCTGCGATGACCCTGAGCCCTTTAAACGGAGCGTCCTTGAATTCCCCGCTTCCGTTTACCGCAGCAAAGGCCACGTCACCGCTGACAAGTCCGAGATCGATGCTTCCCTGTTCGAGGGAACGGACATTCCCGGCGGAGCCCGTGGAAGCGCTGATGTTCAGCTTGAGGGTGGAGTCAGCATCCTCAACGACCCCGGAGATCGCCTTCCCGATCGGGTACATGGTCCCGCCGCTGTCGGCAGTTCCGATCGTCAGGATTTTTAATGAATCTGATGCTGCCCCTGTCTGGTCCTGCGGGGGCGCGGAAGTCTTTCCGCACCCACCAAGCGCGAGACCGGTGCAGAGGAGGAACAAAGAAATTATGTGTGAAAATTTAAGCATGAAGATATCCTATTCCTTGTGTGTCAGGCTGTAAAACCGGAAAAGCTCCGGACAGCTTTTGTAACTTTACATTTTTAGAGTATAACATAAAATCTGCGGCAGATACAATGTATTTTAGAAAAACAAACAAAAACCGGTCGGAGAGGGGGGATCTCCGACCGGAAAAGAGGGTTATACAAATGAGAAACCAATAAATATTGTAAGGCTCTGTCAACTCCGGAACAGACTTCCGAAGATGGAGAGGAAGATAGGGTTGTAGATATCGTCGATGATAACGGCAAAGGATGGATATAAAACCCAGGCGATAGTGTGCCAGCCGTACTGGTCCATGATCGCTTTCTCGTTTGCGACGGCGTTGGAACCGGAACCGCAGCCCCAGCCGATGTTTCCGGCTGTCATGACAGCTGCACCGTAATCGCGTCCAAAGAGGTTGAAGGATACAAAGATTCCAAAGAGTGCCATGAAAATGCCCTGTGCTACGAGGATAATGCCCATCTGTCCTGCAAGAGGAGCAAGCTTCGTGAAATCGGTGGTCATAAGTACGAGGGCAAGGTAGAGCTCTAAGAACATATGCTCAATAGCGTCAACCTCCGGCACATAGAACTTGATTCCGGTTGCTTCCATGACGTTTCTCGCGATGGCACCTGCGAAGAGGCAGCCGATGAATTTCGGCATCTCGATCATCGGGATGTTGTCAAGCAGACAGTAGATCGGCATTCCGAGCGCTGCGAGAAGAAGACACATCGCGAACATCATGATCATTTTCGTGTTGTTAAGCTCCGGAACCTTGCCGGTTGCGTGTGCTTCCGGTTTGTCGTTCGGATCAGACTTTAAGCCATGCTTTGCGATCAGGAAGGCTGCAACCGGACCGCCGATCAGGGAACCCATAATATTTCCCATGGTACCTGCCGCGACACCAACAACGGTGGCATCCTGTGCGCCCCATTCCTCAAAGATCGGACCGAACGCAGACGCGGTGCCGACACCGCCGGACATCGCCGCGGAAGAGCACTGGAGCGCTAAGAGCGGGTGCATTCCGATGAGCTGGCTCAGTGCGTATCCTAAGAGGTCCTGACAGGTGATCAGAAGACATGCTGCAAATGCGATGAGGATACAGAGCTTTCCGCCTGCGTGCTTTAACATCTTCGCGCTGAAGCCGAAGCCCACGCAGAGGAAGAATAAGTTCTGGCAGAGATCCTTCATGATCGCCGCGTCGAAGGAGATTCCGACGATTCCGGCACCCTTGATGCAGGATACGATGATCGAGAAGATCAGACCGGAAATAACAGGCGCCGGGATCGCGTATTTTCTGAGCGCCTCAGAACGGGCAACGATGGCCCTGCCGAGGAAGATCACGATGGCCGCGAAACCGAGAGTACACAGGTACTCAAACTTGAAAGAGGCGACTGCTCCGTCGGCTGCCGGTTTGTAGGTGCCGAAATAACTGATGATACTTTCCATAAGAGTTCCTCCAATCCTTTTTTAGTAGGTGTGCTCCGAAAGACTCCCGAAAACGAAACAGTGAATGGAACTGTTTTATTTCCCCACAGAGGAATCTGCCGGAGTTGTCTGGGAAGGTAAAATCTTTATGAAAAAAGAATAAAATATTTTCAAACAAAATGCAATTTTAATAAGTATTAACCAATAATTGTAACTTAAGTAACAAAAATACAGTAAAAAACTTACAAAAACGGATACAGAGAGAATATAAAGCTATACGGAAAATTAGCGGGAAAGGACTTGACATCTTTGAGCGTCCCGCGCAGACGGTATCTTTGCGCAAAAAATCCGCCCGGAAGAGAGGGGATCTCTCCGGGCGGATATAAGAGGGGTATGTTTCAAGATCAAAAACTGTATATGGGATACGACTTACGATCAGCCTTTGAATAAGCCACCAAAGATGGAAAGGAAGATCGGGTTGTAGATATCATCGATGATAACAGCGAAGGACGGGTAAAGAACCCATGCGATGTTGTGCCATCCGTACTGATCCATAACAGCCTTTTCGTTCGCTACTGCGTTCGGACCGGAACCGCAGCCCCAACCGATGTTGCCGGCTGTCATAACGGCTGCGCCGTAGTCACGGCCAAAGAGGTTGAAGGAAACGAAGATACCGAACAGAGCCATGAGGATCGCCTGTGCTACAAGGATGATACCCATCTGGCCTGCAACCGGGGCAAGCTTTGTGAAGTCTGTTGTCATAAGAACAAGTGCAAGGTAAAGCTCCAGGAACATATGCTCGATGGCGTCAACCTCCGGAACATAGAACTTGATGTTTGCTGCTTCCATGACATTTCTTGCGATGGCACCTGCGAAGAGGCAGCCGATGAATTTCGGCATCTCGATCATCGGGATATTGTCGAGTAAGCAGTAGATCGGCATACCGAGAGCTGCGAGAAGTAAGCACATTGCGAACATCATGATCATCTTTGTGTTGTCAAGTTCCGGTGCCTTGCCGGTTGCCTTTGCTTCCGGCTTATCGTTCGGGTCAGACTTTAAACCGTGCTTTGCGATCAGGAAAGCCGCAACCGGACCACCGATGAGGGAGCCCATAACGTTACCAAGAGTACCTGCCGCAACACCGATCGTTGTAGCATCCTGTGCACCCCAGCCCTCGAAAATCGGACCAAAGGCAGATGCGGTACCAACACCACCGGACATCGCTGAGGAAGAACACTGAAGAGCGAGGAGCGGATTTAAGTTGATCAGGTGAGCGATCGCAACACCGAGAACATCCTGACAGGTGATCAGGAGGCAGGCTGCAAATGCAATCATGACGCAGAGCTTTCCGCCTGCATGTCTTAACATCTTTGCGCTGAAGCCGAAGCCTACGCAGAGGAAGAAGAGGTTCTGACAGAGGTCTTTCATGACCTTTGCGTCAAAACTGATACTGACTGTGCCGGTCATCTTGATCGCGGAAATCAGGAGTGAAAAGATGATACCGGAAACAACCGGAGCAGGAATCGCGTATTTTCTTAATGCCGCGGAATGTGCGACGATTGCACGTCCGAGGAAGATTACGATTGCTGCAAAGCCGAGAGTACATAAATACTCAAATTTAAAATTTGCGATTGCGCCATCGGCAGCTGGTGTGTAGGTGCCGAAATAGCTGATGATATTTTCCATAAAATATCCTCCTATCCTTTTTTTGCCTTACACATTCCGCTCTTCTTTTCCTGTCCCGGGAATCCGGAAACAGCTCACAGATGAAAAGAAAAGCGCTCCATCTGTTTATACCCCGTTTACATTGATGAAAATGTGTAAAAACTTTATAAAAAGAATAAAAGATTTTGTGCATGGTGTCAATTTAAGTAAGTAAGTAACAGGTTTTGTAAATATCGTAACTGCCGCCGGAGGGCAAATCATTTTTGCCCGAATCCATATTTGATCGAAGGGCGGCCGCCGGTCTTGTAATCGATCGTGCTGATGATCTCGCCTGTGTCTACCATATAGTTCATGTATCTGCGGATTGTGATGCGGGAGAGGTGGATCTGCTCGGCGATCTGCTCGCTGGTAAAGAAGCCATTCCGGTTGTTCTGCAGATATTCCCGGATCATGGCGAGGGTTGTCTCGTTCAATCCCTTTGCGAGTGACGGCTTTGCGTCTGCCCTCTGGTCATTCACGGAAAAGAGACGGTCGATATCGTGCTGGCCGAGTCCCCCGTGGCTGTGCTCCAGATACTTCTTTGTCTCGGTAAAACGGTCAAGAGCTGTCTTAAAACGCGTATATTCGAAGGGCTTCACGAGATAGTCGGTGATCCCGCGATTTAACAGGGAGCGGACGATATCCGTATCGTTCGCGGAGGTGACCATAATGACGGATGGTGTGAGGCCGGCATTGTGGAGGGCATCGAGAAATTCACCGCCGTTCATGACAGGAGTATAGTAATCGAGAATGATCAGGTCAGTGGGATTCGTCTTCAGGTAGGGGAGCGCCTCCGCCCCGTTTTTAAAGATCCGGTCCACCCGGAATTCCGGAGTGACCTCGACATACTGTTTATTGATGGAGGCGACCATCGGATCGTCCTCAATGATGATTACATGGTACATGGTGTATGCTTCCTTTCCGTAAATGTGATGGTAAAGCAGGTGCCCTCTCCCGGTTCTGTCTCGATGGAGATCTCGCCGTTCCCGCTGTCTACAAGCTGTTTGATCAGGAAAAGTCCGGTCCCGCGGTTTGTGCCCTTGGACGAGACGCCCTTTTCATAGATCCTGTCGATCAGATCCGGACGGATCCCGCGCCCGGTGTCCTCACAGGTGATGATATTGCAGCCCGGGTCACAGTAGATCCCGAGTGTGATCTCCCGGATCTCAGGACTGCCGGCGGAAAGCTCCTCGATGGCATTTTCGAGAAGATTTCCGACGATCGTGATATAGTTTTCGACCGGAAGAAGGAGATCCTTTTCCAGACAGCGGCTGTCCGGGGAGACGGTGAGCAGGATGCCGAGCTCCGCGGCATGCATCATTTTTCCGATCACAAGGGCGCAGATCTTTGATACGCGCAGACAGTCCGCAGTCTGGCGGATCGACTGGCTGGAGACAAGGTTGCTGTTGATAATGAAGTTGATGGCCTCCTCCGTCTGACCGGTCTGGAGATAGCCCAGGATCACGTGGAGCTTATTTAAAAATTCGTGGTTGAAGGCGCGCAGTGTGTCAAGCATCGCCTTTGCTCCGGTGAGCTCGTCCATGACCGTCTCCATCTCCGTCTGGTCATTGATGATCGTGAGGATCACCGGATGCTCCGTCTGGGTGTCTGCCGGAATCTCACTGACCAGAAGCCTTCGGTTCTCACAGGTGCAGGCACGGTGGTAGGACGGTGTGCCGGACGCGAGGACCCGGTCTGCCTGGGATTCCGGGAAGAAATCCCTGAAAGTGCGTCCTTCCATAAGAGGTTTAGTCTGTTCCTGGCCAGAAGTCCCATCGTCTGGGGAGACAGACGGCGGATCCTCCGGGGTTTCAGGCAGGACATGAAAAAGACTCTCTGCCGCCTGATTTGCGTAAACCACGGAGCCGGTGGAATCCGTGGCGACAAGACCTTCCTCCAGCGCATTCAGCACGGTATCCTGACGCAGGTACAGGTCGAGAAGCTCCGTCGGGTGATGTCCCATCAGGGAATCCCGGAGAAGGGAGACGAGTCCGTGAGACAGAAGGATGCTGACGAGCAGCATGACCATCGCTGCTAATAAATAGGTAGGAAAGACTTCGTGGACCTGCTCGGAGATGTAGGTGTTGAAGACCGACGCTATAACGAATCCGATGATCGCTCCGTCGCTGTTCCGGATCGAATGGAAAGCCCGCCGCTGGGAACCGTTTGTACCGTAGCCGATGGTGATATAGGGCTGGCTGCCCTTTAAGATCGCCTCCTCCTCACCGTCGACGAAGGTTTCTCCTGTCTCCTTCCGGTTTGTGTGGTAGAATCGCAGCCCGGTCGTGTTATAAATGGCCATGACATTGAGATCGGGAAAATTTTCAGACAGGGAATCCAGCTCTTCATTGGCAGATCCGTCCGGATAACCGTTTTCCAGCATGGAGACAACATTGTCCATGGAGGCGACATAGGCGGCGAGGGCGCTGATGTTTTTATCGATCTCCTGACGCTGACGTGTAATCGTCGAAAAAAGGGTTATACTTAAGGAGAGGAGCAGCAGGCAGACGGACACTGCCATAAAGCTGAAAAACAACTGGCTCTCCAGGGATAGTTTTCGAAATTTCTGCATCATGAAACGTGTCCTCCATAATGAAATACGGGGTATTGATATTTATGCCTTAGTATAAAAAAAAAAAGAAGTAGTTTCAAGAGGAAAGATGACGAAAAAAGAGGGATTCCCGGCTTTTGCCGAAAAAAGGAGAAAATCTTCGATTCATATTGGGAAAAGTTTGTAAAAAGGACTTGCTATTTCTGGCAGAATTAGGTACAATAAAACCAAGGTTGATTAATATTTAACAATCATAACTGTTTGGCGTTTCAGAGTATCCTTTATGTTCCGTGAAACGTGCGGACATGCTGAATGGTTATGAAACGACCACACATCATTTTCTAGGAGGAAAAGAAAAATGGCAGTTAAAGTTGCGATTAATGGTTTTGGCCGTATTGGCCGTCTTGCATTCAGACAGATGTTTGGCGCAGAGGGATTCGAGATCGTTGCGATCAACGACTTAACTTCTCCGGAGATGCTCGCACACCTTTTAAAATATGATTCCACACAGGGCAGATACGCTCTTGCGGATACAGTATCCTACGGTGAGGATTCTATCACTGTTGATGGCAAAGAGATCAAGATCTACGCGAAAGCAAACGCAGCAGAGCTTCCGTGGGGCGAGATCGGTGTAGACGTTGTTCTTGAGTGCACAGGCTTCTACACATCCAAAGCAAAAGCACAGGCTCATATCGATGCAGGCGCTAAGCACGTTATCATTTCCGCTCCGGCAGGAAACGATCTTCCGACAATCGTTTACAACGTAAACCACGAGACATTAAGCAAAGATGACCACATCATCTCCGCTGCTTCCTGTACAACAAACTGCCTCGCTCCGATGGCAAAGGCATTAAACGATTCTTACCCGATCCAGTCCGGTATTATGTGCACAATCCACGCTTACACAGGCGACCAGATGACACTTGACGGACCGCAGAGAAAGGGCGATAAGAGAAGAAGCCGTGCAGCAGCAATCAACATCGTTCCGAACAGCACAGGCGCTGCAAAGGCAATCGGCCTTGTAATTCCGGAATTAAACGGTAAGCTCATCGGTTCTGCTCAGCGTGTTCCTACACCGACAGGTTCCACAACAATTTTAACAGCTGTTGTTAAGGGCCAGCCGACAAAGGAATCCATCAACGCAGCAATGAAGGCAGCTTCCAACGAGTCCTTCGGCTACAACACAGATGAGATCGTTTCCAGCGATATCGTTGGTATGAGATACGGTTCTCTCTTCGATGCAACACAGACAATGGTTCTCCCGATCGACGAGAACACATCTGAGGTTCAGGTTGTATCCTGGTACGACAACGAGAACTCCTACACAAGCCAGATGGTTCGTACAATTAAGCACTTCGGAAAACTGTTAAATGCTTAATCGGTCCACAGAAATTGTGACAAATTAGACTCACTGAGGGGTCCGGTCTGTTGAGGACCGGATCCCTTTTTTATGTAACAGGAAATTCCGAGGAATTCCCTGCTACATAAAAAGGCACTGACGTGCCAAAGATGCGCACTCGCGCGAAAGCCCGTCTCCCGCGAAAGACTCCGGCGGCTGCCGTGGGTCGGAAGACAGGAAGATGTCTGTCAGAAAATATCAAGGAGGAATTCCGACATGTCTTTAAATAAGAAAACAGTTGATGATATCAACGTAAAAGGTAAAAGAGTTTTAGTCCGCTGCGATTTCAATGTACCGCTTAAGAACGGCGAGATCACAGATGAGACACGTATCAACGCGGCTCTCCCGACGATCCAGAAGCTGATCAACGATGGCGGCAAGGTAATTCTCTGCTCCCACCTCGGAAAAGTTAAAAACGGACCGAACGAGGGAGAATCCCTTGCACCGGTTGCAAAGAGCCTTTCCGCAAAGCTTGGCAAGGAAGTTGTATTCGTTTCTGATTACAATGTAACCGGCGAAGCTGCAACAAAGGCAGTGGACGCGATGAAGGAGGGGGACGTAGTCCTTCTTCAGAATACACGTTTCCGTGGCGCTGAGGAGACAAAGAACGGCGAGAAGTTCAGCAAAGAGCTCGCGGACCTCGCAGACGATTATGTATGCGACGCGTTCGGTTCCTCCCACAGAGCACACGCTTCCGTAGCCGGTGTTACAAAATTCATCTCCGCAAAGGGCGGCTCCAACGTAGTCGGCTACCTGATGGAGAAAGAGATCGCGTTCCTTGGAAACGCGGTTGAGAATCCGGTTCGTCCGTTCGTAGCGATCCTCGGCGGCGCAAAGGTTGCTGATAAGTTAAATGTTATCTCCAACCTGCTTGAGAAGTGTGATACCCTCATCATCGGCGGCGGCATGGCCTACACCTTCTTAAAGGCACAGGGCAAGGAGATCGGTAAGTCCTTAGTTGACGATACAAAGATCGACTACTGCAAGGAGATGATGGAGAAGGCAGAAAAGCTTGGAAAGAAGCTTCTTCTTCCGGTTGATACAACTGTTGTTGCTGAGTTCCCGAACCCAATCGACGCACCGGTTGAGGTTGAGTACGTTTCCGTGGACGCGATCCCGGCAGACAAAGAGGGCGTTGATATCGGACCGGAGACCTGCAAGCTCTACACAGAAGCTGTAAAGAGCGCAAAGACGGTTGTATGGAATGGACCGATGGGTGTATTCGAGAACCCGACTCTCGCTGCAGGTACTATTGCGGTTGCGAAAGCACTTGCTGAGACAGACGCTACAACGATCATCGGCGGCGGTGATTCCGCGGCAGCAGTCAATCAGCTCGGCTTCGGTGACAAGATGAGCCATATCTCCACAGGCGGCGGCGCATCCTTAGAGTTCCTGGAAGGAAAAGAGCTTCCGGGCGTTGCTGCAGCGGATGACAAATAATGAATGAAACCAGTACACAGTGCGCCGGAACAGGCGTGGAAGGGCGCTGCAAGCTCGCTTGCACAAGCCCTTTCAGGTCTGTTCCGGTATAGGGGGCGCGCCCCCGGCTTCTTGTTTTTATGAAATAAAAACAAGAAGATGCACGGTGGGGAGCAAATGTACGCATTTACTTTCCTGGCTGTAAATATTATAGTGTCCGAGATTCCAGATCCGGGACGGCGATCCCGTCCCGGATTTTGTGATATAAAATTGGTATATATGGGGGTAGATAATCATGGCAAGAAAGAAAATTATCGCTGGAAACTGGAAAATGAACATGACTCCGTCCGAGGCAGTGGCACTCGTTGAGACATTAAAGCCGCTCGTTAAGACGGAGGAAGCGGACGTTGTATTCTGCGTACCGGCTATCGACATCATTCCTGTCGTAAAGGCATGCGAGGGAACAAATATCGAGGTTGGCGCTGAGAATATGTATTTCGAGGAGAAGGGCGCATACACAGGAGAGATCTCCCCGAACATGCTGACAGATGCCGGCGTAAAATATGTGATCATCGGACATTCCGAGAGAAGAGAGTACTTTGCTGAGACAGATGAGACTGTCAATAAAAAAGTCTTAAAGGCATTCGAGCATGGACTGACCCCGATCATCTGCTGCGGTGAGACTCTTACCCAGAGAGAACAGGGCATCACTCTGGACTGGATCCGCAAGCAGGTGAAGATCGCGTTCCAGAACGTGACAGCAGATCAGGCAAAGACTGCTGTGATCGCTTACGAGCCGATCTGGGCGATCGGAACCGGAAAGACAGCTACCACAGAGCAGGCTGAGGAAGTCTGCGGAGCGATCCGTGCGTGCATCGGTGAGATCTACGACGAGGCAACGAAGGAAGCGATCCGCATCCAGTATGGTGGATCTGTAAACGCCGGAAATGCTGCAGAGCTCTTTGCGCAGGCGGATATCGACGGAGGACTTGTCGGCGGCGCATCCTTAAAGGCTGATTTCGGAAAGATCGTAAATTACAAATAAGGTAACTATTCAGTACCTTCATAGTTACGTGCAAAAATCCATTCCAGATCAGCTTCGCTGATGGGATTTTTGCCTTCCAGCCTATGTTTTCTTACGGTCAGCGCAGCAAGTGCGCAGACCTACTGAACAGTTACCAAATAAGTATCATATATGCAGGAAGAGATTCCCGGCTGTGTGAAGATGCAGTTTACATAAAACTGCAAGGGAAATACCAGGAAAAATTTTGAGCGCTGTGTCATGGAAAATAAGATGTGACACAGCGCCTTTTATTTACGCGAACAACGAGCCAAAGTCCGCGCTTGCGCGAGACCTTGGCGACTGTCGCGATAACAAGGGGAAACTCGCGAAGCGTGTTTTCACTTGTTTACAATTTACAATAGTGACAATCTGTCATTTTTTTGCGTCCATCCTATTGACTGGAAAGAATGAAAATGTTACGATATTTAGATGTTCAAAATATATTAGACAAAAATGATTTGATTTTACAGGAATCCGGCTGCGTCGGATCAGAGAATGAAAGAGGAAATACCTATATGAAGAAGATTGGAATCGTAACAGACAGTCACAGCAGCATCAGTCAGGAAGAGGCGGAAAAGCTTGGGATTTTTGTCCTGCCGATGCCGTTTTACATCGATGGGGAGTGTTTTTATGAGAGCGTTACACTGTCCCGCGAACTTTTTTTTGAGAAGCTGGCGGCCGGGGCGGATATTACGACGTCCCAGCCATCCCCGACTGCGGTGATGGAAATCTGGGATAAGGCGCTGGAGCAGTTTGAGAAGATCCTCTATTTACCGATCAGCAGCGGTCTCAGCGGTTCCTACGAGACAGCGATGATGTTGGCGAAGGATGAAGCGTATGAGGGGCGTGTTCTCGTTGTAGATGACGGACAGGTTGCGGCTCCGCTCCACCAGATGGTATTAGATACCTTGGATATGATCAAAAAAGGATATGAGGCGGAACAGATCCGTGATCTCCTTGAAAGGGCGGGAGACCGGATGATGATCTATATCGCGCTCCAGACCCTGGAGTGCTTAAAGAAAGGCGGAAGAGTAACACCGGCGGCAGCGGCATTGGGATCTGTGTTTAATATTAAGCCGATCCTGAAGCTGCAGACAGGAAAGCTGGACTCCTTTAAAAAATGTCACGGGATCGTAAAAGCAAAGAAAGCGGCCATCGAGGCCATGCAGGCGGAGATCCGGGATAATTTTCAGGACGCGTTAAATGACGGCGCCCTTCACCTTCTGGCATCCTCCAGCGGGACAGACGAGGAGAATGCGGCATGGGTCGAGGAGATCAGGGAAGCGTTTCCTGGTGTTCCGCTTCTCTACGATAATCTGTCCCTCGGCGTATCCTGCCATATCGGACCGGGCGGAATGGGAATCGGGTGCGCGGTGGCACCGGATTATAAGAGAGTGTAAAAGCGCAGGGTATGGTTAGTGGTGATAGTGGATTTTGCCGATTCGGAATGCGAAGCATCGGCAAAATCAGTTACTGTTTGCGAAAGGCGTAAACAGTAACGATCGTGGGATTCGATAAAAGCTATAAGCTCTGTGAGTGTTGCGTGTATACAAAATTTGTCTTATAATAGAAGACAGACCGTAACTGTGAGGTACTGAACAGTTACGACAGACCATAAAAAATGAATGTTGTGTTTTGCGCGCAGGAAAACATAATCCTGCAGCGGGGCGAAGGCTTGCAGGCAGGACGGTGCAGGTGCGCATAAAAGGAGGTAACGATGGAATACCGCAGATTTGGAAATACGATCGTAGCAAGGATCGATCAGGGTGAGGATGTTCTGGAGAAGATGAAGCGCATCGCGATGCTCGAGGATGTGAAACTTGCGAGCGTCAGCGCATTAGGTACATTTTCTTCCATGACCGTAGGAATTTATGATCTGGAAAAACGTCAGTTTATGGGGAATGATTTCGAGGGAATGTTTGAGATCGTTTCCTTTACAGGAACCATCAACACGATGGACGGAAAGTATTACAGCCACATCCACGCGGCGGCAGCCGATGCGAAGGGTAATGTATACGGCGGACATTTAAGCCGAGGCATCATCGGAGCGACATGTGAGATGGTGATCACGGTGATCGACGGAGTTGTGGATCGCGTAAAAGATGAGGAGACAGGACTCAATATCTTTAACTTTAAGTGCTAAAGTGCAGTAAGGTAACTGTGAAGGTACTGAATCGTTACATATTTTTGTGAATTGTGATAAGAGATAAGAAAAGATCGATAAGGAGCAGGCTATGGAACAGATGATTCCGGGATTTCTGGAAGAAATGTTGAAAAAACAGTATGGAGAGGAAGTTTTCGCGAAGATCCTCGCAGGATATCAGGCGAGACGTCCGGTGACACTCCGGGTCAATCCCTTAAAGGCGGACCGGAACACGGTAGAACAGGCACTTACCGGTGCAGGGATCGCGTTTAAAGATGTATCATGGTATGGGGATGCGATGATCATCGAGGGCGCAAGGGAGCCGGAGATCCAAGAACTTCCGATTTATCAGGAAGGCAGAATCTATCTCCAGAGCCTTTCCTCCATGCTGCCGCCGCTGTTTCTCGACCCGAAGGCGGGAGAGTCCGTCCTCGATATGGCTGCCGCCCCGGGCGGAAAGACGACCCAGATGGCGGCGATGACGGGAAATCAGGCGCAGATCACGGCCTGTGAGAAGAATAAGGCGCGGTCAGAAAAGTTAAAATACAACCTGGAAAAACAGGGGGCATCGGGAACTTACGTGATGGTGGAGGACGCAAGAAAGCTCGACGATTTCTTTTCCTTCGACCGGATCCTCTTAGATGCGCCCTGCAGCGGAAGCGGAACCGTAGAAGTGCGGGATGGCGTCTGCCGGACAAAGATCTCAAAGGAACTTGTGGAAAGATCTGCGAGAACGCAGGAAGAACTGTTAAAAAAAGCGCTGAAGCTTTTAAAATCCGGACATGAGATGGTCTACTCCACCTGCTCGATCTTAAAAGAGGAGAACGAAGGTCTCTTAAAGCGCGTTTTAAAGAGTGCAGGCGGAGAACTTGTACCGATCGGGGAAGAGTGGACGAAGGAACTTCCGTTACTTCCGAACGCGATGCCGGGGACGCTTCTCGTGGGACCGGATGAATTGTTTGAGGGATTTTTTGTGGCGAAGATCAGAAAAAAATAGAAGCACCGCGAGGAGCTTCTATTTTTTTTGCAAAAACCAATTTGAGCTTTTATGCCGCCCTGCGGTTCTCAACCTCGATCCGTTTCAGCTCAGGCATGATCGTGATCAGCATCGTGAGGATGCAGGCGGTTCCACCGATGACATTGGAGACCGGCTCAGCGAGGAATACGCCGTCGGTTCCCATATGCATGGCGTAGGGGAGAAAGTAGGTCAGCGGTACAACGATGAATACCTTGCGGAGCAGGGAGAAGAAGATCGCAAAGACCTTCTTGTTCAGGGATTTAAATACCGCCTGACCGATGTACTGCAGGTCCATAAAGATAAAAGCCGCAAAATACATGTTTAGCGCCGGAACTGCATCCTGGATCAGTGTCGCGTCCGAGCTGAAAATACGGATCAGCGTTTCCGGGATGAGGATGATCATGCTCCACATGACGGCCGTGTAACCGAAAACGAGGAGACTCATGATCAGAATGGATTTCCGCACACGCCCCGGTCTGCGGGCACCGTAGTTGTAGCTCAGGATCGGGGAAGTTCCCTCTACCATGGCGTGGATCGGTGTCTCAACAAGCTGGCGCACACTGGAGATGATGGTCATGACGGAGATATAGATATCGCCGCCGGTGACGGAAAGGATATTGTTGCAGCAGATCGTCACGAGACTGTTTGTGAGCTGCATGATAAATCCGGCAGCGCCGAGGCTGAGGATATTTTTCGCGTGCCCGGTACATTCCGGGATCTCATTTTTATGAAGGAACCGCAGCTTTAACTCGGATTTTTTCGTGAGGAAAAACAGGACGAAGGCGGCGGACAGGCACTGGGAGATCACGGTGGCGATGGCAGCGCCGCGGACACCGAGTCCGAGGGCAAAAATAAAGAGCGGATCAAGTACCAGGTTTGTTCCGGCACCGATCGCGACGGATAACATGCCGATGCTGGAGTAGCCCTGGGCGTTGATAAACGGGTTCATTCCGACTGCGATCATCGACGGCAGGGTTCCGATCAGATAGAGCATCATATACGGATAAGCGTAAATGATAGCCTCAGCGGAAGCGCCGAAGAGGATCAGGATCGGGCGGGCGAAGAGGAAGCCGACCGCCATCAGGATCACCGCGCAGACACAAAGCATCGTAAAAGAAGTGTTCATAATGCGCCTTGCTGTGTCAGGGTCCTTCTTCCCGCGAAAGATCGAGAAGAGCGGCGCACCGCCGGTCCCAAAGAGATTGCTGAAGGCTGTGATGATGACAATGATCGGAAAGCATAAGCCGACCGCGCCGAGAGCGGCTGTTCCGATCTCCGGGATCCGCGCGATATAGATACGGTCCACGATATTATATAGAAGGTTTAAGATCTGGGCAACCAGCATAGGGAGCGCGGCTCCGAGGATATTGCCCGTTATGGTTCCGTTTTCAAAATCAATACGTTTCATATGTATGGTAGCTTTCCGTTACTTTTCATGGGTAGGAATTTTCTGAACTGAAAATTCCGTATGATACCGTTATGACCGCGGATTTTGCCGATTCGGAATGCGAAGCATCGGCAAAATCCTGTTACAGTGCGCGGGCATGGAGTGCCCGTGTACTGTAACAGATTTCCTGTAACGATTTGATCCTTTCTAAATTTTTTCTTGCATTTCAAGTATAGCATCCCCTATAATATATGTAAATTATTGTTTTTGTATAGAAATAAAATAAAATTTATATAATACAAGAAGGTTCTTTGCATTCAGACTATGATTTTTACGATCCGGGATCCGGACTCCACAATTCGCAACGCTGCGAGAGTGGAGGTCCGCAGATCGCCGGTCAGACAGGAGAGATTATGGAGATCAGACAGTTGGAATACTTCCGGGCCATCGTTGACGCCGGAACCATCAGCGGTGCGGCGAGGGAGCTTCATATGACACAGCCGCCGTTAAGCTACCAGATGAAAATGCTGGAGGAGGAACTTCAGGTGCCGCTTTTTATCCGCGGTATGAAGCATATCACACTGACGGAGGCGGGAAAAACGCTCTACGAACAGGCGGGAAAGATTCTGATGCTCTCGGAGGTAACGAAACGGGAGGTTATAAAATCAAGTCAGGCGGCGACGATCCATATCGGAATGACTCCGTCCACCGTGTCCATGATGTCCCATTACCTGATGCGCTTTGCAAAAAGCCATCCCAATATCCATTTTGATATCCACGAGGGATCCACATTCACGATGAGGGATCAGCTTGAGAACCGGATCCTTGATCTCACGACCCTGCGCACGCCAATTACGTTAAGGGGCTGTGAGACGAAAACTCTGGCTGAGGAACGCCTTCTCGCCATGGCAGTTCCGGAGTTCCCTCTTTTAAAAGGACGCACATCGCTCCATCTGCAGGAGCTCTCGGAACAGCCCCTGATCCTGTCCCACCGGTTTCAGAAATATATCGCCTCGAAATTTGAGGAGGCGGGACTTGTCTGCGATATCTACCTTGCCTGTGAAGATGCAAGGACCGCGATCACGATGGCGGAACGGGGAATGGGGATCGCGATCCTGCCGACTTCGATGCTGGAACTTTCGGATAAGCTGAAATCATGTGAGGTCTGTGATGCCGATTTTACAACAGAGGTCCTTCTCGCCTGGAGAAAAAGTCGAATTTCGTCGGAAATACAGGAATTTCTGGAATTTTGGAATTAAATGGCTTTTACAGGCAGATTATACGAGTAATTTTCTGAAAAAGATGCCATAATGAGAAATAATGAAAAGCATCATATTATGAAACATGTCAGGTAAAGAGAGCCTGACAGAACAGGAGAAGAATCGTTCATGAAGTATGATCTGGAACATTATGGGCAATATTTAACAGAATGCGAGAAAAGTAAAAATACGATCGAAAAGTATCTGAGGGATGTGCGGAATTTCCTGATATTTTCAGGGGAACGGGAGCTGAACAAGGAGATCATCTTGGAGTATAAGAAGCTCCTCGTAGAAAAATACCGGACATCCAGCGTAAATTCCATGCTGATCGCGGTGAATGGATATCTGAGCTGGATCGGCCGGGACGATCTCCGGGTGCGTGTGTGCAGAACACAGAGACGGATCTTTCGCGAGGAGGAGAGGGAACTGACGCGCGAAGAGTACCAGAGACTTCTTATGACCGCGAGACGGGAGAATCGCGAGCGCCTGTTCTGCATCCTTCAGACCATCGCGGGAACGGGGATGCGGATCGGAGAATTGAAATATCTGACAGCGGAGACTCTAAAGGAGCGAAAGATACGGATCGACTTTAAGGGCAAGGTTCGGATCATCCTGATCCCAAGGTCCCTTCTGATCCTTTTGAGAGACTACTGTCGAAAACAGAAGATCAAGAAGGGAAGCATTTTCCGCTCAAGGAATGGGAGACCGCTGGACCGGAGAAATATATGGACGGAGATGAAAAGTCTTTGCGAGAAGGCAAAGGTGGCAGCAAGCAAAGTGTTCCCGCATAATCTGAGACATCTCTTCGCGAGATGCTTTTACGAAAAGGAACACGACCTTGCGCGGCTGGCAGATTATCTTGGACACAGCAGCATTGAGACAACAAGACGGTATACGATGATCACAAGCGAGGAGGCCTGCGCAAAGGATTTAGAGCTGGGACTGGTCCAAAGGGAGGAGGGAATATCGGAAGGAAAGAAAGGCAACACGGAACAAATAGGAAAATAAAGGATCCGTCTACGACATAATGTGTATTATGTCATAACGAATCCCCCTTGTATTCATATATATACATAAAAATAATATCACGAAAAGCCTTTGTTTTCAATGGATATTCCGGGATTTTTGCTTTTTTGCGTTTTTTTAACATGATTTTCAAAAAAACATACGGTCCTGGAAGCGGGTTTGCAGACCGGTTCACTTTTCTAAATTAACTTTAGGAAGCGTAAAAAGCATGTAAATTTCATGTAAGAACGATGCAGAATCATCTAAGATAAGCCGTTCATGACATAATACACATTATGTCATGGACGGCTTTTTTGAATGAAAAAATGTATGATCGGAGAACGATACGGAAGTCTCGTGGTAATTGAAAAAGTGAAGATTCCGGGAAAACCGAAAACCTATTGGCGGTGCCGGTGTGACTGCGGGAATACATGCACCGTGGAAGATTCACACCTGAAAAACGGACACACGAAGAGCTGTGGATGCAGAAGACGGATCCGACTCCAGGAAAAACGCCTCGATCTCACCGGACAGCGGTACGGCAGGCTTGTCGTTCTGGGACCGGCAGCGATGCTGACAGAAAAAAAAGAAGGCACGGTGGAGCAAAATGGATCGTCTGAAGGTGATCGCGAGGATCGTCCGGGCAGGATGAGTGACTACTGGCTTTGTCAGTGTGACTGTGGAAAACAATGCATCTGCCGAAAAGAGAATCTCCGCTCCGGGGTCACAAGAAGCTGCGGCTGTCTTCAGGAAGCACAGAGAAAGGTAAATATGAAGAAAGCCATCCATTTTATGGACGGAACCTGTGTGGAGAGGATCGCGTGCAGAAAGACATTTTCCAATAATACTTCCGGTCATCGCGGAGTATACAGAAGAGAAAACAATCGATGGAGAGCCTCCATTGGCTTTCAGGGAAAGTCCTACAATCTTGGCAGCTTCGCAACCTATGAGGAGGCAGTTCAGGCGCGGCTGGACGCGGAAAAACGGTTATATGATCCGTTTTTAGCAAAATACCGCGAAGAAAATTCCTGACAACGCAGGGAGATCACAATACTGATAAAAACACTCCCAAACGCAGGAATACCGGGCAGCTCTGCTGCATAGAATGCAGTTTAGGAAGTGATTTTTATAAATTTTTAGGAACAAGGGGGAAAGGAGGAGCTTTGTGAGCATACAGAGGCAGAAGAATCCTGTGTGCAGCAATTGAAATATTGACTCACAGTAACTGTTCGACAGAGATACAGTTACGATCCACGATTTGAAAAAAAGGAGGAAAAGAGAGATGAAGAAGCACGGAATAAAAAAACGTGTTCTGGCAGCACTCATGACGGCCTGTATGGTCGTTGGGTCTGTGCCGGGAGTGTCGTTGGCGGATGCTACTACAGACAACTCTGGAATAAGCTATACGCTTGATGGAGTTGAGACAACAGATAGCGCGCAAACGGCTATTACATTAAACAAAGAAGCAAAACCGGCCGGTGATGGCAAATATGACATTACATTAACGGTCGATGCAACCAAGGCAAAAGATCAAATTCAGGTAAAGCCTACAGAGGTTGCGTTTGTGTTGGATGCATCCGGATCTATGGCATGGTGTACGGATGAAACACATAACCACAAGCGAAGTGTCTCTGGCAAAAAATGCGGCAAGGTTGATGAGACGAATCCAAGCCGTTGGAATGTAGCAATTGATACAATTGAAAGTATGAGTACAGAGTTAGAGAACGCCGGTGTAACGTGCCATTACATTTATTTTCAGGGTGATGAAGGAGCGTATCAAGTTGATAAGGCGGCGGATTACAAAACGCAAGTCGTTCCGGCAGGCGGAACCCCTATCAGTGCTGGAGTGAAAAAAGGAATTGAGGTTTTAAATGCAGCACCGGAAGGCACAAATAAAATCTTAATTATCATTGCTGATGGTGGCAGTACTGATACATATATGGAACATGAAGGCGAATACAAACTTTGGCCTTGGATTCGTTATGATAATGAAAAACAAATACTAAAAGATTTCAAGGCAACAGGTAAATCATACACTGTAAGCTTCGCCTTAAATAAGACAGACAAAGGCACCTCAATGGATGAAAATAAGTTTAAAGCGCTTGCCAATGCAGGTAATTTAAATGCAAAAAATGCTGAGGACTTAAAGAAGGTATTTGAAACAATCTCTAAAGATATCACGAGTGGCATTAACGATCCGTTAGGTGAAAACATCACCATGACAAGTGGAACGCTTACAGCAAGTGATGGATCTGCCAGCTATGATGAAAATACGAACACGATCAAATGGAATTCCAACGGTACAATGAAAGATAAGCTGACATTGACTTATACCGTGGAACTGACAGAAGAAGCGAAGAAAAAGGTCGGAAAGATTGATTTAAACGGCAATGCAGAATTCAACTATTCCTATACAAAAGATGGTAATAAGGTAGATAAGCACATCAAGTTCCCGAAACCGTCTATTACAGGCGCAACATTGACAGTCAACTATGTTGATGAAAAGGGTACTTCTGTTCAGGATCCGGTAACGGAGTGGGTAGGTTTTACCGGTGAAAAAGCTTTTGAGACAACGATTCCAAAGACCAATGATGAGCTTACAATTGGCACGGAGAGTTATCGTGTAACAGATGTAACATCAACGGATTTCGCAATGACATCATTGATGGTGCATCCACTGATGGCAACAGAAGGAAAGGCATACAGTGTTACGGTTCGTTTAACGAAGGTCGAGACACAGCCGACTATTTACAAGGTCACTTATGATGCAAACGGCGGTGCATGGGATTGGTCCTTCTCAAAAGATGGATATAACTTAAATGCGACAAGCGGTGCCGACAAGCTTACAAAAGACAATGCAAGAGGTGAAGACACTCTTGAACTCTTAAGTGGTAATGAACTTCCGACACGTGAGAATTATGATTTTGACGGATGGTATCTTGATGGTCAGAAACTTACTGCTGGAACGACAGTAGCAAGTGCTGCCGGTACAAGAACCGAGGTTGTGGTAAAAGCACACTGGACAGAAAAGAAACCGGAAGTTCCGAGTAAACCGAAGGATACGGAAATTGTGCCTGCAGTGATCGTAGAGTGCCTCAATGCTTCCAATTCCGGTCATGAGGCAAAACAGTATGATTTAAACATTCCGAACAGCTATGAGATCGGAGAAGTAAGATCCGTTAATGGAAAATACGTCAGCACAGTGAAAGTGTTCGGTGTATATTACGCAGAGAAGTATAATACGGATGTGGATTATGATCATGTACTGACAACAGTAGGCGATATTACATACGATCTTACATGGAACGCAGATACAAAGACATGGGAAGCACCGGCTCTCACGAGCATTCCAACGATTAAGGTAAACTGTGCAGGGGACAAACCGGAGAAACCGGTGGATACAGAAATTGTGCCTGCAGTGATCGTAGAGTGCCTCAATGCTTCCAATTCCGGTCATGAGGCAAAACAGTATGATTTAAACATTCCGAACAGCTATGAGATCGGAGAAGTAAGATCTGTTAATGGAAAATACGTCAGCACAGTAACCGTGATCAGTGCATACTACGCAATGCAGTATAATGCGGATGTACATTATGATCATGCAGTGACAGTAGAGAATATTACATACGATCTTACATGGGACGCAGATACAGAGAAATGGAAAGCACCGGCTCTCACAGAAATTCCAACGATTAAGGTAAACTGTGCAGGGGACAAACCGGAGAAACCGGTGGATACAGAAATTGTGCCTGCAGTGATCGTAGAGTGCCTCAATGCTTCCAATTCCGGTCATGAGGCAAAACAGTATGATTTAAACATTCCGAACAGCTATGAGATCGGAGAAGTAAGATCTGTTAATGGAAAATATGTCAGCAAAGTGAAAGTAATCGGTGCATATTACGCAATGCAGTATAATGCGGATGTGGATTACGATCATGCAGTGACAGTAGAAGATATTACATACGATCTTACATGGAACCCAGTGACAAAGAAATGGGAAGCACCGGCTCTCACAAGCATTCCAACCATTAAGGTTGATTGCTCAAAGGATACTCCAATCCCGACTGATCCGGAACTTCCGGGCTTTAAAGAGTTAGAGGAGCTTATCGAAAGAGTCGTTCTTGTTCATACAGGCAGCAATGCAGCAGCTCATCCGGATGAGGAATACACTCTGATGGAGGATGGATATGAGATTTCATGGTATGGAACTACAAAGGCAATCCTTACCGTAAAGGCAGCACCGTATGTAAACGAATATATTGCAGCCCATGGCAATCATGACGTTAAGGGAGCCGCTTCAGCAAAACTGATCCTTGCTCGTACGGATGGCGGTTGGGATATCGAAGAGGGTACAACACCGATCAGATTCTTTGTGAAGTGTACCGAAAACAATCCGGAGAAACCGGCTCTTCCGGAATACGATGATCTGAAGAAGCTGTTTGGAGAAACGATCAATGTAACCTGTGAAACAGATGAGCAGCACACTCCGCAGTCCTTCGGTCTTATGGCCGGAACTTACAGCGTCACAAGAGATAAGGAAGACGATAACGAGGCAGTTGTTACTGTATTTGCAAAAGATTACATCAAGGCATATGCAGATGGAAAGCATACAAATGCAGGAGACGATGCAGCAACAGTCAAGCTCTTCTGCGATGAGGACGGCAAGTGGTATTCTGAAAATCATGAGATCATGATCAACTTCAAAGCAAAATGCGAGAAAACATCGGAGACACCTGAGAAGCAGTACACCGAAATCAAGTTCGTTGTTGTAAACGGAACATTTACAGAGAACGGTCAGACAGAACTCACAAAGACCTTTGAGGTTGGAACAAAGCTCACGCTTGCGGATATTCCTGCATCCAAGGGTAAGAGCAGCAGTTACAGCGATCAGACCTGGGATAAATTCCCGGTTGGATATGTTGTAGGAAAAGATGGAACGACCTTCACGATCACCTACAAGTGGAGATCAAGCGGCAGTGACAGTGATGACAGTGATTATGACTATGGCACCTCCACAAGAGGCAAAGCCACAAACGCAGCTGGTAAGTCCGGACGCTGGATCTTAGAGGGCGGCGAGTTCACGGAGGACAACGGAAGACTTCCGTCCAACGAGTACTTAAAGATCGGTGATACGATCTACGGTTTCTACACCTACGGATTTGCCATCGACTTTGACCGTCCGGAATACTACACAGACGCGGCAATTCAGGCAAAGGGCGGCTACCGCGACGCGACAGGAACCTGGAGATTAAACGGCTGGTGGTTCTGCTATGATGATGGTACATTCCCGCATGACGAGTGGGTATACCTCACATGGAACGGCCGCTCCGACTGGTACTACTTTGACGTAGACGGCTGGATGGAAGACGGCTGGTTATACCGGAACAACAACTGGTATTATCTCCATACTCAGTACGACAACACAAGAGGACACATGTACACCGGCTGGCATGAGATCGACGGCAAGTGGTATTACTTCAACACAGCATCCGACAAGGGAACACTTGGCGCAATGCTTGCGAACACCACAACACCGGATGGATATCAGGTAGATGCAAATGGAGCATGGATCCGGTAATTCCGGCAGGAAACCTTCATGGTTCACCGGGCGCGGGATCCTCATAGCAGTCATATTTCTCCTGGGGCTGGGAATTTTCCTGTACCCGCATATCTGTGACTGGTACTATCAGTATCAGTTTAACAAGGCGATTGCGGCGTATGACCGGTTTCAGGGGATCGACTGCGAAGGAATGATCCAGGCGGCCCGAGAATATAATGAAAGACTTGCAAAGAAAGAGGAACAGTTTCTGGTTCCCGCAGAGGAACGGGAGGAGCTTGACCACCTTCTGGATCCATGGGGAACAGGGATGATGGGATATGTGGACATTCCGAAGATCGGGGTCCACATTCCCATTTACCACGGAACGGAAGAGCGGGCGCTTCAGTCGGGCGCTGGTTTCTGGTATGGGACAAGCCTGCCGGTGGGCGGTGAAGATACCCATTGTGTGCTGGCTGCCCATAACGGTCTTGTGAAGGCGAAACTGTTCACTGACCTGGACAAACTGGAAGTGGGAGATCGGTTCACTCTGGATGTCTTAAACGAGACATTCACGTATGAGGTGGATCAGATCCTCGTAACACTTCCGGAAGAGACGGAAGAACTTTATATCCAGAATGGAAAAGACCTTGTGACGCTTTATACCTGTACTCCGTATGGGGTAAATACCCACAGGCTCCTTGTCCGCGGACACCGGGTAACAGAACCGGAAAAATGATGGAAAAAATGCGCCGGTTCACAAAAAAGTGAAAACGGCGCTTTTTTCGATATAAATTGACATGGAGGGGATCGAAAATGAAAAAGAAAATAAACAAGGTTTTCATGGTCTGCCTGGCAGCGACTGCGATGACGGCGGGAATGTCGGTTTCGGCATTTGCGCAGGTACATATTGGTGAGACTACCTATAAGACGTTTGATGAGGCAGTGACTGCGGCAGCAGATGGAGCGGTGATCGTTCTTGATACGAATGAGACGACAAGTGGGCTTAATCTGAGCAAGAACTTGACGGTAGATGGTGGTGAGGATAAGAAGAATCTTACATTTACGGACAAAGGAATTGCACTTTGGGGCAAAAAGCTGACCTTTAAGAACTGCGCTGTGGAACTGAAAGGAATCGGGTCGACACCATATACAGCAGAATGGAATTGGATGACGATCTCTGCATCAAAGGATGCAGAGCTGCATCTGGAGAACGCAGAGATGGTAATGGATGGCAATGGTGTTGCTGACAAGACTCATGCGATCTATTTCGGCTCGAATAATAAGCTGAATCTGAAGGATTCCAAGTTGGAGATTCGAAATTATCCGCAGGATGCCCTGGAGTGGGATGGCGGTGACTGGGGATATAATGTAAATCTGGAAAATTCAAAATTTCTCTCGGATCATAACCGATCTGGTTTTACCGGGAGCTTTTCTGTAAGGGCGAAAGACAGCACGATTGATGTTGTGAATAGCACCGGAAACGGATCTAATGGTTCAGATTTTGAATTTTATCATAGCACGGTCCATTTTGACGGAAACAAAGCCCATGGACTCAGCGCGAGAAATCTGACTGTCGATAACACGACACTCAGTGCATCGGAAAATGGAGCAAACGGAATTCATATCACTGGAAATGGTGTGATTGAAAATAACTCAATTGTAGATGTATACAGAAATAAATGTGAAGTATTATCAAAATGGACAATCCCAGCAGCAATCCGTATTCAGGGAAACGGAAGTTTCACAGTGGACAAGTCGGCAACCCTCACAGTCATGGAAAATAAAGGCTCAGGAATCGGAGTGGGGAGCAGTGCAAAAGCGGAGATCTGGACTGGCATCATCAAGAATAACGAGGCACAGAAGCTGGAGTTTGGCGGCGGCATCCATAACATGGGAAAGGTGAGTCTTTCCAGTAAAGTTATTCTCTACAATAACCATGCCGGAAACGGTGCCGACGATATCTACAACGGAGAAAACGCGACACTGAAATTTGGAGACACAAACAAAGAGTGGATCCTCGACGATTGTAATCACGCGATCGACGGCTGGTATGATGACACAGAAGGAAGCCGCTGGAATGCCGATGGCGGTGAAAGTGAGCACCATATTGTTCTTGTAAACAGCGGAAGTAAGACCGGTATGCTGCAGATCAAAGCTGCGCATGGACTTGATGCGGACGATAAGGAGAGCAGACCGGATATCGATAAAAAGGCAGACGGTGAGGATGAGATCAAGGGCGTAAAACCGGGCGATAATATAAGCTTTACTCTGGAATCCCATCTTCCGGCAAAACTGGCTGGCTTTGTAGTGCGTTCCGATTCGAATGCAGAGAGATTGTATATTCCGGAGAAGTTCTCCGAACGTATGATCTTCCATGACAAGATGAGCAAAAATCTGGAATTTGATAAAGCAACCCTGAAAGTGACAGTTGGAAATGAAGGAAGGGTACTTCCAGAAGAGTATTACAAGGTAGAAACCGGAAAAGGCGATGAGACATTCCGGGTAAGTATTGCTCTGATCGCAGCATTCAATGACGGATATATTACATATGATGAGTTAAAGAATGCAGAGCCGGTGATTGTTTCCTATGACGCAGCTGTCTCTGACAAAGCCATTGATGGAGACAAGGTGGAGAACCGTGCATGGGTCAACGACAGCGAAGAGGATATCGTTGACGGCCCGGTCATTGATCCGGATGTTCCGTCTACCGGTGGAATTGGAACAAAAGCCTTCACAGCAGCAGGAATCGCCCTGATGGGAGCTGCAGCAGGTGCTGTGATCGTGACAGGTAAGAAAAAGAAAAAAGAGCAGTAATTCAGACTTTTCGGATTGTTGCTAGTTATGAGAACGAGGTAGAGACATGAAAAAATCATGGAAAAGTTTCATGACCGTCACCGCAGCCGCCGTTGCGATGACGGCTGCCATGGCATTTTCTTCGTTGGCGGCTGTGGCGAAGGTAGGAACAAATGAGTTCAACAATCTTCAGGATGCGATCAATTCCGCGGGAGAGTCACCGGTAGTGATCGATCTTGAGGAAAATGTAAGTCTTACGGACGGACTTGTGATCGGTGCAGGAAAAAATGTGACGATCCAGTGCGGCACGTCGGATCCGAAGACGATCAAGATGGAAGGAAAGGGAATCCACACAGAAGGAACTTATGATGCTACAGCTAAAAGTTGGAATACCAGTCGGCTGACATTTAAAAACTGCGTATTGGATATTACTGCGAATGATAATCCGGGTGGAAGCGGCGGCACTGCGAATCTGATCTCGAATACAGATCTCACCTTGGATCATGTGACATGGATACAGAATAGTGCGGATGGCGGCAGCGGAAGCGGAATGTATTTGTATCAGGAAAGTAACTTATACCTTGTAAATGGTACAGTCATGACGATATCCGGCTATAAAGGATCCCGGGCAAGTGGTATTTTCGCAGACAATTCAGAGTATGAGGATATGCCAAACCGGAATATTAAAATATCAGATCATTCCAGTCTCAATATTACTGATTGTGACTGGCACGGAATGACGGTCAATCCGGTCGACGTGACGGTAGAAAAATATTCACATATCGATATTACGGGCTGTGGAAATCCGAACTACGGTGGTGGAATTGGCTGCTATTACGGAAAACTGAGCGTAACAGATCATTCAGATGTGACAACGAATCAGAATATTGGTAGCGCCTGGGGAATTTTTGTAAAAGAGCTGTTTGTAGACGGTACTTCAAAACTGATTTCCTGTAGAAATACCGGAAATGGGCTGGATGTCGGAGGAAAAGGAACCATTGAGGGAGGAGCTGAGATCAGTCTCGACGGAAATGGGAAAAGAGGTCTTCAGGTATATAGCGGCAGCGATTATTGGTACGGCGATGTTGAAGTCAAAGCAGGGGCAATTGTATCGGCCTGTGAAAATAGATCAAACGGGATTTTAAATACGTATAAGCTGTTTGTTGAGAATGGAGCAACGCTTAAGGTTGAAGAGAATCATGATCGCGGAATCCGTAACGTGTGAGAACTGACTTTAAATGCAGGCAGCGTTTGTAAAAATCAAACGGGTTCAAGCGGAGCAGGAATTTTCAATGAGGGAACCTTGAAGATCGGCACCGGCGTCCGCATCTGCAACAACCACGCAGCCACCTACGGCGGCGGCCTCTATAACGGGGAAAACGGAACCGCAGAGCTTTCAGACGGCGTGATCCTCTACAACAACCACGCAGACACCGGCGCTGACGATATTTACAACACCGCAGGGCAGAAGCTGACCTTCTGCGCAGTCGGAACCGGTTGGAATCTCGATAACTGCAACCATCGCATCGACGGTTGGTATGACGATACAGAAGGAACAAGATGGAACGCAGACGATGACCTTCCGGAAAATCGTCATATCGTTTCGGTAGCTTCCGGCGGATATGAGACGGGATTCCAGATCAAGGCAGCTCATGGCGCGGAGATCTACGAGACGACAAGTTATCCGATCGATAAAAAGGCAGACGGCGAGGACGAGATCGGAACCGTAAGTCAGGGAAAGAAGATCAGGTTTACACTGACCTCCAGTCTTCCTAAGCTGCTTGCACGCTATGTTGTGACGGCATCCAACGCCTCACCGGCAAACTCCGCAAGGGAGATTCGCAAAGTCCGCGTACACAGTGCGTCCGGCGCGGGGACAGTCCGCGTACACAGCGCGTCCGGTGCGGAGACAGTCCGCGTACACAGCGCGTCCGGTGCAAGAAGAGCGAGAAGCGTAAGCGGAGACAACTACGACAATGAGATTTCTGCACAGTCCCTTTCTGAAGATGAAAAATATGCGATCCCGGATTCTGTTGTGGAGACCATGGTCTTCCACGATGAGATGAATCGGTATCTGAAGTTTATTGACGGTACGCTCCGTGTGATTGTGGGTAGGGCTGGAATAGAAGTTCCTTCCGGGTATTACACGGTAACAGCCAGTGGTTCCAACGCATTCCGGGTTGAGGTTGATCTTGTAAACCTCTTTAATACCGGAATCATCGATTATGAAGATCTGACGGATGAAAATCCGATTACAGTGACCTATGAAGCGGTCGTGACAGATGACGCGATCCAGGGGGACGAGCTGTTTAACGAAGCCTGGGTCAACGATGGAGAACATGACTCCGTGGAAGGTGAGGTCCTCGATAAGAAGGTTCCGTCCACAGGCGGAACGGGACGGGGAATGTACACGGGTCTGGGACTCCTGTTTATGGTCACAGCGGCAGCAGCATGGAAGAGAAAAAGAAGCATGTAGATCAGATACAGAAATCGATGTAGAAGGAAGGAATACAAGATGACAGGAATTCGAAAAAAGAATAAGATCCTGGGCTTTATTTTTGCCGTGCTTGCGGTATGGATGGTGATATTTCAAAATCCGTCCTACGCGGCACAGCGGTGCAGTTTGAACGTAAAAACAGAACAGGCCGGAATGACAGTATATCTCTATCGGGTTGCCGAAAAACAGGAAGGTGTCTATGTGCTGAATGAGAATTTTCAGGCTTCCGGCGCGGATGTTTCCGGAGGAGGCTCCAGAGAGGCTGCGATCACTCTGGCAAATTTTGTGAAGGCGCAGGGGATCCAGCCTTACCGGACCGGAACAGGAAGTGGAAAGCATGTGGTTTTTCGGAATCTTCCGGATGGAGAGGCTCTCTATCTTGTGACAGGTGATCCGCTGACCGTTGGCGGCAAGACCTACATTCCGGCACCGGTTCTCGTGGAAGCGGGCGGTGCCGCGGCGGAAGCAGATATCAAGTGTGATATTGAAGAACCGGAAAACCCGACAAATCCAACGGAACCGACGAATCCGACCGAACCCACAAACCCGACGGATCCGTCGAATCCGACCTCTCCGACCCGTTATCATGATGACAGCGATGATGACGACTGGGATCCGACCCCGAATAAGAAGCCGACGATCACAACAGCGGCTGACGAGACGGTGACGATCACAGATGCGGAGACACAGTCGGAAACCAGGGTGGAGGAGAGTACGGCAGAGAGTGAAACAGAGACATCTACGGAGACAAACGTGGAGAACGAGAAGAAGCTTCCTCAGACAGGACAGCTATGGTGGCCGGTAGGGATCTTGCTCTCCGCAGGCGCGATCCTTCTGGTGGCAGGCCTTGTGATGAAAAAGAGAAGTAAAGAAAAATAATGAAAGAAAGACAATTAAAGAAAAACAATTAAAGAGAAACAATTAAAGAGAAACATGAGGATACGAATATGAAAAAGAAAACGCTTCATCCAATCATGATTGCGTTACTGGCACTTTTTGTTCTGCTGCAGGCATTCTGCCTGACAGCATTCGGCGCTGAAACTGTGGAGGTATATATTCCGGCTGGAACAGAGACGGAGATTGTGAATCAGATCCTGACAGAAACGCTTCTCCCAGACAGCGAAGATACGCTGGAATGGGAGTATGAGTGTGTTGGAAAGGAAAATCGAGGTCTTCTGACAAATACCGCCTGGGGATCAGTAGGCGGGTTTGAAAGTACAACAAAAAAATACTTCGTGACTCATACCTATATCCATCCGGCGCTGGCAGACAATGCGGATGGTGAATATCAGGTACGCACAGGTGAGAAGAAATTCACAATCAGAAAAGCAGCAAAACATACCGTGGATTTCGAACTGCTCCGGAATCAGGAAATTCCGCTGATATATGACGAGGACGGAACCCTTAATGTCGAAGAGACGAAAGAAGAGATCTTCACGAGAGTTTTTTCAGCCTCCAATGCGGAGTTTATTACCTGTGACGATGTGACGATCCAGTACTACGGTAAACCTGAGTCAGGCGCTGTGGGAAATCTCGGAAAGGACTGGGTTGCACTGGACGGGGAAAAGGTGAATCTCCTGACCTATCCGGCAATCCCGGCAGGAAAACAGAAGATCCGTATTTCATGGGACGGTGATGAGGAGTATTCCGGTTTTGAAAAAGAGACAGACGTGATCATGACGGAACGGGAGCAGATGAAGTTCAACCTGAAAGAGGCTCCTTACGAGGCAGGGCTTGTTTTTGATCATGATCAGAATATCGATTATACTGCAACAGCAAAAGCGATCTACGAGGCTGTAGTGGAGTCCACAGAACCGGAAGTGGATTTTGATGAGTTCGCGGTGAAATACAATGCAGATCTTTCCGGACTCATTGAAAATTTCAAACCGCTCGATGATGAGTCGCTTGTAACAAAGAAATTCGGCACGGGAAGCTGGAAGATCCGTATTTCCTGGGGCGGAAGCGGGGACTATGCGCCGGGCAGCGTGACGGTAGAAGTAACAGTGACGGACAACCGGATCAACAGCAAAGTCGTATTAAAGAGCGAAACTTCCTTCACATACAATAAGGATGTGGAAGCAGTGAAACAGGCGGTTCTTGACAATGTGATCGACTGGGAAAATTCCGAGCTTCCGGAGCGGGACACACTGTCTGTTGACGATTTCACGTTTTCCTACAATGCGAGACTTTCTCTTCTGGACGGTTTGAGCAGCGAGCTCGGTGACAGCTTTGCTGACAAATTCCTGAACGGAGAAGGAATCAGGGACGATGTTCCGTTTGAAGGAAAAAACTATGAGCTCGGCGGAAAGGTTCTCGGAAGCTTCCCGCAGATCGGCGCAGGCGTGCAGAAGATCAAAGTAACTTTCAAGGGAAATTCGGAGTATCGCGCAAGTGAAGAAGCTGAGGGCAGCGTGACCATCAACAAAGCAAATGTGAAGGTCAGCGTCAACAGCGCCAGCAGATATGTGAGCGAGTCTGTGAAGGGCAGAGAGCTTGTCTCCACGGATCCTGAAGATCATTTCAACCTGTATATCATCTATGCCGGAATCACCAGCAATGTGACTACAGGCGTTTATCTGGAGCTTCCGGAACAGTATACCTCCAACAGCACCGTCATCAAGATCGTCGATAAGGCGCTGGAAAGCATAAATCAGCCAACCCTGACAGAAATGCTGCAGAACGGCATCACGGTCGGTGAGCTTAGAAGGCTTTTAAATACCAGTGAAGTGATCGATGTGCTTGAGAAGATCGGTGTGGATACCGGCGCTCTGGAACAGGTCATCAAGGTGATCAATAAGCTTCCATCCATCGCTGATAATCTTCGGATCAGCATTGGTGCCCCGAATCACGCCGGAATTTACAGCGTGACAGCAGTCACCGACAACAAGAACTACAATACGGGTGTCGGTGCCGGCGCTCTTGTCTTAAAGGCTGACAAGGCAAAGCTTGTATGGAACCAGAGTATCGGCAAAAAGATCTCCGCAGCCGATGCGGCGGCAGCTGACTTTGGCGCACATCTTGAGATCGGCGGGGAGAGAGTTGACGATCAGTCCAGCGTCAGCGTGCTCTACTCCGGATTTACAAGCAAATGGAGAGCATACTCCAGCACCACAACTCCGCCGACAGAACCGGGACGTTATACCATGACAGTCGTTGTCCTCGGCGGTAACTATCTGGCTTCCCCGATCAACCGGTCCTTCCAGATCACGAAGTAGGACGGCTGAATGGTAAAATCGCGGGTTCTGCAGCCCGCGATCAGGAGACCTTCATATGAAAAAAAGTACGCATCACGTGCCCATTGCCAGATCAATGGGGATGTGATGCGTATTTTAATGTAAAAAGAATGTGCCCAGGCAGTTCCGTAAGGAACCACCCGGGCACAGTAGATTGTTTCGTTATTAGTACAGCTTCGCACCAGCCGGGATATGGTTATCAACCATGAGAAGGTTTAATTTCTCCTCGCCCTCTTCAGTATGGATTGCACTAAGCAGCATACCGCAGGAATCGATTCCCATCATGGCTCTCGGCGGAAGGTTTGTGATCGCGATCAGGGTCTTTCCGACAAGCTCTTCCGGCTCGTAGAAAGCATGGATACCGCTTAAGATCGTGCGGTCTGTGCCGGTTCCGTCATCGAGTGTGAACTGAAGGAGCTTTTTGCTCTTCTTGACTGCTTCGCAGGCTTTTACCTTAACAGCGCGGAAATCGCACTTACTGAATGTCTCGAAATCAACATAATCAGCGAACATCGGCTCGATCACAACTTTGGAGAAGTCGATGATTTCCGGAGCTGCGTTCTCGGATGTCTTAACGACCGGTTTCTCAGACTTCTTTGTGTCTAAGGACTTCATTGTCGGGAAGAGCAGTACGTCACGGATCGCCGGGGAGTTTGTAAATAACATAACAAGACGGTCGATACCGTATCCGATACCACCGGTCGGCGGCATACCGATCTCAAGGGCATTTAAGAAGTCCTCATCTGTTGTGTTTGCCTCGTCATCACCGGCAGCAAGAGCAGCCTCCTGTGCTTTGAAACGCTCTCTCTGGTCGATCGGGTCGTTTAACTCGGAGTATGCGTTGCACATCTCACGGGCATAGATATAGAGCTCGAAACGCTCAACCTGCTCCGGATGGCCCGGTTTCTTCTTGGTAAGCGGGGAGATCTCGATCGGATGGTCTGTGATGAAGGTCGGCTGGATCAGGTGCTCCTCAACGAACTCCTCGAAGAAGAGGTTGATGATGTCGCCGCGGACATGACGATCCTCGTAGTGAACGCCCTTCTCATCTGCTAATTTCTTTGCTTCCTCGGTTGTTTTGATCTCGTTGAAATCAATACCGGTGTATTTCTTGATCGCATCGATCATGGTCAGGCGCTCGAAGGGCTTTCCAAGGTCGATCTCAACATCCGCATACGGGATCGTTGTGGATCCGCAGATCTGCTCTGCGATATGACGGAACATGTTCTCGGTGAGGTCCATCATTCCCTTGTAGTCTGTATATGCCTGGTATAACTCCATCAGAGTGAATTCCGGGTTGTGTCTTGTATCAAGACCTTCGTTACGGAATACACGGCCGATCTCGTAAACACGCTCCATACCGCCGACGATGAGTCTCTTTAAGTAGAGCTCGAGGGAGATACGAAGTTTAACGTCCTCGTCAAGTGCATTGTAGTGAGTCTCGAACGGTCTTGCAGCAGCACCGCCGGCATTTGCAACGAGCATCGGAGTCTCAACCTCGAGGAATCCGAGGTTATCTAAGTATCTGCGGATGCAGCTGATGATTTTGGAACGCATAACGAATGTCTTCTTAACGTCCTCGTTCATGATCAGGTCCACATATCTCTGACGGTAACGGGTATCTGTGTTTGTCAGACCATGATATTTCTCCGGAAGGATCTGTAAGCTCTTGGAGAGCAGAGTTACGGAATGGGCATGAACAGAGATCTCGCCCATCTTTGTTGTGAATACAAAGCCTTTGATGCCGACGATATCGCCGATATCCATCTTCTTGAAGTCTTTGTAGGAATCGTCACCGAGCTCATCACGGGATACATAGCACTGGATGTTGCCCTTGAGGTCCTGGACGTTGCAGAAAGAAGCTTTACCCATCACACGCTTGGACATGATACGTCCGGCGATGGAAACTTCCTTTCCGTCATATTCTGCGTAATTGTCTTTGATATCTGCGCTGTGAGTATCCTGATCATACTTTGTGATCTGGAATGGGTCCTTACCCTCTGCCTGTAATTCAGCAAGCTTTTCGCGGCGCACCTTTAAGAGCTGATGGATATCCTGCTCTTTTGCATTTGCATTCTTGTTCTGATTCTGCTGTTCAGCCACTTTTCTATTTCTCCTTCACTGTAGTCTTTGTGTATGATCGATACGGTCGTGTACAGAATTTTCAGTCCGGAAGATCACTGCCTGTACACGATGACGATTAATCGACTCTTTTAATATCGAGTACCTTGTACTGGATAACTCCGGACTGTGTCTCAACGTCAACAACGTCGCCAACGCGTTTTCCGATCAGCGCGTGTCCGACCGGGGACTCGTTGGAGATCTTATTCTCAAGGCTGTTTGCCTCTGTGGAACCAACGAGCTTGAATTCCATCTCCTCGTCGAAATCTACATCGTAAACCTTTACGATACAGCCGACGTTGATCTTGTCAAGATTTACCTCGTCCTCAACAACGACCTCCGCGTTCTTTAACAGCTTCTCGAGCTCTTCGATTCTTAACTCGATATCTCTCTGCTCGTCTTTTGCAGCATCGTACTCGGCGTTCTCGGATAAGTCTCCCTGTTCTCTTGCCTCTTTGATCTTCTGGGCAATCTCACGACGGCGGTTTACTTTCAGATCCTGAAGCTCATCCTCGTATTTTTTCAGTCCTGCATAAGTTAAAATATGTTTCTTATCAGCCATGACGTCTTACCTTTCTTATTGTTTCGGGGCAGAATGTCCCTTTATAATTTTTAGCTTTACATTCACTGTATTATAGCGTGAACACTGGGGATTGTCAAGAAGACGAAAGCCTTTGTTTTTGAGGATTTTCACGGTATCATTCGATAAAAAATGACTCGTATGGACAGAGGCTGTATTCTATTAGGAAGAAACAGAAAACAGGGAAAGGGCAGGAAATAACAGACAAGGTAAAAACAGGAATAATTACTGATATTTACTTGATATCCTATCCGTGCTATGCTATAATCAGGTTGATCAAAAATATTTATGAGAAAGGAAGTTACCAATATGCAGTACGCGATCGCACATTTAGATCAGGACGGCAACGGAGATTCCGACAAGAATCCATATATTTCCGTAGATTTTGAAAATAACCTTGAGTCATGTCTTGAGGCGGCAAATATGATGGAGGATGAAGGCTATAAGGAGATTACACCGTTTATCCTTGAAGACGAGGGAAAGAGCGGCACTTATACCTGGGAGTATGTGAGACAGCATTCCATTTAAATTTGGAAAAGAGAAATTGGGGAGATCCTGCAGGGTGTGTGAATGCTCTGCGGGGTCTTTTTTGTTGCGATGCAGTTGGAAGAAGCTGTCGGCAGCAGGTCCTGTAAGAAGGAAAAAATAGAAAAGCTTGACGAACATATGTTCTGGCTGTATAATGGAAACATAAGATTTTAGGGAAAGAATTGAGTCTGGAATCGAGATAAATCATATCAGGAAAGCCGCAGAGACATTTAGTAGCCATGTATTAGTAAGGGATGTTGGTGACAGGTTCTGTAGGTTTTTTGGAGTGCTGGAAGATGACGGATAAGACTGAATAAAAGCTAAGACTAAATAACAGAGAAAACGGAGAAAATATATGAATCAGATCAACCGTGAGGATATGCTGGAGCTTACGAGAAGAATGACATTGAAGAGAAACTGCTTTGACCGGATTGCCGGGGCCTATCTGGATAAGGACGGATTTGTAGACGGGACATTTAATAAGAATTTCCGTCAGCTCTCCCTGCCGGATCAGCAGAAGAATCTTGATATCGCGAAGACGATCCCGTTTTCGGAGACGAATGTGGCGTTGAAGGAATATGTCTTTTCGGGGGAGGAGAAAAAGCCCGGGAGTGTGTGGCAGCTGCTCTGCGCACTGCGGGAGTGTGAGCTGAAAAACGATGCACTGCTTGATATTTTTTATGAAGTGTTTGGGGAAAAATATCCGGCGTCAGGGGATTATGCGGTCTATTTCTTTCACGGGAATTATGATGTTCCGAGAAAGGCAAAGGATAAGGAAAGCCTCTGGGAATCGGAGGAAGTTTACCGTTTCCTGATCTGTGCGGTGTGCCCGGTGAGCGGAGATTATGAGCCGGGGATGCCGGTCTGCGGATTTATGTTTCCGGCGTTTAAGGATCGGGGACCGGATAATGGGCGGATCCAGGTGTTTGAGGCGGATCCAGCGCGGCCGCATAGGGATTTTTTGAATTTGATCTTGCCGGTGAGTGCATATATTTTGTGAAGGTATGTGGGGAAAATGGAAATTGATATCGGAAAGGAGACGGGCTATGGCGGATAGAATGAGCAAGATGGATAGATCAAACAGAATCTACGCAGCGATCGACCTGAAATCGTTCTATGCCTCCGTGGAGGTTGTGGATCGAAAACTTGATCCGATGACGACGCACCTTGTCGTCGCGGACCGGAGCCGGACGTCGAAAACGATCTGCCTTGCGGTATCGCCTTCCTTAAAGGCGTATGGGATTCCCGGACGCGCGCGCCTCTTTGAGGTGGAGCAGAAGGTGGAAGAGGTGAACCGGGAGAGAAGGCGGCGGGTCCCCGGTGGAAAATTTACGGGGAGCTCCTGTGATGCGGTCGAACTGGCGAAAAGACCGGATCTTGAGCTGGATTTTATTGCAGCGCCGCCGCGGATGGCCCACTATATGGAGAAAAGTTCACAAATTTACAAGATCTATTTAAAATATGTGGCACCGGAAGATATCCATTCCTATTCGATCGATGAGGTCTTTATCGACCTGACTTCCTATCTTGAGACATATCATATGTCGGCGCATGAGCTGACGACACGGATGATCCGGGCTGTGCAGAAAGAAACAGGAATTACGGCGACTGCGGGGATCGGAACGAATCTGTACCTTGCAAAGATCGCGATGGATATTATGGCAAAGCACATCGAACCTGACGCGGACGGAGTGCGTATCGCGGAACTGGATGAGATGAGTTACCGGAGATATCTGTGGGGACACCGTCCGCTGACGGATTTCTGGCGTGTGGGCCGGGGATACGCGAAAAAACTGGAAGAACGGGGAATCTACACGATGGGGGATATCGCCAGATGCTCCCTCGGAAAGGAAAACGATTATTATAACGAAGATCTTCTGTACCGGATGTTCGGTGTCAACGCGGAACTTCTGATCGACCATGCCTGGGGGTATGAGCCGTGTACGATCGCGGATGTCAAGGCGTACCAGCCGGAAAACCGCAGCGTCGGATCCGGGCAGGTTCTTGCCTGTCCATATACCGTCCAGAAGGCAAGGCTCGTCGTGCGGGAGATGGCGGACCTTTTGGCTCTGGATCTTGTGGACAAAAAGCTGACAGCGGACCAGGTGGTCTTGACGGTGGGATACGATATCGAAAACCTGACGGATTCAAAACTCAGAAAGGACTACAACGGGGAGATATCCACGGACCGTTATGGAAGACGGATCCCGAAACACGCCCACGGCTCCAGAAATCTTGGCGGGCAAACTTCCTCCACGAAACGGATCACGGAGGCGGTTATGGAGCTCTACGATGAGATCATGAATCCAAAGCTTCTTGTGCGCCGGATCGCGATTTCCGCAAACCATGTGGTCTGTGAGGGAACGGAACAGAAAGTGCAGGAGTACGAACAGTTGAATCTCTTTACCGATTACGGCACACAGGTGGAGCAGAAAAAGAAGGAAGAGGAAGAATTAGCGCGGGAAAAACGGATGCAGCAGGCGGTTCTGGAGATCAAGAAAAAGTTCGGAAAGAACGCGGTCTTAAAGGGAATGAATCTGGAAGAGGGCGCGACCGCGGTAAAGCGGAACAACCAGATCGGAGGTCACAGGGCATGAGTACATGGGAGAAATATCAGGATATGATCGATCTTCCATATCCGAGAGAATCAAAGCATACCCGGATGCCGGTGAGGGACAGGGTAGCCCAGTTTGCTCCATTTGCTGCGCTCACCGGATTTGGCGCAGTGTTAAAAGAGACGGAACGTATTACGGAAAAGCGGATCGAGCTGGATGAGTACGAGAAGGAAAAACTGAATGAGAATCTGCGGCTTCTATTGGAAAAACAGGAATCCCGGCCGGAAATCACAGTAACCTTTTTTGTACCCGATGAAAAGAAGGACGGAGGAGCATATCGGACGATCTCCGGGCATATAAAGAGAGTGGACGAGGAGAGTCGTTGTTTGATTTTAGAGGAAGGGGAAAGAATTCTGCTGGAAGATATTTTTGATCTCGCATTCACTGCTCATGAAAAGTAAAGTTAGACGATATAAAAATGTTATTAAATTAACAACAAAATGCTTGCGTTAATAATTTAACAATGATATAATGTTTATAGAGCTTAGGAAAACGAAACGTGGTTGGTTCTTAGTAAAACCTGTGAAACACAGGTCGGAAACGTGAGATCCCTGTCTGTAATGACAGAATTGTGAAAGGAGAAGAGAGCGTATGGCAAGATTTACATTACCGAGAGACATTTATCATGGAAAAGGATGTCTGGAAGAACTGAAGAATCTGAAGGGAAAGAAGGCATTTCTCGTAGTAGGCGGCGGTTCTATGAAACGCCAGGGATTCCTTGACAAGGCTGTTCATTACTTAAAAGACGGCGGAATGGAAGTTGAAGTCTTTGAGGGCGTAGAACCGGATCCGTCGGTGGAGACCGTTATGAGAGGCGCGGAAGCGATGCGCAAGTTTGAGCCGGACTGGATCGTATCCATGGGCGGCGGATCCCCGATCGATGCGGCGAAGGCGATGTGGGCATTCTATGAGTACCCGGAGACTACATTTGAAGATCTGATCACTCCGTTCAGTTTCCCGGAACTGAGACAGAAAGCAAGATTCGCGGCGATTCCGTCCACATCCGGTACAGCTACCGAGGTGACCGCGTTTTCAGTTATCACAAACTATCAGACCGGAGTGAAATATCCGCTGGCTGACTTTAATATCACCCCGGATGTAGCGATCGTAGATCCGGATCTCGTTATGGGACTTCCGGTGAAACAGGTTGCCTATACCGGTATGGATGCCCTGACCCATGCGATCGAGGCGTATGTCTCCACATTAAATGGACCGTTTACGGATCCGCTGGCACTTCAGGCGATCGAGATGGTTCTGGAATACCTTCCGGCATCTTACAATGGAAATACCCATGCGAGAGAGGAGATGCATTACGCGCAGTGTCTCGCGGGAATGGCATTCTCCAATGCGCTTCTTGGAATCGTTCATTCTATGGCCCACAAGACGGGAGCTGCATTCTCCACCGGACATATTCCGCACGGATGCGCGAACGCGATCTATCTTCCGTATGTCATCCAGTATAACGCGAAGGATACCGTCGCAGCTGATCGTTACGCGGAGATCGCAAGAAGAATGGGATTAGAGGGAAGATCCAGACAGGCCCTGATCAACAGTCTCTGCGCGAAGATCAATGAATTCAATGAGAAGCTGAATATTCCGAAGACACTGAAAGAATTCGGCATCAATGAGGACGAATTTAAGGAGAAGGTGGACCGTATCGCGGAACTCGCAGTGGGCGATGCATGTACCGGATCGAACCCGAGAGAGATCGATCCTGCGAATATGGCGAAGCTGCTTACCTGCACATATTACGGAACTGAAGTTGACTTTTGACGATAATTTGTGATGCTGCTGTGAGGGTGCTAAGCAGTTGCTGGAAAGATTATCCGCATAATATAAATATTGTGGTGTAATCAGATCTTGTAAGGAGATCGAATTGGGAAAATCTCTGCCGGGAATATCCGGCAGAGATTTTCTGTTTTAGAGGACATATCAAACCTGATTCTGAACTGAAAATTCCGTACAATACAATGTTGGCAGTGGATTTTTCCGATTTGGAATGTGAAGCATCGGATACGAGGTTTTTCTATCATTCTATTGACTTTCTGTAGAAGCCACTCTATAATATATGGTATTGAATACTACATCACAGGGAAAAATAAATGAGAACTGTGATAGGGAATAGAGCTGGAGGAAGCAGTATGAATTATAGAATTATTGGGGATAGCTGCATGGATCTTACCGAGGAGCAGAGGAAGGACCCGCATTTTATTCTGATCCCGTTTACGCTTATGGTGGAAGACCACCAGTTTGTCGACGATAAGAATTTTAACCAGAAGGAATTCTTAAAGATCGTAAAGGAAAGCCCGGAGTGTCCGAAGACTGCATGCCCGTCTCCGGAGACATTTAAGGAAGCTTACTGCTGCGAGGAGGAGAATGTATTTGTTATTACGATCTCTTCCCACCTAAGCGGATGCTATAACAGTGCAGTTCTCGCAAAGAATCTTTATGAGGAAGAGTTTGGAACCGGAAAGAAGAATATCGTGGTGATCGATTCTGAGTCTGCTTCTACCGGAGAAGTAAATCTTGCGCTTTATGTTCAGGAACTCTGTGAGCAGGATATTCCGTTTGAAGAGATCGTAAAGAAAACTCTCGAGTACCGCGACAGACAGAAGACGTATTTCGTTCTGGAAACTCTGGATACATTGAGAAAGAACGGACGACTCACCGGACTTCAGGCGTTCTTCGCGACAAAATTAAACATTAAGCCTGTTATGGGTGCGGATCACGGCGTGATCATCAAACTGGATCAGGCCCGCGGAATCCAGAAGGCACTTCAGAGAATGGTGGAGATCGTTGTGAAAGAGGCAGGAACAGCGGAGGATAAGTGTCTTACGATCGCTCACTGCAACGCGCCGGAGCGTGCCCAGTATGTAAAAGAAAAATTTGAACAGGCCGCGAAGTTCAAAAAGATCATTGTGACCGAGACAGCCGGACTTGCTACCGTTTATGCAGGGGACGGCGGAATCATTGTGACAGTATAAATAACGGAAAAGAAATGAGAAAGGCGTTCGATCCACCCGGAGAAAAATCCGGATGATGGATTTAACGCCTTTTTATCGAAATGAGAAAGCAGTTACAGGGCCATCCCCTGAAAAATATGATGTTCCTTTAAATATTTTGCAATGGAATTCAAAACCAGTCTTTTATTCCCGCTCCATTCCGGCGCGATCAGGATCGACTTTGGCCCGTCGCCGCTGATCCGATGGATCACAGTTTCCTGTGGGAGGATCTTTAAACAGTCACCGATCAGTTCCAGATATTCCGGCAGTTCCAGTGTTTGAAACCTGCCAGATGCATAAAGATCGGCAAGATCTGTCCCCTTTAACACATGAAGGAGCTGCAGCTTGATCCCATCCACATGGAGCTTTCCAAGGTAATTTACAGTTTCCAGCATCCGTGCCCTCGACTCTCCGGGAAGTCCGAGGATCACATGGACGATCACCGTGAGTCCGGCAGCCTTTAACCTGCGGTAGGCATCCTCAAAAACGGGGAGCGCATATCCACGGCGGATGAGTTTTGCCGTATCCTCATGGATCGTCTGCAGACCGAGTTCTATCCAGACTGGTTTTTCTTTATTTAACCGGGAAAGAAGCTCTACGGTTTCATCCGGGAGGCAGTCAGGCCGTGTACCGATGGAGAGTGCGCAGATCTCCGGGAGAGAGATTGCCTCAGAAAAGAGTTGTTTCAGATAGGAGAGCGGGGCATAAGTGTTTGTGTATGACTGGAAATACGCGATATAGGCAGCGTCATCTCCGGAGATCTTCCGGCTGACGCGGGCCTTCGCAAGGTCAGCCTGCTCTCTAAGGGATCCGGCCTGCTTTTCTGCAAAATCACCGGATCCGCCGGTACTGCAAAAGATACAGCCGCCTCTTCCCAGTGTGCCATCCCGGTTTGGACATGTCATGCCGCCGTCCAGAGCGAGTTTATAGACTTTTTTCCCAAATATCTTTTTTAATTCATAGTCGAGAGAGTGGTACGGTTTGCCATTCCAGTCTGTCTGAAGCATAAAACAGATCCTTTCAAAAAATAAGTTTTCCTTGCAACACATATACGAGGTATTATATAATAATAAGAGGTTTCTTTTCAACCTGATTTCCGGAAAAGTTACTGCGCCTGCTTTGCGCGTACAGTAACCCGGAAAACACAGCAAAGCTTCCGGATAAGATGCCGGCTGTGAAGAAAATAAAAATATCCGCCAAAGCGGATCGAAAAGGAGAACTGGGGTTATGGATAGAGAAGCTGCAAAGAAAGCATTACAGAGCGCGAAAGCGACCGGATTTTTTACAGAAATGTATGGGGACGGTGCCGCTGAGAATGAAAAGCGCTATGAGCATGTTCTTGAGGGATTCGAAAAGTCATTCGGGGGGGATCAGGTGAGTCTTTTCACTTCCGCAGGACGTACCGAGATCAGCGGAAACCACACAGACCACAATAATGGAAAAGTTCTGGCTGGAAGCATCAACCTTGACTGTGTTGCCTGCGCGGCGGCAAACGGAACCGATGAGATCCACATTATCAGTGAGACATACAGCCAGAAATTCACGATCAATATCAAAAATTTAAAGCCGAGCGACAAGATGGCCGGAACCATCGACCTGACAAAGGGAATGCTGGCCGGATTTCAGGAGATGGGATATCAGATCGGCGGTTTCGACGCTTACATTACAAGCAACGTGATCAGCGCCGCCGGAGTCAGCTCCTCCGCTTCCTACGAAATGCTGATCTGTTCCATGATCAACGAGTTCTTCAATGACGGAAAAGTGGACGTCGTTACATATGCCCATGTCGGCAAATACGCGGAGAACAAATACTGGAATAAAGGTTCAGGTCTTCTCGACCAGATGGCATGCGCGGTGGGCGGCATGATCACCATCGACTTCAAGAATCCTTTAGAACCGGTTGTTGAGAAACTCGACTATGATTTCGGTGCCCAGGATCACAGCCTGATCATTGTCCAGACCGGAAAAGGCCATGCGGACTTAAGCGCTGAGTATTCCTCCATCCCGAATGAGATGAAGAGGGTGGCAGCCGTGTTTGGAAAGGAAGTCTGCGCGGATATCACGGAACAGGAAGTGATCGAAAATGCGGCGAAAGTGAGAAAAGAGGCGGGTGACCGCGCGTTCTTACGTGCCCTTCACTTCTTTGAGGAGAACAAGCGTGTTGAAAAACAGGTTCAAGCATTAAAGGAGAACCGTTTTGACGAATTCTTAAGCCTGATCACTGAATCCGGAAATTCTTCCTGGAAATGGCTCCAGAACTGTTATGTTCCGGGATCTGAGGAGCAGGGGATCACTTCCGCGTTAGCGCTCACAGAGTTATTTATCAAGGAAAAAGGCTGCGGCGCATGCCGTGTTCACGGCGGCGGATTTGCGGGCGTTATTATGGCGATGCTGCCGAATTCCGTGACAGACGAGTACATCGCTTATATTGAAAAGGCAATGGGAGAGGGAAGCGCATACCGTATGAGCATCCGCCCGTACGGAGCGGTATGCGTGGACGGATATATCGCATGAATCGGAGACACGCACGGAGCCTGATTCTCATAGCTGCCGCTTCCGGTGTATTGACTGCATGCTCAAAGCCGGATCCCGGTATGGGGGAGACGAGAAAACTCATTATGGGGACCTTCACTGAGGACAGCGTGACTGACCGGGCTGGAAAAGCTGTGGCGGCGACCATCAGCAACACAGTTCCCGGAGTCTATGTGGAGACCTGGCCGTCAAAAGGCGCCTATGTGAATATAGAGCATCTGTTTGACGGGACATATGATCTCGTGATCGTTCCGGCTGGGGCAGCTTACGAGGCGTATACGGGAACCGGTGCCTGTGAGGGAGAAAAAAAGGAAAAACTTCGTGCAGTAGCGGCATGTTATCCGATCGTCTCCACATGGATATCCCCGAAAAAACTGGGACTTTCGAAGGTACAGGAACTGAAGGGGCATCCGCTTGCCGTGGGAAATGAAGGTTCTGAGACGGCAAAGGTATCCGGAGAAGTGTTCGATGTCCTTGGAATCGACAAGGAGAACACGGAGATCTGGTATTATGGGATCCAGGGTGGAGCCGACGGGGTCCGGGACCAGTGGGCTGACGGGATCCATGCGTTCACGGAGTCCCCTGTCCCGGCTTACAAGGAGCTGGCGGCAGAGGATGGGATCCGGTTCTTATCCTACACGGACGAAGAACTGGATGAGATCTTAGACGGCCATCCGGAATACAGTAAGATCAAAGTTCCGGCAGGAACTTATGAAAATCAGGACGATGAGGTCGGGACCTTCTGCGAAAAAGTCCTTGTCTGCGTGTCTGCGGATATGGATGAAGACCTTGTTCATGAGATCGCCTGGGCATTGGAGGTCAACGGACCGGTGTATACAGCCGGAGAACCGTTTATGCGGGCGATGGATGACAGGGAGTTCCGGGCTTCTAAGATCCCGATTCCGCTTCATGACGGAGCGAAACGGTATTATGAGGAGCAGGGATATTTCAAGTAAAATATTCCTCAAAATAACAAGCGGTCTTATAAGAGACCGGGAAAAGGAGATGTCCTATGTTGTACAAAGAATTGATCGAATTATTTGACATGTTAGACAGCGCATCAGCGTCCGGCAGCGAAGTGGTGGAGTATTTTAGATCCATCGATCCCATGTGTCAGGTGGAAACGTATCCGCTTGAAGGACCAAAAGGTCATACAGATATGGTGAGAATCCTGATTCCGGGAAAAAACGGAAAATCAAAGGGCGGAAACGCTGGAACGATCGGCATTCTCGGACGCCTCGGCGGTCTGGGGGCAAGACCGGAACAGATCGGATTTGTCTCCGACGGTGACGGTGCATTGACAGCGTTGGCGGTTGCCGCAAAGCTTCTCAGAATGCAGGCAAAGGGTGATTTCCTTGAGGGCGACGTATTCGTATCTACGCATGTCTGCCCGGACGCTCCGACAGCTCCCCATGAACCGGTGCCGTTTATGAACTCCCCGGTGGAGACCTGGCAGGTGAATAAGGAGGAAGTGACGGACGATCTGGACGCAGTTCTGGTTGTGGATACCACAAAGGGAAACAGGATCATCAACCACCGTGGATTCGCAATCTCACCGACGGTATGTCAGGGATATATTTTGAGAGTCAGCGAGGATCTTCTCGATGTGATGCAGATGACAACAGGAAAACTTCCTTATGTATTTGCTCTGACACAGCAGGATATCACGCCTTATGGAAATGGAATCTTCCATTTAAACAGCATCCTGCAGCCTGCGACGGCGACAAAAGCCCCGGTGGTAGGCGTTGCGATCACGACGGAGACGACCGTTGCCGGATGTGCAACGGGAGCTACCCATATGGAAGATCTGGATGAGGCAGCCCGGTTTATGATCGAGTCGGCGAAGGCATTCGGAAGAGGAAAACTGAGTTTTCTGGACAAGGAGGAGTTTGCACGGATCAAGGAGCTTTACGGTAGCATGGAACACTTCCAGACGCTTGGAAAGAAGAGTGAAGAGGCGTAAGCTTCGGGAAAAGATCCGGGTCTCAGCCGGATTCCGGCAGCAGATGTAATTTTTTAAGAAATTTGACAGAAATTTATCATAAATCCCGGCGGAAAAAATTTGACAGGTTCTGCCGGGATTGTTACAATTACGGGTAGAGCAAAAATTGTAACAATATGCGATAACCGTCTATGGGACGGGGTGATGGAGAACATACATGTCAGACAGAGAAATGATAGAAGAAACTAAGAAAGACGTTCCGGATCAGATGGAGCCGGTGATCCCGGAGATCCCGGCGGAGAAATCCGAGAAAGAACCGGAGGTCGAAGCCGCAGAAGCCGACAGCACAGAACCGGAGGCAAAGACCGCAGAAGCTGACAGCACAGAGCCGGAGGCAAAGGCCGCAGAGGCTAACAGCACGGATCCGGAGGCAAAGACCGCAGAAGCCGACAACACAGAGCCGGAGGCAGAGGCCGCAGAAGCCGACAACACAGAGCCGGAGGCAGAGGCCGCAGAGGCTGACAGCACGGATCCGGAGGCAAAGACCGCAGAAGTCGACAACACAGAGCCGGAGGCAGAGGCCGCAGAAGCCGACAACACAGAGCCGGAGGCAGAGGCCGCAGAAGCCGACAGCGCTGAATCGGAGACGGAGGGACAGAGATCCCGTTCTGCGGGAAGACGTTCCGGAAACCGAAGGGAAAAACAGCAGCCCGTGCGCCCGAAAAAAGAGCATCAGGCAAGTCAGCGTGAAAATATCTTAAGACTGCGTGAGATCAAAAAGAAAAAGGCGGCGATGCCGTATATGAAGATCCTCGCGGCAGGAGGAGCGGCTGTTGCAGTGGTCGCGGTGGTTGCGGTTGCAGGAACTGTGATCGGAAATCACAGGGACACTTTTTCCAGAGGGATGAAGGTTGAGACCGCAGCGGCTTCCTTAGAAACAACAGAGGCTGCATCTGAGAGTACCGGGGAGAGAAATATTGTTCTGGAGACCACGCTTTCTGCCGAGGAGATTGCGTCTAAGGAATATGAAAAGACGGTCCAGAGTATTGTGGACAGCTATGCAAATCTTGGAATTGCGGAGGTCTCAGGCTATCTGAACGTCAGAAAGACCCCGGAGAGCTTCGGTGAGGTCATAGGAAAGCTGCCGAAGGGCGGTGCCTGCGAGATTCTGGATACCTCCACAGATGGCTGGTATAAGATCTCATCCGGCGGTGTGACCGGTTATGTAAGCTCCCAGTATGTCTATACCGGGGATGAGGCGAAAAAACTGGCTGCGGAAAATGTGGCTGAGCGTGCCGTGATCGATGCGGATAAGTTAAATGTCCGGTCAGAGCCGAAGGCGGATGCGAATGTTGTGGAGCAGGTATTTAAAAACGAAAGATATGACATCAAGGGGCAGCAGGACGGCTGGATCCAGATTTCTTCCGGATATATTTCTGCGGATTATGTCACCGTAAAATACGCTCTGGATGAGGCGATCAAGCAGGATATGAGACAGACGGTCTTAAGCCTTTATGATAATCTAGGTGTATCCAATGTGTCCAATTACCTGAATGTCCGCGACAATCCGGATGAGAAGAAGGGCAAGATCATCGCGAAGCTGCCGAGCAACGCAGGCTGTGATATCCTGGACACCTCCACGTCGGGCTGGTACAAGATCCGTTCCGGAAACATTACCGGTTATGTAAAATCTGAGTATATCCTCACAGGACAGCAGGCGAAGGACAAAGCGCTTCAGGTTGCAAAGCTGATGGCGATCTCCAACACGGACGGCGTCAATGTCCGCACAGAGCCGAACACGAATTCTTCGATCTACACACAGATCTCCAACAGCGAGCGATTCCTTGTAGCGGATCAGCAGGATGGCTGGGTAAAGATCGAGATCGATGATCAGGACGCATACCTGTCCAGCGATTATGTTGACGTTAAGTACGGTCTGGAAGAGGCGATCAAGTATACGCCGGTGGTTGAGGTTGCAGATACTTCTTCGAAGAATGATTCTAAGAACAGTTCAAAGAACAACACGAAGAATAATTCCGGTAAGAAGAACAGCGGCAAGAAAAATAGCGCAAACGACGGGGCTGCCGGATCGAAGTCCGGAAGTGTTTCCTCCAAACGTGCCCAGATCGCAAACTACGCAGTTCAGTTCGTCGGAAACAGATATGTCTACGGCGGAACGAGCCTGACAAACGGAACGGACTGCTCCGGATTTACGATGTCTGTCATGGCGAAATTCGGTGTATCCCTGCCGCACAACTCCGGCGCGCAGTCGGGAAGCGGAAAGTCGATCACCTCGAGCCAGATGCGTCCGGGTGACCTTGTATTCTACTCCGGCAGCGGCGGAATCAACCATGTTGCGCTCTATATCGGTAATGGTCAGGTGTGCCATGCGTCCAACGCGAGATCCGGTATCAAGATCTCCACATGGAACTATCGTACTCCGGCGAAGATCGTGAATGTACTTGGTGATTAATTGAAAATTGGAAGATTTCGGACAGCCCGGTAGAGATGCCGGGCTGTCTTGATAAGGAAAGTAAGTTTGGAAGAAATGAATTCCTCAGACTGGGAAGCCGGGACATATTAAAATTTTTCCGGGTGGATCAGATCCGGAATGCATGGGAAGGAAAGAATATGGAGAAAAAGAAGAGTATTAAAAGACATGCGGCAGGTCTCTGTGCAGGACTCGGTATCCTGTTCGCCGCAGCGGCACCGATAACGGCGTTTGCGGATACGGTTTATGTGAACGCGTCGAAGTTAAATTACAGGAATCAGCCCTCCACAGCATCCGGGGCGGTTCTCGGAACACTGCCCCGCGGGACAGAACTCTCCAGAGTGAAAAACAATGGGGAGTGGAGCGAGGTGCAGATCGGCGGGGCGAAGACGACCGTCTATGTGGCAAGCCGCTATCTGACGACCAGCAAGCCGCAGAGCAGCACTGCGAAAACGGGGGCGGCAACTGCGGGCGGAACATCCACAGCCGCTGTCGATGGAAACGTGACAGTACCCGACTCCTTAAAGGCGTATGTGGATAAGGCTTATCAGGTTGGAATGGATTCCAACTGGAAATATGCGGGGATGTCCGCGATCAACAGCGGTCACGCGGTGTTCTACCACAATGGAACCGCGAACCGGAAAAATAAGGTGGTTGCAGTAAATGCGGGACACGGGACAGCCGGAGGATCGAAGGTGAAGACCTTCTGCCATCCCGACAAAACGGCAAAGGTGACAGGCGGAACTACAGGAGCCGGAGCGACGAAGGCCGTTGCGGTATCCGGCGGAATGACGTTCGCGGATGGAACGGCGGAGAGCACCGTGACGCTCCGTATGGCGCAGATCTTCCGGGATAAGCTTCTGGTAGCGGGATATGATGTGCTGATGATCCGTGATGGAAGTGATGTGCAGCTCGACAATGTGGCGAGAACCGTCATGGCGAACAACAAGGCAGACTGCCATATCGCCCTGCACTGGGATTCCACGAAGACGGACAAGGGCGCGTTTTACATGAGTGTGCCGAATAATGCCGCCTATCGTGCCATGGAGCCGGTGGCGTCCAACTGGGAGTCCCACAATAAGCTTGGAAGTGCGCTGGTTGGCGGATTGAAGCAGAACGGTGTGAAGATCTTCTCGTCGGGATCCATGGAGATGGATCTGACCCAGACGTCGTATTCTACGGTTCCGAGTATTGATATCGAACTGGGGGATGGGAAATCTGCTCATGATGATGCGACGTTAGGAAAACTGGCGGATGGACTTGTTGTCGGTGTGAACAGTTTTTTTGGACAGTAAATTTTGGAGAGTTATATTAGGGGAATTAAAGAGAATACCGCTGCCGGGAAAATACCTGGCAGCGTTTTTTTAATCAATGAGAAGTTATACAGGAACTTCTTGATAATCAAAAAGTATTACATGGCGAAAATGCGCTTTTTGTGTGAGATATACCATCGTCGTATTTCTGGAACGCTTCGACCACAAATGGAGCTTTCAGCGGGTCGATTTGAAAGAACTTCTCCTCGTCCACCTTGAAGCCGATGGGAACGGTGCCGCCGTTGTACTTGCTGCCCTTCAGAACATTCTCCGTCATGCCGCGTACGACCTTTTCGGACAGCTCTGCAGAGTAGTAATGCCGGTCAGCAATGTAGCTGTAAATCTGCTCCATATCGCTGAGGGCTGCATGGAGCTGGTCATCGGTCATGGTGTCAGTGTTCAGAGCCGCAGGAGCTTTCGGCAGGGACAGCGAGAAAGGAATACCGCCCGTCCGCAGGTACATATCAATGGCGGTCGCCATCGGGATGCCAAGCTGCTTCAGCACGTCTTCGGCCTGCTGCTTGACGGTAGGGTTGACACGAAGGTTAAGTGTCGTATCGTTATTTTCAAATTTGCGCATCACTCAACCGCCGGACAAGCTCAATAAAATCCCTTGCATAAACGGGAAGATAGCTTCCTTTTCGGTAAGCTGCAACAAAATTGGAGGTAATACGAGGTTCACCAAAGCTATAACAATCGATTGGATGATTGCTGAGCCGATGACGCAGATGTGGCTCAAACATAAATGAGACACCGTAACCGACAGACACCAGTTCAATGATTGCCGGAAGGTTGCTGGTATACATAACATTTTTGAATTCAATGTCATTCTTCTTGAGGTAGTCGTCCATGATCTGCCGGGTACGCTGTCCGGAACGCATCATCAGGATACGCTCATTTTTCAGCACAGAAAGATTCAACTTCGGATATTTACTTGCTGGATTTGGTACGGCGAACCGTCCGATGGGGTGATCTTTACAGGTGCAGATAAGCAGTTCTTCTTTTTCCAGTGTGTCGTATTCGATAACGTCCGACGCCTTAGGTGGTTGAGAATAAAATGCGACCTCCACTTCGCCACTGAGTATTTTCTGGTCAAGCTGGTCTGAATGTGCTTCGATGATTTCCACCTTTACGTTTGGATAGAGCTTTTGGAAATCGGGCAGTGTCGCTGGCAGCATATAGGTACAGCGCATCGTGGGAAAGGCTACGCGCAAAACACCCACATCACGCTTCATGATGTCTGCCAATTCCAAATCAAGCTCGTTTTTCAGCTGTAAGATCTGTTCCGCTTTTTGCAGATAACATTCTCCTGCATGAGTCAACACATACCGATTGCCCAATCGCCGAAACAGCTTCAATCCAATATCTTCTTCCAGTGCTTTCAAAAATTTACTCAGGGTCGGTTGACTGATATAAAGCGACTCTGCGGCTTTCGTAATATTTTGATATTTTGCAATAGCTGTAATATAACTCAACTCCCGGAAATCCATCCGTTCCACCGCCTTTCTACATTCCTATTATAATAGAGATTCCTCGGAAATTCAACGAACTATGCACGCAAGCTATACTTTTGAAGAAGAAAAAGAATCGTTTGTTTTGTCTTGAATACAACAAAGAATCCGTTGATTTGAGCTGCTTTTCCTGAAAAGTTATGTCTGTTGTACAAAAAATCCGTTCCAGTTTGGAAAGCTCAAACAATCATCATAGCTAAAAGCCATAGTTTCTATTTTAATCATGAATTTTACTTTTCGACTCGTTCGTATTACAATAGAACCAACAGAAGCGGATATCCGAAAACAGGGCGAGTGGTTCTGCGCAGGCCATCGCAAACAGGATAAAAGGAGTAACACGCATGGTGAAGTTGTATGATTCCGGTGTCTACCTGCTGAATGGAAAGACTCTGGTACGGGAAAAGGACGCAGAACTTTCTCTCAATAAGGAAGAAGCAAAAAAATGCACGATTGCTTATGGCATTTTGCAAGCGCACAATACCAGCGGCGACCCGGAAAATCTGAAAATCAAATTTGATGCCATCACAAGCCACGACCTTACATATGTTGGCATCATCCAGACTGCACGAGCTTCTGGTCTGGACAAATTTCCGCTGCCCTATGTGTTGACCTGTTGCCACAATAGCCTGTGCGCTGTGGGCGGTACAATCAATGAGGACGACCATCTGTTTGGTCTGACAGCCTGTCAGAAATACGGCGGCATCTTCGTTCCTCCTCACATGGGTGTTATCCATCAGTATATGCGTGAAACGATGGCTGGCGGTGGTAAGATGATTCTTGGCTCGGACTCCCATACGCGTTACGGTGCGTTGGGTACGATGGCTGTTGGTGAAGGTGGCGGCGAACTGGTCAAACAGATTTTGGAGCAGACATGGGATGCCGCATATCCTGAGGTCGTAGCGGTCTATCTGGATGGCAAGCCCAATCCCGGCATCGGACCGCAGGATATTGCCATCGCCATCGTTTCGGCTGTCTTTGCCAACGGTTATGTCAAGAACAAAGTCATGGAGTTCGTCGGACCCGGCGTTTCCTCTATGTCCACCGACTACCGCAACGGCATCGATGTGATGACGACGGAAACCACCTGCCTGTCCTCTATCTGGCGCACCGATGAGGATACGAAAGCCTTCCTGATGGAGCATGGCCGTGGAGGAGATTTCAAGCAGCTCGACCCCGCTGATGTTGCTTATTATGACGGCTGCGTTTACATCGACCTGTCCACCATCCACAGTATGATCGCGCTTCCGTTCCACCCCTCTAACGGTTTTGAGATTCGTGAATTGAACGCAAATATGGCAGATATTCTGCACAGTGTCGAGGAAGATGCCAAGAAACTTATCAAGAATCCGAACCTGAGTCTGAATCTGATGAGCAAAGTTCATGACGGCGCACTCTATGCTGATCAGGGAACCATTGCAGGCTGTGCAGGCGGTACTTATTCTAATATCATGGAAGCCGCCTATCTATTGGATGGCAAGAGCACCGGAACAGGAGAATTTGCTTTAGGTGTCTACCCCAGTAGCCAGCCTGTCATGGTAGACCTTCTCCGCAAGGGTGCCATCGAAAAGCTCATCAATGCAGGCGCTACCATCCGTACCGCATTCTGCGGCCCTTGCTTCGGCGCAGGCGACACCCCGGCACATGGCGGTCTGGCTGTCCGTCATACCACGCGCAACTTCCCCAACCGCGAGGGTTCCAAGCCCGGCAATGGTCAAATCGCCAGTGTTGCACTGATGGATGCACGCAGCATTGCCGCCACCGCTGCCAACGGCGGACGCATCACTGCAGCGGATGAGTGGGGTTATGAATATGAATGTCCCAAGTTCGACTACGACGCAACGTCTTACGAGCACCGTATCTATCAGGGCTTTGGCAAAGGTGATCCGAATGCCGAACTGGTCTGCGGACCGAACATCAAAGACTGGCCGGAGATGCCTGCTCTGAACGAACATATGCTGCTGAAAGTCTGCGCTTATATCACCGACCCTGTTACCACCACCGACGAGCTGATCCCTTCCGGCGAGACGGGTTCTTTCCGCTCCAATCCGATGGGGCTGGCAGAATTTACCCTCAGCCGCCGTGTTCCGGAATATATCGGCAAGGCAAAGGTGGTCATGAATCATGAGAAGAACCGGAAGAACGGCACTTGCCCGGAAGAAGTAGCCGATGCAATTGCAAAAATTCGCACGATTTCCGGTTTTGCCGAGATCAAGGAAGAAAAAATCGATCTGTCCAGCATCATTTACGCCGTTAAACCAGGCGATGGTTCTGCCCGCGAACAGGCTGCATCCTGCCAGCGCGTCCTGCTGGGTGGTGCAAATATTGCCAAGGAATATGCAACCAAACGCTATCGCTCAAACCTTATCAACTGGGGTATGGTTCCTTTCGTGACCGTCAGCGCACCGGACTTTGCAGACGATGATTACATCTTTGTGCCGAATATCCGGGAGGCATTAGAGGGCAGCATGGTGAACATCCCGGCTTATGTTCTGGGCGAGACCATCAAACCTCTGACCCTTGCGATTGCCCCTCTGACGAAGGAAGAAAAAGACATTATCCGCGCCGGTTCGCTGATCAACTACAACCGAATGCTGAAGAAGTAAGGAGAAATTGTCATGACATCGAATATTGCATTGTTTTCTGTATTATTCCTTGCCGTTATCGTTGCCATTGCGTTCTGGCGCAAATGCAACATCGGCATTCTGGATAAGCTCTGCACCGACGCCGGCTATTCCGCTTCGGACTTTGCGATTCCTTCCATGGTGAACCTGATCCTCTGGTTCTGCCTGCTGATGGTGATTTTCTGCATCTATTATAAAGTCTGGAAAATCAAGCCTGCCTTGCAGACCTCTGCTTTCTCTACTGCCGTCGCTCAGAAGATGAGCAAAGAGCAGGTCATTACCGCCCTCGGTATTGTTGTTATGGTCATCATGGTCGTTGGTTTCTCGATCAGTGTCGGTCCGGCTTCCCTTGCTGTGGCTGCTGTCCTGATGGCACTCAAGACTTCCGATGAGAAAAAGGCTTTGGCGAAGGTGCCTTGGGGTACGCTGCTCCTGATCACCGGCATGGGCGGCTTGCATGACTGCTTCCAACTCCGAAAACAAAGAAGAAGAACAAAACAAGCTCCTCGGTGTTTACAAGCTGGGCTACGCCCTCTTCGGTTGATTTGAGAGGTATATTTTATGATAAACAAAGCACATCACATTCCCTGTATGATTATTCGCGGCGGCACTTCCAAAGGCTTATACTTTCTGGAACGTGACCTGCCGACTGATACCGCCCAGCGCGACGAACTGCTGCTGAACATTATGGGCAGTCCGGATGAGAAACAAATCAATGGTCTGGGCGGCGCAGCTTCGGTCACTTCCAAAGTTGCTATCGTAGGAGTTTCTTCCCGTGCGGATGCGGATGTTGATTATACGTTCTGTCAGGTCAGCGTGGATAAGCCGCTGGTCAGCACCAAAGGCAACTGCGGCAACATTTCTTCCGGCGTCGGTCCTTTTGCCATTGAAAAAGGTCTGGTGAAAGTCACCGAACCTGTCACGCAAGTTCGTGTGTTCAACACCAATACCAATAAGCTCATCGTGGAAGAAGTAGCTTGCGAAAATGGCTCTGTTAAATATGACGGCGACTTTGCTATCGCAGGTGTTCCCGGAACAGCCAGCCCCATTAAGCTCAAGTTTGTCCGCCCGGCTGGTACGCTCAAGACCCGCCCGACAGAAGGCACGGACTTACTGCCTACTGGAAATGCTGTTGATACGTTGGATGTTCCCGGCTTTGGCCCTGTGGAAGTGTCCATCGTGGATGCGGCAAACCCGCTGGTCTTTGTAAAGGCCTCTGACCTCGGTCTGACTGGAAAAGAACTGCCGTCTGAATTGGATAACGACCCTGAAAAACTGGAGCTTCTTGAAAAAGTACGCGGCATGGCCGCTGTCAAATTGGGACTGTGCGATGATTATACTCGCAGTGCATGGGAAACTCCCGGCATCCCCAAAATGACCTTTGTTGCCCCTGCCGCAGACTATACCACCGTCACGGGACATAAAATCTCTGCGGATAAGATCGATTTGCTTTCCCGGATGATGAGTATGCAGAAGACTCACCCCACCTATGCCATGACCGGCGCAATGTGTACTGCCGCTGCTGCCATCGTTCCCGGCAGTGTCGTGCAGCAGGTGCTCCGCCCGGATGTGGACACCCAGTTCATCCGTATCGCTCATCCCGGCGGAATTCTGGAAGCTGGCGTTGATTACACGGTAGGGGAAGATGGCTCTGTGGATGTGGAAGACACTTTCGGCTTCCGCACAGCCAATTTGCTGGCTGAAGGGACTGCATTCTGCTGATTCTTTGAAGTAGAAAAGCCAACCGCCAGCTATACCGACCTGTTCGCCCAGATGGAAGCCAATGGAACCATTTCCACTCGCGGCCTGAAGCCGGATGCCACCCACTACTGCGAGCTTATCTTTGATGTCAACTCGGCCTACTTTGACAACCACGGCGGCTACGAGTTCGCCAAGCAGTTCTACGCAGATGCCTACAAAGCCGCTGTTCAGATCGTAGGCGGTGAGCAATATATCCTCTCGGCAGTCATGCACGCAGATGAGATCAACCGTGCCATGACCGAAGCGCTAGGCCGGGAGGTCTACCACTACCACCTCCATGTGGTCTATGTGCCTGTGGTGGAAAAGTAGATCCTCTGGTCGAAACGCTGCAAGGACAAGGAAAAACAGGCAGCACATGGTTATATGATGGACGTTGAGAACCGCTGCCCCCATCGCAGCATAAAAACAGCAGGACGCTCCCGGAAAAGGGAACGCCCTGCCTTACATAGATGTTTCTCGCCGAGATGTGTCCGCTTGGGCACACCTCTTATTTTTTTGCTCTTAATCTTCCAGCCCGTGGCTTCCCAAATCTTGTTATTGGCTTATGGTTTATGACAAGGTATCGGCGTTTTGCGTCGTCTACGGGAGCCTTCGTTGTCGTACCCGAAGAAAACGAAAAATCCGAACCCTTCTCCAATCGGAAACAGGTTCGGATTTCTCTTGTTTCGTGGACCTGATCGGATTCGAACCGACGACCCCCACAATGCGAATGTGGTGCGCTCCCAACTGCGCTACAAGCCCATAACGATATTTTTTTGACCTCATTATTATCGCACTACGGGGGACAGATGTCAAGATTTTCCAGAAGGAAAAGTGAAGAAATTTTGCCGGGACCGCTGGCGCGGTACAAGATAAAAGAATCGAACATATGGTTGTATCATTGCGGAAAACGTGGTAAAATAGAAGGCAGAAGGCAGATGTAACGGAGAGGGAGGGGACTATATGATACTGATCGTATGTGTGGACGACCATAATGGAATGATGTTCAATCACCGCCGCCAGAGCCAGGACCGCGTCCTGCGTGCGGATGTATTGGAGCTCACTGTGGGGAAAGTGCTGTGGATGAACGCGTACAGCAGAAAACAGTTTACGGAGAGTGGCGCGGATGAGATCCGGGTGAATGAGACGTTTCTCGATGCTGCGGGGGACGGGGAATTCTGCTTTGTGGAGAATGCGGATGTCTCCGGCTGTGTGGAGCGGATCGAGGAGATCTATCTCTACCGTTGGAACAGGGATTATCCCGCGGAGGTGTATTTTCCAGTGGATCTCAGCGTGTGGAAGTGCGTGGAGACGAAAGAATTTGCGGGATCTTCCCACGAGAAAATTACGAGAGAGCGGTATACCCGTTAAAATATGAATGTATGATAGGCAGAATGACGCTGGAGACAGTTCCAATTCCGATATTTCAGAAAATATAGTGGGAGATTGGGACAGGGGGAGTATGTACAGGGTATTTGGCGGAAAGGCGGACTGAGATAGAAAATATGGCAACAGAGGGGAATGACAGAATATGAAGCATTTAAGAAAATGGCTGCTTTGCGTGATCGCGGTGGTCTCTTTGACTGTAACGGCCTGCGGGGGAGATGCGGCCGCTAATGCCAGTGTGGCGGCAGATGTTGCCCATGCGGCGGGAAATATCCTTGGAAGTCTTGCTGAGGCGGCAGAGAACTCCGGCGCTGGGAATAGCGGCGGACAGGGAAATAAAACGTCATCGGAGATGACAGGAAATGCGTCGACGACCGGGGAATTCCGTCTCTCCGATATTCCGGAGTATACGGACTCCCCCTATGTGGTGGTCAATGGAAATATTCCGTATTTTACGGAGGACGACCTGACGGCTGTTTCCTTTGAACGCTACAGTGATCTGGATTCATTAGGTCGCTGCGGTGTGGCTTACGCCTCCGTCAGTACCGATACGATGCCGACGGAAAAGCGGGGTTCCATCGGAGAGGTAAAGCCAACAGGGTGGATCAATGCGAAATATGATTTTGTGGATGGAAAATATCTGTATAATCGATGTCATCTGATCGGATACCAGTTGACTGCGGAGAACGCGAACGAAAAGAATCTGATCACGGGTACGAGATACCTTAATGTTCAGGGAATGCTGCCCTTTGAGAACCTGACAGCCGACTATGTAAAAGAAACCGGAAACCATGTGATGTACCGTGTGACGCCGATCTTCGAAGGTGATAATCTTGTGGCATCCGGAGTTCTGATGGAAGCGGAGTCCGTGGAGGACGAAGGCGACGGAGTCCTGTTCTGTGTTTATGTTTACAATGTTCAGCCGGGAGTCACGATTGACTACGCGACGGGAAAGAGTGAACTGGCGAAGAGCGGAAGTACAGGAGGCAGTCAAAGCGGAAGTACGTCAGGTACCGGAAAAACTGATGCAGGAACCTCTGGAAAAGAGAGCGGAACCTATATCCTCAACACGAAGACCATGAAATTCCACCGCACGGACTGCGATTCTGTGAAGAATATCAAGTCTGAGAACCGAAAAGAGTATACGGGGGAGCGGGAGAAGCTGATCAACGAGGGGTATGAGGCTTGTAAGAGTTGTAAACCGTAGAGAATGTTTCAAAAACACATAAAATTAAGACAATATCAAAAGCCCGGCTTTATGCATTCAGAGTGCATGGAGTTGGGCTTTTGTTTAGACCATATTTTCCATAAGACCAAATTGAAATATTGGAGATTAAATATGATGTGAGAAATCATGAAACATTTTAAAATATCTTCATTGTCTCATCCCCAAGTTCCATCTCCGGAATCTGGTGCCAGCGCTCCGTGAATGTATACATGGCGTGGTCCATGCCAAAGAGATCGGTCTGGGTGATGAATATCACGATCGTTGAGGGCAGGTGACGGTAGCGAGAAACAGGGCGAAATCGCTGAGATTGACATTCATAAAATCGGGCGATTCCCTGTACTCTTCAGTGGAAATGAGAGCATGGATCACTTGCTTTTCCATTCAGTTACCTTCTTTTCCTGGAAAATTGGGCAGGAGAGGAATTGATAAACAATGCCGAATGCTGCATGAAAGTTGAAAAACGATAGAAGGAAACGTATTGGCTGAACGGACGAAGAAGGAGAGACGGAACAATTGGAGACATTTACAGAATTATATACGTGTTGAGAAAATTTCCCATTTAAACGATTATGAAAATCATTCTCAATAAATGCATTGAGAAATGTTTTATCAGTTGCTATAATATTCCTCGCATTAAAAATTCAAGGAGGTCCGATGTGAAGAGTATACGAAAGAATGGATTCAAAGGAATTGCAGTAGCAGCTGCATTATCCATGACAATGACGACCATGGTTTCGCCTGCTGCAACGGCGATTCCGACAGGCAGATGGGAACAGTCTATGCAGACTGGAGTATGGAAATATAGAAACGTGAATGGTGAATATCTTGCTGACCAGTGGCTTCTTTACGAAGGCAAATGGTATCGTTTTGATAAAGATGGAAATATGATCACTGGGTGGTATCAGAATCCGGAGACTAAGGACTGGTATTATCTCTGGGAGAACGGAAGCATGGCGACAGGCTGGGTTCCGGTCAACGGACGCTGGTATTATCTGACCGCAGGTTCCGGTGAGATGGCACATGATGTGACGACTCCGGACGGGTATAAGGTAAATGTTGATGGCGCATGGGTAGATGCGAACGGAAAGGCGTATGATGCACCGAGCGGTGATCAGAAGACAACAACATCCAAGAGAAGCTCTGGAGGAAGTGATGGATCTTCCGACAGTGATTCTGACTCTGGAAGCCACAGCACTGGCAATAATTCCGCCAACTCTGGAAACAGCGGAAATGGTGGAAATAATGGAAGCAACAACGAAAACGCCGGTAACAACGGAAGCGATAGTGGAAACACTGGTGACAACGGAAGCAATAGCGGAAACAACGGAAACGCTGGTGACAACGGAAGCAACAGTGGAAACAGCGGAAACGCTGGTAACAACGGAAGCAATAGCGAAAATAATGGAAATACCGGTGATAACGAAACACCGGAGAAAAAGACTCTTGTAGTGGAAAGTCAGACAAAACTGGTTGATCTTGGCTGGAGCCAGTATGTAACAGTTGCATTTGCAAAGGGATATTCCTTAGACAACTGTACACTTACTGTTGACGGAAAAGATGTTACAGATGCATTTACAAAAGTGGACAAAGATGGAACACTTGCAAAGTGGGAGATCACGAACTTAAATCCGGCAAAGCTTGCTGTAACGGGAAAAGATGGTGAGACCCAGATCGTTGTACTGAGTGATAATGCAGATCCGGAGACGCCGGTGGTTCGCGAAAATACAGCACCGGCTGCATTCCTTGCCCATGGTTCTGTGTATGTGTGGGATTATCAGCTTGACAATTATGATGAAGACGGAGCCATCAGACAGAAACCAAAGACAACCACCTTTGATCTTGGAGAAGAGAAAAACGGAATCCGTTATTATGCACCGGCCGCAGAGCTTACGGAAGATCCAACGAATCGTTACGGCGTAGGCGGTCAGGCGGTTGTAATGTTTAATTATACAGAAGCTGTTGATAAACAGTGGTTTGACGAAATTACGAATGTGGCTCTGGTATCCGGAAATGGCTACAATCAGACGATCAACAATGAGCTTCAGTATGAAAAAACAACAGGGGACCATTATGGAAATACAGTGGGTCAGATCCTTGTTCCGTTAGGTCAGAAAAACTTCTATTCGAATGGTTCCTATTACCTTCGCGTGACATCAGGAGGAAAAAATACCCTGATCCCGATCGAGGTCGTGAACGGAACGGCTCCAAGCATGGTATTAAAGGAAGCTGGTGCCATCAAGAGTGGTCAGAACATTCATTTTGATGTAAAAAACATGACGTATGGTGTTGAAATCCCGATCACCGGTGTGGAGCTGATGGATCCGACCGGAAAAACAACAGAGCTTGAAAAGATCCGTGACTGGTATCTGATCGGAAATACTTTTGTTCTTTATAATGATGAAAATGCCACAGATGGACGAAATAATATCCCGTATGCCGGAGAATATATGGTCACAGTACATGCTACAGGCTTTAAAGATATGAGCTATGTCTTTGCGGTAAGTGATGGTACATCTGCACAGAGTGAAGCGGCTGCAGTGGATATTTATGCAATTGATGCTGTTTCCAGCGCATCGGTCAGCGGTGGTACTACGAGTGGAAGCGGAAACGCAGCAGAAGGCGGGAGCACGACAATGTCAGCTGATTTATTGTTTGATGCAGACCTGCTTACCAATGCACTTGTTCTTACCGAGCTCGGTGTGGAAAATGAGTCTGCACAGGCAATTGCAGATCGTTGGAAGTACGACATGAGCGGATGGGATGCAGTGATCGGTGAGGACGGAACTACATTCTATTCCTTTGCAGAGTATCGAGACACGGTAGAAAAAGCGAAAGTTGATGGAAAATACCTGAGTTTTGCTGATTATATTAAGAGCGAAAATGCTGTTACAACACAGAATCGTCCGTATGCAGTAAAGTATGTGCTTGAGGATAACCGCCTTGGAGCAACGATCATGAACGGAGCTTATCTTGGAAAAACAGCACCGAAACTGATCCTTGTTGATGAGAACGGAAATATGATCAATGAGGTTTTGGAGGATCAGGATGTTCGGATTCGTTGTGAAGATGCTGCATATTTACAAAGTATTGCAGAGAACGGCAAAATTTACATCAATGGCAGCTACGCGGCCGTGAAAAAAGAAGCTTACAAGATAGATGATGAGGTCCTTGTTATTGATAAGTCCCTCTTCCGTGTAGACCAGGAGAATTCGGTTACGATCAAGGCAGATGGATATCAGGATAAGAAATTTTCAATCTCAATTGCAAAGGATCTCAAGGACGTTACACTTGAAGTCGATGAAGATCAAAAGACCGGTCAGGAGGTCACGATCACAAATACTGCGGACGAGACAGGAGATCTTTGGAAACAGATCCAAAGCATCAAGTTGACGATGCCGGATGAAACGACGCGGTCTCTGTTGCCGGAGGGACAGGAAAGCATATCATCGAAGGTTGGTTATACCGTAGACGGAGCGAAGCTGATCCTTGGAAAAGATCTGTTTAAACAGGTCGGTGAGTATTGCGTGGAGATCTCTGCAAAATACTATGGTGTAGAGAAAGTCACCTTTACGGTCACCGAGACAGAAGAGAACGGTGGAAACACAGAGGAGGAGCTGGATCCGCCTGCAAAGGTACCGGATGGTGAGAAAACCTGGTCTAATGATTATCAGTTGACCTTTGGAATGGGCTATGATGAATGGGTTGGTCAGATCACCGGCGTACAGGTGAATGGCATTGACTATGAAAATGGCTTTGTGTATGGCAACGAAAAATATTCCATCAGCAAAACAGACGGTATTGTGAAGCTGGGAAGCAGTGCTTTTACGAAAGAATGCAATACGATTACGATTTCTGCAAACGGTTATTCTGATCTGACGCTTTACATGGATCAAAATGGAACCGTGACCACAGATCCGTCTGAAAACGGAAATGGAAGCAGTGGAGAGGATAAGGAAGAGGAGACAAAGGTTCCCCCGACTGTTTCCGGTGCTTATAAGTTTTATGATTCCTATACATTGACGTTTCCCGGCAATGAATGTGAAAACTGGATGAAAGCGATCACTTCGGTTGAAGTAAACGGCAGTGAATTTGAAAAGGCAACAAATAGCTTTGATATGGATCAAAAGTACAGACTGGTTCCGACAGATGCAACGATCTATGTAAGCACAGCCCTCCACGATAACGATGAAAATACGATTGTGATCGAGGCAGACGGTTATGAAACATTAACGATCCAGCTGGATGGGAAGGGAAAATTGATCAAGGAAGCTGAAGCTGCTGATACAGAGAATGAGGAGGACGAAGAGATCATTTCCATGTCGTAGGATGCGGAAGCAGAGAAATCAGAAATGATTAAAGAAGCAGCAGATCCGGAAAGTTTTTTTAAATCTCGAATCATTCTCCCGGCTGGAGGTCTGCATCATAAAGTCTGAGAGTCACGACAAACACATGAGCAAATAATGAACATGCCCCTTTTCCGGTAAAAATAAAAGAAAAGGGGCATTGCTATATGCAGAAATTGATGGTAGATGATCATTCCTGCATTCGTCGTATCTGAGTGACCGCCTTCATTGACAAATGTTCTTCCATGCTTTAAGATACAAAAAGAAGGATAGATTGGAGGAAAAGGATTATGAAGATCACAAAAGTTTGGGCGGTATATTTCAGCCCCACAGGAAACGCGAAAAAAGTAATCACGACGATGGCGAAAAAGGCGGCAGAATGTCTTGGGGTGCCGGTGGAGACATTTGATTTTACACTTCCGGAGAACCGGGAAGGTATTACGAGTTTTGAAAGTGAGGATCTTGTATTTTTCAGCACACCGGTCTACGCGGGACGGATTCCGAATAAGATGCTGCCGTATGTGCAGAGTGCGTTTGAGGGAAACGGCGCGCTGGCGGTACCGGTATCGGTATTCGGAAACAGAAACTTTGACAACGGTCTGATCGAGCTTCGCAACGAGCTGGAGCTTCACGGCTTCCATACGATTGCAGCTGCTGGAATCCCGACAGAGCATGTGTTCAGCAATAAGCTTGCGACAGGACGTCCGGATGCGGATGATCTCGCGAAGATCGCGGAATTTGGTGAGAAGGTCGCGAAGAAAGTTGCTGATATGACGGAGATCCCGGCAAAGATCGAGGTCCGCGGCGATGATCCGGTGACTGCCTACTATACACCGCTTGGAACGGATGGAAAACCTGCAGTGTTCTTAAAGGCGAAACCGAAGACAGACCCGGAAAAATGCACGAAGTGCGGAATCTGTGCGACCGTCTGTCCGATGGGATCCATCCCGAAGGACGCGCCGGATACCTGCACCGGAATCTGCATCAAGTGCCATGCCTGCATCAAGGCATGTCCGACAGGCGCAAAGTATTTTGATGACGAGGCATTTTTATCTCATGTGGAAATGTTAAAACAGAATTACCAGAGACGGGCTGAGGCAGAGTGGTTTATCTGATGATTCTATGATTCTATAAAAAATCATAAAAATCAATGCAGAAGATTGATACAGAGGGCGAAAACAGGCTCCCTGTATCAATCTTTTTTTCTCAGTCGTTCAGTGCCGCCAATTTTTCAAAATACGGCGCAAACAGCTCCTTTTCATATGCATATCCCGCCATGAACACGCAGTCCATAAAGAGTCGTGTGATCTCCGGAGCTTCCTGCTCCGCGAGAATGCGCTTCCATTCCTCTTTCGCGTGCTGGCTGAGTTCTGCAAGCAGCCGGTTCCGATCCTCGAAGAGGCCGTCGTCGGTGCGATTTAAGTCTTCCGGGAGAAAATCCGAAGTCCGTCCGCAGGGGGACGGGCAGGCGGCGCAGTCCGGGGCAATGATGGCTTTCTGCTTATGGATCTGCTCCACAAGGTCTCTGGCAGCAGAAACGGAGAGCGGACTTCCAGGTGTCACGGATGAGAGGGCGGCGAAGAGGACCGGAGCGGTCCCGGCCGGAATCTCCTTTGCCTCCGCGGCGCGGGCGAGCCCGATGAGGGCGCAGATGACAGCGTCCTGCTCCGGGGTGCGGCCGGAGGTATTTGTAGTAGTTGATAGAGACATATAAGTTCCCTTCTTAAATATAAAAATGTCGATTCGGTAGCTTCATAGTTACAAGCAAAGATCCCTTCCGGATCGGCTATACCAATGGAATTTTCCGGAAGAACTGGCAGGGACGGGATCTTATTTTAAGATCCGTCCATCGGTGCTGATCGTGTACACCTGCCACGGAATAAATTTTTCGCTGGCCATCAGCGCATTCTTCACGGCTGCCTCGATCCCACCGCAGCACGGAACCTCCATTCGAACAACTGTCACGCTCTGGATATCGTTGAGGCGGATGATCTCCGTGAGCTTCTCGGAATAGTCCACAGAATCCAGCTTTGGACATCCGATGAGTGTCACGTGGCCATCAATGAAATCGTTGTGGAAGTTTCCGTATGCGTAAGCGGTACAGTCTGCCGCGATAAGAAGCTTTGCACCGTCAAAGTACGGGGCACGGACCGGGGCAAGCTTGATCTGGACCGGCCACTGGGAGAGTCTGCTTTCCATGGAGACGGGCGCAGAATGTCCCGGGATCGCTGCAACGCTGTTTTCAGATGCGGCAGCATGGGAGATCATGCGGCTCATGCTTCCCGGGCATCCTGTAAATTCCGGCTTCGGGGCCGGTGCCTCTGTCGGCATGAGGGAAGCAGCTTTTCTTGCCGCCATGTGTGCCAGAACCGCTTCATGGTCATAAGCGGCAGCCTCGCGTTCCTCAAAGCTGATTGCGTCCGCCGGACAGGCCGGAAGACAGTTCCCAAGACCGTCACAGTAATCGTCGCGGATCAGCTTCGCCTTTCCGTTGATCATTGCGATCGCGCCTTCCTGACAGGCTGCTGCGCATGCTCCGCAGCCGTTGCATTTTTCTTCATCAATTTTTACGATCGTTCTTTTCAATTTAAGTTCCCCTTTCAAAATGCGTAAATATTGTCTCAGCAATTTCTATTGCGGTGTATTAGCTGCCATGCATCCGGAAAAAGCGGATCGTGGCAGATTTTGTAAGTGTCATGTATTGACTTTTGTATCGTCAATATACTACAATGATGACAAAAAGTATGTTGTAATTCCAACGAAAAATCCGAAATGCGGTACATTCAGAACTGAAAAAAGGTAGACCGCACGTGATGGAGGAAGGAAACAGGAAAGTGCAAATGGCCGCCCGTGTTAGGTGAAAGAAAGGAAAACTATGATCCACAAAGAAGAAATTCCGGATTCCCCGCTTTTCGCCGGAATCCACCCGGAAGAAAAGGAGAGCATCTTGAAATGTCTCTCCGCAGTCGAAAAGAAATACGAAAAAGGCGACGCGGTCTTTCTTGCAGGAACTGCGATCCGCTCCATGGGATTCATCCTCTCCGGAAGTGTCGAGATCTCCCGGGACGATTTCTGGGGAAACAGGCAGGTCCTTGGACATGCTGGGAGCGGCGAGCTCTTCGGAGAGGCCTATGCCTGTATGCCCGGCGAGCCTCTGATGGTAAATGTGGAGGCGGCGGAGAAGTGCCGGATCCTGTTTCTGGACATCGGAAAGATCCTAAACGTCTGCACCCCGGCATGCTCCCACCACAACCGCCTGATCCACAACCTTCTTTATATTATGGCAAAGAAAAATCTCATGCTGACGCGGAAGATCGACCACATGGGACAGAGGTCCATCCGGGAAAAGGTGATGGCGTACCTATCCTTTGAGTCGGAAAAACAGAAGAAAAAGACCTTCGGGATTCCCTTTAACCGCCAGCAGCTCGCGGATTATCTCGCGGTGGACAGGAGCGCTCTGTCCGCAGAACTCTCCAGAATGAAAAAAGACGGGCTGATTGAATTCGAGAAGAACCTTTTTACGCTTTTATAACGTAACGGTTCAATGCCCTCGCGGTTACGCGCAAAAATCCATTTCAAATCGGCTGTGCCGATGGGATTTTTGCCTTCCAGCATAGATTTTCTTACGGTCAGCGCAGTAAGTGCATAGACCTGCGGAATAGTTACATCATAATTCTATATATAGAAGAAAGGAAAGAACAATGCCATACAGAGATGAGATCGAAGAGCGAAGGATCCGGCGGGAGGAAAACCGGAGAAGACGAAGAAAACAGGAGCGGACCCGCCGAATGATCGTAGGCGGACTGACTGCGGTGATCGGGATCGCCGTGATCATCACGGCTGTGCTCGTGACAAAGAAACTTACGGGGAGGAAACAGGTAGATCCGGCGGATGTGGCGGTTCCGGAGTATGTGAATGTAAATTTGCTGACCCCGAATGAGTACTCACGGCCGCAGATCCCGCTTGAGAAAGTAAACGGCATCGTGGTACACTATGTCGCAAACCCCTGCAGTACCGCGCTGGAAAACCGGAATTATTTTGAAGGATTAAAGGACCAGACTGGTTCGAAGACTACCTCTGTCAGCAGCCATTTCGTGATCGGTCTGGAGGGTGAGGTCGTCCAGTGCGTCCCGTTAAATGAGGTGGCTTATGCATCCAACAACCGGAACAGTGACACGATCTCCATCGAGTGCTGCCACCCGGATGAGACCGGAAAATTTTATGACAGTACATATCAGACACTTGTAAACTTATGCGCGTACCTCTGCGTGGAGTTTGATCTGAAGCCGGATGACGTGATCCGCCACTATGACGTGACGGGAAAGATCTGCCCGAAATATTTTGTGGATTATCCGGAGAAATGGGAGGATTTCCATAAGGATGTAAAGAAAGCGATAAAAATTCTGAAGAAGTAACGGGACATTCACTAAAAATTCGAAAGTCATTTTGTATTCTTTACCTAAAATTTACAAATATTATATTTATAATTGAAAAAACCGTGTGCTCTATGATATGATGGAACACGAAGGCAAATTTTGCAGAATCAGATCGAAACTGTGCGTTTGCCACGCCGCCGCGTTAGGACAACAGGCAGCGACAAAAGAGAATGGAGAAGGCATTATGAATATCGGATATCTGGAAAGTATATTCAGTTTCCTCGGTGGTCTTGGCATGTTCCTTTACGGTATGAGCATCATGGGTGACGGCATGCAGAAGTCCGCGGGAAGTAAGCTGAACAAGTTCCTGAGGATGGTGACAGACAACAGACTTCTGGCAGTCGGTCTCGGCGCTCTGATCACCGCGATCCTGCACAGCAGCGGAGCCACAACCGTCATGGTCGTTGGTTTCGTAAACGCCGGAATTTTGAATCTGACCCAGGCGGTCGGGGTCATCATGGGTGCAAACATCGGTACAACGATCACCGCATGGATGGTTTCCTTAAACTCGCTGGGGGATGCGATGAAGATCCTGCAGCCGTCGTTTTTCGCACCGCTCGTAGTTGCCATCGGTGCAGCCTTTTTGATGTTTTCCAAGAAGAAAAAGGAGAGTCTGGCAGGTGAGATCTGTATCGGTGTCGGACTCCTGTTTGTGGGTCTGACCTTTATGTCGGGTTCGGTAGCACCGTACACGGATGCCCCGATCTTTGCGAAGGCGTTTGCGGTACTCGGAAGAAATCCGATTCTCGGTATTCTTGTCGGTGCCCTTGTAACTGCGATCATCCAGAGTTCCACCGCCTCGGTCGGTATCTTACAGACTCTGGCGATGAGTGGAGTGGTATCCGCAAATGCCGCGATTTATATTACCCTTGGACAGAATATCGGATCATGTCTGACTGCGCTTTTATCCAGTGCCGGTACAAGCCGCAACGCTAAGCGCGCGTCCGTGATCCATCTGACCTTCAATGGCTTCGGTGCGGTCGTATTCGGAATCGGTATGTATATCATTTCCATGATGCGCCCGGATATTGCCCAGAGCAGCATCAATTCCTTCCAGATCTCGGTGTTCCATACATTCTTTAACGTGACGAACACCCTGCTCTTATTCCCGTTCGCGAAACAGCTCGTTGCGTTCTCCGGTCTGATCGTCCGTGAGACAGGCGAGGAAGAGGAGAAGAAGGAAACAAAGGAGGACGAGCTTCCGGTTCTCGACGAACGTATCTTCAAATCCCCGACCTTTGCCCTTGAAGTCGGTGTGATGGAAGTCGTTCATATGGGTAAGATGGCCCTTGCAAACTTAAAGCTTGCAACAAGCGTCCTTCTGGAAAACAAATATGAATGTCTGGATGAGGTTTTTAAGAACGAGACAGAGATCGATATTTTAAATAAGAAGCTTACCGAATATCTCATTAAGGTCAACAACCTGTCCTTAAATGAGAAGCAGAAAGTTCAGGTCAGCAACCTCTTCTATAGCATCAGCGATTTAGAACGTGTGGGCGACCATGCGGAAAACCTCGCGGAGGCGGCACAGTACCTGAAGAAACATGGACTCGCTTTCTCAGAGACCGGGATCGAGGATCTCAAAGAGATTTCGAGCGCGGCCATCGGAGCTGTAGACCATGCAGTCGCTGCCCGTCAGGATGGTGGAATGGAGGATATCCGTCAGGTCAGCAAGTTGGAAGACCGTGTGGATACTCTCGAGGAGGAGATGCGCGACAAGCACATCGAGCGTCTTTCCAAGAACGAGTGCAACCCGTCCGCCGGCGTTGTGTTCTTAGATATCCTGAGCAATCTGGAACGTATCTCCGACCATGCTTATAATGTGGCCGGATATGTGAAGGATGAGCTGTAAAGTGCATTTCATCTGATGATTCTGATCCTGCATACAGATTCTGGATAATATCCGGACTGTGTGCGGGATTTTTTTCAGTATTTGTGGTCATTTGGAAAAAACAGCTTGCCAGCCTATCTGATCTTCCGTATAATAAAGACATCAGACAACTTGTAACAGAACATGGGGGAAACTATGGAGACGAAAAAAAGGGGTGGCCGGAAACTTCTGGGCAGCCAGATCGAGGACCAGATCTTAGAGTATATAAAAGAGAAACCGTTGGAGGTGGGAGACCGGCTTCCGAACGAGTTTGAACTTGCGGAGATGTTTGAGGTGGGACGAAGCACGATCCGCGAGGCGGTAAAAGGTCTGGTGACGAAAGGAGTCCTGCAGGTGCGGAGAGGCGCGGGAACGTATGTCAGCAGTCTGACGCCTGCGGAGGATGACCCGTTACGGCTTAACGCAAAGCTCCATGACAGGTTTAAGCTGGCGCTGGATCTCTTTGACGTCCGCCTGATCTTAGAGCCGGAGATCGCCTCTAAGGCTGCAGTTTATGCGACGGACGAGGATATCGTGACATTAAAGAGGCTGTGTAAGGAGACGGAGGAACTGTATCTGGCGGACAAGGATCACATGCCGAAGGACATTGAGTTCCACACCTGGATCGCCCGGTGCAGTAAGAATCAGGTCATGGAGTCCCTGATCCCGATCATCAATTCGGGAATCAATACCTTTGTGAACCTGACGGGGCGCTCACTGCGGACAGAGACGATCAGGACCCACCGGGCCATCACGGAAGCCATCGCAAATCATGATTCCACAGGGGCGCGGTGTGCCATGGTGATGCATCTGACGGATAACAGGCAGGAGCTTTTGAGACGTCGGACGGCCTATGAGACGCAGGGCGAGACAAAAGAGAAGAAAGAACAGTAGAAGCGATTCAAATGGAATAAGAATGTCAGGAGCAGGGGAAAATAATGCACAATTTTCCCCTGCTTTTTTTGTGCGAAAAAGAGAAAAGATAAAATACATCAGACAAGTATTGCAAATACCATAGAAAAATGTTAGATTAAGCGCATAGACATAAGACATCAGACAAATACATCAAAAAGCTTGCCAAACGGCTTGACATGTCTGATGAAAAACGAAAAACAGGAAAGTCAAAACATGAACTGTTTTTCCGGAATGAAACCATGAAGCGCAGAGCAGTCCGGTTCGGGGTATGATACGGATCTTTGCGCGGAACAACCAAAACAAATACACTGGGAGGTAAATCCACTATGTCTGAAGGAGTTGTACTCAACCCGACCCGCCTTGTCCTGGCAGCAATGATCGGTCTTGTGATCCTGCTCGTCCTGATCATCAAGTTTAATGTGCAGGCAATGATCGCGATCCTGATCGGAGCGATCAGCATTGGACTTCTTGCGGGAATGCCGACGAAAGATATTATCGCGGCAGTCAATGATGGAATTGGAAACACGTTAAAAGGAATCGCCCTGCTTGTAGGCTTAGGATCCATGTTCGGCGCGATCCTGGAGGTCTCGGGCGGCGCACAGACCATCGCCGTCACGATGGTAAAGAAATTCGGTGACGAGAAGGCCGCGTGGGCGCTTGGAATCACAGGTCTCGTGATCGCGATGCCGGTATTCTTCGATGCAGGACTGATTATTCTGATCCCGTTAGCATTCTCCCTTGCAAAGAAGACAAAGCGTTCCTCTCTTCACTATGTGATCCCGCTCCTTGCAGGACTTGCGGTTGGACATGCGTTCATTCCGCCGACACCGGGACCGGTTCTCGTAGCAACGATGTTAAATGTAGATCTTGGCTGGGTCATCTTAGTCGGAATCTTCTGCGGAATCTTCGCGATGATCATAGCCGGTCCGGTCTGGGGATCCATCTGTGGTAAGAAGTTTTATGTTCCGGTACCGGAGAGTGTGGCAAATCAGGAAGAGATTGATGAGTCCAAGCTTCCGAGCTTCTGGCTGATCGTTGGGATCATTCTGATCCCGTTAGTGCTCATCATTCTGGACTCCATCTGCGGCGTTGTTCCGGCATTAGCCGGTGTTGCTCCGGTCTTCGAGTTCTTAGGTGAGCCGTTCGTAGCACTGCTGCTTGCGACTCTGGCTGCCATGTTCGGTCTCGGTTTAAAACATGGATACACGATGAAAGAGCTTGAGAAGGTTATGACAAAATCCTTAGAGCCGACCGGTCTCATCCTTCTCGTTACCGCCTGCGGCGGCGTGCTCCGCTATGTGCTTCAGTACTCCGGTCTCGGAAATGTGATCGGAAATGCAGTTGCATCCATGAATCTTCCGATCGTTGTCCTTGCATTTATCATCGCAGTCCTTGTCCGCATCAGTGTCGGTTCCGCGACCGTTGCCATGACTATGGCGGCAGGTATCGTTGCGGCACTTCCGGGAATCAGTGAGCTGTCCCCGTTATATCTGGCATGTACCGTAGCGGCAGTAGCGGGCGGTTCCACCGTATGCTCCCACTTCAATGATTCCGGTTTCTGGCTGGTAAGATCCCTCGTGGGAATCGACGAGAAGACGACCCTGAAAACCTGGACCATCATGGAGACCTTAGTCGGCGTGACCGGATTCCTTGTAGCACTTGTAATTTCATTCTTTGCGTAGTAGATAGATGCAGATACGCAGCTTAAAGCCGCGGTGCATTCGAAACGCAGAGAAAGAACAAAATTATTGGGAAGCGGTTCCAATAAAAGATATCATTCGCTCAATAACGAGTAACACCCCACAAAGAAAGAAGGAAATATCATGAAATGTCTGAAGAGTCAGGAAATGAGAAAACTTGCACCGGAGCTTGATCCGTTAAGAATCGGAACGGGCTGGAAGCC
>NZ_QUJB01000049.1:3350-3552 GCF_003480435.1 Clostridium sp. AM30-24 | reverse complement strand
CCGCCGAGGAAAGCGGTAGTTTTTTAGAGCAAGATTCTACCACGGTGCCAAAATCCGCATATCTGCGGTTTTGCCCCTTTGGTAAATCTTGTTGGGGAGTGCCTTCCCCAAACCCTGCTCATGCGCCCTGTCGGGCGAGAAAGGAGGTCAACGCTTGAAGAAAAAATACAACACACCCCACCGCTGCCATGTGGTCAAAACC
>NZ_QUJB01000049.1:0-3340 GCF_003480435.1 Clostridium sp. AM30-24 | reverse complement strand
GCTGCCATGTGGTCAAAACCCGCATGACCGAGGAAGAATACGCCGAGTTTGCGGAAAGGCTTTCTGCTTACCACATGAGCCAAGCCGAGTTTATCCGGCAAGCCATAACCGGGGCAGCCATACGCCCCACCATAACCGTTTCCCCCGTCAACGACGAGCTGCTTGCCGCCGTCGGGAAGCTAACCGCCGAATACGGCAGGATCGGCGGCAACTTAAACCAGATAGCCCGGACGCTGAACGAGTGGCACAGCCCCTACCCGCAGCTTGCCGGGGAGGTACGGGCGGCGGTTTCCGACCTTGCCGCCTTGAAGTTTGAAGTCTTGCGAAAGGTAGGTGACGCTGTTGGCAACATTCAAGCATATCAGCTCTAAAAATGCGGACTACGGTGCAGCCGAGCAGTATCTAACCTTTGAGCATGACGAGTTTACCATGAAGCCCACCCTTGACGAAACCGGGCGGCTCATACTCCGGGAGGATTATCGGATAGCCACGCTGAACTGCGGCAAGGAAGATTTTGCCGTTGCCTGTATGCGGGCAAATCTCCGATACGGTAAAAACCAAAAACGGGAAGATGTGAAAAGCCACCACTATATCATTTCCTTTGACCCACGGGACGCAGCGGACAACGGCTTGACCGTAGACCGGGCGCAAGCATTGGGAGAGGAATTTTGTGCCGAGCATTTCCCCGGACACCAAGCCATTGTCTGCACCCACCCGGACGGACACAACCACAGCGGCAATATCCATGTTCATATCGTTATCAATTCTCTGCGTATTGAGGAAGTACCCTTGCTGCCCTACATGGACAGACCGGCAGATACCCGTGCCGGGTGCAAACATCGCTGCACGGACGCTGCTATGGAATACTTCAAAGCCGAGGTCATGGAGATGTGCTACCGGGAAAATCTCTATCAAATCGACCTGCTCCATGGCAGTAAAAACCGCATTACCGAGCGTGAGTATTGGGCGCAGAAGAAAGGACAAGCCAAACTTGACAAGGAAAATGCCACCCTTACAGCCGAGGGGCAGCCTGCAAAGCAGACCAAGTTTGAAACCGACAAGGCGAAGCTGCGGCAGACCATACGGAACGCCATGAGCGAAGCTACTACTTTTGACGAGTTCTCCGCTTTACTTCTGCGGCAGGGTGTGATCGTCAAAGAGAGCCGAGGGCGGTTGTCCTACCTTACCCCGGACAGGACGAAACCCATTACTGCCCGAAAACTGGGAGATGATTTTAACCGTGCCGCCGTTCTTGCCCTTTTGGAGCAGAACGCCCACAGAGCCGCCGAAAAGACCGCACCCATACCCCAATACCATACCGCTGAAACAAACCGCACAGAGCGAGGAAAAACGCAGAAAATCGCCCCGACAGGCAGCATTCAGAGAATGGTTGACCGTGCGGCGAAGCGAGCCGAGGGAAAAGGTATCGGCTATGACCGTTGGGCGGCTGTCCACAATCTCAAACAGATGGCGGCTACCGTTGCCGCTATGGAGCAATACGGCTTTACCCCGGATGAACTGGACGCAGCCCTTGTGTCTGCCAATGCGGATTTACACAGCAGCACCGCCAAGCTGAAGCCCATTGAAACGGCTATCCGTGAGAAAAAGGACTTGCAGAAACAGGTGCTTGCCTATGCCAAGACAAGAGATGTGCGTGACGGATTGAAAAAGCAGAAAACCGATAAGGCACGCAAAGCCTACCGGGAAAAGCATGAAAGCGACTTTATCATAGCAGACGCAGCCGTAAGATATTTTCGGCAAAAAGGCATTACCAAGCTGCCCACCTATAAATCGTTGCAGGCTGAAATCGAGCAGCTTACCGCCGAGAAGAACGCCCTTTACAACGAGTACCGGGCAAATAAAGAGCGTGTCCGGGAATTGCAGACCATGAAAAGCAATCTTTCCCAAATGCACCACGGCGAGCCGAGCCGACAGAAAAAGCATGAACAGGAGCGTTAAAAACCGCCCCGAAATGATACCGAAACCAAACAAAAACAGGGATATGCCCTTACCCCTATCCGCAATACTCCACGACCTCAAAACAGGGCGTACAGGGCAAAAAATCCCCGAAAATGATACCGAGAAGATACAGTTTTCCCGCCCTATCCGTGATACCCACGGAAACGGCAGAAAGGAGCGTACCAATGCCACGCATGAGCAACAAACGGCGGCTTGAATGGAGCTTTTTCCTCAACCACCGAAACCGAATTACCTATAACGACCTTTGCCGGGGCTGCACCCACGATTGCAAGCAGAGTTTCCGAGCCGTGATTATCCTCTGCCACCGGTATTACTCCAAGCGTTGGAAACCAAAGGAGGACACCGCCTATGGCAGATAACCGCAAATATTACTACCTCAAACTGAAAGAAAGCTATTTTGATGATGACGCTATCGTGCTGTTGGAGAGTATGCCGGACGGTATTCTCTATTCCAACATTCTCTTGAAGCTGTACTTAAAATCGCTGAAAAACGGCGGCAAGTTGCAGCTTGACGAGAATATCCCTTACACAGCACAGATGATCGCCACTCTTACCCGTCAGCAGGTAGGCACGGTGGAACGGGCGTTAGGGATTTTTCAGCAGTTGGGGCTTGTGGAGCAGCTACACGGCGGCTTGCTCTACATGACCGATATTGAACTGATGATAGGGCAATCCTCTACCGAAGCGGAACGAAAACGGGCGGCAAGGCTTGCAAACAAGGCTTTGCCACCACCCCGGACAAACGGCGGACATTTGTCCGACATTCGTCCACCAGAGATAGAGATAAAGAAAGAGATAGATATAGAGATAGAAAAAGAGAGAGAGTTAGAAACGGGACAAGCCCCCGCCCGCAGCTATGGCAGATACAACAATGTTTTTCTTTCCGATACGGAACTGGACGAGCTGAAAGCGGAACTGCCCGACAAATGGGAGTATTATATTGACCGCTTATCTACTCATATAGCGTCCAAAGGAACGAAATACCGCAGTCATGCAGCCACGATATACAAGTGGGCGCAGGAGGACGAAGCCAAGAAACCGCCGAAAAAAGGCATACCCGATTACACCTTTAAGGAGGGCGAGAGTTTATGACTGAACTTTTTACCGATACCGTTTTGAATATGATGACTACTACCGCAGAGCCGGAGGACTACACGGGCGAGGACGGTCTGCTTTACTGCGGCAAGTGCCGCACGGCGAAAGAAGCCTACTTTCCCAAAGAAACCGCCGCATGGTTGGGGCATGACAAGCACCCGACAGAATGTGACTGCCAACGGGAGAAGCGTTTGGAATGTGAATCCGCCGAGGAACGCAGACGACACCTTGACACCGTTATGGAACTGAAACGCCGGGGCTTTAC
>NZ_QUJB01000048.1:4096-4845 GCF_003480435.1 Clostridium sp. AM30-24 | reverse complement strand
CAGGGAAGAATTATATATCACCATGCAGGGAACCTATTTCCTCTATGTCGAGGGAAGAGAAAACAGTCCCTACTGTTTCCAGGGTGATCCGTTTCCGGCCGCGGGATGTGACATCACAGTTCTAAGCGACATCGAAGCCCGAATCTGGGCGGAACATCGCCTGACTCCCGATGAATATGAGTTCATCTTTCCGGGTCTTAAGGCAAGTTAATAGAAGATATATACAAAGACTTGGTCATCAGATCAGGTCTTTTTTCATTCCCCGGCAATAAAAAAGACGCTGCCAAGTAGCAACGCCCATTTCTAAATTTCCTATGAAAACACACCAATGATATAGGATCTGCTCACAACGTCAAATTTTCTCATATCGGTCATGCCCTCAAGAAGTGCCCGTGGAATCTGAAGTCCAAACTGGTTTGAAAACAGGATCACCTCATCCATGAACTCGTTGATCCTTCCATGCTGTGCCGCCTGAGTCATTTTATGTACATGCATTTGCAGATAATCATAGACATTTTTTCCTGTCTTGTTTACAATCGCATTTTTCAGTTCTACGCCGCCCTCATAGGCACGATCTCTTAATTCAACTAATTCTGTTACATCTCTCATAGTATTTTTCCTTTCGTTTAAACAAATTATTTGTACATTCTTATTATGTAAGATTTAGTGAAAATGGAGAAACTTTTTTTGGTTTTCTTCCGTAAAAGTTCCCATCAAATAAACCTATATATATTATGATGGGTTTTTTC
>NZ_QUJB01000048.1:0-4086 GCF_003480435.1 Clostridium sp. AM30-24 | reverse complement strand
TTCCGTAAAAGTTCCCATCAAATAAACCTATATATATTATGATGGGTTTTTTCAAAAATGACAAATGACTGGGAAAAATTTTTTATTTTTTTGACATGCAGATTTAGCGGACATCCTGTGGTTCCGTTCAGAGCGGATTCATGTATTTGACATGCAAAGCGAACAAAAAAAGAAGCCTTTCAGCTCCTCTCGCATAAGCTCATTCATAAAACACATTAAACATTGAATATTGTTTTATGTGTTCGTTTTATCGTCATGTAAATACGTTTCGTATTTCCATCTTCGTTTAATATTATTTCGTAGTCTCTTTCCACACCTATCCTCCATATATGCCATAATAAAAAGGAGCTCACAAGGCTCCTTTTTTATTTTAATTTGCGCCAAACTGGTTGTGCACCTACTATAAAATAATCTTAACATAAAAAAGACCTGCATTTAGCAGGTCCTTATTTTTAGTTATTGTATACATGGATTATTAACTCACCATCATACACTACTGAGAATCTTTTTCCATAATCTGTGATTCTGTTTTTCCAAGCTGAAAGGTCTAATGTTCCAGCTTGAATCCCATCACCCATATCGTACGGATTCCAAACATCATCATGTTGAATTTTATTTGCGTGTAGTTTTATATAATTGAACAATTCAGTTCCAATCTTATCACCGACTACAGTTTTAATTGTTTTTTCTTTAATATCCGGTTTTTGAGAATAATTTGCTTTTGCTACAGAAGTATCAACATTTGCTTCTTGATCGGACCAAGCATTTCCTATTTCAGCAGTAACAAATGTTCCAAATCTACTACTATTATGGTTAATCTCAATTTCTCCATATCCACCATATGTACTCATGTCTTTATCTGTCCAAATTAAATCGGTTCCATAACCATATGTATAAGAATCGATATGCGTCTGCTTACCATTTGCATCTGGACCGTCATAATCACCCTGATCGATTGTCGTTTCAAATACACTTATAAGCTTCTCTTTCATCAAGCTCCAGATCTCGTCGTCACTCTTACCGTTATAGTCTTCGGTATTCATCTTATAGTTACCAGCACCGTTATGGATCGGATTACCATTTACAGTCCAACGACCTAATTCATCAACCGTATAGCCGTCAGGCGTAGTTGTATTCTTTAAGTAATTGTCAGCACTTGCATAGTAGTAGCAATAGCCCTGATACCAGATCCAGCACGGATAATTCTCATATTTCTTATAGTTATCTGTTTTAATATAATTAGTTCTTCCGCCCTGTTCTGTACTTATAATTGCCGCAAAACCAGGCATGCACATTGCGGCCGTCAGTACACCTGCGACTGCTCCTACAGCTAACTTTTTCATTTGTATCCTCCAATTTTTCCCATATTTCCTTCCTTCATTATAGCCCTTTAACGGGTGCCACGCAATCGAATCTTGCAAATCCGGTGTGTTTCGAGTCTGTATCTGGAATATTTTTCCTTCTCTACTATTGAATATCTCTGTATGTTCTGCATATCATATATTATGAAACACATTTGGGCCAGTAACTTGACAATCAAATGAAAATATCTTACTACAAATGCAGAAACTAATTCGATGCCTTCCTCGGCAGATAATAGAGGACTTTAATGCAAACGAAAACGGCAGTACATCTTCTTAGTTTGAGGATGTCTGCCGTTTCATCATGCCCGTCTATGCTCCTTACCTGTTATTTACCTTCCAATTATGATCGGATCATATGTAAGATTCAAAACACTCTTCCCATCACCATACCCAATGTAAGTATAGCTTGCCACTGAGAGCGCCATCCGCAGACGGACGTTCTCACTGTCAATGTCAAATCCACCATCGTTTCTAAGTGTGATGATCCGATTTCCGACCTCGTCATCTTCTGAATTGAATGTCCCTCCGATTTCTTCCGCATAGTCCTTCAACACGGAGATCACGGACTGCTCCAACCAGGACAGCGTGTTCTCTTTCTTTTCCTTCTGGGAATTTTCTTTAATCTGGGTGATTGCTCCCTGGAGTTCCAGAAGTTCCTTTGTGCTGAGATCACCGATTTCCTTGTAGATCCTGTTCGTTTCCTGCAATTCTTCATCGAACTCTTGTGTTTCCATAAGAATACCTCTCTTTCCTTTGTTTCCTTTAGTTTACTTGGAACCTGAAACGGCGTGAAGTGGGAAAGTGCCTGATTCTTTTGGCATGGGCCTGTGCATTTTTTCTTGGGTCTGTGAAGTTTTCCTATGGATGGATGACTGGACGCGAGACTAAGCTGTTGACTTTGCCTGAAATTCTTAGCTACCGTTTTCTTGCCCGTATTTTCTCCATACCTGTCGGAGTTTCTTTTGGAACATCCGGCGCATTCTTTCTGACCTCTTCCAGAATCTCGTTCCGGAAATCTTCCTTATAATAATCCCTTAGACGCTTTTCCACAAACTGATCCCGACTGATGCGTCCTGTCCACAGGATCTCCCGGAGTTTTCCCTTTTGTTCCCTGCATTCACCCACAAGACGGTAAAATTCTTTGTACTGCTGCGTCTGCATCTTCTTTAGGTACTGCACCCGCTTCCGCTTTTCCTTCATGACTTCCTGATCCATGGACTTCTTCTCCTGCAGTGCAGTTTTCTTCTCTTGCAATTCTGTCAGGGATTTCTTGACTTCTGATAGTTCTTTTTCCGCCTGGATGATCTCCTTTTTTATGGATTCCCGCTTCTTTTTCAAGAAAAGAGAACAGGTGGATAGTTCCTTATTCTTTAACTCTATGGTGTCCATCAGATTCGTTATGGCTTTCATGGCCTGTTCGATTGCCTTTGCATTCGCATTAGCAGACGCAATCTGTTCTTGGATGGAGGATCCTTCGGCTGCCAGGGATGCGGAGTACAATGCTTCCTGGTATGCGCTTATGATATACCTGTCCCTTAGGGATTCCAATTGAAGCGCAGCCTTCTTAAGCTGTTCTTTCTCCTTCGCTACCATCTGATCGAGTACCTTCTGGGTCTCCTCCAGGAACCGGTTGTTATCCATGATTTCCTCATTCAGCTTTCCAAGCTCTGTCTGTCTTCCCTTCTTTTCCATATAATAGGCACTCGGTCCGAAATGAACACCGGGAACCCGGTCAATTCCTTGGTCAGCATAGGAACGGTGGTCGATCTGTGCATCGACTCCATTTTCTTTTAGGTATCGGTTGCAGAGTTCTTCCCAGGACTCTCTCCAGGATTCCAAGGTTTCGGTGCTGTTCCACTTTGCTATGGTACGGTTTGGAATATTTTTGATCCGCGGCTGCTTATCCACCCGCCTTAGATTTTTCTTTTCTGCGGCCTCAGCGGTAAGCCATATCGTCCGGTTTCCAAAATAATACCGATACTGCTTTCTCCACCCGTGCTTTTCCGCTTCTTTGATCCTGGATGCCCGGAATGAGTATTCCTTGTTATCCTTCCGGCATAGATAACTCTTCTCATACTTAGCTTCCCATCTTCCACGTTCATTTAACGGCCGCATGGTTACCAGGATGTGTGCATGTGGATTTCGGAAAGTCATTTGCTCTGGGTCATTCGCGGGTTTGCCATTACGATCTATGGGCTGACCGTAACCGTTGCGGACTGGTGGATTATGGATTGCAAGATCCGCACACATGCCTTTCTCCACACAGTTTTCTTGGACGAACTCCCGGACTAAAGCAATTTGGGCTTCGCGGCTCAGTTCCAAGGGAAGGGCAATTTCAATCTCGCGTGCCAACTGTGCGTTCGCGGATTTCTCTGCCATCTCAACCTGATTCCATAGGTGCTGACGCTTCTTGAAACTTTCTGGTGCGTACTCCGGCAGAAGAATTTCGGTATGCTCTACCCATCCTTTTCTTGTATAATCGTAGGTGATTCCATCCCATTCACTGGTAAGGCTGGTGCCGCTTCGATAGGCTGCGGCTGCTACTGCAGAACGTCCTTCGCTCCGCTTTATGATCTGTACTGATAGATGATAGATTGCCATAGATGTGACTCCTTTTAGATATGAAAATACGCCGATAATGAATGGGATGAGTTTCCATTTTCATCAATCAGCGCTTGAATTTCCGGCTCCTGCCGGTTGTCCGAAGGACCGCACACCGTCC
>NZ_QUJB01000047.1 GCF_003480435.1 Clostridium sp. AM30-24 | reverse complement strand
GGGCTTTTCGAAGCTCGGCGTTTTGTGTTGGATATATAAAAGGAGCTGCCGCACGTTAGTGCGACAGCCCCTCTGTTGTTGTTCGATTTTTGGTGTATGGTAAATGTCTTGCTTTAGATTGCCGTTTACTTCAGTCGTAATTTAATTGTAAATATTTTTCGAATGTTTCCAACAAGATATTGACTTTAATCGTAATTATGAGCATAATATTATTGAGTTATTATAATCGAGGTGAGTGTATGGATTACATGACTGAACTCACCGCTATTGCAAAAACGCATGGCGGAATTATTGAAACGAAAATAGCAGCGCAACGCGGCATCTCCAAGGCGATGCTTTATAAGTTGTGCAAAGAAGATAAAATCCATCGTATTGTAAAAGGCCAGTACATTCTTCCCGATGATATGCAGGATGAATTATTGGCAATCAGTAACCGTTCAGAAAGAATCATTTTTTCTCACGAAACAGCTCTTTACCTTCACGGAATTTCTGACCGTACTCCATTTGAGCATACGGTTACTGCACCGTCTGGTTGTATTCCTTCTGCGGCAATTAAATCTGAATGCAAAGTGTATTATATCAAGCCTGAATTGTTTGAACTTGGCAAAACAACGCTGAGAACACCTGCTGGAAATGATGTTCCTGCATACGATCTTGAACGCACCATTTGTGATGTAATTCGCAGCCGTAACAAATTGGGAACTGAAACATTTTTAGCGGCACTTAAAATGTACGCCGCAAGCCCGAAGAAAAACCTAAACCAACTGAATACATATGCAAAACAGATGCGTGTTGAAAAAGTGTTGCGTCAATATTTGGAGGTGCTTCTGTGAGTAAAGCAATGAGTTTGAAGGCGAAAATTCGCAATATCGCAAAACAGAAGAATATCCCTGCACAGGTCATTCTGCAGAACTATATGTTTGAGCGTCTGCTTGTCCGCCTTTCTGCTTCCGAATACAAAGAGAAGTTTGTATTAAAGGGCGGTATGTTGGTAGCCGCCATTGTCGGACTCGACAACCGCGCAACCATGGATATGGACACCACTCTTAAAAATCTGCCCCTTACACCGGAAGCAATTCGCAGTGCGTTGGAAGATGTTTGTGACATCGCATTCGATGACGGCGTTGTATTCGAGATTGGCACAATTTCGCCCATCCGTGAAGATGATATTTACGGCGGATACCGTGTCATGCTGAACGCCAAGTTTGATACTCTGCTGACTCCACTTAGCATTGATGTGTCCACCGGTGATGCTATTACACCCTATGCGGTGCAGTACAACTTCTCTGAAATTTTCGATGATGAGAAATCTTATGAGCTGTGGGCATACAACATTGAAACCGTCATGGCCGAAAAGGTTGAAACTATTTTACGCCGTGGCGTGTTCAATACTCGTCCCAGAGATTTTTACGATACCTATATACTGACCACAACGCAGAAATTCGATAATGCGGTATTTGCTGATGCGTTAAGTGCAACTGCCAAGCATCGTGGCACTACAGAACAGATTGCAGATGTTCCTTCTATTCTTTACAACATCGAAGAAAGCCCGGAACTCAAAACAATGTGGGACAAGTATCGCAAGCAGTTTTCTTATGCGAAAGATATTACTTACGAACAAATTATGGATTCCATAAAGACTTTGCTCAAATATAAAGCATGGCAAGAAGTTGAAAGCGAAACTTCCATCTATAAAAAAATTGCCCCCCGATGAAGAAGTTGCGTTGCTACGAAAAATGCTGAAACACTATATTTCCGATGCAAAACGAATTATATAGAACGAATATGGCAGAAGAGATTTTAATTGATGATGGAAATGAAACGACAATTTTGGATGCTATGCGCAAGATTGTTTGGGATTGAGGTGTATTTATGAGACTAACAAACAACACAATACACTCCATATCAAAATCCTCAAATATACGAATGGGGCTATCTTATGCAAAAGAAAGTCATGCGGAGTTCTTCAATCGCTTTTCTTTATGTCAGGACAGGATTAAGGATATTTTTGAAATAGAAAAAGGAATCAGTATAACTGAAGCGCAGGCTGTTGAAGGAAATATTCCCGTTGTTGCAGGCGGTAAAGATTATGCGTATTTGCACAATGAAAGTAACCGACCTCAAGGATGTATTACTATTAGTGCTTCTGGTGCAAATTCCGGGTTTGTGAATTACTGGGATGTTCCTATTTGGGCGTCGGATTGCGTAACACTAAAATCAAAAGACGAGGACAAGTATTTGACGAAATTTTTGTACTATGCTCTTCGCCTAATTCAGAGTGACATCTATTTACTTCAAAAAGGTTCCGATCAGCCACATGTTTATGCAAGCGACATCCAATATATCAAGGTGCCTGCTGTTTCTGTACCAATCCAAAAAAAGGCGTTGGCAGAAGCGCACGCTATAGAAAAAGAGATTGAAACAATTGAATCCTCAATCAAGAAGAACAGCGAAATCATTGACGATGTATTTAATCGTGAATTCCGTTTTGCAATGGATGAGTTTAACAGAACCAAACAGGCAAAACGTTTTTCTGCAAATTATAGAACATTATCCAACAATGCAGATTTGCGTTTTAGTGCAAAGTTTCATAGGGATTCTGGAAACTTTGTCATGCAAGAGCTAATGAACCGCACAGATAAGAAAATTAAGCATTACCTTGCAGAGCCGATTGTGTTGGGGGCAAGTGTATCTCCGTCAGACTATTCTGATGATGGTGAATTCTGTTATATTTCTATGGCAACGATTAAGAATTGGAAGTTCTATTTAGAAAGTGCAAGCACAGTGTCAAAGGAGTACTCTGATTCCAAGCAAGCCAAAACGGTGCGAAAAAACGATATTATTCTTGCTCGTTCCGGCGAAGGAACCATTGGAAAAGTCGCCTTGATTGATGACGATGAGCTTTAGGGAGTTTTTGCTGATTTTACAATGCGCATTCGGCTTAAAGACTACAATCCAGAGTTCGCCTATTACTATTTCAGAACAACCTATTTTCAGTATCTAATTGAGATCTATAAAAAGGGATTAGGCAACAACACAAATATTTTCCCAATAGTAGTGAGGGAATTTCCAATGTTGGATATTTCCCTGGAGGAACAGCAACGCATTGTTGATAAAATTCATGCTGAAATTGCAAAACAGGATGAAATTAAAAAACAAATAGAATCCTTGCGCGGACAGATTGATGTTATGATTCAAGATGTGCTTACCCAAAACCAAGGCTAAGGACTATTGCTTATTCCGGCAAAAATAATGAAGTTGCCTGTTTCGATTGACATGATCGAAGAATATATTCAAATATGAAACAGAAAAATGGGAATTTAGTAAATCCACTATTAACAAAAGTTTAAGCAAAGCGAGGTGAATAATAGTGGCGAAAACACCATTAGATAAACAAATTGAAAAAGCACGAAAAGAGGCACAAAGAAATGCTTATAAAGAAGAGCTTCGCCAAAGAGCTGCTTCGATTGTCAGCTCTCAACCAATAATCAACGGAGTTCGCATTATTGATGATACAGCGGAGACAGTTCTTAACTGTCTTCTTGAAAATTGCAAAGATAGCTCTACAGGGCATGTAAGCTATGATAATGATATTTTTCCGCAAGCGGTTTCTCGCTCCATTGGATTGGAAATTGAAAAACTGATTCAATATGGCATGGTTACGTCTTATATCCCGTGGGCAAATGGGGGTATGCTAAATTTGCTCCCCTGTTCGTTTTCATATTTTGAGAGAAAGGCAACTGCGCAAGCGATGTCTTTAGCATCTACAACTGGGGAGAAGGTGGATTCAATTATTTTCATAAGTCATAGATCAACAGATAAAGATGTTGCGGATATGCTTGTAGATTTTTTCTGTGGAACAGGCATTCCGAGAAACGCTGTTTTTTGTTCTTCGTTGCCGGGAAACGACATAAATGAAAAAATTAGCGGCGAGGTAAAAGCGGCGCTCAAAAGTAGTGCAATCAATGTAGCCATTCTTTCACACAGTTATTACGAAAGTGCATACTGTCTAAATGAAGCTGGTGTGTTATGGTATCGTGATGATGTTCCCGTTATTCCCATTGCCCTCCCAGAGATTACTTCTAACAACATGTTTGGATTTCTGAACAATGAGTATAAACTGCGTTGCCTGGATTCTGATGATGATATTTCGTATATCTATGATGCTGTAAGCGAAGCGGTTTCTGCGCCGCAGACAAAGCATAGTATCATTACTCGTGAAAATCAAAAGCTTAGAGAGCGTTATGTTGCTTTCCTCGGCACCAGAGAAATCCAAATACCAGTACCTACAACAACACCGGCAATATCTACCGCTGAAATCACTACAGATGACGAGCGAATTGTTCTATATTACATACTTAAAAAGAATGTTCGTAAAGTATCGAAAGCAGCCATTTATGACTGGTTAAACAAGAGCGAAATTTACGATGTAGATATAGATAATGCTTTTGATTTATTGTCATCGCTTGCTGGCGGAACTGTTGAAAAAGACACTTTGGAATTCGGCATTGAGGCATTCCGCAAATACTCGGCAAATGCGGCATCCGTACTCCCTGAACTGAAAGAGTGTGTAGTTCGACATACGAAATTAGCGATCAATACATTCAAAGCCATTTGGAGTACAGATACTCTTGATCCGACAATAGGATTATTTATTGCCTATATTATCGACAAAAGGATGAGCACATTTGGTGATCGCTGGAAAGCAGATGGACAAATCGCAAGTATCAAACAGTGGGAAAGCAAAAACACCTTGGATGATACACTTTCAAAGAATTATGGAACTTGCCTTGAATTTCTTGTCCAAAACAATTTTGTCTACGCAAGCGAATGGACAGGCCCTGGAAATGTGAGACAGTTTACGCTGTGTCCTTCGCTCCAGGAGTATTTGTTTAATTGCCCGGCGGAAATCGTCGAGGAGTTGCAGAAGCTAAAGAATGCACATTATTGCGACTTGCCATTTTGAGTAAATGTTTATAATGGGGCTGTCGCACTAGCAAATATTTTTTGCTGGGCGGCAGCCCTGCTTTATGCCCAA
>NZ_QUJB01000046.1 GCF_003480435.1 Clostridium sp. AM30-24 | reverse complement strand
TTTTCACTTGGTCATGATGTCACTCACAAATATAAAAAGCCAGCGGCACCTCTGAAAGCGGACATCCACACTTTCCGTGTTCCGCCGGACACTGGCAACATCAGTGCCCTTCAGAACTATATCATCAACGAGTGTAACATCAGCAACCGGATCTTCCGAAATTTGATATACATGAAAAAGTTATATGCCACGACAGTCCCTGGAGTGGGACGTCACTATGCCTGCTTCGCAAATGCTGATCAAAATTACTACCTCCTCCAGAATACAAAACAGAGCGGATCTCAGAAGCTTATTTATACAGAGAATCCTTTAGGATTCTGGTGGTTCTCCTCCGATACCTTTCTTTCCATCAATCACGTTTTCTCCATGATGGAAACTAACATCGAAACCTATGAAGATGACTATCCACTCTTCATCTGCGAGTCACCTCTGGATGCCATAAGCCTCTATGAACTTACAAAGGAACCGGGAATTTATATTGCTCTCTCGTCCCTGGATCCAAAGAACCTGGACTATGCGATCCATTCCTTCCCAACAGAAAACCTTATTCCGCGTCCAGTAATCCTTTCACTCTCCAAGACTCCGGCCGCCGATCCTTTTTGTTCAAATCTCCCTTATCAGCGGATCCTGCCAATGGGAAACAGCTGGAGCGAAGATCTCCACAAGATTCACCGCTCACCCATGTCTATGCGGGAAGTCGATGACGGCGATAATTCTTTTGTATGTGCATTGCTTGATTCAAAGGGAAACGTGACTTCATACTCCACATACCAGGATTCCAAGAATGTAAAATTGATCGACATAAAAATCCCAACATATGGGTAAAGAAAAAGAGTCAGGGAAACTGTTACGACTCCTGACTCTTATAACACTATTTAGTTGCCCTCTATCTGTCCAGATACTCTTAATACCATACGGATCAGTAATCCCGTCTGGTATAATAAAAATTCTAACAGACGTGCATCAATCTTATCGTTATGCTTAACTGTTTTATCATTGATGTCTTTATACGTGGAAATTATAGACTTATACATTCCACCTATGCTTGGATCGGCACCCTGTGATGTCAAATATTTGCAGATTTCACCTTTGTTATTATCCAAGTTCTTATCATTTTGTAAAAACTCTTGCAGGAAAGTTTCCAATGCTTTTCTAAGGTTATCAGCAGCATCCCTTATATATATGCCATCCGCATACTGTTTCAATGCATTGACATATGTTTTCTTAGCACCTGGGTATTTATCTAACCATGACAATACATCGGAAACCAGATTCTTGTCCATCATCGGATCACCCGCCGGAAATACAAAATATCCGTCCTGGTCCTCTAATACTTCATGCTGGATATGTGCTTCTCTTAAACCAGTAACTAATAAATTTTTAAAATCGTCACGAGAATAATATCTTTCAATTGTATTGTCTTGGCAATTCAAAAATGCAATATAAAAAGCTAAAAATTCATTCAGCGATTTCATGTGATTAAACAAGACCTCAACTATCTCTCCAAATTCATCACCAAAATAGACTCCATCAACTCCACTCATGTTCATAACAGTTCCTGTCATGTTACAAAATTTGATGTATTCACCTGCGGTAAGTATACATACTCCGCGTACATGCAAATCGCGCAATACATTAGAAATTTTGTTATAAAAATATTTTACTTTTCCTTTATCGTTAAATCCTATTCCTAGTTTTTCCCGATAGTCTAACCAATCCATACATTTCACCTCTTCACCATTTCATTCTGTACGCTTCTATTTTCATTTTATACAGAATCGAACTGGTTTTCAATCATTTATTATGAAATGCATGTTTTCCCTGTCCCGATACTGTCCCACGCAGAACCGGATGAACGCAGACGAACTTTGAAACCCATATTTCGAAACCGAGTCTTGAACATACGCCCATTCATCCTCCGTAAAACATACATACCCTCTGTACTCCTTCGCTCTCTCTGCGTCTGGCTTCTGCTCCCAGAATGGGATCACGTTCAGATTGTGTGCCAGGATATCCAAGTGCTTTTCCTTCACTCCCAGGGATCTCGCAACATACTTTTTGGATCGGATCATCGGTTCTTTGCTCATCTGCAGAAACAGGCTGACCGTCTTATTTTCTATGCGCTCTTCAGAAAAAGTAACCTCTGGGTCCTGATGGATCAGCGCGGATAGAATTGCATATCTTTCTGGAAGCTTATAGTTCCAGTTCCGAACATTTCCGAAGATTGCGGCCCGCATGACGGACGTTCCAAAATGTTCCTCTATGAAGTCCTTTCCGAAGCGTTCCAGGAGGTCTGCCTCCACTCTCTTGTAATCAATGGAAAAGTTCTTGTCCTTCCTGGCGATTCCATAGTCGGAGTTCAATAATCCCTCGTAAAGGTTATTGTGGGTTTCCATAGGTCCTTTTTCTATTGGAAGTTCCTGATATTTCACAAGAATACCGGAGAGTTCTGCTTCTGTCTCCGTAATGTCCAAGTCTGCCTCTATCTCCTCTTTATCCATCGGAAGGAACAGATTATCGTTGAGTGTCCATTTTTTCATGTCAGCCTTCATCCTTAGTCTGCACCTGTGTTTCGTGCATATGGTCACATAAGGGATCTGATGGGTAACATGCCAGTAAGCCTCTCCATAGCGCTCCCTGTCCTCTCTCATGCAGAGCGGACAGTATTTCAGTACCGTGGATGTGTATGGCTTCGGCAGCTTGATTGGAAATTTCACTTTTTCGCTTAACGCCTGTTCCAGTAGTCTTTCTTTCGTTGCTAAGTCCTGAAACCGGAAGGTATATGGGAACAATGTGTGGTTCAAGGCAACCTCTCTCTCATCTAAGACTCCCTCCGGCAATTTCTCAGCCACTCGCCGGATCCCGCAGTTTGGCAGGAAGTTTCCCATTCCTCCGACGCTCTCCTCTCCAAATAGTTCCCTAAGAGTCGTTGCACTGTTCGGATTGCCGGATCTGACATGATATCTTCCTAAGACGCTGTACCAAAGTTCGTCCGGGTAAGGTGTTGGAAAGTATTGAAGCATCAGAAGCACCTTCTTTCTAACATATGGAATTGTTCAAGATTCAGAAGCAGCACATCCGCAGACGGGTTCTCCGCCCAAAGTTCCAGAAGATCCGAGTCATCGCGCTCGGATTTTTTGCGGCCGCGTTTCACTGCATAGAATCGCTTTGAAGAGGTTTTTTCTGCGCTCCCTGGTAACTCTTCGTCCATGATGTCTCTTGCGTCCAGTTTATCCCTTCTACCATCCACGGGATCTAAGGAAATCTCTTCCTGGCAGTCTCCCTCCAGGGATGTTTCTTCGGTAGTCTGCACTTCTATCTCCACGGATTCCACCGCTTCTTCATTCACGGTTACTTCCTGCACCGTAAAGTCAGAAATGGAAGTTCCACTCCATCCATATGTTTTCGGTACTTCGATTCCAAGACACATGACGGCCTGTTTCAACACCTCATAGGAAAGTTTCTCCTTCCCTGTGAGGATTGCCTGGACCTGTGCCTCCTGGAAGATCTTCACGATGTAGGACGGGATCCCGGCCGAGAGGTCATAGATCTGTTTCATCAATTTTTCGGTGAGTTCCGTCTTTTGAAGCACCATCTGGGAATCCCAGAGTTCTGTGATGAACTTCCGGTATGTCACATCATATTTTAATGGCAGAAGCCGGAATCCTCTGGTTCTCCGCTTCAAGTGTTCCTGACTCATGAAGAGATCTTCAGCCTCCATCGTTCCGCAGAAGCAGATCCCTGTTGATGTCTCGTTCGTAAGTTCCACCAGAAACTTTACTAAGGGCTTAAGCTGCCGGTTCTTGACCGCCGTCTGGATTGCGTTCTGGATCTCATCAATGACGATCAGTCCAATGTGATGATTCATGCAGATAATCTTCAGCTTTGTTGTTGTGGCACTGGCTGCCACCGCTCTCTGGTAGGTTGCCTGTTTTAAGTAGTCGGAACCGATTGCGCGGTCGATTGCTGAGAAAATATTAAATGCCAGGGTTCTCACGGAGCAATCAGACGGGCACTCCACGAACAGATAGTTGATCTGCTTGGTATACATAGGTTTCCCACCATAATTCGTGTGGACAATGACCTGCGGCATCAGAGAGAGACATCTCTGGACCGTCGATGTCTTTCCGATTCCTGGAACACCTAAGACAGCTCCGGTATATGCCTGGGTTGCATACTGAAACTCCCGTTCCCGTCCGGTACGGAAATCTGTATACAAGTCATTCATCTGGCGGATGTGGTCCACGATGTTCTTTGTCTGATAAGTTGCTGACATTGCACGATAAAGCATATCATAGATCGTATACATGTAATCCATGGGATAAAACCACTTGGAGATCTCCATGACTTCTCTTCTCCGTTCCTCCGGTGACATCTTCTGAATGTCTTTTGGATAAGGGATCTGACTTCTAAGCTGCTTCATCACCTCATCTTTTCCAAAGATCTCCGGCAATGCCTCAAAGAAGGGATTTCCCTGTTCTTCTCCATATTCTGCGTCCACGGTCATTCCACTCTGTTTCTGATACTTTTTCATACCCGTTCCATCTCCTTCGCCTGCTCCATGCGTTTCGTTGAAATCTTATTCTTATCCCGGTACTCTGCCTGTTTCACCACGGACTCGATATCCTTTAAAAGCCGGACCCGTCCTTCGGTATCCCTAAGTTCCGATTCCTTCCGGCTGTCCCGCTCTGCCTTACGCTTCATCTGATATTCACTTTCGGTTGCTCCGGCATATTGCTTGGAATGTCTGGAAAGCTCAAATGGAATATAATTCATCCCATTCAGCAGAAACAGACGCGATACATCTTCTGGGTCATAGCAGATCCTCACGATCTCGCCTATGTTATGGCTCTCTAAGAACTCCTTATAATTCTCACTCACATACCAGAGTCCCTGATAACAGATTCCGCGCCGGTTCAATGTAGCTGAGGTCCTTGGAAGTCCAAACCGATACAGTTCTTCACTGTTGATCGGGATAACCAGGGATCTCTTTTCTTTTTCGCATTTCATCCACATTGCGGCCGCCACAGGGTCTGCGTCCTTACAGAAATGATTCTCTATCACACGACAGCTGTTCAGGTACAGGATGCAGGAGAGGATGACCTTCGT
>NZ_QUJB01000045.1:4135-5174 GCF_003480435.1 Clostridium sp. AM30-24 | reverse complement strand
CCGATCACCAGATTCATGTTCTGAATACAGTCTTTAATACAAACAGTCACCGCTAACGCCTCCTTTCCGTTTTGAGATTTAGCCTTCTACCGCAGGCGCAACTTTCCCGAAGCCGTTCCAGGCATACAGCCCCTTCTTGTCCTCATCGCCCAGGAACTTGTCCACCTGACAGATGTGCAGGATATGGTCGCCAACTTCCACCGACTGCTGCAGGGTGGCCACCATCGCCAGACGAGTATCCACCGGAATCTGGATGTCACTGCCCTCCACAGCCATCATCTCGATGTTGTTGGCGGCCACCTTGTCGGTCTTGGCACCGGTAGACGCTCCGCAGGCCATCACCGTCTGGGCAAGACTCTCGCCAGGAACGGTGACAATCACCTTTCCGGTCTCTCGTACCTGCTTACCGGTGTGGGACTGTTTTCCAGTGGCGAAGCCCACCATGGGCGGGTTGAAGGAGAGGTAAGACACAAAGCAAATGGGAGCCAGGTTCGTAGAACCGTCCTCCTTTTTAGAGCAGATCAGTGTCAGCGGATTGGGGGAGGTCAGAACAGTAGCCTCCATAATGTTCAGTTCTTTCATGTCATTCAGACCTTTCTAAGAAATTTCAGTCGTTGACTGCTCGGCCAACCAGTGATATATTTATTATACCTAATAGCAATTTTTGTCAAGTACGCAAATTATTTGTACCTGGTATCAAAAAATATACTGCAAAAGACGAGGAAAGATCCAATCATGACTTATGAAGAATTCAAAGAAAAGGTTGGCAGTGTCATTCTAACCGATAATGGAAACTGCCCGGTCACGCCGGTGGTTCAAATGCTGCAGGGCAAATGGAAACTCCAAATTCTCTATGAACTATGCATCAAGTGTCCCATGCGGTTTGGGGAACTGAAAAAAGTTCTCAAGCCCATCACCAACACAGCTCTGACCAACGCCCTGAAGGAGCTGGAATCGGATGAATTGATCCAGCGCATCCAATATAATGAAATGCCCCTACGGGTGGAATACTCCCTCACCGAGAAAGGACGGGATCTGT
>NZ_QUJB01000045.1:648-4125 GCF_003480435.1 Clostridium sp. AM30-24 | reverse complement strand
AAAAAAGTTCTCAAGCCCATCACCAACACAGCTCTGACCAACGCCCTGAAGGAGCTGGAATCGGATGAATTGATCCAGCGCATCCAATATAATGAAATGCCCCTACGGGTGGAATACTCCCTCACCGAGAAAGGACGGGATCTGTTGCCGGTCTTTTACGCCATTTCCCAATGGGGAATGAAATATATACCATGATTCTAACAATATTAATCTGAAAGATAATAGCCGGGAGGCATTGACAATTTGAGTCAACTTCCCGGTGTTTTATTTTCTGCATTTTCTACTGCTGCAAAGGATTCAGGAAGCAACCTGATTCATGAGAGTTGATAACTCCCACCACCTGCGAATAGGCATAGATGATTACGGTCCCCACAAATTTCATGCCTCGCACGCCTCCCGGAGAGCAGGCAGCAGCTCATCCAGTCGCCCGTCCAGACCGAAGGACTTTTCTTTGATATTGTCCGTAATATAGATCTCACCAAGATTGAGGGTCACATAAGTGGCGTTTGGCTCGCTGGCCACCAGGCGCATCATCGGGGCCTTGATCAGCTGATTGCGCCAGCCAATGCCCAGCTCCAAAACCACCAGTTTCTTCCCGTGGTAGGTTTTCAGAAAGTTTTGGAACCGTGCCTGGGCAGCGGTATCCGGAATCATTCTCTGACCCGCACCCATGTGGATCTCCATGGGACCGCCGCACTTGGGACAGCGCGGCACCAATTCTGTAGGTACATGGCCACCCTGTTCGGCAGCCGATAATTTTTCGGCCACCTCCAGACTATGATAGAGGGTGTCGTGGCAGGGGCGGGTACACTGCATAGTAAACCAGTTGCCCTCAATCTCATAGATTTTCGTCGGATCGAAGCCACACCGTTCAAAGTGACCTTCTCCGTTTGATGTGACGACAAAGTAATCTTTCTCTCCCACAATGGCCTTCAAATCGTTCATCACCGGCGTAGGCTGGTACTGCCCGCAGTAATGATGGATGAGCCGGGCCCAGAAGGCCCATTTTTCCTCCTCGCTGGGCCATCCAGCCATCATGCCCTGCAAAATACAATGTAATCCGTATTTTTGTTTGAAATCTCCAAACAATTCATCAAAGGCTGCATTATCTGCAAACAAATGCAATCCTTCGGTGATGGACAGGCCGTTACTGGCCCCGATCAAGATAGCGTCCGCTTCTCTGAATTTTTCCGCAATAGGGTTCCAATCTATCATATTCGTTCGCCCCTTTCTATTTTATGGTTGCTGCGATGGATCGCTCCTGCCGGAGGGCAGCTAGAGTTTCCGCCAAATCTCCTTGCAGATACAGGCTGCGTCCCCGCAGATGCTCTGGCCTATGAGATGACTCTCGATTAAGACATGCATAAAAGACGTTTTCGTTTTTGGCAGTAAGTTCCCAGAAGGGTAGTTTGATGATACTGGGCGTCATCTCACCCACGCCAAGTTCCAACAGCAGGACTTTTTTGTCGGACTGATCCATTATCCAGCGTCGCAGGAATCTATGGTAGCGGTGCAGGTTATCCTGCCAGAAGGTTCCCTCCAGAAAGGTATCATCTCGTACCCAAGGCACCAGCACCCGCCCGCAATCCGGGCAGCGAGGAACAGCTTTCTCCGGCAGGCGAACACCTACCAAGTAACCAGTCAGTTCCTTCACTAGTCCCGGGTCTCCCATGGGTGCATCATCCCTGCAAAAGCACCTTTGAAGTGGTACTTCTCCGCAAAAGGCCGGAAGTATTTCCGGTAGGAGTCGTTGTCCTCGTAGTAAAAGTCTCCGCCACCGGCAGCGGACAGGCCGGAGGCTCCGCCCACTACCACACAGTCAGCTTCCTTTACCTCCTGTACCAACCGATTGATCTGTTCGTTATACGGCAGCGGCTTTTTGTCAGTCAGCTGATAAGGCGTACTGCCGGAAGCATAGATAGGATGGTACTTGGAATAATTCATCTGGGTCTGCATGACCAAATCATCATAGAAGTTCATTGTCGCCATTCCTTTCAGGTGGGTGTTATTTTTATTATTACTTCAAATCATTTTAGCATCCCCTTGCGCTGCTGTCAATATGCTGTTATAATAAAAATAACATCAAAGAAAAAAGGAGATCAGTCCATGAAATATCCCACCCGCCTTAGCGATGCTGTTCATATTCTGGCTTTTATCGCTCTGTACCCAGACTGCGACCTGACCAGCAACAAGCTGGCAGAGAGCGTTCAAACCAATCCCGCCTATGTGCGCCAGCTCATGTCCGCCTTGCGGAAAGGAGGGCTGCTGGTCAGCGTGAAGGGACATCCCCGGCCTGCCCTGGCTCGTGAGCCGGAGAAAATCACTCTGCTGGATGCCTATCGGGCAGTGGAGGGCAACAAGCCCCTGCTCCACCAGGACATCCATACCAATCCAGCCTGTGGCGTGGGTGTAAATATCCAACTGGTGCTGCGGGATTTTTACTTGGACATTCAAAAAACAGCAGAACAAAGAATGCAAGACATCACGCTGAAAGATGTGCTGGAACAATATCACATGAAGTTGGAAGGGATGCCCTTGCAGCGTTTATGACGGATCGACTTTCAGAAACGCTTCCATTTGGGACAAAAATTCTTCTGAACGGGAAATACAGAACCTCCTTGCGGGACTATACTGAGAACCGGAGAGACCTATATCCCGTATGGGTATTCCACTTTCCAGAGAAGGAGTTTTCAATATGCAGGAAAAGTACAATGTCACAGGCATGACTTGTGCGGCCTGCCAAGCTAGGGTACAAAAAAGCGTATCCAACCTGACCGGTGTGCAAGAGTGCAATGTCAATCTGTTAAAAAACAGTATGGTGGTGACTTACGACGACAGTCCTGCAGTTTCTCACCGTCTCAAGCAGTTGAAATCAGCAGGTCTGATCGTTAGCCGCCGGGACGGAAAAGAGGTCTATTATAGAACCGCCGATACCGAACCGGCCCAAAATTTCCACCACATGATTGAGTGGCTTGTAAAAATCGCCTGTCCGTCGCAAGTAGAAACACAGAAAGGAACGCCATGAAAAAAGAAGAATCCAAAGTTATCGCTCAAAAACTCCAAAAGATTCCAAACGGCACCCTCGCCTTGAAGCATTGCCGGGCTGGTGGAACGGGCAGCACATTCTTTGGAGAACAGTTTCGAGCGGTTACCGCTGGAAAAGGGTGTGTGGAGGCATATGAAACTTTTCCTGGAATAGAGGTATCCTTCAATGTTTTTCTTGCTTCAGAGGTCAAGTTTCGGCACGATGCTTCGGATTCTGTTTTGGAAATTTACTATTGCCGCAGTGGTCGCGTGGGTTGGAATATGTAAGGCGGTACTGCCGTCTATTTAGGTTCAGGTGATGTGACTGCGCACAGTATGGCCTGCTGCGCGGATTCCGCCATGATGTTTCCCCTAGGATATTCAGAGGGGATTTCCATTTCCGTGGATCTGAAACAGCTCTCTTCCATTTGCCCGGAAGTTTTAAAGAATGCC
>NZ_QUJB01000045.1:0-638 GCF_003480435.1 Clostridium sp. AM30-24 | reverse complement strand
CTGAAACAGCTCTCTTCCATTTGCCCGGAAGTTTTAAAGAATGCCGGTGTAGAGGCAGACCAGTTACGGGATCGATTTTGCTCCGGAAAGCCATCCGCAATCCCGTCCTGTTCCGATTTAGAGCATATTTTTGCCCCACTCTTTTCTGCTCCTGTGTCCGTTCGAATCTCCCTCTTGAAATTGAAGGTGCTGGAAATTTTGATTTATTTGAGCAACATGAAATCGGAGCATAAAGAACTGACTCAATACTTCTCCCAGCAAACCGAATTGATAAAAGAAATTCATCAACCGTTGACAGAGCACTTGGATCAACGATTTACGATTGCAGAACTTTCCAAACAGTATTTGATAAATACCTCTACTCTAAAGGAGATATTCAAGGCAGTCTACGGCCAGCCTATCGCCACCTATATGAAGGAATTTCGGATGCGTCAGGCTATGAAATTATTACGGGAAACAAATGCCACTATTGCGGATATTTCTTCCCAGGCAGGCTACCAAACCCAGGGAAAGTTTTCAAGCGCTTTTCAGGCTATAGTCAAAGTGTCGCCCAGAGAATACAGGAAAATCCAGGGTATAGCTCCATCTGATTCGTTTAGCAAAACACTGTAATGAAAAATTCTGGTAGACTACTGCCA
>NZ_QUJB01000044.1:962-5301 GCF_003480435.1 Clostridium sp. AM30-24 | reverse complement strand
TCAGTGTCTCAAAATCAGTAATTCCATTCATGCCATCTCGGCCGCAAATCCCACTCAAAAAATTTTTTGAAAAATTTGCAAAAAAAGTTCTCCATTTTTCCCAAATCTTACATAATATCTACGAAGGAGAGAAAAGAGATGAAAATACCAAGAGAAATTCCGTCAATGCGACGGACAGATAACAGCTTAAAAGAAGTTATGACAAATTTGTGTAGCCAGAAAAATTTCCGAAGAATCTTTTTAAACCAAGCAATCCCGGTGTTGAGCCTATTTGCAAACCAGTCAACTATGGTGCTTTTGTATTTTATATATAACGCAGACACCAATAATGTGATCTTCTGTACTTACGAAGACATTATGCAGGATTGCGCGATCGTAAACAAGAGAACTGTGGCCAATACAATAAAAACACTTCAGGAAACCAGAGCGATTGCAAAGATATCTAAGTCTCATTACATGTTAAACCCAGCACTCATGCTTCAAGGCAATAACGAAAAGTTTGGTCTGCTGGCAAATACCTTCAATGACTATATTACTTTATACGAAAAGGAGAAAAACCATGTATCAGAATGAAAAGAAAGAAAAAGCTAAGAGAGTCAATATTATTGATTTTTTAAGAGAAACCTACCCAGAACTAGTCTTTGAGAGAAAAGACGGAAGCCTTGCGTACAGCAAAAATCCGGCTATGACTTTTTTCGCTGGTCGCGATGGCTATTACCACTATTGTGACAACGCAGCTAAGAAACGTGGAGATCACTTCTACTCAGGTGACAACATTAAATTTCTTATGGATTACGTTGGTGATTATACCTTTTTGACAGCGGTAGATGCTTTAGCGGCCTTCGCAGACGTGGCATAGTCAGAACCGAGAGGGTACGCTAGGAAATTTCATATTCTCAGTATCCTCCACACATGTGCATAATAAAAAGGAGCCTTTTTGGCTCCTTTTAATTTTATATGAGTTTTATTTATTTGTAAACCTTAATATTGATTACCTCACCAGTTACTTCGACAGAGAATGTTTTTCCGTAGTCTGTTTTACGATTCTGCCAAGCAGAAAAGTCAAGTTTACTTGGCATAATTCCGTCTGGCATATTATATGGATTCCATTCCGCATCCGGAATAATCTTATCGGCATGCTGCTTAATATAGTTAAACAGCTCCGTACCGATTTTATCTCCGACTGCGGCCTTAATGGTTTTTTCCTTTATATCTGGTTTCTGTGAATATACAGCTTTTGACATAGTATCATTATATTTCCGTTCATAATCAGACCAATCATTACCAATCCATGCTGTTACAAATGTACCGTATATATGATCGTTATGTTCAATTCCAGTTTCTCCATATCCACCATATGTACTCATATCTTTATCTGTCCAGATAATGTCTGCACCATATCCATAAGTATACTGGTCAATATGAGTTTGTATGCCATCGGCGTTTAAACCGTCAAAGTCTTTTCCAACAATAGCATCCTGATAAACCGGAATCAATTTCTCTTTCATTAAGCTCCAGATCTCATCGTCGCTCTTGCCATTGTAATCCTCAGTATGCATCTTATAGTTACCAGCTCCATTGTGGATCGGATTACCATTGACAGTCCAACGGCCTAATTCATCGACGGTATAGCCGTCCGGCGTCGTAGTATTTGTTAAATAGTTACCGTTCTGATCGTAGTAATAACAGTATCCCTGATACCAAATCCAACATGGGAAGTTCTCATATCCTTTGTAACTGTCTGTTTTAATGTAGTTTGTTACTCCACCTGGATTATATGTATAAGTAATATTTGCCGCGAAACTTGTAAGTGTCATTGCAGCTGCTAATGCACCTGCGACTGCACCCGCCATCATCTTTTTTAATCTATTCATAATCTCTATCTCCTCATACTACTTGTAAACCTTAATATTGATAACCTCACCAGTTACTTCAACAGAGAATGTTTTTCCGTAATCTGTCTTGCGGTTCTGCCAAGCAGAAAAGTCAAGTTTACTTGGCATAATTCCATCTGGCATATTATATGGATTCCATTCTGCATCAGGAATAATCTTGTCGGCATGCTGCTTAATATAGTTAAACAGTTCTGTGCCGATTTTATCTCCAACTGCTGCTTTAATTGTTTTTTCTTTGATGTCTGGCTTATTAGAATATACAGCTTTTGAAATAGCATTATCATACATCTGTTCTAAATCAGACCAATCATTTCCGATAGAAGCTGTTACAAATGTCCCAAATCTTTGATCATTATGAGTTATTGCCATTTCTCCATATCCACCATATGTACTCATATCTTTATCTGTCCAGATAATGTCTGCACCATATCCATAAGAATAATTATCAATATGTCTATGAATTCCATCTGCACCTATACCATCATAATCCCAATCTATAATAGCATCCTGATATACCGGAATCAGTTTCTCTTTCATTAAGCTCCAGATCTCGTCGTCGCTTTTGCCATTATAATCCTCAGTATGCATCTTATAGTTACCTGCTCCATTGTGGATCGGATTACCATTGACAGTCCAACGGCCTAATTCATCGACGGTATAGCCGTCCGGCGTCGTAGTATTTGTTAAATAGTTACCGTTCTGATCGTAGTAATAACAGTATCCCTGATACCAAATCCAACATGGGAAGTTCTCATATCCTTTGTAACTGTCTGTTTTAATGTAGTTTGTTACTCCACCTGGATTATATGTATAAGTAATATTTGCTGCGAAGCTAGGAATGTACATTGCAACAGTCAATGCGCCTGCCACTGTTCCTAAGACCGCTTTTTTTATGCTTTTTCTCATTTGTATCCTCCCACGGTATGTCATATAGTCTTAGATTTATTATAGCCCACGGCCGGGCATTATACAATCGGAATTCTTTAAATCAGCTTTTTTCTCAAAAAGGTTGGTAATAAGGGTAAAAACGCCACTTTTTCCTCAACCCTTCTCACATAATATTCTTAGAGGAAAGAGGAGGCACGCCATGAAAAAAATATTTAATCATTACATCCTGTCCGCAAAGGAAATGGATGAGATCCAGTACACCATAGACTGGTATCACAAGTATAAAATTTTAGCTGAACTGGAGTGGAAGTCCGATGAAAAAGATGCTGAAGCTCCTAAGTAATCTTATAGGTTTCACAGGTCTATGGACCGCACTTCCCATATATTTCTTAGCAAAACAACAGATTCTTCCGGTAACAACAAAACAGGCATTCTATATGACAGCCGCTCTGTCTGCTTGGATCATATTAAACAATCTATGGAGCATCGCCTGTGAAGGAAAAAAATTCTCAGAGTTCCAAGTCGGAGACGGACTGATTCCAGACACCGGCCTGAAAAAGGATTCACCACAAAAGCGGGCAGCAACCTATCCGAAAATTCCCACCGAACTAATCTCAAAGAACCCAGAGGGTATAATCCTTGGATGTGACAAAGGCAGATACGTCAGAATTAAAAACCAAATCTTACATTCCTGCATCGTTGGCGGTTCCGGATCCGGTAAAACGTCAACGGTGATCTTAGATACCCTTCTTGCCAATTATTCTGCGCCTGAACCTGAAATGCTGACGTTCTGTATCGACATCAAAGGAGAACTCCATGAGAAATCCACGAAAAAAGATGATCCAGCCATTTATGTTGTGGATCCCTCTGACCGTAAAACCATCGGATGGGATGCATGGTATCGGTTACACGGTGATCCCGCAGATGACCTCATTGTGGAGAGCATGGAAGAAATCGCAGAGGCGTTGATCGTCAGCGCGAACCCGAAGGACCTGTTTTTCGTAGTAAATGCCCGCTCCATGTTCACGGGCTTATTGGTTTACTATTTCAAAAAAGGCGAGAGCTTTATAGATGCCGTCAACCACATTCTGGAGGCAGACGCAAAAACGCTGATCACAGAAATCATCGAAGAAAGCGTAAAGAGTGACCTATGGTATCAATATCTTGCAAAGTTCGCAGGAAAGAAAGCGGAATCCGTGGAGGACTGTATGGTGGAGATGACAACGAATCTCTCCGTCTTCAGCAAGTCGGATGTGAAATTCTGTTTCAGGGACAACGCAGTCAAGGCAAGTCCCTCAGCATTCAAAGAGAACAAATCTATTTTCTTAGCAATCCCAGAGCATCTGCTTGGAAGTTACCAGGCTATTATGCGTTTATGCACAGCACAAGTCTTACAGGATCTACAGCGGAGACCGGATGCAGATGCGGCCGCAAAACCGATTTTAGTCTTGATTGATGAATTTGCCAGACTTGGCCGTGTGGAAACCATCTTCAACGCACTGGCAACTTTAAGGAGTAAGAAGACAATGGTCATGCTGGCGTTCCAGTCCATGGCC
>NZ_QUJB01000044.1:0-952 GCF_003480435.1 Clostridium sp. AM30-24 | reverse complement strand
CTTGGACGTGTGGAGACAATCTTCAACGCATTGGCAACCTTAAGAAGTAAAAAGACAATGGTCATGCTGGCTTTCCAGTCCATGGCTCAGATGGAAGTCATCTATTCCAAGGAAGAGGCAAGAGTCATTGCGGATAACTGCCGTATAAAGGTTATCTGTGAGTGCGCTGATCCAGACACGGCAAAGGACATCTCAGCCTGGTGCGGAAACTATCAGAACAAGAAAGAGACGTTAAACAGTGGGAAGAACCGAAGCAAATCCTATACCTATGAGGAGAAACCAATCGTGGAACAGGGAGATCTGATAACCCTGATAAAGAAGGAAGAGGTGATCCTCATCATTTCCGGAATCGGCTATCTGCGGCCGAAGAAGTGTTATTACTTTAAAGACAGAAAAATTTCATCCCTGGCAGATCAGGTCAGGGAGTTTAATCAGAGGTAAAAATTATGACAGACAAAGAGTTATTTTATGATGAATTATTAGAAGCGATGCATGAAAATCCTCTATTTGAGGGTGCAAGCTTCGTGGAGCGGGAAGTACCGAAAAACAATGGAATATGGGAAGGAATCGAGATCCATGTACCTAAGTGTACCGTGGCACCGATCATCAGCCCGGACCGTATGTATGATCTAAGAAGACCAGACGAATCCATAAGATCACTGGCAGAACGACTTGCGGACGACATTGGAAAAGAGATTTACCGTGAGAATGAAATCGTTGCGAAACAGTTCAGCAGCCTAATGAGACGGGAAAAAGATTTCCCGTTGGGTGCGGCAGTGGTTTCTTATGAGGCGAACAAGGAATGGCTGAAAGACCTTCCATACGAACGAATTGAGGACCTGGCAATTTACCCGAAAATGTATGTAGCGCCTGACGCATCGATCAGGATCACCTCAAGTCTTCTTTCTGAGATCCACATGACAAAAGAAGAGGTATTAAAAGAGGCCAAGAA
>NZ_QUJB01000043.1:2133-6974 GCF_003480435.1 Clostridium sp. AM30-24 | reverse complement strand
TCAGCACTTGGTATTTTCTTAGAAGCTTGGTTTTGTTCGCGTCAAGTATCCCTTGCCTGCTCACCGCTTGGTCACACTAAGAGTTGAAAGCTAAGTACCTCCGTTCTAAGTATCTCATCTGGTACACTAAGATATCTGTTCTAAGGTGAAATCTCTAAGATATTTCTTCTAAGGTATTCCTCTTTCTAAGATGATCCTCTTCTAAGTGGTTCACTCTCAGTGTCATACATTTCATCATAAGATGGTGTACTGTTCTATATGGTACTCTCAGTAGGATAGTTTTATTATTTTTGAAAAATATTTTTACTTTTTTGTAATTTTATGGCACTTTTTTTCTCAGATCTTACATAATATCTATAAGAAAATCTTTCCTCTACCTTCTCAAATACAAAAATGATTGGAGCTTATTTATGAGTTCATACATAAAATTTACAGAAAACGATATGCGGCTTGCAAAGCAGGCCGACTTAATTCAATATATGTTGGCAGAACATCCGGATCGGGTCATCTATCATACCGGAACCCTCCGCGACTGTAATCACAACAGTCTGGTAATCTATCATGACAGTTACTTTCGCTACTCTCTCCATGAAGCCGGCGACAGCATCTCATACCTGACGAAATACCAGGGATACGGTTGGGCGGATGCCGTCTCCTCGCTGCTTGAATTTTCACTTGGTCATGATGTCACTCACAAATATAAAAAGCCCGCGGCACCTCTGAAACCGTACATCCACACTTTCCGTGTTCCGCCGGACACTGGCGACATCAGTGCCCTTCAGAACTATATCATCCACGAGCGTAACATCAGCAACCGGATCTTCCGAAATTTGATATACATGAAAAAGTTATATGCCACGACAGTCCCTGGAGTGGGACGTCACTATGCCTGCTTCGCAAATGCTGATCAAAATTACTACCTCCTCCAGAATACAAAACAGAGCGGATCTCAGAAGCTTATTTATACAGAGAATCCTTTAGGATTCTGGTGGTTCTCCTCCGATACCTTTCTTTCCATCAATCACGTTTTCTCCATGATGGAAACTAACATCGAAACCTATGAAGATGACTATCCACTCTTCATCTGCGAGTCACCTCTGGATGCCATAAGCCTCTATGAACTTACAAAGGAACCAGGAATCTACATTGCTCTTTCTTCCATGAATCGTAAGAACTTAAACTATGCAGTTCATTCCTTTCCAACAGAAAACCTTGGGGTGCGTCCAGTAGTCCTTTCACAGTCACAGACTCTGTCCTCCGATTCTTTTTGTTCGAATTCTTCTTATCAGCGTATCCTGCCCATAGGAAACAGTTGGAACGAAGATCTCCGCAAAATTCGTCGCTCGCCTATGTCTCTGCGTGAAGTCGATTATGATGCTAATTCTTTTGAATGTGCATTACTTGATTCCAAGGGAAACGTGAAGTCTTACTCCACATACCAAAATCCAAAAAATTTAAAACTCATTGACATGAAGATTCTAAGATGCAGGTAAGAAAAAGAGTCAGGAAAACCGCATATGGTTCCTGACTCCTCAAGTTCCTATTTTTCTTCCCTATTTCGATACTGCTCCACACAGAACCGAATGAACGCAGACGAACTCTGAAACCCATACTTTAAAACCGATGTCTGAACATACGCCCATTCTTCTTCCGTAAAGCATACATACCCTCGGTACTCCTTCGCTTTCTCTGCGTCTGGTTTCTGCTCCCAGAACGGAATCACCTTCAAATTGTGAGCCAGGATATCCAAGTGTTTTTCCTTCACTCCCAGAGATCTCGCAACATACTTTTTTGATCGGGTCATCGGTTCTTTACTCATCCGCAGAAACAGGCTGACCGTCTTATTTTCTAAGCGTTCTTCTGAAAAAGTAATCTCTGGGTCCTGATGGATCAGCGTGGACAGGATCGCATAGCGTTCTGGAAGTTTATAGTTCCAGTTGCGGACATTCCCGAAGATTGCGGCACGCATGATTGCCGTTCCAAAGTGTTCCTCTATAAAGTTCTTTCCAAAGCGTTCCAAGAAATCTGCCTCCACCCTCTTGTAATCAATGGAAAAGTTCTTGTCCTTCCTGGCAATTCCATACCCGGCATTCAATAATCCCTCGTAAAGGTTATTATGGGTTTCCGTGGGGCCTTTTTCTATTGGAAGTTCCTGATACTTTACAAGAATATTTGAAAGCTCTACTTCTGTCTCTGAAATGTCCAAGTCTGTCTCCACCTTCTCTTCATCCATCGGAAGGAACAGATTATCATTGAGCGTCCATTTTTTCATATCATCCTTCATTCTCAGCCTGCATCCGTGTTTCGTGCATATGGTCACATAAGGAATCTGATGAGTAACATGCCAGTAGACCTCTCCATAGCGTTCCTTATCCTCTCTCATACAGATCAGACAGTATTTTAGTGCTGTGGATGTATATGGCTTCGGCAGCTTGATTGGAAACTTCACTTTTTCGCTTAACGCCTGTTCTAGCAGTTTTTCTTTCGTTGCTAAGTCCTGGAAACGGAAGGTATACGGGAACAAGGTGTGATGCAAGGCAATGTCCCTTTCATCTAAGACTCCCTCCGGCAGTTTCTCAGCCACTCGTCGGATCCCGCAGTTCGGCAGGAAGTTTCCCATTCCTCCGACACTCTCCTCGCCAAATAGTTCCCTAAATGTTGTTGCGCTGTTCGGATTGCCAGACCTGACATGATATCTCCCTAAGATGCTGTACCAAAGTTCATCTGGGTAAGGCGTTGGAAAGTATTGAAGCATCAGAAGCACCTTCTTTCTAACATATGGAATTGTTCAAGATTCAGAAGCAGCACATCCGCAGACGGGTTCTCCGCCCAAAGTTCCAGAAGATCCGAGTCATCGCGCTCGGATTTTTTACGTCCACGCTTCACAGCATAGAATCTTTTTGAAGAGGTCTTTTCTGCGCTCCCTGGTAACTCCTCGTCTATGATAATTCCTGCGTCCAGATCATCCCTTCTACCATCTACGGGATCCACGAAAACTTCTGCCAAGTAGTCTCCTTCCAGGGACAGTTCTTCGGTGGTCTCTGCTTCTGTCTCTGTGACTGTCACCGCCTCTTCATTCACTGTCACTTCCTGCACTGTAAAGTCAGAGATAGAAGTCCCGCTCCATCCATATGTTTTCGGAACCTCGATTCCAAGACACAGGACTGCCTGTTTCAGTACCTCATAGGAAAGTTTCTCCTTCCCTGTAAGAATTGCCTGGACTTGTGCCTCCTGGAAGATCTTCACGATATATGACGGGATCCCGGCCGAGAGATCATAAATCTGCTTCATCACCTTTTCGGTGAGTTCCGTCTTTTGAAGTACCACCTGGGAATCCCAGAGTTCCGTAATGAATTTCCGATATGTCACATCATATTTTAATGGAAGAAGCCGGAATCCTCTCGTTCTTCGCTTCAAGTGTTCCTGACTCATGAACAGATCTTCAGCCTCCATTGTTCCGCAGAAGCAGATCCCAGTTGATGTCTCGTTTGTGAGTTCTACCAGAAATTTCACCAAGGGCTTTAGCTGCCGGTTCCTGACTGCCGTCTGAATCGCATTCTGAATCTCATCAATAACGATCAGTCCAATGTGATGATTCATGCAGATGATCTTCAGCTTTGTTGTCGTTGCACTGGCTGCCACCGCTCTCTGATAGGTTGCCTGCTTTAAATAGTTGGAACCGATCGCGCGATCGATCGCTGAGAAAATGTTGAATGCTAAGGTCCTCACGGAACAATCGGATGGGCACTCCACAAACAGATAGTTGATTTGCTTGGTATACATGGGTTTCCCACCATAGTTCGTGTGTACAATGACCTGCGGCATCAGAGAGAGACATCTCTGAATCGTCGATGTCTTTCCAATTCCTGGGACACATAGGATAGCTCCTGTATATGCCTGGGTCGCATACTGAAATTCCCGTTCCCGGCCGGTGCGGAAATCTGTATACAAGTCATTCATCTGGCGGATGTGGTCCACAATGTTTTTTGTCTGATAGGTTGCTGACATTGCACGATAAAGCATATCGTAAATCGTATACATATAATCCATGGGATAGAACCACTTGGGGATCTCCATAACTTCTTTTCTCCGCTCTTCTGGTGACATCTTCTGAATATCTCTTGAATAAGGTATCTGACTTCTAAGCCGTTTCATCACTTCTTCTTTTCCAAGAATCTCCGGCAGTGCCTCAAAGAAGGGATTTCCCTTCTCATCTCCGTATTCTGCGTCCACGGTCATTCCACTCTGCTTCTGATACTTTTTCATACCCGCTCCCTCTCCTTCGTCTGTTCCATGCATTTTGTTAAAATCTTATTCTTCTCCCTGTACTCTGCCTGTTTCACCACGGACTCGATATCCTTTAAAAGCCGAATCCGTCCTTCTGTATCCCTAAGTTCCTGTTCCCTCCGGCTATCTCGCTCTGCCTTACGTCTCATCTGGTATTCGCTTTCAGTTGCTCCGGCGTACTGCTTGGAATGTCTGGAAAGTTCGAACGGAATGTAGTTCATCCCATCCAGCAGAAACAGACGCGATACGTCTTCTGGGTCATAGCAGATTCGCACAGTCTCGCCTATGTTGTGGCTCTCTAAGAATTCCTTGTAATTCTCACTCACATACCAGAGTCCCTGATAGCAGATCCCGCGCCGGTTCAATGTAGCTGAGGTCCTTGGAAGTCCAAACCGATACAGTTCTTCACTGTTGATCGGGATGACCAGGGATCTTTTTTCTTTTTCGCATTTCATCCACATTGCGGTTGCCACTGGGTCTGCGTCCTTACAGAAACGATTCTCTATCACACGGCAGCTGTTCAGGTACAGGATGCAGGAGAGGATGACCTTCGT
>NZ_QUJB01000043.1:0-2123 GCF_003480435.1 Clostridium sp. AM30-24 | reverse complement strand
CTGTTCAGGTACAGGATGCAGGAGAGGATGACCTTCGTAAACTCTTCTAAGGTCAGAACAGCCTGACTCCGATAGTCCACCGCCCATCGTTCCTGTGCGTCCGCCTCAATGACTCCTTTTCCTCTGAGTGCCGGTTTATACCGCTGTTGGATCAGATCGAAGGATTTCTCTACCAGACCTTTTCCATCCGGTCTAAATGGCGGCAGGGATTCAAACTCAATTCCGTACTTCATTGCAAGCTCGTTCATCCGGGTGCCAATAAACTCTCTTCCCTTATCTGTAATGATTTCTCCCGGAAGTCCCGTGTTTGGCCATTCTTCTTTTTTGATGTCCAGTCCATACCGTTTGCAGAAGGAAACCTTATCCGCAGCCGCATTAGAAAGACAGTTAATGACCGCCTGCTCTCCGGCATCCATTCCCACATAAACTCCGGCGATCAGCTGAGTTGCCGTGTCCACAGCTAAGTAAATATAGGGTCTTCCAATCACTTCAGAGCGGTCCAGGCGTGACACCAGGTAAATGTCAGCCTGCGTTGCATCCATCTGAAAGACTCCTATCTGCTCTTTCCAAGCCGATGCACTTCCAAACAACGGACGCTTATTTCTCTGATAATCGGTCAGTCCATTTCTGGCGATCAGGTTTCTTGCTTTCTTATGGAGGTTCTTATCATAGAAATAATGGCGGAAAGTATTCCAGGAAGGATAGACATTCAGTAGATGTCCGTCTGGATCCGTATATCTGGAAAGTAGCAGCATATCATACGCACTCCGCAGGGAAAACTTCTTCGCTGTATAGTAGAACGTGTCGATTGCCCACAGGAAGTCCTTTTCTTCCTTCGTCTCTTCTTTCTCCGCTTTTTTTCTTTCCTCCACTAAGGCTCTTCCGGCCAGCGCTCGAAAATACAGCTCCCGGATTCTCCGCTCACTCGTATTCTCCCTGGCTGCAATCTCCCGGATCTTTGTGTTGCGTCCAGTACGGTCCCACACATAGGATTCCTCTTCCAAGAGTTCCGAGATCAGTTCCTGCCGCTTCTTCTGTCCCGGTGTCTGCTCCTGTGTCATCCTCATCTGGAAATCTTTTGGTGGCTCTATGCGTTCCATGGCTCTAAGATCATCTCTAAGTACAAACTTCGGTGTGCATGGGTTATCGTAAGAGATCACCCAGTTTCCTTCTTTGTTTCCGCATAATACCCGAATTACTTCTCCACAGTTTTCTAAGAACATCTCAGCACTCTCCCTTCTCCATGACAACGAGCTTCCACTCCGCAACCTTTGTGGTACTCCAGTACCGTCTGGAAAACTCCAGTTTTTCGATAGCTGCCCGTTTGGAAAGTCCGTCTTTGTGCGTCAGTTCCCGGATTCCTGTCCTTCCATCTGTAAAATGAATTACAAAATCTGACGTCCACTGAGTGTCAAAATATTCTTTACGGATCCCGATTGTATTTATGAATGGGTACTTGTCAGGATCCAATACGGTTCCGGCCTCATAAGAAGCAACATCCGCAGACGCTTCCAAGTACCTTGCATACTCCCTGGCTTCCCTTGAGTGTACGCACACTACCATTCCATTCTTATCACTCCTAAAATGAATGTCCCTACGTTTCGTTCCCGCTTTTTCCATGTTCAGTTCTCCTTATGGTTTATTCAGATTGAATTGATTCAAACCATTCGGACGCTAATTTTCAGAGACAGACGCATACGGGCATTGAATTATTTCGAGTTTTTGCGATTTACATCGAAATTCCCGGCATATTTATTCCGAGTTTTTGGATTTATTCTGAGTTTCTGGTCGCTATTTCTACCAGAATTTGGATGTTCATGGAATTTCCGGTCATATTTATTCCCGGAAATTGGTATTTACTCCGAGTATCTGGAATTTATTCTAAGTTTTTGGTGCCATTTTCTCCGCTTAATTCCATTTAATCCTAGTTTTTGAATACAATTATTCCGAGAAATTGGATGTTCATCAAATTCCCATCATATTTATTCCGAGAATTGGGATTTAATCATAGTTTTTGGTATTTATTCCGAGTTTCTGGTTGCTATTTTTTCCAGAAATTGGCTTTACAGCGAATTTCCGGTCATATTTATTCCCAGAAATTGGTTCTCCACCAAGCCCGAAAA
>NZ_QUJB01000042.1 GCF_003480435.1 Clostridium sp. AM30-24 | reverse complement strand
ATGACTCTTGCCTCTTCCTTGGAATAGATGACTTCCATCTGAGCCATGGACTGGAAAGCCAGCATGACCATTGTCTTTTTACTTCTTAAGGTTGCCAATGCGTTGAAGATTGTCTCCACACGTCCAAGTCTGGCAAATTCATCAATCAGTACCAGGATCGGTTTTGCGGCCGCATCTGCATCCGGTCTCCGCTGTAAATCCTGTAAGACTTGTGCTGTGCATAAACGCATAATAGCCTGGTAACTTCCAAGCAGATGCTCTGGGATCGCTAAGAAAATAGATTTGTTCTCTTTGAATGCTGCGGGACTTGCCTTGACTGCGTTATCCCGGAAACAGAATTTCACATCTGACTTGCTGAAGACTGAGAGGTTCGTTGTCATCTCCACCATGCAGTCCTCCACGGACTCCGCTTTCTTTCCGACAAACTTCGCAAGGTATTGATACCATAGGTCACTCTTTACGCTTTCTTCAATGATTTCTTCAATCAGCTTTTTGGCATCTGACTCCAGGATGTGGTTGACGGCATCTATAAAGCTCTCACCTTTTTTGAAATAGTAAACCAATAAGCCCGTGAACATGGATCGGGCATTTACTACGAAAAACATATCCTTCGGATTTGTGCTGACGATCAACGCCTCTGCGATTTCTTCCATGCTCTCCACAATGAGGTCATCTGAAGCATCACCATGTAACCGATACCATACATCCCATCCGGCAGTTCTACGATTTGAAGGATCCACGACATAAATGGTCGGGTCATCCTTTTTCGTGGCTTTCTCATGGAGTTCTCCTTTGATGTCGATACAAAAAGTCAGCATTTCAAGTTCAGGCGCAGAATAATTGGCAAGAAGGGTATCTAAGATCACCGTTGACGTTTTACCGGATCCGGAACCGCCAACGATGCAGGAATGTAAGATTTGGTTTTTAATTCTGACGTATCTGCCTTTGTCACATCCAAGGATTATACCCTCTGGGTTCTTTGAGATCAGTTCGGTGGGAATTTTCGGATAGGTTGCTGCCCGCTTTTGCGGCGAGTCCTTTTTCAGACCGGTATCTGGAATCAATCCATCTCCGGCTTGGAACTCTGAGAATTGTTTCCCTTCACATGCGATGCTCCATAGGTTGTTTAACATGATCCATGCGGACAGAGCAGCTGTCATATAGAATGCCTGTTTTGTTGTTACCGGAAGAATCTGTTGATTTTCTAAGAAATATATGGGAAGTGCTGTCCATATGCCTGTGAAACCTACAAGATTACTCAGGAGTTTCAGCGTCTTTTTCATCGGACTTCCACTCCAGTTCAGCTAAAATTTTATACTTGTGATACCAGTCTATGGTGTACTGGATCTCATCCATTTCCTTCGCAGACAGGATATAATAATTAAATATTTTTTTCATGGCGTGCCTCCTCTTTCCTCTAAGAATATTATGTGAGAAGGGTCGAGGAAAAAGTAGCGTTTTTACCCTTATTACCAACCTTTTTTTAGTTAAAAAAATAACACCCATAAGGTGTGATGAGGGATTTCATATGTAGTTATCAGGAATTCGTCTGAGTCTGAGTCTGCTGTTTCTGATCGATAATACGTTTCATCAGATGGACTCCAAGAATCACCGGCCTTCGTCAACCAGATCTTATAGTAGGCATCTGCACTTTGGTCTGGCCACTGCTGATCATATTCCCACCAGGAGTGATCGTCGATTGGGTAGATACTGCCTGAAGCTTCTGGAACTCCATCCCAAAGTCCAGCTTGTTTACCATCAGGAGAAGACGCATAAGTATCATACCAACCATAATCAGTTACGTATTCATAATCAACTTTTTTCTTTTCATACTCGCCAGTTTCAACCTTTTCTCCAGTTATAGGATCTGTTTTCATAATTGGCTTATCTTTATCGTCTTCTTCAATTGTTTTTTTATAATGAAGACATCTATATTCACGTTGGCCTAAGTTCATATCTCCATAGAGTTCTGGATCTTTTGGGTCGTCTTCTTTCTCGTCGCCGATTTCGAGTTCGTAATCGAGTTCAATCGCATCATCACCTTTGTATTCGTTATCACCATTGTCTGAGTAAACCTGAGGAACGATGAACTTTAGATGACCTTTTTGAGGGAATGCGGCATCTACTGTGAATGCAATTACTTTATAACCTGCCATACCTACTAAATATCCATAGTTTGAAGTATCTCCTACTACGGTATATCTGGCCATAGCTGTTAGGTGTTCGCCTCTATAGTTACGATCCATCCAGTCTGCTTCCAAGACATTTAATCCTTCAATATTGGCAGTATTGTCTGAACCAAATTCTTTGAATGAACCTGTTTCTGCGCCTCCGGTTTCGCCTGATGATACATCTGACCAAACCTGAATTTGAGGTCTGGCATTCTCATCTGTTTTATCGGTGTATGAGTATGGTCTACTCAAAGAAGCATATACCATTCCTAACTCTGCTGTGTAAGTTTTTCCGACTTTTAATTTAATTCTTCCGTTTGTCTTTATGTTTTTGTCGGTTGCATCTGCACCGCCAAAGGCGTCGGTAACTTTTTCAAGCGGTCTCTCTGATTTTTCTAAGATTTCATTTTTATCATCAAGAATCTGGATCGAATAAGCAATGACGTTATTATCTACTGGACGCGGGATATAATACGTTTTGTATCTAATGTGTCCATTGTCCGTTACATCACGGTATACGATGGTCATGGTTACAGACTGAGTTTTTATATCACCATCAATACGCATGTATTTTTGTAGAAGCTGCCACCACGCCATTCCATATGCAGGCGCGTAATTCTCGTATGCAGCTTTGTACTTGGCTCCGATAGTTGTTCTCTCAGCCCAAGTCTCGAATACTTCCTGTGCAGTTCTATAATATAATGATTGAGTTGGAATGTTAGATGGAACTCCACTGGATCCGCTCCAGTTTTCGATAAGATCTTTTGGGTGTTTTACATCATCGGTTGCGATAAGCTTTAGATTATATCCTTGTTTTTCTGAACCATCTTTGTTGTAAATGTAATAAGTTTTGTTTTCTCCTCTACTGCCAGCTACACTGGCTTCCTGAATCCAGTCAGATGCATAGGTTGGATTTGTTACGACGGATCCTCTATCGCTATTATTTGTATCAATAACAATGCCAGCATATCTGAACTCGACATTAAAACTTGGTGAGAAATCGCCTAAATTGGATGTTGCCATTGCAGATTCGCGATCATTATCCGTTGTCGATATCTTCTTGACAAAATATTGAGTTTGGACGCCACCAGCGTTTGCGTACAATGGTGCGTTCCAACGCATAGCAGCTTTATTATAAGTCTCACCAATTCCTGAATTATAGATGCTGAAAAGATTTGTAAACATCCGACGAAATTTATCTTGACCGGTCATAAAACTTGTATACGGGACGTATACGTTAAAACCACCTTCATTATGGACATCATAAGTTACAGAATTTCCATATGTTTTTGAGTACCAAACATATGTTGATTTGTCTCTAGTCATAATTCCTGCATCTCGGTAATCAGCAGCATAAGCAGACGCAGGTTGAGCTAATATAGATAATCCCAGAAGAATGGGAGCGAATATTTTTATGAGTTTGTGTTTAGACATGACACAAAAAACCTCCTTTGTTATTTTCTAATATTATGTAAGATTTTGCACGCGAAAAAGGGATTTTCTTACATAATATATAGAGATACAAAGAAGTTTTTTTGTTATCTTTTTGTGAACTTTTAGAAAGGTGATTATATGAAAAGAATAATTAATTGGGTTAAGCACGAATATCGTATTGCTAAGGATATTGATAAACCTACGTATTGTGATTATTGTTTAGTGAAACTATTATTTTTACCATACGTATTTTTAATGGACTATTTTTTTATTATCTTTATATTTGGATTGTTTATGATTCTCCCATCAATAAAAAATGATTTCATTACCAATATTATTTTGAGTTTTATATTTTGTATTTTTACATGTCTTTTTATATTGCCTATTGGTTCTTTAATCGATAAAAATTCGTTTTATGAGTTATAAAAATTATAAAATGATATAAAAAAGCATAATAGACTAATAATATTTGCGAATTTATTTTCAAGTTCAAAGTGTGGTAGTGGACTCGACGCATATATTGCTATTAAAAATATAAATAACAATATCATCCATCTGTTTCCAACATATCCAAATTTCATATATTTATCAAGCTTATCTTTTACACAGTCAAAAGACACTATCGTTAATATAAGACCGATGATTGCAACCATATCACTTGCCATGTTATAAAGTTTATTTTCAAGTCCAAGTATATCGCTTCCAATTATTGTTAATATAAATATAAGAATAAGTCCTGCTATTGCAAAATATATAAGCAAGTTTAATACACGGTCTTCTTTTCCGTTTGCTAAGATATTCATTTTATGACCGTTTTCCGTAAGTTTTACTACATCCTTAATCTTAATATCTTTTTTATAACCCTTTTTAGAGAGTATCCTCATTCTGGACTTTGACTCAATGTAATAATGATATCTACTCATACCTATCCTCCACACATGTGCATAATAAAAAGGAGCCTTTTTGGCTCCTCTTAATTTTATATGAGTTTTGTTTATTTGTAAACATTAATTTTGATTGATTCACCAACTACCTGTACAGAAAAAGTTTTTCCATAGTCTGTCTTACGATTCTGCCATGCAGAAAAGTCAAGTTTACTTGGCATAATTCCGTCAGGCATATTATAAGGATTCTCTACAGGGTCTGAAATGATTTTGTCTGCATGCGGTTTAATATAATTAAACAGCTCAGTTCCGATTTTATCTCCAACTACAGCTTTGATTGTTTTTTCTTTTACATCAACTTTATTAGCATAACAAGCTTTTGAAATTGCATTATTAAACATTTGTTCCATGTCAGACCACTGATTACCTATTGATGCTGTAGCAAATGTATTATACCTTGAATCATTATGAGTAATAACAGTTTCGCCGTATCCACCATATGTACTCATATCTTTATCTGTCCAGATAATATCATTACCATATCCGTATGAATACTGATCAATATGGATTTGTTTCCCATCGGCATCTAAACCATCGTAGTCTTTAGAGATAATAGCATCCTGATATACCGGAATCAATTTCTCTTTCATTAAGCTCCAGATCTCGTCATCTGTTTTTCCGTTATAATCCTCAGTATGCATCTTGTAATTACCTGCTCCATTGTGGATCGGATTACCATTGACAGTCCAACGGCCTAATTCATCGACGGTATAGCCGTCCGGCGTCGTAGTATTTGTTAAATAGTTACCGTTCTGATCGTAGTAATAACAGTATCCCTGATACCAAATCCAACATGGGAAGTTCTCATATCCTTTGTAACTGTCTGTTTTAATGTAGTTTGTTACTCCACCTGGGTTATATGTATAAGTAATATTTGCTGCAAAGCTTGTGAGTGTCATTGCGGCTGCTAATGCACCTGCGACTGCTCCTGTCGCTAATTTTTTTAATCTATTCATAATCTCTATCTCCTCATTCTTTCAAATACGTTTCTTAGTTAATATTAGTATGTCAGATTCAGCAGAGAATAACTCTATGAATATTATAAGATGTATTCCTTAGAATGTCAAATAGATACGTTATTTCATTGAGATTCTTTGAATGGAAAAAGAGTCTGCGCCTGTCTTAGTCCTGCGTCCAGTATTGTGTAACTCACCGTTACTAAGAAAAGCTAAGAATTCTATTTCTTAGATTAAGGAATAAAAAAAGGAGCCTATGCTCTGCTGTGAAATTCTATGTATTTTTCGAATATCCTGCCTCTGCATTTTCAACTCATATTCATGTGTGGTGTTAGCTAAAATTCTCTTGGAGTTCCCTGTGATTTCATTCTTATCATCAAGAATCTGGAGCGAGTAAGCGATGACGTTATTATCTACTGGACGCGGGATGTAATAGGTTTTGTATTTCGTATGTCCACCTTGAGTAGAATCATTGTATACGATTGTCATTACAACTGACTGAGTTTTAATGTCGCCATCAATACGCATGTACTTTTGTAGAAGCTGCCACCACGTCATTCCATATGCAGGCGCAATTTATCTCTAACAGATTGTCATTTAATGACGTCAAATCAGTGCCATTGCACTTTGTCATTTTATATGTATTTTAGCGAATTAACGTATAATTATCTGCATGTCATTTTGCGATAATTTACGAATATATCAAAGTTATTATATGTCAAATATAAATGCATAATAGCCTATTTTATTTTTGTTTTTTCAATAAATTATCCCTTATTTAGGGATAAAAAATTCATTCTTTAATTCATCTAAAGGGTTATAAATAGAGAATCCGATTTCTCGGATTCTCTATTTAATTATGCGATATCCGCAAACTCTGCTAAAGCATCTACTGCTGTTAAAAAAGTGTATCCACCAATGTAGTCCATCAAAAATTTGATGTTGTCTCCGGAGTAATATTGAGCTCCTTTTTTCTTGGCTGCATTGTCACAATAGTGGTAATAACCATCACGGCCGGAGAAGAAGGTCATAGCCGGATTTTTGCTGTACGCAAAGCTTCCATCTTTTCTTTCAAAGACCAGTTCTGGGTAGGTTTCTCTTAAAAAATCAATAATGTTGACTTTCTTAGCTTTTTCTTTCATTTCATTTTGATACATAGCGTTTCTCCTTTTCATATAAAGAAATATAATCATTAAATTCAAATGCCAGCAAACCAAACTTTTCATTGTTCCCTTGAAGCATAAGGGCTGGGTTTAACATGTAATGAGACTTAGAGATCTTTACAATTGCTCTTGTCTCCTGAAGTGTTTTTAGTGTATTTGCCACGGTTCTCTTGTTTCCGATCGAGCAGTCCTGCATGATGTCTTCGTAAGTACAGTAGATCATATTATTGGTGTCGGCGTTATAGATAAAATATAAAAGCACCATAGTTGGCTGATTAGCAAATAAACTCAGCACAGGGATCGTCTGGTTTAAAAAGACTCTTCGGAAATTTTTCTGGTTACACAAATTTGTCATGACTTCTTTTAAGCTGTTATCTGTCCGTCGCATTGACGGAATTTCTCTTGGTATTTTCATCTCTTCTCTCTCCTTCGTAGATATTATGTAAGATTTGGGAAAAACGGAGAACTTTTTTTGCAAATTTCTCAAAAAATTTTTTGATTGGGATTTACGACCGAGATGGCATGAATGGAATTACTGATTTTGAGACACTGA
>NZ_QUJB01000041.1 GCF_003480435.1 Clostridium sp. AM30-24 | reverse complement strand
GAATAAAAATATAATAATGGAAATAGAACAGAGTCTACTGGAATTAGGAGAAATCCAGATGTGGGTGGACTTTTTTTGATGGAAAATAATGTACATAAGATATATTTAAAGTTATAATTAAGGTAAATACCTTTTGTATGTAGTGTTAGGTCAATTTTATATTAAAAATGCTGGAATATACCCAGAAAATAATGTAGTCCTTGAAAGTATGATTATATGTGAATTTGAAACAAAACAATAGAAGGGGAACGAATCAATTATCAAAATAAATAGTATTTTGAATATAGAGCTGACGTAGAAAGAAGAGGTGGAATACATATGAAGCAAGATACCTTAGAAGGAAAAGCAAAAACAAAAAATGGAATAAAACGATTGTGCTTTTCCATAATCTGCATTCTTCTGGAAGTGATTTTTATTATTACTATCGTAACACGCTTGAATGAATATGCAGAAATCATAAATTTATTTACCAGAATTTTAAGTGGAATCTTAGTTTTGAGATTGTATGCGTCAGATAAGACATCTTCTATGAAAATGCCTTGGGTCATTTTAATTCTGATTTTCCCAATTATGGGTGTAGGCCTGTATTTATTGATTGGCTTGAATGGTGGCACGCATAAAATGCGTGAGCGATATGCAGAAATTGATAGCAAATTGTTACCAATGCTTCCAGACAATCAAGAGTGTTTAAGCAGAATAAAAGAAAAGATTCCGAAAGCAGGAAATATTGCAAGTTACATACAAAGAAATTCGCGGTATCCAATCTATCAGAATACGGATATCAAGTATTTTGATGAAGCAGTGAAGGGATTAGAGGCACAGCTTGAAGAACTTGCGAAAGCACAAAAGTTTATCTTCATGGAATATCATGCGATAGAAGATGCTGAAGCTTGGCATAAGATTCAAGATGTTCTGGAAGAGAGAGTAAAAGCCGGTGTGGAAGTCAGGGTATTCTATGATGATATGGGGTCTATAGGTTTTATTAACACAGATTTTGTAAAAAAGATGGAGAGTATAGGAATTCATTGTCGTGTATTCAATCCATTTGTGCCAGGCTTAAATCTATTTTTGAACAATCGTGATCACAGAAAAATAACAGTAATTGATGGAAAAGTTGGATTTACAGGTGGATATAATCTTGCAAATGAATACTTTAATTATACGCATCCGTATGGGCAGTGGAAAGATACCGGTATTCGTTTAGAAGGAGATGCTGTTCAGTCACTTACAGTGACATTTTTAGAAATGTGGAATGCTGTTAGTGAAAAAGCTACGAATGATACTGATTTTAGTAAATACATTATTCATTACGATTATAAAGCACAGCAAACAGGTTTTGTTCAGCCTTATGCAGACAGTCCTATGGATAATGAGCAGGTCGGAGAAGAAGTTTATATCAGTATGATAAATAAGGCCGAAAATTACTGTTGGTTTATGACACCATATCTAATTATAACAGACGAAATGACACATGCGTTATGTCTGGCTGCTAAGCGAGGGGTAGACGTAAGAATTATCACACCAGGAATTCCTGATAAAAAATTCATTTATAATATAACTCGCTCTTTTTATCATGGATTGGTTAAACATGGAGTGCGAGTTTATGAATGGACACCAGGATTTTGCCATGCGAAAATGAGTATAGTGGATAACTGTATGGCAACCTGTGGAACAATCAATCTGGATTATAGAAGCTTATATCATCATTTTGAAAACGGCTGTTTCATGGCAGATTGTCAGGCAGTTGTGGAAATTAAAAATGATCTGATAAGAACGATGGGAGAATGTCGTGATGTAACAGATCAATATTGTACTGGGCGCAGTGCATATTTGCGACTGGGACAATTATTTATGAGATTATTTGCTGGATTGTTATAAGAATTTAGTGAAACGACCTTTCAAAAAATAGTTGATTTTGAGAGGTCGTTTTTGTTATGTCTGATTGCCGGTACAGGAAATTTACATGGATAAAATTAATTCTGTTGAGGTAAAATTGAGGTTGACTTTGTATTGTATAGACATAAGATGAAAAAAAGTCAGGTGATGTGCGATGGGAAAACGTAAGATATGTAAAATTGTTTTTGTTATACTGTCAATTTTTTTATGTGTGGCTTTTTATGAATTATTTGGAATCTGTATTGCATATAAAAAACAGCCGGAAGTGTCTAATACCATTAAAAAAGAAACACAAAATGATTCGTGGAACGAACGCAGCGAGAATATGGAACGAGCAGTGATCATAGAAAAAAATCCAGAAGCACTTTTACAAAGAGTGCGTTTGATCCGAAATGCAAAAGAAGACATTATTCTTTCTACTTTTGCATTTCAATCAGATGAAAGTGGAAAATTGATCTTAGGAGCACTGCATGATGCGGCAGACAGAGGTGTGCATGTTCGTCTGTTAGTAGATGGAATGGAGAGCTGGGTTGATATGGAAGGCAATCCGTATTTCTATGGATTATCTTCCCATGAGAATGTTGAAATTAAACTGTATAATAAGGCCAATCCGTTGAAACCATGGAAGATGATGGGGAGAATGCATGATAAATATTTGATTGCAGATGGTAAGACATATATTCTTGGTGGAAGAAATACATACAATTATTTCCTGGGTGATTTTCTGGGACATAAGAACTATGACAGAGATGTGTTAGTGGTTTGCGATGAACCTGAGAAAGAAAATTCAGTTAACCAGTTGTTAGAGTATTTTGAAACGATATGGGAACAAGAAGACAGTGGTTATTTTCATGACAATAAAAAACTGGCAAATAGAAAATCTGTAAAGAACGCAGTTTTAGAACTGCAGAACGGCTATCAGAAATATTTTGAAGAGAATAAGGAAAGAATCTGCGATACCGATTACACGGACGAAACTTTTGAGACAGAAAAGATTGCATTAGTGTCAAATCCTATCCACACAGGTTCCAAGGAACCAGTAGTCTGGTATCAACTGGGAGAACTAATGAAAAATGCAAAAGAGCGCGTGAAAATTCATACACCATATATTATTTGCAATGATATGATGTATAATACATGGAAAGAGATTGCGGAGAGAGTTCCGGATTTTTCTATCATGACCAATTCGGTTGCCAACAATGGAAATCCGTTTGGTTCTGCTGATTATGCGAGAAACAGAAACAGAATTTTAAATACAGGAATTGATATCTGGGAGTATGAAGGCGGCTATTCTTACCACGGAAAAAGCATCCTGATTGATGATGATCTATCCGTAATCGGTTCCTTTAACATGGATATGAGAAGCACGTATCTGGATACGGAACTGATGCTTGTAATACGTAGCAAAGAGATTAATAAACAGTTGGAAGAAGGCATGATGGAATATGAAAGAGTGTCCCGACAGGTATTGGAAGATGGAACCTATCATGATCCGTATCATGTAGAGCCAATTGAATTGACAAAGAAGCGTCAGAGAAACGTACTTTTGGTACAGCATCTGCTTGGATGGGCAAGATATCTGTTCTGATAAAGGAGGAAGAAGATCGTGTTTCAAATATTAATTGTAGAAGATGATAAAGAATTAAGCCAGCTATTCCAAAAAGTGCTTGAGAAGAATGGATATCAGGTCAAAAGTGCATCGGATGGAGCACTGGCATTAGAAATATTGGATAAAGAGTATATTGATCTGATCATTTCCGATATTATGATGCCGGTTATGGATGGTTATGAACTGGTGTCGGAACTCCGTTCAGCAGGATATCAGATACCGGTACTTATGATCACTGCGAAAGGTTCCTTTGATGATATGCGCCAGGGATTTCTTTCGGGAAGTGACGATTATATGGTAAAACCGGTAAATGTGAATGAAATGGTTTTAAGAGTCGGAGCACTGCTTCGCCGTGCACAGATACTGAATGAACACAAAATTGTGATCGGTTCAACAGAGTTTGATTATGATGCAATGACGGTTACAACTGATAAGGAAAGTCTTGTTTTGCCTAAAAAAGAATTCCTGCTTTTATATAAGCTTGCAGCTTCGCCAGGCAGAACATTTACAAAACAACAGTTGATGGATGAAGTATGGGGATACGAGACGGAGGCAGACCCACATACGATAGAGGTACATATAGGAAGAATCAGGGAGCGTTTGAAAGATAACCCTGATTTTGAAATCGTAACAATGCGTGGAATTGGATACAAGGTGGTGAAAAAATAATGGAACAAAAGAAAGAAAAAGGATTGCGGATCCGATCCTGTCTGACTGGTGCAATCTGGCTGGCACTTGTATTTTCAACAGTCATATCTGCGTTATTATTTGCTTTTTTGAATCATTTTTTTAGTCTGCCTGGTAGCATACCTGTGCTTGGCTGGCTTTTGATTTTTAATACATTGATTGCAGGGCTGATTACTTCCTTTATCAATGCAAGGTTGCTGGAACCAATTACCAGACTCAGTAAAGCAATGAAGGAAGTTTCGCAGGGAGATTTTGAACAGCACTTGGAAACGAACAGCCGTATCGCAGAAGTTGGAGAATCTTACCAGAGTTTTAATGTGATGACAAAAGAGCTTCGTGCAACAGAAGTACTGCAGATGGATTTTGTCTCCAATGTTTCTCATGAGTTTAAGACCCCAATCAATGCCATTGAAGGGTATACAATGCTTCTTCAGGGAGAAGAACTGTCTCAGGAGCAAGAGGAATATGTAGAAAAAATCCTGTTTAATACCCAAAGGCTTTCCGGATTGGTCGGAAATATTTTGCTGTTATCCAAGTTAGAGAATCAGAACATACCCATGAAAAAAACAGAATATCGTTTGGATGAACAGATCCGTCAGGCATTTCTTTCCCTGGAGACAAAATGGACAGAAAAAGAAATTGGTTTCCAGGTAGAGCTGGAGGAAGTTAAATATACTGGGAATGAAGGACTTTTTATGCATATATGGATGAATCTTTTAGATAATGCGATTAAGTTCAGTCCTGCAAAGGGGACAATTATGATGTTTCTGAAGCAGGAAAAGGATTCTGTAATGTTTATTCTGGAAGATGAAGGACCGGGAATAGAGGATGATGTGAAAAACAGAATATTTGATAAATTTTATCAGGCAGACGGTTCTCACAAAGCAGAAGGAAATGGTCTCGGCCTTGCACTTGTGAAACGGATCGTAGATAGTGCTGGCGGGACAATCAAGGCAGAAAACCGGGAATATGGTGGATGCAGATTTGTTGTAGAGCTTCCAATACAGAAAGATGAGGCCATATAAGTTTAAGAAAAACAGATAGAGGAGGAATTACATGACATTTTATCAGGAATTGCAGTTAAATCAGGCAGGTTCTAAAAATCTGTTGAAAAAGAGTGAAACAGTGAAAGAAAAATCATATCATATACTGGTATATTTGGTAAAGATAGCTGTTACAATGGCATTTTGTTTTTTATTTGTTACTATTTTCAGCATCTTATTTGGAAATGAGAATAGTATTGTGGGTGTAGTAGTTTTATTATGCCTTATGGTATTTCGGAATGCGGATCTGGGGATCCACACCGGACAATCTACGATGCTTTTGGCTTTGTTCTTTGTAATTATGACTGTATGTCCGCATTTAGCAAACCAGCTTTCACCGGTACTTGGAATGCTGTTAAACATTGCTGCAATGGCAGTGCTGATTCTGTTCGGATGTCATAACCCATTCATGTTTAACCAATCCACATTGGTTCTTGGTTATCTGTTATTGTATGGATATGATGTAACAGGAAAAAGTTATCAGATGCGATTAACCGGAATGGCATTAGGTGCAGCACTTACCTGCTTCGTATTTTATCGAAATCATAAAAACAGAACGTATAAAAGAAATTTGAATGATTTGGTACAGGAATTTGATATATCTTCTTCCAGAACAAAGTGGCAGTTATGTCAGATCATATGCGTACCGGCAGTACTCTGCATTGCGGAACTCTGCAATATGCCACGGGCAATGTGGGCTGGGATTGCGGCAATGTCAGCAATCTTACCATTTATGGAGGACATGCAATACAGAGTCCGCAAAAGGATTGTCGGAAATATTGCAGGTGTAATATGCTTTACAGTACTATATTTTCTGCTTCCGTCATCCATCTATACATACATAGGAATCCTTGGCGGAATTGGTGTAGGACTTTCTGCAAAATATGGCTGGCAGGCAGTATTTAACACATTTGGTGCTTTAGCCATTGCTACAGAGAGTTATGGACTAAAAGGAGCAGTTGGTCTTAGAGTGATTCAGAATGTTTTTGGCGTTGTATTTGCATTAATATTTTGTTCTATGTTTTATTGGCTTATGTCGAAAAAAAGGAAACAGTGGTAACCGTGGCTGCAAAATAACGTGGGTTAGAAAGAAAAAAGGTTAATCCGGAGATGGCAGCTTTGCTGACGAGTCTGGCAAAGGGTATAAAGATGTAAGGGAAAATGTAAGATCTGTTGGCTTTGGGAAGAATCCTAAGGGTGACAGATCTTTTTTTATGTTTTATTCTGCTTTGGATATACTAACCATAGTGCTAAAATTACATTGCCAGATCGTGAAAACAGGATAGGCTTGATGCCTGGGGCAACCTTCGGGTTGCCTTTACATAGCATCTGCTTTCAAAAAATAAAATATTTTGTGTTTTTGAAAGCGACCTCTTGAATATTCTGTGTGCTAGGTGTGCATACTATTATTTCAGTCATAGTGACTGGAAAATTTATCTGCCTCATCCCATTGAAATCTCCGTCATTTTAGAGTAAAATGAGGCAGATAATTCTGAAATGAGGTAGATAACATGAGAGCTTTTGATTATATAAAAGAGCCAGAAAAGTTGCTTACTCCTGAAATTGTGCAGATGATTGGAAAAATTCATGAGCACAAAGGTAAGCAAGAGCTATTTTTGGAAGCTAATATTGATGAATTGAAAACCCTTCTTGAAGTCGCTTTGATTCAAAGTACAGGTGCTTCTAACCGTATTGAGGGTATTTATACAACAGATAAGAGATTGGAAGAATTGGTCAGCCAAAAGGCAGAACCAAGAAACCGATCTGAGCAGGAAATCTCAGGTTACCGAGAGGTGCTTTCTACAATCCACGAAAGCTATGAGTATATTGTGCCAAGACCTAATATTATTTTGCAGCTTCATCGTGATTTGTATTCCTACGCCGGTTCCGGTGGAGAATATAAAAATGCTGATAATGTAATTGCAGAAACAGATGCAGAAGGTCACCAGAAAGCAAGGTTTATTCCGGTTCCTGCCTTTCAGACTGCGGAAGCTATGGATGAATTGTGCAGACAGTTTTTAGAAGCATGGAATACTGATAAAATTGATAGATTACTTTTGATACCTATGTTTATTCTGGATTTCCTCTGTATCCACCCTTTCAATGACGGAAATGGACGCATGAGCCGTTTACTGTCGCTTCTTTTGTACTATAAGGCAGGATATATTGTAGGAAAATATGTCAGCATGGAAATGTTGATTGAAAAAACAAAGGAAACTTACTATGAAGCATTGCAGGCAAGTTCGACAGGATGGCATGAAAATGAGAACAGCTATGAGCCTTTTGTTAAGTATTATCTGGGTATCATGTTGAAAGCATATAATGAATTTGAAAGCCGTGTAGAACATTTAAAGAATCGCACTCTTTCTAAGCCCGAAAGAATTAAAGCGATGATTGATCAGAAAGTTGGTAAAATCACAAAGAAAGAAATTATGGATGCTCACCCTGATATAAGCAAAACCACGGTGGAACGCACTCTGGCAGATTTAGTTAAGAGTGAGTACATTGCGAAGGTCGGTTCAGGTCCGGCTACAGGATATGTAAAAATCTAAGTCATAAATTATTTATCTACCTCATTTCATATACAGATGAGGTAGATATTTTTACGATGCCGGAGATTATAAAACAGAAAATTGTGTCAGGTTGCAAAAATCCTTTCTGAACTTTTTACATAGCAGTCATGCACTATGAACTGCACCCCATTTGTTAGACAGTATGGTATACTATCT
>NZ_QUJB01000040.1 GCF_003480435.1 Clostridium sp. AM30-24 | reverse complement strand
ATCAGTTTTTAACGTTTACACAAAACTTGAAACGGTCTCTTATATTTTGATAGATTTTCTTATTTATGGGAGCCGAAACCTCTTTCGATGGTTCCAAGCTCCGGTGACTGCTTTTGCACATTCCTGGATTGTTGTATAAATTTAAACTCACATTCCATATCAAGATTTCTCTAATTCTTCCTTATACAATTCGGTTATATATGCCGGACCATTACACCACAGTTTTGTTTTCTCATCATACAGTGCTTTTCCTGTCTTTGAACATAGAAAATCCGTCAATATCTCTTTTCTGTCCCTGCCCGTTTCTTCTGCAATCTCATCTGTCACCATAGTGATAAGAAGATCTATTGTATAATTTATTTTTTCTTTTGGAATTGTTACTTCAGCCATATCTTCTCACCTTTCACAAATTTCAGACACTTAATAGCTGCTTCCGTTTTAAAGCAATATTGATCTTTTAATTTATTGGGCAGCAACTGTCTGATACAGAAATCGTCTGCTTCCTTATCGCCTGCTGTCCCGAAAGCCCCGGCAAGGTAAGCAGTAAGGGTAGCGTTTGTTACATCATCCGCAATCTTTCCTGCAATGATATCATACCTCGCCATTTCACGTTCAACTTCGATGAACATTTTTTTCTTGGTCAATAAGTCGAGTAGACTAAGACCTCTCAATCTTAGCCCCTCACAGATCCGTACGTGCGGCTTTCCCGCATACGGCTCCTCATAGTAACATTCACTTTAATATAAGCAATAGTACGTTTTCTTTCCATTTCCTTTGGGTATATATACCCTCAGTGACGGAAGTGGCTTAAAGGATTTGTTTTTCAACCTCTGTACTAGTTCCTTAATATTTCTATCAAGATTCTTCCCATACTCATCCTTGGTCACCTTGTCAATTCCGACTGCTTTGTTTCCATCTAATTCCTTATGGCATTGCTTTAGCATATCTTCATTTATCAAGTGGTACACTGATGTAAATATAGGATGTTTTGATGTTGCCGATATCTCAGCTATTCTTACTAATTTCGTTTCCATTATTTCCTCCGTCCCTGAGTACGGATAATGTGTCCTCAGTAAGACCTTTACTATGCAATCCCCTTCCCTCCATCGGCATTACCCGGTTTCTACAGTACTATGGGATTGTCCGACTACCTGCCATTCATTTGAAGTCCTCCGTTTTCAGTTGTGACTTCATACTCTTTTTCGAGAAACAGCAGGTTCTCCCCAGTTGATGTGTATTCACAATGTAAAACATGATTGGTTCTCTGACTCCGCAGTGCCACATAACACTCGCCATATCGCATTACATGGTATTGTCTTCCGCACCAGTTAAGACGTCGACCGACTGAAGTTAACGTTTCGAAGCTCAATCACTATTCAACCCTGCTTTCTTGCTGTCTACGCTTGTCAGATGCCGTTCCGACATCGTCCCAAGACTCGCTATTATCTGGTTGGCTAAACCTTGGATAAACCGGATTCCCACCGGCTTGACTACACACCCTTAGCTGGGCGCACAACTGGAATTTGTCGGGTTCTTTACATAGATAAAATATTAATTTTTCTTTCCACACCTAAAAAAAATAAAGTCTGGCTGATGAATAACTCCTCCAAACATATCTGCTCGCTTTTCTCTAATTGATTCTGGTACTTTTGATTCCTGACATTCCTCAATAATAAATCCAGCAGAAACAATATCATTTATTAATGTTGAAATCGTTCTATGATAAAGTTCATATTCATCTACTACCCAATGAATAACACGCTTACCCTCTATTCCGTAATTTCGTAGATTAGCATATAATCTTTCTCCAGTTTCTGTTCTGGTATATCTGTCAAAAGTCCCATCATATGCTGTACTTATTGGGTGTGACATCGAAAAAACACATTTGCCATTTTCATTCAAGTGACTATAAATCTGTTTCATAAGCCTTTCAAAATTTTCTACATAATCAAAAGCCAATGAACTTGTAATAACATCAAACTTTTCCTCTAAATCATCCAATTCTTCAAAAGCCAGTCTTCTGTATTCAATATTAGAGGCAGCATTATTTTTTCTTGCATATGCTAACATTTTTTCCGATATATCAATTCCAAGAACGGATAACGCCCCTTTCTTTGAATATTGAAGTGCATGTTGCCCCATACCACATCCAATATCTAATACTTTCTTTTTATATAGTTCAGGTATCATTCCTAATATTATTGGTGTCTCAATAATATCATTAAAATTGATTTCTTTGCTACGTATTTTCTCGAAGTTTTCGTAAAATAAATCATTATCATAAATATTTTGTTTTGACATTCTGCAACCAGCCTTTCATATAAAAAATTATTTTTTGTTTTCTTCTACTTCCATCTTCTTGTCTTTCGGGCAACAAGCATCCTTCTCTTTCAGCTCGGTCAATTCCGATTTGCATCGCTGTTCTTACCTCCTATTTTACCAGATATCACCTACAGATTCCATAGCTTCATAGCTCAAAATAGTTCATTCACAAACCATTTAGCTATGTAAAAGGGACGGCTTCTCAGCCGCCCCACAGGTCAACACTGCCTTAATCAGACAGGTTCATCGTCCGATTCTGCCTCGTAGTCCTCGTTGACATCCACTTCTTCGTCCTCGTCACCAGCATCCTCCGGCAGCTGGAGTGCCTCTTCATGTAATTCAGCGTAATAATCTCTGACGATTCTTCCATCCGCTCAGAGAAAAAGCGGTCACGAGGGACGAAGCTCGCTGATTCCTGTGTAGAGCCGGAAAAAACGCATTATATCACAACACCGACCTCATAAACAGGCTGACCGCCCCATACGGAGAGGAACGCCGCAGGGCGGCAAGCGAAGCGGCGAAAAACGAATAAAAGGGTTTTAAGGCTTCGTTGATTGTTGCGTTGGCAACCCCACCGCAATGGTAGTGCCCTTCTCCGAACTTTTCTCCACCCAAACGGAGCCGCCGTGGAGGTCGGCGATCTCCCATACCAGTGAGAGCCCCAGTCCTGCGCCACCGTATTCCCGGCTGCGAGACTTGTCCACCCGGAAGAAGGGCTGGAAGATACTGCGCTGATACACCTCCGGGATGCCGCAGCCGGTGTCGGAGACGCGGAGCAGGAGCTTTTCCAACTCCTGAGTGACAGAAACCCGTACCGAGCCGCCCGGCCGGTTGTACTTGACAGCATTCTCCGTCAGGTTGAAGATCAGCCGGTAGATCAGTGCATCGCTGCCGGTCATAATGCCGTCGCCCTCCGCCGTCAGCGTGACGCCGAGCTTATCTGAGAGCGGCGCAAGATCTGTGAAGATCTCCTCGACCATGGGAGCGAGCTGGATCCGCTCGTTCCGCTCCACCTGCCGCAGATTGCTCATCTCCAACAGTGTCCTGGTCAACTGTATCAGCCGTTCCGTCTGCTCACGCAAAAGCGTGAGGAACTCCGCCGTCTCCGGCCGCACATCAGGATGCTCCGCGGAAAACAGCTCCAACTGCGCCTGCATTAGTGCCAGTGGCGTGCGCAGCTCGTGGGCGGCGTTTCCGGTGAACTGCCGCTGGGCGGAAAAGGCGTTGTTCAGCCGCTCCAGCATCTGGTTGAACGAGCGGCTCAGCTGCCGGAACTCCGAAATAGCGTCTTCATCGATCCTCATATCAGCAAGATTGTTCAGCTGCACCTGCTCCACCTGCGAGGTAAAGCTGCGCAGGGGCTTGAGAGCGCGTCCGCTGACGAAATAGGCGAGGATGCCGCTGAGCAGCGTTACCGCCGCCGTGATGTACCAGTTGGTGGTGCGGAAGCGCCCCTGCACCCCATCGACGACGATGGTCAACTCCTCGTTGGGCGCTATGAGCTGCGGGTCAAAGCTCGCCGCTCCGCCATCATTCAGGATCACCGTGCCGCCGCCTTGTAAGCTGTCCGCAATGGTGTCCATATAGTACACACCGGAGGTGCACAGCAGCAAATTCATGGCCACGCAGGTGATGCCGATGAGCAGGACGGTCATCAGCGTGATGCGCCACTGCAAAGAAAGACGCTTCATGCTTCCTCGCCTCCCATCAGATATCCCTCGCCGATGCGGTTGCGGATGGGGTCATAGCCCAGCACGGCGCGGAGCTTTTTGCGCAGGGCGGAGATGTGGACGCGAATGGAATTGCTGAAGCTGTCCACACTATTGTCCCAAACATGATCCATTAGCTCCTCCTGACTTACGGGCCGCCCCTGATGCACCATCAGGTATTCCAGGATTCCCGTTTCCTTCCGGGTGAGCGTCAGCGTCTGCCCGTTGACGGTGGCGGTACGGGAGCGGGTGTCAAAGGTCAGGCCTCCGCAGCTTAGCAGCACATCCTGCTGGGTGAACTGCCGCAATGTCAGGCTGCGGATGCGGGCCTCCAGCTCCGCCAAGTGGAAGGGCTTCGCCAGATAGTCATTTGCCCCGGCATCCAGCCCCTGCACCTTGTCCTCCACTTCGCTGCGGGCGGAGAGGATCAGCACCCGCGTCTCCCGGTCAGTCTGCCGCAGGGTGCGCAGCACCGTCATGCCGTCCTTTTTCGGCAGATTCAGATCAAGAAGCACCAGATCGTATCGTTCCACGCCCAGAAGCTCCAGTGCCGTTTCCCCGTCATAGCAGAAATCCACGCTGTAGGCCAGCCGCCGCAGGCTGCGAACGATGGTCTCGCACAGGGCGCGTTCATCTTCAATTACTAAAAGGTGCATAAGAGCCCTCCTTTTTATTTCTTCGTTTTTGTGTTGCTTTCATTATAGCAAAAACAGATAAGGTTTGCGTTAAGTTTTCGTTCTTAACATAGACTTTAACTCTCCTGCGCTATGATGGGGGCAGAAAATCGGAAAGGGTGATGAAAAATGAGCTGTAGGAAAAAGGCAGCGGCGCAGATCGTGCTGCTGATGGCCGGAGCCGCCATGCTGTGCTTCGGTGTCTGGCGGGGCGAGGCGGCGACAGTGCTGAGCAAAGCAATCAAATTATGTCTGGAGTGTGTGGGAATTGGGTAAAAAGTTTTCAGGCATTTCACAGACCATGTCCCGCTTCCGGGGCTGGATTCAGGCGGGGGCGACGCTGCTGACCAACCTGCACCTGCCGAACTATCTCAAGGGCGGACTGTATCAGGGGGCGGGGAAGACCGCCTGCGTGCCGGGGCTGAACTGCTACTCCTGTCCGGCGGCGTCCGGGGCCTGCCCCATTGGGGCGTTTCAGGCGGTGGTGGGGTCTTCCAGGTTCAGCTTCTCCTACTATATCACAGGCTTTCTCATTCTGCTGGGCGTGCTGCTGGGGCGCTTTATCTGCGGCTTTCTATGCCCCTTCGGCTGGTTTCAGGAGCTGCTGCACAAAATCCCCACTAAGAAGCTTTCTACAAAGAGGCTGAAGCCGCTGACATACCTGAAATACGCTGTCCTGCTGGTGATGGTTTTCCTGCTACCGGCGTTCCTTGTGAACGATGTTGGCATGGGTGACCCATTCTTCTGCAAATACCTCTGCCCCCAAGGCGTGCTGGAGGGAGCCATCCCGCTGTCCCTTGCCAATTCCGGCATCCGGGCGGCGCTGGGCAAGCTGTTTACATGGAAATTCAGCATCCTGCTGTCGGTGATTGCGCTGAGCGTACTGTTCTACCGACCGTTCTGCAAGTGGCTCTGCCCGCTGGGCGCGTTCTACGCGCTGTTCAACCGGGTGTCCCTCTTCCAGATGAAGGTGGATAAGAATAAGTGCGTTTCCTGCGGGAAATGCGCCAGAGCCTGCAAGATGGATGTGGATGTGACGAAAACGCCCAACCATACCGAGTGCATCCGCTGCGGAATGTGCATCCGCGCCTGTCCAACGAACGCCGTGTGCTTCCGCTACGGCTTCGGCAACGGGAAAGAAACAACAAAGAAAACAACGATGGAGGAATCAAAATGAACAGGAAGAGAATTTTTGCACTGGCTTTTGCCGTGCTGATGGTGCTGGCCCTGGCGGCCTGCGGCATGAAGAACAATGACAAGATGGGCGACATGAGCGGCAACGGCTCCTCCATGACTGGCGAGCCGAAAAACGCCGAGGAGGCGCTCGCCCTGCACAAGGAGCTGCTGGAGCAGGAGAACGCGATCCTGTCGGAAAATACCGAGCTGTGGGAAAAGGTCTTTACGGAGGCTGACAAGGGCATGGCCATGATCGAGGACGGGAAAAACTACGGCGACTTCCTGCTGGATACCGTCGAGGCCGCTAAAGAGCAGTTCACCGACAAGGAGTATGAGTGGCTGAAGGAGTCAGCCATGGAGATCAGCAATATTGAAAACAGGCTGACCGAGTTGGAAGAAAAGTATCCCGAGATCATGCAGCAATCCATGGATGGCGCTATGAGCGTGCCCGCGGGCAGCGACATGACCACGCCGCCTGATGACGGCAGCATGCAGAAATTCCCCGTCTTTGAGGGCAAGGACCTGGATGGCAACACGGTGAAGAGCGACGAGCTGTTCTCCGCCAACGCCGTCACCGTGGTGAATTTCTGGTTCACCACCTGCAATCCCTGCGTAGGCGAGCTTTCCGAGCTGGATGCGCTGAACAAGGAACTGGCGGAGAAGGGCGGCTCCCTCATCGGCGTCAACACCTTCACGCTGGACGGCGACGAAACGGCAATTTCCGAGGCGAAGGCTGTGCTTGCCAAGAAGGGCGCCACCTATCAGAATGTGTATTTTGACTCCGACGGTGAGGCGGGAAAGTTTACCACCAACATCTTTGCCTATCCTACCACCTATGTAGTCGACCGCAGCGGCAATATCGTGGGTGAACCCATCGTAGGCGCCATCACGGAAAAGAAGCAGGCGGAGACGCTGCAAAAGCTCATCGACCAGGCTCTTGCCGCCGATATGCGCTGACAAACGAATTTATCTTCTCAGAAAGGAGGATACACCATGTATCGGAGAGTATTGCCGCTTCTGCTCACCGCGGTACTGCTGCTGAGCGGCTGCGCCGCCGGGCAGAAAAATATGCCGCAGAAAACGGACGAGAAGGAAATGACCGGACAGCCCTCTGATATGTCTGGTGAAGGAAGCATGTATATGGATACCACGGAAAATGTCATATATCTGGCGGGCGGCTGCTTCTGGGGCATGGAACAGCTGATGCAGTCCATCCCCGGCGTCATCGATGCCGAGAGCGGCTATGCCAACGGCACCTGCGAGGCGGATGCCGATTACAAGACCGTCTGCAAAGGGAACACCGGTTTCCGGGAGACCGTGCGGGTGGAGTATGACCCCGGACAGGTGAGTCTCGACGCCCTGCTGCTGGCCTACTTCTATGTGATCGACCCCACGGTGGAGAACCGGCAGGGCAACGACCGGGGCAGCCAGTATCAGACCGGTGTCTATTACACCAACGAAAGCGCGAAGGAAACGGTGGAGCGCATCGCGGAGATCGAGCGGGGACGCAGTGAAAAGTTCTTCGTGGAGATAGGTCCACTCAAGAACTATTACCCCGCCGAGGAGTACCACCAGAACTACCTCGAAAAGAACCCGAACGGCTACTGCCACATCCCGCGCGCGGAGATGGAGCTGTTTTCCCGGCTGCGCATCGATCCGGGCGACTATCAGAAGCCCGCGGCGGAATCCATCCGGGACAAGCTGACGGCGGAGCAGTACCGTGTTACGCAGGAGAGCGGCACAGAGCGCGCTTTCACAGGCGAGTTCTGGGATAAGTTTGAAAAGGGCATCTATGTGGATGTCGTCACCGGCGAGCCGCTCTTTTCCTCCACGGATAAGTACGAGAGCGGCTGCGGCTGGCCGGCTTTCACAAAGCCCATTGAAGAGCCTGCCGTGGTGGAACTGGAGGACCTGAGCCACGGCATGCGCCGTACAGAGGTCAGAAGCCGTGCCGGAAATTCTCACCTTGGTCATGTGTTCACCGGCGATCCGGAGTCCCCCAATGGCGTGCGCTACTGCATCAACAGTGCGGCCCTGCGCTTTGTGCCTTACGCAAAGATGAAAGCAGAGGGTTACGGATATCTTCTGTATCTGTTCGAGGAATGAGTTCACATAATACAATGATATAATAAGCAGCGTCCCAATCATTATGAACCGGGACGCTGTCGTTTATGCTCATGTCGGTTTAGTAAAGCGGACAGAAACCTCCAAATGGGCTGAAAAACGAAGCCAATAAACGGAAGTACAAACTTCCAAATCAAGATCGCACCTACAATGACGCCAATGCCGCCTCCGATGGCCAACAATACTTTCTTCATGGTTTTCTCCTTTCGATTTGTTGTGACATCATTATATTCATCCATTGTTTTCTGTTTGAAAATTATTAATTAGAACAGGGATTTGAAGAAATCCACAATACTCGTGAACGAAAAACTCATACCACCGAAAATTCCGCCGAGTACCCATCCGATGAACGGAAATACGACTTTCCACATCAAAAGAGCTGCGGCAATGGACGGAGTACAAGTCCTTCCAAGAGGGATAAGAAAACTTCTGAATGGGTAAACAGTGCTAAAAAAGGTTCTGACATTGAAGCACCGCTCCATGTCAGAACCCTTTTATTTCACAAATTATTTTTTGGGGTTGCGTCGCCCGGTGTTTTCCGAGCCACGCACTTCCTCATGGTAAAAGTAATCCACAATGACCGGGTGCCCAGGCTCTGCTCGTCCGTAGGGCAGCTCGTTGTCCACGAAGGGACAGCTGTATTCTTTCGCCAGCCGTTCCGCTTGATCCTCCAAACCACGGAAGTAGCTTCTGTCTCCCTTGTTGTAGATAGCGTCGTACAGCGGAACCAAGTCAGGATATTTTTTACGAATATAGTCCAGGATATCTTTTTTGAATCCGCCTCGCAGATTTAGATTTTCTAGCCATATCAGGTCGCATTGGTTTCTGACCTGATGGAAGATAGCCTCAAAATCCGTGATACCGGGAAAAACCGGTGCGATAAAGCACACGGTGCGGATACCTGCGTCATAAACCTGCTTCATGGCATCCAGCCGCCGCTTGATGCTGACGGCATTGTCCATATCGTTTTTGAAATCCTCGTCCAGCGTATTGATCGACCAGGAAATCGTGACCTTTCCCAGTTCTTTCAGAAGGTCGATATCACGGATTACCAAGTCTGACTTGGTACAGATGAGAATTTCCGCCTCGCTGCCCCGAAGCTGCTCAAGAAGCTTTCGGGTGTTCTGAAACTGAGCCTCCTGGGGCAGATAGCCATCGGTCACAGAACCGATGACTATGCGCTGCCCTTTGTACTTTTGCGGATTTTTGATTGCCGGCCAATGCTTCACATCCAGGAATGTACCCCACGGTTCGGTGTGCCCGGTAAATCGCTTCATAAACGAGGCGTA
>NZ_QUJB01000004.1:224959-225173 GCF_003480435.1 Clostridium sp. AM30-24 | reverse complement strand
AGCGTCCGGGGCAGACCAATGAAATCAGCCTGTTTGCCGGATTGTTAAAATGCGGCGAGTGTGGGAAGTCGCTGACGGTACGCTACACAAACGCAAAACATCCCCAGCGGATTTATTCCTGCAAGACCTACAACGCCTTTGGAAAGAACCACTGCACCCAGCACCGGATTGACTATGACACCCTTTACAGCCATGTGCTGCGGAAAATCCGGGA
>NZ_QUJB01000004.1:165015-224949 GCF_003480435.1 Clostridium sp. AM30-24 | reverse complement strand
CTTTACAGCCATGTGCTGCGGAAAATCCGGGAATGTGCCAGAGCTGCCCTGATGGACGGGGAAGCGGTTGCCGACCGCCTGACCAATACCTGTGAAACCGAGCAGCGGGAACAGCGGGAAGCAATGGAACGCTCCCTCACAAGGGACGAGGAACGGATTGAGGTTCTGGACAAAATGGTCATGCGGCTTTATGAGGATATGATTGCAGGGCGTATCAGTGAGCAGAATTTCAACACCATGCTGGAAAAGACACAGACCGAGCAGACGGAGCTTAAAACAAAAGTGTCCGAGGGCAGAAAGCGGCTGTCTGATGAAGTCCAGCTTGCCAATGACGCAAAACAATGGGTGGAAGCCATTCAGGAATACGCCAACATCACAGAGCTGGACGCAGCCACCCTCAACCGCTTAATCAAAGAAATCGTCGTGCATGAGCGCATTGACGAAGATAAAACAAGACACATTTCTATCGAAATTCATTTTAATCTCAAACCCATCCCGGAGGTGGAACAGGTCACTGCCTGACCTGTCCCGCCGGGACGGTTCTCTTAACAACACCATATAGATTTTTTGTACGCCGCCGCCCGCCATCGAGCAGAATTTTACACCTAATTGGGGATAAAACAGCTTATGGCGGGCGGCGGTGTTGCCCTTATCGGCACTATCCTTGTACCGCTTCTTTCCGGTCTGTTCGGATAAGTTTACGGAGGGTAGCCTATGGAGAGCATACTTGACGCGATTAACGAATGGATAAAAGAAATCCTTATCGGCGCGATAAACGGTAATCTGTCAACGATGTTCGGGGACGTAAACGAAAAAGTAGGCACCATTGCAGCGGAGGTAGGCAAGACCCCACAGGGGTGGAACGCGAACATTTTCAACATGATACAAAATCTGTCGGAAAATGTGATTGTACCCATTGCGGGGCTTGTCATTACCTATGTCCTCTGTTATGAGCTTATCAGCATGGTAACGGAAAAAAACAATATGCACGACGTTGACACGTTCATGTTCTTTAAGTGGTTTTTCAAAGCCTTTGTTGCCGTTTTCTTGGTAACGCACACCTTTGATATTACTATGGCGGTGTTTGATATGGCGCAGCATATTGTGTCCGGCGCGGCGGGGGTAATCGGCGGCGATACGAATATCGACGTAACCGAAGCCCTTGCCGCCATGCAGGAGGGACTAAAAGATATGGAAATCCCCGAACTACTGTTACTTGTCATGGAAACGAGCCTTGTAAGCCTTTGTATGAAAATCATGTCCGTACTGATAACCGTTATCCTCTACGGCAGAATGATTGAGATATACGCCTACTGTTCCGTTTCCCCTATCCCTTTTGCCACCATGACAAACCGGGAATGGGGACAGATTGGGAACAACTACCTAAAGGGGCTGTTTGCACTTGGTTTTCAAGGCTTCCTCATTATGATATGCGTCGGCATTTATGCGGTTTTGGTAGGCGAAATGGTCTTAGCGGACAACCTGCACAGCGCGATTTTTTCCCTTGCAGCCTATACCGTTATCCTCTGTTTCTCCCTGTTCAAATCCGGCGCACTGGCAAAATCTATATTCAACGCCCACTAAGGGCAGAAAGGAGGTTTTTTCTTGGCGTATGTACCTGTACCCAAAGACTTATCCAAAGTCAAAACAAAAGTCGCTTTCAATCTGACAAAGCGGCAAATCCTTTGTTTTTCAGTGGCACTTCTTATGGGACTGCCACTTTTCTTTTTGTTCAAAGACAGCGCAGGGACGAGCCTTGCGGCAATGGCAATGATTGTCGTCATGCTTCCCTGCTTTTTGGTTGCCATGTATGAAAAGCATGGGCAGCCCCTTGAAGTGGTTGTAAAGAACATCATTCAGACAAAATTGACCCGCCCCAAAGTGCGACCGTATCAGACGGAAAACCTGTATGCACTCTTGGAGAAACAGCGGGCATTAGAAAAGGAGGTATCAGCGATTGTCAAAAGGACAGACAAAAAAGACGCGGGAAGCCGCAGGAAACAGGCGTAAGCTGACCCGCGCGGAAAAGAAACAGATAGCGGCGGTTATCCGGCAGGCAAAGGGGGACGGCAAAGCCCACACCGCACAGCAGACCATTCCCTACCTTGCCATGTACCCGGACGGTATCTGCAAAGTGGCACAGCGGAAATATTCAAAGAGCATTGCCTTTGAGGACATCAACTATCAGCTTGCACAGGCAGACGATAAGACCGCCATTTTTGAAAACTGGTGCGATTTTCTCAACTACTTTGACGCAAGCGTGAACGTGCAGCTTTCTTTCATCAATCAAGGCTCACAGCAGGAACAGGCAGCGCTGGCAATCCATATCCCGCTGCAAAATGACGATTTTAACTCTATCCGCACTGAGTATTCCGATATGCTGAAATCGCAGCTTGCCAAAGGGAACAACGGGCTTGTCAAGCATAAGTACATCACATTTTCCATTGAAGCGGACAATCCGGCGGCAGCAAGGGCGCGGCTTTCCCGTATTGAAACAGACGTACTCAATAATTTTAAGGTGCTTGGGGTATCGGCGCACCCCTTATCCGGCTATGAACGCCTAAAGGTGCTGCATGGGGTATTCCACCCGGCAGGCGAGCCGTTCTCATTCTCTTATGACTGGCTGACCCCGACGGGGCTTACCACAAAGGACTTTATCGCCCCGTCCTCTTTCAAGTTCGGGGAGGGACGCTACTTTGCTATGGGGAAAAAGACGGGGGCGGTATCGTTCCTTGAAATCCTTGCCCCGGAGTTAAACGACCGTATCTTAGCGGATATGTTGGACTTGGAAACAGGCGTTATTGTCAATCTCCACATTAAAAGTATCGACCAGTCGGAAGCAATCAAGACCATTAAGCGCAAAATCACTGACCTTGACAAGATGAAGATTGAGGAACAGAAAAAAGCGGTTAGAAGCGGTTACGATATGGATATAATCCCGTCCGACCTTGCCACCTTTGGAAATGAAGCAAAGAACCTGTTGCAGGATTTACAGAGCCGCAACGAGCGAATGTTTCTTCTCACGTTCCTTGTGGTAAACATGACAGACACGAAGCGGAAACTGGAAAATGACATTTTCGCGGCGGCGGGCATTGCACAGAAATACAACTGCGCCCTGACCCGTCTTGACTATCAGCAGGAAGCGGGGCTGATGTCCTCTATCCCTTTGGGGGAGAACCTTATCCCGATACAACGGGGACTTACCACATCAAGCACCGCTATTTTTATCCCGTTCATCACGCAGGAGCTATTTCAGACCGGGTCTGCCCTGTATTATGGGCTGAACGCTTTAAGCAACAACATGATACTCTGCGACCGCAAGCAGCTTAAAAACCCGAATGGGCTTATCTTGGGAACACCGGGCAGCGGAAAATCCTTTGCGGCAAAGCGGGAAATCACAAACGCCTTTCTCATTACTGACGATGATATTTTTATCTGCGACCCGGAAGCCGAGTATTTTGCCCTTGTCAAGCGGCTTGGCGGGCAAGTGATACGCTTATCCCCGACCGGGAAAGGCATGGACGGCAAGCCCCAGTATGTGAACCCTATGGATATGAACCTTAATTACAGCGAGGACGACAGCCCCCTTGCACTGAAAAGTGATTTTATCCTGTCCCTCTGCGAGCTTGTCATTGGCGGCAAGGAGGGCTTGCAGCCCGTTGATAAGACCGTCATTGACCGCGCCGTAAGGAATGTGTACCGGGACTACCTTGCTGACCCCGACCCGGCAAAAATGCCTATCTTGGGCGACCTTTACGACGAGCTGTTAAAACAGCCGGAGCCGGAAGCTGCCCGCATTGCAGCGGCATTGGAGCTGTATGTTTCCGGCAGTCTTAACGTATTCAACCACAGAACGAATGTGGAGCTTTCTAACCGCCTTGTCTGCTTTGACATTAAGCAGCTTGGGAAGCAGCTCAAAAAGTTAGGTATGCTCATTGTGCAAGACCAGATATGGAACCGCGTTACCATTAACCGGGCAGAAAAGAAATCTACCCGCTACTATATGGACGAATTTCACTTGCTCTTAAAAGAGGAACAGACCGCCGCTTACAGTGTGGAGATTTGGAAGCGTTTTAGAAAATGGGGAGGCATACCCACAGCTATCACGCAGAACATTAAGGACTTGCTTGCTTCCCGCGAGGTGGAAAATATCTTTGAAAACTCTGATTTTGTCCTCATGCTCAATCAGGCACAGGGCGACCGGGCTATCCTTGCAAAGCAGTTAAATATCAGCCCACAGCAGATGAAGTATGTAACCCACACCGAAGCAGGCGAGGGACTTATCTTTTATGGGAATGTGGTGCTTCCCTTTGTAGACCATTTCCCGAAAGATACCGAGCTTTACCGCATTATGACGACGAAGCCGGAGGAAGTGAGCAGCCTATGAAACAGTTAAAACCACGCGATAAAATCACGCAGAAAATGACCCGCGACGGTGCGGTGGAAATCAATGAAACACAGCAGACTGCCGAGCGTATCAGCAGCCGGGAAGCAGACAGCGACTTTTCACAGCCGGACACCGCTACCGCAGAGCGTGTCATGGAACACCTTGACGCAGCCCATACCCGAAAGGCAAGCAAAAAGGCAGTCAAGAAAGCACAGGAAGCGGCTGTTTTGCGTACTTCCACCTCACGCTTGCAGTTTACCGACGAGGAACGGGAAACGCCAAAACTGCAACCCTACATCAAAAAATCGGAAAAAGCAGCCGACAAACTGGACGCAGCAAAGGCAGCTCTCCCGAAGCAGAAGAAACTTGTAAAAGAGCGCACCTTTGAGGAAACCGCCGGAAAGGCAAAGACCCGTTTACGCTTTGAAGAACAGGAAAAGCCGATACCCGGCGGCAAAGCCCACAGTAACCCGTTATCCCACCCCGCGCAGGAAGCGGGTATTTTTGTTCACAACAAAATCCATAGCGTCGAGAAAGATAATTCCGGTGTGGAGGGCGCGCACAAATCGGAGGAACTTGCCGAGCGCGGCGCAAGGTACGGGACAAGAAAATTAAAACAGGGCTACCGCAGCCATAAGCTGAAACCCTACCGGGAAGCGGCAAAGGCAGAACAGGCAGCGTTTAAGGCAAACGTCAATTTTCAGTATCACAAAGCCTTGCAGGAGAACCCGCAGCTTACAAGCAATCCCTTTTCACGGTTCATGCAGAAACAGAAAATCAAACGCCAGTATGCAAAAACCGTAAAGAAAAGCGGCGCAGCCACCGCCAAAGCTGCCGCCGGAGCGTCCCAAACAGCAGCAAAGAAAGCGGCTGCCTTTGCAGGACGACACCCGGCAGGCGTGATAATCGCTATCGCCGCGCTGCTTCTGTTCATCATGGTATCCGTAGGGCTTTCCTCTTGTGGGGCAATGTTTTCCGGCAGCATGAACAGCGTGTTAGGGACTTCCTACACGTCCGAGGACAGCGACCTTGTGGCAACGGAACAGAGCTATGCTGCAATGGAAAATGAGCTGCAACAGGAAATTGACAATATCGAAAGCACCCACAGCGGCTATGATGAATACCGCTATGACCTTGATACTATCGGGCATAACCCCCACGAATTAGCGTCGTACTTGACTGCCCTTTTGCAGAGTTACACCCCGCAGAGCGCACAGGCAGAGCTAAAACGGCTGTTCGGCTTACAGTACACCTTGACGCTGACGGAAGAAATCGAGATACGCACCACCACCGACGAGGAGGGCAACGAGGAAGAATACGAATACCGTATCTTAAATGTGAAACTGACAAACAAGCCGATTGCTTCCCTTGCGGAAGAACTGCTGAACCCACAGCAGTTTGAAATGTTCAAGGTGTACTTACAGACACAGGGCAACAAACCGTTGATTTTTGGCGGCGGCTCTCCCGACGGAAGCCCGTCCGAGGATTTAAGCGGCGTGGAGTTTGTAAACGGCACACGTCCCGGAAACCCGGAGCTTATGGAGCTTGCAAAACAGCAGGTCGGAAACGTGGGCGGCTACCCTTACTGGTCTTGGTACGGCTTTAACAGCCGCGTGGAATGGTGCGCCTGCTTTGTGTCATGGTGCTACAATCAAGCCGGAAAAAGCGAACCCCGCTTTGCGGGCTGCGAATGGCAGGGCGTTCCTTGGTTCCAGTCAAGGGGACAATGGGGCGCACGCGGCTATGAGAATATCGCACCGGGCGACGCTATCTTTTTCGACTGGGATTTAGACGGCGTTGCCGACCATGTGGGGCTTGTGCTTGGCAGGGACGGAAGCCGCGTCTATACCGTTGAGGGCAATTCCGGCGACGCCTGCAAGATTAAAAGCTATGACCTCAACTATCAATGTATCAAAGGCTACGGGCTGATGAACTGGTAAGCAGCCCCGAAAAGAAAGGAGAATTTATTTTATGGCAAACAACAAAATCGACCGTATCAATAAGGAAATCGCAAAGACCCGCGAGAAAATCACAGAGTATCAGAACAAGTTAAAAGGACTGGAAGCGCAGAAAACCGAAGCGGAAAACCTTGAAATCGTGCAGCTTGTACGCGCTATGCGACTTACCCCGCAGGAATTAAATGCTATGCTGTCCGGCGGCGGTATTCCCGGCATGAACGCCGCACCCGCTACCGAAGCGGCAGACTACGAAGAACAGGAGGACAATGCAGATGAAAAATAAACTCAAACAGACCATGACTGCCCTTTGTGCCGCCCTTATCCTTATGGGCGGTTTTTCTGTCCCTGCCTATGCACAGGGAACAGCCGCAGAGCCACCCACAGAGGACGCGACCAACGACAGCAATGTAGTGGTGGAAGAACCGGAAACGCCGCCCCTTACCCCAAAGGGCAACGCAACACTGGTGGACGATTTCGGCGGCAATAAGCAGCTTATCACTGTTACCACCAAAGGCGGCAACTACTTTTATATCCTCATTGACCGGGCAGCCGAGGGGGAACAGACCGTACATTTCCTTAATCAAGTGGACGAAGCCGACCTTATGGCACTGACCGAAACCGGGGAAGCCACGAAAAAGCCGGAAGTCTGCAACTGTACGGAAAAATGCGAAGTCGGAAAGGTAAATACGTCCTGCCCGGTATGTGCAACTACTCTGACAGGCTGCACAGGCAAGGAACCCACGCCAACACCCACCGAGCAGCCGGAAGAACCCAAAGAAAAAGACGGCAATCCCGGCGCGGTGCTTGCCTTAGTCCTCTTTGTGCTGCTTGGTGGCGGCGCGGCGTTCTACTACTTTAAGTTTGTAAAACCGAAGCATAACGTGAAAGGAAGCACCGACCTTGAAGATTTTGACTTTGAGGATTACGACGAGGACGAGCCGGAAGCAGATACCGGGGAAGTTTCCAAAGAGGAAGAAACGGAGGACGAGGAAGTATGACCCTGTTTACCGACAATCCCTTTGAAAAGATGATGATACAGAAGCCGGACTATGGCAAACGGGAAAAATCCCCGCCGGAGCTTTCTTCCCCACGCTGCGCGGGCTGCCCTTACAAGGGGCAGTCCCCTTGTGTGGGGTACTGTATGAGAAAACTGGAAAACAAACGACAGACCGAACGATAAAAGGAGGAATTATCATTGATTTTAGTTATCGCAGAAAAGCCCAGTGTGGCACAGACAATCGCTGCCGTACTTGGGGCAAAGGAAAAGAAAGACGGATTTCTCACAGGAAGCGGCTATATCGTTTCTTGGTGCGTGGGACATTTGGTAGGGCTTTCCGAAGCTGCCGCCTACGGGGAGCAGTATAAAAAGTGGAGCTATGACAGCTTACCGATTTTGCCGCAGGAATGGAAGTACACCGTTGCTTCTGACAAGGAAAAGCAATTCAAGACCTTAAAGGAACTTATGCACCGGGCAGACGTTTCCGAAGTCGTCAATGCCTGCGACGCGGGGCGCGAGGGAGAACTCATTTTCCGTTTTGTCTACGAAGTTGCCGGGTGCAGGAAGCCCACGCGCCGCTTGTGGATTTCCTCAATGGAAGAAGCTGCTATCAAAGAGGGCTTTTCTCATCTGAAGAACGGCGAAGCATACGACGCGCTCTTTGCTTCCGCATTATGCAGGGCAAAGGCTGACTGGCTAATCGGTATCAACGCCACCCGTCTTTTTTCTGTCCTTTACAACCATACCTTGAATGTGGGACGCGTACAGACCCCGACCTTAAAAATGCTTGTTGACCGGGACGCGGCGATTACCACGTTCAAGAAAGAAAAATACTATCATGTGCGCCTGTCCTTATCCGGCGCGGAAGCTGCAAGCGAAAAACTGTCTGACCGTTCCGAAGCTGACAGGCTGAAAGCTGCTTGTGAAGCGTCAAAAGCAGTCTGTACTTCCCTTGTGAAAGAGAAAAAGACCGCAGCCCCGCCGAAGCTCTTTGACCTTACTTCTTTGCAGAGGGAAGCAAACCGCCTGTTCGGATATACCGCAAAGCAGACCCTTGACCTTGCACAAGCCCTGTATGAAAAGCGTTTGCTTACTTATCCGAGAACCGACAGCGCATTTCTGACCGACGACATGGGCGACACAGCGGCGGGCATTATCAAGCTGCTTTGTGGGAAATTTTCTTTTATGGCGGGCATGGACTTTGCGCCGGAGCTTGCAAAAGTGCTGAACAGTAAAAAGGTATCAGACCACCATGCCATTATCCCGACTATGGAGCTTGCAAAGACCGACCTTGCCGCGCTGCCGGAAAGCGAAAGGAATATCCTTACCCTTGCCGGGGCGCGTCTGCTCATGGCGACCGCCGCAGTACATACCTTTGAAGCGGTTACGGCTACATTTGAATGTGCCGGACAGTCCTTTACCGCAAAGGGAAAAACAGTGCTGTACGACGGTTGGAAAGAGATTGACCGCCGTTACCGGGCAGCCTTAAAGAACAAGCCCGAAACGGACGACGCAGACAGCGACACAGAAAAGACCCTGCCGCCATTTACCGAGGGACAGACCTTTGAAAATCCGGCGGCAACGGTAACGGAACATGACACAACACCGCCAAAACCTCACAACGAAGCGTCGCTGCTCTCTGCTATGGAGCACGCCGGAAGCGAGGACACCGACCCGGACGCAGAACGCAAAGGGCTTGGAACTCCCGCCACCCGCGCCGCCGTCATTGAAAAACTGGTAAAGGGCGGTTTTGTGGAGCGAAAAGGCAAGCAGCTACTTCCCACAAAGGACGGTATCAACCTTGTGTGCGTCCTGCCGGACACCTTGACAAGCCCGCAGCTTACCGCAGAATGGGAAAACAATCTGACACAGATTGCAAAAGGCAAGGCAGACCCCGCCGCATTTATGGAGGGTATTGAGAATATGGCGCGGGAACTGGTAAAGACGTACCCGTTTCTTTCTGATGATAAAGCGCAGATGTTCAAGCCGGAACGGGAAGCGTTGGGAAGCTGCCCCCGCTGCGGTTCTCCTGTCTATGAGGGCAAGAAGAATTACTATTGCAGCAATAAGGAATGTATCTTTACCATGTGGAAAAATGACCGTTTCTTTGAAGAACGAAAAGTAACCTTTACCCCGAAGATTGCCGCCGCGCTCTTACAATCCGGCAAGGTAAATGTGAAAAAGCTCTATTCCCCAAAGACGGGCAAGACCTACGACGGAACTATCGTATTGGCTGATACGGGCGGGAAATATGTCAACTACCGGGTGGAGCTTCCGAAGAAAAAATAACTGAATAGCAAGCATAGGAAAAGAGTACCCTTTTCCGTAAAATTCCTGCTTTCTCTACCGAGAACGGCGGGGATTTTTGCTTGTTGGGAAGTTTCCCAAACCCTCTGAAATCTTGAAAAAATATCTAAACTCTTTGGCAAAAACGCGGGCGCGGGGTACTGAATGATGAAACTGGAAAGCGCAGCGTCCGCGCTGCCTTTGGGAAAGGAGGTTACACATGGCAAATTTACGGGACACCGTAAAAGACTATCAAGAAGAATTAAGGGACGGTATCGCTTGGGTGGCGTTTTGGAAAACGGGACGTTCTTGGAACGCGGAATATTTCCACCTTGAAATGGGCGATATTCTCTACCCGGAGGACAGAAGCCGCATGGAAGAAATCAAACAGGCTGACCCTGCCGCCGTTGTGGTAAACGGCTATTATTCCGGCTATCTTGGCGAGGACAGGAACCTTGACGAACTGACCGCCGGGGTGCGCCGCCACTACGAAAACGGATATAGCAATATCGGGGAATTTATCGAAGCCCACGACGACAGGCTGCCGCCGGAGCTTATCGAGGAAGCAAGAGCCGCCGCCCACGCTGCGGGGCTGCCTTTTTCTGAAAAAGCCTACCGGGGCGGCGAAGAACCCGACCCCTATCTATTTGACGGGAGCATGAGCATGGAGGACTACGAGCTTATGCACCGCATGATTGAGAAAGAAAGGAGTGAGCGCATGGAAGAAACGATTTTAAGCGGGTATCTTTCTAATCTTGGAAAGTACACCGAGGGCAGACCTGCGGGCGAATGGGTATCATTCCCCACGACTGCTGAACATTTGAAAGAAGTCTTTGACCGTATCGGGATAGACGGCAAAAACTACGGGGAGCTGCACATCACAGAATATCAGTCCTCTATTCCGGGACTGGCAGGGAAATTGACCGAGCTTGAAAGCCTTGACGAACTGAACTATTTGGGCGAGCTTTTGAAAATGCAGTTTGACGACGACCGGGAAAAATTTGCTGCGGCTATCACATACGGCGACCATACAAGGGACTTGCAGGACATTATAAACCTTGCACAAAATCTTGACTGTTACTGGATTTATCCGTCCGTAAAAACCGAGGAAGATTACGGGCATTATCTGATTGAAGAACTGGACGAGTTGGAGCTGCCGGAAGAAGCAAAAAACTATTTTCTCTATGAGGAATACGGGCGGGACGCTGCTATCAATGACGGGGGCAGATTTACCGAGCAGGGATATATCTACAACAACCGCAACACCTTTACACAGTGGTATGACGGACGGGACGTGCCGGAGGAATATCGGGTAACACCGCAGCCGCCAGTACAGGAAAAGGAACAGGCAGACCTTGACGCTGCCGCAGCCATACCGACCACTGCCACAGAGCAGCCCCCGGTTCTCCCGATTATCCTATCTTCCGAAAAGCCCGCCAACAAAATGAAAGAGATTACCGACCGACTGGAACAGGGCATTTTGGGGATTTATGAAAGCGACCGTTACGCCGACTATCTGCGTACTATGTCTAAATTCCATGATTACAGCCTAAACAATACAATCCTTATCGCCATGCAGGGCGGCAACCTTGTAAAAGGCTATAAACAATGGGAAAAGGAATTTGACCGCCATGTAAAGCCGGGGGAAAAAGCTATCAAGATAATTGCGCCCGCGCCCTTTACCGTTAAGAAACAGGTGGAAAAAATCGACCCGGACACGCAAAAGCCTGTTTTCGATAAGAACGGGAAAGCCGTTACCGAGGAAAAGGAAATCCAAATCCCCGCCTTTCGTGTGGTATCTGTTTTTGACGTGTCGCAGACCGAGGGTAAGGAGTTGCCCGACCTTGGGATAAAGGAGCTTACGGGCGACGTGGAACAGTATCAGGATTTTTTCGCTGCCCTTGAAAAAACTTCCCCCTTTGCTATGGGATTTGAAGCACTAAGCGGCAGTATAAAAGGACGCTGCAATTATGAGGAAAAGTGTATTCTCATCAACGAGGGCATGGACGAATTGCAGAATATCAAGACCGCTATCCATGAAATTGCCCATGCGACACTCCATGACATAGACAAAGACGCGCCGGAACGTCCCGACCGCCGCACCCGCGAGGTACAGGCAGAAAGCGTCGCCTATGCCGTTTGCCAACACTACGGGCTTGATACGTCGGACTATTCCTTTGGATATATCGCCGGGTGGAGCAGCGGAAAAGAACTTGCAGAACTGAAAGGCTCTCTTGAAACAATCCGCAGCACCGCCGCAAGTCTGATTGATACCATAGACGGACATTTTGCAGAAATCCAAAAGGCACAGGATAAGGAACAGACCACCGAACAGGCACAGACCCCACAGGAAGCTACCATACAGCCCGAAGCAGAAGCAGCCGCGCCGGAGCTTCCCGAAGAAACAGCCCCGGTACAGGAAAAAGAAGCACAGACCGAGCCGGAAGCTGATACAGGCGCAAGCAGCGAAGCACCACAGCCGGAACAAGCTGCACCCGCCGCACCTTATTACACAATCAACGAAGCTGCCGCCAAACGTGCAAAGGACGCAAACAGTTTTTCCGATTATAAGCAAGGCAGCGCGACGGCTGAATACAGGCACTATGTAGATGAAGCCGTACAGCTTGCAGAAAGGCAGAAACAGCGGGTAGACCCGATGTACCATGAGAAAATCGACAGCCTGCTTGACACCTACGCCCGGAAACTGGCGGCGAACATGAACAAAGGCTATGAGATTGACGCGCGTGTTCCCTCTATCCTCATTGCGGGCGGCTCTAACTTCCCCACAAGGAAGAAAGAAAAGCAGAACGCAGCCCGCGACAGCAATTACCGGGAATGGCAGGACATACAAGGACTTCTTGATAAAATCCGCAGTACCGGCATGGGCGGTATCAGTGCAGACGACCCGCAGGCAGTACAGAAGTTAGAAAAGAAACTGGAAAGCCTTGAAAAATCACAGGAAACCATGAAAGCCGTAAACGCCTATTACCGTAAGCACAAGACCCTTGACGGCTGCCCGCATTTGTTGCCGGAACAGCTTGAAAAATTAAAAGCGGACATGGCGAGCAGTTGGCATTTGGGGGACAAGCCCTTTGCGACTTGGGCGTTATCCAACAACAGCGCGGAAATCCGGCGCGTGAAAGACCGTATCAAATCCCTTTCACAGCAAAAAGAAATCGGTTTTGTGGGTTGGGAATTCGACGGCGGCAAGGTGGAAGCAAACACCGAAGCGAACCGTCTGCAAATCTTCTTTGAGGATAAGCCGGACGAAGCTACGCGGGAAGCCTTAAAAAGCAACGGCTTCCGTTGGTCGCCAAAAGCCGGGGCATGGCAGCGGCAGCTTACCAGTAACGCCTATTATGCGGCTGATTATGTCAAGGCGATTGCACCTCTTACCGGGGAAAAGCCTACCGAGTTACAGCGGGCGCATATCCGGGCGCAAAAGGTAGCTGCACAGGAACAATTCGCACAAGGGCAGCCGGAGCAGGAAGCCCCACAGGATAAAGACACCTTTTCCATTTATCAGATAAAAGGCGGGGACGAAACAAGGGACTTGCGTTTTGAGCCTTACGACCGTCTGATTGCCGCCGGACACCGGGTAGACGCGAAAAACTATACACTTGTCTATTCCGCACCTCTTACGCCGGGGACTTCCCTTGAAGATATTTACACCCGCTTTAATATCGACCACCCGAAAGATTTTAAGGGACACAGCCTTTCCGTTTCCGACGTGGTGGTACTTCATCAGAACGGACAGGACACCGCCCACTATGTAGACAGCTTCGGTTATAAGGACGTGCCGGAGTTTTTGCAGCCGGAAAATTATCTGAAAGCTGCCGAACAGACCACCGAGCAGAATTACAACATGATTGACGGGCAGATAAACAACACCCCGACCGCTACGGAACTGGAAGAAAAAGCAAAAGCCGGAGGACAGATTTCCCTTGCAGAATACGCCGAAGCCCTCAAAGCAGAAAAGAAACAGGCAGAGCCGGAGAAAAAGTCCTCTATCCGGGCGCAGCTTAAAGTAGCGAAAGAACAGGCACCGAAGAAACAGGCAAGACAGAAAACACAGGATTTGGAAAGGAGCTGACCTATGAAGTTACAAAAATTTGAAAATGTGGACGTTATTGCTTCCCTTGAAGCCATAATGAAACAGAACACCGCTTTTTATCAGAGCGATTTTGACATAGACAAACAGATTTTGCGGAAAGCGGCGGTAAGCCTTATCCCGGAGGACAAACGGCTTTTGTGGTTTTCCCGCCCGTCCGGGACGTGCTGCTTCCGGGAACGGGACGTTTTTCTAAAGGACACAAGGCAGCATAATACATGGCGGTTTTACGGGGAACAGACCCGCGATACTATCCTTGCCTATGCGGTGGAACTGACAGGCACAGAGCAGGAAAAAATCAAGGGCAATCTTTATGAACTGGATTATTTGCAGCATTTCCGGGAAGTAATCGAAAAATCAATCCCTGCCGACAACTACACGCTGATTTATGAGCATGGGGAGCTGACAAAGCCTGCCGGACAATATTTTGACGGGGACACTGACCCGCAACTTGGAAAGTTTATACGTTTTGAAGCACAGCCAAACGACCCGGAAGCCTTAAAAAGCCTTTTGAGGGAACAGCAGAAAAAACGAACACCTCATACGCAGAGGGATTTTCAGTTACATATCGCCGCCCTGCATGATAGACAGATTGAAATAGAAGCCCGCCGGATTGTGGAAAATGTAAAAGGGCTTGGAGAACCGGACAGCCCCGAAAAGACCCATTGTGCGGTAGAACTTTCTCCCTACTTTGTTCCACTGGCAACGGATAAGGATATGGAACGGCTGCTTTCCATGCTCCCTTACAAAAGCCTTTCCTTATCTACGTTGGAGGGCAGGCATGGCGTTTATGCGCTGATAGATAAAAGCGAGAGGAAGAAAGAGATGAAACAGTCCCCTCCCTCTGTCCGGGCGCAGTTACAAACAGAAAAATCCCCAAAAGTCCCGAAAAAGACAGCAAAATCAAAACATCACGAATTGGAGGTATGAGCATGATTAGACTGACCGTTGAAGAAATGAACCTGTTGAGTATTTACCATGAGGGAAGCAAAGCACAGCTTATGGAAAATATGACGGCTGCGCTGCCGTTCATGGACGAGGATATGCGCCCCTTTGCAGAACGCACCTTACAGAAAATTTCCCCGCTAACAGAAAACGAGTATGCGGAGCTTGCCATTTTCGCCGCTGATGAAGTATGACCGGGGGTAAGCGGCTTACGCCGCCACAGAGCCGAAAAGTCAACAGCCTTGTAAAAAAGGAGTGCTGCAACTGCGAGCGCGGACACTGTATCTTACTGGACGACGGGGAGGAATGTGTCTGCCCGCAGCTCATTTCCTGTTCGCTTTTATGCAAGTGGTTTCAAATTGCCGTACTTCCTCTTGATAAGCTACTGTATGCAGAGCTTTTCAAGACAGAGGACAAAAAGCGTTGTACCGAGTGCGGCACGTTCTTTGTATCAAAATCGAACAGCGTCAAATACTGCCCGGACTGCCGGAAGCGGATTACCCGCAGACAGGCAGCCGAGCGCATGAGGAAACGGCGTGCGGCGGTTACGCGATAAGGGCAAAAAAAGCCTTGATTTACAGGGCATAAATGACGTGAAACTGGCATAGGCGATACAGAATACCTTTTCCCTTAAAATGGGGGTTCTACTGCGTAACATTTTAAAATCAGTACCTATAAAAGAACAGGGTGCGGGAGGTCATTACTGGCTTCCTGCGCCCTGTTCTTTTTGTGTCTGACTGTCTTTATCCTGCATTTCCGGCTTCGGCTGTAATTCTTTTTCTATCCGGTTCCGGTAATGGGTTTTCCTGCGGTAAAAATATTTTGTTACTTCCTGTTCCGGCAGCCATATCCCCGCAGCTTCTATCCGTTCCATAACAGCGGCAACGATTTCCCGGTTGTTGTACTTATGCGGCTCCTGTCCCTTTTCTATCCAAAGACGGCGGTATTCCTCATAAAGCCATGTACTGATAGTTTCTTTCTGCCGTTGCTTCAAATGCCGGAACTGCTTATCTGTCCGCAGCAGCTTCCCGTCTACCTTTTTATGATTTTTTGTCCCGATTTCTTTTTTCCTCTCTTTCCATTTCTTCAAGGGGAAACTGGGGGAGGGCTTCTATCAGCTTCATTGTGATATACTGGCGCATATCTTCATCAATTTCCAGTTTGAATGTTCCGTCCGGCTGACGTTTCTTTACAGTTGCCTGCCTGTCGATTTCGTCCTTGTAGCACATAAGCACCTTTTCCACCGCCCATGTTTCTCCGGTAACGGCGGCGCTTATGGTTTCATAATCGGGTATCGTTTGGTCTGCCATGTTTTCACGCTCCTGTCTATATTGGAATACCTTTATCCTACCACGCTTTTATAGATATTTCTACTGTAAGCGTTCGGTTTCCCTGCCCCGTTCCGGTTCTTTTTCCAGTCTTAAAATACTGTCTATGTTCTGTTTGATAACGTCGTATTCCTTGACCTGTTTTTTCAGCTTGCCATAATCAGTGTAAAGGGCTTCTTTCTGCGCTTGGAGCTTCCCGTATTCTTCCTGCATGGCGGCAAGATTGGGGAGCTTGGTAACGCCCGCCGCTTTCAATGCCTTTGCCGCCGCTTCATGGAGTATCAGACTGCTTTCCTGCTTTGCCCGGTATGTGTCCTTATCCTTTGCCCTGCGGTATGCTTCATAGACGGTTTTTGTTTTTTGGTAGGTGGTAACTTGCTTCATCAGCACCGCCATGTCTGCAAGACGTTTCTCCACGCTCTTTAATGCGTCTGCTGTCTTTTCATTTTCCGCATTTATTTCTTCAATCCGGCTGACTAAATCCGCGTACTGCTCAATCTTGTGTTCTGTCAAGAAATTCATAGTTTTTGCAGCCAGTTTCAGATTATGGATTTTCGCCCACTGTTCATAGCCCCGGCTCTCTTGTGCCTTGATACTACTTTCAATGTCGATAAGCAGCGATACGCCGCGCTGCTCTTTGGGAGCTTTCGCTGCCTTTGTGCGCTTGCCTGCAATCCGTTCTTTGATTGCTTCCTCTGTATAATCTGCACCGAGGGTTTTTAAGCGGGTAAAGCGTTCCTGTCCGGGAGCGCGGCAGGAGATATATTTTCCCGGTTTTATCTCATAGCCCGCCGCCTGTAACCGCTGCAATAATTCTTCAAAACTTGCTACTTGGGGGATAAGTGTATCAACGGCAATTTTTAGCTTGCCTTTCCAACTTGTTCCCGTCTTTTCCGCTTGATATTCTGCATAGCTTTTTCCCTTACTGCCTTTACCCGGAATGACAACGGACAGCCCGTTTTCCCTGCACAGCTTATCACTTATGTTCCGTATGCCGTAGTAACTGCGCCTATTGGAATTGTACTTATGGTAGTCAACAAAGTTGACCGCACAAAAAATGATATGGTTATGGATATGCCCTTTGTCTATGTGGGTAGTCAAGACGTATTCATGCTGTCCCTTTGTTACCGCGTCGGCAAGCTGTTTTCCGATTGTGTGGGCTTTCTCACAGTCCACCTCTCCCGGTTCAAACGATTGTATCAGATGAAAGGCTAAGTTGTTCCCTTTCTGCCGAGCCTGCGACAAAGTATATTCAAACTCAATATCTGCCGTTTCATAGCTGCACCCAAAGGAGGACACAAGCGTTTTCCCGTCTGTCTTATCCGGGTTTTGGATATAACCAAGGGCTTTGCTCAACGTGCTTTTAATAGGCTTAATCTTTGTAACCGCCATATCTCCGCAAGCACCCCCTTTATTTCCTCTATGTCCTCTTGGTAGACGCTGCCTGTCGCATTGACACGCTTTGCAATCTGATTGACGTTGACCCCGATTTTCTGTATCTCCGCTGTCATGGCTTTTATGTCGCTATGGTCTGTCTGAATGATATACCCGTCAATGGCAATCTTGCGAAGATACGCCGCCATATTTTGGGTAGGGACGAGCTTCATTTTCTGTTCAATCAATGCCCGTTCTTCCTCTGTTACATAGAATTTGATTTGTACTTTTCTTTTGCGTCCGTTCATGCAATCGTTCCTTTCCATTCCGAGGGTTTGGGACACTTCCCAACAAGCAATTTTTAACCGACGCACCGCAGGGCGGGAGGGCGAAAATACGGAAAAGGGTACTCTTTTCCTATGCTTGCTAAGAAACTTTCTCCCTTTATCCCTACTACATGGAAAATTTGATTTTGCCAAAGCAGGACAAAAGAAAAACGTCGCAAACTGCGACGTTTCAAACTGCTTTCTCTATGAAGAAACGAGGGAACTTTATTCCCCCGTTGTTTCGTTGTTGGCTTCCTCAATCCCTTTTGCGGTAGCAGACAGGATTTTCAAATCCTTTTCGCTCATGCCGTCGAGCATGGTATCAAGCTGACGGCGGCGGGTGGACTTTTCCTGTTCCCGTTCCGGGAAAAAGAACTGGTCTACCGATACGTCAAGCAAGGTTACAAGCTCATACAAAATCTGCAAACTTGGGTGCTGTCCGCTGTTCTCAATGGACGCGATATATCGCGGCGCAATGTTCAGCTTATCCGCTAACTGATTGCGGGAAATCCCCTTTGCTTTTCTTGCCGCTTTTATAGCCTGTCCGAAAGCCTTAAAATCAAACTTTTCTTTGTTCTGCTTCATAATCATTTCACCCAACTACATTGTATATTTCATCTCTCTTTCGAGATATGATTACACACATCATAGTATGGATAGAAATAGAGCATATCCTACACTTGCTATTATTCGGTTATCCGATTATAATTATATTGATAAAGTTTGAGGAAAGGGCGGTTGAACTATGGAATATATGTCTTGTCCAGAAGCAGCGGAAAAATGGGGCATTTCTGAACGGCGAGTACAGATACTTTGTAAACAGAACAGAATACCGGGAGTTTCAAAAATCGGTTATATGTGGTTGATACCCAAAGCGGCAGAGAAGCCTACTGATGGACGTAGGAAAGGGAATAAAAAATAGATAATTCCTTACGTAAAACCTTACATCAAATGTAAGTGTTACATTGAGTTATTACGCAGTAAAATTATAACTGGTAAACAATCAACAATCCACAAGGCGAGGTGTAAAAATGAATTATACAGAAAAACTCTTGGAAGTGTGCGACTTGCATAAAGTTTACACAAAAGATGGTGTCCCCACAAAGGCTCTAAATGGGATTTCATTTAATGTTCTCAATGGTGAATATTTGGGTATTATGGGTGCAAGTGGTTCCGGTAAAACTACATTATTAAATTGTATTGCGACGGTAATTAAACCAACTTCAGGTCAAATTTTACTTTCAGGTGCCAATATAAGCTCTTTTGATGGCACGAAGTTGGCTGAATATCGTGGCAACAAGATTGGTTATCTATTTCAAGATTTTGCTTTACTTGATAATCTAACTGGTAAAGAAAATATTATATTGCCTTTATCAATTCATAATATTGACATTGTTACAGCGGAAAAAAAGCTAAAAGATATAGCAGATTTTCTTGGAATTACAGACGTTCTTTCTAAATTTCCGTCACAAATGTCGGGCGGTCAAAAACAACGCGTAGCTGCTGCACGTAGTTTGATTTCTGACCCCGATATTATTTTGGCTGATGAACCTACAGGTGCATTAGATACAAAATCAGCACGTTTACTCATGGAGAAGTTACAGGAAATCAATCTTAGGCGTGGACGCACAATCCTAATGGTCACGCATGACCCTAACGCCGCGAGTTTCTGTTCTCGTATTTTGTTCATTCAAGACGGTGTTATTTTCCATGAGTTACGTCGTAAAATTCCAAATGAAACACAGGAAGATTTTTATGCACGTATTTTACAAGTGATGGCTCAAATGGGGGGAGGAAGTGCAAATGTTCTTTAATCTCACATGGCGAAACGCCAAACGGAGCCGTAGCGAAAACCTAATTTATTTTCTGACAATGATAACAGCCGTAGCAATGTTTTATATAGTGCTTTCTCTTGGACAACAGGACGTAATACGTTTTTTAAGTGAAATTGAGAGCGACGCAGTAGAACGGTTGCTTACTAATCTTTTACCGACGGTTTATCTTTGTGCTTTATTATTTGTGTTCTTTCTCGTAGTATTTGCAAACAAATATCAACTTGAATGTCGTAGTCGAGAACTGGGGCTTTATTTGATGTTTGGAATGACAAAGATTAAATTATTTATTCAAATAATGACAGAGGGGCTAATCACGTCGTTTTTAGCTCTTTTAGGAGGGCTTGTATGCGGTGGCTTTTTATCCGAAGCTATAAGTCTTACAACCGCGCGTTTAGTAGGGCATGGTATCATTACACACCAATTAAGTTTTTCTGTAAGTGCCGCTATTTTCACATCGTTAGGCTTCTTGATTATTCAGTTTGTAGCATTGTTTGTTCTATGCGGAAAGCTGTTCCGTAAAGAGCTACATCAACTTGTTTATGGAGAGATGGCGAAAAAGCAACGCACAGGGAATCCATATGTAAGTTTCGTATCGTTTGCTATAGGCACCGTAATTTTGCTTGTCGCGTACTGGATTGTTGTAGAGCATTTTATGGCTGCGAGTGGGGCAATGCTGCTTATTGCCGTTTTACTTGGAATTATCGGAACAATTCTATTTATTCGAGGACTTGCAAGAATTTTGAGTATATGGGCAGCTTCTATAAAACACAAAGCCACAAGAGGACTTTATGTATTTACTTTACGGCAGTTGCATGAAAATGTCGTTAATAAATATATTTCAATCAGCGTAGCGTCCATTCTGATGATGCTTACTATTATGTTAATTACCGACGGCTCAGTGCGCATAATGTCATATGGAAGTGAATTGACACGAGGTACTTCTGTTTATGACTTTACTGTAATGGGCAACGACCAAATTGTTGAGAAGTATCTTTCCAACGAACAAATTCGTCCTTATGTATCAAATCTGAACCGTATGGAAATAGGAAATATAAAATCCACTGCTTCGGATGGGATAAGTTCTCCTGTTGATTGGTCGAAATTTAGGAAACAAATCGTGCAGCATTTACCTCAAGATGTAGTAGACCCTGCCACACAAGAAGATGGTATGTATAGTTTTGGCTCCGACCAACCTGCTGCCTTAAACCTTTTAGGTCTTATTGATACTGGTAGTTCTTATCCTTATTTGCTTCCTGTATCTTCCTATAATCGGTTATTGGATGCCGCGGGAGAAGAACAGATTAGCCTTGGGAACAATGAAGTTGTCTATTATCTCAACCCAGATTTTTTAGGTAATGCTCAAGATGAAACGGTTACACTGTTAAATCAAATTGCAGCAGACGCACAGGCGAATAATGAAGCGTCGCTTTCTATCAACGAAAGACCATTTTATCTTGTTCCCTCCGTACCGATGAAAGGGTTGACCGCAGATGAAAATATCAAGATTATAACTGCATTGATTGTTTCAGATGAGATATATTCAGAATTTGTAAATTCAGACACTTGTATGGTTTATTGGAACTTTTGTATTCCTAATGAACTTGTTGAAACAAAAGGTTTAATGTTACCGATTATGGAAGCTCGTGATTTGTTAAAACCATCTGGTCTATATTACGAAAGCTATCTTAATAATTTTGGGCGACAATTATTTTATGTTATTTCCGGAAGTTATACAACACTATACATGGGATTTATGTTTTTGATTATTGCGTGTGCATTACTTGCCCTGCAATTCTTGACGCAAATGCAAACTACAAAATCAAGGTATCTAACACTCTCTATTTTAGGAGCACGACGTGAACAAATTAAGCGTTCTATCAACCAACAAGTATTATGGTATTTCCTGCTTCCTCTTATATTAGCGTGTATCAGCGGAGCAGTAGGGATATATGCCATGCAGCTATATTTATATTCAGGAGCGGCACACCTTGAACAGTCCTATCCTCTTTTAATTGCTATGGCTGTTATTGTTGTTCTTGTTATGGTAATTTACGGTGTGGCTGTTGCTCGAACAGCTAATCGTGAAATAGGAAAGCTCAATTACAAGCCCAATTCTTAACAGGCTTATAAATATTATGGGAAAGGAGGCGGACATATTGGCAAAGATAGTTGTGGTTGAAGATGATGTTTATATGCGAGAAGAACTGTTGAACTTATTAGAAAAATCGGGATATGATACGATTGGATTATCGGATTTTGAAAACGCAGTATCAGAAATAGCAGCATATTTTCCCGACTTAATTTTGCTTGACATCAATCTTCCCTTTCGTTCGGGTTTTGAAATATGTAAAGAGTTGAAAGCTAAACAGATTGGTACGGTACTCGTATTGACTGCAAGAGATAAATTGCAGGACGAACTGCACGCATTAGACTTGGGGGCTGATGACTATTTAACAAAACCTTGTAATATGTCACGTTTACTTGCCCGAATTAAAAATCTTCTTCGACGTAAAGAAGAACAGGTACAGCAAGGGTTACTTGATGGAGGTGGTTTTTTACTTGACCCGAATACCTTTACAATTTATGTAGGGAATAGCTCTTACCTTATGCCACCGAACGAAGGAAAAATATTACTTGCTCTCTTGAAAAATAGCCCTAAGATTGTTTCTAAAAAAGAATTATGCATTAGACTATGGGGAACAGAAGAATTTATAGACGAAAATGCATTACAAGTAAATTTTACTCGGCTGCGAAAAACGCTTCGGGAGTTTGGGCTTGAAGAACGTATAGAAACGGTGCGAGGGCAAGGATACCGTTTGAAAGAGCAGGTGGACATATGAATAAATGGAAAAATCTTTTAATTGCTATTTCTTCTAATCGAATTTGGTTTATAACATTTATGTGTTTGGATTTGTTCTTTATATTCCTTGCTTGGTTGGCTTACCCGGAATATTTCACAAGCTATGTTGCCTTGATAATTTTTGTTTCATTGGCTGCACTTACTATACCGATTACTATATCAATCAAAAAAAGTAACAAAGCTGATGTTGTTTTTCATAGTTTTTTATTGGAACCAGATGATACTAATGAATACTTACTATGTGAAATTGTACCCGCGTTATTACGTCCCTATGTTCGTGAATTGGGACAGCATTTGAGAACACAGCAGGAATATGTGAACGAACAGAAAATAAAGATTTCGGACTATGAACAATATATTGAAAATTGGGCGCATGAAATTAAAAAGCCACTATCGCTTATGACATTGTTATTGGATAATCGAAAAAACGAAATGTCCCCTTTAGTGCATACTCGTATGCTTTACGTGCGTGACCATGCGCGGCAAGATGTTGAACAAATCCTTTATTTTTCTCGGCTTGGTGCTGTCCATAAAGATTATTATTTTGAACCACTATCTATTCTTAGGACTTGTCGAGAAGCAGTTGAGGATAATGTAACTCTGCTTGAAGAAGCCGGATTTTCTATTGAGTTTTTGGGGAATGAATATCAAATTATATCCGACAAAAAAGGGCTAATGTTTATTTTAGGACAGATTATTAGTAATAGTGTAAAATATGCTGAAAAAAAATCTTCTCCCTTTCTTCAATTCTCAATCAATGAAGCTTCACAAAGTGAAGAAATCATCTTATCTATTAACGATAATGGAATGAGCATACCCATATCGGATTTGCCATTTGTTTTTGATAAAGGTTTTACCGGCGATACAGGAAGTTATTTAAGCCGTTCTACAGGCATGGGGTTATACCTTGTTCAAAAAATGGCTAATGACCTAACTATAAAAGTGGAAATACAGACTAATTCTTATGGTGGAACAACCGTAACCTTGACGTTTCCAAAAGTGGAACGTCCTTTCTTTCGGGAGGTGTAGAAATGCAACAACAGAGTAACGTAACAAACGGACAAAAGCAAAATTCTATTTTGGTATTGTTACTGAACTGGATAATTATTTTAGGAGTGTACCTTTTAATTCGTATTGTATTTATTGTTTTAGGCTTTCATTTATATACACCCCTTTTAGGCGGTTTACTTGCTATTATACCGTATCTTTTAGGAACAATATATTTATGGAAATCCTGTAATCAATACAAAATTTGGTTTTATGTATTGGCTATTCTTCTACCATCTATCGTTGAAAAAATCACATTATATTTGTTTGGCTCGTTTTTATATAATTTAAGTCCGACAAACATTGTTGAAGTTATGGAAACTATTGGTAACAATATGCCATATGTTAACTTCATTAAAAGTCAATCTGCACAATATTTAATCAATATTTCATTTTTTAATTGGACGTACATTATATGTAGTATTGTATTTTCTCTTGCTTGTGTTTTGTTTTTGGTAAGGCGAAAAAAGTGACTGAATAACCACAGAGAATAAATTTAGATATTGCAAATATTATAACAAATGGATATAAAATAGACTAAATCTGCCGCGCGACGGCAAAAGAAAAAAAGCCGTCGTAAAGCAGACATATTTTCACGCGCCTTTGAAACGGTGGCTTATGGAAAAGCCGCCGTTTCTTTTTGCTTAAAGCACTTTGACACTCTCTATCCCATGCAATCAGCAGGGGCGGTATATTGGGAGGTTGTCATTGTGAAAAAAGGAAAGAATGAATACATACAGATAAGGAATACCTTATCAAAAAAAGCCCGCCTCCTACAAGGGGTTATTGCGGCTATATATATGAATTGTCAAATCATCTGAATACTTCTTTTAATTCCTCTGCGCCTGTCCGAGTTTTTTCGGGCGGGCGTATTTTGCGTTTACAGAAGATTTTTTCAAAAACTTTGTCCTCTTTTTGGCAAAGCAAAAAGTCGCCTGTATTATCCCGCGAAAAGGGGAGGTACTACCGCCTTTCGGCAGAAAGGAGGTGAACACCATGACACCTAATCGCAGGGAATTTGAAAAGCAATGTGCGTTTCAAAAGTTCTGTAAATCAGTGCTGCACAACGAAGCGTGCAACGCCCATGAAGAAATTCGTCGGCGCAGAGTTCGGGAGGTTACTTTTTCCAACCTTGCCTTGCATGAGGAACGGCAACTTTATACCGTCGATAAGTATTTTCAAGACGAAGAAGCAGAGCCGTCTTATCAAATGGCAGGAAAAGAAATAACCCCAAAACTGCTACTTGAAGCTATCCGGGCTTTGCCCGAAGAACGGCGCAAAATTATACTGCTGTATTACTTTGAGGGATTGACTGATATAGAAATCGGAAAGCAACTCAATATCTCAAGAAGTACGGTACAGTATCGCCGGACAAGCTCCTTTGAGCAGTTAAAAAAATATTTGGAGGAAAACGCTGATGAATGGATTGAATGGTAAACCGACCGAGTACCCGGAAAATGCCCTTGTTCCCTATCCCGTTATTTTGGCGGCGAGCAAAGGCGACCCGGACGCAATGAAGATTGTATTGCAGCATTTCAGCGGCTATATAGCAAGTCTTTCCATGCGGAAGCTCTATGATGAGCGAGGAAATGTTTATTTTGGAGTAGACGAAGAAATACGCGAAAGGCTGCAAGCAAAACTGATGAGGGCAATCCTCACATTTAGGGCTGAATAAACCAACGCGGTATTGGAACGCTTCTCCCTTTTCCGTTCCATATCGCAGAACAGCTCTCTGCTCTTTGACAAAGAAAGCGGCGCAATAGAACGGCGACGCAGTATAAGGCAAATCGGATACGTTCCTTTTGTGCCGAGCCATGCGGTGGGTACGCCATGACCTTTTTCTTAACCGAAAAGCGAGCGAGAAATACCACACCGTAAAGCAGGGATAGCACCCTGCGGGCGATAACGCACAGAATATATAATGATACTTCCTTACAGCCATAGTCCGAGCGTTAGAAGCGTCGCAGGCAATGGGTAGGGCTTCGGCAGACCGCCGGAGGGGTGCAAGTCCCATGAGGTTACGCTAATAGCCGTCCGATTAAAGCCTATGTTACACATTAACTTTTGACCCATTAAGAAAGGGGGACGACAAATTGAACAATAACGACGTGCCGATTTGGGAAAAGTACACTCTTACCATAGAAGAAGCGGCAAAATATTTCCGTATCGGAGAAAGCAAGCTGCGGAAACTGGCAGAAGAAAATCCCGTCCCGGACTGGGTAATGATGAACGGAAACCGTATTCAGATTAAGCGGAAGCAGTTTGAAAAAATGATTGATACGGTGGACGCAATCTGATAGTGAAATCGAGCCTTGAATGTGGTACAATGTAGTCAAGCATATCAAGGCTCTTTCCATTATGGAAAGGAGCATAACGATGTCGGAAAAAAGACGGGATAATAAAAATCGTATTCTCCGCACCGGAGAGAGCCAGAGAAAAGACGGGAGATATGCCTACAAATATATAGATACCTTTGGGAAACCGCAGTTTGTTTATTCTTGGAAGTTAGTGCCTACGGACAAAACCCCGGCAGGAAAGCGCGACGATATAGCGTTGAGGGAAAAAGAGAAAGAAATCCAAAAAGACCTTGACGACGGTATCGACCATATCGGAAAGAAAATGACTGTCTGCCAACTCTACGCAAAGCAGATACGCCACCGGGCAAATGTGCGGCATGGTACAAAGCAGGGGCGAAAACAGCTCATGCGGATTTTGCAGGAGGATAAACTTGGAGCCTGCCGGATTGAAAATGTGAAGCTCTCCGACGCAAAGGAATGGGCGTTACGCATGAAAGAAAAAGGTTACGGCTTCAAAACTATCAACAACCACAAGCGTTCCTTAAAGGCTGCCTTTTACACAGCCATACAGGACGATTGTATTCGTAAAAATCCGTTTGACTTCCAGTTGAACACAGTCCTTGAAGATGATACAGAACCAAAGGAACCTCTATCCCCTACGCAGGAAGCGGCTTTCTTGTCCTTTGTGCAGCATGATAAAGTCTATCAGAAATACTACGACGAGATTATCATACTGTTAGGGACAGGGCTTCGCATTTCGGAACTCTGCGGATTGACGGAAGCTGACATTGACTTAGACAAACAGCTTATCCATGTAGACCACCAACTTTTGAAGATTGCAGACGTGGGCTACTATGTGGAAACACCTAAGACGAAAAGCGGCAACCGGGTTATTCCTATGAGTGAAAAAGTGTTGGAAGCATTTCAGCGGGTGCTGAACAAACGGAAATATGCACAGCCTGTTATTTTGGAGGGCTACACAAAGTTTCTGTTCCTTAACCGGAACGGCTTGCCAAAAGTGGCGGTCAACTATGAAAGTATGTTCCGGGGGCTTGTAAGGAAATACAACAAAACGCAAAAGGTAGCATTGCCAAAGGTAATGACACCGCACACCTTACGCCACACATTCTGCACCACGTTAGCAAATGCAGGAATGAACCCAAAGGCATTACAGTACATCATGGGACATTCTAACATCAACATGACACTGAACTATTACGCGCATACGACTTCCGAAACGTCGATAACAGAAATGAAGCGGCTGATTGCATAAGTAGTAAACGGAGAATTTACTACTCCACATACTACTTTTGAACATCAAAACATACGGGGATATAAGAAGATTTGAGAATATCTTCCATAACGAAAAATGCCGGAAAAGCCTGTAACAATAGGCTATACCGGCATATAAGAACTTTTGAAAAGATAGTCAAAAATTACTTTGTGATTTTTCTCACACTTTATGGAAGGAGACAGCCGCCATGGATCATCGTTTTTCCGGATTTCTCCGCAGGCTCTCGATCATCCTGTTCTGGATCGTCCTCTGGCAGACCGCAGCCTCCCTGATCCAGAATCATATTTTCCTTGTGGGACCTGTCGATACGCTGCGGGCGCTCTGTGAGCAGATCGTTCTCCCGGACTTCTGGTCCGCCATCGCGTTTTCTTTCGGACGGATCAGCATCGGATTCTTTCTGGCGTTTTTTCTGGGACTTTTCACCGGATCTCTGGCGTACCGTTTTCCCATCGTGGACGAATTCTTAGAACCGCCGGTGCAGCTTATGAAGACGGTTCCCGTCGCGTCCTTCGTGATCCTGGCGCTGATCTGGACCGGCTCTAAAAACCTCTCCGTCTTTATCTCGTTCCTCGTGGTCTATCCCATGATCCATGTGAACACGAAAGCCGGGCTGATATCTGCGGACCGGGAGCTTTTAGAGATGGCGGAAGTCTTCCACATCCCGTTTATCCGCCGGGCGCTCTATATCTACCGCACAGCACTCTACCCGTACTTAAAAAGCGCCTGCCGCACCGCCCTCGGCATGGGATTTAAGTCCGGGATCGCCGCCGAAGTCATCGGTGTGCCGGACGGTTCCATCGGCGAGGGGCTGTATCTCGCGAAGATCTATCTGAGCACCGCAGAACTCTTCGCGTGGACGGTCGTCATCATTCTTGTGAGCAGTCTGTTCGAAAAGGGATTCCTGTGGATTCTGAAGAAATGTGCCGGAAAGGGGGCTGATGTGAATGAGTCCGATAAATAAAAAAAATGACACTGCTCTCGCGCTCCGCTCCGTCACCAAATCCTACGACGGACAGGCGGTTCTCTCCGATCTCTCCCTGGAATTTTCCGCCGGGACTTTCTACTGTCTGATGGCACCGTCCGGAAACGGGAAGACTACATTGTTCCGGCTGATCCTCGGGCTTGAAAAGCCGGATTCCGGTGTGATCCTATTCGGTACATCAGCAGGGGATACCGGCAATAACGACATAAAAGCTTCTTCCGGCACGGTATCAAAATCTGATCTCTGCAAGCTCCGGGGGATGCGTCCCCTGATCTCCGCTGTTTTTCAGGAAAACCGTCTTCTGGAAGGCTATACCGCCATTGAAAACCTCCGCTTCGCTCTTGGAAAGCGATATTCCAACGAAGCTCTGACCGCATACCTGCTCCGTCTTCTTCCGGAAGATGCCCTGAATAAGCCCGTCTGTGAATTCTCCGGCGGCATGAAGAGGCGTGTCGCGATCCTGCGCGCGATCCTCGCACCGTCTGAGATCATTCTCATGGATGAGCCGTTTACCGGACTGGACGCGGATACCAGGCAGCTCACGATCGATCTGGTCAAAGAGCTCTGCGCCGGAAAGCTCCTGATCATTGCTACCCATGCAGAGGACGACGCAGAGCTTCTGGGTGCGAAGATCATTCACTTATAAGTCAGGAAAACGCTTTTTTATTATTTACGAACGATGCAGACAGTAACAGTTTTTTCTCTCTATCTTGCCGCAAACAGCTTATCCATCTTCCTCATATGGAAGAAGTAGACCACGAACATTGAACATCCCGTAAACAGCCAGGACGCCACATACACATTCATCAACATATCATAAGTCGTGAACATGCGGAATATCGTTGTGAGCCAGATCAGACGGAATACGACCGTACCGAGGATCGTGATGACGGATGGCTCCAGGGACTTTCCAGTTCCTCGCAGGCAGGAACTTGCAACCTCATATGTCGCAGTTAAACCTTCCAAGGCACACACACGATCCATTCGTATGATCCCGTATGCCGCCACCGCTGCGCTCGTCGTATAGATGCTGACGAAAAAATCTTCCCACACGATAAAGATCACGCTGAGGATCTCCGTAAATCCGAATCCAAAGAGCAGGCAGAGCCAGAAGATCTTTCTGCATCTCTTCATGTTTCCCGCACCAAAGTTCTGACTTGTAAATGTAACCGCCGCTTGGGCAAAAGCACCTGCAATATCATATGTAAAATACTCAAAATTCAGCGCCAGGGATGAACCCGCGATGGCCGCCTCACCGAACATGTTGATCCCGCTCTGGATAAACACGTTGGAGACAGAAAAGATCGCACCCTGAATTCCTGCCGGGATACCGATCGCCAGCACCTTTTTCAGCTCATTTGTATCGATCCGCATCCTGTCAAACCGGAAACTGAACTCATCATTCCTGCGGTACAGATGGGAGATAATGAGGAATGTGCTGACCACGTTGGAGATCACCGTGGCGATGGCAACGCCCGCAACTCCCAGATGGAATCCGATCACAAGGAGCAGGTTTAAAATTACATTCAGCACGCCGGACACGATAAGGTAGTACATCGGTCTCCTCGTATCACCGTAGCTTCTGACAATGGCAGAACCAAAGTTGTACGCGACCATAAACGGGATTCCCACAAAGTAGATCCTGATATATAAGAGTGCCTGATCTAACACCGTCTCCGGCGTTCCGGATGCCACAAGGATCCGTCTTGCCACCAGCATTCCGATCACGAGAAGCGCAATTCCGAGAACCGCGCCGAAGGTCAGGATCGTATGGACCATGCTGTTGATCTTACCGCGGTTCTTCTGACCAATAAGGTTCGCCAGAGCTGCATTCGGTCCCACAGAAAGTCCGACGATCAGGTTCACGAAAATTCCAACCAGCGCCACACAGCTTCCCACTGCCGCCAGCGCCTGTTCCCCCGCGAATCTTCCCACAACGGCAACGTCCGCCGAATTAAATAGCTGCTGCAAAATACTGCTGAACGCTAACGGTATCGAAAACAGGATCAGTTTTCCTGCCAGTCCTCCGTTTAACATATCCATTTCCTTTGATCTTACTGATGTTTCCAATGGCTTTCTCCTCTTTAACATATCTGTATTCTATTATCTTCAGGTTTTCTTCTACGTCATAGCACAATAAATACTATCTTTACCTCTTCCGCTACCCTATTTGGACTCTGGCTATCAATATTTCTCCAGTCAAGCCCAAGTGAATGCTTAACGTCTAAAATCCCGCATGACACTTATTTTCATGTCATACGGGATATTTTAAGCTGCACGATTTAAAGCACTGACTTGATCAATAAATTCCTTCATATCCTCCACATAACGATATGGTGCATACTCTGAATAAATATCAGGATCATCCAATATTACAATCTGGACTCCATCCGCTCTTAATGCCTCCAGCGTTCCCGGCAGGCATCTGGCCTCATTTATCGTTTTGCAGCGATACGCTATGCAGCCCTGACGATCAAATACTTTTGCAATAATATATATTTTTCTATCACCCATATATTTCTCATACCTCCGTTTCATGCAGTGCAGATAAAAACTCATCTTTTGTCCTTATCTTTTTTGCCCTGTATTGTTCGTATAGTTTCGTTCCAATTTCTGGTGTACGATATTTATAAACATACTGATGACTCCATATATTAAAATAGTAATCTTCTCCGCACCACAGCTGCACCTCTATTGGATACGCCATACTGTCTCTTTGATAATATAAATGAATGGCACGGTATCCATCATCTATTTTCTTACCGTTTCTCAAATCTACTACTCGATAGTATTCCGGAAATTCCATTGGATATTGATCAAAATGAAGGCGAAAGCCCAGTACATCATTAAAACATTGCTTAAATCCGCCCCCTGTTCGGAGCGTTTTCTCATACTTTCGCATAATAGAATCATCACTTTTAAAACGAGAGCCAATCAAATTTTCCTGAACCAATACGTCAATATAATTAGATCGGTATTTTCCTATATCATTTAAAATAACAGGCAGTGGAGTTTTTCGTAATGATATCTGTTTCAAGCTTTGTCCCAAACCAGAATGATAAGATAATGCATCCAATACATCTTTCGGTATAAACTGATCCATTTATAGTTCCCCCTCTGCATATTTTTAGTATCCATAGTATATCATACTCCAATTTTAATGTCATGGTATTTTGCTAAAATACCTTTTCTCTTTTATCTGATTCCATCAGTGATTCATACCCCATGGCTGCAGACAAAAAGCAAAGATCTTCGCCAGATCATTGTACTATTTCCATTTTTACTGCTGCTCAAAATCATGTAAAATATTATGCTTTCATCATTGACAGGTAAAAAAACTATGGGTATAATAAAAATGTCTTTTAAATCAATTCGATTTCGCACGAGTGGCTCAGTGGTGGAGTATCGCCTTGCCAAGGCGAGGGTCGCGGGTTCGAATCCCGTCTCGTGCTCTCGTTATGTACCCCGGAATCTTATAACAGGTTCCGGGGTTTTTAGATATAAGAGAAGTAATCTTCCGATACGAAATGCTTATTTGTTCCTGCGAAGCTTCTCAACAAACTCTTTCAATCTCTTACATCCCTCAACGACATTCTCATAGCTATTCGCGAAGGACATCCGGACATAATGATCACCTTCCGTCCCGAATACATCGCCCGGAACAAGGGCAACTTTTGCGTTCTCAAGGAGCAGCGGTGCGAATTCCTGCCCGGTCATGCCGAGTTTTTCAATGTTGATGAAGATATAGAATGCACCTTTCGGACAGCGGCAGCTTAAGCCGTCGATCTCATTGATGGCTTTGACTGCGTAGTCGCGGCGTCTCTGATACTCTTTGACCATGTCGGTGACTTCGTTTTTCTCTTCTTTGAGGGCAACGACGCCTGCTTTCTGTACGAAGGAAGTTGCGCATGTGACCACATGCTGATGAAGCTTGTTGACGGTCTTAACAATCTCCTCATTGCATGCAGCATATCCGAGTCTCCATCCGGTCATGGAATACGCCTTTGAGAAGCCATTCAATGTGATGGTACGCTCTTTCATTCCCGGAAGGGAAGCGATGCTGATGTGCTTTGCATCATCATATAGCAGTCTCTCGTAAACCTCATCGGAGATGACCATGATGTCGTTCTTCACTGCGATTTCCGCCAGTTCCTTTAAGACATTCTCAGCGAGAACACCTCCGGTCGGGTTGCTCGGTGTGATGAGGACCATGGCTTTTGTTCTCGGAGTTACCTTTGCGCGGATCTCATCGAGATCGATCTGGTAATCATTCTCTTCCTTTAATGTATAGGTGATCGGTGTTGCGCCGAGAAGCTTCGGTACATTTAAGTAGTTTAACCAGCCTGGATTCGGAACGAGAATTTCATCGCCCTCATCGAGAATCGCTGTCATTACATCGAAGACAGCCTCGGAAAGACCAACGCTGACGATGATCTCGGACGGCTTGTAGTCGACATTATTCTGAGTCTTTAATTTCCAAGCGATCGCCTCGCGGAGCTCCATGGTACCGAAGTTGGAGGTGTAGAAAACGTCACCTTTCTCGATATCGGCGATGCAGGCTTTTTTGATATATTCCGGTGTGTCAAAATCCGGACGACCAAGTTCAAAGTGAATCACGGTCTCACCGGCACGCTCCATTGCAAGCGCTTTTTCGTTTACTTTTCTGATTCCGGACGGAGCGAGCTCGTCCATTCTTTTTGCAAATAATTTATCCATCACTAAAGTTCCTTTCTGCTTTACGCTTCCCAGTCCAGAAGGAGCGACCTGATATTGGCTGTTTCAATCCGTATTGCCCCGCTGTTTTCACACGCAGCGGGACAATACATGTTTTCTGATTAATATGCGGTCGTCATAGCGCCGTCTAAGAGGATCGTCTGGCCAGATACATATGTGTTTGCCTCAGAGCAGAGCCATGTTGCGAGACGACCGTACTCGTCGATAGTGCCGTAGCGCGCCATCGGGAATTTCTTAAGGTCCTCTTTTTCATAGTCGGATACGCTGATTCCGGCTTTATCCGCGCGCATCTTATTTAAGCTCTCGATTCTTGCTGTGCCGATACGACCAGGTCCGATGACATTGATCAGGATGTTGTCCTTGCCGACTTCTCTTGCAAGTGTCTTGCTCATGCCGACAACGCCCATTCTCATGGTGTTGGAAAGGATCAGGTTGTCGAGGCAGTCCTTAACGGAAGAGGATGTAGAGTTTACGATACGGCCACCGCCGAGACGTTTCATGGACGGGAGTACCGCACGGATGGTTCTTACATAGGAGAGGAGACACATATTGAAAGCGCCTGTCCATGCTGCATCATCAAAGTTCTCGAACGGTCCCGGCTTCGGACCCGGGCACATATTTACTAAAGCATAGATGTCACCGAGAGTATCAACCGTATGTTTTACAAGTGCGTCAATGTCTTCCGGTTTATTCACATCGCAGAGGAATGTTTCCGGTCTATTTCCGGTCTCTTTCTCTATCTCGTCCTGCGCCGCGTAGAGCTGATCCTTAAACGGTTCCGCAGTGCAGATCATAACCTTTGCGCCCTCACGCGCCATCTCTGTTGCGATTCCTTTTCCAAGTCCTGCTGCAGATGCCATGCAAAGAACAACTTTATCTTTTAAACCTAAATTCATGATAGATACCTCCAATTTAAATGTTTTGAAACTGGTAACTGTTTATCTCTTCACAGCTATCCGGGATCAAATTATTGTTTTAATTATTTGAATTGTTTGATTAAAATACAGTAATTGAATAAGTTCTATTTCTCCGGATGCTTTTTCAGATCAACGACCGGGTTCACAAGCGGTGCCATCTCAAATCCGTCTGGGCCCTGGATGCGGCATTCCGCGATGTCGCCGTCCTGAATGTGGAATGCTCTCGGTGTTCCGGTGGAAAGGATGTCTCCTGCGTACCAGCCCTGGATACTGCTGTGCAGGGACACGAGGCGTGCCGGGCGGTGTGTCATATTCGCAACTACGTTTTCCGCGTGAACCTCGCCATTGTGGATACTCTGTACATTTAATTTCAGCACATCCGGAACCTCATCCGGTGTTACGAGCTGCGGTCCAAAGGAGAAGAAGGTCGGGAAGTTCTTGACGATGCAGAGGTATCTCGGATTTCCTGTCACATAATCATTTCCCTTTAAGATGGACTCCTCTGTCATGTCGAGGATCGTTGTGTATCCGACGATGGCATCCTGCCAGTTCTCCTCGGAAACGTCTCTGCAGTCCTTTCCCATGATGATTCCAAGCTCTGCCTCAGCGGTCGTCTTCTGCGCTTCTTTTAACTTCGGAAGCAGGATCTCGTCCCCAGGTCCGATCAGGGTATCTGCCATCTTGAAGAAGCTTCCCGGGAATCCCTTCGGCGCTGCGGATCCGATATCTCCCGCATGATCCACATAGTTAAGACCGATTCCAAAGATACGTTTCGGGTTGCGGTAAAGCGGACCATATACAACATCTGCGTTCGGGACAAGACCTGCAATGTTCTCAAGCTCTTCCTTTCCGCCCTCGTTATACCATTTTGTTAAGCCCGGGATCTGCTGTTTCTGGATCAGGCTCATCATGTCTTCCGCCCATGCAGTTCCCTTTGCGGCGTTCAGCGCCTTGATCGGAAGAATACCGCGATTTAATACGATACCGGCTTTTTCTGTTCCGTTTACCTTGATAGTTGCTAATCTCATGCTGAATCCTCCTTATACTGTGACTTCTTTGTGGTTCCCGCTTCATGCGGAGCTTCTGTTCTGACGCATCCGACCTCTGTGCGGTAACTCTTTATGTACCTTGCTTGTTTCTGACATTACTGTAACATCTATGAGAAAAGATTTCCAACTCGCTTTCAGATATGGATGTATAAGCAAATGCTTATAGTAGATAAACGAAAAGCGCCCGGAACAGAATTCTGTTCCAGACGCTTTTCGCCTGATACTATATATTTTGACAGATACGCAGTCGGTATCCATCCACGTTATTTCTTCGCAAGCATTAGATATTTAATAAAGTCATCCACCGTCGGTCCAACGCCGGGATAGCGCTTCATTGTCAGCAGAATTGCCCTCTTCGCCAGAGGATCCCCGAGCTTATAATAACACAGCTTTTCGGTATTCTCCGTGTATTTTAAAAGCCCATCCCGGAAGAAAATAATACCGGTCTGTCCACTTCTCGCCACGTTATAGGCTGTCTGAAGCTGATCGAAGGACATCACGATGTTTGGCTCAAATCCCGAATGCGCACAGATATCCATACTCCTGCGATAGGCATCGTGATGTTTTTTGAGCATCAGAAACGGTTCCTTCGCGACAAGGGAAAGATCAACAGCCGGTACCGAATCATCCAGAAAACTTCTGTTTAAGATCGCCTCTCTCGAGATCTGATATTGTTTCATTCTGTCATTGACCTCAAAGGAGGCCGGAACAGCCATTACCATATACTCATATCCCAGTGTCACACTCTCAAACATTTCCGGATCCAGCGCCTCGACATCGATCGTGATATTGAACTGTCCGGAACGGAGACCTGCGTCCATGCCGGAGGCATCCGTCTCCGTCACATTGATCCTGCATTTCGGATTGAGCCGGTAGTAGCCACGGATGATATCCGGGAGAAGATAGGCGCAGAAATATCCGGAAGTTCCAATATTGATGATTCCCGTCCGGATTCCGGCAAGATCCGCAAAGTGATGTTCGATTTCATTCCTCAGCTCATAAATCTTTCTCGCCTGCTCAAGGTAATACTGCCCTGCCGGTGTCAATGCCACCGGCGTGACGGCACGGTCAAAAAGCGGGATCCCGTAAAGATCCTTTTCCAGCTTTTTGATTGCGCCGCTGAGCGCCGGCTGGGACACATAAAGCTTCTGGGCTGCCTTCGAAAAGCTGCCCTCTTTGGCGATCTCCATCACATATTCATATTCGCGCCTGCTGAACATGCCGCATTCACCCCTTGTTTCTATCTGGTGGTTTCCTGTATCTGCCAGTGCCATTGCCAATGCGCGCAAAGATTTCCCTAGTTCCCATCTCCCGGAAATCCTGCAATATTTCCAATGGCTTCCGTCGGCGCAGCCGCGGTTGTTTCCTCACCCGGGCCCTTTGGCGTGGCCGCCGTCGTTGCTTCTGTCGCCGGTGCAGCCGTCGTCGCTGCCTCAGTCGCTGCCGCTGTCGTCGATGCAGCCGTTGTCTCACTGTGTGTGCCCTTTGTCTCAGAGCCACCGGTGGACGCCGCTGCCGCCGATGTGCCGGAAGAACCGGCGGCTGTTGTCGCGGCGGCGGAACTCTCCGGCGCGACGCTCTCGCCCGGAACATATCCGTCCGGCATTCCGTCTACAGCTGCTGCCGACGTGGACTCAACGGCTGTCGTCTCATCCGGTGAAACCTTCACGGTTCCCGTATTTCTGCGGATCACAGCTGCATGTCCCTTGTAGGTTTTCGCGTGATCTTCTGTCTTCTCAATAACGGTTCCGTTCTTTGAAACGATCTTATAGGTAACCCAGCGGCTGCCGTTCGTCGCTGCCTTCTGTGTCACCTCGGTACCCGGATCCAGCGTCGGATCCTCCACATAGGTCGGCTCCGGCGGTGGAAGCTCATCCGTCTTCTCAGACTCCAGACTCCAGGTGATTCCATCTTCCAGAACCGGTACTCCGTAGAAGGAGACTGTCATCTTCCGGTTGCTGTAGTTCGCGCGGATACCGATCGCTGCCTTTGACGTATTGATAAACCGGAAATCCGGAATATCCCAGCTGATCGCCGCATCCTGTCCCGGAGTTACGTAGTTCGGCTCAAAGGTATGGGATCTTCGGAACGTGATCTGCATACCGGACTGGAATGCCACACGGTACATCGTCGAAGATACCTGGCAGACACCACCACCCGGTTCCTGTACGACCTCGCCTCCACTGTAGGCAGCCGCTTCCTGATATCCCTTTTCCGCCGTACGCTGTCCTACAATCTTATTAAAGGAAAATTCCTCACCCGGCTGCACGATGGTTCCGTTGATAGCCCTGGCCGCAAGCTTTACGTTTGTATTTCTCTTCTCGTTGACGGTCGTCTCCGTCGTAAACGTAGAAAGAGTCTTATACTGCTCCTTCGCGTTCGCTGCGGAAAGCTCCGGCTGGCTCTCATTGACCTCAGCCTGGATCACGGCGTCATAGTTTCCGCTTGTCGCAGCCTCCACGAGGTCCTTTATAAGCTTCTCCTGGTTCACCGCCTTGCCCGGAGCTCCGTCCGCAAACAGGAACTTATCCGTCGCAGCGTCATACTCGGAGATAGAGCCGTTCTTTGCCTTCACATCCCACTTCGCCGCCGCGTCCGCCGCTGCCTCTGCCGCAGCGGACTGCAGATCCTCGGAGTCTTCAACCGCGAAGGTGTACTCTCCCTCTGCCTTTCCCGTGCAGATTCCATCTAAAAACGCGTCAAGATCAGTGTCGATCAGGTTCTCCGCGTCGATACTCTCCCCGTTGTAGGTGATCGTCACCTTCCACGGATATTCTTTTTCAATAGCGGCCTTCGCCTCACTTCTCGTCATTCCCTTTAAGGAAATTCCGTTTACGCTGATATCGGATGCCTGGAATGTGGATTCCTCGATGGCACTGGCCTCCGTCTCTTTTCCATGGCTCTTTCCGCCGGAAAAGATCCGGATCACGCCCGCGATCAGCACGACGCAGATCACCGCTCCGCCGATCATGATCCGCCGTCTCATAATGAGCTTTCTCTTCCTGCGCTGTGCCCGGATCCACGCCGGGGAATGCTGGCGGTACTCGTCCCGATGTTCTCTCTGTCTGTTTGTGTTTCTCTTTTCCATATTTCTTCAACTTTCCGGAAAATTAGAATCGTTTTCCATGCTTATGTCAACATAGTTACAGGGTCCGCATCAAATGATGCCGAACCCTGATGTATACAATGTTCATCGTACACTGCTGTACGCTTCTCGGATACTCACTCATTATATCGGTCTGCCAAACCATTGTCAAGAATCCAGGAGGTCTATTTGTATCTCATATCAGCCTAAAAATCCCAGATGCTCCAACAGAATCTTAACTCCCATGAGTATCAGGATCACTCCGCCGGCCAGCTCCGCCCTCGACTTATATTTCATCCCAAATACATTACCGACCTTTACCCCGATTGCTGACAGGACAAACGTCGTACAGCCGATAAAGGTCACCGCCCAGACGATATTTACATGGAGAAACGCGAAGGTGACTCCCACCGCGAGGGCGTCAATACTCGTCGCAACCGCCAGCGCCAGCATGTTCTTCACATCAAAGCTCGCGCTGACCTCTTCCTCTTCGTCCTCCCTGGATTCTTTGATCATGCTTGATCCAATGATCCCGAGAAGTACAAAGGCGATCCAGTGGTCGATCTGGGTGATCATGGATTCAAACTGACTTCCCAGAAGATAACCAAGGGCCGGCATCAGCGCCTGAAATCCGCCAAAATAAGCGCCGCAGAGCAACGCATGCTTCGGTTCCATTTTCGTCACCGACAAGCCCTTACAGACAGACACCGCGAAGGCGTCCATCGACAGCCCTACGGCCAGAATAAACAATTCCAGAAGTCCCATAGATCATTTCCTCCAAATTTTATTTCTTGTTGCTCTTCCCACCAGTGAGAGGCCCGCAAATGCATAAAAAAAGAGACCCCCTCTGTCTTTTCCCGACAGATAAGTCTCATCATTTAAAGTAAAACCAGGATCATTTCCAGTATGTTGGCCTTACTGCGCCAGCGGCGCCGACTACTCCCCTATTCTGGTAGCTATTCGATTCGTGATTCTAAAGAAGAATGCGGATGAAGGGATTTGAACCCCCACGGTTGCCCGCCAGCTCCTAAGGCTGGTGCGTCTGCCAGTTCCGCCACATCCGCATGATCTCCGATAGAATCTCATTATAGCGTGTTTGAAAAGAATTGTCAATTACGCTTTTGTTTAATTTTCCGCGCAATTTTCCCACCGACTGACGCCCTAAAATATTCTTATCTACCGCGGCATTTTCTTCTCTTCCTCATCGTAGTCATCAAGAAAATTATACGTCCAGTCTCCCTTGTGATAGCCGATGACCGTTTTTAAATTAATATTGTGGACACTGTTGAAGATGTTCATGTCGATGGTGTCACAGCGCTTCCTGAGCTCCGCGATCAGCTCCTTCATCTCGTCGCGCTTCGATCCCTTTTCGCCGCCGCAGGTCGCGCAGCGCTCAGTGAAGCGGCAGGCACACTGGATAAAGTGAAGGTGGTTGTAATCTCTCCATGCCTTGATATCCGCCTCGCGGACCATATACATCGGGCGGATCAGCTCCATGCCCTCGAAGTTCTTGCTGTGGAGCTTCGGCATCATCGTCTCGACTTTTCCGCTGTACAGCATGCCCATGAGCGTCGTCTCGATCACGTCATCGAAATGATGCCCCAATGCGATCTTATTGCAGCCGAGCTCCTTCGCATGGGAGTAAAGGTAACCGCGGCGCATTCTCGCACAGAGATAGCACGGGCTCTTATCCACGTCAGCGACAATGTTGAAGATATCGCTCTCAAACACGTTGATCGGGATGCCGAGAAGCTTCGCGTTGTTTAAGATGATATTCCAGTTGTCCTCGTTGTAGCCCGGATTCATCACAAGGAACACAAGGTCGAATTTTACCTTGCCGTGAAGCTGCAGCTCCTGTAAAAGCTTCGCCATCAGCATCGAGTCTTTTCCGCCGGAAATGCAGACCGCGATCTTATCGCCTTCCTTAATTAACTCGTAGTCATGGACTCCCTTTGTGAACCGTCTCCAGATGGACTTGCGGTATTTCGTGATGATGCTGCGCTCGATGGCTTTCGTCCGCTCTGTGACCTCTTCCTCGTTCATGACCATCATGGACAGGGACAGACGCAGGAAGGAACGGTATCCGCCCTCCACGCTTCCGGCATCAAAGCCCGCATCGCTCAAAAGCTCCGCAACGTAAAGACTCTTATTTCCGGTGTGACAGAGTACCCATACCGGCTTGTCCTTCGGGATCGCCGCGAGAAGCTTTCCCACATTCACGCCCTCTTCCCAGGCCTTTCCCTCACCGATGGTGCCGGATTCCAGGTCCGCCTCCTCAGGATTCTCCAGGTATTCTACCAGCTTGTCCTCCGGGATATTTAAGGCGGCGTCCATGGACCCCTTTTTGTATTCCTCCGCCGGCCGGATGTCAATGATCGTCCGGTCAAAGGTTCTTCCATTGATCAGCTCTGCGGCTGTAATCGTTTTAATCATTCTTTTTCTGTTCTCCGTTTACGGCCGTCTCCGGATGCCGGGGCGCCGTCACTATTTCTATAGGAAGAAAAGCCCTGTATTTTCAAGGGTTTTTCCGATTTTATACAACGGTTGACATGATAACACAAGGAAAAAAAGCTGTCAATCTGTATCTTTGCAGTTCTTTATTTTCCCATAATGTCCTGTAACATGTATACACGGTTGAACGGGAATGAGAAATAATATCCGTCCGCGAAGTCTTCCACCATCTTCATAACTTCCTTCGCGAGCTGGATTCCCGCTGCCTCGCCTTCCTTTCGGTTCGCTTTCTCCGGATATCTCGCCACGATCTCGTCCGTCACGTTGACACCCGCGATCTCGTTCTTCATGAACATGGCGTTCTTTCTGCTGATCAGCGGCATGATCCCGCAGAGGATCTTCGCGCCCGTCTCCTCCTTGATCCGGCGCAGTCTCGCCGCGTCCTCCTCCGTGAATACCGGCTGGGTCAGGAAGAACTCCGCGCCCTCTTCCATCTTTTTCTTCACACGTCCGATCTCCACATCCAGGTTCTTTCTTCCCTGGTTGATGGCGCCGCCGTAGCACAGCGGGTTCTTCGCGAAGACATCCTCGTTCATCTCCTTTGCGATCTTCATGAGACCGGTGGAGTCGGAGTTGAACACCGCCTTTACGGTCTGTCTCGCTGTGGACGGGATCGGATCTCCTGTAATAATTAAGAAGTTATGGATGTCATTGATGGCCGCTCCCAAAAACAGGGATCGCATAGCGATGGCATTCCGGTCACGGCAGCAGATATGCGGCATCACAGAAAGGCCTGTAGCCTGGCGGACCTTGCTCGCCATGAGGACGGAATCGACTCTTGTACGTCCAGACGGGGAATCCGGGAATGTGAGGACATCCACGCCCGCGTTCTTTAAGAGGTGGGCAGACTCTAAAAGCTTCTCATCATCCGCATCGAACGGCGGAGCAAGTTCTACCGCGATAAGCTTTTTCTGTTTTCTCTCTCCGTTTTCATCGTAGAGGAATCCATGTCTCTGGACATGTCCCGTCTGCTCCCCATTATCCGTCTCTGTATCCAGGACAATCTTGTTTAAGATTCCGTCCCATGAAGACATTTCTCTGATAAATTCCGGGGTCGTTCCGCAGCAGCCGCCGAGAATATCTGCGCCCAGCGCCTGGAGTTCCTTCATCTTCTCCGCAAAGTAGGCCGGTGTATTTCCAAACTGGAGCTTATTTCTCGTCAGTGTCGGATATCCCGCATTCGGGATCGCAAGCAGGAACTTATCCCCAGGACGTCCTGCCTTTTCCAGGATCTGGCGCATATGAGCCGGACCCACACCGCAGTTTAAGCCCACTGCTGCGATCTCCGGAACAGCCGCCGCATCCGCTAACAGGCGCTTCGCGCTGAGTCCCGCCGCGCTGTAGCCGAACTGGTTTACAGAGAAGGAGACCATGATAAACATCTCATATTCCGCGCAGATCTTTTTGATCGCCGGGAGAATTCCGTCAAGGTCCGCGAATGTCTCAAAATCCAGAACTGTGACACCGCGCTCCGCAAAGGTCTTCGCGATCTGATAATACTCGTCCGCCGCTGCCGCCGCGTCCTCCGCTCCATTCACCGGAATCGGGCCGATATCTCCCGCGATCCAGGCATCTCTCCCGTTTACCGCGTCTCTCGCGATCTCAACCGTCGCCTGAATGTTTTTCTCAACTTCCGCAAAATCCTCCTGCAATGTTTCTGTGTTTGACGCAAAAGTATTTGTCCTGATAAATTTCGCTCCGGCATTCAGGTATTCTTCGTGGATCTTCTTTACCTTCTCCGGCGCAGTAATATTTGCCAGCTCCGGGATATCCTGGGTCTGGTATTTTGCGGCAAAATAGGTTCCGAAGGCGCCGTCGGTGATGAGGTTGGTGGTTTTCAGATATTCGCGTAAATTCATGTGCGTCCTCCTGTGGGGTATCAGCTTTTATGGGGTATTCTGACATTCTGACACAATTATTATATAGAAAAACCGGACCTCTGAGATTCAGAGATCCGGCAATTCATAAGAAGAGCGGGTGATGGGAATCGAACCCACGTATCCAGCTTGGAAGGCTGGTGTTCTACCATTGAACTACACCCGCGTATAAGTAATGAGAGGCAACATTGCCATTACCTCTAATGCCCAAAGCTGGAATCGAACCAGCGACGCGAGGATTTTCAGTCCTCTGCTCTACCAACTGAGCTATCTGGGCGCATAAATTTGGAAGCACAGAGGAAAGGTAATAAATTTACAAAGAAAATTCCGTTGGGAGCTTGCTCACATAAGGAATTTTATTTGGAAATTTATTCAATCTGGAGCTTTTCATTCCCTAACTTCCTGAATCAATAATGGGCGGAGGTGGATTCGAACCACCGAAGCAAGTTGCAGCAGATTTACAGTCTGTCCCCTTTGGCCACTCGGGAATCCGCCCATATCATTCTGACAAGTCAAAATGATACCATACATTAATTCAAAAATCAAGCAGTTTTTTCATCATCCTGCCCAGAACTCCGCGCGATAAAGATCATCGCTCCATTTCCCGGAAGCTCCACTTCCATCACACCATCCACCACCGGGTATTTCAGGCTTCCCACATTGTAGCGCTTCGCGTCCGTGAGCATCACACGGACCATGGCATCTGCGGTCACCTCCGCTTCCCATACCGGGATCCGGACTCTCTGTGCATAATCCTCGCTGTTCACCACGACGACTCCCTGCTCGTCTGCGTCAAACCTTCCGTAGGCGATCATGCCGTTCTCCGCCAACAGCGGCTTAAACGCACCCCGCCTGAACACAGAAGTCCTGTTCCGGATCCCCGTCAGATACCGGTGGAATTCCGTGAGCTCCAGATCTTCCTTTCCCCACGGGAACGTTCTCCGGTTGTCCGGATCTGTCCAGCCGCAGACACCGGCCTCATCCCCGTAATAGATCGTCGGAGCCCCCGGCCATGTCATCTGGATCAGGGCGCCGGAGCGGAATGTTCCGTAATTGATGCCTTTTTCCGCGTTCTCAGCGTCCTCCGGCTTATAAAGCCGTCCAACCACGCGGTTCGTTCTCGTAAGGAATCTCGAGTGATCGTGGTTCGAAAGCTCATTCATCGCCGCGTATAGCGATCCCGTCTGCATCCGGCTCATATTGGAAAGCATGGAGCACATAAACGCCTGGCTGTTGTGGAGCAGGTGCTCATCCTTCCGCTCGCTGTGCTTCTCAAGGCCTGTGAGGAACCAGGAGATCGGCTCCATGAACGCATCGTAATTCATCACCGTGTCCCACTGATCCCCGGAAAGCCAGTCTGAAGCGTCCCCATAATGTTCCGCCAGGATCAGCGCGTCCGGGTTCGCCTCCTTCACCGTCTTCCGGAAATCTCTCCAGAACCGGTGGTTCATCTCCGGTGAATGTCCGAGATCCGCCGCCACGTCAAGTCTCCAGCCATCGATGGAGTATGGCGGGGAGAGCCAGCGTTTCGCGATGTCCAGCACATACTGGTACAGCTTCTTGGATCCCTCGTAATTTAACTTCGGCAGCGTGTTATGTCCCCACCAGCCTTCGTAGGAATCATTGTCCGGCCATCCGTCCTGATCTCCGAACAGGAAGAAATCCCGGTATGGACTGTCCGCTGTCAGGTAAGCCCCCGGCTCATACCCGCCGTCCTTCTCATAGATCTTCTCCCGGTCCATCCATTTATTGAAGGAACCGCAGTGGTTGAACACGCCGTCCAGGATGATCCGCATCCCCCTCTTATGGACCTCCTGCACAAAGCGGGCAAAAAACTCATCGCTGGCCTCCAGATTTTCCCGGTCAGAGGTGCGCACGGAATACCGCTTCGCGTTCCCGTTGTCCGACGCGTCTCCCGTCACAAGCCCGCCCTCATCTTTTACGATCACACCGTAATGCGGATCGATATGCTCGTAATCCTGACAGTCGTACTTATGGTTCGACGGAGACACGAACACCGGACTCAGGTAGAGGACCTCCACCTTCAGACTCTGAAGATAGTCTAACTTATCCCAGATCCCCTGAATATCACCGCCGTAAAACCGGTCTACATCGAGAACCGAAAGCCGATCATCCCATTTTTCCACCTTCGTCACCGGGAATCCGATGTAGACATACTCGTCCCCCAGAACATCGTTCGTCGGATCTCCATTGTTAAACCGGTCCACGAAGATCTGGTACATCAGGGCGCCCTTCGCCCATTCCGGTACATGGAATCCAGGTGTGATCACGAAAGGCGCATCCATGCCGCCGGCCTCCAGAACGCCGAGACGGTTGTAATGGCAGACCTCGCTCCCCTTTACCGCCTCAAAATCATATCGCAGCGGGGTCTCCCCCACTAAAATCTCTGTCTCATAGAAATCAAATCTTCCGATGGATTCCTTTTTCTTAAGCTCCAGCCGCCTGCCCTCTTCCCGGCTTACGGCATCCCGGACCACCGCATACACACGATCCACATCCCCGGCTCCAGTCCGGAACCTGATCGTTACCTGCTCCCCGCACTCCGGTTCTTCCGGGATGCGGTACTCTTTTGTCCCATCACTGAAAAGTGCCGCCTTCAACATATTTTGAATGGCCTCCCTTACTGATCTGAAACGGCTGCCCGGTCAACACGCAGCCGTATGACTGATATCTGTTTTCATTTACTTCACTCACAAGTGTTATTATACAGGATTGCACACCTGTTTGCACGTTTTTTTCTGAAAATAGATAGACCCAAAAATAGAAAGACCTGAAACCAGCCGCTCTGAACTGCGGCAAAAATTCCAGGTCTTTTGTCTAAAAATGGGCAGAAAGAAAGCCAGCGGGGGGAACCACTGGCTTTCTTCCGGAAAAGGTATTATGTCTCTTATGGGGTATAGCAAAAACTATATAATGTATTGGGGGGTTACGTGTAGTAATATAGCATAGGAATCCAGATAAGTGTGCACAAACATTTAAAAACATGGAAATATTTTTTGTTCATTTTGCCACTGGTCCATTTTTCTTTATGCATTTTTATCATTTCAAGCAAAAAATCGACGTTTGGCTGTATTTCTCTTGCACAAACGTCGATTTACTTAAGTTCCTAAAGTTTTACTCAAAATGACCTGTCAAAGCATTTCTAAGTCTTTATTTTTCTGCTGCCCAGGGAACCACCGACGCAGAAATTTATTCTGTTGCTGCAGACTTTTCCTCAGCACCTGTAAATAAACGGTCAAACTCCGCCTGACCGATCTTCTCTTTCTCGATCAGCAGCGCAGAACACTTATGGAGAATATCCTCATGCTCCAGAATGGTCTGTTTCGCCTTCGCATAGCACTCGTCGATGATCCGCTTTACCTCACTGTCGATATCGGAGGCAACACGCTCGCCGTAGGATCTCGTATGCGCAAGATCTCTTCCGATGAACACCTCGTCATCATCACTGCCGTAATTGATCATTCCGAGCTTCTCAGACATACCGTACTGGGTCACCATCGCCCGGGCAATCGCAGATGCCTGCTTGATGTCCTGGGACGCGCCTGTGGTCACATCACCGAAGATGATCTCCTCAGCAATACGTCCGCCGAGGGAAACCATGATGGTCTCTAACATCTTGTTCTTCGTGTTGAACATCTCGTCCTTTTCCGGAAGCGGCATCGTGTATCCGGCTGCGCCCATGCCGGTCGGGATGATGGAGATCGTGTGGACCGGACCGACATCCGGGAGTTCATGGAACAGGATCGCATGGCCTGTCTCATGGTAAGCCGTGATCTTCTTCTCCTTCTCGGAGATCACCCTGCTCTTCTTCTCCGCACCGATTCCGACCTTCACGAATGCCTGATCGATATCAGCCTGGAGAATATAGCGGCGGGACTGCTTTGCAGCGAGAATTGCCGCCTCATTTAAGAGGTTTTCCAAATCCGCACCGGTAAATCCAGCTGTGGTCTGTGCCACTCTTGCTAAATCTACATCGTCGCCCAGTGGCTTTTCTTTGGAGTGGACCTTTAAGATCTCCTCACGTCCGCGGATATCCGGTTTTCCGACTCCGACCTTCCGGTCAAAACGGCCCGGTCTCAAGATCGCCGGATCCAGAATATCTACACGGTTTGTTGCCGCCATGACAATAATTCCCTCATTGACTCCAAAACCGTCCATCTCAACGAGGAGCTGGTTTAAGGTCTGCTCGCGCTCGTCATGTCCGCCGCCCATACCGGTACCGCGGCGTCTCGCAACGGCATCGATCTCGTCGATAAAGACGATGCACGGCGCGTTTTTCTTCGCGTCCTCGAAAAGGTCACGGACACGGGATGCGCCGACACCGACGAACATCTCTACGAAGTCCGATCCGGAGATGGAGAAGAACGGGACACCGGCCTCACCGGCAACCGCCTTCGCGAGAAGTGTCTTACCGGTTCCCGGAGGGCCCACAAGGATCACTCCCTTCGGGATCCTCGCGCCCACATCCGTATATTTCTTCGGATTCTTTAAGAAATCAACGATCTCTTCGAGCTCTTCCTTCTCCTCCTCAAGTCCTGCGACCTTTGAGAAGTTCACGGAATTTGTCCGGCTCATCTTCGCGCGGCTCTTTCCAAAATTCATCATCTTGGAGTTTCCACCGCCGCCCCCGCCGAGTCTCGCGTTCATAAACATAAACATGAACATGATGACCACGGCGCTCAATGCTACCGGGATAATGACGGACATCAGGTAATTCTCCTGAGGAACATTCGCAACAATATAGTCGATCGAATTGTCCTGAAGAAGCTTTTCTGCGTCTTTTACGTCAGAAACCGCAACGGTTGCCCGGTCTCCGCTCTTCATCAGAATATCAAGGGTTCCGGTCGGCGGCTGCTGGTTCTGATTGATCTCCACGGATTCGATGGTCTTATTCTCAACGGCCACCATGAATTCCCGGTGGGTCATCTCCTGACTGAATAAGCTCCCCTGACTTGTCAGGCTTGACGCGAACGTGATAAGCACGATCACGAGCAGGACAAGGCCAAGGCCGCGGAACTGCTGGTTCTGTTTCAACTTGGGGTGCCTCCTTACTGCTGCTCCACAACGCCGATGAACGGAAGGTTGCGGTATTTCTGGTCATAATCGAGGCCATAGCCTACAACGAACTCATCTGGGATCGTAAAGCAGGTGTAATCAACCTTCACCTGTTTCTTTACGCGGCGCTCCGGCTTGTCAAGCAGGGTGCATAAGTGGATGGAGTTCGGATTTCTCTTGTGTAAAATATCGATGAGGTACGCAAGTGTGCGTCCGGAATCGATAATATCCTCCACGATCAGGACATTTTTGCCCTCAAGCGGCTGGTCCAGATCTTTGATGATCTTTACAACACCGGAGGACTCTGTGCCGCTGCCGTAGCTGGACACGGACATAAAGTCCAGTGTTACCGGAACCGTAAGGCGCTTCGCGAGCTCGCAGGTAAAGAATACGCCGCCCTTTAAAATACAGATCAGATGAACTTCTTTTCCCTCATAATCCTTATTGATCTGATCCGCGACTTCTTTGATCCTCTTATCAACTTCTTCTTCATTTAATAATACACGAATTTTATCAGCCATGGTCTTCTCCTTTGCAATTCCAGATGCCTGCCTGTCCGCCGTCTTCCGGCTGTTCTCCCCCATCAGGCAGCTTCACCTCCGCCTCCAGGATGTGCTCAGTCTCATCTGTTATTTTATAATAATCACTGATTCGGTATCCGATCACCCATAATACATGGTCTCCGTCCGCCAGGACCGGGATCCGGTCCCGCTCGTCTTCCGGGATCTTTTCATCGATCATATACCTGCGGAGCTTCTTTTTTCCACCCCCGGAAAGTGTGAGATAATCCCCATTTTTCCTGTATCTTATGGATAATCCAACGTTTATTTTATCATAGTCAAACCATTTCGTATACTGGTTTTTCGGAATTTCCGGTTCTTTTTTCCGTGAGCTGGCATGGAGGTGGATGGAGGCCGGACCAATCCTAAACATCTCATCCAGATCCGTCCTGAGCCTGATCTCTTTCTCAAAACTGCCTTCATTTTCCCATTTCTGCCCGGGATCAGAGCTTTCCACCGCGATCCTGCGTTCCTGACCCTGCACGATCTTAATTGTCTCATATCCCCGCACCGCCTGCAGACCGTAAGGCAGGTTTACAGAATGTCCGCCGCCCGGGCCGGTGAGCTTCATGACAGCACGGATATGACGTTCCGTAATATCCTTTGCTTTCCCCGCAGCATTTAAGACCATGCGGCGGATAATATAGGTTTTCAGGATCTCTGGCTGGGAATCGAACAGGTTTGTGCTGATTTTTGTATACATTTTCATCGCATTTTCTGCCACTTTCAAGTCCTGACCTGTCCCAGACTCTTTTCCATCTGCTTCCCCCACATTTTGGGAAGTCGGCTGTTTTGCCTCTTCTCTTCTTTTTGAACAGCTTTCTTCCAGAATTCTCTCTGCCTCCATCTCAAAATACACGTCTGCCTGCGCCGCAAGCTCCGACGCAGCCAAAATATGTTCTGCTGCCCTGCTGTTTATGTTCTCCCTCACCCAGGGCAGTAGCTCATTTCGGATCTTATTCCGGGTATAGTCATTTTCCCTGTTCGTGGAATCTTCACACCAGGAGAATCCCTGTTCTTTTAAGTATTCCTCAATTTCCTTCCGTGAAACACATAACAGCGGACGGATGATCTTCCCCCGTACCGGCCGGATCCCCGAAAGTCCCGCGAGTCCGCTCCCCCGGAAGAGATTTAAAAGCACAGTCTCCGCGTCATCGTCCTCATGATGCGCGACAGCGATCTTCGCGCATTGATATCTCTCTGCGGTCTCTTCCAGATGCCGGTATCTCAGGATCCGCCCGGCCTCTTCCCCCGATAAGCCATGTTCCTCCGCATATGTCTCCACCTTTTCATGCGCCACGGTGAGCGGGATCTCCAGTTGTTTACATAACTCTTCCACAAACTGCTCATCCCGGTCCGCCTCCTCCCCACGGATCCCATGGTTCATATGGAACGCAAAAACTCTGATTCCAAGTTCCGCCGCCATCCCGTTCAAAAGCAAAAGCAGGCACACCGAGTCCGCGCCGCCCGACACCGCCGCAAGAACACCGTCCCCCCGGTCTGTCATATGCTTGTTCCTCATAAACCCCAGAACCTTCTGCCGGAACCGTCTTCTGTCTGCATCCGCTTTTCCTTCCATCTTTTCTGCCATTTTCTTCTCCGTTATCTTCTCTGTATTGTCCCAGTGTAACTATTCAGTACCTTCATAGTTACGTGCAAAAATCCATTCCAGATCAGCTTCGCTGATGGGATTTTTGCCTTCCAGCCTATGTTTTCTTACGGTCAGCGCAGCAAGTGCGCAGACCTACTGAACAGTTACGTCTCAGTTTTCATTCTGATGCTGTCTTTTCTTATTGCCCCGCAGGCACAGATGATCTCATCCATAGATTCCGCCCACCAGCACCGTCATATCATCTCTCGGCTCCCCCTCAAAGGACAGCGCAAACGTCAGGATCAGCTCCGCCGTCTCCTGCGCCCCCGCATCGGGCAGTCCGTCTAAAAATTCCCGGAATGCTCTCTCTTTTTCCACGCCCGGCATGGCCTCCAGAACCCCATCGCTGACCATGATGATCTTATCCCCGTCCCAGAGCTTTCTCGATATCATCACCGGCTCCACAGGATTCAGCACTCCCGCCGGGACCGTCTCTGACTCCAGAATTTCCGCCTCGCCGCCGCCCCGTCGGTCCGGCAGCAAAAACGATGCCGCCGCTCCAAGCTTCATCATCTCCAGCACTCCCGTATAGAGATTCACAAGTCCCAGGTCCATCGTCGCCGGCCGGTCACCCATTCCATTCAGAAGCAGTACCGTATTGATCAGCTTCAAGGTGGATCTCGCCGAAAATCCCGTATCCAGAAGCTGCTCCGCCAGCTCCATCACCCGCTCACTGTCAGCTCCCGCAGCCGGTCCGCTCCCCATTCCATCCGAAAGACTCAGCGCCACCTGCCCCGGCAGCGTGTCCCGGAACATGTAATTATCTCCGGAAATCTCTTCCCCCTCCTTCGGTGTCTTTGCACTCCCGATGAGCAGCCGATAGCTCCCCTTTTCGATCAGCCGCACCATGGAGGAATTCCGCGTGATCAGTGTCTTCCCGTTCCGTGCCGGTACAAACGCTGAACCCACTGCCTGTCCAAACAACGCCGCGGCGTCCTTCACAGTCACACATCTTCCATTCCCTGTCCGCGCCGTGAGGAATGCCTCGCGGTGCCCGTCTCCATATTTCAAAACCAGAAGATCCTCCAGCACGACACGATGTTTCCGAAATGTCATCCGCACCGCCGGAAGCAGCGTTTCTGTCACGTCCTCCGCCTGTTCCATCTGACCGGAAAATTCGCCTAAGATCCCCGCCATCTCCTCAAACTGCAGCATGACCGCATCCCGGCTCTCTAAAAAACGGTTCTTCCAGGCAAGCCCCATCGTGGACCGCCCGAGACTTCGATTTAATTCCCGCAGATAATCTGTCTTTTTCCGGCACCGGTCCAGAAATTCCCTGGGCATATCCGGGTACTCCAGTGCGCCCTTTTTCTCAAAAGAGCGGAGCAGATAATAAAGGAAGTAATTCTCCCCATCCTGCTGCTTCAGGCATTCCTGTTTCAGGCCGCAGCGACCGCAGCTTCCACAGACCATAGCGGCTGCTGATTCCAGTGCCGCGATCCCGTCCTCCCTCGAAAGTCCGGGTTCTCCGCCGGAATTTTTCATAACCTTCGCAAGCTGTCCCAATGACTCCGAGATCTCCGCCAGTCTCTCCGCCGCGTAGCCGCCGGATCCGGACAGCTTTCTATGTACCTCCCGATTTCCAAACACAAAAAATCCCTCCTAACCTGCGTACCCTGTCACAGAGACCGTACGGATCTCCATAACCAGCTTTAACGGCGCAGAATACGCCATTTTATTATATGCAGGCAGGCGGGAAATATTTGTCGGATTCCCGTATTTTATTTTTAAAAGTTGATGACACGATTCGCTCTACTTAGACTCATCCGCCTTAAATAAGATCTCGTCCTTATTTACGAGCCCAAGCTTCTCTTTCGCGATCTTCTCAACATACTGCTTCGTCTGGACATACACGCGGTACTCTTCAAGTTCCGCAGCTCTCGCCTCTTCCTTCGCGAGCGTCTTCTCAAGCGCCTGTTCCCGCGCCTGATACTCCAGATCGCGTTCTCTCAGGGAAGCTCCGCCGATATGGACAACAACCGCAAGGCTCGCCACAACTGCCGTGATACCGATCAGCGCCATCCGGTTACCCAGACTGTTTTTCGATCTTCTTTTATTTCGTCTGTTCCGGTTTTCTCCCATGATTCCCCGCTTCTTTCTGATTTTCCGTTCCAGTCAACAAATCCATTCTATCTTTTAATTTTATACCATTTTTTCAGCTTTTTCAATAGCTGAAACACATTCCGGCTAATGATTTTATCGTAAAGGATCATGCCAAAAAGCACACATGCGATGATGTAGGCCCGGACGATCCCGCTGTTCTCATAAAACAGGAGAAGAAACGTCATGACCGCCGCATAAATCCAGTAAAAGAAGTCCTCGAGCCCTGTCCACAGCCGCCCGTGCGGAACAAAAAAGCGGAACAGCCTCAGACAGTCATAACTTGCCATCAGGATAAAGCCAAGCACTGTGCTCATGCCCACCAGACGGACCTCCAGCGCAAGATAAGGACTCACAAAGCCACCTCCGGGTTTCAAACGGTCTGCTTCTGCACTTGCCCAAATTTTCTTTCCTTTTGAAAAAGAATGTGCCCTGGCACATCTGGGCGTCCCGCGCGGTCACAATTCCCCCGCTACTTAAATAATTTCGCCAGAAAGGATCCCCCGCTCTTTGCGCCGCCCCCCGCCGAATACACAAGGCTGTCCGTCCTTCCCTCAATATCGATCTCACCTTTTTCCAGACTCAGCCGGTTCACATGGAGGTCTTTTCCCCTGATGGTCAGAAGTCCCATGTCCGTGTCCAGCACGATGGTATTCTCATCAAAAGAGATCACATCCAGGATCCCCGTAAGATTTCCCTGATTTCGGTTGTTCAAAACGATCCTGTGCGCCATCCCCGGATTCTCTTCCATAAAAACCTCCCTGTATATGTAAATATGTTTTAAATATATGAAGTGAAAAAAATTTTATGCTGTTTTTCACTTTTGGTATATTGAAATACGTTTTTGCACCTTACATAAAAAACCTCATCAGTTTTTCACTGTGAGGTTTTTCCTAAATATATTCAAACATTTCTTTCGTATCTTCCTTGCGGATCGTCTCCTGCACGCTCGTCACACGGACCTTTACGGCTTTTGTTCCGAACGCAACTTCGATCACGTCTCCGATCTTTACTTCCGCACTGGCTCTCGCCACCTTGTCGTTCAGCATCACACGACCACTGTCACACGCCTCGTTCGCCACGGTTCTGCGCTTGATGATACGGGATACCTTCAGATATTTGTCTAAACGCATAACTGCTCCTTTTCCCTCCAACACCGCGCTTCATTCCGGAACATACATGTTCCGACTTGACCGCCCAGGCTGGAGCATTACCTGAAAACAATTACCCCCTCCGCAATACGCATATCACGGAGGGGATCTAAAACATGGCTGCCTGACGCAGTCACTTTATCATTCTAAACAGAATTAAGCGTTTACCATATCCTTTAAAGCCTTACCAGCTTTGAATTTCGGGTTCTTGGAAGCTGCGATTGTGATCTTCTCGCCTGTAAGCGGGTTTCTTCCCTCTCTGGCCTCTCTCTCGGATACCTCGAATGTACCGAAACCAACTAACTGTACCTTCTCACCTTTTACTAACTCTGCTGCAATAACATCTGTGAAAGCCTTCAGTGCCTTCTCAGCGTCTTTCTTGGAAAGTTCTGCCTGTTCAGCAACTGCTGCGATTAATTCTGTCTTGTTCATTTGTTTTATTTCCTCCTAAAATTCATTTCAAAACCTGCGGACAAGCCTGCCCGAAGGACCTTTGCATTGCACTCTTACATTTATATATGTTTCTGCATTCTTTGTCAAGGATTTTCGCCTGTTTTTGCTGTGTTTTTGCGCGCTTTTAGTCGGTGTGCAGCGCCCTCTTTCTCTTTTCTTCCCGTTCCCGTTTCTTGATCGCTTCCCAGAGGTCTTTCTCGTTCTCCACCTCCGGAATTTCGCCCCCGAAGATCCTCGGATGACGGCGGATCATCTTCTCGCAGATGCCGTTCACCACATCATCCACGGTAAAGTTTCCCCGCTCCGCCTCGATCTCACTGTGGAACATGACCTGAAAAAGGACATCTCCCAGCTCCTCACAGAGATTTTCCGTGTCATGATTGTCGATCGCCTCGAGCACCTCCGCGCATTCCTCCACAAGATGCTTTTTTAAAGTATCATGATCCTGTGCCCGGTCCCACGGACAGCCGTCCTCCGCGCGCAGCGTCTTCATGATCTGCTTTAAATCCTCGAATGTATACATACTCATTCCTCGCTTTTTCTGTTTCGTTTTCCTGCTGCTCTCTACTGCCATTGTAACCGGATTCCATTCTCCTGGCAACCTGCATTCTGCTTTTCCTGTCATTGCTGTTCACGCTTTGCGCAAACAGTAACTTTCTGTCTGCAATCCGCAGCCCAATATCGTTGCAGCAATTGACGATTCCATAAAAAAAAGCTATACTTTTACCTGTCGTGTCTTTTGACATGCCAACATGCAGACTGGGATTTTTCCTCAGCCAAAGCTTCACAGGAGGACATTATGAATATCACACAAAAACAAAAGGGCATCCTCTTTATGATCCTGTCCGCGCTCTCTTTCGCTTCCATGCAGGTCGTTGTCCGCATGAGCCGCGAAATTCCAACGATGGAGCAGATCTGCGTCCGCAATCTTTTCATCTTAATCGTTTCGTTTTTCATTATCCGCAGCAAAAAAGGTTCCTACTACGGGCCAAAAAAATACCAGCCGTACCTCTTCGGCCGCTCTTTCTTCGGATTTCTCGGCCTGATCACGCTGTTCTACGCCTCAAGCCATGCGGCGCAGGGAGACGTCACGGTGTTAAATAAGCTCTCCCCGATCTTTGTCACTCTGCTGGCAGCCGTTTTCATGAAGGAAAAGCTTTCCCCGATCCAGATCCCGGCGCTGGCGCTGTCGGTCCTCGGCGCGTTTATCGTATTCCGCCCGAGCTTCCAGTCTGACCCGTTCCCGCTGGTGGTCGCTCTGCTTTCTGCCGTCACATCCGGAGTCGCCTACACATTCCTCGGCTACTTTAAAGGGAAGGTTGACGGGATCACCGTCATCATGCACTTTTCTACCTTCAGCGTGTTCGGCTCCCTGCCCTTCGTGATCGGCAATTTCGTTATGCCGGATCTGCGCCAATTCATGCTGCTCATGCTGATCAGCCTTTTCGGCTCCCTTGGACAGGTCTTCATCACCTACGCCTACCGCTTTGCCCCGGCATCCGAGATCAGCATCTACAACTACTCCGGAATCCTGTTCAGCATCCTTCTCGGCGCCGTGATCCTCGGTGAACCAGTAAAATCCACCTCGCTCCTCGGCGGTGCGCTGGTTGCGGTCGCTTCGATTATGGTGTATATTTACGGGAATTCGAAGAAACCGGTACATCGTTAGAAAAAAAAACCTTTTTGTGCCCTCGGGAATTTTCCGGGATTTCCGAAGGCATAAACGACGAATTCCACATTATGACATCGAAGGAAGTTTTCTCTTCCATGATATCATAATGTGGAATTTTTCATTTTCTATATCCCTGAGCACATCCTTTCAGCAGCGTTTCCGCTGCTTTTTTCTTGCTCAGTCCTGAATTTTCAACTTTCCATCTGCCTTCCCAGAAATCCCGCTGCCGTCGCCGCCAGCCGAACCTCCGATTCCGCAAACTTCGCCCGCGGATCCCGGCTCATCACGATGACCGCCCCGATCGCATCACCTTCACAGATGATCGGAGTGATGACCTGAGCAGTGATCCCCTCACCGTCATCATCCGTCACCGGAGTAAATGCCCGTTCGCCCTTTCCGGCCTGTACCGTCATCCGCTCCTGGATCACATGCTCCAGCGCCCGGCTGATGGGTTTCTGGAAAAAATCCTTTTTCGCCCCGCCGGCCGCCGCGACCACCTGATCCCGGTCCGTAATACACACCATAAGCCCTGTCGACTGCGCCATCGCGTCTGCATACTGCCCTGCAAACGCGTTTAACTCCATCATCGGAGAGTACTTCTTCAGAATGATCTCCCCCTCGCGGTCCGTGAAGATCTCCAACGGCGTTCCTTCCCGCAAACGCAGGGTGCGCCTGATCTCCTTCGGAACTACCACACGGCCGAGGTCATCAATCCTTCTCACAATTCCCGTAGCTTTCATAACGTCTATTCCTCCTGCATACCACTGCTTCCATATCGTGTGACTTATGGGTAGTATGTGAAAAAATACCGGGATTATTCCTTTTTTTCTGGCGCCTTTCCTGCCGATACGCAGGCTTACCGGCTGTTTTTATTTTACTTCCACTAACTCGATCTTGAAATTCAGCTCTTTTCCGGCCATCTCATGGTTCGCGTCAAGAGTGATCATCTTCTCGTCCTTCGCAGTAACCTTTACCGGGAACGGCTGTCCGCTCTGGTTTGTAAGGTATACCTGCTGTCCGACTTCCAGATCCTCGGAACCCGGGAGATTCGCGATCTCAAGTGTGAGGATCATATTCGGATTCGGCATTCCGTAAGCTTCCTCCGGCATCAGGTGGATCTCCCTGATCTCACCGACTTCCATATCCGCAACTGCCGCGTCAAATCCCTTGATCATCTGTCCGGCACCGCATACGAACTCCAACGGCTCGCCGCGGTCGTAGGAAGAGTCAAACTGTGTACCATCGTTAAAAGTACCTCTGTAATGTGTGCGGCATGTCTTTCCAACATTGCGTCCTGTCATCTTTCAGTTCCTCCGATATTCTCTATTATTTCCTGCACGCCTGCGTTCTATCACGGTCATCGCAGCAAATGTGCAGACCTCATCCGCAAAACCTGCCTCTGACCGGCTTTTTGCGGATGTTTTGTAACGAATTCATGCATTCCTATCCAGTATACCTGTTAAAAAGAATATTGGCAACTTATTTCAGGTACCGCCGTGCTTCATTTTTCTTTTTTCACAGTCGGCTTCTGCTCACGATACCGCAAACAGCTCGCATTTCCGCAATCTATTATGCACCAGGTTTCGCCACACAGACACTTTATTGTCCCTGCCTCTTCTTTTTCTTCTCCAGCTCCTCCTGCTTCTGCCGCTCCTCTTCCAGCCCCGGAGACCATAAAGGCTCGTCACTCTCATCGAACACGATCTCCATCACGTCCTCAACACGGCAGTCCAGGATTCTGCATAAAGTCTCTACAGTATGAGTCGAAATATATAAATTTTTCCGCAGGCGGTTCAACTGACCATTGCTGATTCCGTAGGTCTTGATCAGACGATACTGGCTGACGCCTTTTCTCTGCATTGTTTCCCATAATCTTGTATATTTAACCATGCTACTTCCTCCCTTGTATCATTAACCGCCATGATTCCCGGAACCTTCCGGCTCCGGCCATCAAGTCCCTATTTACCGGGCAGCGATCCCTTCTCCATTTTTTTATTTGTATTTCCTGTCAAATTTGTATTCCCTGTCAATATTCACAATACCCAGCTCGTTTCTCCTTCAATTTCCTTAAATTTTCACAAATTTCCATCAATATCTTTTATTCTCTACTAAGGCAGAACATCTGCTTCATTATATAAGGAAAGGAGGCGTTTCTCATGATCGATTACAGTCCGCTCTGGAACACTCTGAGGTCAAAAGGCATCAGCCAGTATCTTCTGGTCCGAAGCTATCACTTCAGCTCCGGTCAGCTTCACCGGATCCGTAAAAACGAACACGTATCCACACATACACTGGAAGCCCTGTGCCGGATCTTAAACTGCGGTGTCTCAGACATCATCCGCGTCTCATTTGATCACAAAGAAAACGAAGCTTAAACGTATCTGGTCTTTACCGGAAATCCATTCCGGTAAAGACCAGTGTCAAAGCGACTTATTTTCTTCTTTCTCCTCCTCGAAGGAGACCTCCATCACATCCTCGATCCGGCAGTCCAGAATCCGGCAGAGCGTCTCCAGCGTATGCGTCGAGACATATGTATTCTTCTTCAAACGGCTCATCTGGCCGGAGCTCAGGCCAAACTCCTTGATCAGTCTGTACTGGCTGATCTTTCTCTTCTCCATGGTCTCCCACAAGCGATCGTAACTCACCATTTTATCCTCCGTGCATATCCGCTCATACACCTTTCAGCCCGCAAAAATATCTGCAGATCTGTCAAATAGTTTCTCTGATGTCTTCTATATAACACACATTGACACTATTTGTATATTGTCCATGTTTGGACTATATGTGTTCCACGTTCGGTCATGCCTGTAGAACACACAGTTCACGGGCTTTTCAGACGGCAGAGTTTCTGAAATTTCATCTCTTCAAATCGGCGCTATTCCTATATTACTACCTCTCCGGATACACGCAATTCTTATATTCTCACCTTGCCTGATCTGCGCAACTCCTATATTCATGTCTTGTCGGATCTGCGCTATTCCTATATTCTCGCCTTTCCGAATCCGCGCTATTCCTATATTTCTATCTTGTCCATCGACCATATAAAAGAAAAAAACGCCGGCCAGCCATTCCTGACTGACCGGCACTCACAATCACTGATCACACATGCGCAGGCATTCCGCCTGCCGCTTTTTCATTTTCCCCTGATTTCCCCTATTTAGTTTTCCCTATTTCATTACCCCTGCTTAATTTTTTCCCTTTAATTTCCCGCAAATCGGCCGGTATACTTACACTTACCTCCGGTCCGGCTCGTCTCCTGAGTCGCACCATCTTCCTGAAGCAGCATACGTACAAGCCGTGTTTTCTCTTTATTCCAGCGATAGATCGTCGACTGCTCCGCGGCACAATTCTGCTCACCATTTATCGTGTCTATGATCGCTGATCTCGAATAATGCTTATGCGGAACCATGATATCCGGGAATTCCATCTGGACCCGTCCACACCCTCTGCACTTGTAGCGTCTCAGAGCGAATGTATCCACCGTCCCGTCTGAGGAGATCAGCTTTCGTTTCTTACTGTCGCGGGTCTTCAATTCTCCGCCACAATCCGGACAGTTTGGAGTACTCGACGTGATAATATAGTAAATTCCATTCTGTTCCTTAATTGTGTAATCCTTCAACACAATCATATTTCTTTCCCCCTATTCGTCATATTCGCAAAACCGGATCCGACCGCATTCACCGCAAAATACGGACCTACTAACAAGTTCTACTAATATAAACGTAATAAATTGGAAATTGTGACAGGAAAATGGAAAAAAATTGAAATTTTTTAAATTTTATTTTTTCGGTCAACCTCAACTGTGGGTCCGCTCTTCTGTCCAGCCCGTATTCCTGTAATGCTCATAATACTTCGTGAGATCATTTCCAAATGCATTCTGCAGATCAGCATTCTTCTCTTTATATACATTCACATCAAATCCTGCACAACCTTTTCTTCCCTCTGCCATGCCGGAATTATAGAAATGTGTAAACAGTGCCAGCTGATCTGTTCCGATTGCAGTCTGAAGATCCGGATATGTATTGTAATAGTAGTCCGGGTCAAAAACTCTGGAATAGGAATCCATCAGATCATAGGTGATCGAAGGCGTTTCCGCTGCAGTAGTGTCATTGCCGCCTGCAGAAGTGTTATCTGTCTGAAAATCGGCTTCATACGGGCATACTCCGTTTGTATGCAGATGCGCGGGATGGCCATTGCAATGGTAATGGTAGCTCCCAAGACCACTCTTATTCTTGTAGTCGTGATGTCCGCCATAAGCATCCGTACGCCCGGAATGTGCTTCAGCGGTAATCGTATTGGCAGTAAAAACCGTCGTTGCCGTGGTGGACAGTGTCAGGCATGAGAGGAAAATAATTCCGTACCTTTTCAGTTTGTTCATAATACCAGCTCCCTTGTATCGTATTTTGTTATCTTTATTATAAAACGGGAAATTTCTGATGTAAACAGCAACATGTCTGCCCCATATCCAGCTGTACACTCTACTATAATGGTATCGTAATTTAAGACACTTTGAGAGACATTTTTTAATGAATCTGGTATACTGTAAGCACTATAGAAAGAAGGATCATTTTTATGTCTCGAACAAGAAGAAATTTCTCCGCAAAATTCAAATCCGAGTTAGTCATTGAACTGCTCAAAGGAGAAAAGGACTTAAATACAATTGCCAGCAAAAATAACATTCAGCCGAATCTTCTTCGCAACTGGAAAAAAGAATTCCTCGATAAAGCATCGGTTGTCTTCGATGATTCAAGAGAAGACAACTTGAAAGAGAAACTCGCCTTAGAGCGCAAGGAAAAAGCCGAATACGCGAAAAAAGTTGGACAGCTCACCATGCAGGTGGATTGGTTGAAAAAAATCTGAAGAAACACTTGGACCTGACTACGAGAGTAAATTTAGTCCGAAATCTTTTGAAGACTAAAGAATTCCCGATAAAAACAGGTGCTGAGCTTCTTGGAATCAACCGCACCAGCGTGTACTATAATGGAACACCCATAGAGCCTGTGAAACGCTGGAAGGACAACTGGGATGCTGTTTCTCCAATTTTTAAGTTTTCAACCACTGTCCGGAAGGT
>NZ_QUJB01000004.1:164589-165005 GCF_003480435.1 Clostridium sp. AM30-24 | reverse complement strand
GGGATGCTGTTTCTCCAATTTTTAAGTTTTCAACCACTGTCCGGAAGGTCATTTATACAACAAATGCGATAGAATCACTGAACTCCACATACCGGAAACTGAATCGTCAGAGAAGCGTATTTCCAAGTGATACAGCGCTGTTAAAAGCCTTATATCTGGCCACTTTCGAGGCTACTAAGAAATGGACAACTACCATCCGGGACTGGGGCCAGGTCTATGGGGAGTTGAGTATCATGTACGAAGGACGACTTCCAGAATAAGTAAAAACATAATCTAAGACAGGCGGCCATCCGCCTGCTCTTGACATGCCTATCAGTAACTGTTATATATAAAACAAGGGTGAAAAACCTGATTTGTAAGCTTCTCACCCTTCATTATCATAGAAGAATCTAATTTACAGAGATTTTCTCATAGTC
>NZ_QUJB01000004.1:0-164579 GCF_003480435.1 Clostridium sp. AM30-24 | reverse complement strand
CCCTTCATTATCATAGAAGAATCTAATTTACAGAGATTTTCTCATAGTCTCTTTTAGATTGCATATCAGGCAATATTTTTAGAGTTCAGTCGTTAACATATTTTCTATCTTTTTATTCAACTCATGTCTTAATTTTCCTTCTATAAACTCATCCTCACTCATTTCAAAACTTGCAATATCATTGAATTCTGATCTATAAAATTCTCTCCATTTTTCAATCATTTCGTCTCTTACTTTTTTATTGATCTCTTCCATATGCTTTTCTTTCTCCTTTTCCTTATTTGATATCAAGCAGTATTTTCCACCTTTTTCAGCTTTAATAATTCCCCTCTTTTTTAAAGTTGTTAATACTACACCCACATAGCTTTTCGTGCTAAGAAGTTCCCGATTTGTTTTCTCAATGGTCTCCTTTATTTCTGCAAGCTGATGCCATTGGCCATCTTCAAGAACAGTAAGAATAATTGTCTGTAGTTCGGTAAAAGCACTCATTCTCATTCTCCTATCATGATCAAGTCCTTTTGATCACATTCTAATACTTTGGCTAACTTAATCAGGACATTAACCGATCCACTCACCACTCTATCTTGTTCTAAGCACCGTATCACTGTAAGGGATAATCCTGTTAGTTCACTCAGTTTCTCCTGTGTATAACCTAACTTTTTTCTTCTGTACATCACCTCTGCTCCATTAATTTTGTAACTGGTATTTCTGATATCTTCTAACATCAATTTTCTCCTTCCGTCCGTTTCTTTGTTTAATAATATCACATTGTCCAATGTTGTTACAGTCCGTTTTTAAATTATTTAGAGATGTATTCATTGTTTTATTTATAATACATTATATTCCTGTTATGTTTTCAAATGTTTAATTGATCGATGTATGCATCTTTTTATTTTAAAATCTTATTATAGTTACACATCCAATACCTTAGTAGGTAATGCAGATTACAATTAAATCTATACAGGAAATCCATATACAATATTAATAAATCATTCGGCACTAATTATCTTATCCAGGTCTGTAAGTTAATAAATGCCTAAAAAATGCATATCCCACAAATTCTGTGGAATATGCATACTATAAACTACAAGAAAATTTCAAAGTGTCCCCATCTCGAACTGGATTTTCATAAAAAACGGTTTGTATCCATGACACCATGATCCTAAAGAAACAGCAATAGTTACTATCTTTGTTGATACGTTTACCTGTAGCGATTACTTCTACGCGGAATCATAACCGAATTCACCATAAAGACTGGATCTGCAGAGACAACAATGTTCTTGCGTTTTTCAACGGTATAACACCACCAGTCACTTCAGATAACCGCAAAATTGCCCAAGGCTTTTCTTCTATCTTCGATAAAGTCCATTACAGCTTACCACAAAAATATCTCCGACAAGAAATTAAGATTATGGCTATTGAAAAAGATTGCTGAAACGTTCCTTAATTCCAGCATAAAGTCTTTGCAGTCAAACCGATTGCACGCGCTTTGATCAATGCGGTTATCTAAAGGAGTCGATATCCAGTATATACAAGGGCAATGAGAACACTTCTTTCAATTTTCCCTTCTTTACACCAGTACTTTCAAGATACATCGCGATAATCTTACTCCACCGTCACACTCTTCGCCAAATTCCTAGGTTTGTCCACATCCAACCCTTTCGCCACCGAAACATAATACCCCATAAGCTGCAGCGGAATCACCGCCAGACTCGCCGCAAACAGCGGATCCGTCTTCGGGATATAGATCACAAACTCCGCGCAGTCCTCGATGCTGTAATTTCCATACGTCGTGAGCGCCATCAGATACGCCCCACGGCTCTTGCACTCGACCATGTTGCTGACAGTCTTCTCATAGAGATCCTGCTGTGTCAAAACACCGATCACCAGCGTTCCCGGCTCAATCAGACTGATTGTTCCATGTTTCAGCTCCCCGGCCGCATAGGCCTCGGAGTGGATATAGCTGATCTCCTTCATCTTAAGACTGCCTTCCAGGCTCACCGCATAGTCGATTCCACGGCCGATAAAGAACATATTCTGTGCGTTCATCTGCTTCGCCGCAAACCACTGGATCCGTTCTTTGTCCTCGAGAAGCTTCTCGATCTTATCCGGGATCGTCTGAAGCTCCGCGATCAGCTCCGCTGCCCTGTCCTCATCGATCATTCCGCGGACACGGGCAAGTTCGATGGATAAAATATAGGACGCGATCAGCTGTGTGCCGTACGCCTTCGTCGTCGCAACCGCGATCTCCGGTCCCGCAAGCGTGTAGAAAACATGGTCCGCTTCCCGGGCGATTGTGGATCCGACTACATTAACGATCGCTAACGTCTTAACACCATGAGCCTTCGCCTCCCGGAGCGCCGCAAGACTGTCCGCCGTCTCTCCGGACTGGCTTACGATGATCACAAGAGAATTCGGCGTAAACAGCATTCTCCGGTAACGGAATTCCGACGCCAGCTCCACACGGACCGGGATCTGCGCCAGATCCTCGATCACATACTGGGCCGCAACACCAACATGGTACGCGGAACCACAGGCAACAATATAGATCTGCTGCAGCTTCTGGATCTCTTCCTCCGTGATTCCTACTCCGCCAAGATCGATCTTACCATCCCGGACAACCGAATTTATTGTATCACGGACCGCTTTCGGCTGCTCATGGATCTCCTTCATCATAAAATGCTCAAAGCCCGCTTTCTCCGCGGCTTCCGCATCCCACTGGATCTCCACCAGATCTTTCTCGATCTCATCACCGTCCAGATTGTAGAACGTCACATTTCCCTTCTGCAGACGGCAGAGTTCCATATTTCCAATATAATAAACATTTCTTGTGTATTTTAAGATAGCCGGAACGTCCGACGCGACAAAAGATTCGCCGTCCGCAACACCGATGATCATCGGGCTGTCCTTTCTCGCCGCATAGATCTCTTCCGGATAGTCCCTGAACATGATGGCCAGCGCGTAAGAACCGCGGATCCGCACCATCGCATGATTGATCGCATCCACCGGCGTATGTTCATACTTCTTATAGTAATAATCAATCAGCTTAATCGCAACCTCTGTATCCGTATCAGAATAGAAGTTATATCCCTTGTGCTGCAGTTTTTCCCGAAGTTCCTGATAATTTTCAATAATACCATTATGAACACCGACCACATTTCTATCATCACTGCAGTGCGGATGTGCGTTCAGCTCACTCGGCTCCCCGTGTGTCGCCCAGCGTGTATGCCCGATTCCGCATGTTCCATGCAGCGCCATTCCATCATTCGTCTTTTCCGCAAGAACGCGCAGGCGACCTTTCGCCTTTACGATCTCCACCTCTTTTTCGCCGTCACGCACTGCAAGTCCCGCCGAATCATACCCGCGATACTCCAGCTTTGCGAGTCCATCCAGCAGCACCGGTGCCGCCTGTCTATGTCCTGTAAATCCAACAATTCCACACATATATATTCCTCCGTCATTTTCATCAATTCCGTTTCGTTTCTATACACCAACAGGGACCCGATTCTCAAAAATCCAGTCCCTGCCAGTTTCCTGCTATCTGTTTATTCTATTCAAATACAACACAGCCAACAACGCTCTTCTTAAGATCAAGAATCTTCTCAATCTCCGCTTCCACAGCGCTGTACTTTGACACTCCGCACTGTTCTACGAGAATGACTCCGTCACACTCTGGAAGCTCTCTAACCGTCTGTACGTCCTCAAGCATATTATTTCCAGCCACAACCTGGATCTCTCCAAGCTCACTCTTCAACGCCTCCACCGCATGCGCCAGCACGCCAGCATCCGCACTGCCCGTAACAAGGATCTTCTTCATATCCCCCGCATAGTTCTTCACATTCGCCGCGATCAGCTTATACTCCACCGCCTCATCGACATTGCAAGCCCGGCCTTCCAGACGATTCAGCCATGCGTCGATCGCGCCAACCTTCTTCCCGGCAGACAGCTTTCCAAGGATCTTCACCTTATACCGTTCCTTCAGCTCCCTGGAAGAATAAACCTTATCTCCCATAAGGAACGCCACGCAAACAATAAACGCAACGAGGAACGCTCCGCCGAAGCCGCCTACCAGACCAAATTTGATCGCACTCTTCACTGCAGCTTTCTTGGAAGAATCCTCTCTCTTTGGCTCCTCAAGTTCATCAAGCTCTGTCTGTTTCTCCTGAAGACTGTCATTTAAGTCTGTGATTTTTTGAGACTGCGTCTTCTGAAGATCTGCCAGGTCCAGATTTACAAGCGTGCTGACGCTCTCATTAACAGTAGAAACCGTATGTTCTCCGATGCTTGCCGTGATCTGCGCCTGCATCTCATTTACATGTGCGATAAACGCGTCAAGAACCTTCTTCGCCTCTTCCTTACTTGTATGATACACATCAATGGTAAGAAGACGGCTGAACTGGTTTCCATTCGTACCAATCGTTCCAATCGTCACGGTCACAAGCTCTTTCAGATATCTGGACTCCGTGCCGACTTTCTTCGCGACATCCTCCATCACCGCGCTGCTTGTCAGCATCGACTGGTATGCCTGAAGGATCGTATCCGTATAGTCGCGGTTCTGGTAAGTCATTCCCGGCATGATCTCATATCCGGTGGAAACATAGAGATCAACTCTCGCCTCACCGACATCATACGGACTCATATTGATCCAGATCGAATTGTCCAGGTAATCCTGCTGATTGATAATATCAGTCCTCAGATTCTCGATCTCTCTCTCATATGTCTCTTTATTCTTCTCATAAAGCTCCAGATCTGCAGAATAAGTCAGATCTGCCTCTTTCCTTACCTCCGGATCACTCTGGCTCTTATAGGTCATATATCCCTTCACACCGCCTAAAAGCAGTCCGCAGATAACCGCCACAAGAATCACCGGCCTCCACTTATGGAATACCGCAAACATCAAATCTTTTAAATCGATCTCCTGCTCGTCTGTATTGTAGTCCATCTTCCTTCTCCTTTTAATTTTTTATCTCGATCCACGCCCTGTCAATACAACCTTGACCGTTAAGATCAGAATCTTAATATCCTTTAAGATCGACCAGTTGTCTATGTACTGCATGTCCAGGCGGACAACCTCATCGAAGTCCTTGATATCACTTCGCCCGCTGATCTGCCAGAGACCGGTAAGTCCAGGCGTCATGCTGAGACGGCACTTGTGCTTCGCCTCATAATGCTCAAACTCATCAACGGTCGGTGGTCTCGTTCCGACAAGACTCATATCACCCCGAAGCACATTCCAGAACTGCGGCAGCTCATCGATACTCGTCTTACGGATAAACTTTCCAACCTTCGTGATCCGCGGATCATCTTCCATCTTGAACATCAGACCCTTTACTTCGTTCGAAGCCATCAGCTCTTTCTTTCTCGCCTCCGCATCCTTATACATAGAGCGGAACTTATAGAACGTAAACTTACGTCCATTCTTTCCGACACGGGTCTGTCCAAAGAACACCGGTCCCGGCGAATCCAGCTTGATCGCCGGTGCGACAAAGATCGTAGCAATTCCAAGGATCACCATTCCGACCAAACTGCCAACAATATCGAGCGCCCTTTTTGCGATCATCTGTCTCGTTGAGAAGAGATTTCTCGCAAAGCTGACGACCGCGTACTTTCCAACCCTGTTAAGCGTCTTCTTACCGGAAATCGAAAGGTCAAACGCGTCGATATTCACATCGACGATAATCCCCATCTGCTCCAGCTCACGCACCCACTCATCCATCAGCGGCGTACGCATCATCTTATCATCGATAATAAAGACTTCATCCACATCGTTCCGGATCACATAATTTAAGAAGTCCTTACTATGCGCAACAACCGGAATCTCATTGATCTCACTTACCTGTGCCGTATCTGTAAGTACCAGTCCCGCGATCGTTCGGTTCCACTCATTGTACTCCTTAAGGTTCTCGAGCACATTCTCCGCCTGGTCTGATGAAGTCACAACGAGAAGGCGGTTGCTATGGCGACTGTTCCGGTAGACCTTTACCATATACTGCTTAAAGATCACCCGAGCCGCATACATCACGACCGTATTGATCACAATCTGATAACCGAACACGAGACGCGAGAGATCCGCAGAACGGTGCATCACAAACAGCGCCAGAATCAGGACTGCTGAAAAAATCACCTCAGACTTCACAACGCTCACAAGCTCATCAAACATTCCTCTCCGGAAAAAATGATGGCTGAAATCCATCAGCACAAACATCAGACCATACAGGGCTACCGCAAAAACCAGAAGCCAGATCTGGTCTCCGTGTTCATCCCTTCCATAAAAGATTCCGTAGCGGAGCCAGAAGGCAAGTCCCATACTGACGATCAGACTGCACAAGTCCACGATCAGTACCAGGATACTCTCAAAAGTTTTCTTCTTTTCGTACATAATACTCTCTCCCAGATTCTATCTTACCTATTATAACATAGAACCTGTCCTAATACCTTACTTTTCTATGAATTTCGACATAGTCTTACCCGAAAAATGCCGACATACACCCAACTATTCTACCATAGATTTCCCGTTTGCAAAAGACAAATTTCACTATATTTCCATACATAGTTTTCCAGTTGATCACGGTTCCTGCGCTGCGCCCCCAATTCACGCGCCCAACAAAGTCTCCAACTCATTCACCCGCAGAATCAAATGCCTGTACCTCTCAACTAACTGCGGCGCCAGCTTCGGATCTCCGAGAACGATCAGGGCATCCTGCTCCTTTCCAACCGCGACCGCAGCAGCCGTCTCACTGTACCGCTCTACCGCGTTCCGGACCGGCATCTGTGCTTTAAATCCCGCCGACTGCAGCCGGATATTCGGCTCTGAGCCGATAAAGTCCAGGATCTCCCGTACCTTATCACTTCCGGTCTTCGCCAGATCGTCCAACAGCTGTATCACCGTCATATGCGGCACGAAGACCATGTCCAGCTTCTTTAATATATCCAGCCCTGCCGTTTCCACGAGAATATAAAGCCCCCAAGCATCCAGCGCGATCCTCTTATCGATCTGGAACCGTTTTTTCATAGCCTCGTCTGCTTCCACATGCCAGGATTCCGAAGAATATCCCCGAATCACCTGCTCTGCCCTCTGTCTCGTCTTGTCGGAGCCGTCCAATATATGATGCGGCTGCACCTTCCTGATCCAGTTCAGAAAATGGATCTCCTCCGGTCTCGCAAGGACCATTCCCGTCATAGGATCCACCGGATGCGGCTGATCCTTAAGCGCCCGAAAATGTTCCATTGCCTTTTCCGTCTTAAGATTCGTCAGATACGCGATCAGAGCCGTGCGGTGAAACTGTTCCTCCGTGATCAGCCCCCGTTCCAGAAACGATTGCCGTTCCGTCTCAAACCGCTCAGGCTCATTAAACGTGTTCGAGTACAGCATGAGCTCCAGCTCCCAGAATCCCTCGATGTCCGTATCCCGGAATGTCTCCTTCGAATCAAGATAACACTGGAGCGCATCCTTCAGGTCCCGGTGGTACATCGTCACATAATCGATATACGCCCGGTACGCGTACTCCGGTTCCTCCTCGATCAGCTCCCGCCGGTCCGCAAAGAGCTCCTTGTACATCGCGTCCACCCGGTCCATCATCCCATGCCTGATATAAAGATGGTTCAGCTCCTGCCAGGTAATGATACTTGGCTTTCTCTCAAACGTATCCCGGAATCTCGCGATGACATCCCCGATCGGTGCCTCAAACTCATATAGATAGTTCTCCATGGACTCCATGACATCCGGGTCATGATACCCCTGGATCCGCTCCAGACAGTATTTTAGCTTGTCGATCTTCTTCCATCCAAACAGAACCATCCCCCGTCCATACAGGTTCATCAGCTGAATATAAACAGGAAGTCTGTCGCGGACATCCATTCTGCGGATATTGTTCTCCGTCTCCGCCGCAGCCTTCTTCAACTGCTTCTCCAACTCCGGATCATTGATCCGCCTCCAGCCCGCCTGCACAGCGATCTGCTCAACCGTATTGTTCCAACGACTCATCTCCGCTGTCGTCTCCAGCAGGATCCGGTCCGCGGACGTGATATGCGGACACTCAAATAGATCAATATTTCCGGACTGGGCCATAACTCTCGCATATTTCATCTCAATATCCCGCCAGAATGCATCCTCGCCCATCGGCGGATCCACAGGCTCAACATATTTCTTCACATCCGGATAAACCGTAAGGATCCGATAATTGTCACTCAGAAAATAGAACGTATTGTAAATACAGAGACCCGCTCTCCGCATCGTTCCCGCCCAGAAAAGCTCATCCGCCTTCTGACTCACACTGAGGAAACACTCCCGCGCCTTATAGAGCGCTCTCCGGTCGACCTTCCGCTGATCCACCCGGTCGTCTTCCATGACCGCGTCCGAGATTCCAAGGAAATAGTAGGCCGCTCCCAGGGACTCAAGGATCACACTGTCCATGCCGATCCGGTAAGACCTGTTTAAAAATCTCACCGCGTTGACATAATCATGATACCGTTCCCCATACACATATCCGATCATCTGGTAGATCAGCGCCGTGTCATCCTCATCTCCGGTGGAATATACAAAATTTTCCTGCTCATCAATCAGCTTCCCGATGGTCTCCTCCACCGGAAGCTCGTCCGCGTACGCTCTCGCAAGCAGAAGAAAAACGTTTGCGCAGGCATACAGCGTCTTATTTTCTCTCCCATTTCGGATATACTTCTCTGCCGCCGCGATCGTTTCCCGATACTCCTTTTTCATAAAAGACCGCGTCAGATGGCGCATGGGATCATGTGCCTCCAGCAGACCTTCGTTTCTCATCGTCTCCTCAAGCTCTTCAAACTCCTGATCCAGATCCCCGATCTCATAGCAGTAAAGGAGATGCTGCATCAGATGTTTCCTGACCTTTTTGCCGCAGGAAGAAAACCTCGGATCCCCGATCGCCTCCTTCGCGGTATCGATCGCCTTCTGCAGCTGCAGATTTCCAATATGACATCTGCACGCTACCGCCTGCTCCCCGAGCCACCGTTCATTCTCCGATACCGGTTCCTGTTCAGCCACCGTCCCATCGAACACCATCGGCTTATACTGTCCGCAGGCAACGTCCTCCTCCGGAATCCCAAGCAGCTTCCGCTCGATCACGATCCCGAATTTCTCCTTCATCATGACCCTGATCCGCTGTAGTTTTGTCGCAAATACCTTCGACAGCAGCGCGGTCTGACCGTACGCGCTGGACATCAACCCCAGTAAGCTCAGCTCCTGCTCCCCGTCCGTCTCCTGTCCACCCCAGACAGGGGCGCCCGAGATTCCTTTCAATTCATATACCCGGTTCCCCTGATCTAAAAATCCATCTGTGATCCGAAGCGAAAACTTATCCTCATTCGCGGCATTCACCACAACAATGCCATGAAAGCATTCCAGGTATCCGATGGGGCTCGACTTTTCCGGCAGCCCGTTCGGATACCCCTGGGTGTAGACCGGGCTGTTCCGCAGCGTATCTCCGAAAAAGTACTGAGTCTCCTCCATGAGAAGCTCCGCCGGTTTCTGGACCTGGATGATCGCAATGTCCTCCGAATGGATCTTCTCCCCGCCCTCTTCCGTCACGATATCCAGCGGCGAATATAGGATCTGCTCCTTCGGAACCTGGATCTGAAAGACCTGGTAGAGGTCTCTTTCTATATTAACTGCTTTTAAGATCACTAACTTTATTTTATCCGCCCGATCCACCACATGCGCGCAGGTAAACACGAACAGCTGGTTTCCGCCCGGATAAAACAGGACTCCGCTTCCCTCCGCCGTATTTTCCTCATCCGTAATATACACCGCGTATGGTCTTGTCTTATCCTCTGTCCCTATATTCCCCATTGAAATATCTCACCTTCTCTGCAGCGCAGTTCCATACAGCCCCTGTCATCATTCTCCGTAAAAAATCCCCGGTTCCACCAGTCCGACGGACTGGAGATTCTGATCTTCCCGTACCATTTCTGAAGCTTCGCCACCGTCTGCTTATCCGGATGCATCACTCCGTCCGTACAGATCAGGAAATTCTCACAGCTTATATGTTCCGGGAACTCCTCCGATATATTTCCAACAGCTCCGTGATGTGGAAGCTTCACAAGATCAAACCGCTGTTTCTCCCTGCCCAGCCCCGCAATAATATCCTCCGCCCAGGCATCCCCCGTAAACAGGAACCGCTTTCCCTGGAATTGGAAAATAAATACCACACTGTTTTTATTGTTTATGCTCATATCTTTTTTCGTGATCGGTCTCTTTGCAAGCTCCGAAAGATCCACCGCGTAATCGCTTTTGTAATGCGCAAGCGGAATCTTCCCATATGCCCTATCCTGCGCAAGTTTCCCCGGATGGATCACCGTGATCTCCGCCCCACCGACATAGAAGACATCTCCCGCAGTCATCGGAGTAATCTTCACCTGCTGCTTTTTAAGTATTTTGGCAACCTCGCAGTTCTGCCTCGTAGACAGCTGCGCGTTATCCGCTCCGGCACTGTCTGCCCCGTTCATCCGTACTTCCCGAAACGGACACTTCCATCCCATCCGCAGCAGCGCCAGAATCCCACCAATATGATCATCATCCACATGCGTCAGAATCAGAAGATCCAGCGTCTCACCGGCATCTACGATCTCCCGACAGAGGCGCTTCAATGTATCTGCGAAGCGGGTTACACCTGTGTCGATAAAAATATTATGGCCATCGCCGTAGCGTAGGCGGATGCATTCGCCTTTTCCTGCGTTGTACGCATATATCTGATTCATACGCGCTCTCTCCCATTCTGTTGTATTTTACCGCAATATACGCAAATCATTGTATGGTTCTATCTTACCATCACTTCTTTTTCTTCTCAAGCTTTCAGCGTACACTCCTCCCACCTGCCACATATTTGCCAGAATTTTGCCATGGATTTCATGAGGTGTATGTATAGTCCAAATAATAACAATTATTTGAGGTTGAGATATCCGAAAACGATGATAAAGATGGGATGAGTGGCCTGCATTGAGAGAGGGAAATCTGAATGCAGGTCTTTTTTATTAGAAAGAGTAATCGAGGATGGAATAGAGGAATGGGTGCAAAAATAGAAGTTCAACATGTGTATCTCATTGGTGCAAAAAGTCTCGGAGCATATGGCGGTTATGAAACGTTTGTATATAAACTCACGGAGTACCACCAGAATAAAAAAAATATTAAATACCATGTTGCCTGTAAGGCCAATGGCGATGGTTGCATGGATGAAAACAAGTTTGAGGGTGTAACAAAAATCAATGACCATGAATTTGAACTTCACAATGCCCGCTGTTTTAAAATTAATGTCCCCCAAATTGGTCCTGCACAGGCAATTTATTATGATGTTGTTGCACTAAAGGCTTGCTGTGAGCATATAAGGAAAAATCATATTCCTCACCCGATTGTTTACATACTGGCATGCCGTATTGGACCTTTTGCGGGTCACTTTTACAGAGAAATCCATAAGTTAGGTGGCACTGTGTATCTGAACCCGGATGGGCATGAATGGATGAGAGCAAAATGGTCGCCCCCGGTTCGGAGGTACTGGAAGATTTCTGAACAGATGATGGTTAAATATTGTGACCTTGCTATTTGTGACTCTGTGAGCATCGAAAAGTATATTCATGCATGCTATGACGGTAAGGGAATTAAAGGAAGAAACCCCAAAACAACATTTATTGCTTACGGTGCGGATTTGACTCTTAGTAGGCTGGCTGACGATGATGAGAAGCTATTGAACTGGTATAGAGAAAAGGGATTGACAAGGAAAGGCTATTACCTTGTTGTTGGTCGTTTTGTGCCTGAAAACTCTTTCGAAGTTATGATTCGAGAGTTTATGAAGAGTAAAAGTCAGAAAAACTTTGCAATTATCACGAACGTGAATGATAAATTCTTAACTGAACTTGAAAAAAAACTGCATTTTAAAAGCGATAAAAGAATCAAATTTGTGGGAACTGTTTACGATCAGGAGCTACTCAAAAAGATTCGCGAAAATGCCTATGCCTATTTCCACGGTCACACGGTTGGAGGCACAAACCCTTCGCTGATTGAAGCTCTCGGGAGTACAGATTTGAACTTGTTGATTGACGTTGGCTTCAATAAAGAAGTTGCAGAAGATTGCGCACTTTACTGGAACCGTGAACCAGGAAATCTTGCAAAGTTGATTGATAAGGCTGACCAAATGAGCGCAAATGAAATTGCAGAAATGGGACGCAGAGCAAAAAAGCGTGTGGCAGATGAATATACATGGGATAAGATTTGCAGACAGTATGAAGATGTGTTTATTGGAGAAAACCGATGAAAATATTACATTATGCGCTGGGTTTCCCACCATATCGCAGTGGTGGCTTAACCAAATTTTGCGTTGACCTCATGGTTCAACAGGCAAAAGAGGGGCACATCGTGGCTATGATCTGGCCTGGGCAGATGGGATTTGTCAACAAAAGGGTAGCTATAGGGAAGCCTAAAAGTGTAAACCTGAAAGATCAAGATATTCTGAGCTTTGAGATTATCAATCCACTTCCCATTTCATTCGATGAGGGAATTGCAGATATTGAGGCTTTTACTAAGAATAATGGGGCAAAAATATATAAAGAATTACTCGATAAATTCCAGCCGGATATCATTCATGTACATACGTTAATGGGGCTCCATAAAAGCTTTTTAGAAACTGCAAAGAATAAAAAAATTCGATTAGTATTTACTGCACATGATTTCTTTCCTATATGTCCAAAAGTAACGATGTTTCGGCATGGTACAGTGTGTGATTGTGTACAGACTTGTGAAAATTGTGGCATTTGTAATGCTACTGCTTTGAGCTTAAATAAAATAAAAATCCTTCAATCTCCTCTGTATAGAAAATTGAAAAATGCTTCAATAGTAAAAAGACTAAGGAAATATCATCGAGATAAATACTTGAGCGAATCGATTGATACTGACACTATAGTGTCAGTAGGAACAGCAGAATCCTACCAGAAATTGAGAAATTACTATTATTCGCTTTTAAAGTTAATAGATATAATTCACTACAACAGTAGCATAACAAAAAAAGTTTATGAATCAGTTTTCAAATTTCCAAATAGTTGTATTATAGGAATTACTCATTCAGACATTAAAGATAATCGAAAGAAAAAAGATTATTCGACTGAAAAACTACGCATCCGATATTTAGGGCCAATGGGGGGAGCAAAGGGTTTTTTTCTCCTCAAGGCGGCACTTGATGAGTTATGGAGCAAACAGCAAAATTTTTGCTTAGATGTTCATTTTACTCCAGTAAAGATGTCGCCCTATATAAAAGCGCATGATAAATATTCATATGCGGATTTAGAAAGAATATTTGATGAAACAGATGTTTTAGTGACACCAAGTATCTGGTACGAAACCTTTGGATTTACCGTTTTGGAAGCATTGAGCTATGGCGTTCCCGTGGTTATAAGTGGAAATGTAGGAGCAAAAGATATTTTAGTACGAGGTGCTGGTATTGTCATTGAAAATATTGATATTCAAAAATTATTTACCACATTACGGGATATCACACCAAATAAATTAAGATCAATGAATAAAACCATTGTAGAGAAACAAACTATTTTACAGATTGAAGATATGTCAAAGCAGATTGAAACAAGTTGTTATGGTTGGAGATTGTTTAATTGATCAGCACAATTATTTATCGAAGAAGAAAGGGTTTGTATTATTAAAATACTAGATTGCTAATCATTATGAATCACCTTCCTATTCGATGAACATGCGCACGAAAGGAAATTACGCATGAGCGATGAAAAAATTAGTATTATAGTTCCCATTTATAATGTGGAAATGTATTTAGAACGTTGTGTAAATAGCATTTTAAATCAAACATATAGAAATATAGAAATCATTCTTATAGACGATGGAAGCTCTGATAAATGTCCTATGATGTGTGATGCATATGCAAAACAAGATGCGAGGATTAATGTAATTCATAAAAAAAATGGTGGACTTTCAGATGCGCGAAATGCAGGTTTAGATATTGCGACAGGAGAATATATTGCATTTGTAGATTCAGATGATTGGATAGAAAATGATTTTATTGAAACTCTTTATAGAAATGCTAAAACAGCAAATGCAGATATATCGATTATAGGATGTACGTTAGTTTGGGATAATGGAAAAAGAAAAATGCTCAGCCACGATAAGGGATATTATATATTCGATAAGGAAAATGCGATACGAGAATTATTGGGGCAAAAGAAATTTAGTTGCATGGTGTGTCAAAAAATGTACAAAAATAAAATCTTTAATAATTTGAGATTTCCTATAGGCAAATTTTACGAAGATGTAGCAATTTCGTTACCAACATTTTTGGCAGCAGAAAAAGTAGTGACCTCTGGAAAAGCTGGATACAATTATTATCAGAGGAGTGATAGCATCGTTAATTCAAAATTTGACAAACGCAAATTATATTTTCTTGATTGCTGTAAAGATATTATTACATACTCTGATCTACATGATAAGAAATATGATGTAGAAGCGCACGGATTTTATCTCCGCGCATTAATGATGTTTGTGCTAATATTATATCAAACTCCTGAAGGAGAGGCATCTACACTTAAATATTTAGAACGAGAAATTAAACAAAACAAGAAATATGTTTGGAAAAGTCCATATTTGGAACTACGAAAGAAAGTAGTCTTATCACTAATATGTATCGGATTTCCCAAAACTATATTAGTAAAAATGTGGAGAAGAAGAATAAGTTAATATGTGTATCAAAATAAATAAGTTGTCTCCGGTAACAGTTATTAAACTGCAAATTGCATTTGCACTTGTTGAACGTTTTTTGACACAATCACTAAAACTTCCAGGCGCAATTATCTATGGAATGGATTTTTTTAATCTTTTGCTTTTATTATGTTTACTAAAGGGTGGTAAGCGAACTAAATATATTGGATTTATCCTTGCCTACATTGGAATAACAGCAGTTTTATTAATAACAGGATTTACAAATTTCAAAAAATGGGGCGGAAACTTTGCGACTGCAATAGTCGAAATAAGAAATATTGTTAGATTCCCTATCTTTTTTTTGGCTTGTGCAAAATTTTTAAATATAGATCAAGTAAAAAAAATATACAAGCTATTAACTTTGTTTTTCATAGTCAATACTATTGTTATATTGTATCAGTACTTTACTTTTCATCCTCCAGGAATATGGATGAGAGGTGATATGTTGAATGGCCTATTTGGTACAGAAACAGGAGGAAATACATTTGTTAATGTAATTTTAGTTGTAGTAGTTACTTACTTGTTGACCACCTGGTCCAAAAAAGAAATTTCTACATCTCGTTTCTTTTGTGCTGTTGGCGCAAGTCTCCTTATTTCTGCTTTAATAGAATTGAAAGCTTTTTTCTTGGAATTTGTAGCAATATACGGATTCTATTTTATTAAAAAGAAGAAAACTAAAAAAGAGAGCTTTTTAAATGTAATTTTAATTATAGCAGCAGTTATTGTAAGTACAGCTGGTTTGCAAATAATGTATAGAGAATATCCATGGTTTAAAAATTCAATATCGATAACTGGAATTATAAATCAATTATCGGGAAGTGGGTATACTGGTGAAGGTGATCTGAATAGATTTACAGGTATCTTTACTATTGCATCTCAATTTTTTAAAGGCAATATTAATGAAATTTTGTTTGGAACTGGTGCTGGAAATGCTTCGCAATCTGGAATTTTAGGCGGTCAATCACTATTTTATAATCATTATGCAGAATCGCATTACAACTGGTTTTCAGCAACATATATGTTTGCTCAAGGAGGAGCATTCAGCTTGCTTTTATATCTATTTACTTTTGTGTATCTATTCTTTAAACAGAAACAGAATAAAAGGTTTAGATTAAACACTCAGATAATGTGCATGGTAGCAGCTTTTCTTGTGTTTTACGGAGAAGCTTTGCGTACAGATGCAGGATACTTTGTATATTTTGCATTAGCAAGCGGTTTCGTCAATTTCGGAGCGGACGATAAAATTAGCAAATATGAGGTTTAAAAAATGATAAATGATATAAAAGTATCTGTTCTTTGCCTTGCTTATAATCACGAAAAATATATCAGAGAATGTTTGGACAGTATAGTGAATCAAATAACAACATTCAAATATGAAATAATTATTAATGATGATGCGTCTACTGACAATACAGCAATAATTATAAAAGAATATGAAAAAAAACATCCTGAAAAGATAATTGCTATTTATCAAAAAGAAAATTTGTATTCAAAAGGTGTTTCTATTGTAGAAGATCAAATGCTTGAAAAAGCACATGGAAAATATGTTGCATTTTGTGAATGCGATGATAAGTGGACTGATTTAAAAAAGCTTCAAAGACAATATGAGTATATGGAAACGCATTCAGAGTGCTCAATGTGCGTACATAATACAGTCATTCATAACTTAAATTGCATGCAACCAGATCAAAAATTCAATTCATGGGAAAAAGAGCATATTCTTAATTCAAAAGAAGTATTTATGGATTGGAAAGTTCACACGTCAGCTTATTTTATAAAGAAAGAGGCTGCTTACAGGCCTATAGAATTTAGAAAATATTGGTTTGGAGATTATGTGAGATTAACGTTGGCCTATGTGACTGGAAATATAGTGTCCTTGCCTTATACAATGTCTCAATATAATTATGGTGTATCAACCGGCGCATTACACGCGATAGATTATAGCAAAATGCAGAAACGAAGAGCGCAGGTGCTGTCAAGAAATGAATACCTCAAAAAGTTGAATCAACTCACCAATGGAAAATTCAATAAAATTATTACTAAGCGTATTTTTTTGACACAATTGGAAGCTGATACGTTGTATGAACGAGATGTGTTAAAGAATTCTAATGATAAAAGCGAAATAATTGAAATGGCCAGGAAAATTTCAAGAACAGTAGCTTATAAAAATTATGTTGCGATATTAAGTGGTATGGAAAAACTCAAGGAAATAGTTAGATATAAAGGATATATTTTCTATCCATTATGGGTGAAATTATGGAAAAAATAAATGTCTTTTCCAATTTTATATGGCGTTTTGCAGAACGCTGTGGTGCTCAGTTGGTATCGTTTGTGGTTTCTATTTTCCTTGCGCGTATTCTTTCTCCAGAAGATTATGGGACAATCGCCCTTGTGACAGTTTTTACTGCTATTCTGCAGGTTTTCGTAGACAGTGGTCTGGGTACAGCTTTGATTCAAAAGAAAGATGCAGATGACTTGGATTTTTCATCTGTTTTCTATTTTAATTTTGCCGTCTGCCTTATCTTGTATGCAGGCATGTTTATTGCAGCCCCTTATATAGCAACATTTTACAATGATGCCACACTGACGCCGGTGATTCGTGTTCTCAGCCTGACAATTGTGATATCGGGCGTTAAAGGAATTCAGCAGGCATATGTTTCTCGAAATATGCTATTTAAGAGATTCTTTTTCTCAACAATTGGCGGAACAATTTTTTCGGCCTTTTTAGGAATAGGAATGGCTTATGCAGGTTTTAGTGTTTGGGCATTGGTTGCACAGCAACTGTCTAACACCATAATTGATACTTTGATACTTTGGATTACTGTTAAATGGAGACCAAAGAAAGTTTTTTCATGGAAACGTTTGAAATCTCTATTAGCTTTTGGATGGAAGTTGCTGGTTTCTGCTTTGTTGGACACCGCCTATAATAATCTTCGCAATCTCATAATTGGTAAAATGTATTCCTCAGCAGATTTAGCATTTTATAATCAGGGTGACAAGTTTCCAAAGGTTATTGTAACAAACATTAATACGTCAATTGATAGTGTATTATTACCGACAATGTCAAATGCACAAGATGATAGAGGGCGTGTGAAGCAAATGACTCGCCGTGCTATCAAAACAAGCACATATGTTATGGCTCCATTGATGATGGGATTGGCTTTTTGCGCAGAGCCCATCGTGAAAATAGTCCTAACAGATAAATGGCTTCCTTGTGTACCCTACCTTCAAATTTTTTGTATTACTTATATGTTTTGGCCTGTGCACACAGCAAATCTTAATGCGATTAATGCAATGGGAAAAAGCGACTGGTTTTTAAAACTGGAAATTATTAAGAAAATTATGGGAATGTCGATTTTGCTATCCACAATGTGGTTTGGCGTTATGGCTATGGCATATAGTTTGTTGTTGAGTAGTGCCTTGAGTCAAATTATCAACTCTTGGCCAAATCGAAAGCTACTTGGATATGGTTATTTAGAGCAAGTGAGGGATTTTGCACCTGGTATTCTCTTAGCAGTTGGAATGGGTATATGTGTTTATTTCATAAGTTTTCTTCCATGCCCAACTGCTATCACTTTGATAATCCAGGTTATTGTAGGTGCGGCAATTTACATTGGAGCATCTGCCATATTAAAAATAGAGGAATTTGAATATTTGTTAGGAATGGTTAAATCATTCTTGAAGAAATGAGGAGGTTTGCTATATGGAAAATAAAATCTTGGTTACACGTTCATCAATGCCGGAACTCGATGAATATATGGATGAAATCAAACCTATGTGGGATAGCCATTGGTTAACCAATATGGGGCCAAAGCATAAAGAACTTCAAGCAGATTTATGTAAATATCTTGATGTTGAGAATATTGATTTACTGACTAATGGTCATATGGCACTGGAACTCACATTACAAGCAATGAATTTACAAGGAGAGGTAATTACTACTCCATTTACATTTGCATCTACTACACATGCAATTGTCCGAAATGGATTAACACCGGTATTTTGCGATATTGATCCCGAAACATACTGCATGGATGCCAGTAAGATTGAAAAATTAATTACAGACCGAACCTGTGCAATTATGCCAGTTCATGTTTATGGAAATATTTGTAACATCGAAGAAATTGAGCGAATCGCACACAAGTACGAATTGAAAGTTATTTATGATGCGGCACACACATTTGGAGAATCGTATAAAGGTAAAGGTATCGGCTCTTTTGGCGATGCTTCCTGCTTTAGCTTTCATGCTACGAAGGTCTTTAACAGTATTGAAGGTGGTGCAGTATGCTATAAGGACAAGCAGCTTGGAGAAAAACTATATGAGTTGAAAAACTTTGGTATTCATGGTCCGGAGGAAGTTCCGGCAGTTGGCGCGAATGCAAAAATGAATGAATTTTGTGCAGCAATGGGATTATGTAATTTACGGCATGTAGATGATGAAATCACCAAACGCAAAATTGTAGTAGAACGCTATCGGGAACATTTAGAAAATGTAGATGGTATTCAACTTAATTGTACTCAAAATGATGTGAAAAGTAATTACGCATATTTTCCAGTGATTTTTGAAGAAAAATTATTTGGAGCTAGTCGTGCTGAAGTGTTTGATAAATTGGCTGAAAATGGCATTGGTGCGAGAAAGTATTTTTATCCATTAACAAATACTTTTGAGTGTTTTCATGGTAAATATGATGTAACAAAAACTCCTGTTGCACTACATATCAGTAAACGTGTACTTACATTGCCATTATATGCTGATATTTCTTTAGATGATGTGGATAGGATCTGTGATATTATTTTAAGTTGCAAATATTAGGATGGAGAAAACGATAATGAAAAAGCTGATGATTTTAGGTGGTTCTCGTTATGCGCTTCCAGTAATTAAAGCTGCACATGAGTTGGGAATATATGTAATTACTTGCGATTATTTGCCGGATAATATCGCACATAAATATTCCGACGAATATTGTAATGTAAGCATTATTGATAAGGCTAAAACATTAGAAGCTGCAAAAAAGCGAAATATTGACGGGATCCTGTCTTTTGCATGCGATCCGGGCGTTATTACAGCTGCATATGTTGCAGAACAGATGGGGTTGCCGAATGTTGGTCCTTATGAATCTGTTTGTATTTTACAAAACAAAAGCAAATTCCGCGAATTTCTATCTAAGAATGGGTTTAATGTGCCTACTGCAAAAGGATATAAAGATATTGAAGCTGCACTTAGGGATACTTCAAAATTCCATTGGCCTGTTATTGTAAAACCGACTGACTCTGCTGGTAGTAAAGGGGTTACTCGTGTAGATAACCCGAAAGATTTGGAGAAGAGCATTCAGTATGCACTTTCTTACTCTCATTCGGATGAGTTTATCATTGAGGATTTTATCACGCAGCATGGATATTCATCCGATACGGACAGCTTCTCTATTGACGGTGAACTGAAATTTGTGTCGTTCAACTGTCAGCGTTTTGATCGAGATGCAAAGAATCCGTATACTCCGGCGGCTTATAACTGGCCATCTTCTATGACAGCGGAGCATCAGGAAGAGTTGGAAAATGAGATTCAGCGTCTGCTGAAGCTTTTGAAAATGCGGACTGCTGTCTATAATATTGAAACACGCGAAGGTACCGATGGAAAGGCATATATCATGGAGTTGTCTCCGCGTGGAGGTGGTAATCGCTTATCAGAGTGCCTTCGTTATGCAACGGGCGTAGACATGATTACAAATATGGTCAAGTATTCGGTTGGTCTACCCGTGGACGAAATCACTCAGAAACCATATGAGGGCTATTGGGCAGAAATCATTCTTCATAGCGATAACCCCGGGGTATTCAAAGAACTTTGGATTTCTGATGAGATTACAGCAAATGTAGTGGAAAGGGATCTTTGGATTGAAGAAGGTACACCTGTTGGTGGCTTCGAAGCTGCTAATGAGGCAATCGGTACATTGGTGCTTAAGTTTGAGAGCCAAGAACAGATCGAGGAAATTCTTGGAAACCAAGATAAGTACGTCAAAGTAAAATTAATGTAACTATCGGAAGGACTTTATGATGAAAAAGATAATTGTATTTGGAGCAAGTGGAGACACCGGGCATTATTTTGTTAAGTACTTTTTGGAACATTATGCAGGTAATGAATATCAGATTGTTGCAACAGGGACTCGTGAAGCTCACTATTTTGATCAATTTGAAGTTCCATATTATAAAGTTGATATCACGAAGAAAGAAGAGTTTTCTAAATTGCCCAAAGATGTCTATGCCGTGGTTGATCTCGCTGGCGCAATGCCAGCGAGAATGAAAGGATATGATCCATATAAGTATATTGATGTTAATATTATTGGTAATTTGAATATTCTTGAATATTGCAGAGTAAATAATGTAGATAGAATTCTTTTTGCGCAAAGTTTTGGGGATATAAAGGACTATAGTGAAATAAATCCGTTACTAACAGTGGATTTGCCCCGTAGATTTAGTTTTACAAGCGACCATACGATTTATGTTATGTCTAAAAATTTCGCAGTCGATATGATTGAAAACTATCATCAAATGTATGGACTAAAAAAATTTATATTCAGGTTGCCAACAATTTATCTGTATTCTCCGGTAGATACATTTTATGTCGATGGAGTTCAAAGAAAGATAGGATACCGATTATTGATTGACAGAGCAAGGGCTGGTGAACCTATTGAAGTTTGGGGAGATCCCAGCCGTGTAAAAGATATGGTTTATGTTAAGGATTTTTGCCAGATGCTTTACAAAGCTCTCTTTGTTGACCGATCATGTGGATATTACAATGTAGGAACAGGAGTTGGCACGTCTCTTTTAGATCAGATCAAAGGAATGGTTGAGATTTTTGGCGAAGAATGCAGAAAATCCGAGATTATTATGAGACCGGACAAACCAAATGCACCGCAATATATTATGGATATTACGCCCGCGATGGAAGAACTTGGATATAAGCCACAGTATAATTATTTAGATATGCTACGAGATTTTAAGAAAGAAATGCAGAATGCCGCAATTACTGATGACATAAATTCTACTCAATTTGAGCAGTGATTCCACATAGAACGGACTGTGCCTTACGCTTGTATCTAAACAATTTTCCATTTTGGCAAAATATATAGTACAACCAAAGCATAGCCAGCGGAAATTTAAAAACGGATAATTGCGTAAGAACCCCTCAATCCGGACAGGTGGTGTAAAAGTACCCGTAATATTCAGCTGTACCCATGCGGTTTCCTTTTACGGAGCAGTTGCAAAACAATTCGTGCCGGATAATCTAAAGACAGCGGTAACCAAACATACAAAAGACGAGCTTATCTTACAGTCCACGTTCTCTGATCTGGAGGATTTTTACAGTACGGTCGTTCTTCCGCCTCCTTCCAGAAAACCCAAGGGCAAACCAACAGTAGAAAACCATGTACGGTATCTGGAAAAGCATCTGATTGAAAAGTTGAAGGAGAAGATCTTTACCTCTTACGAAGAATTGAATGCCGAGATCAAAAAGATAGTAGCGGCACTCAATACCCGGCCTTTCCAGAATCGTTCTTTTTCAAGACGGGATGCTTTTGAGAAATATGACAAACCGTGCATGAAACCACTGCCAGGCGGATGCTACACGGTCTGCGATTACAGGGCTGTCCTGAAGATCCCGAATAATTATCATGTTGAGTATGATGGCCACTACTACTCCGTATTTTACTCTTACTGCGGAAAACCTGCAATCGTAAAAGCAACGCCCTCAGAGATCCGGATCTGCGACCAGTATAATAAGCTGATCTGTACGCATAAGTGGGTCTACCGGGATCTTCCGCGTTATATCACATCCGATGAGCATATGCCGCCGGAGTACCTTTATTACAAAGATATCAATTCCAAGGACGGGAATTATTACAGGCGCTGGGCGTCCGTATTCGGTCCTTCGATGTCTGAACTGATAGAGCGGGTCCTTAAGGCTTCAAAACATGAAGAACAGGCTTACAACGCCTGTGCAGGCATTCTTCATCAGGCAAAAAGATTCCTTATGGAATCGCCGAAGAAGCTGCAAAAAAGTGTATTGACTTGAATTCCTGTAAATATTTCACCTTTAAACAGATCCTTAAAAAACTGAATGTGAAAGAGCTGTCGGGAGCTCCGCCTAAGGCGCTTCCTGAACACGAAAACAGCCGCGGAAAGGATTACTACAAGTAGAGGTAAACGATAATGGCTTACAGAATGAAAGATTACACTTATAACGATAAACTCACGAAGGAACAAAACATTCTCATGGACCGTCTTTATAAGCTTCGGATGTCCGGGATGGCAGAGGCATTTGCAAAACAGCTGCTTGATCCGAACACAGGCTTGGAGTCGTTTGAGGTTCGTTTCGCTGATATCATAAACCAGGAATGGAACCAGCGTGAAAACAAGAAATTTAATAAACTTCTCAAACAGGCAACTTTAAAGTATCCCGCCGCGGATCTCGAAGCTACGATCTATGAACCAGAACGCCAGTTAAATACCCATGTCATTGAACTGCTCGCAGAGTGCAAATGGATCGATGAACCGAATAATCTCCTGATTACTGGTGGCGCCGGATCAGGAAAAACATATATTACCTGTGCCTTGTGTATTGCGGCAATGCACCAAATGCGGACCGTTAAATATATCCGTGCCAACAGTCTTATGACGGAATCGGAACATGCCCATCAGGAAAGCACTTATTATGAGTATTCGAATAAGATGGCATCCTACGATCTTCTTGTGATTGACGATTTCGGCCTAATGGATCTGGATATGAATAAATGTCGTGATCTGCTCGAAATCATAGAAGCCAGGGACTGCCGCAAGTCAACGATCATCATTTCCCAGCTTCCAGTTGATAAATGGTACCCGTTGTTTGGTGATCATACCTATGCGGATGCCTGCCTCAGCAGAATGACCGCTAAGGCCTACCGGCTACACTTTCCTGGCAATGACCGACGTATAAGCAATAACAACTAGTTGACTATCTGAGCACTGCTCAGTTTAAAGCGGAATGGCGCTCCGTTCCTTCGGAACGGATGCGCAGATTCTGCGGAATATGCACATTTGTGCATTATGGAGAAAAAATTTCTATATTTCACAGAAGAAAAGAGAATCTCTTCCGTTTCATAAAGCTTATCCACAGAATTCAGTCCGCAGGAATCAAACCACACGGTTTCGGGCAGAAAAATCGTTCTGAATCTGTGGATAGCAGTACAGAACATCTGGAATCCTGAAAAGCTATCCCAGGTGCTCTGTACTGTTATCCACCGTCATTATGCCGAAAGGAAAACAGGCGCCAAGTGGCAGAAAACGTACAGATCTGGTACAATGGACTCATTGAGAAAAGGAGTTCCTGCCATGGCGATGAAGTTCACAGAAGAACAGTTAAACAGCTTTGATAAATCTATGCTGATCCAGTTATTTTTGAATCAACAGGAACAGTTAGAAAAGGTCAGTGCCGACCTGCATTCCCTGGATACGAAGATGCAGGCAATGATGGAACAGCTGATCCTGGCTAATAAGAACCGGTTTGGACGTTCCTCTGAAAAAATGGAGGATGCCCAGCAGCTCCGTTTTGTTGAAGTGGATGGAACCATTGTGTTTTTTAATGAAGCCGAAGCTGTCTGTGATCTGGAGGCACCGGAACCAGAGACTCTGGAGCCGGCACTGGAACGCAGAAAAAAAGCAACCGGTAAGAAAGCTCAGGATATGTCTGGGCTTCCTACAAATCGGATCGACCACTACATGACCGAAGAAGAATTAACAGCAGAATTCGGTGAAAACGGATGGAAACAGCTTCCAGATGCTATTACACGCAGATATCGTTTCATTCCGGCAAAAGTCGAGGTGGATGAGCACCATGTTGGTGTATATGCCAGCAAAACAGACGGGCACATGATAAAAGCAAAGCATCCAAAAAGCCTGCTTCATGGAAGCCCCGTATCCGCTTCGCTCGCTGCTGCGGTCATGAATGGAAAATACGTAAACGCGGTCCCTCTTTATCGCCTTGAACAGGAATTCCTTCGATATGGCCTTGCTATAACCAGGCAGAACATGGCGAACTGGATGATCCGGCTGGGAGAAGAATATCTCGCCGTTTTGTATGATCACCTTCATTCGCTGCTTTACAGCTATCATGTCATCCAGGCTGATGAGACACCGGTATTGGTAAACCGGGATGGCCGCAGTGCCGGTTCCAAGAGTTATATGTGGGTGTACCGTTCTGGCCACATGTATCCGGAAAAACAGATCATCCTTTATGAGTATCAGCGGACAAGAAATGCCTCTCATCCCCGGGAATTCCTAAAGAATTATTCCGGCATTTGCGTGACGGATGGCTATCAGGTCTACCATACACTGGAAAAAGAACGTGAAGACCTGACGATAGCCGGGTGCTGGGTCCATGCCCGCAGGCGCTTTGATGAAGCGCTTGCAGTAGTACCGAAAGAACGCAAAAAAGAATCCGCATCCTATCTGATCTTAAAGCAGATCCAGACGATCTACAGAAAAGAAGGAAAGCTAAAGGATCTCTCATCGGAAGAACGGCTTTCCCAGCGTCAGGTGGCTATAAAGCCACTGGTAGACGCTTTGTTTGCGTACCTAAAGCAGCATGAAAGCGAGGTCGGAACAGAAAAGCTAAAGGATGCCTTCAGTTACGCTCTGAATCAGGAAAAATATCTCCGGGTTTTCCTGACAGATGGGGATGTCCCTATGGATAATAACGCCTCTGAGCGCGCGATCCGCGGATTCTGTGTTGGAAAGAAGAACTGGCAGATGATCGATACGATCAATGGTGCGAAATCATCCGCGATTATTTACAGCATCGCAGAGACGGCAAAAGCGAATAACCTAAAACCATACGAATACTTTGAACACCTTCTGACAGAGATCCCCAAGCGCATGGATGACAGCGACCGGTCATTCTTAGATGACCTGCTTCCATGGTCGGAAAAGTTGCCGGACGTTGTCAGAAAACCGAAAAAACAATGAAGCGGCTTTTAGCTTATAGGGTACTTGGTATGGAGCGTTTACGCCCTACAGAAGGGTTTAACAATAAAATCAAAGTATTAAAGAGAAGTTCCTATGGAATCCGAAATTTCAACCGATTCCGAACCAGGATTCTTCATTGTACATCATAAGATAAAATGGTCGGTAACGTGGAGGCTTATTTGGCATGCCCAAAAACAGGATCTTATAGAGCCTTTTTTCTCAACCTTCTTTCTTGGCGGCCCCTACATTTGAATTATACAGGAAGCTCCTTCACTTCCACATAAGCCTGTTGCCGAAATCGCCTCTGCCAGTGGTAGTAGCTTTGCTCCCGGATGCCGTTTTCGTCCATCCATTGTTTCGCTGATTGTCCAGTGGGTCTCTGCCCACAAGCCTGGATGATCTTTCGCCAGTACTCTGCACGGACTTCGTGAGTACACTGATCCATAATTTTTAGTTCTCCTTGAAAAATCTATTGGTTTTCTCAAGTATGCACTAAAAATGGTTTTAGTGAAAGGCGAGTGGTTTGACCTTTACGAAGAAGCGAGAATCCAAACGGCTCATAGAGAGCAGTTAGGATGTTTGTGAGGATTTTGGCTAATACTCCAAGCATATTCATTACAGATCGCTGAACAGGTCAGCCTTGTACACACCGTTCTCTAGCATCTTCTTGAAGCTGTCCTTTACTGCTGCAACATCCTCGTGATAGGTCATGCCGTACCAGGTATCGTTGGTTTTCAGAACCTTCACGGACATTTTACCCTGCTCCAGCAGTTCACCGATGAAGATAGGGATTAGATATTCTGCCTTCATAGGATTGACGGGTACTTCTTTCTCGAAGAACTCTTTAAAACCTTTCTCCAGAACATCCAGAAAATCAGGAGTTAATCCCCACATATTCATGGAAACCAGTGAATCAACATCAATCACTTTCCCGTCTGCTTCTGCCCCATCCGCTGTCTTTACGATGTTCTTAGTCTCTACAACTTCGGTCAGATTATTCTGTTCGTCCATCTTGCAGATACCACGAGTCACACCACCGTTATCAGACAGAGTATTTTTCAGCACAAAACCTGCCATGCAGGACTTGCCACCATTTACCAGATACTCATGGACAGCTTTGAAGCCTTCTTTTCCATAGTAATCGTCTGCGTTGATTACAATAAACGGGTTGTCAATCACGCTCTTTGCTGAAAGCACAGCCTGACCAGTTCCCCACGGCTTTGTCCGGCCTTCCGGCAGATTGCCCGGAATATCGTTGATGTCCTGGAAAGCATAATCAACCGTCACATCGTGCTTCTCGCAGATTTTCGCAATACGCTCACCGATGACCTCTCTGAACTCTTTCTCGATATTTTTCCGAATAATAAATACCACCTGGTTGAAGCCTGCTTCGACAGCATCGTGAATCGAGTAGTCCATGATGATGTGATTAGAAGCATCCACAGGCTCCAGCTGCTTGATTCCTGTTCCAAATCGGCTACCGATTCCGGCTGCCATGATAATCAATGTTGTGGTCATTTTTGCAGTTCCTTTCATATATCAAACATCTACTTCTTGCTTTTATAAGCTATCGGTTGTGTACATTTAACTTATCATCCAATTTTCCTACTGCCTTCATGATCAACTCATTTTTTAAAACCAAAAGAACTACAAGATACCCTATTCCAGAAAGTACAACACTGGCGAATAGTTCTATTGAGCTTTGAAGTTTCCACAAACTTACAATTTTGCAAATGCAGACAACCGCAATCGTACCAATGCATACCGTAATCAAATTTTTATTAAATATCTTGATTCTACAAATTTTCAGACTCTCGTGTCTGCAAATTACCAGCATAATACTTTCAGCAATCAATGTTGTAAACGCTGTTGCAATTTCTCTCCAATTTCCAATTAAAATAACGTTCAATCCAACATTAACAAATGCGCTTATAATTGTCGCTGTTAGAATTACATTTTCCTTTTGTGCTGGTAATAAGACACATTGATTATATATCCATCCATACATGCAGGATATTAGTCCGATGCTCAATATTACTAGAGACGGAATAGCCTGTAAGTACTTTTCATTTGAAATAAACAAAATTATATTTTGGGACTGAAGAATCAATCCTACAACGCTTGGAATCACCAAAAGCGCAATTGTATCCGTGATATTCTGAACAACGCTTTTGAATTTTGTAACTTCCCCCATTCCGTAAAGATTTGCCAGCCTTGGAATAGATACAACAAGAACCGCCGACAATACACTTTTCATCATACTATAAACTTTTGAAGATACAGCATAAATACCTACCGTATAATCGTCAGCCATAAGACCCAGCATTGTTGTATCCGAATACACATATACCATTACAGCAATGTTAGAAGCAAATAGAACCATAATCGGGCGAATATGCTGTTTTAGTGTTTGCAAAGGGACAAGTGAAAACTTGAAATATTTTCTTGCGAAAAAAGCATCCAGAATATTTGATCCTGTTGTTGCAAACATCACCACCGCAGCATATCGAAACACATCTCCCTCGTTTTTTACCATAATAAATAAGAGAGCGATTGAGATTACCTTAAACACAATAGATCTAATTGTAATATATTGATATTCTTCAAAGATAGCATATAACCATTCAACACCTATTGTCGTGAACAACATTTGAATACTCAAAAACACAATCAGATTTCTATACGGAACAAGTGTAACTGACACACCAAGAACAGCAAAGAGCAGTACATATGCAACACACATTGAAATCAGATTAATTTCAAGCATTTGATTTGCAAAGAGAGATAGTGCCTTTTTGTCATCTCTAATTCGTGCGCCTTCCCTTATCGCATAGCTACTCACACCAAGACCAGCAATCAGTGCAAAGTAATTTATAATCGATAATGAAAAATTATACTTCCCAAGTTCGTCAACAGAAAGCACTGCTGTAGTATACGGGTATGTAATCAATGGGAAAAACATATTTAAAACACTTCGTATTGCATTAAGTCCCGCATTTATACTCAAAGATTTTTTTCCCATTCTTATTTTCCTCTGTTGCAGATCTTTTTTATAATTTCTGCATCGCAATCGCAGTCAAATTTCCGCGCAAAAATCATTTTTGAATTTAACAGTTCTTCATAATCGCTACTTCTAAATACATATGGTCCACCGCGCTTCCAGTCCACAAGACGCATTGCTGCTTCCTCTGTATTGGGAATCGTTACATATTGATATACCTTGTCAAAAAAAGGCGAATTTACCACAATTGTCTGTAAAAAAATTTCATCACAACATAGTGAATCTTTAAAAACCTCCTGAATCCATTCTTTCCTCTCTATTACATATTTTGCAAGATTATCTGTTATACTAAACCAGTTGGCTCCCTTTTGAAAACAAATATCTTGATTTCTTTTTAAATGTAGTTTTTTTTGCACAAATGTTACTATCGATGCAAATTTTCCGACCAAACTTTTGTGATTGCGTCCTACTATCTCCTGCAATGGATAACGATATTGCACTCTATTTTGGCAATCAAATTCTTTTTTATCAAATGCCACAAATTCTTTTCCTTGATGGCTTATAAAGAAATTCCGTATGTAATCGTTTGTTTTGATAGGAAGGTCTTGTCCAGAAAGCAAATGATAGTAATCATACTTTTTATGTGATACAGCCATTTCCAATAACATCATTTCTGAATTTATTTGACTATATCCTCCCCATGTAACTCTTGTTCGCTCTGTAAAAAACAGCCCCGCTTGTTTTACCAATTTCCTACAGGCATTCTCATCAAACTGCTTATTCTTCTTATCCATATGGACGAAAATATCATTTTCGGCACTGTCTATCATTTGCAAAAGGTTTTTAAATGTTTCATCGTACCGATGTGCTATAATAAGATATGCTTGTTTATACATTCTTTTTAGTTCCTTTCCTCTTGGAAAATAGTTTCTTTATGTGTGACTTTTCTTCATTGATGTCGATGTTTTCCTGCCTACATTTGTCAGACGAAATAGATGCAATCGTCAATAAAGCCACAATCCATGATAAAGATCCCGGAAGGCTAGAAGCTGTCAACATATTCAAAAAAGCATACGTCATACTCAGAATTGAGTATACGTTCGCCCTAGCGATTTTAAAATATACATATGAAAATGCAAATACTGCAATGATATTTAGTTCCATATAAATTTGAACTAAATCCATCTCTAAATAACGCCCAATCAGCACCATACTACTTCCATATCCATAGGATATATAATTTGTCTGTTTCCAAAGCGATAGAATATAGTCACGGCCTGTCGTAAAATTATATATATCAAATCCAGGAAACAAATTTCCTTTCATAAGTTCCGTATAAAGAATTGTGGCTATTGTGAAAAGCAATGCCATCACTGGAGCAAAATGCTTTGAAATAGAACCTCGCCAATCAATTACCTTGTTTAAAATAATAATACAAACTACAACGAGCATTGCTAATCTTTTGAAACACAAAACCGTGAATATCAGCGAAATATTATAAAACACTTTCATGTACTTGGCATTTATTTCTTTCCCACTTGCATTTCTATAAAAATTAAAAAAAAGGAACAGATTAAAGAACGTTTCCGAGCATATATCACTTTCTGTGAAGCTTCTCGAATGGATTATAGAGATCCCCATCCAGTTTTTTATATTCAGGAAATCCAAAATTCCGTGCCCTGGTTCCCCAAAATACACTAAAACTGTGCAAATCAACGTCATCTCCATCAACTTGATCAGAGATTCCATTTTTAACAGATTTAGCAGAAACATCGCGTAGAGCGCAGGTAAAACGATTAATGATATTTGCACATATGTCCTAAATAGCAGCGCATGCTGTGCTTCACTCGCACGTTGTAATGATATTGCAAGAAACAGTAATCCAAGCGGCACAACAAGCAACAGGTTTTTACCATAAATTTTCGCTTTCTTCTCTAAGATCAGACTCACCCCAGCCACTACGGTTGCAAACATAAGGATATAATACCGTATCTGAGAAAAAGGAGATCCCATTCCCCAAATCAACAACACTGTCAGATAGCAAAGCACATATAGCACATATAGCGCGTCCGTCAGCAGATTTTTCCTTTTAACTTTTAATTGTGTTTTCATATCATTCCCAATTTTAGTATTGATTTTAAATTTTGCACTAAGGGGTAATTCCCTAACAACTTTTTCTTTATGCTCCAAATTGCGAAATAAGCATAGTAGTAAAGCAAATTGCAAGGCATACTCTTACATGTTGTACAAATATAGCCCTGATGATTATAAATTCTAAGTAGTTGCCTAAATTTTTTCATGTAATTCAAGTCAACATTTCCACCTGAATAATGCTTTATTCCATGATTGTATACCCCCCTTAATTTCATTATCCTTTCCTCTTAAGCACATCTCTACCGCATACAGATGCCAACCATCGCAAATTTCTTCATTAAATCTCAATCTATTAAAGCACTCACGAGTCATTCCAAAACAACACTCATCTACTGTTTCACACGCGTAGGGAGCTTCGTAGCTATTTCCTTTTTTCTTTGCTCCATATGCTCCAATGATCATGTCAGGATGATTTGCGATAAAGAATCCGAAATCCTTAAGTGATGAGGGTGTTTCAAAAGCAATGTCTTGATGCACAAAAACCAGAACGTCTCCTTGGGAATGGTCTGCTCCCCAATTCAGTGCCGCAGCACAACTTGAGAACGATTGGTTTCGGTTGTCAATTGAAATCATCTCGTAATCACAGTTTTGCTTTTGTAATGAATCAATTAATAACCTTTGATACTGCGTTTCATTATTCCACACACAAATTACAGAAATCATCTTTTCCCTCCATGATAGATTCTTTCGCAAATCATCTCTATTGTTTTCGCCATCTCTTGTTCGCTCAATGTGGTTTTGATTGCTGTGATATTAGCCTTACCCATTTCAGCAAGAGCCGCTTCTGACTTTATTGACATACCAACTAGTTTTTCCCTGAGATTTTCAACATTGTACGGAATATATAATTCTACGCCTCCGCTTTCTCTTGCATAATCTCTAATTGCAGGTACATCCGCAGCAAGAATAGGGACACCAAGTGCCATTTGTTGAAGTAAGGTGAGCTGCGCAAAAGAGTAGTTAAAATCATCCAACGGAATCACTGAAAATTTTGAATTCACAATATACGTCATTAGTTCATCAATCGGAATAAATGGAAGCACCTTAACATTCGGATTCTCGCTTTTAATTTTAGGATTTCCGATCAAATACAACTTTTCTTTTATTCCAGAGGTATCATAGGCTTTTAAAAGCGTATCCCAATCTCTCTTTCTATATCCAACACAAACGATATAGGAATCCTTTTCTTCAATGACTGGATATGTTTTATTCTTCCAGTATTCATAGTCCACGCCAAGTAGGACAAACTGCGATTTATCCATAAGCCACGGGAATTGGTCCTTATAATAGTCTTTCTGTGAGCTTGTGTGATACAACATATAGTCGAATGCCTTGCTTGAGTATTGGGAAAGCCTATGAATCATACCTGAACAGCTCGCTTGATGGAACGAGGAAATATCCACATCAAGTATGGGTGGCATTTTTAAACGCAAAAAGCGTTTCAGTGCGCACAGCAACATCGCACTATTAGACCCGTGAACAAAAATCAAGTCGTATTTATTTACCTTAAAAAGAATCTTAAGCGTCTGATAAAAATGGAATCTGATTTTATTTTCTACTTTTTCAATCCACTTTGGTGCACTTATATCCACAACATCTATTTGTTGCTTTTTGTCAAAGTATTTAAAAAACCAAAACGGTTCTTGCGGGCAACTATAGTCTGATGGCTGAAGGTCATCTGGTACTTGCTCACAGTATCTTATTTTCCAATTTATCAACAAAAGAATCTTCATGAATCCGTTTACCTTTCCAGTTTGTGTGCTGGAATCCCAACAAGTGTAATTCCTTTCTCATCAAAAGACTTCGTCACTACCGCATTTGCACCAATTTTTATATTGTCAGCAATAGTGATTCCGCCCAACACCTTTGCCCCAACACCAATTTCAACATTATTCCCAATTTGTGGACAATCAGTCAATGAATCTGACTTTCCAACATTGCCAATACAATTATCTCCGTGCAGTTGACATTTTTTTCCCGCTTTACTACTGCCATTTACTACAATGCTCCCATTGAGATGTATAATCAGCCCTTCGCCAAACACATTCTCTGGAATCTCTATGCCAATAAAACGCCCAAATAATTTTTGTGAGTTCGTGCGATCCAGTATAGTACCATCCACAACGGATTTTTTGACTTTCGCGTTTTACTACGATAATACTCACACTTACGGAGGAGCTTTATAAACCGCCAATTATAAACTCGCTGATTACAACTGATATTATCAAACCAATTATTAGGATAATTTCTCTTTTCCCTCTTTAATACTTTTCTAAGCTGTGCATATGAATCAATCGTGAACTCACACTTTACATTTTCTTCCTGCCCCAATAGATTTTTGCTTGCTGCCTATACAGAGGTTCACAGTACTTAAGCAACAAAAGTTCCAACCACATACGTCTTGGTAATGTAGTTGTATTATCTTGAATACTGTCTATGAATACTCTTCGTGCATTTCTTATGTCTTCCGCAGCCTCTTTGTTTCTATCTTTTGCGTACATCATTCGGAAGAAAAAAAGTCCACTTCTGACATAGAAGAACACCTTATCCGTCCGATGATTTTCATTTGTTTCTACGTCATCAAAAACAGCTTTTGTCAAATAAAACGAGTCAAAAAAAGGTGAGCAGTCACTGCTGGCCATCACCGACTCATCCTGTTTGATATAGTTATATTTAGGAGAACCACATTCGACAATCGTTTTAGCCTTTTTTAGTATTTCATAGTTGAAATACATATCTTCTGCAATACGCTTTCCAACTTGAAATCTTACATCGCCAATAATAGAGCGTGTATATAGTTTTGCCCACACTGTCCAACTGATATTATTTGTCGTGAAGAATTCTGATAGTATTTCAGTTCCGCGCTTTATTGATTTTTTTTCGCTACAAAAGCATTCCTTAAAGCTGCCATCATCATAACATTCTCTATGACCAGTTATTACAACATCAGCTTGTTCCTGTCGCATAGCATTCATCATGCTTGCAAGCAAATCAGAATCTACCGTATCATCCGCATCGACAAATGTTATAAATTTTCCCTTTGCATTTTCGATTCCGCAATTTCTGGCTTTACTTACGCCACCATTTTCTTGATGAATCACCTTAATTCTCTGATCTTTCAAAGCTACTTTATCGCATTCCTCAGCTGTTTCAACATTTGAGCCATCATCAATTATAAGAATTTCAAAATCAGAGTAGGTGCTTTTTAAAACACTTTCGACACAGATATCTATTGTTTTCCCCGCATTATAAACAGGAATAATAATTGATATTAAATCATTCATCTCTAAATCCTCTTGATTTTTCGATATGTTTTGAATACAGTTCTGTATAAACATGGACTTATCATAAAAAGAGAAAACTGTATTTTTTTACTTTTGGACAAATAGTCCGCCTGTTTGATATATTCTTCATTTTGTTTGACTACATCGCGAAAATGCTGAAGTTGCTCTTTAGGACAAGTAACTTGATTTTTTATATAAAAATCATATACTGTCAACGCAGCCGAAGCGTATGACGTGTGGCTTACAATCTTTAACTCTGGATATTTTTTGTCAAGATATATCATTTGTTCTCTTGCTGCATACTCATGATCATGATTAATCTTTGTGCTACGTGTAATACTATTATTTCGCTGGAGATAATTGTAGCACGGAGTATCCAAGTAGCTGATTGCCTGTGCTCTATCAAAGATTTTAAACATAACATAATAATCCTCGCTTAGCTTTCCAACCGGGAAGCGAAGATCATCAAATAAACTTTTATGATAGAGCTTACTCCATGCCCCCATATCAAAAAGTCGATGTGTGTTCATTTCAACTATCGCATGATAGAAATCAAATGTACAATTTTTCCCGAGCGCCGCCTTATTTGCCTTTTTTCCGTCTTCATAAATATAATTAACCGCACACACAGCCAGTTTCGTGCCGTCATGTTTAATTAACCCTAAAAGTTTTTCGTACATGTATGGCTCAATAGAGTCATCGCTATCTACAAAACCAATGTATTGGCCAGATGCTATATCAATTCCCGCATTGCGTGCTGATGACAAGCCTCCATTCGGTTTATGAATTACTTTGATTCGGTTGTCTTTCTTTGCAAGAGAATCGCAAATGTCACCGCATTTGTCAGGGGATCCATCATCAACCAGAATAATTTCCAAATTAGAATATGTTTGAGCACATATGCTATTCACACATTTTTCCAAATATTTTTCCACTTTATATACTGGCACTATTACACTGATTAAAGTTCTACCTGTTTTTCTATATTTGCTCATTTTATCATCATTCCTCACTCTATCCCCAATTTCTCTCTAATATATAAAAAAATCGGATCTTACTTCTTTAAACCGATGTATGGGCATCATAGTGGAGTCTATAATACAAAACGCACTAACGTATCGTCGTTTTTTTCTGTGTTTCTCACTCTGTCTCCCACCCTGCGTTTGTATGATAAACTCATCGTCACTTCCGTATCTTAATGATTACTGAGGTGCTGTATCATACTGCAGGGTGTGATACTAAAAAATACTGATGACAAATTCATCTGCCCTATACAAATTCAGATAGTGATACAAAAGTCGAGAATGATACAGCTTGAAAGTTTCGTTTTTGTTGTATTATCGCTATTTTTAGCTCACTTTTGTTATGTGCGTCTCACTCTCTGCTTTCGGGCAAATGAGATTATTTATTATTAATACTCTCATCGGCTCTTCTCTCCATACAATGCAAGTGTTTTATCCACCACTTCATCCCAGTTGTATTTTGCACAGATAAAGTCGGCTGCCTGATTTTTCATTTTCATAACCATTTCAGGATGGTCACAGGCATCTTGCAATTTTTCTTGCAAGTCCTCTACATTCGTCTTTTGGAAAACTAACGCCTTATCTTCCACAACCTCTGCGCACTCTGGAATATCGGAAACCAGACAGCAATTGCCATAGCTCATTGCCTCCAGAAGACTTAATGGCATTCCTTCCAGATCAGACGGCAGCGTATAGATGTAAGCGTTGCTGTATAGTTCATCCAGCATCGCTCCCTGCACAAATCCGGTAAAGAGAATCCTATCGTCACCCTTCGTCAGGTCTTTCAATTCCTTCATAAAGGAATCTGTATCACTGGAACCGCCTGCGATGACCAGCTTTTTATCTGTCTTGACATTCTTGAAGGCCTCAACCAGATATCGAATGCCTTTTTCCGGTACCAGACGACCGAGGAACAATATGTAGGAATCTTTTTCTAGTCCAAAATTTTCAGAGATCAACTTTGCTTCCCGAACCTCTGGCCGATTGACGCCATTAGGGATAAAATGCGTCTCCCTCCCGTACGTATCCATGAAGTACTTCTGAATGCCTTTGCTTAGAACGATGATTTCGTCCGCATATTTCACGGCGTTTTTTTCGCCGCCACGAATGAACTTGGATGCAACGCTCCCGCGCCACTTCTCGCGAGCCCAGTCCAAACCATGGATAGTGCTGATCACACGCTTGCCAAAAAGTTTTGGCATCCAGCAGAAAAAGGCCGGACCTTCGGCATGGATATGCACTACATCGTATCTTCCAAATGCACTATAAAGTGCTGCGAAAAAGGAGGCGCTTACCGCCGCAAGTCCCTTCTTCTCAATAGTCGGAACAACCTTTTGACGGATACCATCATATTCAATTGTTTTGTCATACTCTGAACCACTCACATGATGGCCTGCTCTATTGTAGCAAGTTACATCACAACCCTTCTGTGCCATTCTGGTGCATAATTCTTTTACAACAATCTCTATTCCGCCTTCACGAGAAAGACGTTTCTGTCCAAAAACCGCAAGTCTGATTTTTTCTTCCATTACTTCTCTCCAACCGCCATTCCATGCTTTCTATTCTTGTCCTAATTTATCGTGCTCGTTCTTTCTCTAGTTACCTTGCTTACTTCAAAGCACAACAACAAGCCTGTATACAGATTGTTGTGACAATCTATACGCAGGCTTGTCCTCGTTCCTCCTTATTCTGTTCTCTGCTCTATCAGCTTTCGCTGTGGTGGGTTAAGTATAGAGCGCAACCAGAAGCCATTAACCCCTGAAAGCACGCTGGTCGTAACGCACCATGATAGGTAGAAACAGGTTGAGGTGAAAAGGTCAAGCCGCGCAAACCCGCATGAAATCAGGCTTTTCTCTGGTTGTCCATATTATTTCACACTCCCCATCAGGATTTAGATACACTGTTCCCTTTAGCTTATGAATTCTTTTATAGAAATGACCTGCAAACGGTCCAATACGACAAGCCATTATGTAAACAATAGGATGAGAAATGTGGTTTTCTTTAATATGCTTACAACAAGCTTCCACGGCAGCCACATCGTAGTAAATCGCTTGTGCAGATCCAATCTGCGGAACATCGATTTTAAAACAATGTGCATTGTGAAGCTCAAATTCATGATCGTTGATTCTAGTTGCGCCTTCAAATTTGGTTTCATCCATACATCCATCGCCATTGGCCTTACATGCAACGTGATATTTAATATTTTCATTATTTTGGTGATATTCTGTAAGCTTATATACAAACGTTTCATAGCCGCCATAGGCACCAAGACTTTTTGCCCCTACCAAATAAACATGCTGTATATTTTTCTTTAAATTCATTTCTGGTTATCCTCAATAAATTTTAGTAATAAAAAAGACCCGCATTCAGATTTCCCCTCTCAATGCAGGCCACATCATCCCATTCAAAAATCATCGTTTTCGGATATCTCAACCTCAAATAATTGTTATTATTTGGACTAAAAAAAGTAACATCCTACTGCTTTATTTATATTACCATTTTTTCATTCAAACTTCAACCCCTAAACTGAATTTATAATATCTTTTTCTATTCGATTCCCAAATCATTTCGTCCATTGTATTTCATCAGCACTTCCCTCTTTCGATTCAGGGAAATTTCCGTATAGATCTGGGTTGTCACAATGCTGCTGTGTCCAAGAAGTTCCTGAACGTCGCGGATTCCTGCACCATTGTTTAAAAGCTGTGTTGCAAAGCTATGCCGCAGTGAATGTGCTGTTGCATGTGGATCGATCCTGGCGACTTTTTGATACTTAGAAAATATATTTTCTACACCGTATACCGACATACGTTTTCCGAGACGGCTTGGAAAAAGAGCCGAATCTTTTAACTTCCTTGTTGTTCGAATTCTCAGCCATGTACTGATCTTATGAGACACAGCCTCCGATGAAAGGAACAGAATCCGCTCTTTATTCCCCTTTCCGTGGATCAGAACGGATCGTTCTTCTTCCCGATAGTCTTCTACATTCAGAGCTGCTGCCTCTCCCACCCGCAGGCCGAGGCTGAATAAAAGTTCCAGAATACACATATCCCGCAAGGTAATCCAGTTTTGATACTCGGATTCTGCATTCTGAAAAGCTGTTGTTGCAGTCTGTAAAAGCATCTGAATTTCAGATTTCGCCAGAGTCTTAGGCAGCCGTTTTGGCATCTGGAATTTTCGTGATGAAAATTGAAATAACTTTTCATGGGTATCATATTGCTCCTCAAGATACTGGGCAAACTGCCGGATCGATACATATTTTCTCCGAATCGACCGGGCACTCAGACGTCTCTCATCCTGCAGATAATTGAAATACTGCAAAGTTACTTTATCATTCAGAATCTGAGTCCTCGTTTCACCAATCCATCTTCGAAAGTCGCAGAGATCACATTCGTATGCCTGTAAGGTGTGTTCAGACAGATTTCTCTCAACCTTAAGTTCTTTTCTAAAGTTTTGAATGTCCTGCGCCAATTGCTTCATATCCACCAGCATATCGTATCCTCCCATAAAAATTAATTGCGCCTGCCGCAAGAAGCAGCAAGCGCAAAGTATAAAATCGTTTCAGATTATTTTAATGATCCTCATTTTTCTCTATACAGTTCTTTCTCTGTTCCATTCCGACAGCCGCCAGCACAAATATATCATAGGAAATATCCATCAAGTGATGAGCGATCACACAATTCACTGCAATTAATGCCATTGCGTATTGTAAATACAGATCCTTGCTATTTTTCCAGCATGCGTACCAGAATAATGCAAGCACAATAATTAAAAGCAACACTCCCCAGGTCATTAAGATATTTACATATGAACAGTCCAAAAAGAAATAATCTCCCTGCCAGTCCGTCGTGAGTCCACCTCCTATCATTTCGATCTTCTGACCAAATAATTTGATCCCATATTCAACAAATGCCTTTTTCCCAAACATAAGCCGTGCTACAAGTGTACTGTAAACACTTTCTCCAGCATATTCCCAGTTATACGCATTCGTGGCAGCAATGGAAGCGATTGCTAAAAGCGGCATGATATATGGTCCAAACCACCCCCAGCACTTTTTCCAGATCTTTTGCATCAGACTATCTTTTTCCGATTTTCTCTTCTTTGTAATCAGATTTCCGATTCCAAACAGCATGGATGCCATAATGATACATCCGGAATCCACCCTGGCATTGCAATACCGGTATACAAGAAAGCCCGCAAGAGTCCCCAACATATAATGATACCATTTCAGCCGTTCTCCCCAAAGATAAAAGAATGATAACAGGAGGAAGAATACATGTGCCCCAAAATCTGTAGGGTACATAATTCCAAAGGAATTTCGAATTCCACGTTCTCCCGCCTCATACTGCAGATTCTCAATAATCCCCAGTATAGATCCCGCAAATGCCAGAAGACAGATCCCGCCTGCAATCATGAGATATACCTGAATGATCTTCTTAAATGGGACATTCCGGCTTCCAAGGATCAGCATCATCCACATCAGCGGATCAAGGTATCGCGATGCATATAAATTTCCGAGCACACATGCCCCAGCGAGTGCTATAAGAAGCAGCTCTTTGATCCGATACCTGTCATACAGAATAATTTTCACTCCCATACATCCAAGAAATGTCAGCTTACACACTTTAACGATCACGCCGCTTCTGGGAAACATGGTTGTTGACCACACGCTGACACTCAAAAGCAATGCAAAGCCGACCAGTGCAAGCGTCTCACCTGCGCGATAATCGCTATACCATCTATCCTTTCTTAAGCGAAGCCATTTAATTTTCATATCCGTATTCAGACGTTCCAGATCCGTTTTACTGTACTGTGTACTCTTAAAGATCCTGATCGCAGCGACCCATGCAAGTGCCACAATGATACCCGCTATGATTCCAAACTCTGTATAATGAGTGGCGATCTCCATCCCGCCTTGCTGCATTCCCAGACTATTGAAGATCATGGCACTTACAACAATGATTAAGGCCGCCAGCTCTTTTCGCTTCAAGAAATCTTTCCATATATTTTGCATTCTGCTTTCCCTTTTCTTCATCTATTCATTTCATCTGTATTTTCTTCAGTATCTGTCCCCATATTTCTTTTAGCAGAGGTTCTCCCGCAACGAGCAATATAGCACCGTAGATTCCAAAATAAATAACAGCGGACAATATCAATGTGAAAAACACACCTAAATTCAATACTTTCACCCAGATAGCCACTGCTCCGGCGATCAGAACCGCAAAAATCAGGATTTTCCAACAAACCTTTTCCAGAATTCCACACGTAAGATCTTTTAATTTCCAATATTGATATACCAGTACCGCAGCCTCCGCTATCAATGTTCCGATTGCCGCCCCAGAAGATGCCATGCCGGGAATCAACACTGCATTAATGAGCATATCTACAATAGCCCCCAGCGTTACAGAATATAATACCCATTTTTCTTTTCCTAACGGAACCATCACCTGAATTCCCATAATATTAGTCAACCCAATAAAGAAAAGTGTCGGCATCAGGATCTGCATAGGAAGAACGGAACCGCCATAAGTATCACCTGAGAGGAAATAAATTCCTTCCTTTGCATATAAAATAAAGTATACCATCATTGGAAGCGCTGCCACGCACACAAAGTTGATTGCCTTTTTCGTTATTTCCTCAAATTCCCTTTTTAGATTGTGTTCAATATAGTATGAAGCTCTTGGCAATAATACTGTTCCCAACGACGTAATAATGCTTACCAGTATTCCCTTGATTTTAACCGCCGCATTATAATATCCTACATCTTCATCCGTCTTTATAAAGCCCAGCATAACCGTATCGAGATTAGTATAAATGGTTGTTGCGCAGGACATTGCAAAAAAGATCATGATCGGTTTCATATGCTGGCAAAAATTATATTTTCCTGTTGGACGCAGTGATACATATTTATGTGCGTTTATAAAATTCAACACATTAGAAGCTGACGATGCAAAAATTGATATGCCACCATAGATCACATAATCTTCTTTGCTTTTGACCAGTAAAAACATTGCACCTACTGAGACTATTTTCACGATGATCGACCTTATCGTTATATAACTATATTCTTCCAGACCTTTATACAGCCATTCCATTCCAATAGAGTTAAAGAATATCATTGTGCTTACGATCAAAAACAATGTCTTATCTACCCTCATTCTCGGAACAGTCCAAAGTCCGATGAAGAACAAAAGGTATGCTGCTGCCGTTGTCCATATACTGATACACAGCAATTCCTGAACCGTTCGTGATAATTTTTCCTTATCGTCGCGCACCTGTGCACATACTCGAATTCCGTATGTTGGAATTCCAAGCTGTGCAAACATAGAAAAATATGTCACTATCGATGTTGCAAATGCTACTTTTCCTGTGCCAATCGGGAGCAGGATTCTCGATACATACGGAAATGTAATCAATGGGAATATGAAATTCGACATTGTCAAAATCATATTCATAATAAAATTTAATTTTACAGATTTTTCTTTCATTCTTTTATAATTCCTATCATAGTTTCACATACAGCTAATGAGAGTTATTTTAACATCCCACATCCCTTAAGCGCTGCTTTCAAATAGATTCCCTTGAGCACTCTTGTCTGAATTATCACTGCATGTTTCTTCATCTCTTCATAATCCTTTATCGTTAATCCTGCTAATTTTTCAGAGAGTTCATGCAGGTCATGAACTGTGATCCCCAGCTTCTCTCTCTCCACAAGCTCCGCCATCGCCGCGTGTTTTCCAATAATCACCGGTATCCCGGCTGCCATATACAGGGAAAATTTATGCGGACAGTTGTACTGGAGATATCGCCCTGCCGCTTCCTGTCCTTCTTCGAGGTTTTCGCCGTCCCACACAAGACCAAAGTCACCTTCCAGCACATCCGGAAGCCGGTCCGGTGATTCGACACCTCTATAGAATCCCGATTCCAGAATTCTGTCAGACGGTTGGATTCCGTACAGTGCGAAATTCAGAAAAGCATGATTCCCGTCGGCGATCAATTGATCCAGAAAACGACTTTTTCCGAGATTTCCCGCAAAAGCAATTGTATATCCATCTCTGGCTTTTTCCATTTCCGATGTTGCTTTTTGTTGATTCGAATCCTTTATCTCCGCTCCTGAGGTTTGTCCATCTTTCTCTACAAGATAATCAAACATCTGCAGCATTACCATCTTCTCATCCGGTATTCCCTGGTCTGCCAGCCATTTTTTCATCCGTATGTTATGGACGATGATCTTCCTGAAGCGATTGATTGCTCTGATCTCCCTCTGGACTGCTTTTTTCGGCATCTCATAGCGTAGACTGCTGATATCGTGAATCAGAAGAACTGCTTTTTTCGGCAGTACCTGATAACAGATCCTATTAAACCGCTCGTTCGCATAGAATGGATACTGAATCACAATTTGAGACCGGGCATAAATCTTCGGAAGACTGGCATATAGTCTGAAAAGACTATATGCATAATCTCTGATCTTTGATTTCTTCTTGATATAGCAGTAGAAAATATCCCCGTCTATGATTTTTCGCACATCCTGCCGCGCCTTTGTACCGGAAGTAAATCCCTCCTCATACAGATCTTCAATCAAAAGAATCTTCTTATCCATAGTACAAATATTCCTCCATCTGTTTTGCTGCCTGAGTGATATCGTAACCGGCTGCCTTAACACGTTCGGATACATCCCTTCTCCCTGTCGCAATTGTAAGCACTGCCTCTGCCCTATGGCCTCCGTTCAATCCATTGATTCCCAGAATCGTTTCTGCCCATATCTGCGCACCACCATTTAACGGAATTTTATGATAATTTTCTTCAACAATTTTTGTCTCATCTGAAATCGTATCTGTCAGAAAGCATGGCAGATCAGCGGCCTGTGCCTCGATTAATGCTACCGGAAGTCCCTCATAAAGTGACGGAAAAATAAATGCGTCCATTGCCTGATAGTAACCGGAAGTGTCATTTACCGCTCCTGTAATAAGATAAGCTTTTTCCAGACCATATTCTCCAATCTTCTTTTCTATCTCTCCCCGCAAACTTCCATCTCCGACATGAATAAACCGACACTCTGGATCCTTTTCATGCAGCCATCGAAAGACATCCAGAATAAAACCTGGATTTTTTTGTTCTTCCAGCCGTCCAACTGTTCCATACAGCCGTGTATCCGGTGAAATTTTCAGCTGAGTCCTGATCTGATTTCTTTTCTCCTGACTAAAGCAGAATCTTTCCGCATCAATAGCATTGTGTATCACCTCAAACTTTGCATTTTTTCCGAACATGAACCAGCCAGCCATATTAGAACACGCAAACAGTTTTTCTGCATACTGATCCAGCTCTTTCTGGTGTGTCTGATGCAAGCGTTTCCGAATTCCCATAAGATCCCATCCTGTATCGTTGGAATTGTGAGAATGCGCAATGATTCGATTTATTTTATTCTTTTTTGCATAAGTCAAGTCATCGATATTTGCCAGTGACAGAAGATTGCAGTAAATTCCATCATACCGTTCTCCGGCGTTTTTAAAGAACTTCCTGTAGACGGTCTGATGTGCGACGGGATGTTTTCTTCTCCCCGGAAGCCGGATAATATCGGCTCCCATCGTCCTAAGTTCCTGTTCATATGCAATCACTTCTTCATAATTGACCAGATAATCAAATTGAACTTTTTCCGGGTCAATATGTCGTACAAGATTCATAATATATGCTTCCACCCCACCTGGGTTAGGCGTCATACCTGTCATTAAATATCGCTTTACCATCACCTCTAGTTGCCTCCCCTCAGGATCTTTTTAGCAGTTTTTCTCATCTCCGCAAACACGCAAACTAAAAAAGCGCTTTTACTTCCAAGGAAAAAGTGGTATAACTGCATATCAGCCTTCTTCGATTTTTCTGCTTTAAGAACTCTGAGTAATGTCGTTTGCCTCAACAGATCTATCGCATATTCTTTTCTCTCTGAAAATGAAAATCTTTCCAGATAATTCATACAGTCTTTATAATAGACCTTCCACAACTTCTCCCTGACCTGCGGATAAATTTCTTTTTCATTCGCAAGTTCTTCCGCCGCGTTCAGCACATTTTCGCTGAGCACCAATCTGGTCTTTCCGTCATCTTTTGTGAGGCTTCCGGATCCTGCACGCTGATTATATACGTAGAGAATGCTGTTTTCTACAGCAATATTGCCGCAATTTTTTAAAAATTTCAGGTTGAACAAAGCATCCTCTCCAAGGGAAAGATCTTCCCGAAATACCGGCATATGTCTTTCCAACGCCTGTTTCCGGTACATTTTCGCCCACACACTTGTCAAGAGTGTTGTTTCGTATAGTCTGCCAAAATATTTTCCTAATGTCTCCTGATCCGTCAAATTTTTACATTCCGGCAATATATCATATTGCGACACAAGATATTCCCCTCTGTAAAACATACGCTTAAATCCACACAGGATCAAATCAACACCTTCTGCGATATGTCCGGCCAGCTTTTCGCATGCATCATTCGTAATCGTATCATCCGCATCAACAAACATGACGAAGGTTCCGATCGCCTTTTTAATTCCATGGTTTCTTGCCGCAGAGACTCCTTGATTTTCCTGTTCAATATATCGGATCCTTGCATCATGCACTGCATAAGATCTGCATATCTCCCCAGATCTGTCCTTTGATCCATCATTTACCAGAATGATCTCCAGATTCTGATATGTCTGCCCCTGTATACTCTCAATACACGTTCCAATATACTTTTCACAGTTATAAACAGGAACAATGATACTTATCTTTTCCATACGACATATTTCTCCTGATACGCCACAGGGGCACTGTGTTCCTTTTCTCTGCCCACATGCCCCTGTACTGTAAATTCTTTATTTGTCTTCTTTCAGATCCGGATCCTTTAATGCTGGATCCTCAAAACCGCCATCCTCGAAACCTTCTGTTGATTCTTTCATAAACAATACTTTCGGAGTCATTAAAATTAATTTTAAGTCCATCCATATCGAATAATTTCGAATATAGGTAAGGTCAAGCTTCAATTTATCATAGCTGGTCGTACAATATTTCCCGTAGATCTGCGCATATCCTGTAAGCCCTGCCTTTACTTTTAAGCGGTATGAAAATTCCGGAATATTCTTCATGATGATTTCTGCAAGCTCCGGTCTTTCCGGTCTCGGTCCCACCAGGCTCATATCACCTTTCAGGATATTTAACAGCTGTGGCAGTTCGTCCAGTCTCGTCGCGCGAAGGAATCGGCCTACTGGCAAGATTCTCGGATCCTTATCTCCAGCTTTCACCGGTCCACTCTTTTTCTCCGCATCGACCACCATGGTACGGAACTTATAGATTGGGAATACTTTTCCATTTAAAGTCAGTCTCTGCTGTGTATAGAATATAGGACCTTTGTCCGTGCATTTGATCAACAGCGCTATGATAAGGAAAAACGGGCTGGTGATCAGCAGCATGATTCCGGAAATCAGAATATCTTCCATACGTTTTGCAAATGCCTGATCCCATGCAAGCCCATCAATGTTTCGGGACAAATATAACGGCGAGTCGAAAATATTGAGTTCTACCGATGTGCGCAGAAGAATATCGCTGATCTTTGGTACCGTATAGCTACGGATATTATTGGCATAACAGTGTTTCATAAGTTCGTTGCGGTCACATGCCGGAATATCGCCAATGATCACACCATCATACTGTTCCGCCCTGCGAATAATCTCCTCGACATTGTCCTGGATCCGAATTGTTTCCTTGATCTCATATTTATCTTCTCGGGATTCGATCCGTCCCATTAAATGAAACATCGGTTTATCTGCATGCACAAGAAGAAGCTTTTTCTTCGGGAACAGCGCCGCGTAAATCTTCTTAAATGCGAATGCCCACGCCACGACCACTATAAAGTCTACAACAGTCAGCGCCACAAGAGGCATCGGATTATGCATTCTCTTGTCAAACAGAACGATCTGTACATAAGAAAACGCATTGACCGCAATCAATGTGATCATATGGGAATACACCAGTGTCCAGTACTTATAGATTCCCACCTTCAGTCCACCATACATACGGTGAAGTACTAGCAGGAACAGTACATATTCTCCGGCAATCAGCCAGTTTCCTCTGCGCCAGAAGATGGATAAATTCCGGTTATAGTAATTCATCCACACAAAATAATATAATGCTAATTCTAACAGAACGATCGCTAATGAACCGAAGAATTTTACAATTCTTTTATACTGTTCAAAACGACTGCGTTTTTCTTTGACATCCATCTCTATTCCTGTGTGTTTCTCCTTCATATAGTGTCCTATGCTTCTTCGTCTGGTCTCTTCTGAAGATGCAATTTCATCTGTTCAAGATATACTTTTCCATATCTCTCCCAGGTAAAGTTCTCCTGAATAAAGCTCTTCGCGTTTTCTCCGATCTCCTTTCCATAGTTCGGATCCCGCATCAGCGCTTCATATGCCTGCTGATAATCGTCAAGATCATTGCATATCAGGAATTCCTTTCCGCTTTCAGCGCCCGATATCGGCTCTGCCGCCTTCGATGACACAAGGTTCAATTTTCCCATCGCCATCGCTTCAAGAACCTTATTCTGGATTCCTCCACCTGTCTGCATCGGCGCGATCACCGCCTTTGCCTCTCCAAGAAGTTCATATGGGTCATCCATATAACCGGTCACATAAATGTCAGGAAATTTATTCCCGAGCTGCTGGATCTCATTTGTCGGATACGCCCCAATCACGACCAACGGATATCTTTCCGCCAGTTTTGAGTGAATATGTTCCACATACCATAGCACTGCATCCACATTTGGGCGATAATTCATTTTTCCGATAAACGCAACATAATCAGACGGAATTTTATGCTCGACCACATTCTTTTCCCTGGAATGATCAGCCTCATAGTGAAGCAGTTCTTCTCTCACACCGTGCGGCAGCCAGCATACATTTCCAACATTTTCCCAGTACATTTGTTCTTCTTTATTGAAAAGAAAGGTGATATCTGCTTTCTCAATACATTTCTTTTCAAATTTTAAAAGACGTTTTGACTCAAACTTATAATACATTTTATACAGAATGTCCGAAGTCTCATGCGCCGATTTCTGGTAATTCAGACCGATCGAATCTACCATATCAAACATAATCGGCATAGTAAGATTTTCTGAGTACAACATTGTTCGAACAAGTTCGCAGATGCATCCCTGATATTTTCCATCAGGAATATCCTCTATATACTTTTTGAGTGTTTTGGAATGATAAAGACCTACCTGTAGCGGATTCCCACAGAAAAAGGCACCTATCATTCCCCTTATTCTTTCTGCTTTACTTATACGAAATATCCGGATGTTATCCAGATATTTCGCATAAAACTCGCTTTCCTCTTCAGAAAGTTCTTTGTTTGTAAGCAGACATAAATCCACTGCATACTGTGTAGAAAGGATTTTAAGAAGATTATAGTTCTTTAGGGAATATCCTGAAACCAATGGAAATAGCTTCCTTGGCAAAATCATCAAGATTGAAGGTTTATTCATCGCTTTTCATATGTCTCCGGCGTATAATGGATCACTCTCGTACCGCTGTTCTCAAACTCAAAGGGAACATATAAAAGTTCCTCCATCGCCTTATGAACCGCTTCCTGCTTATCCGGCTCTACATAGAAGAGCAGGAATCCACCGCCACCGGCACCGAGAAGCTTTCCGCCGAGGGCACCTGCTGCCATTCCTTTGGCGTAAAGTCCATCAATGGAATCTGTGGAAATCCGGTTGGAGATTCCGCGTTTCAACTTCCATGTATAGTCGAGAAGTCTTCCGAATTCATTGAGGTCTGTCTTGGATGTGAGAACTTTTTCCGCGTCATCCACCAGGGACAGCATCTCAAGTAGCTGCTTCTGCTTATCTACCAGTGCTTTTTCCGTTGTCTGCTGGATATCGGAAGAAAATCTTGAAAATCCGGTAAAGAACAGCATCAGATTCTGGTTTAACTGCTGCTTTCTCTCCGGTGAGATAATGACCGGATTTACCTCGTATCCATCAGCATTGAAATTGATTCGGTTTAATCCACCGAATGCCGCCGCAATCTGGTCCTGAACGCCGCCGCTCTCGTTGCAGAGAACGCGCTCCAGATAGATCGCATCATCCGCAAGCTTTCTCTTATCCGCGTATTTTCCCTTTAACGCATAGAACGCGTTCAACATTCCAACCGCAAAGGAACTGCTCGTTCCAAGTCCGGATCTTGCCGGAAGGTCTGCCTCGTAGGTAAGGCGGATCTCCTGCATATCCAGGTACTTCATTGCCTCGCGGATCGCCGGATGATTGATATCATTGACATCCGTCACGCGCTCGATCTTTGAGTAGGAAAGCTCTGTGGAATAATCGAAAAAGCGCGGTAAATGGCGCACATTTACATAGCAGTATTTATCAAATGTTGTTGAGATTACGGCTCCGCCGTGTTCTTTATAAAAGTCCGGGAAGTCTGTTCCGCCTCCGAAGAAGGACATTCTAAAAGGGGTCTGTGTAATGATCATAGTTGTTCTCCTAATATGTTAATCCATCTGTAAAATCTTCTCTACCGCATCCAGAAGGTCCCTGCAGACAAGATCCGGTTTCACATCATATTTCTTATCATTTCCGGCCTCACCGGTCAGTACTAACGCCGTACGCATTCCCGCGTTGATCCCGGTCTGGATATCCATCGTCGTATCGCCGATCATCCAGGAGCCCGCGAGATCAATATTATACCGCTCCGCCGCCTTCTGGATCATACCAGTCTTCGGCTTTCTGCACTCGCACGGGATCTTATAAGCCGGATTCTCCTCCGGATATCCCTTATCCGGGTGATGCGGGCAGTAGAATACATCATCCAGGAACACTCCCTCTTTTCCAAGAAGTGTTTCCATTTTTTTATGGATATTCTCTACATCTTCGATCTCACAGAGTCCCCGCGCAACCACCGGCTGGTTTGTGATAACGATTCCAAGTCTTCCGGACTGGTTGATCTTCCGGATCGCGTCAACTGCACAATTCTCCAGCGTAAAATCCTCTTCCTTGTATACAAGGCCTTTATACTGATTGATCGTGCCGTCCCGGTCCATAAAGATACAGCGCTGCTCATTTCTAAGGCATTTTCCCGCAATTACACCGCGCTCAATATCCGCCAGTGTCTGATTTACACGGTCCACAGTTCCGACATCTTTCACATACTCCGGGGAGCAATACCCGTAGATCGGCTCTCCCGCCTCCAACATTCCCTTGATCACATCGTTCTCAAGGTTCCTCTTCACCGGCTCCGGAACATAATCGCAGATCTTCTTTTCAAATACAAAAATTCCTGCGTTTACACAGTTTTCATACCAGTAATCCCGCACATTGTGCTTGGAATCAAACGCCGTGATCTTATAATCATGATCCAGCACGAGAAGATCTGAATCAAACGGATGCCCATTCGGATGTACAAACAGTGTCGCGACCGCGCCCTTTTCTTCATGGAAATGGATCATCCGCTGAAAATCAATATCAAAGAACAGATCTCCGGACATCATGACAAACCGATCCCCGTGGATCATATCCTTTAAATAATAGAAAGATCCCGCTGTTCCAAGCGGCTCCGTCTCCTCAAAATACCGGATCGCAACACCAAATTTTTCTCCATCACCAAAGTATTCCCTTATCTTATTACCAAGATGTCCGATTACCATGATAATATCCGTAATTCCGTTCTCCTTCAGCCGCTCCACCTGCCATAAAAGCAGCGGCTTTCCGGCAACCGGGACCATCGGCTTCGGAATCTCATCCTTTGTAAGAGCCGCCAGTCTTGTCCCTTTTCCGCCAGCCATGATGACTGCCTGCATCATAATATTTCCTCCCATGGGGCAGGAATCTGCCTGCCCCATTATTGTCTCATATGTTTTATTTACTTACTCAGTCTTTCTTTTCTTCACTGACCGCCGTTTTCCTGCATCCAACTCCCATAGCAAGCAGCTGCAGAATAATCGGCATAGCGATCGGCAGATTGATGTTAACGATTGCCTGGATCATATACGCTAAAACAGCCAGCATAACTGCTGCCACAACCGGCTGCTCTTTCATTCTCTTCGCCATAGCTACAACAGAAGATATCATAAACACGATATAAGATGCCATACCTGCAAAACCAATGGTAACTAAATAGTGCAGGTACTCGTTGTGTGCGCTGTCAAAGATAACCATCTTTCCGTTCCGCATATCCGCCGGGAAATAATACTGCATGAGAAGCGCAAATGTATCCGCTCCATATCCAAATATTTTCTGAATCGGAGTCAGCTTCTTCGTAAAGAGTTCGACTGCCCGCTTCCATACATAACCACGCTGTGTTCCCCAGTTATCATCAAAAACGACATAGGAACTGATCGCACTGTATTTGTCTGCATGTCCTGCCACGTTTGCGTCATAAAGCACAAAGATCACTGCAAGGCAGACAACAGTGATCACTCCCATCCAGATATAAACCGCAATCTTATTCATCTCATCAGAGCTTGTGCGGTTCATTAACGCCTGCGGCTTTCTGCTCATGGCAACAAGCGCTGCGCTCACGATCCAGAGAAGTGCCGCAAGAACCGGAAGGAATTTCTGCTTCGCGATAAGGCCAAATGCACTGTCGATTCCAAGTACAGAAGACGCGTATGCCTGATTGATCCAGTTGATACAGAGAATCACAGTAACGAATGTTGCCGCAGAGATCACGTATCTACGGAATCCTGTCTTCGTTTTAAATAACCATAACGGTGCCAGACCAAAGATCGCTGCTAAGGACAGGTACGCGTTATCACTGGTACCCAGAATCAGCGCAAAACTCGATAATACCATATTTCCGAAGTACCAGAGCATTCTCTTCTGGTTCTTCTCCTGTGTAAACAGAACCATCGAGACAGCTAAGAGCGCCGCCACATAGATCGTGTAAGTATTGATGTTGCCAAATGTAGATGTGTAGATTGCTTTCTGCTCATCCATCATGTTTACCTTAAATCCCAGAATATCCATCTGGAAATAATCCGTGATTCCAAATACGCATACAAAAACACCGACTGCAAGGAATGCATCCAGATACCATTGTTTTAATTTAAAGAATCTGGTTACAAGAAAGTAGGAAGCCATGTAAACGTTCATAAGGAACACGCCATTATAACGTCCGGACGTCCCCCAGAATGCTTCCCATTTCCAGTCCTTGCAGAATATCCAGGAAAGGACGTTGCAGAACCAGAATGCCAACATCGCCCAGTCGCACACGTTCATGCTCTTTCTCCAGATATTGAAGTTAAACTTTGAGAACCACTCAAGCATCTTCCCGCTCGCCAGACCATATCCGCCCATGATCACGAGCGCCGCAATCGCAGCTACACTATAAAACTGATATTTGGTTTCCAGGATATCAAAATAGAAATCGTGGAACACCAGCGGAAGCACGCAGAGAACGATCAGCGTAAATGCCCCCATGATCAAAGCAATATTATCCTGATAGCTACTTTTCGTCTCCTCTTTCTTCTTTATTCTGTTTGCCATGAATTTACTTCCTTTCGTCACGTCATAAAAAATCTATTATATTATAACATCCTTCGACTTTTATAGCAACTTGCCCCGGTGGGAATTTACTTCCTTTTTGTGAAATTATTCTTAATTTTATCTTCCCGTTCCTCTCTCCCATCTCCTCCCCCGCCTGATTTTTCCCAATCGCGCAACTTGTGATAATTTTACTTATCGGAAGTATAATGGCTTCGTAATGCAATTAGGAATTTCAAAAAGCGTTTCAAAAAAACAAAAGGAGAGTGCATTAATTATGAGAAAGCAGACTAAAATTGCTGCAGTTGTATCCGCAGCAGCTCTGTTAGCATTAGGCGCTTCCATGACATCTTTCGCAGCTTCCAAGGGAACCTGGATGATGGTTGATGGCGAGTGGCAGTGCTACGACAAAAACGGTGACGCATATACAAACACATTCTGCTCCAGCAATGGTAAGGAATATTACGTAGGTGACGACGGACAGCTCGTTCGTTCCAGCTGGGTTGAGTACGACAGCTGCTACTACTTCGTAAACAGCGCCGGTGCTAAGATCACAAACGACTGGAGATTAACAACTCCGTACGATGACGAGAGCGCTGATGAGGAGTGGTACTACTTCAAGTCCAACGGTAAGAGAGCTGAAGGCGAGAAGATCACTTACAAGGGAAAAACATATTATTTCGATAGCGACGGAAAGATGCTCACAGGTTGGGTAAACAAAGGCGAGGGTACTGCAGCTGTTAACGAAGCTACAGGTTACATTGCTAACCAGACATTCTACTGCGACGAGACAGGTGCTCGTGTAGAGGGTGCATGGGTTAAAGATACAAAGCCGGGCATCACAGATGACGATGCTGATGAGGATGAGTTCTGGTACTACTTAAAGAAAGCTACCGGTAAGCCGGCAACAGGCAAGCAGTCCAACATCAACGGTCAGATTTACCTCTTCAACGGAGAAGGCCAGATGCAGTCTGGTTGGGTAGCTGAAGATGTTGCCACATCCAATAACGTTAAGTTCTATCAGCTTGACAAAGAGGATGAGGAAATGGCTATGAGCACAGCTGCAGGTGATGTTTACTACTGTGGCGATGAGGATGACGGACACGCTAAGAAGAACAAATGGTTAAAGACATGGCTTCCGAACGATACAAATGAGGAAGAGGATGACAAGAGCTGGTTCTGGTTCGACAAGAACGGTAAGCTTTACAGAACAGGCATCACATCTACAGCTTCCAACGCAATTAAGTACAAACTCGACGAGGGTAAATTAGTTGTTGATAAGGAATCCTACGGTGTTGCTAAGAAGAAAGTAAACTCCAAAGATTACTACTTCGATGCAAACGGTGTAATGCTTTCCAAGTTCTATCTCATCAATGATAACATGTACTACTTCGGTGGATCTGATGATGGTTCCATGAAGACTGGTTCCCAGTCCATCAAGGACAACACAGGTGACACATATAAATTCTACTTCTATACCAAAGACCAGAACATTACTGATTACAAGTCCAACAGTGGTGCTAAGCTTTACAAGGGCGCTGGTGTAATTGGTAACCAGAGCAATAAGCTTTACTACTACGGTATGCTTATTCAGGCTGATGATTACAAATATCAGCTTGCAACAGTTAATGGTAAGACATTTATCGTTAACTCCAACGGCTCCATTCAGCACTCTGCTATCGACTACAAAGAAGATGGTGACGTTTTAATTCCGGCTAAGGAAGCTAAGTACAACACAACCGATAAACAGTATAAGTACTATGTAACTGAAGGTTTAGGTACATCTGCTGTTACAGATATCGACCTTGGTAACTTCGTAGAAGGTATCAACTAATTCAGTAATTCGAAATTAGAAATTCTAATTGCAAACAGGATGGGCGGGAAATATTTCCCGCCCATTTACTGTATGTGAAATGTTATATGACAAAAGCCGCTGTCTGTAAGTGAATGAAAATACATAGGCTATAAGATGCTTCTGTGACGAAAAGCCGGGCAAGGAAACCTTGCCCGGCTTTGTGTGCAATTAGAATTTCTAATTTAAATCTTAATTACTTAAGAGTAAAGGTTGTTGTTGTCGGTGCGTTGTAGAACTCGTTAAGATCTACATCGGATACCTTGCTTGTAACACCCTTTGTGAAGCCATACTTGTACTGACCATCTTCCTCGTATGCTGCTGCACCCTTTGCTTCTACAGTGATAAGAGTATCGCCATCCTCCTTATAGGAAGTATCGAAGGAGTGCTGGATAGAACCGTTGGAGTTGATGATGAAATCATGTCCCTTAACAGTTGCTACCTGATACTTATAATCATCAGCTGTAAGTAAAAGACCATAGTAGTAAAGCTTGTTGCTCTGGTTACCTGTTACACCAGCCCCCTTTTTAAGCTTCTGGCCGTCCGGAGTCTGGTATTTTGTGGAATCCTGATCCTTTGTGTAGAAGTAGAACTTATATGTGTCACCTGTGTTATCTTTGATGGACTGGGAACCAGTCTTCATGGAACCATCATCGGCTCCACCGAAGTAGTACATAGCGCCATTGATCTGGTAGAACTTGGAAAGCATTACACCATCATTTCTGAACCAGTAATCTTTGGAGTTAACTTTCTTTTTGCCGATAAGAGCTGCGCCCTTGTTGTCATCCTGTACAAGAACACCTTCGGCGAGTTTGTACTTGACAGCGTTGGAAGCTGTCTCAGCTGCTGTATTGTAACCAGTTCTAAAGAGTTTACCTTCTTTATCGAACCAGAACCACTCTTTATCATCTTCCTCTTCGTTTGTATCGTACGGAAGCCATGTCTTTAACCATTTATTCTTCTTGGCGTGTCCGCCATCCTCGTCACCACAGTAGTAAACATCGGACTCAGCAACGCTCATCTTCTCTTCCTCATCTTCTTTATCAAGCTGGAAGAACTTGGTGTTGGAATCTGTAGCAGCTGCTACCCAACCAGACTGTATCTGACCTTCTCCGTTGAAGAGGTAGATCTGACCGTTGATATTAGACTGCTTGCCTGTTGCCGGCTTACCGGTAGCTTTCTTTAAGTAGTACCAGTACTCGTCTGCATCTGCATCGTCATCACCTGTGCCCGGCTTTGTATCTTTAACCCATGCACCCTCTACACGAGCACCTGTCTCGTCGCAGTAGAATGTGTGGTCTTTCTCATAACCGTTAGCTTCGTTAACTGTGGATGTACCTTCACCAGTTGTTACCCAACCTGTAAGCATGATTCCGTTTGTATCGAAGTAGTAGGATTTTCCCTTGTAAGTGATCTTCTCGTTCTCAGCTCTCTTACCGTTGGACTTGGAGTAGTACCACTCCTCATCAGCGCTCTCGTCATCGTACGGAGTTGTTAATCTCCAGTCGTTTGTGATCTTAGCACCGCTGCTGTTTACGAAGTAGTAGTTTCCATCGTACTCAACCTACTCGGAACGACGAGCTGTCCGTCATCTCCTACGTAGTACTCTTTACCATTGCTGGAGCAGAATATGTTTGTGTATGCGTCACCGTTTTTGTCGTAGCAATACCACTCGCCATCAACCATCATCCAGGTTCCCTTGGAAGCTGCGAAAGATGTCATGGAAGCGCCTAATGCTAACAGAGCTGCTGCGGATACAACTGCAGCAATTTTAGTCTGCTTTCTCATAATTAATGCACTCTCCTTTTGTTTTTTTGAAACGCTTTTTGAAATTCCTAATTGCATTACGAAGCCATTATACTTCCGATAAGTAAAATTATCGTGTGATCGGATGTTTGAGTATTTTGTCGATTATAATCGATAAAATATATATAATGTATTTGAAAATCGTTTATAAATTTGATATACTGAGACCATGATTTGAAATTCATTTTACAGAAATGGGGTGCAGACTTTTATGATAAAGCGTGAATTATATATGAGACGAATTCGTCCGTTTATCGGAACAGATTTGGTTAAGGTTATGACAGGAATTCGTCGTTGCGGGAAATCGGTTATGTTGGATCTGATAAAAGAAGAGTTGAAAGAATCGGGAATCGCTGCAGCACAGTTTATCACGTTCAATTTTGAAGATATGCGGAACGCAAATTTCTGCACAGCATCATCCCTTCATGATGAAGTAGTCAGACGTGCATCCGAAATTTCCGGAAAAGTGTATCTCTTCTTTGATGAAATTCAGGAAGTGACAGCCTGGGAAAAATGTATCAACTCTCTGCGGATTGAGATGGACTGTGACATTTATATCACGGGATCGAATGCACGGCTTCTTTCAGGAGAACTGGCGACTGTTCTGGGTGGACGATATGTAGAATTTACGATTTATCCATTCTCATATGCAGAGTTTATGGATTTATATAAGGATATTTTTCCGGATGCATCTAATTCGGCTGTATTTCAGAAATATTTAACTCTGGGCGGAATGCCTTACCTGGCAAATCTTCGTTACGCAGAAGAACCTGGTAAACAATACCTTACCGATGTTTACAATTCTGTTGTCTTGAATGATGTGGTAAAACGAAATAAAATACGTGACGTTGATTTGCTTACAAGAATTGTTACTTATGTGATTGGAAACATCGGAACTACATTTGCTGCCGCATCGATTGCTAAGTTTTTAAAGAGTGAGCGCCGTACCGTGGCCACTGACACAGTATTAAATTATATCCAATATTGTATCAATGCATATCTGTTTTATCAGGTAAAACGACAGGATATCCAGGGGAAACAGATCTTATCAACAAATGAAAAATATTATATGGCCGATCATGGACTCCGAGAAGCTGTTTTTGGCGGTAACATGCGTGATATCAATCTGGTACTCGAAAATATTATATACATGGAATCACTGCGTCGAGGTTATACCATAACCGTAGGAAAAAGCGGCACGAAGGAAATTGATTTTATCTGTCAAAAGCAGGATCAGAAAGTTTATATACAAGTCACATATCTTCTGGCATCTGATGAGACGATTCAGCGCGAGTTTGGAATATATGATTCCATCCATGATAATTTTCCTAAATACGTTGTTTCAATGGATGAACTCGATTTTAGCAGAAATGGTATCAAGCACAGAAATATTAAGGAATTCCTGCTGATGCAAGAGTGGAATTGATGAGGATTATGATGTGATCCACCTTGATATCCAGTGGTGCTGCATGGATGCTGGTTCCCCAAATAATTTTGATGAATTTACCATGTTGGATGCAAAAGTATTTGCGCCCTATATAGTTGTGTAATAGAACATCTAGAAAAACAACCTAAATGATAATCTCAAATTCTCCCCGGAGCAATCACTCCGGGGAATTTTTCTGATGGGAACAATATCAGACGTAACTTTATTGAAACGGTTCATATCAATAATGCGGAAATTTTGTCGATTATAATCGATAAAAAGCAAAGCAATTCAGTTTATATCGTTTATATATTTATACACCGAAGCAAATACACATCTCAAATCAGCATAGTCATATAAACCGGGAGATACAGGATCTGATCTTCAAATTTCAATGGTTCCAGCTTCGCAATAGTATTTAGATATTCTGTATACGTGAATGGCTTCCCTTTGAATTTACATTCTCCTACCAGGAAATTTTTACTATATCGATCAATTGCCAGAAGATCAATCTCAGTCTCAGCGATTCTGTTTCCGCTTTCCACAGCTGGATCGCGAACGGTCGTTTTCCCCATCCATCGTCCAATTCTTGCATATCGAAACGGAAGATGAAAAGGCCGGGTACAGAGATGTATCTGATCTTTTTTGTGCTTGTGCTCAGAAACGCAGACAAAAAGACCGGACGAGAAAATCTCGCCCGGTCCACGTGTGCAATTAGAATTTCTAATTTAGATCGTTCAGATCAACCTATCTGTAGAATTCGGAAATATCAACGTCAGATACCTTGTTTGTGATACCGGACTTGAAGCCGTACTTGTACTGACCATCTTCTACATACTCAGCTGTTCCCTTGGAACCATCTTTCTTAGTTGTCTTTGTGCTCTCGTCAACAACGATCAGCTCATCGCCATCCTCTTTGTATGTTGTACCATAGGAGTGCTGGATAGAACCGTTGGAGTTGATGATGAAGTCATACTTCTGACCATTCTGATCTTCAAGAGTAGCTACCTGATACTTATAATCATCAGCTGTAAGTAAGAGACCATAGTAGTAAAGCTTGTTGCTCTGGTTACCAACAACGCCGGCACCTTTCTTAAGCTTATTACCATCTTCTGGTGTAGCATACTTCTCTGTGCTCTGATCTTTTGTATAGAAGTAGAACTTATATGTGTCACCTGTGTTGTCCTTGATGGACTGGGAACCAGTCTTCATGGAACCATCATCAGCGCCACCAAAGTAGTACATAGCATCATCAATCTTGTAGAACTTGGAAAGCATTACACCATCGTTTCTGAACCAGTAATCTTTGGAGTTTACTTTCTTCTTACCGATGAGAGTTGCTACCTTGTTATCATCCGGTACAAGAGTACCTTCATCAAGTTTGTACTTCTCAGCATTAGCTGCTGTCTCAGCTGCTGTGTTAACACCTGCTCTGAATACTTTACCTTCTTTGTCGAACCAGAACCACTCTTTGTCATCTTCCTCTTCGTTTGTATCGTTCGGAAGCCATGTCTTCATCCATTTATTCTTCTTAGCGTGTCCGTCATCCTCGTCGCCGCAGTAGTAAACATCGTTCTTTCCTGCTGCGCTCATAGCCTGCTCTTCATCTTCTTTGTCGAGCTGAACAAACTTAACACCGTTCGGATCTGTAGCTGCTACCCAACCAGACTGCATCTGACCTTCTCCGTTGAAGAGGTAGATCTGACCGTTGATGTTGGACTGCTTGCCTGTTGCCGGCTTACCGGTAGCTTTCTTTAAGTAGTACCAGTACTCGTCTGCATCTGCATCATCGTCGTCAACGCCCGGTGCTACGTCCTTAACCCAAGCACCCTCTACACGAGCACCTGTCTCGTCACAGTAGAATGTGTGGCCAGCCTCATAACCGTTAGCCTCGTTAACAGCGGATGTGCCATCGCCTGTGTTAACCCAGCCTGTAAGCATCTTTCCGTCTGTATCGAAGTAGTAGGATTTTCCCTTGTAAGTGATCTTCTCGTTCTCGGCTCTCTTACCGTTGGACTTGAAGTAGTACCACTCCTCATCAGCGCTCTCGTCATCATACGGAGTTGTTAATCTCCAGTCGTTTGTGATCTTAGCACCTGCGCTGTTTACGAAGTAATAGTTTCCGTCGTACTCAACCCATGCAGAACGAACGAGCTGTCCGTCATCTCCTACGTAATACTCTTTACCATTGCTGGAGCAGAATACGTTTGTATATGCGTCACCGTTTTTGTCGTAGCACTGCCACTCGCCATCAACCATCATCCAGGTTCCCTTGGAAGCTGCGAAAGATGTCATGGAAGCGCCTAATGCTAACAGAGCTGCTGCGGATACAACTGCAGCAATTTTAGTCTGCTTTCTCATAATTAATGCACTCTCCTTTTGTTTTTTTGAAACGCTTTTTGAAATTCCTAATTGCATTACAAAGCCATTATACTTCCGATAAGTAAAATTATCAATAGTTTTTTTACAAAAAATGAAGAATTTTTAATAAAGGGAACTATCTTACTTCGCTTCCAGAAATACTCTGTACCTCGAATACACTGGTATTATAGTATATTTTCTTAAGAATTTCCATATCTTTTTTGTTTTTATTTTCTTACGAAATTCTTACGTGAACGCCGTTTTTAGCCGATATTGTATAGATATTAGTACAATATGCTCATTTTCCCACTTTGTGGCAGCTTTGTGGCAAGGATGTGTCATTACACAGTGTTCATTTTTATATGATTTTTAAGATATTTTGAACTCGATAATTCCATGTTCAAAATATCTTCTTGTATTATCAGAAGTACGTGTTATAATGTTCATATATATCTATTTATTTTTTCATTTTGAACATGTTCATTTTATCAGTTTCTTCCTTATTATTAAACAGCAATAATAAGTGACGGAATCACCTTTGATTCGGAGGATTGCTATGGATCGTTTGGGATTACTCTGCAGAAATATTTATGAGAACAACAAGATGACACAGCGGGAGCTTGCGGCAGCGATGAACCTTTCTCTCGGGACCTGCAACCATCTCGTGAAGGAAGGTCTGGACCGGGAACTTTTTACCTTTGATCCGGCGGACGGATCTTATTCCTTGTTAAAGGGCGGCGTGGAACTTTTAAGGAATTACCGGATGGACAGCGCCGTGATCCTTGCGGCGGGATTCGGGTCAAGATTTGTTCCGCTGACGTTTGAGACACCGAAGGGACTTCTTGAGGTCTACGGCGAGCGCATGATCGAGCGCCAGATCAAACAGCTCCACGAGGCCGGTGTCACGGATATCACGATCGTTGTCGGTTATTTAAAGGAGAAGTTCGAATACCTGATTGATAAGTTCGGCGTGAAGCTCCTCTATAACCCGGAATACCACAACAAGAATACGCTTACGACACTCTACCGCGCCCGAGAGTGTTTTATCGGAAGGAACACCTATCTCCTCTCTTCCGACAACTGGATGCGCAGCAATATGTATCACACCTACGAGTGCGGTGCGTGGTACTCTTCTGTATTTATGAAGGGAGAAACTTCCGAGTGGTGCCTTGAGACGAGCAAAAAAGGTCTGCTCACCGGTGTCAAGGTCGGTGGTGAGGACTCCTGGGTCATGTACGGACCGGTGTTCTTCTCAAAGGAGTTCTCGGAAAAATTCTTCCCGATCCTCGAGGAATACTATCATACCCCCGGAACGGAGCAGATGTACTGGGAACAGGTTCTTGCGGATCTCTTAAACGGTGAGGTCGACAGCCATCTTCCAGGCAAACACCATTTCCCGGTGCCGGAAATGTACATCAATAAACAGCCGGAGAATCAGGTTTATGAATTCGAGAATCTGGAAGAGCTCCGCCTGTTCGATGAGCGCTACCAGAACCACTCCGACAATATTGCTATGGAGCTGATCTCCAGGGTGCTCCAGGTTCCGGAGTCCGAAATCACAGGAATCAAGTGTCTGAAGACGGGCATGACGAATAAATCGTTCCTTTTTAAGGTCCATGATAAATCCTATATCTGCCGGATCCCGGGACCGGGGACGGAGCTTCTGATCAACCGGAAACAGGAAAAGGCGGTCTATGACGCGGTAAAGGATTACGGGATCACCGAGCATGTTGTATACATGAACGGGGAAACCGGTTATAAGATCTCCGAATATTATGAGGGGGCCCGCAACAGCGATCCGCGCAACTGGGACGATGTGGCGCGATGCATGGCGCTTGTGGAGAAGCTTCATGATTCCAAGCTCCATGTGGACCATTCTTTTGATATCCGGGAGCGGATCACCTTCTATGAGGCATTGTGCCGCGGATACGAAAAGAAGCTTTTTGAGGATTATCCGGAAGTAAAGTCCCATATGACGACACTGCTTGACCGTCTCGACCGTCTGAATCGTCCGAAGGTCCTGTCCCATATCGACAGTGTCTGCGATAATTTCCTGTTCCTGCCGGATGGAGATCTCCGACTGATCGACTGGGAATATTCCGGTATGTGCGATCCGCTGATCGACGTCAGTATGTGCGCGATCTATTCTTATTATAATGATCTTGAAGTCGAGAAGCTGATCTCAACATACCTGCACAGGGAACCGACGGCCGAGGAGCAATTCGTTTACTACGCTTATATCGCACTCGGCGGATTCTTGTGGTGTTTGTGGGCGGTGTATAAGAGCAGTGTTGGCGAGGAGTTTGGCGATTATACGATCGTGATGTACCGGTATGCGAAGCGCTTTTATAAGAAGATCATCACCGCACCGGAATTTCTTGGAATCGGAGACGGCGGGACACTGAGATAACCGTACTGACGGTCTGCGGCTTTTCTGGTGCGGCAGTCAGAAGAACGCAGGTCAGGGAACTGGTCCTGAAAAGCCGAAGAATCGCCGCATTTTCAATCGAATTTTCGCAAGACGTATCTGTAATTTTATGCTATACTGAAAATACGCAGATAACGTCCATAGAGTCCCGGGATGGAGCTGTGACAGGAATACAGTTATCCCGGGATTTAATTTTTATATACAACTTTTAAAGGGGGATTTCCATGAGACAAAAGAAACGGGCGGCGGCGCTTCTTTTAAGTGCCGTCATGGCTTTTTCCGCAGTATCACCGGCACTCCCGGCCTGGGCGGCCGCCTGGCAGAAGAACACGTCCGGCTCCTATATCGGAAGCGACGGTTCCGTGCTCACCGGGATCCTGTCGCGGGGCGTCGATGTTTCCCAGTGGCAACAAAATATCAACTGGTCCGCGGTTGCCGCTGATGATATCCAGTTTGCGATGATCGGTACCCGGTATAACAATGCGGTGGATCCGTATTTTGATGCGAATGTGCGCGGGGCAGCGGCAGCGGGCCTCCGCGTCGGCGTTTACCTTTATTCCTACGCAACGACTACAGCGATGGCAGAATCCGACGCGGATTTTATCCTGAATCTCATCAAGGATTATCCTATCTCCTATCCGGTGGTTCTCGATGTGGAAGCGCAGGAAATGAACGGGCTGACGCCGTCCCAGATCGCGGATATCATAAACGCGTTCTGTAAGAAGGTTGAGACAGCCGGATATTATCCGATGGTGTATACAAACGACTACTGGATCAGCAATAAGATCGATATGACGAAGGTCCACTATGATGTCTGGATCGCCCGCTATGACTCGAAGCCGGCTTATCAGGGTGCTGCCCTCTGGCAGGCATCAAATCAGGGTACCGTAAACGGAATCAACGGAAACGTGGATATCAACTTTACCTTTAAGGATCTGAGCGGCAAGCTTCCGGCGAACCGCTGGCGGCTTATCGGGGACAAGTGGTATTATTACAAAAACCATGTAAAGCAGACCGGTTGGATCAACGATGGCCAGAGCTGGTATTATCTGAACGCGGACGGAACCCAGTTTAAGGGCTGGCTGCTCCTTGACAACCAGTATTATTATCTTCTCCCGACTACCGGTCAGATGAAAACCGGCTGGCTGAAGGCGGAGGACGCGTGGTATTACTTAAACTCCGACGGTACGATGGCGAAGGACTGGATCCAGGTCGACGGAACGTACTATTATCTGTTGAACGGCGCGATGGTGACCGGCTGGCTGCGAATCGGAAACGATTATTACTATATGCGCGGCAACGGCTCTATGGTGACCGGATGGCGGAAGATGGACGGGAAGTATTACTACTTTAACGGCAGCGGAAAGCTTGTCCGCGGATGGGCAGATATCGACGGAAAACGGTATTTCCTCCAGCAGGATGGAACAATGGTGACCGGCTGGCAGACGATCGACGGACTGCTGTACTACTTTGATGCCAGCGGAGCGATGGCGGCCGGGTGGACGAAGCTTGACGGTTACTGGTATTATTTCAATAACGAAGGAAAGCTGATGACCGGATGGATGCAGCTTGACGGAAAGTTCTACTATCTCCACACAGATGGGCGGATGGTCATCGGCTGGCAGAGCGACGGAACGAATAAGTATTATATGGACACCGTGTCCGGTGTGATGGCGGTGGGCTGGAAGCAGATCGATAAGAGCTGGTATTATTTCAATCAGGCCGGACATATGATCACGGGCTGGCTGAACGACGGCGGTAAATATTATTATCTGAATCCGGCGGACGGAAAGATGATCGCCAACGGGTCATTTGTTGTAAATAATGTAAACTATACCTTCAATCAGAGCGGTGTGTGCCTGAGCGAGACATCCGCGATCGACGGCGGCTCGGCGGGAAGTGTTTATATGCCGGGAACAGGCGGAACTGTGGCGAACGGAAATTATATGGGTACTCCGGCGGCGGGGAATGCGCAAAGCAGTATTACCACGGGTAATAGCGGAAGCGGAAATGCTGCGGCGGGCGGTTCGACAACGACTACGACCGGTTCCACGCCCCCCGGATCTTCCCAGACGAATACGGGTATGTCGGCTGGTAATTACCAGACCGGCGGACCGGGAACTTCCAACTCCAGCTCTGGCTCTGCATCAACTACAGCCCCGAGCGGCAATACAACCGGCAGCAACAACTATTATACAAACACCGGCAGCATGACCGGGCCGGGAAGCTCCAATACAAACTATAACTATAGTTCCGGTTCTTCCGGTACGACCGCGCCGGGAAGTTCAGGTTCTTCCTCCTCATCGTCGAATCTGACTGAATATCAGACGGGTGGGCCGAAGTAAGATGAAAAAAGCGCCATCTCATTGGTAAAAATCCAGTGAGACGGCGCTTTTATTATCTTCTATCTATCCTTCTCCAAGGTCTCTTACACCTCAAAGATCATATCTCCATAGCTCGGAATCGGCCAGTATTCTTTGTCTACGATCATTTCCAGCTGATCTGCCGGGTCACGCAGAGCCTGCATCGCCGGGATGATCTCGTCGTAGCAGAAGTGGGCGCGTTTTTCCATGCTCTCGATGTGCTGATACTCTTCTACGAGATCCTCGAGCTTCGCGCGGGCAACCTTCATGTCGGAGAGAAGGTCGGAAACCTCGATGAGAAGCTCTGTCTGGACGCTGTTGTCAGCTTCCGGGCATGCCGTCTTCACAGCGCTTAAGGACTGTGCGAGAACTGTCGTATAGCGGACAACCGCCGGGATCAGCTGCTTTCCGGCAATGTTGATCATGGATTTCGCCTCGATATTGACGGATTTCGCGTAGGATTCATACTCGATCTCCGCTCTCGCAACAAGCTCTTCCTTCGTGTATACACCGAAATCGCCGAACAGTTTGAACGCTTTCTCGGTCACAAGTGCCGGGATGGAATCCACCATGCACTTTAAGTTCGGGAGTCCGCGGCGCTCTGCCTCTTCCACCCACGCCTCACTGTAGCCGTTGCCGTTGAAGATGATACGGCGGTGCTCTGCGAGAAGTTTCTTGATCATATCATGAACCGCAAGGTCGAAATCCTCTGCCTTTTCAAGTTCATCGGCAGCTTCCTTGAATGCCTCTGCAACGATCGTATTTAACACAACGTTTGCGGAGGAAACGGAGTCGGAGGAACCGACCATACGGAACTCAAACTTGTTTCCGGTGAATGCGAACGGGGATGTACGGTTTCTGTCTGTCGCATCTTTATCGAAATCCGGAAGTGTCGTAACACCGGTCTTTAAGGTACCGCCGATCTTTGAGTGAGTCGCGGAACCTGTAGAAATCAGCTGGTCGATCACATCCTCAAGCTGCTCACCTACGAAGATGGAGATGATCGCTGGCGGTGCCTCCTGAGCGCCGAGACGGTAGTCGTTGCCCGGAACAGCCGCAGACTGGCGGAGCAGATCCGCATGGCGGTCAACTGCTTTCATAATGCAGGCAAGGACAAGCAGGAACTGGATATTCTCATGCGGAGTCACGCCCGGATCCAGCATGTTGATGCCGGTGTCGGAAGCCAGAGACCAGTTGTTATGTTTACCGGAACCATTGACGCCCTGGAACGGTTTTTCATGGAGCAGGCACGCCATTCCGTGACGGCTTGCAACCTTTTTCATCGTCTCCATGACGATCTGGTTGTGGTCAACGGCAAGGTTTGCCTTTGTGTAGATCGTTGCAAGCTCATGCTGTGCCGGAGCGACCTCGTTGTGCTGGGTCTTTGCGGTAACACCGAGCTTCCAGAGCTCTTCATTTAACTCTTTCATATAGGAACCGATCCGCTCGCGGATAACACCGTAATAGTGGTCATCCATCTCCTGTCCTTTCGGCGGCATCGCACCGAATAAGGTACGTCCGGTGTAGATCAGGTCTTTTCTCTTTAAATATTTATCGCGATCGATCAGGAAGTACTCCTGCTCCGGTCCTACGGACGGGGTAACACGCTTTACTTCTGTGTGGCCGAAAAGGTGGAAGATTCTTGTCGCCTCTTTGTCGATGGCCTGCATAGAACGGAGAAGCGGGGTCTTTTTATCGAGGGCTTCGCCTCTGTAGGAGCAGAACGCGGTCGGGATACAGAGTGTTACGCCGGTTGCGTCTTTCTTTAAGAATGCCGGGGAAGTGCAGTCCCAGGCGGTATAGCCCCGGGCCTCGAAGGTCGCGCGCAGGCCGCCGGACGGGAAGGAAGAGCCATCGGTCTCACCCTTGATCAGCTCTTTTCCTGAGAGATCCATTAAGACTTTGCCCTGGGAATCGAAGTTTCCGATAAAGGAGTCATGTTTCTCGGCAGTTACACCTGTAAGTGGCTGGAACCAGTGGGTATAATGGGTCGCGCCGTTGTCGACTGCCCAGTCTTTCATCGCGTGGGCAACCACGTCAGCGATCGTCGGGTCCAGTTCGCTGCCATCCTCGATAGTCTGCTTTAATTTCTTGTAGACGCTTTTCGGAAGCCGTTCCTTCATCACGGAGTCATTAAAGACATTCTCTCCGAAAATCGCTTCCACATTGATAGTTTCGCTCATAATTTTCCTCCTCAATTCTGTATAATCTGCCCGTTATGGCATGGGGTGAAATCGTACTTTAAAAAATATGAGAATTACCTGTAAATATTCAGCCTGTTCCAATCATGGTCTGCCAGGGTATTTCGGCTGAATTCCAATTTTAGCTTGAAAAAATGTTCTCCCTGATACGAGGGAGAACATTTTTAACTGCATGATAATGCAAGCTAAACGGCTTAGTCAGCTTTGCCGACAGAACCGAATAACTCCATTTTTGTCTTTACTGTCGCTTTGATTGCTTCTGCACCCGGTGCAAGAAGTTTTCTCGGATCGAATCCCTTTCCTTCAAGGTCTTTTCCTGCTTCGATGTACTTTCTTGTAGCGTCTGCGAACGCGAGCTGGCACTCTGTGTTTACGTTGATCTTTGCAACACCGAGGGAGATCGCTTTCTTGATCATATCTTCCGGAATTCCGGTACCGCCGTGAAGAACGAGCGGCATATCGCCAACCTTTTCTTTTACGGCTGCAAGTGTCTCAAAGCTTAAGCCCTTCCAGTTTGCCGGATATTTTCCGTGGATGTTGCCGATACCTGCTGCTAACATATCAACGCCGAGGTCAGCGATCATCTTGCACTCGTTCGGGTCTGCGCACTCGCCCATACCGATCACGCCGTCTTCCTCGCCGCCGATCGCTCCAACCTCTGCCTCGAGGGACATTCCCTTTTCACGGCAGATACGGATCAGTTCTTTTGTCTTCTCAACGTTCTCTTCGATCGGATAATGAGAACCGTCAAACATGATGGAGGAGAATCCGGCATCGATGCACTTTAAGCATCCCTCGTAAGTACCATGGTCTAAGTGAAGAGCTACCGGAACAGTGATCTTCATCTCTTCCAGCATACCGTTTACCATACCTACTACGGTCTTAAAGCCTGTCATGTATTTTCCTGCGCCCTCTGAAACACCCAGAATAACCGGGGATCTCAGTTCCTCTGCTGTCTGCAGGATCGCTTTTGTCCACTCAAGGTTGTTGATGTTGAAATGTCCTACTGCGTACTTGCCGTCTCTTGCTTTCTCAAGCATTTCTTTCGCTGTTACTAACATATAGGCCTCCATTTGAATCGTTATTTTGACAGAACAGCCTGTCCCGCCGGATCTGCCGTCTGTTTCCATTTATATGCGGAGCAGACACCATCTATTCCCAACAGGTACTGTTGTCATGATAATTTTATTATAACCGATTTACCCTACTTTGAAAAGGTTTGTTTGACAGTTTCTTCCATTTCCTCCGGCTTGCACTGGCGGTTGTGGAGGATCTTCGCATCGCGGATCTCCTCGATCGCCTGCGGGATCTTCACACCGGAAATACGCTCCATCTCATCGATCAGGGCGAACTCATCGGCATCTTCTTTCTTTCCGAGAACTGCCTCCATAACGCTTCTGGAGAACTTGTACGGGCTTGCTGTGGACGCAATCACAGTCTTTGTCATGTCACCGGTCTTTTTCTTATACTGCTCGTAAACAGCTGCGGCGACGCCTGTATGGGTGTCGATCAGGTATCCGGTATCATCGAACACTTTCCGGATCTCCTTCGCATTCTCTTCCATATCTGCGTAGCCTGCAGCGAAGTCCTTCATGAATTCCTTCATGTCCTCGGTGATCTCGTATTTTCCGTTTGCGGAGAGCTGCTCCATCATCGCCTTTGTCTTTGCGGCATCTCTTCCACAGCTTAAGTAGAGCAGACGCTCTAAGTTGCTGGAGACGAGAATGTCCATGGATGGGGATGTGGTCAGGATAAACTCACGGTTCTTATCGTATGTGCCTGTCCGGAAGAAGTCGTACAGGACCTTATTGTCGTTGGATGCGCAGATCAGCTTGCCGAACGGTACGCCCATCTGTTTTGCGAAGTATGCTGCCAGGATGTTTCCGAAGTTTCCGGTCGGAACTACAACATTGACCTTCTCGCCGTTTGCGATCTCACCGTTTGCGAGAAGCTTCGCGTAGGCGTATACATAGTAAACGACCTGCGGAACAAGGCGGCCGATATTGATGGAGTTCGCGGAGGAAAGCTGGAATCCCATAGCATCCAGTTCTTTCGCGAATTCTTTATCACCAAAGATCTTTTTTACGCCAGTCTGGGCATCATCAAAGTTTCCTTCGATTCCGACTACGGATGTGTTTGCGCCCTTCTGGGTCAGCATCTGAAGCTCCTGAACGCGGCTGACACCGTTCTTCGGATAGAAGACGATGATCCTTGTTCCCGGAACATCGGCAAATCCGGCCATAGCTGCCTTTCCGGTATCTCCGGATGTGGCGGTCAGGATCACGATCTCGTTCTTTGCATGGTTCTTCTTTGCAGCCGTTGTCATAAGGTACGGCAGAATGGAGAGTGCCATGTCCTTGAAGGCGATGGTCTTTCCGTGGAACAGCTCCAGGAAATACATGCCGTCCGCCTTTGCGAGCGGTGCGATCTCCTCTGTGTCGAATTTCTCATCGTATGCGTGGGAAATACAGTATTTCAGTTCTTCTTCCGTGTAATCAGTCAGGAACTGTTTCATAACTGCGTATGCCGTCTCCTGATATGTCATTCCGGCAAGCTCGTCCATTGTCACATCCAGTGTCGGGATGCGCTCCGGAACGTAGAGGCCGCCATCATCTGCAAGTCCTTTTAAAACCGCCTGGGATGCTGTCACGCCAGTCTCCCCGCCGCGGGTACTTCCATATAATAATTCTGCCATCGTTTTCCTTCCTCTCTCTTTAAACAGGTACAGTGGTAAACTTTAGGGCAAGTGTAGCATAAATCAAGTGTTGTTGCAAGATAAAAGTGTCATGGCTGGCGTAGTGTGTCATTACATCATCAAATGGTTAGACAGTAAGCTGGAAAAATAACCTGTAGATTCCCAACTACATAAAATGGGAAGAACCCCCTCAGAGCTATCACCTCTGAGGGGGTTCGTTTTATTCCCTGAACTATATCTTCTCTTTTCAAAATAATTATAACATACTATTTTTTCAAATTCAATGATATCTTAGTTCACAACTTCGCCCATTTTCACGCCGCCGCTGCTTTTTTCTTCTGCATCATCTGCAGTGCCGCGGAGACACCAACAAGGACGATACCGACAAGGTCTGTCACGGTTCCCGGAATGATCAGGCAGAGACCTCCGATGATGGATAAAAGCCTCTCGATCACATTCAGGTTCGCGAACATGTAACCTTCAAGACCGGCTGCAACGCCAAACAGACCGATCAGGGATGTTACGATGATCGTTACAACACCGAGAACGCCTGTATCGATAAATAACATTGCCGGGTTAAACGCGAAGATATACGGTACGATGAACGCTGCGATCGCAAGACGAGATGCGTTTAATGCGGTCTTCATCGGGTTGGATTTCGCGATCGCGGATCCTGCGTAAGCCGCAAGAGCAACCGGCGGTGTGATATCTGCTACGATACCGAAGTAGAATACGAACATGTTGGCAGCGATCTTGTTGATTCCCATACCGTTTACGAGAATCGGTGCACATGTGGTAGCCATAATGATGTAGTTTGCAGTTGTCGGAACGCCCATGCCAAGAACGATACAGGTTAACATAGTAAGGAATAATGCTACGATCACGCGGTCACCGGCAACGCCGACGATTGCGGAGATCAGAAGCTGTCCAAGACCGGTCATTGTTACGACACCGGCAATGATTCCGGCAACGCCGCAGGCAACAGCTACGGAAAGTGTATTCTTACCGCCTGCCTCCAACGCGTTGATGAATCTTGTCGGGTTCATTCTTGTTTCTTTATTCGGCATGCTGACAAGGATTGCAAGGGCGGTAGCGATGATCGCTGCACGGGACATCGTGTAGCCCATCATAACCATTGCAACAAGGGCAATTAACGGAATAAGAAGATAACCCTGGCGGACAAATAACGGTCCGAATTTCGGAAGCTCATCCTTCGGGATACCCTTTAAGCCAAGTCTCTTTGCCTCAAGGTGTACAGTAATGAAGATACCTGTGAAGTAGAGGAGTGCCGGGAAGATCGCTCTCATCGCGATCTCGCCGTACTGAACGCCTACCATCTCAGCCATTAAGAATGCCGCAGCGCCCATGATCGGCGGCATGATCTGTCCACCGGTGGAGGAAGCTGCCTCAACGGCACCTGCGAATTCGCCCTGATAACCGGTCTTCTTCATTAACGGGATCGTTACGGAACCGGTCGTTACTGTATTACCAACGGAGCTTCCGGAAACCATACCGCAGAGAGCAGAGGAGATAACCGCTACCTTTGCCGGTCCGCCTGTGGAAGCGCCTGCCAGAGAGTTTGCCAGCTGGATAAAGAATTCAGAAATACCGGTCGCCTCAAGGAAAGCGCCGAACAGGATAAACAGTGCGATATACGTGGAGCAGACACCGATCGGAGTACCGATAACACCACTTGTCGTATAGAACAGGTTGTAAACGATGGACTTTAAGACTACCGCGAAGGCTCTGCCCTGTCCAAGTCCGTTATAAAACGCATAACCCACAAAGAATGTCGCCACACAGAGGATCGGAATACCTACAACGCGGCGGCATGTTTCTGCTAAGATCAGGATACCGATCACACCAACGATAACCTCTGTCTGGCTGATTCGTGTCGCGTGGCCGATAATTGTTTTAAAGTTAAATACGAAATAGAAGTAAGCACCGGCTCCGAGTACCATAAGGATAATATCGTAGATCGGAACGGAATTCTTTTTTGAGCTTCCCTTTTTCATCGGATATACCAGGAATGAAAGGATAATTACAAAACCGACAAACAGGGAACGTCTTACACGCTCATCCCAGTTTGCAAACAGGTTCATATAGAGCATTAAAACTGAAAACGCTGCCAGAAGGAAACGAATGACCTGCTTCGGGGTGCCTTCCCAGATTCGGGTATTCGATTCACGGTCGTACTTTTTCATGATGGCTTCGACGTCTTCGGCGGTACCGGTCTCCACATCAGCCACCGGAGATGTGTTGACTTTCATGTTGTCTTTCTCTGCCATACCAATCCCTCCTTTATATTTCGTTTCCGGCGCTGCCCCTGTATACCCCCTATACAAACAGGCGCCGGATATGTCCGAAACTCTTTTAACGCTTAGAATCCTTTATGTTCACAGGAGAACTCTACTTTGCTGTTGCGTCCGCAGAGATCCCTCAAACTGATTTCTTTTCCGTGAAGTGTGAGTGTGTGGTCGGAGACCGTACCCACGATATATGAGAGATATGGCATTTCCTTATTAAACCCGGAAACGACCATCTCCCCGTTTTCATCATACGTAAGCGTCTGCCCAGCCTCGATCTCTGTCTGCACGCCCGCGCCGAAATTATTGTAGATCGTGCGGATCACGTAGATCTTGTGGTCGCGGATCTCGTAAACGTCCGTCAACGGATACTTATTTACTGAGTGGATGAACGTTACAGAAAACTCATCCCCCTCTTTTACCCGGAAGCGGGCATATTCTGCATTTGTGTCTCCGTTCCTCAGGACCAGATAGTCTCCGCTTCGTAAAGTATAGGCAAGAGTGGCAGCAATAATTGCCGTGATTATTGCTGCCACTGTAAAGAATCTTACTTTCCTGTTTTTCAAGGTAATTACTTGATTGCTCCTACTTCCTTGAAGTACTTCTCAGCACCCGGATGGAACGGAACAGAAATACCGGAAACCGCATATTCGAGATCAAGCTCTTCGCCCTTTGCATGTGTGGAAGCGATCTCATCTTTGTTATCGAAAATAGCCTTTGTGAGGTTATAAACTGTTTCTTCGGAAAGCTTCGGGGATGCGATCAGAGTAGCTTTGATAGCAACTGTCTGAACATCATCGTCAACGCCCTTATAGGAGCCGCCCGGGATTGCGTATGTTGTGTAGAACGGATGTGCATCCGCAAGCTTCTTCGCATGCTCGTCATCGATCTCAAGAAGGTTGATCGCATTTGTTGTAGCGAGCTCTACGATCGCTGTTGTCGGTGCGCCTGCTGTACAGAAGAAAGCATCGATCTTGCCGTCTTTTAATGCATCTGCGGAATCACCGAATCCGAGGTTGTTGACCTGGATATCATCGAAGGAGATGTCATAAGCCTCGAGGATCTGACGTGCGTTGAACTCAACACCGGAGCCTGCGTCACCAACGGATACTCTCTTGCCCTTTAAGTCAGCGACAGATTTGATATCGCCGGAGGATACGATCTGGCAAACCTCAGCGTAGAGGGCTGCAACTGTTGTGAAATCTTTTGCTGCGCCTTCTTCTGCGAAGAGGTCAGTTCCGTTGTAAGCATAGTCCATAACGTCGTTCTGTACGATCGCGAGGTCTGCTTCACCGTCGTTTACAAGGTAGATATTTGCTTTGGAAGCACCGGTAGACTGAACGTTAATGTTCACTCCGAGGTCTTTGCTGTTTAATACATTCGCGATTACGCCACCGAATGCGTAATATGTACCGGTGGTTCCGCCAGTACCCATTGTTAACTTCTGGGCATCACCACTCGGGGCTGCTGCTGCGGCTGCTGTTGTTTCAGCTGCTGCTGCGGTAGTGTCGGCTGCTGCTGCGGCTGTGGTCTCTGCCGGTTTGCTGCCGCCGGAACAAGCGGTCAGTACCATTGCACAGGATAATGCGAGTGCCATTGCTGCGGAAAATCTCTTTCTCATATCTTTCTACCTCCTTTTTCTGTTCCTTTGCACAACGTTTCAGCAAAGGAAGCTTACGAACATATTATACATCTCTGCTGTTGCTTTTGCAACAAATATTAGTAATTTTTGTAAACGTCTGAAATCTTTTAGTTATTCTTTGTTTTATCATAATTGCGGCTGTTTGCTTCCATAATTTAAAGTTTTGATGCGCAATTGCTTGAAATTCAAAAATTGTATCAGCAATTTTGTGTCCCTTTTATCAGTATATGCGTCATCTTTTCGCTGAATTCCCGGATTCTGTCCTCAATTCCCGGAAGTTTCATGGCTGCACCGGCGTTGTTGGCCGTCTCCATCATACAGAAATTCCCCGGGAGGTAAAAGGTCTTGTTCATGTTCAGGGCCGTGACGAGCTGTCCAGCGAGGAGGTCACTGCCGGAATAGCCTGACACAATGATCGCAAACAGGGCTTTATCGTAAAATCGTGTGGTCCGGAACAGGGCCGTCAGCCGGTTGATGAACGCTGTCATGTTGGCGGACAGGGCATCGTTGTAGTTTGGACAGAGGAGCAGGATCGCGTCAGCCCATTTAACAGCCGGATAGATGTTCTCCACCATGGCTCCGCCGTAGAAGCATTTTCCCTGCTCGCCGAAGTGCAGGCACATCTGGTACGGACATCCGGAACAGTCCACGAGAGTACCGTTTCTCAGGTTGATCTCCTGAATCCTGATCCGGTCGTCCAGGCGCTCCTTTACTTTCTGCCAGATCGCCAGGGTATTGGAGGTCCGGTGGTTTGAGGCGTGGAGGACCAGAAGGTGCGATTCTTCTTTCGGCTGCCATGTTTCTTCCAGAATTTGATGTACCAGGATCTCAGCACTCTTTTTGTAGGCACCGAACCGGTCCGTGTTCATATTGGCGGCCTGGATCAGGTAGTTGTCGAGGGAGGCGGTTCCTTCCACCAGCGGTCGGCCCACGAAGGCGCAGCCGGCACGGTTTGCCGCCACCGCCAGCTCTCTCGCTGTGGCTTTCGTGTAAAATTCGCTCTCAGCATCGATGATCATCCCAGCAGTCGCCCCCGCGAGGACCTGATCACCGCCCCGCAGCCAGGCGAGAAGCTCGTAGTAGCCGCGGTTGATGCCGTTTGTTCCAAGCGGAACTGCAAACAGGAGTCTGCGTCCACGATATCTGCAGGGATCCTGCTCCAGAAGCTCCATGTCTTCCACGATCTCGGCGTCGATCCCGTCAAGCGCTGCCCTCAAAACCTCGTCCATACGCGACCGTTCTTTCTCCGGACCGCGTTTTTGCGGGTATAATACGAATAATCTGTCACTCTCCATGATGTATCACTCTCCCTGATAAAAATCCCGGCAGATATCCCCGACACACGGGAAACCTGCCGGGACAAGTCAAATCAGCATTTTATTATCTTTTTGCCTTCGCAGCAAACACAGCATTTACACGATCTTCGCAAGATTCTCCGCCGCAAACACGATCCGCTCATACAGAGCATCCTGCAGCGCCAGCGCCTCCGTCTCAAGCCCGTATTCCGTGTAGCGGTTCTTCACGCCCATGTAAACGCCGCCAAGGAACACAGATCCGCAATGCCACTGTTTTCTGAGCGTCATCAGGATCGAGATCGCGCCGGAGGAAAACGCCGGGGCCACGAACGGTTTGTAGCCGATGGCACGCATGTGAAGGTTCGCGGTGACCGTGAGGTTTGTCAGTTCCTTTGAGAGCTCATCGTTGTAATGTTCGATGGAATCCGCGATGACAAGGTCCTGTCCGTGCGGTCCGAAGGAACGGCCTTCCGTCAGGAACTGCTTAAATCTCGGATCACGCTTTGCATAATATGCCGCTCTTGCATTCATAACGCCGAGGCCGAATCCCTGTACCTGTTCCGGGAGAAGTCCCATCCAGTCATACTCCCCTGCCTCATTTTTGTTGCTCTCTAAGAATGCCGTCTTCGCAAGCGGGTCCACCGGATCGGAAACGGCACAGAATAAGCCTTTAAAGTTCCTCTCTCTCGCCATTTTTGCGTAATGTCCGATGATCTTCGAGTTATTCTCGAACTGGTACATGCGGACGTCCTTGACACCGGAACCGACCGGCGGGATCCCCTTGGAAGCCACGAAAACGAACACATCGCAGTCAAAGAGGTGATCCTGATCCACCACATCGACCTCCGGCATCGCATCGTAATCCCACGGATAGGCGATCTGGTTCTCCTCGAACTCCCAACGGGCGGTCACCTTGTCAGAGATATCACAAATTCCGATGGAGGAGATCACATCTCCGCCGAGAAGGTGCAGACCTGTTAAGAGCATACTGCCCACATCGCCGATCGCCAGAACATGGACACGCTTTTTGCCCTCTTTCGGCCTGTATTCCAGAATCTCTTTAAATTTCGGATGGGACGCATTCACCGCCCGAAGCGTTCCGGCATCGAGCTGCGCGAGGAGCTCCGCCGGGAGTTCCCTGATCTGTCCGTCGTATGCGGACGCATTTAATCTGTTTGTGTTTAACCAGCTGACATCCTCATTCTCTGCGAAGAGTTCTGCCGGATGGTTTACGAGAAATGATGCGCGGCGGCTGCCCGGTTCTCCGGTAAAGAGCCAGGTGAGCATTGTCCCTGCTGCCGGTTTCTCCGTTTTTTCATATGGCAGATCGCCGTGCGCGGACGCACAAAACATGTCTCCGATTTTATAATAGGTTACCATAATTTCATTCCCCCCTAATTTCCATATTTTACTGCCATGCACCAAAGCCATTCAAGTCTGCCGACCTTACGGCTTTGATACACAGGCCACGATTATCGCAGATCTTCCTTTTAAGCCTTCAGCCTCTCGAAATTCCAGACGGCATTCAGGATTTTATCCCTTGATCAGAAATTCTTTCATTCTCCACAGCGTCTCCAGATCATTCTCCAGATAAACAGACGCCGCCAGATTCTCATCGTACTCCATGCAGCTTCCCTTATCCGGGCAGAGCGGCAGGATGACCGCCTCGGAAAGCCGGGAAAGGGTGAGGTTTTTCGCGTACATTTTCCGGTATTCTGCCTCCAGGACCTGGAACAGATTCTTTGAATTCTCGATGCAGCATGCGGAGAACTCCACAAGCGCCTCTCTGCTGCAGCCGGAAAGCCTCGGTGTCGCGTAGGGCAGGATCATGTTGATAGACGGCTGAAGTCCCGCCACCTTCATCTCCTCACGGCGCACGGTATCGCCGCCGATAAACGGATACAGTGTGGATTCCACGAACCACTGGCGCAGATTCGGCATCGAATAAATGCTCTCAACCGGGACCTTCAGGCACTGCATCAGGTCACGGCCATAGCCGGACAGTACACCCACAACGACCTTCCTGATCGGGATCCCGTCCTCCCTGAGCTGCGGCACAAGCACCTGGAGACGGTCTGCCTTGTGGACAAGGTCATCCACCAGGATCACCGGTCGGTCGAAGGACTTGATCGTCTCGATCTGGCTTTTTAGCGGCGAGTAGTATGGGAACGGCTCGATCGTAAAGCTGTTAAGATCCGGCTCGTAGACCTTATCGGTGTGCAGCGTCTTTGTCACCGTATTCGGAACCACTTTTCCTCTCAGGATCTTACCGAAGGGGACGCACATATTCTTTCCGAGCCTTCTCGGAACCAGCGGTTCCCTCGGCACATCGTTAAGCGCCGTGATCCGGTCTACGAGACGGTGATGCATGACACCGGATGATAAGGAAATCACGAGGTTTCCCGGATACAGCTTCGTCATGGCAATCTGAAGCTTTCTGTGGTTCTTTTCGATGGCATCCAGAACTGCCGGATTGCTGGCAAACGGTTCCTTGATCGTGGTCTCCAGATTGTGCAGGAACATCAACGGCTCATGCATATCGACCATATAGACCGTCCGCTTATCGCTCTCATCCGCCAGCTGCGGGCGGATAAAGCCCTGTCGCTCCAGCGCGTACACAACCTCCTTTGTCGTCGTTCCGCGCTCCGCCACGAACAGTGCAAAGCTGTAATTCTTTTCCAGTTCCTTCGCGAGGACCTCCACAAGAAGCTGCTGCGGAGCATCCCGGATCACCTCGCTGTCTCCTGCGTTCTCCTCCCTCGCGTAGATTCCTGTGATGAGAAGGATCTCCCGGCTGCTCTTTCCCCGCACCAGATTCGCTAACTCCATGTCCTTTAAGACACCAAAGAGCTCGTCATTTCCGATCTCCCGGTAACTCACAAAGCCCGCCGGGCGCTCGCCTTCCACGGTATTTCTTAAAAGCAGCAGACGGTCATTTTCCACCTGGATCCTTGTCAGGATCGACTGGGCATCCGGATGTCCGTAGAGGACCGTATTTCCAAGCTCGTCAAGAATTCCTCTGTCTCTTCCCGACGCATTTTCGAACGCGATGGCTTTCGCCCTCAGGATCGGCTTAAATTCCGGTTCCCGCAGGTACATGCCCTTGTGGTAAATATATTCCTGAACGACCGGATCGATGAGGCTGGAAATATCGCGGTGGTTATCAATATTTTCACGGATCTTCGTGGAGCTGATGTCCTCCAGTTCCTGCGGAAGCTCCAGCTGCACGACTTTCCCCCGGATCTGCTCATATACCTCCGTCGGATGTTCTTCACCCGGGCGGCGGAATACGATATGGTTGAAGGTATGGATGGAATTCTCTTCCGGCTCCTTTTTATAGGAGCTTGCGTTGTGGATCACGTCGGATCCCACAACGATATAGAGTTCTTCCGTCGGGAACATCTCCTTCAGCCTCCGCAGATCTGCCGGATTCGCGATATTTACCGGCGTGTTGTCCGGGAATAAATGGACATAAAACTCATCCGCGATGGACATGTTTACGATCTGGCGGCGCACCAGATGCGGCTGGGTCTTCTTCGACCAGGAAAACTCATCAATGGCAAGAAATACGGTAAATCCGAGCTCCTGGATCTTCTTTGCGATCTCCTTGTGGGATAAGGTAAACGGGTCAAAGGTTCCCGGGAAAAATGCGATCTTCTCCCGCGTACTGGTCTCCACCAGACCGCCGAACAACTGGTAGTGGGCGATAAAACGGTCGATATGGGACAGGGTCGCAGCACGGTAGTAGAGACTCAGCTCGCCGCCCTTATTCTCATTTAACAGGAACAGGAGTTTCTTTGCGCAAAGGGAAAACATCCTGCTCTTGTCCCGCTCCGCAAGGATCGGGGAGCCGAAAATATGCTGTCCGATGACAAGCAGTGCCTCCTGACGGACCTGCTCCCGGTAGTTTGCAAGACAGCTTAAAATCAGGCCGAGAAGCTTCATGCGGCGTTCTTCCGATACTTCCTCGGACTCATGGAAACGGACGGTATACCGCGAATAGCACTCCAAAAGGACTCCTAACGTATCGAGGGCAACGGACACGATCCGTTCATTTCCGTTCGCCAGCAGGATATGCAGACGTTCAATGATGTCATCAATCTGTTCCGGCGGCAGCCATAAGGCAAACTCGCCGAGGTATTCCGGGATGTATTTGGAGAACTCGTACTCTCCCACTTCCAGTCCCTTTAAGAGTTCCACCGCGATCTCATTTCTCTGATCTGTTGTCAGTAAATGGGCAAGACGCAGGAGTGCGCGTCCCGCGTCATGGCGGACACCGACCTGCTCGCTGACCTTGATAAGGTTTGAAAAATGGGCACATATATGGAGAAGGTGATCCCGCTTTCCGTGATCTACCTGATCTGCCAGAAGCTTGATGTTTACGGATTTCAAGATCCACGGAGTAGCGGATTTTAAATTTTCAAGGAAGATATCGCTGACCACATCATGTCCGTATAAGACTTCCCGCTGGGCGGTGGTGTCCAGACGCAGATTCGTATAGATCCGGTACTGTAAGAATAACAACGTGATCGTCCTTGGATTGATCCGGTGTGCCGCGTCGCAAGCGATCTCGTAGCAGGTGCTTTCCGGCGGTACTGCCTGAGTCAGGATCTTTAAGACACGGACAGCTGCAATCTGTACCTTCTCATCCGGGTCATCCATATGGATGATGGCAAAGCGGATCAGACGTTCCAGACGACTCCCCTTGCTGCAAAGATCCAGAGGCAGGGAGAATATACAGTCTAATAGGTAAAATACCGGGTCACCCACAAGGCGGTGGTATCCGTCAAACCACTTCATGAAGACTTCGAACAGCTCTTCCCGGACCTTCTCCGAACTCCGGTCCATGGCAGATACCATGACAAATTTCAGAGAATTCTGAATTCGGTTCTTCTGCTGCAGGGTCAGGCGGTAATCCGGGCATACGAGCTGTCCAAGATACTCCTCCCAGAGCGTCAGTGCCGTCTTGTCGTCCGGATCCGGCATATTTTTCGGCAGTTCTTTCCGGTATCCGGCGTTGAAATCTGCAAACATTTTTCCGATGAGCGCCGCCGCCTGTCTCCGGATGTCGCCCTCGCGGTTTAAGAGGAGCTCATACAGGAAGCTGATGGTCTGCTCTTTCTGACGGTGGTTCAGGTGGATCGAATATTCGTTGAACATATTTAAGTACGCGCGGACATTCTTCCAGTCTTTTTCGCTTCTCGCCGCCTCCAGGATATTTCCGAACTGACGCTCGGTTCCGAGGCGGTGCATCACGTCGATGTTATGCTCGATTCCCCAGAATATGAAGGAACGGACCACCTGTTTTCCGGTCTGTACGACAATATCCACCGGCTGCTCCGCCGGATCCGGGTTTCCTGTCAGATCCACATCCACGCCTTTGGAACGCATGTAACGCTCGAATTCGTAAAGACGGGAGTAGACGACGCGGTAGCGATTCCGTTTTGCCTCATCCACATTGTCAAGCTTTGACAGGATCACATCAAAGGAATCTTTTAACGTGTAGATCTTCGTGATCTCGCGGCCGTCCTCGCCGCGCATCTGTTTTACGCGGAAATCGGCGTAGATCAGGACCAGAGACTCCACGGAGATATTGTCGAGCTCCAGATCCCAGGTGGAATGGTTCGCGGCGATGTGGCCGATTCCTTCCATATTGTAGGCGGTGAACCACTGATTCGTATAAAAATAGTGAAGGTACGGAACCCGCTCATCCGGCTTACAGCCAAATTTTCCGAGGTCATGTCCCGCTGCTGCGCCCGACGCCAACGCAAGATCAATTGGAACCCCCGCCGCATAAAGCCCCTGGGCTGCCACCATCGCAACATAGTGGACACCGGCGATATGTCCCAGCGTCTCGAACGGGGTCGCCTCACGGTTTAACCGCATCATCTCATATATGTACTGATCACGGAATTCACGGATAAAGTGGGCATACTCACCGGCACGCTCAAAACCGGCATATTCTTCTTTTGTCAGAAAGCGGAAATCATCATATGGATCGAACGGCAGGACCTTCCGTTCTTCATCAAAGAAGTACTGGAGAACATTCAGGAAATAGAGCGCAGACGGCGCATAAGGAGCTGCGGACACAGCGAAATCCGCATCCGGGTACAGAATGTGGGTTGAATATTTATAAGCGAAGGAAAGCCATCCCTCCTCCGGTTCATTGCTGAGTTTTTCCATATCTACGCGGCAGAATTCCAGAATCTCCGCGCAGGAAAAACGTCTTGTCACCGGGAATGCCTTCTCGAAGATCACTTCCCAGCGGTCTTTATCAAAGAGCTGCTGCATGCTGCGGCGGCTGAGACCGATCTTTTTTAAAAATTCTTTATCTGACAGACGGTTTCCAAGCTCTGTCACAAGATGGCGGATGTGTCTGTTATACATGGATATACCTCCATTTCGAGGATGTTAAGGACGGGATGCGCGGAAATTTCTGTCCTGCTGCCATATCGGTTTCCGGATCAATCCGGGAACATCGGTTGTGCTGAGGAGGATTTTCCGGCTGTCCACAATTATAAAACCAGTATAAACATTTCCTGAGGTGTTTTCAAGAAATTTTCTTTTCGGATCGTGCACCGATGATTTTTCTTTTCGGATCGTGCTTGGATCGTTTCTTTTCACATCATACTCAAACCGCGGCTGGTAAAAGAATCTGTCACTTTGCACTTGACAGTTGATGTATCTGATGGTATTATTTCAGTAACAATTATCATTATTATTGTTTATTTGATCTTTAAACTCCGGAAAGGAGGTGCACCATGAAAGCATTAAAATTCAGCCGCCAGCGTGAATCTATCCGGGAATGTCTGAAAAATCGCAAGGATCATCCTACCGCAGATGCCGTCTATGTGACGATCAGCAAAGATTACCCGAAGATCAGTCTGGGAACTGTATACCGCAACTTAAATCTTCTGGCAGATATGGGCGAGATCCAGCGTTTTTCCAGTGGAGACGGATCGGAACACTTCGATTATAATACCGATCCCCATTACCACTTTGTGTGCAAGGCCTGCGGGGCGATCATCGATATGCCTCTGGATCTGGTTTGTGACACTTCAGACCTTCTCACCGCTCCGTTCCCGGGACGGGTTGATTCCCACACGGTTTTCTTTTACGGTGAATGCGAAGACTGCCTGAAAAAGAAAAACGAAAAAGTTTAAAATTCTATTGACATTCGTTGTCAATTAGAATATAATAATGATAACAGTTACTATTATTTATTTAGATCCACTGACTTGCTTTTGATCCGTCAGTGATCCTCTTTCAAAAGAACTGTGATCTATGTTACAACCGTCAATTGATCAGGGATCTCTATATTTCAAGATCCCTGACCCCTGATAAAATTTTAAAAAGGAGAAAAATACTATGAAGAAATTTGTATGTTCTGTATGTGGTTATGTATACGAGGGCGAGGCTGCTCCGGAGAAATGTCCGCAGTGCGGCGCACCGGCTTCCAAATTCGTTGAGCAGAGCGGCGAGATGAACTGGGCTGCTGAGCACGTAGTTGGTGTTGCACAGGGCGTTAGCGAAGATATCCTTGCTGATTTAAGAGCTAATTTCCAGGGTGAATGTTCTGAGGTTGGTATGTACCTCGCTATGGCAAGAGTTGCTCACAGAGAAGGTTATCCGGAGATCGGTCTTTACTGGGAGAAAGCAGCTTACGAAGAGGCTGAGCACGCTGCTAAATTTGCAGAGCTCCTCGGCGAAGTTGTTACAGACAGCACAAAGAAGAACCTCGAGATGAGAGTTGAGGCTGAGAACGGTGCTACCGCCGGTAAGACAGACCTCGCTAAGAGAGCAAAAGCCGCTGGTCTTGATGCGATCCATGACACCGTTCACGAGATGGCAAGAGACGAGGCTAGACATGGCAAGGCATTTGCTGGTCTCTTAAAGAGATATTTCGGCTAATTTCTGAAGAAAATAGTTAAAATTAAACTGGAGCGGCTTGTTTTTTCAGGCCGCTCCAGTTATAATGAAGTCAGAAAGGTACTCGGATATACGTCCGATGCCCTCAGTGAATTAAGTAAAAAGAACTAGCATTTCACTTTGCCGGTGCGGATGCTAGTTCTTTTTGTCATTGTGCATGTCAATGTATGATAATGCGGAAAATATAACTAGTAACAACGTCAGGATTTCCATTGTATTCATACGACATCACCCCCTTTACGATCAGAGGGCACCAGACATCAGAAACGCATCCTCGCAATTTTGCTCCATTACAATATGATTTTATCATAGAAATCGAAGTATGTCGATTGAACTATTTGGTCACTTTTACGCCTGTTTTTTCTTTAATTTAACGCATATTTTAAACTAGAGTAACTTGATAAAATGTGTTTTATTCGTTATGATATGTACAAGAGAGTAGCTTTTTACCGTGGGAAGTAGGATGCTAGTTCTTTTTGTCTCTATGGTTATCAATGCAATGTAAAAAGCAAGGCAGAGCTAAAATAAGTTCTTCCTTGCTTTTTACGTTCACTCTCTATTTCTCTACTAATTCCTTAACTTCCTCTAACGACATTCCATTCTCTCTCGCGATCTTTGCAATATCTTCGTACTCTAATTTTCCGCGGCACACACCGTATCCTTCGGAGACCTTCTCCCGGATCACACCGTATGGTGTTTCATGTTCCTTTATCGTTCTTGTCAGGGTGTAGCGTTTGCTGATACTCTCACGGATGCCAAGCGTTGTTGTGTGCTTGAAGAGCAGGGAAACCATCTTTTCTTTGTCATTACAGCGGCACATGCAGGTTAAAAGGATTCCCGGGCGGCTCTTCTTCATGCCGATCGGAATCGTGTAGACCTCAAGGGCGCCTGCGGCGAAGAGGATCTCCTGAACGAAGCCGAGAGCTTCCGGTGTCATATCGTCGAGGTTGCAGGAGAGCTCTGTCACTTCACTTCCATTCTCCTCTGTCTCGCCTAAGAGGACGCGCACGCAGTTTGCGCGCTCAAAGTCTTTCTTTCCCATACCGTAACCAATGGCAGCGGTCCGCATGACCGGCATTTCCTTAAATTCTGTCACAAAGTGCTTTAACAGTGCCGCTCCGGTCGGGGTACAGAGTTCGCCTTTGATGACTCCGCTGTAAATCGGAAGTCCCTGTAAAATAAAGGCCGTCGCAGGTGCCGGAACCGGAAGGATTCCGTGGGCACAATGGACATTTCCGCTTCCGACATGGATCGGGGATGCGATAACCTTCTGCGGAACGATCATGTGCATTAAGAGGCAGACTCCGGCGATGTCCGCGATCGCGTCGGCGGTGCCGACCTCGTGGAAGTGGATCTCCTCGACAGTCTTTCCATGGACGTGGGATTCCGCCTCGGCGATCAGGCGGTAGACTGCCACGATATCTGTTTTTACCTCTTCCGGAAGCTCTAAGTGCTCGATAATGTGAGAGATGCCCGCCATGCTGGTGTGATGGTGGTGGCTATGTCTGTGATCGTGGGCGTGATCGAGATCGCTCTGTTCATCGTGGTGATGCTCGAACTGGCCATCATGTGTATGCTCATGAATCGTCTGTTCTGCTGCCGACTCTGCCATTTCATGAGAATGATGGTGGTCTTCATGGCTATGGTCATGGTGGTCATCTGTATGGTCATGATTGTGGTCATGATGATGATCGTGGTCGTGCTCATGATCGTGGTCATGGTGATGCTCATGCCCCTGCAGGTCGACGTCTACACTCTCCTCCTCTTCCCCGTGGATCGTCACTTTCATATGCGTCCCGGTAATCCCGCACTTTACTGACGGTTCTGCCTCAACAGAAAGCCCCGGCAGGCCCATTTCGTTCATCATCTTCAAAAATCTCTCTTTATCCGGGCAGATTTCGTAGAGAGATGCCATCAGCATATCTCCGGCAGCGCCCATTCCACAGTCAAAATATAATGTCTTCATATCATTTCCACCTCATTTAAAAATTACGCAAATTATTTTCTTGCATTTCACCCGCTGCTGGCATCTTCCTCCAGATGCACAACAGATCGGACTGATTTTCGAGTTTTTATCCACGCATATGGTTCATCATACTCGCCAGATACCCGGCTCCAAATCCATTGTCGATATTCACAACGCTGACACCGCTAGCGCAGGAATTCAGCATGGAGAGCAGTGCTGACACGCCGCCGAAGGACGCACCGTATCCGATGCTGGTCGGCACCGCGATCACCGGGCAATCGGCGAGACCACCGATGACGCTAGCAAGGGCGCCTTCCATACCCGCGATTGCGATGATCACGCGGGCATTCATGATGGAGTCCATGTGGGAAATCAGGCGGTGAAGTCCCGCGACACCCACGTCATAAAGACGTTCCACCTGATTCCCCAGAGCCTCCGCCGTGAGTGCCGCCTCCTCCGCAACCGGAATATCACTGGTTCCGCCGGTCGCCACAACGATCGTCCCAACGCCATCTTTTTCCGGAAAGCTTCCGCAGATTGCAACCTTCGCTTCCTTAAAATATTGATATCCGCTGCCGGTCGGATACAGTTCTGCCAACAGCTGCTCCGTCTCCCGGCTCTTTTCCTCGTCAACACGGGTAATCAGGATCGTCTCCTGCCCCCGCTTTTTCATTGCCTCCACGATTCCGGCGATCTGTCCCGGAGTTTTTCCCGCGCCGTAGATCACTTCCGCCGCACCCTGACGCAGCTTCCGGTGGGTATCCAGCTTCGCGAATCCCAGATCATCGTATCCTGCTGCTGTAAACGGCTCTTTCTTTAGCTCCAGAACAGCGTTATCCACAGACAGCTCTCCCGCCGCTACTTTTTTCAACATTTCCCGTATATTTTCCATGTATAATTTCCTCACGCTTTTGTGCGACAGGGACTTCCTCAGAATTTTCTGTTGCACAAAAAAGCCATGAAAAGAGCAGCCCGTCGTTCTGACCGGCTTTCTGCTCCCTTCATGGCAACTGTTCTCCTCTTAATTTTTATGATGCATGTCTTCCACGACGCGTGAGCACACCGACCCGGCATCTACTCACCAACCGTATTCCGGAGTGTACCGATTCCTTCAATTATGCACTCTACAACGTCCCCGGTCTCAAGGAATTTCGGCGGAACGAATCCCATGCCGACTCCTGCCGGCGTTCCTGTTGCGATGATCGTTCCTGCTTTTAATGTCATACCCTGTGTAAGTTCACAGATCACTTCCTCGATTCCATGGATAAAGAGTCCTGTATTGGAATTCTGGCGGAGTTCTCCGTTTACCTTAGACTGGATCTTTAACACCGGCGGAAACGCAGTAGAATCCGCAGTCATGATACACGGACCGAGCGGTGTAAATCCGTCCAGACTCTTTCCGAAATACCACTGTTTATGCTCAGTCTGAACCTCTCTGGCGCTGACATCATTCATGATCGTATAGCCGAAAATATAGTCCTTCACTTCGCCCGGCTTTACGTCCTTTGCGTCTTTCTTAATAATAACGGCAAGCTCTGCCTCATAATCCAGCTGATTTGTCAGATTCTTATGAGCCGGAATGATTCCATCGGGATCATTCGTGCGGTTCACACGTTTTGAGAAATAGATTGCTTTCTCCGGTCTCTCAAATTCACGTTTTTCAAATCTCGCAGATTCCTCCGCATGATCCATGTAGTTGATTCCCAGACAGATAATATCCTGATCCGGCTCCGCGATCGGAGATACGACCCGGATCTCATCCACCGGTGCCGCTCCCATAACATCACCCGGGGCTTTCTTTGAAATATAATCCAGCATTTCCATCTCAGACGGTCCCGCTTCGCGGATCAGGTCCTTCATGGACCGATATTCCATTCCCGCAGCAGAAACCGGATAAACCCAGGTTTCATCCTCATTCAATACACCTAAAAAAGATCTTTTGTCTACTTCATATGCCAGTAATTTCATAGCCACTCCTTATGGGATATGTTTCAGTTCAAAAATCCCGTTACACGTTATTATAGTACAAATCAGAAAGTGAGACAAGAATAAATTGACAATTGAAGTGCGTATGAAGTGCGTAGATCTGCTGAACAGGCACTGACAATTTACAAATTCCATCTTGTAACCACACGGTATCCCCTTTATAATAAAAGTTGATACAGTCAGACGGCATCTGCCTCTGTATTGTACAGAATTTTCAGTTCGGAAAATTCCAACCTGTCTACAACAACAAACAGCAAAACTCACGAAAGGGTGTATCTGATTATGGAAAAGATCACGAGCTTCACTGTCAATCATCTGAAACTGATTCCCGGTGTTTACGTTTCCCGAAGGGATATTGCCGGAGACTGCCATATTACGACCTTCGATATCCGTATGACCCGTCCGAACTTTGAGCCGGTTATGAACACTGCCGAGGTCCATACGATCGAACATCTCGGCGCAACCTTCTTAAGAAATCATCGTCTTTACAAAGATAAAGTTCTCTACTTCGGCCCGATGGGATGCCGCACCGGATTCTACCTGCTTCTCGCCGGCGATTATGAGTCTGCGGACATTATCCCGCTGCTTCAGGAGATGTTCCTCTTTATCCGCGATTACGAGGGCGAAGTTCCGGGTGCCGCTGCCCGCGACTGCGGAAACTACCTCGACATGAACCTCCCGATGGCAAAATATCTTGCCGGAAAGTTCTATGATGAGGTACTTGAGGATATCCGCGAGGAACAGCTTGTTTATCCGGAATAATCCTTCACCTCAAATATTCTGAAAATACGTCCCATGTCTTCTCGCTGCGGCATCTGTCATTGTTCTCTTTGTTAAAATGAATCTGGCAGATTCCTCAGCTTATTGAAAACATGGGACTATTTTCATCATCATTCATCAAAATCGCAAATATTTTTCACATAGTCTTTAATTTGTCGCCTTGTTTTTTTGTGCATTTTGACTGATAATGATGTCATCACACAAGAGAAGTGAGGGATTTCGTGAACAAAAAATATTCCCGTTATATCACCAGTGCATTGATCCTGATCATGGTATTTGTAGCCGCCATCCGTATGCAGAATGCAGCATCCGTCGGGATCGATTTCAATGACACCCGGATTGTCATCACCGGTCCGTCAGGAACCGAACCTTTTTCCATTGACTACAGGGAAATCCAATCAATCACGCTTATTGACGACTACAACAGCGGCACAAAAGTTTCCGGCGTACAAAACCGCCGTCTGTATTACGGAACTTTTCATAATGACGTATATGGTACATATGCTCTCTGTGCTGTCCCGTCGATTCGATCTGCAATCGAGATCCGGACTAAAAATGGTATTATCCTTTTTAACTACGAATCGGAAAAAGTAACTGCTGCCCTAAGCACTTCCTTGACTGAATTTGTCAGCGAAAAACAGCAGTGATACGGAAAGGAGTTTTTATGCGATATCTGATCAATCCAGTGAAGTCTCTGCTTTCACTGTTTGCCTTTATTTTATTTCTTTTCCTTTTTGTCGTCTCATTTCAATCACACAAAATGATACCAATGGTTCTGTACGCTGTACTTTCCGTAGTCTATTTTCTTCTTTTATGTCATTTTACGAAATATCTTGAAATCGACGAAAATGGTGTGCGAAATCGTTTTTTATGGAAATCCTACAATGAACTTTCCTGGGATAAGATTCAGGAGGTTGGGATCGCCAATATGAAGGTCATGAAAAATGCTGAAAAAACGAAAGTTGGAGAACTTTATCTTTACTTTTCTCCAGAGTCTATGACCGAGAAAGAACGTTTTCATATGTGCCTCAACTGGCCGCCAAAAGAAAAACGCTACATGCGGTATTCCGTAAAACGTCTGAAAGCTGTGCAGAAATATTGGGAAGAGAAACCGGTTTTCGCATGGCTGAAAGAAGAGGCTTATCTGGATCGCTATTTTAGACGCTGATTTAAAAAGAACCGTCATCCGGTGTGTTTTTTCCTCCCACACGCCGGATGACGGTTCTTTTTTTATGTATCATCCACGAGTTTATACTCTGTGAATTCCTTCCGGATTGAACACAACCCAACTGATTCCATCAAGAGACGCGACCGTGATCGTCGGATCTGCTCCTTCTAACTTCAGTGGATTATCGATCTGCATCAGATGCGGAGTTCCTGCTACCAGATCCTTGCAGCACTGAATCGCGTTCGGCATAACCGTCGGAGCTATCGGTCCTCCGACTGCCCGGTAATCATGATGGGAATTCATCACGATATCATAGCGGTCTCTCATGTTCCAGATCCGTTCCAGATTCTCCCCGGCTTCCTCTGTGCTGATGAATCCCGGTTCTCCAGGTCCAAGTCTGAACAGCAGATGATTATTGCATGCATCCCCGCAGAATAAAATACGGTTTTTGTCATCAATCACCACCATCTCACCCGGTGTGTGTCCACCGCATTCATAGAACGTCAGCGTTCTTCCGCCGAGATCAAAGACCTGCCCATCTTCCAGCGGTTTTCTCTCCGGAATCTTCGGCCACTCCACAATATCCACTTCTTCCTTATATGGATAATACTTGTGCTCTCTCGCCCGGATCATCCTCGCGTAATCTCTTCTCTGCTCCACAGTCGGCGGAAACGGATATAATTCATAGTCTTTTCTATTCAAATAGACTGTATCAAACCATCCAGCACCGCCTGTATGATCCCGATGTCCATGAGTCAGGACAACATCATACGGCTTATCCGTAATTTCTTCCACAAGTCCTTTCAAATCTCCGATTCCAATCCCCGTGTCAAGTAAAAGTGCTCGCTCCGTTCCCACAAACAAGAAGATCGAAGCACAGTCAAACTCATCGATCTCATATGTATCCGGTGCAAATTCAAACCACGGCATTTTTCTTGTTTTCACTTAAAATACCTCCTTTTTCGTTGAACACTACTTATTCAGCGCGTCATCAAACATATCCAGCATTCCTCTTATGATCTTTCCATCATTGTTTCCCGGCCGCACCTTTGCGAAACTCTGGAATACTTTATGGTCCGCAGATGCATCGTCGAGAATATATCCTGCTTTTCTTCCATCTGTATGGGTCACAACCACTGTGTTCTTAAGCGGGGACGCTTCTTTACATTTCGCTCCGATCCGGCAGTATGGCTCCGCGGCTTCCCCCACAAAAGCGGCATCTCCAAGAATCGCAAGCTGCATATAGAGATCCACCGTTCCATCCGGCACCATCTCTACAAGTTTCTTTTCCGGATGTTTTCCGTTTTCAAACAGGTCCGGGCGATATCCCCGAAGGAAATTATCCACCAGAAGACGATTATACTGCATATCAGCGCCTTCCGGAGCTTTCTGCCCCTCCAGTTTTACAATGGTAGACGATGTTGTTATCTTCATCCGTTCTTTCATATCCCGGATCGACTCGATCACATGAATCGCGTCGATCCCGTGCTGGAATCCCCAATGTTTCTGGATCATGTACTGGGTTCCATCCGGTGTGTCTATACTCTCAGAATATCCATCCTTCTCATATGTTCTCGGAAATCCCTCAGAGGAAAACAACGGATTCTGATCCCCGGCTGCCCCTGATGACCAGATAATCACAGGAGTTCCACCGTAACGCTCCTGCACATAATTGCAGGCATATCCCATGAATTCCGGCGAAGTCTTAATTTTTCCGTCAACGTCACGTCTTGTAAACGCGCACGTTCCGTGACAGCAGTAATTCAAAAATGCCGCAATCAAATTTCCATCGTAATCTTCCCATTTCATGACCGCTAAAGTCTTATCTGAAAAACCAGTATAATTCTGTCCCTGCATCCAGAAACCATCCTCAAAAAGCTGGTCTCTGTTTGTATTGATATAGCTCTCTCCAGTTCCAAATCCATACCGGGCCGGACGCAATGAAGCGATCGCGCCTTCAACAGCTTTATGAATCCCCGCCATTACTGTTTTTTCATAGACGATCTCCCGTTCGCTCTGATCCTGCGGCTTTTTGCCCCGCGGTGCCGGAACATGACCCCAGCAAGGAGCGGAATGATTGTGTGTATTGAATGTAAGAATATGCTCATAGTCAAATCCGTACTTTTTCGTGATCTCCGCTTTCTGCTCTCCGTTCAATGTCTCCCCGACATCCATTCCAAGGATCAGAAATCTGGTCGCTCCATTGTCAAGAACGATTGCTTTTGCCTTTAATTCATCGAGGCATCCCTCGAAAAATGAATTTTCATATTTGCGGAACGGAAACAATTCTTCGGGCGGATTGATTCCGGCTTCACAGGCCCCTGCTTTCAACTCGTACATGGCAGTTCCTCCTATCAGTCAATCTCCTCGATCCGACAGCACTGGACAAAATGTCCACTCTCAATCTCACGCAGCTGCTGCGGTTCCTGACATTTTGCAGTCGCGTAAGGACATCTGGCCGCAAAACGGCATCCCGGTTTCGGGTTGATCGGGGACGTAAGCTCTCCTTTTAACTGGACACGCTGCATTTTCCGGTCCACATCCGTGGACGGAATTGCGGAGAGAAGTGCCTGCGTGTAAGGATGAAGTGGTTTTTCAAACAACTTTTTTGAAGAACATGTCTCAACAAGCTGTCCGAGATACATAACGCAGATATTATCTGATATATGGCGGACAACAGAAAGATCATGCGTAACAAACATGTAGGTAAGCTGTTTCTGCTCCTGCAGATCCATTAAAAGATTTAATACCTGAGCCTGAATCGATACGTCCAAGGCTGATACCGGCTCATCGCAGACAATAAACTTCGGATTTAAAGCCAGAGCGCGGCCGATTCCCACACGCTGTCTGCGGCCTCCGTCAAGTTCATGCGGATAAGATCCGCGGAGACGTTCCTCGATTCCGACAAGATCCATGATCCGGTCTGCCTCTCTGCGGATCTCTTCCTTTGATTTAAAGCGTCCGGATATTTCCAGCGGTTCCATAATGGTTCTCGCGATATTATACCGTGGATTCAGGGATGAATATGGGTCCTGAAAGATGATCTGGACATCCTCGCGGTATGTGCGAAGCTCCTTTTTATCCAGATGCGTCACGTCTCTGCCCTCGAACAGGATCTTTCCCCCTGTACTCTCCTGAAGATGGATCAGGGTCGTTCCAAGTGTGGATTTTCCACATCCGGACTCACCAACAACCCCCATCGTCGTACCTTTTTCAATCTTAAAACTGACATCATCCACTGCGTGGAGAGTTCCATTCGGAACGTCAAAATATTTTTTTAAGTGCTGAACTTCAATTAATGCCATGTTCTAACGCTCCTTTCTGATCTCATCCAACCGGATACACTCGCAGAAGTGACCCGGTTCCAGCTCAACCGCCGGGATCGTTCCCTGTCTGCACTTGTCTGTTGCATGCGGGCAGCGCGGTGCAAATGCACATCCTGCCGGGAGATTTGTCGGATCCGGAAGAAGACCCTCAATCGGGCGCAGTCGGCTGGAGTTTAAGTTCATGTTCGGAAGTGCTCCGAACAGACCATTCGTATACGGGTGTGCCGGGTGTTTAAAGATATCATATTTTTTGCCGGACTCAATGATCTTTCCGGCATACACAACTGCCACATTGTCACATGTCTCATTTACAACACCGAGATCATGTGTAATCAGAATCATGGAGGTATTCAATCGCTCCTTCAAATCGTTGATCAGCTCAAGAACCTGTGCCTGAATCGTTACATCCAGAGCGGTCGTCGGCTCATCGGCTAAGAGCAGTTCCGGGTTGCAGGCCAATGCAATTGCAATGACAACTCGCTGTTTCATTCCACCGGAGAACTGGTGTGGGAATTCATTGTAGCGTTCTGCCGGGATTCCTACCAATTCCAGCATCCTCTTGCCTTCTATTTCCGCCTCTTCTTTGGAAATATTTCGATGAGCAGATACAACTTCTGAAATCTGTCTTCCGATACGCATGGTCGGGTTTAAGGCTGTCATCGGATCCTGGAAGATCATGGAGATCTTATGTCCGCGGATCTTCTGCATTTCTTTTTCCTTGAGTTTCATCATATCGGTTCCCTGGAAATAAACTTCTCCGCCGGATTTTGCGGAAACATCCGGCAAAATCCTTAAGATTGCCTTCGCAATCGATGTCTTTCCGGCACCAGTCTCTCCTACAAGAGCAAGTGTTTCTCCTTTATTTAACCGGAACGAGATGCCATTTACTGCGTGGATCACGCTGCCCATGGATGTATACTGAACTGTGAGATTTCTCACATCAAGAAACTCACCGATATCTGCCGCCTTCTTTTTTTCATCTGCACTCATTTTTCCACCTCCCTTTACTTTCTAAGTTTCGGATCCATCGCATCCCGGAGAGAATCGCCAAGAAGTGTAAATCCGACAACAGAAAGTGCGATAAAGATTCCCGGGGATATCAACATGTACGGATATGTACGGATATATCCGCGTGCGCCCGCGAGCATTGCTCCCCACTCTGGCTCCGGCGGCTGTACGCCAAGACCGATGAAGCTTAAGGATGCACAGAATAATAATGCTGCTGCAAGACGTGATGTACAGTTAATGATCATTGGCATAACTGAATTCGGAATGATGTGTGAAAATATGATTCGGAAGTTGGAACAGTTGGATGCCTTGGCCGCCTGTACATATTCTTTTTCACGGATGCTAAGGATCTGTGCCCTTAAGATTCGTGAAAGGGCCGCAACATTTCCGATTGCCATAGCGATAACGGTATCATGATATGCAGTACCGAGAGCTGCCGCAACGATAATGGAAAGCAGCATGCCGGGAATTGCGGAGAGCACATCCATCATACGCATTAAGAGGTTATCTACCCATCCACCGAAGTAACCGGCTATAGAACCGATCACCATAGCTACGATCGCTCCGAGGCCTACAGAAAGGAATCCGAGGGACATGGAGTAACGGCCACCATACAGGATACGGGATAAGATGTCGCGTCCAAGGTCATCTGTTCCAAAAATATGCGCAGCACTCGGGCCCTGCTTTGCGATTGCCAGATTCATCTCCAGATAATTATACGGAGAAATCCACGGAGCAAGAATTGCCAGAATGATCAAAACCGCCACGATCACAAATCCAATGATCGCATTCGGGTTATGAAGCAGAATATTTAATACTTCCTGCCATTGATTGACGCCTTTACGTTTTTCCTTTTTCATATCAGCCATTCTCCTCCTTTCTTTTTTTCTTCTTCGTTCCACCCTGTACAAACTGTGCGCGGATGATCGGATCAACAGCCGCATAGCCGAGGTCTGTTAAAAGTACGATCAATGAGAACAAAATCGATAAGAATACAACGCTGGACTGTGCTACCGGATAGTCACGGGTATTTACCGCGTTGATCAGGTATAAGCCGATTCCGGGAATCGAGAATACCTGCTCGATAACAAGAGCACCGCCAAGCTGATTCGCAAGCTGCCCGCTTAAGACAGAGATGATCGGAAGCATTGCATTTGGAAGTGCATGTTCATAGATAACTTTTCTTTCAGAAAGTCCCTTGGAACGGGCCGTTGTCACGTAATCAGCACGGACCACCTCCAGCATCGCCGCACGGGCGGTACGGACCATTCCGGAAATTCCACCTAAACTCTGTGCAACTACCGGAAGAACAAAGTATTTAGCTCCATCCATTCCCTGTGCCGGCAGAAGTTTCAATTTCAGTGCAAACAACAGAACAAACAGCATTGCCAGCCAGAACGTCGGCATCGAAACACCGATTACACAAAGTAAAACTCCGATGCGGTCTGCGAATGTTCCTTCGTGGATCGCGGTGAAAATACCCAACGGAATACCGATGATAACGGTAAACAACATTGCGAAACCGGCAATCGCCAGTGTGCGCGGGAAGCGGGCCATCAGTTCTTCTGTAACAGATGTATTTGTCCAGTAGGAACGTCCAAAATCAAAGTCCACAAATGTCTGTTTTAAGAAATTTCCAAGACGGATCACATACGGCTGATCCAGCCCCAATTCATGTTCTTTAATGAGAATCTGTTCCTCTGTGGCATCCGCGCCTAAAATCAGCGAGGCTGGATTTCCCGGAACAAATGTCATGATCGTAAAGATCAGAATCGCAACTGCCAAAATAACCGGAATCATCATCAAAAGACGTTTTACAATATATTTCCCCATATTTCTCCTTTCCCACTGTCAGTAGTAGAAAAGCGGCACGCGGAGCGCTTGCCCGCGTGCCGCCCTGCAGCGCGTAGTTGTTATCCGTTAGTCGGCAACACCCTTATAATCAGGAGCAAAATCAAATGTCCACGGCTGTGCATAGGAAAGGTACTGAACCTTTAATCCTGTGATTCCATCTTTTGCTGCTACGTAGTTGATCGGTCCCCAGAGACCATAAAGGATAGCATTCTCTGTGTAGTAATCAAATACGGCGTCAACTGCTTCCTGGCTGTTTGTGTCAACATTGTTTGCAACATCACAAAGTTTGCTTAAGTCACCTTCCGGAAGACCATTGAAGCTTGTCGGAACTCCGTTGTAGCTTGTATGGGTAGCGGAAAGGAAGTTGGAGTAAAGAGCTGCGAGGGATACACGGTTTCCGTTGTTATCGATCTTAAGATCCCACTCAGAGAAGTCATATTTATAGTTATCAAACAGAGCTGTATCAGCCGTCTTAACTTCCATGTTGATACCAATCTCTTTACAGTAGTTCTGGATCATCTGAGCTGCTTTTGTCTTAACTTCGTTGGACTCAGTCATGATAACGAGAGTCGGGGAACCGTTCTTTACATAATCGGACTCTGCGAGGTATGCTTTTGCCTTCTCGATGTCATAGCCATTGTCTTCTTTCTTCCATTCCGGATTATAGTCGCCGTAAAGAGGAGTTGCAAATCCGTAAGATACGCTTGCGGTCTTACCCATGATCGTGTTTGTGATACCTTCTTTATCGATTGCCCACTCGATTGCAAGTCTTAAATTCTTATCATTTGCGACCTTAGATCCAGCATCCGGGAACATGTTGAAGCTTACATTTACGCAAAGGATGGAGTTGAATGGCTGAACTGTATATCCATCAAGCGCATTTCCATTATCGTCCATGAAGAACTGGAGGTTATCTGCAGAAACATAGTTGACTGCGTCTACATCACCTGTCTCAAGTGCCAGTGCAAGCTGTGCATCCTCAAGAATGATCTTAAAAATACATTTTTCAACATTCTGTTTCTTAGCGGATGCAAGAAGGCTTTCATCTGTCTGCCAGTAATTCGGATCTCTCTCAATTGTAACGGATGCACCTGTTACAAATTCTGTTACTTTATACGGTCCGCAGCCAACCGGATTTGTTGCGTAGCTGTCTGCACTATAAGCATCCTTATCGTAAACGACACATCCACTCAATACAGATTTTACTGCAGATGTCTCTTTACATTTATCTTCTTTCATGTGAAATACAACATGAGTTGCATCTGTCGCTTCTGCAGAATCCAGATATTTTGCAAACTGTGTCGCATTTCCTGTTGCCAGATATGTATTATAAGACCATGCGACATCCTCTGCATCGATCTTATTTCCGGCCTGATCATGAACATAATCGTAAATTTCCACGGTTAAAGTTTTTCCATCATCGCTGACTTCATAACTCTTACCGATCTCATTTTCCAGTTCTTCACCCAGCGCCGGGATGCTGTATAATGCGTCGTGAAGTGCTTCTGTCAAATAAATTGTACCTGTGGACGCACCATTAAACGGATCCAGAGTAGAGATCTGTGTGTTCATGCCGAGGGTAACTGTTTTTGCACGTCCACCAGCACTCTCTGCTGCTCCTGCTGTCTCTGTCGCTCCAGATTCTGCCGCTGCCGCTGTTGTCTCAGCTGGTTTGCTTCCGCCGCCGCATGCACATAAACTAAGTGCCATGGACGCTGCCAATAACGCCGCTAAAGTTTTTTTCATAAGTGAATCCTCCTGATCTTTTTTTGCCCTCCGGCTTTTTTAGTTGTCTCTATTTTAGACGGGATTCTTTATTTTTGAAATGTGCTGTTTTATTGTTTTTGTGTAATATTTTTATTTTTTATGTAAAAATCCCCTGCGGCTTGTGCATTATTTTCACACTTCGCAGGGGATCACGCTTTTGTTTTTGACTGATTTTTTAATTTTTCTACTTCTTCTCTTGATTTTTAGGCAAAAACGCAGGCAGTGTCGGTATTACCGAGTACAGGACAACCACACTCGTGATCACATACTGATAATATTGGATACTTCCTGAAAGCTGCATTCCATTCTCAATCACTGCAATCACCAGTATACCAAGATAAAAATTGCTGACGGGGACTCTCCGCTTCACCTCACTGTTTTTCAGGATCAGGCTGGCGCCTCCGGCAATGCACACAGCAAACATGCCGTCAACCTCCAGACCATTGCCCATGTTTGACACTGCCAGTCCCTGCCTCGAAATCAGTAACAGCGCCGCCACTGCAAAAAAGAAGCTTCCCAGAATGTAGGCACTCAGTTTATATTTCCCCACAGGAATTCCATTCTGGCGCAGGACCTGTTCGTCATATCCCATGGAAAGGATATTTTTTCCAAGTATCGTAAAGCAGAACATTCCCTCCAGAAAAAGAATACTGAGGATCATGATGATGTGCCCTGCCGGCATTGTTGAACCCTTCATTCCGGAAATGCTCATGATTGGCTCCGGGAAATCTGAATATGTCATTCCCTTTGAAAGCAGGTACGAAATTCCCTGAAACAGTTTCTGGGTGATGAGCGTCACAATAACAGAGGACAGATTAAGCCCCGCTATCAGAAATCCATTTAAAAGTCCACAACAGCATCCCGCCGCCAGTCCTATGAGAATACAAATCGGAACCGGAACATCTGCCGTCAGTAGTTTTCCAATCAGAATTCCCACCAGCGATATCTGGTACCCCAGAGACAGATCGATCTCTCCACCCAGCATGATGATCGCAAGACCTGTGATCATCACGATACGGTACTCATTCTGCATCAAAAAATTATAGAGATTAAACGGAGAAAGGAAGTTTGGATTCAAGACCGTAAAAACTGCGACTAGAATCAATAATATGACCTGTGTACTGTTGCATTTACGACGCATTTTCTTCCTCCCTTACAAATATATCCATGTTCGAAATACCGGTATCATAAAACACAACAATACCATTCGCGTCCGATATCTCATTATATCCTGAATAATAACTGTAACACTGATATACACCTTTTTTCCGTACCAGAAGACTGCGGATGATGTTATCCGACTCCTTACTGATACTGTAATCACCTACAAAACCACGAAATATTCCGTTTCCTTTTGCCGCCTCGGAGACCAGCCTGCGATTTTGCTCTGTATTGTCCACTCCAAATACAGTAATCTTGTCCGCCGAGTAGGACAGATCACCTCTGGAAAGGCATTCTTCCAGACGACTCGCTGCACCTACGGCTGCTTCGCCGCTCGCCGCAACAACAATTCGAATATCCCTGTTCTCGCGGTCTCCCAGAAATGCGTCCATCGCCTGCTGGCCTTGAAGATTTGTCTGGATATTCATATACTTTTCAGCTGTGATCAGCTCAATATCCGGCACATAGTACGGATTCAGGATCGCATCACCATTCTTATCAAGAATCAGCCCCCCTGTCGGCTCTTCCACCGCACACCGGATCCCGTATCCATCGGTATATTCCACCTTTTTTCCATCTTCTCTGTAAAATTTCAGATGTTTCATATCATAATGCCTCAGATATTTCTCACCGATCAGCTGGTATCCCGCCATCGTCATAATATCTGCTTCCGTGGCTGCATTACCAAGCAGGAGAAGTTTTGCAGGTTTTTCTGTCGTCGCATCATTTGTTTTTTTCAGAAAACTCCGGATCAGATTTACAGCGCAAATTCCGCGACCCAGACTGGAATTGACCATTTGGATGTCCGCATGCTCCAGTTTTCCGGAAGAGCTGAACACAACCACCTGCATATTGTCATCATGAACCCGTTCCAGAATTTTATCGTAGGCGGAACTGTCTCCTGTACACTGGATCACAAGAACCGCCGGGTGCATCGCCACATAGTTCTCGATCTGGTTGATCTGCTGGTTCATGTCATTATCGCTGAAGGACACAAGAACCCTGTTTCCGCAGGTTTTCAGCTGTTTTTCCAGTTCCTGAGCAACAGACGCGACAAAACTGTCATCCGCAGATGTCATCGCCAGACAGGCTAATGGTTTCCCATTCTCCCTGTTCCGGCAAATGCAGAGCATTACAACGATCAAAAGCAAAAGAAATCCGGGCATGATCCGGATGAAAAATATGTTTTTTTCTTTCATCACTGATCCCTCCCCGGTACTTCATAAAATCTCTTGTTTTCAACTTCCTTAAGCAGCGGTTTTACTTTCTCGTAAGTCATACGTCCGGATCTTCCCTTTTGGGTCATCGTAATATACCCATCAGCAGAATTCGGGCATTCTACAGGTGTGAAAATTCCGAGCAGCAAGGTTCCCTCATATAAAAGTTCCGAAAGGACTGATAGAACTACCTGTCTGGAATCCTGATCCAACATGTGATAATGCCAGAACAGGATCACATCCGGCTTCTCCAGCTTCAGTCGGAACGCGGCGATTCGAATTCTTTCGCGGATCGTCAGAAATTCGCAGTCCGTCATATCAAAATATCTTTCATCCCTGGCCCAATGCACAAATTCCTGTAACAGGTACTTTTTCAGATGTTTTTTTATGATCCCATGCTGACTTGTCTTATCTGACAGGCCAAAGATCAGATTGTCCTCCGGGCTCATCCACTTTACAAGGTATCCGAAATTGGAGAAATCGATCTGGTGGACATGGACTGTATGCTTTTTTTCTGTTTTCACATCCAATTCTGCTATCAGCTTCTGATTCGGCAGGACTCCGCCAAACATATCTTCCTGATCGATCAGTGCTATAAATTCCCCACGATGCCCGGAAATGTTGAATTTTTGTCCCATGACATGAATCTCTTCATCCCAATTTTTTGACTTTTGTTTCGTGATCGGCATCTTTACAGCCTCAGAAACCGCACGGGATGGAATTCCTTTTCCCCAGATTTCCTCTTCCCACAAAATCTGTCCATCATTGATCAGGCAAATCCTGTCCATCAATGTTCCAATCCATCCGGCATCGATTCCGGAAAAAAGGACCGATATGCCCTGTGCCTTTGCCGTTCCCAGAATTCTGTGCATCAGCTCAAAACCGGACATGGAATACTCCAATTCTGATGTTTCCGCCATAATAAGATCCGCGCCTTCCAATTTCGCCTTGATGAGCGCTACTGCGAATTTCTGGACCGCGCTCAACCGGTCCACTGAGATTCCAAGGGATACATCCACTCCATAGAGTTCCAGCTGTTCTCTTATAAAAGAGCGCATCCTGTTGGGAACCAGAAAATGGCTCTGTTTTCCCTTTGCCCGGAACGCAGCGATGTTCTCCCACACCGTCATCTGTCCAATGAGGCCAAAGTTTTTCTTTAAATTGCGCACTTCAATATTGTCCGGTACTTTCTCCCAGCCACACATCGTTCCGCGAATAAATCTGATACCCTGATCCGGGACACAATTTCCCTCAAGGATTTCCAAAAGCAGTGTTTTTCCGGAATGGAATCTTCCAACGACTCCCACCACCTCGCCTTTGTAGATTTTAAAATCCAGCCCCCGGAGCGCAGAATTATTCTTCTCTTCATAAATCGATCGCAGACGGATCAGTTCATTCTTCATCAAACGGCTCCGTTCTCATCGGAAGAAATACCTCGACAAAGGTTCCGATGCCAGAGAAACTTTTTACAGAAAGGCCATATTCCTTTCCAAACAGCAGTTGGATTCTTCTGTTGACATTGTGGAGACCGATTCCGTGTTCCTTTCCCTCTTCCACATGTTCCGCGTGGATTGATGCGTCCAGCTTTTTTAACTGTTCCGGTGACATTCCGGATCCATTATCCGCCACCACAATGCTTAAATTTCCGTCGGTGCAGAACGCCTTCAATGTCACTCTCCCACCTGTCGTGATCTCGTTGAACGCGTGCAGGATCGCATTTTCTACCAGCGGCTGAAGACACAATTTCGGAAGCCGGCAGGCCAGAATCTGCTTTTTTTCTTCCGGCTCGATATCCACATGCATGGTAAATTTGTTCTTGAACCGATACTGTTGGATTGAAATATAGTTTTCCAGATTCTTCAGCTCTTCCTCGAAAGAAACCACCGTTCCCTTTACACTGATATTATAACGGAAAAAGAGTGCAAGCGCCTTTACCGTGTCCGCCAGATCATCCATTCCCTCATTTAACGCCTGTCCGCGGATACATTCCAGCGTGTTATACAGGAAATGGGGGTTGATCTGGTTCTGGAGGTATGTGATATCAGCCTGCTTCTGTGCCAGATCTTTTTCCAGACTCACATTCTGTACCATCATTTCCTGAGCCACACGATTCTTTACAAGACGTTCAAATTTCGATGTTGTGAGGATCATGATCTTATCCATATGCATCACCCATAAATTCTTCGATACTCCGTCGGTTTCAATCCCATTTTCTTTCGGAACAGTTTGCTGAAATAACGTGCATCCGTAAATCCGAGAGAATCCGCAATTTCATTGATATTCATATCACTGTCCGCAAGAAGCTCACAAGCCTTTTTCAGCTTGAACAACGTAACGTATTCTGTGAAATTCTGGCCGGTCTTGCGCGCGAACAGCGTTGAAAAATAGATTGGATTTAAATTTACAACTTTCGCGACGTCCTCAAGTTTTATAGGTTCGTTATAGTGAGACTCCACATAACTGCAAGCCAGTCGAATCGGTTTCAGGTTTTTCTTATCCGCCATTTCTGAACATTCCCTGATTTGTGCGCTGTAGAGTGAAATCAGGCTGTCTCTGTATTCTTCCATAGAATCCGAGTCATCCAACCGGGGATTCGGTGATACTTCTCTGTCTTCCGGTGCTTCCAGTCCTGTTTTTTGGAAAAAGCTTTCTTTCCCCTCTTCTGCGATTGCACCGATCTCGTGAACAAATTCCGCAAAATCCTTTGTTGTCTCTACCGCTCTCGGCACAGAGAAAATATCATAGATCGTATTCGCAAACATTTCCTCATCGAGAACATCCCAAGCATGCCGGATCTGCGTTTCCCATTCTTTCTTCTGGGCAGATATATCTGCTCTCCTTAACTGCCCATACCAGATCAGGCGATTTGTCCCAATTCCGAACCGACAGAACATCGTATACCATGCGCTGCGAGCTGCCGCCGGAATCTCTTTCGGGTCATTCATAGAATCTCCAATGCAGACTGTAATGTTCATGCCGTTAAATAAGTCCGCCAGCCCCTGTGCTTCTTCGTACAATCTTTTCAACTCGCTCTCTACCTCATCTTCCTGATCAGACGGGTAGTTCAGGAAGATCTTCATGGATCTGGTCCTTGCACGGCATACATATTCAAAACAACAATGAGACAGTTTCTTCTCTGCAAGATCTTTTAATTTCTCTATGACGGAATTCAACTGTTCATTTCCCTGCTTATCTTTTCGAAGGTCGTCCACACAGATAAACAGAAATCTAAAAATCCCTGGCTCTACTTTCAGCATAAATTCCTGATTTACCATATCGACATTGTCGTAAACTGGCTTCTGTCCGTTCCTGTAGTAAGACACAGTCTTCATAAAATGCTCATGGAGTGACTGGATATAAGCAGAATTATCTTTTTTCTGTTCCCCTTCGCGGATTCCCTTTGCAATCCTCTCCAGAGTCTCGTTTAATTCGTCCTCGTTGAGAGGCTTTAGAAGATAGTCATTGACTTTGTATTTCAACGCATTATAAGCGTATTCAAACTGATGATATCCACTGAGCACGATAAAATTCGTTTTGCATCCGTTCTCATTACACCATCGGATAACCTCCAGACCATCCATGACCGGCATATGGATATCTGTGATCACAATATCCGGCTTTTCTTTTACGATCACGTTTCTCAGATCTTCTCCATTGGAGACCATACCGATCAATTCGAGCCCAAGATCGTCAAAACGGATCAGACGTTTCAACATCTCGCAGATGTTCTGTTCGTCGTCTGCTATTACAATTCGAATTCTGTCGTTTCTCATAAACATCCCTCGTTATCTATTCGGCAATCTCTTATTTTATGCTTATTTCGTAACTATTCAGTACCTTCATAGTTACGTGCAAAAATCCATTCCAGATCAGCTTCGCTGATGGGATTTTTGCCTTCCAGCCTATGTTTCCTTACGGTCAGCGCAGCAAGTGCGCAGACCTACTGAACAGTTACCTTATTTCAAATAATTCTGTTCAAGTTCTTTTTCGCGTCCTTCTCCCTATCAGGATCTGCAAAACTCTCAAGAATCACGATCCCACGCGGCGGTACCGCCAGCATCATCTGGTTTTTCGGAACTTTACCGGTTCCATCCGTTAGAAGGTTGGCCACATCCGGGTCGCCCGTATTGCAGATCACACGCCACTTTGCTCCCTTCGGGAGATGCGGAAGTCCAAACATATGCGGCTCCCAGTGCATGTTATAGGCTACATAGAAGTTCGCGTCATCACTCCCGTCCGGGCGTTTCACGTAGGCACCCCAGTAGAGGATCCCGAACTGGCGGCGGAAATTTTCAAACTCCGGCTTCCAGGCGTTTTCCCCGTGATAGGACACATCCGGTCGACCACAGGACTTATAATCCATGATCCGCGGTTCCCGGTCCATATGGAACATCTTGTGGGCTTTCCGGAAGGCAATGAGGCGTTTCACAAAGTCTACCTGATCCTTGTGGGTCTCCAGAAGCTTCCAGTTTAACCAGGAGACCGCATTGTCCTGGCAGTAGGCATTGTTGTTTCCGTCCTGACTGTTCCCGAACTCGTCGCCCGCCATGAGAAGCGGAACACCCTGACTTAAAAACAGGAGCAGATACGCATTCTTTAAGAGTTGTTTCCTCAGCTCCACGATTTTTTTCTTTCTCGTCGGGCCTTCCGCGCCGCAGTTCCAGGAATAGTTGTAGTCGCTTCCGTCCCGGTTCTCCTCGCCGTTTTTTTCGTTGTGCTTCCGGTCATAGGAGACGGTATCCATCAGCGTAAAGCCGTTGGTGTTCGCCATATAATTGATCACGGCATACTCCATCGGATTTCTGCGGTTCCGGAGCTCAAATGCCGATAACATCCCCTCATCACCCTTTAGGAACCGGCGCATGTCCTCCATGAACTGCATATTGTATTCCGCGAGATTCTTTTCCTCCACCGATACCATGCCATCCCCCGGAGTCACATAGCCCTGTTTCGGCCGGCGGTTCATGACATCGTTCCAGTTTTCCGCAAAAAGCTTCGTCCGCTTTAAAAACGGATCCTCCGCTGCCAGAGAAAGATCAGGGAATCCGGTCAGATGGAAACCATCCACATGATACTCTTCCACCCAGTACCGGAGCACGGAAAGGATCTCCCCCGGAAGTTCTTTTCCTGTAAAGTACATCTCCGGGATGCACTCGATCCCGGCCTTATGCAATTCTTTGACTAATGTTTTAAACTCACCTTCCGCCGACATTGTCTCACGGGAGGCATACGCCGTCTTCACCGCGTAGAGATAGGACGGACCATATCCCCAATAATTTACGTATCCTGTCGGCTCCTGTTTCGCGTTATGGAAGCCGCTTCCGGAGGATGACATCATGATCTCGTCGAACTCTGTCACCGGCATCAGCTCCACCGCCGTGATCCCAAGCTCTTTTAAATATGGGATTTTCTCCACGACACCGGCATACGTTCCGCGGGCAGATACCCCGGAGGACGCATGTGCCGTAAATCCTCTGACATGGAGCTTGTAGAGGATCGTTTCTGCATAAGGGATTTCCGGGTTTACATCATCTTCCCAGTCAAACTCCTCCGACAGTATCCTGCCACGCACCGGTTTTCCGGCACGTTTCCGGTCTGCCCATTTCTCCCGGCCTGTGATGACGCGCGCATTAGGATCTGTCACAATTTTCCCATCTATCATGAAATTGTATTCAAATGATGCAAAATCTGTCCGATCCAGTGCCAGCTCCCACACATCTCCCATCCGGTATTTCGGATCAAACGGGATCTCCTCGCATGGCTTTTTCTCTCCTGGCCTGTACAAGAGCAGCCGAACCTCCCCGGCACGTCCCTGTACAAGGATGTGGACGCCGTTCTCTTCCTGCGTGACACCAAGTGGATACAGGATTCTGTTTCTGTTTCGATATTCTGCCATTTTAAAATCCCCCGTTTTCCCCGACATATTCTATTTTACTGATTTTAACAACGATTACCTGCTGTCCCGAGTTTCCGATGATCAACATCAGTAAAAATATATTTTTGAACAACTGCCGCTCTGGCCTTTTCCTGCTGACAGATTCTCGCATAACCGGCACAACAAATACACAAGTCCACTGAGAGTTATAATATTACCTGTTCTTCTGTGCTTCGATCTGCTCCGCCAGATCGTTTAAGTAGACCCAACGATCCATCTTTTCTTCGAGCTGCGCTTCCTTCTCTTCTTTTTCCTTCATAAGTTCATTGAGCTTTGTAAAGTTCGTCGCAGAGGCCTCGATCTCCTTCTCGAGATTCTCTACTGCCTCTTCCAGAGCGGCGATGTCATCTTCGATGGTGTCCCACTCTCTCTGCTCTTTGTAGCTGAATTTCAGTTTTTTCTCCCTTGGTTTTGCGTTTCCGCGGGACACGCTGTCGGTCTCAGCCGCGTCATTCCCCTTATCCGCAGACTTCTTCGCTGCCGCTGGATTCTCCGCCGCACTCTCCGCAAGCTTCGCTTCCCGCTCTGCCTTCGCCGCCTGATAGTCCGTAAATCCGCCCTCGTACTGCTGGAGTTTTCCATCTCCCTCGAAGGCAAAAATTCTACCAACCACGCGGTCAAGGAAATACCGGTCATGGGATACCGTGATGACGATCCCCTGAAAGCTGTCAAGATAGTCTTCCAGGATCATCAGCGTCTGGATATCAAGGTCATTCGTCGGCTCGTCCAGAATCAGGACATTCGGTGCACTCATGAGGATCTTTAAAAGATAAAGACGTCTTCTCTCGCCGCCGGACAGCTTCTCGATCACGGTGTACTGGACAGACGGCGGGAATAAAAACCGCTCCAGCATCTGGGACGCGCTGATGCTGCCGTCCTTTGTCTTTACATACTCCGCAACATTCTTAATATAGTCGATGACCTTGAGGCTCGTGTCCATGTCCTCATTCTCCTGGGAGAAATAGCCGAGCTTTACGGTCTGTCCGATCTCGATGGTACCGGAATCCGGCTTTACCCAGCCGGCGATCATCTTCATCAACGTCGATTTTCCGCTTCCATTGGGACCAATATAGCCGATGCGGTCATCCTTTAAGAAAAAGTAGGTGTAATCCTTTACAAGGACCTTGTCCCCGTAGGATTTGCAGAGATCCGAGATCTCGATGGTGGTACGACCGAGACGGCTGGAGATGGACTCCATCTCGACTTTTCCGTCCTCCACCGGTCCCTTTTTATCCCGCAGTGTCTCAAACCGCTGAATTCTGCCTTTCTGCTTTGTAGAGCGGGCACGGGCACCTCTCTGCATCCATGCGATTTCCGTCCGCAGGATCGACTGGCGTTTGCGCTCAGAGGCCTTTTCCATGTCCATGCGCTCTGCCTTTAATTCCAGAAAGCCCTCATAGTTTGCCTGATAGCTGTAAAGCTTTCCGTTATCCAGCTCTACGATCCGGTTTGTCACGCTGTCAAGGAAATACCGGTCATGGGTGATCATAAGGAGTGCGCCCTTGAATTTCTTTAAATAATCTTCCAGCCAGTCTGCCATCTCACTGTCCAGATGGTTTGTCGGCTCGTCTAAGATCAGAAGCTCCGCCGTCGATAATAGCACGGATGCCAACGCCGCGCGCTTCTTCTGTCCGCCGGATAAATGTTCCACCTCCTCGTTGAAATCCGGGATTCCGAGACGGTTTAACATGGATTTCGCCTGACTTTCGATATCCCAGACGTGTTCATGTCCCTCATTTTCCCTTAAAACGCTCTCCAGCACCGTCTCGCCCGGATGGAATACCGGGTTCTGAGGGAGATAACGGATATCCAGATTCCGGCCCCGGACGATCCGGCCGGAGTCCGGCTCCTCAAGTCCCGCCACAAGCTTCAACAGGGTCGATTTCCCTGTTCCGTTGATTCCGATGAGACCGATCTTGTCACCTTCGTTGATGGAAAAGTCGGTGTCATCAAAGAGCAACCGCTCCGTATATGATTTTGTCAGATGTTCTGCCGTCACTAAATTCATGTTATGTCAACCTACTATCACTTTCTAAATCAAAACTTTTTACCGTCATTTACAGCCGCATTTCAATATCTGCACAAAATTCTTTAATCTGTAAATTGCGTATTCTTTCGCAGATACTTGTACACAGCTTTTATCGCTACATACCGCTATACCTTGAGTCAGGTACTGTACCAAATCTATTCTATCGAATATCCAGCTCCACCGGACAATGATCGCTTCCCATCACTTCCGTATGGATCTTCGCGTCCACAAGCCTGTCCTTCAGACTTTCTGAGACACAGAAGTAGTCGATCCGCCACCCCGCATTCTTCGCTCTTGCCGAGAACCGGTAAGACCACCAGGAGTAGATCCCTTCCTGATCCGGGTAAAAATATCGGAACGTATCAACAAATCCAGCCTCTAAAAGCTCCGTAAATTTTGCTCTTTCCTCATCAGAGAAACCTGCATTCTTCCGGTTCGTCTTCGGATTCTTTAAGTCGATCTCCTGATGTGCCACGTTCAGATCACCGCAGAAAATTACCGGTTTCTTCGTCTCCAGTTCCTTTAAGTACGCCCGGAATGCGTCCTCCCACTGCATCCGGTAATCGAGGCGCTTTAAGCCGTCCTGGGAATTCGGAGTATAGCAGGTGACCACATAGTATTCCGGAAATTCTGCCGTGATCACCCGGCCCTCATGATCATGTTCCTCGATACCAAGACCGTAGGTCACTGAGACAGGCTCCTCCTTCGTAAACATCGCCGTTCCGGAATATCCTTTTTTCTCCGCGTAATTCCAGTACTGGTGATACCCCGGAAGCTCCAACTCCACCTGTCCTTCCTGCAGCTTGCTCTCCTGAATACAGAAAATATCTGCATCCGACTCCTTCAAATATTCTAAAAATCCCTTTCCCAGGCAGGCACGCAGCCCGTTTACATTCCAGGAAATCATTTTTTTCATAGACAACTTCTCCGTTTCTATCGCACTTTTTCGGCCACTGGACTGCTCCGGATTTTCTTCGATAAATGCCGGAACATTCAGAAAATGTGTGGCCCGCATATAGGTTCAGTATAACATTATTCCTAATGTTTTACCATCGAAAAAATAAACCCACATAATATTAAAAGAATGTGCCTTGGCACATTCTCGCGCCTCGCGCGGTCGCTTGCGACAAAATTCCCCGGAATTTCCTGTTACAAAAAACAGGTCCCCACACAGCATACCGCCACATGAGGACCTGTCTATTTTCAGCCTACCACACTCTTATCGATCACTTTCCAGTAAAGCGCCTTTTTCTCGATCAGCTCCGAGATCAGGTAAAGCGCCAGACCGATCACACTTAAAAGAATGACCGCATTCAGGATCATCTTGATATCGTATGTCTCACTGCCCAGCGTAAGCAGATATCCAAGACCTGCTTTCGCTCCGATCATCTCACCGATGACCGCGCCTGTCATCGCCTGCGTTAAGGCAAGCTTAATTCCAGATAACATCATCTCGATCGAATACGGAACTTCGATCTTACAGAAGGTCTGCCATTTGCTGGCCTTTAACACCTTCATCAGATTGTATACATTATCCTCTATGGAGCGGATCGCCGATACCTCATTGATCATGATCGGGAACGATACGACCAGAATAACTAACGCCGCCTTGGATTCGATTCCGAGTCCCATCCAGAGGATGAAAAGCGGTGCCAGAGAGATCTTCGGAGCTGTCTGGATAATGATGACGAACGGCATGATCAGACGCTCAATAAAGCGGATCTTCGCCATAATATAGCCGAGGACCAGTCCGATCACGATACCGATCACCGTTCCCACCAGGATCTCTTCCATTGTAACGCGGATATGTTTCATCACATCACCACTCACAAACAGCTTTACCATCGAGTTCGCCAGCTCTGCCGGACCGGGAAGCAGGTAGTTCGGTACATGAAAGATCCGGATATACAGTTCCCACACGATCAGAAACAGCGGCAGAAACAGTGCCGGAAGAATGGTTTTTCTATATTTTCTGTAAAACATCTCTCACCTCATAGCTCTTCCCGTCCGAAGCGGGGAAAATTCTTTATTTTGCCGGTGTGTAAAGGAGTTCAGATGCATCGAAGGTCTCGTCGATATTGCCAATCTCCTTGGACTCATCGATCAGTGCCTGCCACTTCTCCGGGTTGGACGCGCCGATTCCGTTTTCCTTCGTGTAATCGCTCTGCCATAAGGTCTTTACGAATACATCGTTTAAGATCTGGACAACAACATCTCTCTTCTCAGCGAAGGTCGGTGCATATTTCTCGATGGACATATCAACAGCTTCCTCAACGTGACCGTCGATGATGTACTCGATCGCCTTGTTTAACGCGCGGCAGAATCCGTCAACAGTCTCCGGATCCTCTGCTACTAACTTGTCGCCTGCAACTAATACGTTGCCGAAGGACGGAAGGAACTGGTCGCATGTGATCTCGCTTGCCGCGTAACCGGAGTTGTTTAACTCGATGGTTCTGAGTTTTGAGAACACGATCGCGTCAACCTGACCCTCTGTGAGTGCTGTCAGAATTGCGCCTGTACCAACGATCTCAACCTGTACATCGTCGATTGTAAGGCCTGCAGACTCCATAGCTGCCTGAAGCTGGAAGTAGTTTGCGCTTCCAAGACTTGTAACTGCTACTTTTTTGCCCTTTAAGTCAGCCGGTGTGCTGATTCCGGAATCGCTTCCGAAGATGATCGCGCCGAGACCTTCCTGATAGGTTGTATGAACAACTTTAACCGGGATACCCTGTGCCTTTGCCGCTACAACTGCATCTGCGTTCGGGAAACCGAACTCAACATTTCCTGCTGCAACGTTCTTTACGATATCGGCTGCTGCTGCATAATAGAATTCAACATTCAGTCCCTCTTCCGCAAAATATCCGTTCTCCTGCGCAAGGTATAACGGTGCGTAATACGGAACTGCGGAACCATCGATCTGGATGGAAACCGTCTTTAAATCGCCTGTGTCCTTTGCTTCTGCCGCCGTTGTCTCCTCAGCCTTTGTCTCCTCTGCGGCTGTCGTTGCCTCTGCGGTCGTTGCTGCTGCTTCGCTTGCTTTGCTTGCGCTCTCAGAGCTGCATCCTGCGAGCATGGACACTGCCATTGCCGCTGTCAGTACGGTTGCAAGAATTTTTTTCTTCATGGTACTCTCCTTCTCCTTTTTATAAATACATTGGTTCTTTGTCTTACCGGAACTGCATTTCCGGCATCTATAATTTCCCTCGCCATTTTTGGCCGGGTCATTATCTATATTTTATTTGATCGCGGTCAGCGCGCGGGCCCGCAGACCTTACAATCCGTTACTTTCTGTGCAGATATTCCTTATAAAGCTTTTCTCCCGCGGCAAGAGCCGTTCTGCACATCTCCTTCTGGGCCGGTTCAAAATCCACCAGCCACTGGTCCGTGATCCGGTTGCAGTGTACTGCACAGATACTTCCGGAAAGAACATTGTTTAACGATGCCAGCGTAAAGATCGTCTCCGCCTCCATCTCCATGTTCAGAATGTTCCATTTTTCATACTGTTCCAGAACAGCATTTTCATCATATCCTGTCTCAAACGGCATCTGGCGTCCCTGTCCGTGATAGAAGGAACCGACTGACATACAGATTCCCATGGAATACTCGTTCTTTCTCTCCTCACATGCGCGCTTTAAGCAATCCAGCACTTCAAATGAGGCTAATGCCGGATACTCGGACGGAGCGTAGAAGCAGGAAGCACCGCCTTTCCGGACAGCACCTGTATTTAAGACCATCGCACCGCACGGTACGTCTTCTTTCAGAACGCCGGTCCCGCCGATGCGGATCAGTGCTTTCGCGCCGAGGGCGATCAGCTGGAGCACAGCGATCTCTGTTGACGGACCGCCGATTCCGGTCGAGCACACCGTAACTTTGATTCCGTTGTAATATCCGGTTCCAACCACATATTCCCGGTAGTTGCTGACGATCTTATAATCCTCTAAAAGATCTTCAAACATGGCAACGCGCCCCGGATCACCCGGAAGCAGTACGATCTCTCCGATCTCCTCAGCCGTGCACTGGATATGCGGCATTTTTCCATTCATCGTCGGTGATGAAGCCGATGTAAAATTCACACTCATTTCCTCCCAAAATCTTTCTCTCATTCAGCACACCACATTCTTGTCAGAAGCGGCGGGCTGAGCACTAATTTTTCGATTCGTGCCAATACAGGAACTTATCCTCCAGCACACTGATCACCTGATACGTCGCGATTCCCAGAATGATCGTGACGATGATGCCTGCGAGCAGCATCGGGGTGTCATAGGTCGATGACGCGTAAGTCAGGATATATCCGAGACCCTGTTTTCCGGACATCCATTCGGCAACGATCGCACCGATGACTGCCTGAACGATACCGACCTTCAGACTTGCAAACAGCGCCGGTAATGAATACTGCATTTCAACCTGTGAAAACACCTGCCATTTTGACGCTTTTAAGATCTTCATCAGGTTTCTGACATCCGGCGGGATCGATTCCAGACCCAGCATCATTCCCGACAATACCGGGAACAGGACCATGGATATGATCAAAACAACCTTTGACACGAGTCCGATTCCGAACCATACGACGAATAACGGGACAAGTGCGATCTTCGGTGCCGTCTGAAGGAAGATCAGGTACGGCATCAGCATGGTTTTTAAGGCATCGATCTTGATAAACACATATCCCAGAACAATTCCTAAAAAGGCGCCGATCACAAATCCGAGAATGACCTCATAAGTCGTCGTCCAGAGATGTGCGTATACAGTTCCTTTTACAAACATTTTGACAAGGCTGCTCCAGACCTTCGGCGGAGACGGCAGGATGTACGCCGGGACATGCTTTACCGCAACGTAGATCCACCAGAGCGCGATAAACACGCCGACGGAAAGCGCGTATTCCCCGACGGTTCTCAGGAGTCCCTGAAGTTTTCCGTTCTTTTTCATCCGATGATCCCCCTCAGATACTTATTGTATTCCGTGAACTTCGGATCATTTCTCGTTGCCTCTCCCCTTGGACGCGGCAGATCGATCTCCACCATCTCCTTGACTCTTCCCGGTCTCGCCGACATGACGAGAACGCGGTCCGACAGGAAGGTGGCTTCCTCGATGCTGTGGGTAACGAAAATAACCGTCTTTTTCGTCTTCTGCCAGATCTTTAAAAGCTCCTCATTTAAGTGGTCACGGGTCAGGGCATCCAAAGCTCCGAAGGGCTCATCCATCAGAAGTAACGGAGCGTCATAGGAAAGCGCCCGGACGATGGACACACGCTGTTTCATACCGCCGGAAAGCTCTCTCGGAAGCGCAGTCTTAAACTCCGAAAGCCCTGCAAGTTCCAGGAGCTCGTCAAGTTTCTCTTCATTCTCTTTCGTCTGCTTTTTCTGGATCACTAACGGAAATTCTGCATTCTGTCTCACATTTTTCCACGGGAGAAGAACGGAATCCTGAAATACGAATCCCATCTGCTGGTCTGCCCCGTCGCGATACTCGATCGTACCGGAGGTCGGTTTATCAAGGTTTCCAATGATCCGCAAAAGTGTCGATTTTCCACAGCCGGACGGGCCGATGATAGAAATAAACTCCCCCGGACGGATCTGGAGGTTGATATCCTTCAGTGCGATCGTATCCTCTTTTAGAAGGTTACTGTACACCTTATTTAAGCCCTTTAACTCTACACTATACTCGCTCATAACAAATCTCCTTTTTTCTATCGGATTGCCTCGGAAATTTCTTTCGCACATTCCTTAAGCTGACAGATCCTCTGGAACATTTTTTCCGTATCCCCATCCTTCATGGACGTAAACGCGATCGCAGCCGCCAGCTCTCCGTTTCTGTCAAATACCGGGCACGCTGCGCCGAGGATCCCCATCTGTAATTCCTCGTCAATGACCGCATACCCCTGATTATGAATGCGGTCCAGCTCTTCATTCAGCTCCTTCAGATCCGTCTTCGTATTCGGCGTCATTTTCGTGCGTTTCTCACGATCAAGAATATCCAATGCCTCGCTCCGGTTCATGTAAGCCATAAAAACACGGCCAGCCGACGTGGAATAGAACGGGATCTCATGTCCGATCTTAACCATATACATATTGGAATCGCCGCGTTCGCTGCATGCCACATTCATCACTGCTCCATGCTCCATGATGCAGAGGACCACATTCCGGTCGATCTTTTCCGCCAGTCTCCGCATAGGCATCTGTGCCGCCTGCGTCAGCGCACTTCCCTTTACGACCCCGGTAGCGATTGCGCAGATCTTATATCCAAGACGATATTTTTTCGTATGTTCGTCCTGAACGACAAAATGATTTCCCTTTAAGCTTGAAAGGATCCTGTGAGTGGAGCTTGCCGGGATCCCAAGCTGCTCCGCCAGATCCGTCACCGACATTCCATTCATATTTTGGCTCAGTATTTCCAGGGCATTCAATGCCCGATCGATCAATTGCATAGTCTCCTCCAATTTCTGTAATGTGCGCAGCCACAGGATCCGTGGCTGTCTTATGTCAATGAGTTATCGTTTTTATGCTATTCCGTGTAGTGGAATGCTGTTCCGTTTATCGAAATATTACAATTTCATTTTAGCATTATCCAATCTTCAATGCAAAGCTTTTGCTACATTGAGCCGGAGTTTTGGCATATGCGACAATTCCCCTATTTTTTTTCGTATAATTTCACGAAAACATGTTCCAGCCAGCGGAAAATCAGGTTTTTGTCATTCCGTGGCATGGAAAAAGGAGGCAATACTCTGCCCCCTTGCATTCTCACGTTTTTATCTTATGATTCTTTGATTCCGGATTGCTATATGCTTTTCGCTCCGATATCCTATTATTTTAAAAAACGCGCTTCCCAAGCATACTCCTGCATCTTCTCGATCTCCTCATCGGTGAAACCAAGTTCCTCCTTCAGCACTTCCTTCTCTTTCTGAAGTGTAGTTCTGGAACAGGTGCGGTTGTCGGAGTTTACGGTCACATGGACACCTGCCTCAAGAAGCTTGTGGATCGGGTGCATGTTGATCGCCGGAACTACTTTTGTGTGATAATTGCTGGTAACGCAGACCTCGAGGGTCACATTCTCGTCGATGAGTCTCTTTATAAGCTCCGGATCATTGATGGCCGCAACGCCATGTCCGATCCTCTTGGTTCCGAATGACAATGCCGTCTTCATGCTGTCCGGACCGGCCGCCTCCCCGGCATGGATCGTCATCGGAATGCCATATTCACGGACCTTCGCGAATACCGGGGCAAAATTCTCAGTCGGGAACAGGCCTTCCGCACCTGCGATGTCCACCGCGCAGACCACATCCCCAAGATATTTCTTCGCAGTTTCTACCGTCTGCATGTTCAGCTCCTCATTGTCCGCTCCACGCATACAGCAGAGAATCAGACCCACGCGGATCTGTGGATACATCTTCATGCCGCGTTCTGCTCCGCGGATGGCCGCCTCGACGACCTCATCCTGAGTCAGTCCGTCTTTGATGGAAAACTGCGGTGCAAATCGAAGCTCCGCATACTCCACGCCCTCTTTCGCAAGATCCTCCACCAGCTCAAAGGTCACACGCTCGATGGCATCTGCCTTCTGTAAGACGAGTAACGGAAGATCGAAACGTTCCAAATATTCTTCCAGAGTCTTACAATCCTCCGGGACTTCCATCATATATTTTACTTCCTCCGCACTCTTTGCCGGAAGCTCCACGCCCTGCTCTTTTGCAAGCTCCCAGACGGTCTCCGGGCGGAGCGATCCGTCCAGATGTAAGTGAAGTTCTACGATATGGCTCATATCTGACAATATTCTCCCTTCTAAACTATTCAGTGTCTTCTATGTTGTGTTTTCGTACAGTCAGCACAATCGCTGCACAGATCTTCTAATTTACTACAAAGCAGCCCCTATGTCAGGAGCTGCTTGCATCAATTCTTTCCGACCACACTCTGCTGCCGTTTTTTATCTCAGTCGAGAAGACTCCCACCTCTTTAGGTGGTGAGTAATAGCAAATTTATTTCCCGGCCGCCGCCTTCATCTGTTTTTTCTTCTTATTGTGCTCCACCATCGCGCAGTAAACCGTATACGCAATAATAATGATCAGATACGGCATCATCTGGATAAACTGCAGCGGGATCGAAGAGTTCTGGAGATAGTTCGCAAGACTCTGGCAGAATCCGAATAACAGAGATGCCAGCATGCCGATCACGGCATTTCCCGCCGCGATGGCCTGGGTTGCCAGAGCGATGTAACCACGCCCCGCTGTCATACCGGAGGAGAAGAGTCCCACATATCCCATAGACAGGAACGCGCCTGCCATGCCTGTCATCATTCCGCTTAAGCAGAGGGCGATGTACTTGATCCTTTTTACCGGAATTCCGACGGATTCCGCCGCATCCGGGGACTCGCCGACGGCACGGATATGCATGCCGAGTCTTGTATACTTAAACATGTACCACACAACTACCACCAGGATCAGCGCCGCATAGGTCAGCACATGATGGCCGGAAAGCACCGCGCCGATCACCGGGATATCCTTGACGACCGGGATCGTCACACTCGGGAGCTTTAAGGACGGCAGGGATGTGGATGCACCCTTTTCGCCTGTGATCAGGTACAGGACAAAGATCGTTCCGCCGGAGGCGAAGGTGTTTAACGCGATACCGGAGATGACCGCGTTGGAATTTAGTTTCAGGATAAAGTAGGCGAGGATGTTGCTGACGATAAAGCCTGCAAGCACCGCGCCCAAAAATCCGATCCATGCGCTCTGGGAGAATGCACTGACGACAACGCCCACAAAGGCGGAGATCAGCATCGTTCCCTCAAGGGCGATGTTGCTGGTTCCGGATCTCGAGGAGATCATAGCCCCCAGTGTCGTTAAAAGCACCGGTGTCGCGCTTCGAAACATTGCGAAATAGAACTCCGGGAGACTCAATGTTTTTAAAATTTCCTGTAAGATTCCCATCTGTTACGCCTCCCCTTTCAGTGCTTTTTTCGCTTCCTCGCGCTGTTTCCAGCCTGCCATGAACCGCTCAGCCGTCACAAACAGGATCAGAACTGCCTGGATAATGGAAACCAGCTCGTTCTGGACGTCAGAACGTCTCGACATTAAGTCGGCACCGACGCGGATATATGCGAGGAAAAATGCCGCGAACGGCACCATCTTCGGATTATTGCCGGACAGGATCGCAATGATAACACCGTCCCACGCATAGGACGGGGAATCCTGCCAGTTGAAACGCTGGTACATTCCCATCTGCTCGACTGCGCCGCCAAGACCCGCAACGGCACCCGCAATGACCTGGGTCATGATGATGACGCGGCTGGTACGGATTCCGGAATACTTCGCGAACTCCGGGTTGCTTCCTGAGATGCGCACCTCATAACCAAACTTCGTCTTGTATACAAGAATATATAACAGGATCACCGCTGCAATGGCGATGAGATATCCCACATGGAAGTTCGTTCCGGAGATCAGCTTTCCGAGAGATGCTGTTGCCTGATATTTCTTCGATGCAAAGGTTCCCGCCTCACGGTCAGCAAGGAACTTTGTCACGTTGTAGATCCCAAGGTAAAAGAACACATAGTTGAACATTAAGGAAGTTACCAGCTCATTCGTGTGGAAATACACCTTTAAGAGCGCCGGGATACTTCCGATCAGCCCACCCACAGCCGCAGCCGCGATCATGATCACGATCGGGTGTACTGCGAACGGCAGGGATGTCTTGATGGCGAGAGCCGCTGTCACAACAGCGCCCGTATAGAGACATGCGTCCGCGATCATGGAGAAGTTGCCGGACTTGAATACAAGTCCCAGGGCAAGTCCCGTAAAGATCAACGGTACACTGCTGGCAAACACTTCAAAAAAGTGACGTTTGGACTGCAGCGGTCCTAAAAATAGGTTATAGATCGCGATCACCGGCTCCTCACTGACTGCGAAGATCACCGCTACCGACAAGGCGATGGCAATGGCAAACGCGCAGAGAAGTCTTACGATCGTAAATTTTTTATTCACAGTAAGCACCTCCGATCTGCTCCTTGGAATCTTCTTTTACACCCAGCATATAAAGACCGAGCTCGTTCTCTGACGTATTCTTCACATCGGAGATATGTCCGACGATGCGGCCCTCATGCATGACAAGGATCGTATCACTTAAGGAAAGAATCTCGCTTAAGTCCGCGGATACAAGCAGGATCGCTTTCTTTCTGCTTCTCATGTCCACAATCTTCTTACGGATAAACTCGATGGCTCCGACGTCGATACCCCTGGTCGGCTGGTTCATAATCAGAAGATCCGGCTCATAGTCAAATTCACGACCGACAACGACCTTCTGGACGTTACCGCCGGAAAGCTCCGCGATAGACTGCTTGGAGTTATCATATTTTACAAGGAACTCTTTTAAGATCCGGTTCGTGAACTCACTGATCTTTTTGCTGTCTAAGAGCCCGTGGGTCTTTAATTTATCGGTATAGTAGACCTTGGAGATCGCATTGTCCTCCAGGGAAAGCTTCGGAGCCGTGCCGAATTTCATACGGTCCTCGGAAACGTGGGAGATTCCTGCCTCCTGACGCGCAAGCACCGGGGCATTGGAGATGTCCTTTCCGTTCATTGTGATGGTTCCCTGCTGCTGTTTTAAGGTCCCGACGATGGCCTCGACAAGCTCTGACTGACCGTTTCCGTCGATTCCGGCGATACCTAAGATCTGACCCTCTTTGATTGTGAAGGAAACATGGTCCAGTCTCGTCTTTCCAAACTGGTCTGCGTAGACAAGGTCTTTGACGGAGAATACGTTCTTTCCGAACTCCATCTCCTCTTTCTCAATATTCAGGCTGACATCGCGGCCGACCATCAGGCGGGAGATCTCCTGCTCATCAAGATCGGAGATCTCGTATGTTCCCATGGTCTTTCCGTCCCGGAGGATCGTCATACGGTTGCAGAGTGCCTTGACTTCGTTTAATTTGTGGGAGATAAAGATGATCGTGTGGCCGTTTTCTCTTAAAAGTTTTAACTGTTCAAATAATTCTTCTGTTTCCTGTGGTGTCAGCACGGCTGTCGGCTCGTCCAGGATCAGAATATGGGCACCCCGGTAGAGTGCCTTTAAGATCTCAAGCTTCTGACGCATGGCAAGAGAAATGTCCTCGACCTTTTCCTTTGCCTCTACCTTCAGATTATATTTGTCGGAAAGCTCCGCGGTGATTCGCACCGCCTCTTTCCGGTCTACTTTAAATGCAGTTCCTGTCTCCGCGCCGAGAATCAGGTTCTCCGCAACGGTCATGGACGGAACCTGCATGAAATGCTGGTGTACCATGCCGAGTCCGGCCGCGATCGCATCGCTGGATGATGAGAAGTGTACCTCTTTTCCATCCACGAAGATCTGGCCTTCTGTCGGTGCCAGCATGCCAAACAGCATCTTCATTAAGGTGGATTTTCCCGCGCCGTTTTCACCGACGAGGGCATGGATCTCACCCTTTTTGATCTGCAGATTGACATTATGGTTTGCCACAACGCCGCCCGGATAGACTTTTGTGATGTTCCGGGCCTCTAAAATGATCTCCTGCTCCATTGTTTCCTCCAAGTAAGGCATCTTTGTCTGCCTGTGAAAGTGGTTCCTGTTCGTAACTGCCTGAATCGCAAATATATTGCAAATGCGGACATTGGACTGCGCCCGCGTAAATGTAAAAATCTCCTGCGATTCGCGGGTAGATATGGGGCGATGGACGGCCCGTTCCCCAGAGTTTCCGGAGGATCAGACGATTCCAACGTCTCCTATATCTCTCCGCATGAATACAGGAGATAAATACTCGCTGCCCCGACATGCCTCTTCTTGTTTTCATTGACATGAAAACAAGAAGCTATGGGCGTTTACTGAGCTCCGTTGATGATTCCCTTCAGAGTTGCCTCATCCATACCATAAGCGGAATCAACGGTAACCTCGCCTGCGAGCAGCTTCTCTTTTGCATCCTCAACGGCTTTCTTTGCATCCTCAGATACTGCAGACTGATAAATATCGTTGTCAGCAAGGCCTACAACGCCGTCCTCGATACCGAGGATCTGGTACTCACCATACGGAAGTGTTCCATCAACTGCTTTCTCAACTGCATTGTAGATGCTGTCGCCAACGCCCTTGATCGCGGAAGAGATGATGAAGTTTGCCTCGTCCTTGCCCTCGTAAGCAAGTGCCTGGTCGGAGTCAACGCCGATGCAGTACTTCTTGCTTTCTGCTGCTGCCTCGATAACACCTACGGATGCCGGACCTGCTGCTACGAATACAACATCAGCGCCGTTGGAGTACTGAGTGATCGCAAGCTCTTTTGCTGTTGCGGAGTCAACATAGGAACCAACGTAGGAAACAAGTACCTTCACATCCGGATCTACGAACTGAGCACCCTCAATGAAGCCTACTGCAGAGTCGTTGATAACGGCTGCTGTATCCTTTGCGCCTACAAAACCGATCACGTTGTCCTCGTTTGCGTATTCCATATCAGACTTTGTCGCACTTGCTGCAAGAACGCCTGCAAGGAATGCGCCCTCGTTCTGCTTGTAGCTCATGGAGTATACGTTGCTTAAATCACCAAGTGTGTAGTCAACATCTGTATCGAAGATGATGAACTTCTTCTCCGGGAACTCCTGAGCAACCTTCTCTGTGATCTCCTTCATATCCCAGAGACCTGTGATGATAAGGTCTGCATCGGACTCACAAGCGTCTAACATGGAACCTTCAAACTTTGTCTTGTCGCTGCCCATCTCGACCATGTTTACTTCAACCTTATCGCCAAGCTCAGCCTCAAGCTTTTCCATACCAGCCTGTGCGGAGTCGTTGAATGCCTTATCACCGAAGGAGCCGGTAACAAGAAGTGTTACTTTTAACTTCTCGCCGTTTGTCTCAGCCTTTGCTGCCTCTGCAGTTGTCTCAGCAGCTGCTGCGGTTGTCTCGCCTGCTGCTGCAGTTGTCTCGGTCTTGCTTTCGCTTGCGCATCCGAACAGCATGGAAGCTGCCATCGCCATTGCAAGTGTGCTGCATAAGAATTTCTTTTTCATAATTAGTTGTTCTCCTTTTCGTAAAAAGTTGATTTATTCAAACTATCCAGAGTTTCCAGATAATTTTTCTTGTTCATCACCGGCTTGAACGCCTCTTTGATCTTCCACGCGGACGCACCGCCATCGGATAAGAGATCTGTCACGGTATCTGCGAAATAATGAGCTGGGACACAGTATGCCTGCTCCGGATCCGCCGTCTTAAAATCTTTTCCGTGGATACTGCCCTCAAATCCGGCAACACCGATCTCAACGATCGGCCACATGAGGGATAAATCTCCCATATCTCCGGAAGCGAAGCCGTGAGTTCCCTGAGCGACCATGCTCTCGTCGATATAATCTAAAATGTGTTTCTTCACAAGCTCTGTCAGGTTCTCGTCCTGATGGAGTGGGAAATAACCCGGTGTATCCTGAATCTCAAGATCACAGTTGATCGCAAGTGCTCCGGCGCGGATCGCGCGGGTCACTTTCGCGTTTGTCTCAAAGATCGCCGGAACTGTCTTCGCCCTGACATACATCTCAAGCTGTGTTCTTCCCGGAACCGTATTGACAGACTGGCCACCTTCCGGCACATAGAAATGGACGCGGATCGCGTCATCTGCTCGGAAAGTCTCTCTCAGGAAGTTGATTCCCGTCATGGCAAGGTTTACCGCATTGAGCGCGTTTACGCCGCCTTCCGGGTTCGCTCCTGCGTGGGACGCCTTTCCTGTAAAGATTGCCCGCTTCATGATAAAGCCGTTTAAGCTGGAACCAATCTCCGCATGATACTTTGTCATGTCGATCCCCATAGCGTGGCAGGATAACATGATGTCCACATCATCAAAAATGCCTGTTGCGATCATCTCCTGTTTCCCTGACGGGTGGGAGATCTTTCCTTCCTTAATAAGTCCCTTCCGGTAATCCATATCGCAGAACTCCTCCGCCGGTGTCACGAGAAGTGTGACCTTTCCGCAGAGATCCTTTAACATACCGGAATCTTTAATTGCTAAGAATAAGCTCATCATAACGCCCAGCTGACCGTAGTGGCCGCAGGTATGGGCTGCACAGCTATCCTCACTGGCGTACGGATGTCCGAAGGTCGGAACCGCGTCGAATTCCGTGATCAGGCCGATATTCGGTCCAGGCTTTCCGGAATCTAAGACTGCCCGGATTCCCGTGTACGCGACATCCTCATGCGGAATCCCCGCCTTGTCGAGTGCCTCGATCGCCTTTTTTCTTGTTCTGAACTCCTTAAATCCAAGCTCCGGATGACAGTAAATATCTTCGCTCATTGCGATGATCTCCGGAAGGATCTGATCTAATGCTTCATGAACTGATTTCATGGTGTTTCCTCCTTCACTATACCTGTGCGGGCCGGATGCAGAGCCCTTCACGGCAGTCCGCCTGAAATTCTAAGGAATTCCCCATTACACAAAAAAGGTCTGCAAATGCAGACTTTTTTACGGGTTACTCAGGCAACTAATGAGTCAGTATAGTGCAGAAAATATCATAACGAGTTTTATGGGCAGATGTCAAGATTTTTCTATGATTTTTCGACAGTTTTTAGAGGTATTCCGCTCATCGGAATATATATCATGTGTACTTATAAGTACTTGTTCGATATGTTAATAAATGGCATATTAACAGAAAAAGCGCCGTTTTCAATATCAGAAAGCGGCGCTATCGCTTTAATCAATATTTTATGCCCCGTACATCCATGTCGGAAGTGCCAGACAAATCTGAGGGATATATGTGATAAACTGTAAAATGATATAAAACATAATAATGTAAGGAACCGTTGCTTTACAAATCCGCTCAAATGGTACACTCGATACTTTTGACAGTACATAGAGCACCATACCCACTGGCGGTGTTAAAAGACCGATCATGAGATTTAAGATCATGATAATTCCAAAATGAACCGGATCTACTCCAAACGCAGTTACAACCGGAAGGAATACTGGTGTCAGGATAATAATGGATGGAGAAGAATCCATGAACATTCCGACAAATACAAGGAAGACATTGATCACAAACAATGCCATATATTTATTATCTACATAGGTAAGAAAGAGATTCGCAACCATCTGCGGAAATCTCTCAAAAGAAAGGATGTAGCAAAAGATTGTTGCACCACAGACGATCATCATAACGGTACACGTTGTCTCGCTGGCTTCCTTTAATGCTGCAAGCAGCTTTTTTAATGTCAGTGTGCGATAGAAGAATCCGAGAAAAATCGCGTAAAATGTTGCGATAATTGCTGCCTCTGTCGGTGTGAAGATACCGGCAAGAATTCCCCCGAGAATAACAACTACAGTCAGAAGCGAAAGAAATGCTCTTCTGAAAGAATGAAACAATGCCCTGAACCCACACCACTCTTCTTTTCGGTAACCACGCTTTTTGCTGATGATGTATACCATGGCACACATTGCAATTGCCATGATAGCTCCCGGAACTGCTCCAGCCATAAAAAGGCGCCCAATAGAAACAGATGCTACTGTTCCGTATACAACTGCCGGAACGCTCGGCGGGATGATCGGTCCTACAAGGGAGGACGCTCCTGTAACTGCCAGAGAGAAATCATCATCGTAGCCAGCGTCGTGCATGGCCTTTAACTCGATAGCGCCAAGTCCTCCGGCATCCGCGATCGCTGCTCCGGACATTCCGGCGAATACTACAGATGCCAGAATATTTGCATGTCCCAAACCGCCGGTGATATGTCCAACCAGCTTACCGCAGAAATCAAAGATACGATCTGTAACTTCACCGCTGTTCATCAGGTTTCCTGCAAGAATGAATCCTGGAACCGCAAGAAGTGTGAATGTGTTCGCGCCCTCCGTCAGTCTCTGTACAACCATGATGAGCGCCATGTTGTTTGTCATAAAGTAGATCGTTCCACTGCAAAGCAGACAGAAAGCGATCGGGCATCCAAGGATCATTAATAATAAAAAGCTTACTAACAACGCTGCCATACTACTGTTCCTCCTTCACATAGCGTGCCTGATATCCAGGCCAGTCAAAGATTGCGTACAAGGCGTCGACAGTCCACTGAATGGCCATCATGAAGATTCCCACCGGTGCTGCAATATACTCGATTCCAAGACTGATACCCAATGTAACTGCCTTTAATTTACTCTGCGACAAAAAGATCTTATACGCATTTGGAAGAAGAATAAAACACGTCGCAGCAATGGTAATGCTGACAATGATCTGCACGATGCGTTCCACCGACTTAGGAAGCATTCCCGTCACCACAGTCATCCGAACATGAATATGGCTTCGCCCGCACCAGGCAGAGCCCAGAAGCGCAATCCACACAAACATGTATCTTGCCAGCTCTTCCGACCAGGTGAGTGGATGCTGGAACAGGTAACGTGCTCCTACTTGTGCAAGAAGATCCACACACATTGCGGACATCAGAAAAATAATAACCCATTCATTCAGTTTGTTAAATTTGTCATACCATTTATTGATCTGGTTTATAAACTGTTTCAATATAGATCCCCTCCTTGTATTGTTCTCTTCAACTCATACTGTCTTTTATCTTGATCTGTGTATATGTCCTGCGTTCCCTCCCTTTTCTTTGCATTTCCAGCTTATGCTGTGATGTCCATTTTGTATTCTTTATGAATGCAATAGATATATCACGGTATTTATAGGCATATTATACATATTTTCTCTTAAAAAGCAATGAGTTTTATGCATAATATACGCGTTATTTCCATTGTCATCTGCTAACTTAACGCATTCTTAGCATGCCGCTTACTGTCACTGCCGCCGCAACCTCTTTCAGATACATAAACATTACAAAAAAGCCCTCTGGTAATCCCAAAGAGCTTTCTGTTTGTCTGTTATATTCGGTTGTGTTTTCGAGTATACTATAATTCTCTCATCTTCTGAACCCATGCGCCGGTCTCGTTCAGCACCGTCTCAAGAGATGGGAGATTGAAACACTCGAAGGATGCATACTCGGAGTATCCCGTATTCTTCACCATCTTAAGGATAGCGGCAATATCCGTATGACCATAGCCCGGGAACATACGGTTAGAATCTGCCAAATGAATATGTTTTAACTTATTTCCCATAATCTTGATGCTACGCTCGTAATCAATATCCTCAATATTGGCATGGAACAGATCCCAGAGAATTCCGACACAGTCAGGATTACCCAGTCCATTGTCAATAAATTCAACAGTCGCCTCCGCAGAGTTTAATAATGCAGTCTCATAACGGTTAATGGCCTCAAGGCAGATTATCACGCCTTTCTTATCTGCATATTCGATGATTGGCTTCATAGCTTCTGCAAGTTCTTTCAGGTCCTTATCCATTGTCGTCTGGCTTCCAAGTCCTCTCATAAGTCCCATAGTCACCTTGCTCCCCAGAATCTTTGCCGCATCGATATGCTGCATAAACCTCTCCTGAGTCTTCTTCGTGACATCTGCTGGAACACCGATCAAAGATAAGCCCTCAAGTCCACGAGCCTGTCCTGTGGACAGAGTAGAACAGCCAAGTCCTCTCTGATCCAATTCATCCTTAATTTTTGCTACATCAAGATTATTGTAATTACTGATGCAGAGTTCCGCACCATCGAGATGATTTGCTTTCATCCAGTCCAGACCTTTTAAATAATCAGCCGGAGAAAACGAAGAAAATATCGTGTCATACTGTAATGTAACGGTTGCACTGAATTTCATGATCACTGCCTCCTAAACTCTTTTATTTTATAAAGTAACACCATCACGGAAAATGGATATTTCTCTATATCCATAGTCCTCGTTCTTTGTATGATGCCGCCCACTGGCAACTTCCAACATCTCATGGAATAACTCTTTTTCCACTTCTTCAAAGCTCTTTCCTTCCAGAACACCTCCGGCGTTGAAATCAATCCAGCCAGTCTTTTTCTCTGCGAGAGCTGTATTGGAAGAAATCTTGATCGTAGGCACAAAAGCTCCAAATGGATTTCCGTTTCCGGTCGTAAACAGAACTATATTTGCTCCGCTTGCTGTCAGATTCGTGACAGACACCGCATCATTTCCGCTTCCGATCAGGAGACTCAGGCCCCTTTTCTTAACCTGATCACCATAGTAAAGCACATCTACCACTGGTGCGGAACCGCCTTTCTGGATGTTTCCGAGAGACTTATCCTCATCCGTGGAAATTCCGCTTCTGATGTTGCCCGGACACGGATTTCGATCGATGGGTTGACCATATCGCATAAAATATTCTTTAAAATTATTAATAAGCTCTACCACGTCCTGAAAGACCTCTTCGCTTACCGCCCGATCCATCAGTCTTGTCTCTGCGCCGAACATTTCCGAAACTTCGGTCAGAATTGCTTTACCGCCGCATTTAACCACATGATTCGTAATACGTCCGCAAAGCGGATTCGCCGAAATTCCTGAAAATGCATCCGAGCTTCCGCATTTTACACCAATCTGCAGCAGTCCCGCAGACACTTTCTGTCTTTTAAAGGAACCGGCATACTCTGCCAGTTCGTCCAGAAGTTTCATGCCTTCCTCATACTCATCTTTATGGTCCTGCGTTACAAGGAATTTTACGCGCGCTGGATTGACATCCCCGAGCACTGGTTTAAAATATTCCAGACAGTTATTTTCACAGCCCAGACTCACGACCAGAACTGCTCCCGCATTCGGATTGTTGATCAAACCTTTCAGCAGTTTCTGAGTCATCAGCATATCATCTCCAAGCTGGCTGCAACCCGCATTATGAATCAGTGCCTGAACTCCATCTACGCGCCCCGCATACTTTTTCGCAGCTCTCTCCGCCAAGATCTTTGCTGTCTGATTAACACAGCCAACCGTCGGAACAATCCAAATCTCGTTTCTCGTTCCTGCTCGTCCATCTTCCCGGAGATAGCCATCAAAATATGCTTCTTCCTCTGGTATAAAGTTCTTCCACAGATCTGGTTCCGGATGATACTGATATTCCAGAAGACCTTCCAAATTTGTTGTCATATTGTGGATATGTACATGTTCTCCCATATGAATCGGACTTATGGCGTGTCCAATCGGCAAACCATACTTGATCACATTTTCATCTTTTCCAATCTCTGTCAGGGCAACTTTATGTGCTGCAGGAATGTCATCTTTTAAAATAATGTTCTTCCCGCCAACACTACACTCGGAGCCTTTGGAGAGTGCTTTTAAAGCAACTGCAACATTGTCATTCGGCTGGATCATTAACAGTTCATTTTCATGCATCTTCAAATCTATTTTCTAACCTCCTTTTATGCTCCGTACATCCAAGTTGGCAGTGCAAGTGTGATCTGCGGAATATATGTAATAAACTGCAGAATAATGTAGAACATGATAATGAACGGTACAGTTGCCTTACAGATCCGTTCAAATGGTACGCTCGATACTTTCGAAAGTACATAAAGTACCATTCCAACCGGAGGTGTTAAAAGACCAATCATAAGGTTTAAGATCATGATAATTCCAAAATGGACTGGATCTACTCCAAACGCTGTTACAACCGGAAGGAATACCGGTGTTAAAATAATAATAGATGGTGACGAATCCATAAACATTCCAACAAATACAAGGAAAATATTGATAACTAAAAGTGCTAAATACTTGTTGTCTACATAGGTAAGGAAGAGGTTCGCAACCATCTGCGGAAATCTCTCAAATGAGAGAATATAACAGAAGATCGTCGCACCACAAACAATCATCATAACGGTACATGTTGTCTCACTGGCTTCCTTTAATGCTGCAAGCAGCTTTTTTAATGTCAGTGTGCGGTAGAAAAAACCAAGGAAGATTGCGTAAAATGTTGCGATGATTGCGGCCTCTGTTGGCGTGAAAATACCAGCAAGGATACCGCCAAGGATGACAACAACCGTTAAAAGAGACAGGAATGCTCTTTTAAAGGAATGGAATAATGCGGAGAAACCACACCATTCTTCTTTCCCGTATCCACGCTTTTTACTGATAATATATACCATGGTACACATTGCGATTGCCATGATTGCTCCTGGAACGGCACCAGCCATAAAAAGACGTCCGATAGATACAGATGCTACTGTTCCATATACAACTGCCGGAACGCTCGGCGGGATGATCGGTCCTACGAGGGAGGACGCACCTGTAACCGCCAGAGAGAAGTCATCGTCGTAGCCTGCGTCGTGCATCGCTTTTAACTCGATTGCACCAAGTCCACCGGCATCGGCGATCGCTGCACCGGACATTCCCGCAAATACTACGGAGGCAAGGATGTTTGCGTGTCCCAGACCGCCAGTGATATGTCCAACTAACTTGCCGCAGAAATCGAAAATACGGTCTGTAACTTCACCGCTGTTCATCAGATTTCCTGCAAGAATAAATCCCGGTACTGCAAGAAGTGTAAATGTATTTGCGCCCTCTGTCAGTCGCTGTACAACCATGATAAGCGCCATATCGTTCGCGAGGAAATAGAATGTGCCGCTGCAAAGGAGACAGAATGCGATCGGGCATCCTAATACCATTAATACAAGAAAGCTTACTAATAATACTGCCATCTCTTAATCTTCTCCTTTCATGTAGCGTGCCTGATATCCAGGCCAGTCAAAGATTGCGTATAACGCATCAATAGTCCACTGGATCGCCATCATCATAATTCCAATCGGTGCAGCGATGTATTCGATTCCGAGGCTGACACCAAGTGTAACTGCTTTTAATTTGCTCTGTGACATGAATATCTTACACGCGTTTGGGAACAGGATGAAACATGTCCCTGCGCAGATAATGCTGATGAGGATCTGGATCACATGGACAGCCGGCTTCGGAAGCAGGGATGTCACTGCTGTCATACGGACATGGATGTGATTTCGTCCGCACCATGCAGATCCTAAAAGTGCGATCCATACAAATATGTAACGGGCCAGCTCCTCTGACCATGTAAGTGGATGCTGGAATACATATCTCATAATGACCTGACCGAGCAGATCAAGACACATCGCTGACATTAGAAAAATAATAAACCATTCATTCAGCTTATTAAATTTATCGTATATTTTATTGATTTGGTCTATTACTGTCTTCAACCGTTTTCCCTCCTGACATTTTGTGCAGATATAAGATTCCCCCGGTTCCTGTACACGTACAACAACCGGGGGGGAACTTCCCGTCTTTTCAATTACTTATTAAAGGACTGTGCAGTTGCAAGCCAATCGCCCCATGTATCTGCGTACTTGTCATAGATGCCCTGAACATTTGCTTTAAATGCATCTTTGTCAACTTCAACAATATTCATACCTTTTTCTTTGAGTGTATCCTGAAGTTCAGCCTCCTGAGCCTGAATATCTTTTGTGATGGAATCACAGCTTGTGAATACACACTCTTTTACGATATCCTGAAGATCTGCCGGCATACTCTTCCATACATTCTCATCCATCGTGTATGTAACTGCTGCGATTACATGGTCTGTCATTAACAGGTTGTCACAAACCTCGTAGAATGCGTTGGAGTTGATTGTCGGGAGCGGGTTCTCCTGTCCATCAACTACGCCCTGCTGAATTCCCATGTAAACTTCACCTAATGACATAACTACCGGTGTTGCGCCAAGTGCTGCACCATAAGCCATTGCCATTTCGGAATCCGGAACTCTTAACTTACAGCCTTTAAGTTCAGCCGGAGTTTTTGCAGCATACTTGTTTGTTGTAACCTCACGAGAACCATAATAGTACATACCAAGGCAACGCAGATTGCTTTTCTCTGCAAGACTATCATATAAGCTCTGAACTTCATCACTATTTGCGAATGCGACCATGGAGTCTCCATCATTAAATACATATGGTGCATCAAATAATGAGAATGTTGGATCATATTTTGCAAGCTCAGACGGTCCACAAGCTACGATATCACAAGTCTTAGCACCCATGGATACAGAAGAAGTTACATCGCTCTCTTTACCTAACTGCTCACCAGAGTAAACAGTAACCGTAACATGTCCATCTGTTGCTTCCTTTACTGCGTCCGCAAATGCGTAATAGCCTTTACATGCAACATGGTCTTCAGCAAGGTTTGTCGCGAGTTTTAAATCGTACTGGCCCCAATCGCTGCCAGTTGCAGTTTTGCTCTCTCCCTCAGCGGCAGCTGCTGCAGTTGTGTCCTTTGCGGCAGCTGTTGTAGCGGTTGTACCTCCGCCACCACAACCGGTCATGGAAATCGCTGTTACCATTGCCATTGTCAGTCCCAATACTCTCTTTTTCATTTGACTCTCTCCTTTTGAAATCTTATTTCACGTTTGTGATATCGTTCTGATGTTTTATTGATATTTTTTTTAAATACATAAGATATATCACATTTCTTATAGGTCATATTATACACGATTTCATGGAAAAATCAATAGGTTTTGTTCGTTTTTTGCCAATTTTCCTGATGTCTATTGTTTATTTTGTTGCTTTTTTAACGATCTTATTTTAGATAACTGTTAATTTTTTCAAGTGCCCGTCTTGCTGCCGTCTCTGGATCTGGATAGAGGAACGATTCGAGAGCAACAGCACGCTCGTATCCCACTTCTTTCAATGCTGAGAATGTAGAAGCAAAATCATAATGGGCATGCCCCGGGTACCAACGATCACTGTCTGCTACATGTACATGACCGATCCGTTTTCCTGCTTTTCGGATGCTCTCTGCGCAGTCAGGCTCTTCAATATTCATATGGAACGTGTCAAGGTGCAGGCTCAAGGCATCCGATCCGAAAGAATCTAACAGTTTTAACCCCTCATCTACCGTGTTCAGCCAGTCACTCTCGAAGCGATCAATCACTTCAAATGCCAGCAGCACGCCCAATCGTTCCGCCTCTTTGATACATGCCTCCATTCCTGTCCGGAAATAAGCATCATACTTTACCGGATCTCCGCAGTCTTTTTTCTGCCCTTTCATCAGACCGATGATTACAACCGCCCCTGTCTCTGATCCGAAGCGTATATGTCCAATCATCCGCCGGATTGCCTCCTTCCGGACTGCTTCATCCTCATTGGTCATAAAGATCCGTTTCTGGCTGTAGGATGGACCAGTTCCGATGGATGTCAGCTCAACATGGTTCTCCTTAAGCGCCGTAATGATCGCCTTTTTATCAACTGCGTCTGAATCCATCAGATGCAGTTCGATTCCATCGTAGCCAAGTTGCGCAGCCTGACGGATCATATCCGTATATGCCCCGCGTAAAACCAATGGTGTGTACCAACTTGCGCTTTCGATTCCTGTGATTGATGTCTTCATCATATCCTTTTCCTTTCTTCCTGATTATTTTCTTGTTTTAGAGACAATAAGGGTATGCGAAAACATACCCTTACCACTTTTGATTCCAATGTTCAATTTTAGTTAAAAACCATGAGGAATTGCTCCGCCATCCACAGGGAAATCCTGTCCTGTAAGATAGGTTGAAGCGCCAGAAAGGAGAAACAGCATCATATAGCCAATCTCCACCGGATCACCAAAATGCGGCAGCATCGGCTTTGCCAATGCCGCGGCCTTTCGATCAGGGTTCTTTTCGAACATTTCCTCATTAAGTTTTGTTATAAACCACCCCGGTGCCACACTGTTCACCAAGATGTTATCGTTTTTCCATTCCTCTGCCAGACCTCTCGTCAAGCCAAGGACTCCGGACTTTGTCATATCATACGGAAGCACACCGGTAAATCCCATATAGGCCGCCATTGATGAGATCGTTATGACACCTCCGATGTACTCTGACTGTTTTAGGTACGGATAGCAGATTCTTGCAAGCATATACGGTGTTTTCAGGTTGATCTGTATGATTTTATCCAACCGGTCGAGCGGAAATTCTTCTGCACGACACTTAAACGTGATTCCAGCATTATTGATCAGGAAATCCAACTGTCTTTCTTTTTCCACGATTCCCTTTACAACCTTTTCTACTGCATCATAGTCCGTAACATCGCAGCGAATATCGATCAGGTGTCCCTCACGGATCATTTGCTCATCGCTGTGAGGGATCAGATCCAGATTGTATACAGTCGCTCCCGCATCTGTCAGAACTTTGACCTGTCCAAATCCCAGTCCGCGGCTTCCACCTGTAATAATTCCGACATGACCTGTCAAATCAAACAGTCCTGCCACATATTCTGTTGATGTCACCTATTTACCTCTCCAAATCCGATGATTTTCTTCTAATCTCGATATATGTCCAATCATTTTTATATTTAGAATGTAATTACCACCTTGCATGAGCCGCTCGTCTTATCCATTGCGGTGTCAAATGCCTTTTTTGCCTCTTCTGCCGGGAATACATGAGTGACAAGCTTGTCGATTCTGTCCTTTCTGCTTGGGAGACTTTCTACAACCTCCGGGAACTTGCCATTCTGGTTTCTTGTTCCAGCAATGACAAGTTCATTCTTATTCATAAGGCGGAAGTTGATCGGAACTGGCTCCGGTGCAAATGTAAGCGGGACAAGACGTCCGTGGGGACTTAACAGCTCTACGGAGAGACTGGTCAGAGCTGGTACGCCGCTTGTCTCAAATACAACATTCACACCCTTGCCGTCAGTAATCTTCATAATAGCTTCCTTCAGATCTTCTTTCTTCGGATTGATCGTATACTTTGCTCCGAAGTCTTTTGCGATTTTCAGGCGGTCTTCATTTACCTCGCTGACAATAACAGTCGCTCCGCGCTTCTCAGCGATATCACAGATGATCATTCCGATCGGTCCTGCGCCGTGGATCAAAACGAGATCCCCTGGCTGTGTATTAGCCTGTGCATTGGCCTGTGCGCCAACTGTATATGGCTCAGCTGTTGCAGCTTCCACCGGTGTCAGCTCATTTGGATCATATTTATATAATTTATTTCTCTCAGTGACAAAATACTCTTCCATAACACCGTCAATATGAACACCTGCTACCTTGATATCCGGACAGCAGTTGTAACGTCCATGTCTGCAGGCATAGCAAGTTCCGCATCCTGTAATCGGCTCGATGATAACAGAATCACCCGGCTTGAGATCTGTTACGGCAGATCCAACTTCTTCTACAATGCCACACCCCTCATGTCCAATGATACGCGGATATGTTGCGTATGCGTGGGTTCCATGAAAAATATGGATATCGCTGCCGCAAATTCCGGCCGCAGTGATTTTTACCAGTACCTGTGTGTCTTTCTTGATCGATGGCTTCTCAACATCGATCACTTCTAATTTTCCTGGTTCCTTGATGTAAACTGCTTTCATTGTCTTGTAACCTCCGTTTATGATATTTATTTAATATATACTTCATATTCAACTGATATATCTTATTTTGTTAAAGAATCGCCCCATTGCTATACTCGGATTATAATTCCGGATATGCAATGTGGCTTTGTATTTCTTTTCTGATTTAAACATTCCATTTTACCGGTTCTCTGTATCTGAAATGCTGTATCGTACGAACTTTTGAGTGTTCCAGATGCTCTTTTAATAAAATTTCTACTTGACGACGATTATTGTCCAGCAGCGCATCTATTAACGCAACATGCTCCTCAACACTTCCTTCACCTTCCGTTGGGTGCGAACTGATAATTCGAAGCCGCAGGTTCTGATCAATGATCGTATTCATCAAACGAATCAGATACCGGTTCGGACATCCCATGGTAATCTTCGCGTGAAGTTCAGTGTCCTGATCAATCAGATACCGTCTAAGTTTCTCACCTTCAAGATCTTTCGGCGGATTTAAGATCTTTTCCCTTACACCTGTCAGCCACTCCCGGTCAAGCTGATGCATGGAACTCAGAACCATCGCTGGCTCAATAAGCTCACGCACGCCGTATACATCTTCAATGAGATCCAGCGTAATTGCCGAGACAATCGTTCCTTTTCGAGGATAAACGTGGACGAGATCTTCCTTTTCCAATCGGAGAATCGCTTCGCGGACAGGCGTTCTGCTCACTTCCAGTTCTTTTTGGAGCGTATCTTCCGATATGTCACTCAATGGGGGATACTCTCCACTGATAATCTTCCCCTTTATATATTCATATGCGTAATCTGTTTTTCCCAAATTTTTTCTCCGTTTCCATTCGTTTTGACATATCGACGAATAACATTACAAGTCTAAGCAACTGATATATCTGTTGTTTATATACTAACATATTCTTTGCATTTTATCAAGATATATTGTATAATCTTTTTAGGGTTTCTATTATCCATTCTTACTATATGGAGGTATTACTTATGGATTTTCTTGCATCCCTGAATACGCTGTCGAACGGTCAGCTTCTATTCATTGGCCTGCTTATCTTTGTTGCTGTCTTGATCTTTCCCCATCTGATCCGTAGGAAAAACATCCAACGATGTATTCTTGAAAAAACAAGAAAGGGAGAGATCATCCGACCTGAAGATTTCGCCGGCAAGAATCAGAAACTATTCTTTACTCACAATGCACGATCCTCCGAGATTGAAGAGCTACTCGTAAAACTGAAAACTTATGCCTTTAAGCATGAAATGAAAATTGTCTTTCCTGGAAGCTTTCCTTATAATGGAAAGAACAGTACTGCGACCATGATCCTGATTGGAAAGTTTGGAATTCTTCTTCTAAACTGTTTCGGTTTTGGCGGCCATATTTATCTGGAAGAGTCCCAGCGACGCTTTATGCAAAACATGAATGATACAATTAAAGAGATTCCGAACCCGGTCCGCGCGATGGACCAGAATATGGATCTTACTCGTTTGTTCCTAAAAGGATTTGATTTCAGTCCGATTCCGGTGTACAGTGCCTCCGTCTTTACACGCCAGAATGTGATCTTGTCTGTTCCGAACGATATCCGTGTTTTTACCCGCTCCGATCTCATGCACTGGTTGGAAACCGAGCCATGTTTCAAGGAAGATAACGAGGTTCCGGTAAGAATGCTGGCAAATTATTTTACAGAATCTATCAAAATTGCAAGAAAGTAGATCCTGCTTTGAACTTCACCCGACTATATAACAATACGAATGCACCGTAATGCCTTTTGCTGGCACACGGTGCATTCTTTATTTATCAGCCCTTCACTTCTGTCATGAACTCATGTAAGAAACGGAAGCCCCAGCCTTCACCCTCACGCGGACGGGCGAAACCGTTGTCGATCACCATCGGATTATCGATGATCGCATCGATCCAGTCGAAGCTCTCTGCGCCGTATGGGTTCGCAACTGTGCAGAGAAGCGGAACATCGTAGTCTTTGTAATAGTGCGGAAGTACCGGGATGTTGTAAGCGTTTGCAAGTGCTGCGCTGTCTCTCCATGCCTCTACACCGCCAAGGCGGATCAGATCCGGCTGCCATAAGTCAAGAGCACGTCTTCCGATCAGCTCACGGAGAGCAACTGTGGAATACTCTCTCTCTCCCATCGCAAGACTGATCTTTGTCTTTGCATGGATCGTTGCGTATCCTTCAAAATCTGTATTTACCACCGGCTCCTCAAACCAGAATATTCCGAGATGTTCCACATTGCTGATCAGCTTGATCGCGGACGGAACATCCATACCCTGATTTGCGTCCATCATGATCTTCATATTCGGACCGGTCGCCTCTCTCACAAGGTTTAATCTGCGGATATCACGCTCCATATCCGGGCTTCCTACTTTGATCTTAACTGCGGTAAATCCGCGTTTCTGGTAGTTTACTACCTCGTCAACAAGCTCTTCGTCGCTATAGCTGATCCATCCGCCGCTTCCGTATACCGGGATCGGTTTTCTGTGGCAGCCAAACATGCGGTAGATAGGCTGTCCCATGGTTCTTGCCCATGCATCCCACATTGCTACGTTTAATGTAGCGAGCGCCCATCTCTGAAGTCCTACGATTCCAAAATACTCACTCTCGATCTCGTAATCTTTCTGAACCTGTGCGGTCTCATATACATGATAATCTTTTTCAAGAACGAATTTCTTCATATCTTTTAAAGCGCCCTCGATTGCGTTTGGGCTGTAGTGGAAGCTTAAAAGATACCCCTGACCGATTACTCCGCCTTTTGTCTCAACCTCAAGAACGTAGAATGCGATCTTACTGATATCGTGTGTGGAATCCGCGATCGGATGACTCAATTTGCTGACTGCCTGATAAATTCGTATGTCTTTGATAAGGGTATCTTCTTTATTCATACCTTCATTCCTCCTCGTTTTATATTTGCAGTGTGTGTCTGCTTTGTGATATATCTATTATTATAATACACAATACAGTGATATATTTCAATGGTTTTTTTGACATTTTTATCTTGCAATTTAGCACAAAATTATATATGCTAATTACAGCACAATTACCAAAGGAGGATTGCCATGGCGGAAGCATTGACCAATCAGGCACATGAATATCTGTATCGGAAGATCATCTCATGCGAATATCTGCCCGGACAGGAATTAAACGAAAAGCAGCTTCTAGAGGAGACTTCCTTTGGAAGGACCCCGCTGCGCGAAGCGCTGCTGATGCTGCAAAGAGAAAATCTTATCGATATCTTCCCACGCAAAGGAATGCGTATCAGTCCATTTACAGAAAAAAAGATCAATGATCTCTATCAGACAAGGAAACTGATTGAACCCACCGTCTGTAGAAAATATATCTCCTTCTATTCTAAAAGCAGGCTTTTAAGCTTTATGGAGCAGTTTGAACGGGCCGAAGGCGGTCCTGATTATGATGAATTCCAGATCGATACATCTTTTCACTCTTACTTGGTAGAAGTGACCGGAAACGACATTCTGATTGATCTGTATCATTCTGTTATGCTTCAACAAATGCGCCTTGCAAATTATGCAGCCAAATATGACACCTCTAACCGTGTCGGCAATCTGGCTCAGCACCGCGCGATTATTGATGCCCTGCTTCGTGAAAACGAAAAGGATGTCCATGATATGATCATTCTCCACATCAATCATTCTCTGGTCAAATCGTTAAAGATGATTGATTCCGAAAAATAATATACTTTTACCGGCAATATGCACCCTGAGCTGCAGTACTGTTTAAAAATCCATTCCAAACAGCATTGGCGGTTCCGGGGGCTCTGCGTGATTTTCCTGTATGAGCGATATTGTATTATAGTTCTTATAGTGATATAATACTGATATTCATTTAGTATTTGTGATATATCTAAGTATTTTTAAACGCTTATGTGAATTTCTTTTACAGGAGGATCAATATCATGAAAGAATTAGAAGGACGCGTCGGCATAGTTACCGGCGGAAGCAGTGGAATCGGGTACGCGATCGCGAATGTACTGGCTGAAAATGGCGCTGCCGTATATGTTATCAGCCGTACCGGAAAAGTCAAAGACGGCATTGCGCCGTCCGCTCCGGGTGTCACACACCTCAAAGGTGACGTCACTGATTATAATGGAATGAAACGAATTGTGGATGAGATTGCGGGAAAGTCCGGACTCGATTTTCTTGTAAATAGCGCCGGTATTACAAAAAAAGCCCGTGCCGAGGTATTTCCGATGGATGATTTTAAGCATATTCTGGATGTGGATGTGACAAGCCTGTTCGCTCTGAGCCAGATCTGCTACCCATATTTAAAAGAGAGTAAACACAAAGGACGTATCATCAACATCAGCAGCATGGCGGCACATCTCGGCTTCTCTGAGGTCGTTCCCTACTGTGTCAGCAAGTCTGCCGTATGCGGCCTGACCCGCGGTCTTGCCATTGAATGGGCAAATGACAACATCTGTGTCAACAGCATCGCCCCGGGCTGGTTCCCGAGCGAGATGAATAAGCAGGTCATGACACCGGAAAGAAAGGCAGCGATCCTCGCGAGAATGCCTGTTCACGCTTTCGGTGACACGAGAGATCTGGGCGCTATGGCGAAGTTTTTGATCGGCGATGGTGCTACATATATCACAGGACAGGATTTTGCAGTTGATGGCGGTGCACTAGCTTACGGATTCTAATTTCTCTCGGATAAGATAATAAAATTTATATTGGCAGGACTTTTTTCCGGGCGTATTCTTTGTATACACGTCTCCTCAAAAGGCCCTGCCTTTTGAAAAAGAAAAATCTGCGGTCAATTTCTCTCTCGAGTTATCTGACCACAGATTTTTTAAAGGATGTATCGTATAGTTTTTATGAAATACCTGATTAATATTTTCCAGCTTACATAAATCTGGAAACTGCCTTGCGGATCTGCGGACCTGCGATGATCGCAATGATGATCTTTGCTGTGTCACCCGGAAGATACGGGATAACACCGATGCCGAGAGCTGCCACGAAGCTCATTCCGAGCTGTCCCGCAAGCCATGCGGTTCCGAAGATATAGCAGATCGCCATTCCGATGATCATTCCGACTACATGCATGTAGATCTTTGCCGGAAACTTCTCAACGAAGAAGCCTGCGATCGCTGCCAGAAAGATAAATCCGATCAGGTAGCCGCCGGTCGATCCGAGAAGCTTACCGACACCGCCGGTAAATCCGGAGAATACCGGAAGTCCTACTGTTCCTAAGAGCAGGTATAATACATAGCTCGCTACGGAAAGCTTCATTCCGAGAATATACGCCATAAAGAAAATGACAAGGTTTGTCAGGCTGATCGGTACCGGGCTGATCGGAATCGGAAGCGCCATCGGTGCCAGGATACAGGTGATCGCTGTCATAAGTGCTGTCACCGTCATCTGCGCGGTGGACATGTGTTTTGCTGTTGTCTTTTCCATCTTTGTTTTCCTCCCAACATCCATCATTTCTGCTGCCGGATCTTAAATTCTATCGTTCTTAAATTCTGCATTCCGGTACGCATATCACAAAATGGAATTGTTCTGATCGATTCTTTTCCTATCATACGCATATTCCGTGCATTTGTCAACCCATTTTTATTATTTGGTTTACATTCTTCTCTTTTCTTTTTTGCCTATAATCTTCCTGTGTGCCATTTACCCGCCTTCGAAAACATGCTATACTCTATGTACTCGTCCTCCCACCGCCAATTGGGAGAATTTATCAGTTACCCGTTATCAGTATAGAGCAGTGTCCGCATGCATCACCGATGCGCTGCACGCGTTTTATATGCCGGACATAAGGAGATTCACTATGAAAATGAAAAGCGGAAACGAACGAAAAAAAATCATCCGGGAACTCCTGAACAGGACTGATCAGGAATTTACAGATGAAGAGCTGATCCATCAGCTGATCATGACAAACATCACAGAAAATTCCAATGAGACAGAAAAGCCGTCCTTCGGTCAGAGAGCATCCGACGCAGTAGCGAAATTTGCCGGAAGCTGGGCATTTATCTTCAGCTTTATCGCTGTCATGGTCGGATGGATGGCTGTCAATATTATCCTTGGAACGAAGGCCTTTGATGCCTACCCGTTTATCCTTTTAAATCTGGTACTTTCCTGCATTGCCGCCATTCAGGCTCCCCTTATCATGATGAGCCAGAACCGGCAGGAGGCAAAGGACAGACAGCGCGCAGAAAATGACTTTAAGGTCAATTTAAAGAGCGAACTCATTATCGATGACCTGCACAAAAAAATGGATCTGATCATCGAAAACCAGAAAAAGATCAACCATCGTCTGGATATGCTGGAACAGACCGGCAAGGCTATAGACACGCCAAAAGCCGGATCCCCTATCCACAATGCTTAATACAAAATAAGAATGTGCCTTGGCACATTCGCGCGCTTCGCGCGGTCGCTTGCGACAATCTACAATTTCACACAAGTGCGCATCATTGGCACGTTAGTGCCTTTTGTGTAATAGGGAATTTCCTAATTACACAAATATTCCGCAGTACAGTTTTTCTGTACTGCGGATTTTATACAGGAGAGTTTTATTATGGCTGCAGAAAATGATCTCGGCCGTGACGACATAAAAAAACTCGTCGTCCGGATCGCAATTCCCAGTATGCTGGCACAGTTTGTCAGCGTCCTTTACAGTATCGTAGACCGCATGTATATCGGAAATATCCCCGGCTCCGGCGATATGGCACTGGCGGGGGCCGGTGTCTGCGGTCCGGTAGTCACTATGGTCGGCTCCGTCGCATTTCTCGTGGGAATCGGCGGTGCCCCGCTTATGAGCATGAAGATGGGACAGGGCGATAAAAAGGCCGCTGAGCGGATCCTCGCCAACTGTTTCCTCATGCTGGCAGTATGTTCTATCTTCATGGTGGCCTGCATCTACCCGATCCGCATTCCGATGCTGCGGTATTTCGGTGCCAGCGATATCACACTGCCCTACGCAAACGCATATTTTACGATATATCTGACCGGAACCGTATTTGCCCTGATGTCCACAGGTATGAACCAGTTTATCATCTGTCAGGGCTTTGCAAAGACCGGAATGTACTCCGTCATCCTCGGCGCGGTACTGAACATCATTCTGGATCCAATCTTCATCTTCGGCCTCCACATGGGCGTCTCCGGTGCCGCCGTCGCAACCGTCATCTCCCAAATGGCGAGCTGCGCATTCGTCCTGAGGACACTGTTCGGGAAAAATATGCCGGTGCACATCACCTTCGGCGGTTACAGCTGGCGGCTGATCCGCAGAGTGCTCACCATCGGCTTTACCCCATTTATCATCATCGCCATGGATAACGTCATGATCATCACCATGAACGCGATCCTGCAAAAATACGGCGGTGCGGAGCGCGGAGACCTTCTGATCACCTGCGCAACCATTGCCCAGAGCTTCATGCTCGTAGTCACCATGCCTCTCGGCGGTATCACCAGCGGAACTCAGGCTGTTCTTGCCTACAATTTCGGAGCCGGAAAGACCGACCGCGTAAAAAATGCGCAGAAGTACATCTTTAGCCTTGCTGCGGCATACACCGCTCTGCTCTTCGTCCTTGCGCGTACCATCGGCGGCCTGTTTGTCCGTCTCTTTACATCAGACCCGATCGTTGCCGCAGAAGCGCTCCGGGCGATCCGGATCTTCACTCTGGCGATCATCCCGCTGGCATTCCAGTATGAGATCGTCGACGGTTTCACCGGTCTTGGTCAGGTACAGGTTGCCCTGCCGCTTTCCTTCTTCCGAAAAGGCGCATACTTTGTATCCCTGTTCCTGCTTCCCGCGATGTTCGGAGCTGAAGCGGCGTTTTACGCAGAACCAGTATCTGATATCCTTGGACCGATTGCTTCGGTGATCGTGTATCTCACTTCGATGAAGAAGGTTCTGGCGAAGGCCGGGGCTAATTAACCGGTTCCGCCAAAACTAAGTGTAAATACGCAAAAACAGAGCATATATCTTCGCATGCCAATGTTTTACATAAGGTATGGTTGAATATATGCTCTGTTTTTTATTTCTGCAGGCAGTTTACACTGCCATTTTCTATCTCAATTCAGGCGGCAGCAGAATCAGTCATCATTCTCTTCACTCTCAGTGATCGTATAGGTGAATCTCTTTCTCGCCATCTCATCGCTCTCAAGGTACTCGTCGTAGGTCGTGATCTTATCGATCAGCTGGCCGTTGATGATCTCCATGATACGGTTTGCGGTCGTCTCTACGACCTGATGGTCACGGGAGGAGAAAATGATCACGCCCGGGAACTTCTTCATTCCGTTGTTCAGGGCTGTGATGGACTCCATGTCCAGATGGTCCGTCGGCTCATCAAACATCAGTACGTTCGCGCCGGAGATCATCATCTTGGAGAGCATGCAGCGCACTTTCTCACCACCGGAGAGAACTTTTACCTTCTTCACGCCGTCTTCACCGGCAAACAGCATTCTTCCGAGGAATCCGCGGACATATGTGACATCCTTTTCCGGGGAGTACTGGGTCAGCCAGTCTACGATCGTGTCATCATTGTTGAACTCTGCGCTGTTATCCTTCGGGAAGTACGCCTGAGTCGTTGTGAGACCCCATTTGTAGCTTCCGGAATCCGGCTCCATCTCGCCGGAGAGAATCTTGAAGAGTGTGGTCTTCGCAAGCTCGTTCGGGCCTACAAGGGCAACCTTGTCCTCTCTTCCCAGGGTAAAGGAGATATTGTCGAGAACCTTTACACCGTCGATGGTCTTTGTAAGTCCCTCAACGGAGAGAACTTCGTTTCCGATCTCACGGGCCGGACGGAAGTCGATATACGGGTATTTTCTGCTGGACGGACGGATCTCGTCGAGCTCGATCTTCTCTAAGGCACGTTTTCTGGAAGTCGCCTGCTTGGACTTGGAAGCGTTCGCGGAGAATCTCTGGATGAACTCCTGTAACTCTTTGATCTTCTCCTCTTTCTTTCTGTTTGCTTCCTTCATCTGCTTGATCATCAACTGGCTGGACTCGAACCAGAAATCGTAGTTTCCGGCATAGAGCTGGATCTTGCCGTAGTCGATGTCGGCAATCTGTGTGCAGACCTTGTTTAAGAAGTACCGGTCATGGGATACCACGATAACGGTATTCTCGAAGTTGATCAGGAACTCCTCAAGCCATGCGATCGCATCGAGATCTAAGTGGTTCGTCGGCTCGTCGAGGAGCAGGATATCCGGATTTCCAAATAATGCCTGGGCGAGGAGAACTTTAACCTTCTGCGGTCCGAGAAGGTCTTTCATTGTTTTATAGTGAAGCTCTGTCTCGATACCAAGACCGTTTAACAGGTTCTCAGCGTCAGACTCGGCTTCCCATCCGTTCATGGTCGCGAACTCGCCCTCGAGCTCTGCCGCCTTGATTCCGTCCTCATCTGTAAACTCTTCCTTCATGTAGATCGCGTCTTTTTCCTTCATGATGTCATAAAGGCGCTTATTTCCCATGATAACGGTATCGAGAACTGTGTACTCGTCGTATTTAAAGTGGTCCTGCTGTAAGAAAGAAAGACGCTGGCCCGGGGTGATCGCAACCTCGCCGTTTGTCGGCTCGAGCTGACCGGATAAGATCTTTAAAAATGTGGACTTTCCGGCACCGTTGGCACCGATCAGACCATAACAGTTTCCTTCTGTGAATTTAATGTTTACGTCTTCAAATAAAGCTTTTTTACCGACACGGAGTGTCACATTATTTGCACTAATCATTTTCTAAATCTCCTTTTAACTGTCAAGGGGGGTACACGTAAGCTGCGCCGCAGCGCATCCCGCACCGGGCACAATCGTTCTGCCGCGGATCCGCATCCAGACAGAATCGAAAAGAGGCAACTATCCATCGTGGTTCCGATCTGCGGACAGTTACCAAAGTCCTTCTTATTCTATTAGGAAATGCTGCATTTTGCAAGGCTTTTCTTGAAAAAAGGGCATTTTCAAGGAAAAATCCTTCTTGCAGGCGTATAAATCACTCTGGTATTCTGCTTGTATTGTTCATTTTTATAATTTATAATGAAAATAAGTATTGTATGAGCACGAAGTGCGGAACAATGCGGTGTCCGAAGGGAACTTTGAACCCCACATCTTAAAATCATCATATGTATGAAAGGATATGGAAAAGTATGAAAAAGAAACTTGCTGTACTTCTTTGTTCTGCTGTCATGTTGACATGTATGCCAATGACCTCTTTTGCGCTTGCCGGCTGGCAGGACGATTCCAATGGTTACTGGTATCAATATGACGATGGCAGCTATCCTGTCAGTCGATGGGAAAAATTTCGGGATGCCTGGTATTATTTTGATGAGACTGGTTATGTAAAAACCGGCTGGTTCCAGTACCATGATTCATGGTATTACGCAGATAAATACGGTCATATGAGAACGGAACCGCTTCATTACAATGGACTTATCTATTATTTCGATGAAAATGGGGCTTGCACGAATCCATCACAAAACCCCAACTGGGAGCAAACAGTATACAGCAAAGACGACTATCTGAAAGCTGTCAAACAATGGTACAATGAATACGACCAGACCATGTCTGACTTAAAGCAATGGAGGCACTTATCTGATTACCATAAATATGATGAGATCAGGGCGATCTGTGACAAAGCACGCCCTGTCCTTGAAAAACCTTTTCGCATGAAAGGTCCTGACAGTTTATCGGATGTTCAAAGAACAATGGAACGGCTTTCTGATGCCACAAGCGAATCCGTGGACGTAATCTCTCTTGTTATCGATAATTGGGAAAACAAAACGGACTTTGATACATACCGCGCTTCCGATCGATACGAGATGACTTCCAAGGATATTAACGACTATTCTTTTAGTTTATATTGTTATCTTGCTTTTCACTAGAAACAAAAGAACTGCCGCTCCAAGTACAACTCGGAACGGCAGTTCTCTTAGTTTCTCTTCTATTCGAATTAGAGTTTAACTACGTTAACAGCACGAAGCTTCTTGCTGTTCTTCGGATCCTGCTCTGTGTCGAAAGTAACCTTCTGGCCCTCTTCAAGAGTCTTGAAGCCGTCGCCTACGATTGCGGAAAAGTGTACGAATACGTCGTCGCCGCCGTTATCGTTGGAGATGAATCCGTAGCCTTTCTCAGAATTGAACCACTTAACTGTACCGTTGTTCATTTTGGTACCTCCATAAAAAATTGAATTTTTCCGTACTCAGCCCTACTGGAAATCCCCATACATCACTGTTGGTCTATCATTTCAAAAAACTCACATGCTTTTGTAATTCATCGTATCGCGCAAATGACTTACAAAAACATGTGAGTTCAATAGTGCATCGGAATTAACTTAACAATATCACAATTCTTGCCCTGTGTCAATCAGATTTCCAAGAAACGGGCGGTCTGTTTTATCCCTGCAAACCGCCCGTTTTTCCTTATTTTCCGGCACTGTACCGTGTATAGCACACATCTGTTTTTCTCGACGGGAACCAATATTTTTACCCGGTATTTCTGCCACGGTTTTTCATTATTTCAACCTGTTTTTAGTGCTTGATCAGAACCGGCCGAACGTATCGACCAGCCATGAAAGATGATTGATATGATCCTGCGTCAGCTCGCCCGGTTTCATTCTCCATCTCCAGTTGTTTCCAACTGTTCCCGGAGTGTTCATACGAGCCCAGTTATCGAGTTTTAAAATATCCTGTGTCTGGAAGATCACAACGCTCGCCACAGACGCATAGGCAGTCTTCAAGACCTTATCCACGATCTCATTCTGATGAGAGACTCCCATATAGTCTGCAATGTACTGCAATTCCCACCACTGACGCGCTTCCGGTTTAAAGTAACCGACTAACGTCTCATTGTCATGGGTTCCGCCATAAACGACAGAATTCGGGGAATACATATGCGGCAGATGCTCGTTGAAACGGTCACCGCTGAAGGCAAACTCGATGATCTTCATTCCCGGATAACCGGTCTCCTCGAGGAGCGCCTTGACCTCCGGCACAAAGATTCCAAGATCCTCAGCAATGATCTTTGTGTCACCGATGACCATGTTGATGGCATCCGTGAGCTTCTTTCCTGGGCCCTTTAACCATTCTCCGGTCTTTCCGTCCTCGGAACCCGCCGGGATCGCATAGTACTGGGTCACACCGATAAAGTGGTCGATACGGACCACATCATACAGGCGGGCAGACGCTTTCATACGTTCTTTCCACCATGCGAAATCGGTCTTTTCCTGAACATCCCAGCGGTAAAGCGGATTGCCCCAGAGCTGTCCCGTCTCACTGAATGCGTCCGGCGGAACTCCGGCAACCTTGAGCGGAGTCAGGTTCTCCTCATCCAAAAGGAATAACTCCGGATGGGTCCAGACATCCGCGCTGTCAAGTGCCACGTAGATCGGAATATCACCGATGATGGAGATTCCCTGCTCATTCGCATATGCGCGGAGCTTTCCCCACTGCTGGTAGAATTTATACTGTAAAAACTTCCAGAAGTCGATCTCGTCCTTCAATTCCTCGCGGTAGGACTCCACCGCTTCCTTCTTCTGGAACCGGATATCTTCCGGCCACGCCAGCCATTCCTTATTATCAAAATGGAACTTAAGCGCCATATAAAACGCGTAGTCGTTTAACCAGAACCAGCTGTCCATACAGAACTTCTCATAGCCCTGTTCCTCGCGGTACTCGCTTCTCGCATACGCCTTTTTCAACAATGGGAACCGATACCAGAATACCGTGTCGTACGCCACCTGGGCCGGATCCTCGCCCCAGTAGCAGGCGTTGATCTCTTCCTGTGTGAGCAGTCCCTCTTTTACCAGCGTATCCAGATCAATGAAATATGGATTTCCCGCAAATGCGGAAAATGACTGATACGGGCTGTCCCCATAGCTTGTCGGTCCAACCGGCAGAACCTGCCAGTATTTCTGTCTTGCCTTTTTTAAAAAGTCCACGAATTCATAGGCCGCACTGCCAAATGTACCGATCCCGTAAGGTGACGGTAAACTTGACACCGGCATTAAAATTCCGGCTCCGCGCTCCAGCATTGTCTTCATATTTGTATCCCCTTCTGTCCGGCAGATCCCCGCCTGTTTATCTTTTACCATTCAGCATTTTACCGTCCATAACGGCTCACAGCCCGGCACATATTATGCGCAGGGCTGTTGCTGATTTCTTCTGTATCGTCCACCTTCTACACTCCGCTGTTCATGCCATGCGCAGACAGCAGCAGAAACTTTCTGGTGAATTAACGATTCTTCTTGATTCTCTCGTCGTTTTCAAGAACTTTCTTCGCGATCATGATAAAGTGGAGTTTGAAGTTATCCTCTGTATCGTTTACGTCAAGTCCGGTATTGATGCGGACCATATTTAAGCTTGTCTTTACATCATCCTCAGACATTCCGAGCTGTCTTGCAGTCTCAGCGATGTCCTCTTTGCATTTGTAGTATTTCGCGAGAACCCGCTTCTCAGTCTCACCGAGCTGTTTTAATACGGTTCTGGTAAGGCGGTCACCGAAGTTTACAACCATCTGGTTGATGCTGCTGTAGATCTCCATACCCATGTATTCAAGGATCACACGGTCTTTCTTGAAGATCTCGCCGGCCTTTACCGCATCCTGGGCATTGCTGTATGTATGCTTGATTCCCTTGATTCCGCTCTCGATCGTACCGATGCCGACGCGGATCTTTCTGTCAGAGTTGATCTTTTCTACCTGTTCAAGGGCTTTCTCCTTGATCTGCGGGATCAATTCGCGCATTGCGGATTTATCCTTCATGACCAGGATCACACAGTCACCGCTGTCACATGTGATGATCTGCTTTCCACCGATCTTTCTGTTGATATCGGAGAGAGCGATGATCGCGTTTGCAGCGTCTGTGAGCTTCTCACGGTCTTCCGGTTTTACATTCATATCAGACGGATACTGGAAAGATACCGCCATAAAGGTGTCCATATCCACGTCGAAACCAAGCTGTCTTCCAAACTGTTTTACCAGATCCTCGTCCTCGTAGTATCCGATTACGATGTCATTAAAATAAGCCGATAATGTGATATCTGTCGTGTTCTTGTTCATGAAATACACCCCTCATTTCTATATATTCGCCGCCGCTCTTTCTGTCCCTTCACCGGATCCGTATGCGGCGGACAATGCTCTCCGGGAAAGCTTAATTATAAGAAAAACCCTCGTATTTGTCAAGATGTCTGACAATATTTCTCAGTATTGCTATGACTTTTTGCAATTTTGAAAGATACCAGCAGTAAAACCAGCCTTCAAAATGATTTTCCATGGATTTTATCTCATTCCAGGTGCTTTTAGTTTACATAACTTTTCAGGAAAATTGCCTGCTGCTGTCTTGACGAAATTAACTCAGCATCTCACCTATCTTTTCCAACGTATCCGTCTCGTAATCCACATGCACACCTGCTGTATTCTCCTGATGGTGCGGATTGTACCACAGCGTGTCGATCCCCGCGTTATTTCCGCCGCGGATATCGGATGTCAGGGAGTCACCGATGATCAGCATGTTCTCCACGTCGTTTCTGCCCATCTTTTCAAAGCAGTAATCGAAATACTCCTGCTGCGGTTTCTGGTATCCGGATTCTTCGGAAACATAGATTCCCTGAAACAGCTTGTCCAGGCCTGCTGCCGCGAGGCGTTTATACTGGGTCTCCGCCACGCCGTTTGTGACGATATGAAGCTCATAACGATTCTTTAAGCCATTAAGGAGGTCCATGACTCCGTCTAAGAGAAACGCACTCTCATTTAATGTCTGGCGGTACAATCCATCGACCTCAGCGCCATTTACCCTGATTCCGAAGTCACTGAAGAAATCCTCAAATCGCAGGCTTAACACCTGCTCTCTCGTGATCTCCCCGCGCTCTAACTTCTGCCAGTAGCTCTTGTTCAGATGGTGGTACTTCTGCACATTCTCCTCTGTAGCCGGTACGCCAAAGTGGGTGAGTACCCTTTCGATGCCGATCCTCTCCGCCTTGTCGAAATCCAGAAGTGTTCCATCCACATCAAAAAGAAGCACCTGGTATTTTTTCATGACTTGTTTTCTCCTGTTCTTTATTTCTCACAATTCTCAGCTTTGCCTCTTTCTGCATTGCTGAAAACAGCTGCACTCCCCGGATCCAGCTCCAACCGGACTCTCTGAGTCTTATCAGCCCGATGCCAGGGCGCTCTGCTGTATGTTCTTAATCCTTGTATACAATCTTTCCACCGCAGATCGTATACTTCACACGTCCGAAAAGTTTTGTTCCGATAAACGGCGTGTTGTGGGACTTGGACGCGATCTCATCATCTGTAACGGTCCATTCCTCGTTCTCATTGAAGATCACGATATCGGCATCCCCGCCCTCTGTTAGATATCCCTTATCAAAGTGATACAGCTTCGCCGGATTCACGCACATCTTCTCCACAAGCTGCATGGTAGTCAGGTGGCCTTTCTTCACAAGCTCTGTCACCGCAAGGCCGAGAGCAGTCTCAAGACCGATAATTCCGCTCGGTGCTTTCCATACCGGAAGAACTGCCTTTTCCTCCGCGCTGTGCGGAGCGTGGTCGGTGGCGATCATATCGATGGAGCCGTCCTTGATTCCTTCAATAATTCCCTCGCGGTCCTTTGCGGTTCTAAGGGGCGGGTTCATCTTCGCCATTGCGCCATGTTCTAAAACAGCGGTCTCATCTAATGTGAAATGGTGAGGAGTGACCTCCGCTGTCACGTTTGCTCCAAGCTCTTTCGCAAGCTTCACAGCCTTTACGGATGTGGCGGAGCTGATATGCTGGATATTGACTGACGCGCCTGTGTGCAGGGCGATCATGCAGTCACGGGCCACGAGAGAATCCTCAGCAAGTGCCGGGGAACCTGTGATTCCAAGCTCTTTTGCGACTGCACCTGCGTTGATTCCGTTCTCGGAGATGAATGCCGGGTCTTCCTCATGGAAGCTCAGCGGTACATTTAACTCTTTCGCCTTCTTCATGGCCTCGTAGACGAGTTTCTCGTTCATCAGCGGGATTCCATCGTCTGTGAATCCAACGGCTCCTGCTGCCTTTAAGGCATCCATATCCGTGAGCTCCTGACCCTTCATTCCAACGGAAACGCATGCGGCCGGAAGAACATTGATGCCTGTCTTCTTTCCTTCTTCGATGATATATTTTACGGTCTCCACATTGTCTACCGGCGGTTTTGTATTTGCCATGGTGACAACCGTTGTGTATCCGCCCTTTTTCGCTGCGGCGGAACCTGTCTGGATATCCTCTTTGTATGTAAGTCCCGGATCGCGGAAGTGAACATGGACGTCAATGAGGCCCGGCGCTACGACACAGCCGTCTGCATCGATCACCTGCTCATAGCTTCCGTCATCTTCCACTTTTCCGATGGTCTTTATCTTTCCGCCATCAATGACAACATCCAGAACCTCGTCTGTATTGCTCTTTGCGTCTACTACACGCCCGTTTTTAATCAGAATCATCTTAGCTCCTCCTGTTTTATCTGTTTCTATGTTTCCTATCCCTGACCGGCTGCTATTTTCTTTTCAGCGAGAACGTTTTCCTTCATCTCTGCCTGATGTGTGAATTTTCATATATCTGGCTGTCGGACCTTTTTTTACTTTCTTGTCGGCACGATCTCCAACCAGTAATTATCCGGATCTGTGATAAAGTAGATCCCCATCTTCTCATTTTCAAAGCAGATGCATCCCATCTCTTTGTGCTTTGCGTGAGCTGCCTCGAAATCATCTACCCGGAATGCAAGATGGAACTCGTTGTCTCCAAGATCATAGTGATCCTTCTCCCAGTCCCTGAGCCATGTGAGCTCTAACTGGTGCGGTGTCACGCCGTCTCCGAGGTATACCAGGATAAAGCTCCCGTCCGCCGCTTCTTTTCTTCTTACTTCCTTTAATCCAAGAGCTTCCTCATAGAATTTTAAGGACTTGTCAAGATCTGTGACATTAAAATTGTTATGCGCAAATGTGAATTTCATGGTGTTCTCCTCTCAAATTATACTTGTTTCACATTACGGTGTCGTAGATAAAAGAATCCCTGTATAATTATGTAAAATATCATCCGGCTGGATTGCGTCCGATACCATGGAAATTTCAAGCTTATACTCTGTTCCCTCTTCGCCAATCGAGCCATGTACCGGTACATACCGGTCAAAGCAGACATTTTGTTTTTTCTTTGTTGTGACAATTAACGAAACGTACTCTTCCGTTGTCAGAAGCTTGTAGTAAACATCTTCTTCCGGGAATGTATTTCTCGCCCGGTCAATCATATCTGCATAGTTGTAATCTTCTGATCCATCATCAGGACCGGACCTTTTTCCGTTGATCGCAGCCTGCAGTTTTTCTAAAAAAGCTGCCGTCCTTGCCTCATTTTTCCTTTGTTCGATTTCTGACGCAATACTCACCTGCAGTGAAATGATCAGTACGATTCCTGTCATGCCAGCTATAGTCGTCAACCATACAGCGATTATCTTTGATTTCTTTTCCTTCTCTTCCTCTCTTGTAAGCCGGGTACAGGAAAATTTTTTTACAAAGCAGGGCTGATTTTCATTTCCGTAAGCAATAATGGCATCTATTATGTCATATCCCTTTTCAACACTGTACTTTCTCCAGACAGCATGCTCTGAATAAAACTTTTCCATCCTATCGTAGAAACGCAGGAACCATCCCGTGTACCGCTTCCTTCGAATGAAAAATACGCTGATTCCGCCAATAAGAATCGTAAAATATCCGACTCCTATCACCCCGTAATAAAGGCCTTCTATTTTCGATACCTGTTTTTCCGGCAATATGGCAAGGAAATGATACTCACCATCCGTTTCCTTCTCCCAGTATGTCTGAAGCCTGTTTCCGTAAGAATACTGTACCGGATCCATTCCAAGTTCGGCAAGTGTATACTGTACATGCTCACCTTTATTTGGATCTTTCAGACGCAATGACTGTCCATCTTCCTGTACAACTGCGATGACATTCTTTTTTCCTGTGAGTTTATAGCCCGTTATGCTCTGAAAAGGATCATACAGCCCAGCGCCGAAAAACCATGTCAATGATAAGATCATATAAATAACGAATAGTGTTATGAGTTCTTTCCACACGTTATATTTCAATGACTTCTCTATCATTTCTTTTTCGTACTCAGGAATTCCAGGTAATGTAATATACCAGGAAGCAAACCGTTCTCTTTTCGCTTCTTCATCCATCACTTTTCCGATATTCATTGAGGTCGCAAGCTGCATTTTATTCCCCCTCTCAGATTTCCCAGCCTTCTCCCTCTTCATGGATCTCAACGATCCTGTCACGGTATCCCGCCGAACACGGCATTTTTTTCAGCCGCTCCGCCACATCGTATTCCCCCCAGAAGTGCATCGGGAAAATATGTTTCGCGTCGACTTCCTTCACGAAATCATCGATTCCCAAGTAAAAATATTCACCGAGTCTCGGATCCAGCGGTAAAAACGCAATATCCGCCGTCCGCCCATGCATCTTCGAGATCTCTTTCTGATACGCCTTCGTCATATTCTTATTCCACTGCGGATCTTCCCCATCCCAGTACCAGTGATTCAGGTCGCCTGCATGGTAGATCTCCAGACCATCCACACTGCACCAGAACGCGACGCCCTCATCCGTGGACTTAAATCCCTCGACCTTCAGTGTCCCATCCTTCAGGATCTGTCCCGGATTTAAAAATTCTGTCTTTCCTTTACAAGATTCCGGAACCCGCTTACTCCAGATATCAAATGCCAGAATATAATGGATCTTCGGATGTTTCTCCTCCAGTTCAAAAATCACCTTTGAAAAATGATCCGGATGTCTGTGGCTCGCGAACACATAGAGCGGCTTTTCCTGTGAAATTTCCGGAAGCTTTCCCTGAAAATAGTCAAACAGCAGATATGCCGCCTCCGTCTCCACGAGAAATGAGCTGTGATGAATGTATGTGATCTTCATGCCTTAAAACCTCTTTCCGCACTTCGGGCAGTACTCAAAATTTTCCTTCGTCTCATAGCCGCAGTTCGAACACCGTTTCACCGGCACATCCCAGGCCGGGGCATCATGCCCCTCAGAAACAAGGGTAAGGTCTTCCTCCCGGATCGGCACATCCTCTCCTGCGGCGATCCGCTTTCCGACTTCCTCGTCCAGCTGGTAAACGGTCCCGCAGCAGCTTGTCTTCACATAATATTTCCGTCCCCACTTAAAGATCGGAATAAAGAAAAAGGACAGGCACATATAGGTCATAAACACCTGATACCGTCCATATCTCCCGCAGCGGCCACAGATCATCGCCGCCGCGTTATAAACAAGCTCTTTTGTCCCCTGAGTAATTCCTCCAATAAAAAACATTGGGTTCCTCCAGTAATCTTATTTTAATAGCCTAAATTTTCCCCAACGATCACAACCTTGATCCGTCCGTCATATCGGGATCTCCGTGTAACAACGATCGAACAGCACATGCAGTCGGGGGACTGGCAGTCCATGCAGACTCCCTTTACACCACATGGCGTTTTCCGGCCGGTAGCATCTGCAATGATCGGACAGGCCTGCGTCTGGATCCGGTCGATCCCATCCTCAATGCTCCGCACTATCTTATTCATTCCGACAACAATGATCACCTGCTTTGGTCCATGAATCAGACAGGCCACACGGTTTCCCGCACCATCAATATTGACCAGTTCGCCTTTTACGGTGATCGCATTTGTTCCCATAAGGAAACAGTCCGCACTGCAAGAGCCGAGATATGACGGATTTCCCATCGTCTCTTTATCTTTCATCGGGTAATCCCGCATCTCATGCCCGGATTTCTCCAATTCAGCCAGAATTCCCAGCTCCCGGATCGATGCCGAGCCGCCCCAGCCGATGGAAGCACCGGGTTCGATCAGCGAGAGGACCGTTTCCACTGCCGCTTTCTTATCCCGGCAGTAGATCCCCTCCATATTTCTTTTTTTCAAATTACAAATGACATTTTCGGCCATCCGTTTTTTTGCGTCCTCCAGCATCGTATCTCTCCTTTACAACTGCCTGACCATCTTTTTGCCGATGCTTCGCATTCCAAATCGGCAAAATCCACCGCTGTGCTAATTGTAGCATACTATTCCCACATCTTGCAATTCCTGCTCAAATATTTTATACTGGAATCCAGCAGCATGTTACTCGGCGTCCAGCCGCCCCGCTGCGTGACTATCCGAAACACAATTTTAAGAAAGAGGAAAATATTTTGAGTATAAACCCAATGATGTTTCTGCAGTTCAAAAACTCCTGGCAGACCTTTACCAGAAACCATCCGAAATTCCCGGCTTTCTGGCGCGCGGTCTACAAACATGGCATTCAGGAAAACATGATCATCGAATTTAAGGTTATCGAACCGGACGGCAAAGAACTCGCCTCCAACATCCGTGTGACAAAATCCGATCTGGAGCTTTTTGAAAATCTGAAAAAAATGATCACAAACCAGTAAGTCTTTTTCTTGCAATTCGTGTACAAGTATTCTATACTTTATATGTCAGTGTCCGGCAGGAAAACGCCGCACTGACCGTAAGAAAACTTAGACTATAAGGCAAAAATCCTGTCGGCACAGCCGATTTGGAATGGATTTTTGCGCGTAACTGTGAGGATACTGAACAGTTACGGTATTCATTTAATCATGGAGGACAAACTTATGTTGGAAGCTGGAATAAAAGGAAGACAGGAAGTTGTTGTCTCTGACGCAAACTCCGCAAAAACAATGGGAAGCGGCACACTCGACGTGTTCGCGACACCGGCTATGACCGCTTTAATGGAAAAGACCGCATGGATGAGTGTTGCAGACCATCTTGATGAGGGCTGCGGTACCGTAGGTACACTCTTAAACGTGACACACGACGCACCGACACCGCTTGGAATGACCGTATGGTGCGAGACAGAACTTGTCGAGGTAGACGGACGCCGTCTCGTATTTGATGTTGCCGCTTACGATGCCAAAGGAAAGATCGGCGGAGGCCGCCACGAGCGCTTCATTATCCAGAACGAAAAGTTTCAGACGAAAGCGAATAAGAAAGCTGAGCAGTAATTTTCTTCCGCCAGACTGAAATATGACATTCATTTTTACCACCCGCTGGAGCTTCCTGCCGGGTGGTATTTTTGATACCTGTAGTTCCCGCATTTTGCATCGAACTTCAAATACTTTCCCGCTTTATCCGGGAACTATTTCATACATCTTTATGGAGACTTTATGATCACAAAAGCTTTAAAAAACTTCAACCTCCGTCAGATCGCCGACTCCGGACAGTGTTTCCGCATGGTTCCGTGTGATCCGAATCGTTCACAGACGGCTTACCGGGTTATCAGCGGCAGACATTTTCTTATTGTGGAGCAGCATGGGGAAGAAGTAACTTTCCACTGTCCTGATGATGAATTTACTTACTGGGAGTATTATTTCGACATTGGAACAGATTATGATGCTTATATCCGTGCTATTGATCCTACAGATGAGTATCTCGCGAAAGCAGCCTCTTTCGGAAGCGGAATACGGATCTTAAATCAAGATCTCTGGGAGATGATCATTACGTTTATTATCTCACAGCAGAAAACGATTCCGGCGATCCGAGCGCTGGTGGAGGCGCTGAGTGAGAGATATGGAACACGATATAAAATTCCGTCAGGGTGCAATTTCCGTACCCACACGTCAATTCTGCCCAACGTGCAGTTTTCCGGTATATCCGCAGGGCAGCATGCTTCTGCGACTTTTCAGAAACAGTTATCTGCATCCGCCGCACCAGCAATCACAGATCCTTCATCCGGATATTATTATGCTTTTCCATCCCCTGAAGAGTTAAACCGCGCTTCTCTGGATGATCTTCTCGCCTTAAAGCTCGGCTACCGCGCAAAATATATCAAGCAGACCTGCGAGGATGTCTGCTCTGGTAAGCTGGATCTTGACCGCCTGATGAAACTGAATTACGCTGACTCCATGGAAGTTCTCCTCTCCTGCTACGGAATCGGCGTCAAGGTCGCCAACTGCATCTGCCTCTTCGGCCTGCATCATATCGGCGCTTTCCCGGTAGACACCTGGATCAAAAAGATCCTGCTACGGGAGTATGCCCCGAAAAGCCACTGTACCGGACATGTCCCGGAAACGCGGCTCTGCGAGGCGCTGATCGCGGAGAACTTCTCGAAATATCCGGGATTTGCAGGTGTGCTGCAGCAGTATATCTTCTTTTATGAGAGAGAATTTTCGCAAAAAAATACTGCAGGATACGAACAGAATCAAATATAACAGGTGATTCCATCGAAATTTCCTGTTAAATAAAAAGCCACCGGAATGGTAACTTTCGTTCTTCATTCCGATGGCTCAGCAATTGCTCTATTTACTCTTCTCAGTGTACTCTTTCTGCGCGCTGATACCGATAATTTCTATCTCTTATTTGATCTCATCCGCAATGTCATAGATCAGCTTCTCCGTATCATCCCATCCAAGACACGGATCCGTGATGGATTTTCCATAAATATGCTCGCCGATCTTCTGGCTGCCCGGCTCTAAGTAGCTCTCGACCATAACGCCTTTGATAAAGTTGTGGATCTCCTCTGAGTGACGGCGGCTGTGAAGAACTTCCTTCACGATACGGATCTGCTCCATGTAACGCTTGTTGGAGTTGGAGTGGTTTGCGTCGACGATGCAGGCCGGATTTAAAAGCTCTCTCTCCTGATACAGGCTGTAGAGAAGCTCCAGATCCTCGTAGTGATAGTTCGGCAGACACTGGCCATGTTTGCTGACTGCGCCTCTTAAGATCGTGTGTGCAAGCGGATTGCCCTTTGTCTCAACTTCCCATGTACGGTAAATAAAATCGTGGCCATGCTGGGCAGCATAGACCGCATTTAACATAACCCCGAGGTCACCGCTGGTCGGGTTTTTCATTCCGGCCGGAACGTCCATACCGCTGGATACAAGGCGGTGCTGCTGGTTCTCAACAGATCGCGCGCCGATCGCAACGTAAGAAAGTACATCGGAAAGATAGCTATAGTTTTCCGGGTACAGCATTTCGTCAGCGGTTGTAAATCCGTAATCCTTGATCACGCGCATATGGAGCTTACGGATCGCAACAAGTCCCTCATACATATTCGGCTTCTTCTCCGGATCCGGCTGATGAAGCATTCCCTTGTAGCCGCCGCCGGTGGTACGCGGTTTGTTCGTGTATACACGCGGTACGATCACAAGTTTATCCTTTACCTGCTCATTGACCTTCGCAAGGCGGCTCATATACTCACATACAGCATCCTCGCGGTCCGCGGAACACGGTCCGATAATTACGAGGAACTTTTCGCTCTTTCCTGTGATGACATCCGCAACTTCTTTATCTCTTGCCACTTTTAATTCCACACACTCCGGTGTCAGCGGGAATTCCGCTTTGATCTGTGCCGGTGTCGGAAGTAGACTCTTGTAATTGAATGACATGATTTTCTCCCTCAAATATATTTTTCTCACGGCAATTTGCCCTATAGCGATTCCGGTAAAATCAGGCTGCCGCATCCCTGACCACATCTTTTTATTTCAGCACTTTATCGCTTTTAATTGCTAATGTGCTCGTTTCTAAAAATATCCCGCGCTGCACACATGTCAGTGCGGGATGTTTTTTATTATAGTACACATCTTTTGAGACTTCAAGTACTTATGTCTCTATATTTTATTTTTTCGACACCGCTATTGTTACTTATTCACGCCCTGTGCAAACAGTAACCCGCCGCTCTCTTAATTCTGCAGTCTGTAAAGAAAACTCCTTCGGACTGTGAAATTTTACATATATTTCGTCCAGAACATACTGATAAAAAATACCAATACCAGCGACGGAATATAGTCTGCCACCGGCGGATTTTTAAGCTTCGCGATCCGCAGCGCGTTTAAGAGCTGGATAAGGCCGCCGCAGGCTGAAAAATCCCCGATCATCTCAGCCGTCAAATGCGGCATCAGGAATTCTGAGAGCCCGTAAAAAATCATCAGCATGATCCCCAACGGGATACTGATGAGTGAGAGGACCCATCCGCTGCTCCCTGCAAAAAATACTGACGCAACACAATCCATGATCGTCTTTGTCATAAGCACAGTTGTGTCTCCCTCAAATCCCAGTGTCAGTGCGCCGATGATTCCCGTGGTGCTGATACAGTATAAGGTAAAGGCAACCAGAAGTGTCTGTGCTGTTTCGCTTCCACCAGTTGCCGGAAGAAGCTTCGAGATATTAGCAAGCCGTCTGTCAATTCCAATGATATGGCCGATCGTACCGCCGATCAGGAGTGCCAGCACCGCCGCCGACATATGAACCGCTTTTCCCAATAGTCCCACACCGACCGCCGCCGAGATTACTGACAGAGCAAGATTGATGCTCTCATTTAAAGATCCCGAAATATGTTTCTTCATCGCGCACCCGGCAAGTGTTCCAACGATTACACCGGCTACATCAAGTAAAATTACAGATGGCATATGGTATTCCTGCGCTTTCTATTTTTTCCTCAGATTCTGCTGTTCCAATGATCTTTGAAGCTTCTGTAAATAGATCATCCACTTATCCTGCTCACTGGTTCCCTCAACCATCCTTCCTCTGGAACGCCCCACCGATTCCCAACTCCATACGGTATTTGGCAACCGTACGTCTTGAGATCGGCATTCCGGCATCCTGCAAAAGTCCGGCAAGCTGTTCATCGCTCCACGGTTTTTTCTTGTCCTCCGCAGCAACGAGTTCCTTCAATTTCGCTTTCACGGCATTTCTGCTCACGTCGCCATTCCCATCTCCCGATGAGATCCCTGTTGTAAACAGGCTGCGGAACAGGAAACATCCCGACGGTGCCCTCAGATACTTGTCACGGATCGCCCGGCTGACTGTAGATTTGTGGATCTCCAGCGCATCAGCGATCTCCTCCAGCGTCATCGGCTTTAGCTGCCCCGTTCCGAGAAAATACGGCTCCTGACGTTTCAGTATCTCTCTGGTGATGGCTGTAAGTGTCTCCCGCCGCTGTTCCACCGCATTTATAATAAACCGTGCCCTTCGTAACTTATTTTCAAAGTATAACTTTAATTCCTGATCCTGAGCCGTTTCCATCATATGAATGTAATAGTCATTACTCTGAAGATTTCCGGTCCATTTATCATTCAGCTCGATGTTCCACACCCCGTCCTGATGGCTTAAAAGAACATCCGGGACAATATACTGGGCCTTATCACCACCGATTCCGTTCAGAGGGCGCGGATTCAGCTCTTTAATGACATGGATCATCTTCCGCACTTCCGCAGATGATAGTTTCAGTGCTCTCGAGATCGTACTGATCTTTCCCTCCGCGATATTCTGAAGATGATGGTTTATCATTTCGGACAAGATCTCTTCCTCATCCATCCCCTGAACCTGAATCAGAAGACATTCCTCAAGTCCGGACGCAAAAATCCCCTGCGGCTCCAGCTCCTTCAACATGGACAGAACCTTCCCCGCCTGTTCTTCCGGAACATTTAACCGTTTTGCGATCTCCGGAACCGGAATCAGAAAATATCCGCTCTGTTCTATGGACTGTACGCAGAAATCCACGATCTTCCGATCCGTTTCGCTGATCTTCTTCCAGTGAAGCTGCATGTTTACCAGATCCTCAATGGACTTTTCGCTGTCCTCGATCTCATACAGCTCATTCTCCCGGCTGTTTTCCCGTTCTGTACCATTATAAAACCGTTCCGTCTCCTTATATGTAACAGGCGCAGCTTCCTCTCCGCGCTCTGCCGAAAATTCCAGCAGTGGATTTTCAATTTCTTCCTTCTGCAGAAAATCCTTTAATTCTGTCATGGACATAGCAAGAATATTTAAGGACTCCACCTGCATCTGTGAGAGCACCTGCTTTGTCTGCAAGGAAATTCCAGTCTTTATCTCTATCATCGTACTCCTGCCTTCCCAAAAATCATTCGTCAATGTTTTTTACTCAGCAAGACAAGTATATCACGTCAAAACAGCTTCCTGCAAGTCCGCCATGATCCTTATATTTTTTCATCAAAAACACCTGACGTTTTCCGGACCTCGGAGTCCAAATAAACGTCAGGCGCTTTTTTATCTTTCTCCTGCGCGATACTTCGCCAGAACCCGGTTGATTCTTCCGGTCGGGTTCAGAAGCTCGCTCAAGGATGCGTCATGGTTTAAATTGTCGATGATAAGAGCAATGTATTTACTCATATCCACGTTGATATAGTACGGCTTGGAAAGCAGTTCCGGTGTCTGATAGATAAGATTTGTTGTCAGAACCCGGTCGATAATGCCATTCTCATAGTATTCGTCGAATTTCTTTAAGCCGCCCGTGAAGAGGCCGAAGGTTGTGCAGATGAATACTTTTCTCGCCTTCATTCTCTTTAACTCTTTGGCGGTGTCGAGCATGCTCTCACCGGAAGAGATCATATCATCAACGATGATCACGTCTTTGCCCTCTACGCTTGCGCCAAGGAATTCATGGGCAACGATCGGGTTACGGCCGTTGATGATCTTTGTGTAATCACGTCTCTTGTAGAACATACCGAGATCCAGTCCGAGAACGTTTGCGAAGAAGACTGCACGTCCCATACCGCCTTCATCCGGGCTGATGACCATCATGTGGTCACTGTCGATCTGAAGATCCTTCTCATTCTTCAACAGGTGCTTGATAAACTGATATGTCGGCTGTACCGTCTCAAAGCCCTTTAACGGGATCGCGTTCTGGACACGCGGATCATGGGCATCAAAGGTGATGATATTCTCAACACCCATGTCGACGAGCTCGCGGAGTGCCATTGCGCAGTCTAAAGACTCACGGCCCGTTCTCTTGTGCTGGCGGCTCTCATAGAGGAACGGCATGATCACATTGATCCTTCTGCCCTTTCCGCCTACGGCTGCGATCACACGCTTTAAATCCTGATAGTGGTCATCCGGAGACATGTGGTTCTTTAAGCCGTTCATCGTGTATGTCATATTATAATTGCAGACATCTACCATAATATAGAGGTCATCACCGCGGACAGACTCTGTCAGCTCTCCCTTTGCCTCACCAGAGCCGAAACGCGGAGTCTTTGCGCCGATAATATAGGAATCTTTCTGGTATCCAGCAAAAGCGATCGTGGTCTTATGCTCGCTCTCTCTTTCTTTTCTCCACTCGACCAGCCAGGCATCTACCTTTTTACCCAGATCCTCACAGCTTTTCAGCGGAATCAGACCTAAAGGTCCAACCGGTATTGTCTCAATCTGCTTTTCTTCGTACAGCATTCCTGTTCCTCCCTGTTTTTTCTACTCATTATTTGATATTTTTATCCGCCGCTCTCCGGGCTGCCTGTTCTTCACGGCATTTACCCGGTTCCCCATTTTTGCAGCGTACATACATTTCATTTATAGCACCATCCACCCGCCCCGTCAACCGGATTTCCGGCCGTCTCCGACAGGATTTTCCTTTTTTCTACGGCTATCCGGCACATTTTTATTATCCTCTGCGCATAAATCCTCTGCGCACGAGACGGAGATCATCCCCGATCAATGGTATGATCTTATACCGGCTCATGATCCTTGATGTCACGCGCTCCGTGAACGCGTCCTGAAGCTCGCCAAGTGTCAGGTTTGTGGAGATGATCGTTCCCTTATTTCGATTTAGCCGCTCATTGACGCAGTAAAACATCTGGGATGCCGTGAATGTATTGATCAATTCTGTTCCGAGATCATCGATGATCAGGAGGTCACAATCCAGAATATAGGATGCCCGGTCCTTCGCCTCATCGTCATCGCCTCCATTGAAACGGCTTCCTGCCAGAATGTCGAACATATCCGTTGCCGTGAGATAGACCACAGAAAAATATCTTCGGATCAGCTCCCGCGCGATACAGTTGCTCAGGAATGTCTTTCCACAGCCCGTATTTCCGGTGAACAGAATACTTCCTTTCTCATTTTTGAAATTTTCCACATATTCCTTACATTCCCTGATCACCCTGGACATATAGTCATAAACGGTCATTCCTGTCTTTTCGTCCACATGATTTCTGTCATAGTATGCCATGGAAAGTGTGTCGAAATTCTCCCGTTCCAGAACTTCGCGGATATTCGACTGGTCGTACAGGATCTCGATCTCCATGTGCTTGAAGCAGTGGCATTTTTTTCCGTCCGCGTATCCCGTATCCTTACAGTCCGGGCAGACGTACTGGAGCTCCAGATAGTTTGCCGGATATCCGTTCTGTTTTAAATAGATCGCTTTCTGCTCTTTTAAAAATTCCGCGTCTTTTTTCAACTGATCCGCCGCCGCGCGGTCACCGGCGAGGATCTTTCTCGCCGCCTGAGCCATAGTCGCCGCGATCTCGTCGGACAGCGCCTCTACCTGCGGGATTTTCTCGTACACTTCCGCGATCCGCTTATCCTGCTCGCGCTTGTCCTGAAACTGTCTCTGATTGTAGACACGCATCATCGCATCGTACTGGGAATTACTGAGTGCCATCCGCACTGCCTCCTTATTTTCTGTTCTTTATGTCATCCCAGACATAATCATCGTAATTGTAGGACCGCTGTTCAAAGTTGTTGAACCGGTTCGTCGATGTGTTCCGGGTCTGTCTTGATGCCGTGCCGGATTTCTTCGCCTGTTTCTCCTGACGGCGTTTATCTAAGGTCTCAACGTCCTGTAAGGTCCTCACGCCGTTTTCCTTCCAGCCAGTGAGGATCTTGTCCGCGTATGGAAAGCTTGCCGATCCCGTGGCTGTGAGAGTCCTGTTGCATGCCTCCGTGACGATCATGGAATCGAAACCGAATTCCTTAAACCAGCGGCGTATAAATTCCTGTTCCGCTGTTCCCGCATTCCGGCCCATGATGCCGAAGGCTTTCATGACAGCGGAGGTGTCTTTTGAGTATCTCGTGGAGTGCTCTCTCGCCTCGTCGCGGGTATGGATCCCGGCCTGATACCAGTTCAATGCCACTTTTTCGATGTATCGGATGCTGGTGTGTCCGCCCTCAGCACAGTATTCTGCCAGATACTCCAACAGTTCACAGGACATATGGAGAACATCATAGAAATAAGCAAATTTCTCACACTCGATGGCGCTGAAGGTCTTTCCGAGATACTGCTGGACCGCGTAGAGAAGGGCTGAAAATTCCTCATCTGCGGATAAACGCTTCATGCGGTCGTAGCTGTTGCCGGCATCCGGGATATCCATCGTTCCGGGCTGCTTTGCCATACCGCGTTCGCTGCCCTGCAATTGTTTTCCGCTGTCAGCCGCACTCTCTTCCGGCATTCTTCCTTCCACATCGGAGTCCCTATAATTTCTCCGGGATTCCGGGATTATGTAACCAGCGTCTGTCAGATCCTCTCTCGTAACCGCAGCTTCACCTGCCGCCGGTTCCTCTTTCTCTGATGTAAGCACACCGGCGCGCTCCCAGTAGGCCAGAGCCCGGCGGACATCCGCCTCCGTATGATTCAATGCCTCTGCAATATCCGGGATCTCCACATTTTTCCCGGCGTGGCGCAGAAGATATAAGTACACTTTTACATATTCTCCGCTGGCTGTCCCCATATATTCGTCGATAAATGTGTTGGATACGGCGGTTACCGCCGTATTGATGTTATTTTTATAGCCTAAACCCATTCTTACTTCACCCTTTATGTTCACGTTCCATTTCAAATCTGCCTGATATATCCGCCTGCTATCCTGTCGGTCGTTCTCCCCATCGGTTACTTACGTCTCATATTTTCCGTTCTTCCGGGCCGCACCGCACTTTCCGGTACACTCATTCTTTCTTTTCATCTTGAAATATCATAACATACCCCCACAAAAAATGAAATAGCCGGAATTATCCACTGCGCTGATTGTGGATAATGTGGATAACGTGGATAAATGCGTTACATAATTATCAATGAAACTCGAAAAATCCCCGATTTTCCTTATTTTTCCCTACTTTCCGGCATTTTCAAATTTACAGTTATGTAAATCAAAAAATCCACAGGGTATTCAACAGGATTCTGTTGAAAACTCTGTGGATAATGTGGATAACTTACTGTCCAAGGAGCTTTTCGCCCACTTTTACAATATCTCCGGCCCCCATAGTTATCAACAGGTCGCCGTTGACACAATTTTCAAGAAGAAATGTCTCGATCGCATCGAAACTCGGGAAATAGTGGGTATCCGTCCCCAGCGCAGCGATCTTTTCCGCCAATGTCTCGGAGCTGATTCCCAGATTGTCCGTCTCCCGGGCTGCATAGATGTCCGCGAGAACAACATGGTCCGCTGCGGATAACGCCTTCGCAAAGTCCTCCATCAGCGCCTTGGTTCTCGTATATGTATGCGGCTGGAAGACGCACCAGATCTCACGGTGTGGGTAATTTTTCGCCGCTGCCAGAGTCGCCGCGATCTCCTGCGGATGATGCGCGTAGTCATCAATGACGGTCACGCCGCCAATCATGCCTTTTTTTTCAAATCTGCGGTGTGTGCCCGTAAATCTTAAGAGTCCGTTCCGGATCCCCTCTCCGCGGATACCCAGCTCATGAGCCGCCGCGATGGCCGCCAAGGAATTGTATACATTGTGAATTCCTGGAACGCCCAGAGTAATTGTATCAATTGCTTTTCCGTCTTCTAAGAGAGTGTATGTCGCGCAGGCATTCGCGTTGAATGTCACATCCGCGGCGCTGTAGTGGCTCTTTGCCGGATCACTTCCGACGGTTATCACCTTGATCGGAAGTCCGTCACAAATCTCCTTATAGTCGCGGATATCGCTGTTGATGATCAGGACGCCGTTTGCCGGGAGAAGCTCCGCAAATTTCCGGAAGGAATGGCGGATATCTTCGATATCTTTGAAGAAATCGAGGTGATCTGCTTCTATATTTAATATGATCTCCATGTTCGGGAAGAAGGACAGGAAGCTGTTTGTATACTCACAGGCCTCTGTCACGAAGAGCTCCGGGCCGCCGACGCGGATGTTGCCGCCGATGGAGTCCAGCATTCCGCCGACAGAGATCGTCGGGTTCTTCTTCTCGTCCATAAGGATCTCCGTCAGCATGGAGGTCGTCGTTGTCTTTCCGTGGGTACCGGATACAGCGATGGATTTCTCATAGTTTTTCATGAGCTGTCCGAGAAGCTCGGCTCTGGAGAGGATCGGCAGGTTCTTCGCCGCTGCCGCTGCGTACTCCGGGTTATCCGGGTGAACAGCTGCTGTGTATACAACAGCGTCGATATCATCGGTAATGTTCTCCGCCCGCTGTCCGTAGACGATCTTTGCTCCGTGGGCTGTGAGTTTGTCGGTGAGCTCTGACTCATGGGCATCGGAACCACTTACTGTGAATCCTCTCTCCAGCAGGATCTCAGCCAGTCCGCTCATGCTGATTCCGCCAATGCCGATAAAGTGAATATGTTCTGGTTTATTAAAATCGATTTGATACATCGCAATCTCCTTTCGGATGTTTGATCTCTATTTTAGATATTTTTATACTGTGTACATTTAAGCACGTAAAAAGATATGTGTTTAAATATGCACGGTCTTTTACACATGATATCACAAAAGCAAAAGAAAATCTATCCTCGTGGAAAAATTAACATGCGGCGAAATTTACGCAAATCTTTTCTTTTCTGTGCAGCACTTTCTATAAAAGAATGTGCCTTGGCACATTCTCGCGCCTCGCGCGGTCGCTTGCGATAATCTACATCTTCGCGCGAGTGCACATCTTTGGCACGTTAGTGTCTTTTTATGTAACAGGGCATTCCTCGGAATTTCCTGTTACACAAAAATCCCGCATCTACTGAATTTCTCATCCAATAGATACGGGATCACTGATTTTACGCTGCAGCTTTTCCAAAAATCACATGCTGATACCGGATCAGAACGGATAACAGGATCTGTCCAAGAATACCGATAGCCAGAATCTCTCCGATTCCGACTGTGATCGTGGAAAACCAGATCATGTCCTCAGAACCGTATGCGAAACGGAGCACCCACGGAACAATGATCATGTTCGCGAGGATCGGCGGAACGGATACCAGATAGCGGTTTTTCCGAAGCAGATAGGAACCTACCGCACCGATCAGGGTGGCAATACTTCCAAAGATCACATCGAGAGCCGCTGCGCCGCCAAGGAAGTTGGCCAGCAGGCATCCGATAAAGAGTCCCGGGATTGCCGCCGGGGTAAAGTACGGAAGTACGCAGAGGAGCTCAGAGATCCTAAACTGGATCGGTCCAAAGCTGATCGGCAGGAACACCATCGTCAGCACCACATAGATTGCCGCGATAGCCGCCCCGTATACAAGTGTCAGTACCGGGCTGTTTGTTGCGTTGTTTTTCATATTCAGTTTCTCCTTTAGTTTTGTTTTACGAGTGGAAGGTCACGAACACTCGATTCATTTTCGCGCAGCAATGAGTCAGGCGGACATGCAAGCATGTACATCTGACGAATGCCGCGGAAGGCATATACTGCAAGTATATGACCTTACGCCGGGAATCGGCGAAAAGCCCTTTAGGACCTTGGTTTTTGTGGGCTTTGCAACGGGAATGAGTATAGCATGAAATGTCTGAGAAATCAATCGTCCTTTTTTATATTTCGCTTTTTATATTTCCTGTAAATCTCATTGAGCAAGTGTTCTATCTATGATATACCAGGTATGTATCATCGAAAAGAAAACAGGATGGGATTTTCCGATTATCAGATGCCCTCTAGTCTTACAAAGGAGGGTGATGTCCTATGAACACAATGGAAGTTTTGACTTTGTTGTTGGTAATCTTTGCGGCTCTGTCTTACATAGACAATCATTTCGATAAAAAGAAATAGCATCCCACACCGTCCAAAGTTTAGGATGCTATTTCTTTTAGTTTTTCTCAACTGAGGGCAAATCAGACTTACATCCGATTCACTTTCTAAGTAGATTATACACGAGGGCGCTTGAGAAATCAAGCGTCCTTTTTGTGATTATTAGCCACTTTCAAATGGAGAAGTACGATACAACTGCGCAATTCTGGATCTGCACGACCGGAGTATAATTGCAAGTATAACAGACCGCGGTATTACCAGTGATCTGGCGATACGTACTCTTCAAAAAGCGTTGGATTCTCAGCCGAAGCTTCAAGGTGAACTCATTCTAAACAGCGACCAGGGTTCTCAGTTTACATCAAAGGTATTTATAGAATTTTGTGAATCCGTACACGTGATCCAGAGCATGAGCAGAGCGGGTTATCCATATGACAATGCACCAATGGAGCGATATTTTAATACATTGAAAAATGAGTGTACAAATCTGTATGAATACGATGAGGAGGATGCCCTTTATCAGGCTGTTGAGGAATTTGCGTACGTCGGGAGTATCCCAAAGTTTGTGTAAACCTCCAAACTGATGTA
>NZ_QUJB01000039.1 GCF_003480435.1 Clostridium sp. AM30-24 | reverse complement strand
TTTACTTCAAAATATTGTCTAACTTTTGGGGGTCACTTCATTTTGTGCAATTCATGCCTCTTCTTTTTTTTAGTGCACCCGGCGGCGCATGTTTCTAACTTTATAGGAAAGACCACCGACGGTATTTCTTAAATTGAAGCATGCACGCTTTTATGCGGGCATGACAAATAGAACGGCCTTCTATAAAATGAAAGTTCGTCAGGTCGTTTGATTTTCCCATCTCAAAAGCCTTATCAAAAGCTCAAATAATATAGTTTTGGAAATCATAATATGGATTTTTATATAACGACTGTTATAAATGATCGATGACATCTATTATCTATATTATTCTTAATAAAAATGTAAATTGACACACTATTACTATTCCTGTTACACTAGAGGTATAGTAAATCCTATTTATAGGAGGTGATTTTTATGTGTTTTTTTTGATGTAACTGGTTAAAGTGCATATTCCGCAGAATCTGCATGGATGCTATAATTCAAAAATTTTTAGATGATAAGAAAGAAAATTTTTTTAATGTCAATCATCTTATTAACAGTCTAAAGAGCGACGAATTATGGCAAGACTACAGGGAATCATTAATTAACGACTTGCAGCAGAAATACACTTTAATAATTGAGTAATTGATTTATGAAAAAAATTATATATCTAAGCATTATAGGTAGTATTCTTTTTATAGTGATTTGGGGGCTATTTCCAACAAAAGCTCGAAAGCTCAATAGTATGTGGAGAGCAACGCTTAACAGTCAGCAAGGCTTCATTACTCATGAATCAACATTGCAAGAAGGTGATTCCACATCAAAAGTTTTTGTTGAATATGAATATGAAACTCGTAGAGATGGCTTTTATTACAAAAGAACAACATATAACTTCGAAGGAAACGGAAATCGAAAAATTGTTGACATATTCGAGTCATTTGAAAATGGTCGAAAACTTGCTTTTAATGGCGGTTCACCAGAAGATGTCCCCTCAGACGTTTCTATTCCCACTGGCAACAATTTAAAAAGCATCATAGGCGGTATATGGGAAGAATTGAATATGACAAATGTAAAAAATATCAATGTAGAAAAAGGTGAGGAAGAAACAGTTTATCATATAGAGTTTATACAACGCAATAAGGACTCTGAAGCCGGAACTTTAAATTCCAATATTCTCTTCCTTTTTACTAAGCGGACCATGGTTGTTACATATAGTGAAAAAGAAAAACGAATTAAAAAAATCGACTTTTTGAGAATTGGATTAAAAAATTCAGCCGAATATATCCCTGTTTCTGATCATGATATTCTAACATTCGAGTAGGTCATACCAATTTATGGACAGAATACTGGAAAATAGCTGTGCTAATTAGTTTCTCTGATAACGCAATACATATGTAAAAGTGTTGAAAAAAATATGTTGAGCATTGGAAGGGAGGAAAATAAATGTTCAGAGATAAAAAAAAACAAATATTGCTGTGTAAGGCATACTTGATTATAACAGTTATTGTTGTTGTTGCATATGTATTTGATAAAACGGGGATGGATCATGAGTTTGTTCTCAGGCTAACGGGTGTAACAATCTTGTTCTTTACTATTCCTGAGATAGTACAGCAAAGTTCTTTGACGTTGTCTGAAAAATTATTTATTAATGTTCCGGTTGTCATATTTAGCGGTGGAATTTGGTTGCATACAAATGGAAAAATTTGGAGTTACATAGTATTAACGATTGCAGTAATAACAGCAGCTAGAATTGGTAAAAAATGAATCTATTAAAATTTTAAGATGGAGATTTATCTAAAAGCAAAGGAGGAAGTTCTGTGAAAAAAAATATTTTTAACATTATGTTTATCTTGTCTTCTTATTTCTACAATGTTTGTTTCTACATATGCAACAACAATGAATGTAGCAGACAATTATCTGGAAACAGATAATTATATTTTGAAACGTGAAAACAGCAGCGAAAAAACTATTGTGTATGTCAAAGGAAAAGATGGGGCAATATTGCATACAATTGTAAATTATAATGGAGCAATATTTGTTGACAATATAAAATTATGCGAGACTGGATATATCAGACAAAGCTTAAATATAAATGAGTTTGCAACAGCTAATAGTGGGAGATCAGGAACAATCAAGTGGGAAGCATGGCAGGATATGGCAACACAGGAGATAGAGACAGGAGGTCTTACATCTGCTGTCATTGCAGGAGTTATAGCTGCTGCAGCGCCATGGGTTGGTGTAAGAGTTGCGGCAAGTGTAGCTGCTGCGGTTGCAGGAAAATATGATACCGTTACAATTTCAGGAAAGATTCGTTATGGTGGGGATCAAGATGACATAGGTTATTATGAACGTAAAACATATTTTTATGGAGATGGAAAATTGATTAAAGGACCAGTAACCGATTCTGGGGTTTTGGATTAAAGAAAGGATAATAATAACATTGCATAATAAAAAGAAGGGGCTGTTGCATTGTTGCGACAACCCCTTCGATACTGTCAGTAGTTTTTCGCAGCTTTTATTTTGTTTTGTCTTTTTCCGCCTCCTGCTCCCTCGCATTCATGATCAGCATCTGAAGCCGGTTCTCGATGTTTGCGAAGCTGACATCCGGATCGTAGTCGAGAGGAAGGATCTGGACGTCCGGGTAGAGCTCCTTTAAGCGCTTGGAGATTCCGCGGCCGACGACGTGGTTCGGCAGACAGCCGAACGGCTGCAGGATCACAAAGGCACGGCAGCCGTGGGCGGCATGGTGAAGGATCTCTCCAGGGATCAGGACACCCTCTCCGGCATCGAAGGTGTGGTGGATGATCGGATCACTCTCCTTTACAAGCTCCGGAAGGCGGACCGCCGGGCGGTCGTAGAGCGGGTGAGCACTCGCGATCTTGTCCGCCGCATCGTGGGCGAGATCAAAGAAGAGATCGGCCATCCGGTACCAGAGTTTTTCCTGGAGCGGCTTATGTAAATGGTACTCACGGACCTGCATATCCCGGTAGAAGTAGGATTTCTGGATGACATCGGACATTCTCGCCTCGATGATCTCGAACCCGTTCTGCTCTAAAAACACCTCGATGTCATGGTTTGCACCGGGGTGGAAGTTTAAGAGGTACTCCCCGACGATCAGGACGGTCGGTCTCGGATGAGAGCGGTCGTACGGAACCTGTTTCATAATCCCGATCGCCTTTGCGAAGCCATGTTTTGCCCCGTTTACGCCATGTCTGGAAAGTCCGTCGATCACAGCGTCCATCGCCTGCTCAAAGGCGGCATCGGCACTTCCTTTTGTGAGCTCATAAGGACGGATCTTCCGGAGCAGCTCCTCCAAAATATCGATCATCGGGAGCGCGTAGGCGATCCGGAGCGCGGAGAGGAGATTTAAGCGGAAGCCCGGATGGAGGTTGTGGAAATCCGTATCATCGTTCGTGAGAATCGGAACATCGGAAAATCCCGCGTCATCGAGCGCCTTTCTTAAAAGTGCACTGTAATGCGTCAGACGGCAGTCGCCGATATATTTTCCGGTTGCGATCGCGACCTCTTTTCCATCGTATTTTCCGCTCTTTAAAGCGGCGAGCGCCTCACCGATCACGATCTGGGCAGGGAAGCAGATGTCATTGTGGACATATTTTTTGCCGAGACGGATCGCTTCGTCCCGCCCGATCGGCAGCGGTTCTGCGCGGAGTCCCTGTTTTTCCATCGCTGCCGACATGACGCGGCAGAAGGCGTGGGAAGTGTTCGGGATCAGAACAATGCGCTCTTTTCTGTCTTTTTTCTCGTATTTTACCGGGTACGGATCTGTGAGCTCATGGACCGGGGCTCCCTCGTGCTTTTCTCTCTGCATCCGGACTGTCTCGATAAATGAGCGGACGCGGATCCGGAGTGGTCCCTGGATCTCACTCTCGTCGAGCTTTAAGATGAGCGGGATCTTCCCGGATACCTGTTTCATGAGACGGATGATCTCGTCGGAGAGGTAGGCGTCATGGCCGCAGCCGAAGCTTACGATCTGGACATATTCCAGGTGCGGATTTTCAGCGGCAATGACAGCGGATCCGAGCATTCTCGCATGGTAGTTGTTGACAACATCGAGACGGCTGTTGGTGAGATCCACGTCGTTGACGCCCGGAACGGCATCTGCGGTGAGGACCGGAATGCCGAGACTCGTGAACATCTCCGGAAGGTTGTGGTTGACCAGCGGATCATTCTGGTACGGTCTCGAGGCGAGGATCACGGCGTAGCGGTTCTCCTCTGTGACCTGTTTTAAGATCCGTTCACCTTCTGCTAAGAGCTCCTGGTGGAAGGAATCCTCCGCCATGTCGGCGTAGCGGAGCGCCTCTTTGATCTCGGATTCCGGGACCTGATAAGTCTCATGGATATATTTTGTGAGCTGCTCATTCCGGTCTTCTTTTGTGTACCAGTGGAACAGCGGATTGTCGAACGGGATCCCGAATACATGCTCCGGATTGTCGGAGTTCTTGATGACGAGCGGATATCCCTTTACGATCGCGCACATCCATTCACTCGTCGTTTCCTTGTTTTCCGACTGGACGGAGGTGATGGACGGCATGAAGATCCGGTCCACATGCATCTTCGCGAGACTGCGGATATGTCCGTGGACGAGCTTCGCCGGGAAGCAGACCGTATCGGAGGCAACCGCGGAAAGTCCCGATTCGTAGAGCATATGGCTGCTCGGGGCGGACACACGGACGGTAAAGCCGAGAGAACGGAAAAATGTAGACCAGAACGGCATGTTCTCCCAGAAGGAGAGGACACGCGGGATCCCGATCACAAGATTCCTGGAGGTTATGTGTTCTGGGACCGGGTAATCTTTCCACAGCAGGGATTCCCGGAGCTTGTAGCAGTTCGGGACTTTGTCACGCTTTTCCATGCGCTCGTGCTGAAGTTTCTGAACAGCCGGATCTTTCGGGTCTCCGAGGACTTCTCCGCGCTCACAGCGGTTGTTGGTGACCCAGGACTCGCCGTTCGGGAAGCGGACGATCGTCCGTTTGCAGTGGTTCGTGCAGAACGGGCACGGGGCGTTCGCCTCCTGGGTGTAGGAAAAGGAATCCATCGCGTCAAGTCCGATGAAAGTCCGCTTTTTCGTTCCATCCGCCATCGCCTCTTTTGTGAGGATCGCGGCGCCGATCGCACCCATCATGCCCGGATACGGGGCGCGGACGATGGTCTTTCCGGTGTACTGCTCAAATGCGCGCAGAACGGCGTCATTACGGAAGGTTCCGCCCTGGACCATGATGTGATCCCCGAGAGAGTCGAGGTTCGAGATCCGGATGACCTTTGTGAAGACATTCTCGATGATAGAACGGCAGAGGCCGGCCATGATATCTTCCGGCTTTTTCCCGTTTCTCTGCTCGGTGACGATGCTGCTGTTCATGAAGACGGTACAGCGGCTGCCGAGGATCGCCGGATTTTTCGAGGAAAAGGCGGCGTCTGCGATCTCCGTCACCGGGATCTTTAACGTGGAAGCGAAGTTTTCCAGGAAGGAACCGCAGCCGGAGGAACATGCCTCATTGACGAGAATGTTCGTGATGATGCCGTGGTCGAGCCAGATGGCCTTCATGTCCTGTCCGCCGATATCGAGGAGAAACGTGATGTCCGGCATGTACTGGAACGCGGCTCTCGCATGGGCAACCGTCTCGACGACATGGTATTCGGTGGAAAATGCCCTGGAGAATAAAAGTTCGCCGTATCCGGTGGAGCCACAGCCCAGGATTTCCAGCGTTACGCCCGCATCGCGGTAACGGTTACGCATGGTGATCAGGGCATTTTTTGCGACGGTCAGCGGATCGCCCTGGTTGGAGGCGTAGAAGAAGTCGAGAAGCTTTCCGTCATCGCCCATCAGGACAAATTTTGTCGTGGTACTGCCGGAGTCAATGCCGAGCCATGCGCGGACGGTCGTTCCTGGTGTGAGTGCTGCCGGAGTGAAGTCTCCCTTCGGATGTTCTTTTAAGAAGGTGTCATGTTCCTCTTTGGAGGAGAAGAAAAGCGGAGCCGCATGTTCCTGACCGGAATGCTGCTTTTTCTTCGCGTCCTCCTGGACCTGTTCCAGGCGGGAGACCCACTCGGTGAGCGGAAGGAAGGTGACCGGAGCGTCCGAGGCTTCCGGATCTGCCTCTTTGAAGATGCCGTTTAAGGAGAGGGCTGCACCGTAGGCGACCATGATCTCCGGGTGTTCCGGGACGAGGCGCTCGTTTCCTTTCAGGTTCAGACGTTCCGAAAAGACATCGATCAGCTTCGGGTTGAAGGTCAGCGGACCGCCTTCAAAGACGACCGGAGGTTTGATATCGAGTCCCTGTGCCAGTCCGCCGATCGTCTGTTTGGCGATCGCGTGGAAGGAGGAGAGGGCGATATCAGCTTTTGCGACTCCCTGGTTTAAGAGCGGCTGGATATCGGTTTTTGCGTAGACGCCGCAGCGCCCGGAGATATCGTAGACGCAGGTTCCCTTGCAGGCAAGTTCGTTCATTTTTTCCGGCGGGGTCTGGAGAATGGAAGCGACTTCGTCGATGAAGGCGCCGGTTCCTCCGGCACAGCTTCCGTTCATGCGCATGTCGGCGACGTTTAACGCGCCGGTTTTTGAATCCGTCTTGAAGAAGATGATCTTTGCATCCTGGCCGCCGAGTTCGATGGCGGTGCCGACGGTCTCGTATGTCTTCTTTAACGCGATGGAGTTTGCGACAACTTCCTGGATATAAGGGGTATCGGCTGCTTCTGCGACCGGTTTTGCCCCGGAGCCGGTGAGTATGATCCTGGCTTTTGTGTCAGGAAATTTTTCTGCCGCCTGCCGGATCGCAAAGAGGACGCTTGCAAGCTGGTCTGCGTGGTGGCGGCGGTAGTCAGAGTATAAGAGTGATTCGGTCGTCTTGTCGAGGACCGTGATTTTTGTAGTGGTGGAACCGACATCGATTCCGATGAGTAATTGTTTCATATAGTTGATCTTTCGTGATAGTGATTTATCGGGTCTGCACCGACAGAAAGAAAAAGGGCATAAACCCGTTTCGTACCTGGATTTACGCCGATTTCTACACGATGCTGGTGATATTTTAGCGCTGGATTTTTTAAAAGTCAAGGAAATCGGTGCGAGGGAAGTGTTAAAAACGTGTTAAGAAGTGAGCGGCTGCGGGCGCATTGACTGCAGGTTAAGGTTTAGCTGTGGTGCAGGGGATGGAACGTTGTGGGAAGCGGCTATGGGCGCTCATAGGAGCGAGAAATCTATACACTATGATTGAAGTTTTTGCGGAAATTCAGTATAATTTACGCGAACGACGAGCCAAAGTCCGCGCTTGCACGAGACCTTGGCGACTGTCGCGATAACAAGGGAAAACTCGCGAAGAGTGTTTTCGCTTGTTTGGGGAGATTATGTTACTTTTGGGGGGATTTTTATGAGCCGGACAAGTATGGATATGACGAGGGGATCTTTGAAGAAACAGATCCTGTTTTTCAGTATTCCGCTGATGCTTTCGAATTTGCTGCAGGTTCTGTTCAACATGTCGGATATTGCGGTGATCGGGCAGTTTGCGGGGGCGATGTCTCTGGGGGCGGTTGGTTCTACGACGACGTTGATCTCGATGTATACGGGATTTCTGATCGGACTTTCCGGTGGGATCAATGTGCTGACGGCGCTTTATATCGGGGCGAGGAACCGGAAGTCGGTTTCGGAGACGGTACATTCGGCGTTTCTTGTCAGCCTGGCGGTCGGATTGATCCTGCTGATTTTGGGAGTTTCTACATCGCGCGGTGTGCTGGTGCTTTTAAATACGAAGGAGGAGCTGATCGACAAGGCCGCTCTGTACATCCGGATCTATTTCCTGGGGATTCCGGCGCTTGCGCTTTATAATTTCGGAAACGCGGTGTTCAGTGCAGCCGGGGATACGGGGCGTCCGCTGAGATATCTGTTTTTGTCGGGGATTGTAAATGTGATCCTGAATCTGATTTTTGTGATCGTCTGTAAGCTGGACGTTGTCGGCGTGGCGCTTGCGAGTGCGTTGTCTCAGTGCCTTTCGGCGTTTCTGATCGTGATGGCATTGTTCCGGAGTCATGAAGATTTCGGACTGCATCTTGCAAAGCTCCGGCTTTCGAAGGATAAGGCGCAGTCGATCCTGCGGCTCGGGATCCCATCTGGTTTTCAGAATGCGATCTTCGGGATCGCAAATCTGTTTGTCCAGCTCGGCGTCAATTCTTTCAGTGCAGTGATGGTAGCGGGAAATTCCGCGGCGGCGAATGCGGATGCGCTGATCTACGATGTGATGGCGGCGTTCTATACGGCCTGCGCGAGCTTTATGGGGCAGAACTACGGCTCCGGAAACAAAAAGCGTGTGCGGGACAGTTATTTTGTGAGTCTTGCATATTCATTCGGGATCGGACTTGCGATGGGACTTCTTCTCGTTGTGTTCGGAAAGCAGTTCCTGTCCTTATTTACGAATGATCCGGAGGTCATGGCAGCGGGAATGAAGCGCCTGACGATCATGGGATTTTCCTATGGGATCTCAGCGTTCATGGACTGCACGATCGCGGCATCCCGGGCACTCGGAAAGAGTCTGGCACCGATGGTCATCGTGATCTTGGGTTCCTGCGTATTCCGGATCGCGTGGGTCTATACGGTCTTTGCGTATTTTCAGACGATCCCGTCCCTGTATCTGCTCTACAGCTGTTCCTGGTCGCTCACGGCGATCGCGGAGATCCTGTATTTTGTACATGCGTACCGGAGGACGATGGAGAAGATCGCGGAAACGCGGAGCTGACAGGGGGGGTGAGCAGGAGATGATTCTTGTTTGGATGGCTGGAAGATGGGTGATAGAAAGAGCGTAATAACTCGGAATTGATGGAGGTAGTGTGAATTATGAAAAAAATTGTATGTGCAATGCTATGTATTCTGCTTGTATTTAGTTTGAGTGCTTGTGGCGGAAATGTTAATGAAGTAAATACGCATAATGTAGAATCTGAAATATATTCTGAAGAGGACATTGCAGCCGCTATTGACACCATAAAAAAAGAGTTTAAGAGCAACTGGAATGGATGTACTCTTACAGAAATTTATTATGCAGGGGATGACAGCTCTAAAGACCATCAAGATTGGGCAGATAGGAATAATGCAGATGAAGTCATTGTTTTGCTATCTTCATTCGATGTTGATTCATCTGGAGGAGAGGGTTCTCTGAATCCAAATAGTACATACAATGATTGGAATTGGATTTTAGTTAGAACAAACGGCGGACAATGGCAACATGTTGACCATGGATATTAAAATAAATTAGAATTTATGGAGGTAAAATAAAATGATGAAACTTGATAATTTTATTGGTATGATGACGGGACATTTTGATAACAAAGAGCAGTTTAATATGATGCAGGCAACAGGAAAAATATATCCTTATGCTAAGCATGTAAATACAGTCTGCAATGACAAAATAAATAATATTCCTCAAGATTTCAATGGAAAATTTGTTGTTGAAGAAAGTTACTATGAGACCAATGGTAACCGTCATGCATCACCGCACCTTTTCCTTATTATAGAAAATGAAGATGGAATTTTACTTTCCTCCTATGAGATTCCGGAAGGAGAAGACAAAAATACATTCTCATATGATTCTATGAAAAATGTTGATTATAGTGAACTGAAAAAATCTAAAAAGTTTACTCCGGCACTTTATCATGAAAATGATGGTATCTGGGAGGGAGGCAGCACAAGTCAGTTTTCACCAGTAATGACATTTAAGCTTTGGGAAAAGTTTTCTGATAGTTGTTTGGAAGTATCTGAAATTATAGAAGTTAACGGAAAGCGGACTTTTGGATACGATGATCCCATTATTTACAAACGTGTATAAATAAGTGATGAACATGGTGACAACTTCTTGTTTGTGGAGGAGAATATTTATGTGTTTTGTATGTGACAGGA
>NZ_QUJB01000038.1 GCF_003480435.1 Clostridium sp. AM30-24 | reverse complement strand
CAAATCCATTAATTTGTAAAAAGCTTAACTAAGTGACATTGGTACTGAATAGTTACAAATAAACGGAAAAAGGGATTTGGCATATCAGATGATGGCCAGGTCCCTTTTTGTATTTCAATGAATTCGAAAGAAGCTGCCAGCGGCAGAACTGTAAGTGTTACTGCGACATTTACCGGATCTGGATCCGGATCGTCCGCTCAAACGGATGTTCCGGCGTTGTGATGGAAAAATGTTCCGGCAGAACATGTGGGGAATCCGGAACATCCTGGGCTTCGAGCGCGATGGCGCATGACGGGCAGGAGTGCGTGCCGTCCGGGAATCCGATGGAATCATCGAGAAATCCGCCGGAATAGACGACGAGTGCCGGGGCATCCGTGTAAAGCGTGATGGAGTGTCCGGAAACAGGATCGCTCAGGATACATGCTTTTCTTACAGGCTGCGGAAGCGACCGGAAATTGCGGGAGGTCTGGTCACGGCTCAGGATAAATGCATGGTTGTAACCGCGCGCGATGGAAATCTGCCTGCGGCAGCGGGAGCGGAGCTTTTCCTCGCGCGGCAGAAAATCCAGACGGCTCTTAAGAGAAGCAGGGCTGGAAAAGTCGAATATCGTCCTTGCGATAGGGATGATTTCGACGGGAATATGTTCCTCGTTATTCAGGCAGACATTGTTTGCGAAAACGGTGAGTGTCTCATCAAGCACGGAAGATGAAAAGTCACCGGAAAGATTCCAGTAGGTATGATTCGACATATTGATATAGGTCGGCCGGTCCGTCGATGCCTGGTACCGGATGGTCAGCCAGTTGCTGTCATCGAGCGTATATTCCGCATGAAACGTGCGATTTCCCGGATATCCGTCAACGCCGTCGGCGAGAAATGCTGAAAATCCGATCGAGACAGAATCATAATCCTGGCGGACGAATTCTGTGTTCCAGTTCTGAGCGGAGAGATTATGCGGACCGCCATGCAGCTGGTTCGCACCTTCGTTTGGAGTCAGAGGGATCGTTTCTCTTCCGAGAAGGATGGAGGAGCCGGAGATCCTTCCGGCATTCGGGGCAAGCGTTGCTCCTGCATAACACGGACAGAGGCGGTAAAAATCGGGATTGCCGGAACTCAATGTGATCGGAAGCTCATTCCCGTCTGTTTCCGGATGGTCGGACCATTTCTTACCTTTAAAAGCAATTTTTTGAATGGATGCTCCGATCGAAAACAGGGAGAGCGAGAGTCCTGAACTGGTTATTATGTCGAAAAAATGCGATTTTTCTCCGGTATCGAATGTGAAAAATTTATCACTTAACTGCATGATACGCCATCTCCTTTCTGATTCCAGTTTAAAATATTTGTATAAAAAAGAGAACATAAAAAAACGATGAGAGCAAGATTTAAAAACAATACAGCAAACGGTGATAATGATGATTATCAGAAAACAGGTATAATATAAAATAAATAAAGCGAATGGCACAATAGGAATTATCTTCTGAAGTGACTGCCGATACAGTACGAAAAAAGAAAAGACTCAAAATGACAGTGAAAAAGGGAGGAACGCAATATGAGCAGTATGTTGGAATTTCAGAACATCTGTAAATATTTCCCTGGTGTAAAAGCACTGGATAATATTTCGTTTAAGGCATATGCAGGCGAGGTTCTGGCATTCCTTGGAGAGAACGGAGCGGGGAAATCCACACTTCTGAAAGTGCTGAATGGAGATTATCAGCCGACAAGCGGAAAATATCTGCTGGACGGTGTGGAAAAACATTTCCAGTCCCCGCATCAGGCGATCGAAGAAGGAATCTCCGTTATCTATCAGGAACGTCAGATTCTTCTGGAACTTTCGGTCGCAGAGAATATTTATCTCGGAAGAATGCCGGTCAACCGTTTTGGATTCATCGATACCCAGAAAGCAAACCAGATGGCATCAAAGATCATTGAAGATTTTGGTCTTCCGATTCACCCGTCGACAAAAGTCAAAGATCTGAGTATCGCTTACCAGCAGATGGTCGAGATCATGAAGGCATATTCGAGAGAGAATCTGAAGGTAATCTGTTTTGATGAGCCGACAGCATCCCTTTCCGATTCAGAGATCGATGCTCTGTTTAAGATCATCGCAAAGCTGAAAGCGGAAGGCAAGATCATCATCTATGTATCTCACCGAATGGAAGAGATCCAGAGGATCACCGACAAAGTGGCGATCTTCAAGGATGGTCATTATGTGACGACAGTAAAGACCGGTGAGGTCCCGGAATCGGAGATGATCCGGATGATGGTCGGACGTGATCTCGGAGATATCTACAAAAATCTCGACAGGAACAAAGAGATCGGAGAGGTTCTCCTGGAAGTAAAAAATGTTTCTTCCGACTATGTGAAAGAGAATTCCTTCGTCCTCAGAAAAGGCGAAGTGCTTGGATTTTCCGGACTTGTCGGTGCAGGACGGACAGAACTCATGAGAGCGATCATCGGCGCGGATCCGATCCGCAGCGGAGAGATTATTCTCGAGGGAAAGAAGATCCAGAACCGATCCCCGCATGAAGCGATGGAACACGGGATCGTTCTCGTACCAGAGGACAGAAAACTTCAGGGAATTCTTTCAAACCTTGATATCAGTGATAACATCAATATTTCCATGCTTGACAAAAACTCCAACAGTCTCGGCTTTGTAGATGCAAAGAAGGAAGAAAAGATCGCAGAAGACGGCATTAAAAATTTCAAGATCAAGACGCCTTCCGCAAAGAAAAAGATCGTGGAGCTGTCAGGAGGAAACCAGCAGAAATGCATCGTTGCACGCTGGATCAGCACGAATCCGAAGGTCCTGATCCTGGATGAACCGACAAAAGGAATCGATGTCGGCGCAAAGTCCGAGTTTTACCAGATGATCTGCCAGTTCGCAAAACAGGGACTCGGCGTGATCCTGATCTCTTCCGAACTGCCGGAAGTCATGGGATTATCCGACCGGATCATCGTCATGCGTGCAAGGCGGATCGTCGGTGAGATTTCAGCAGAAGATGCAACTGAGAGCACACTTCTCAGCATGGGAATGATCGGGGAGGTAAAAGGAGCATGAGTACAAAGAAAAAAAGTAGGATCCATATTGACGGCGACAAGCTTGTTCTGATCGCAGCGATCATTGTAGTATTTGCATTGTTTACCTGCCTGAATAAAAACTTCCTGTCCGTCACAAACATGATCAATATCCTGATCGCGGCATCCCTCGTCGGAATGGTCGCAGTCGGACATACATATCTGATCATTGCCGGTCAGAATGACCTGTCTCCTGGTTCACTTGCAGCGTTCTCGGGAGTTGTCGCAGCACTTCTCGTATCAAAGGAAATGCCGTTCGCGGCAGCTGTGATCGTTACGATCGTCTGCGGGGCAGCCGTAGGTTTCTTTAATGCATTCATGGTCAACAAGATTCATCTGGAGGCATTCATCGCAACACTCGTAACACAGTCGATCGTCCGTGGATTTGCCTACATCATCTGCGGAGGAAAACCGGTATCCATCAGCAATAAGACATTCCTTATTCTCGGAAAAGCAAGGATCTTAAACATTCCGGTCTCTGTATGGATCATGATCATCTGTATCGTCGTATTCGGTATCATCCTTGCAAAGACGAAATTCGGACGCAGCGTATATGCGATCGGCGGCAGCATGGATGCAGCAAGACTTGCAGGCTTAAATCCGAAAAAGATCATCACAACCTGTTATGTGATGATGGGGATCCTCTGCTCGATCGGCGGCATCATCTTCGCAGCACGTATGAACTCCGGACAGCCGGCCGCAAACGTCAACCTCGAGTTTGATGCGATCACAGCCGTTATCCTCGGTGGTGTATCCTTCGTCGGCGGTGTCGGCAACATGGGCGGCACGATCCTCGGTATCATCCTGATCCAGTCCTTCAACACAGGACTTACGATGGTAAACGTTCCAAGCTTCTGGCAGTATGTCGCAAAAGGCGGACTCCTTCTTTTCGCTCTGACAACTGACTACATCAGAAAACAGAAGCGAGAGAAAGACCTGCTTGCAGCTTCCATGAAGAACCTGTAGATACCAGGGACCAAAGGCCGGAAATCCGGTGCAAGCGGATTTTTGATCCAAATATCATTGTATCAATTATGTAAACAAAATAAATTTTATAAATGGAGGGTTTTATTATGAAAAAGATGAAAAGAACAGCAGCGTTTGCAGCAGCCGCATTATTGACAGCAACAGCACTTGCCGGATGCAGCAGCTCCGACACATCCGCAACAACAGCAGCGGCAGCAGCTGATACCACCGCAGCAGCAGCTGACACGGCGGCAGCAGATGCAGGATCATCAGAAAAAGGTGTTATTTACGGTATTTACAAAGCCGGCGACCAGACATGGTTCATTGATGAGGGCGCAGCAGCACAGAAGAAAGTTGAGGAAAATGGAGATGAATTCATTTTCGTAGATGCTAAGATGAGCCCGGAGGAATACTTAAAAGCAATCGATAATGCCATCGCAAACCAGGCAAAAGGAATCGTAACCTGTATCCCGGACCAGACAATGTCCCAGGCTGCCGTTGACAAGTGTAAAGAAGCAGGCATCCCGATTGTTGCAGCCGATGATGCACTTCAGAACGACGCCGGTGAAAAGATCGCTCCGTGGGTAGGAATCAACGCTTACGTCATTGGACAGGCAAACGGCGACTGGCTTGCAGCATACGCAAAAGACAACGGCCTTGTAGAAGATGAGACAAGCGGTCTTCTGATCCTGACAATGGATACCGTTTCTTCCTGTGTACCGCGTGCAGAAGGTGAGTATGATAACTTCACAGCAGGCTGCCCGGACTTCCCGACAGAAAGAATCTTTAAAGCAGACTATGACGGAACGACCGATAAAGGAAACACAGCGGCGACATCCGTTATCACAGCACATCCGGAGATCAAGAAATGGATGGTAACAGGTGCAAACGAGGAAGGTACGATCGGTGCTGTCCGTGCACTTGAGAGTGCAGGTCTTGATGCAGATGCATGCGTAGTAGGTCTTGGTGCTTACATGGCAAAAGACGAGTGGAACAATAAGGGCGCTGACGGTACCTGCATGAAGGCAGCAACATACTTCTCATCCGACTCTGTAGGAACCGGTTCTGTTGAGGTTCTGTATGATGTGATCGCCGGTAAGGACGTTCCGCAGGAGACAGCAGTCGATGCAGTTGTCGTAACACCGGAAAACTACAAAGAAGTGATGGGAAAAGCGGCAGAATAAAAAGAGACCGAGTCCTGTTTTTGTAAATCCTCTCATAAAAAGGGCTGCCGGAATGATTCCGGCAGCCCTTTTCGCATGATATGATCCGATCAGGTTCGATTCTGGATACAGGCGAGACGGTATTCGGTCGGCGTCTGTCCGGTCACCTTTTTAAAGGTGGTACAGAAGCTGCTCTCACTGCTGAAACCGGTCTGGAAGCAGACGTCCTTGATGGGGATCTCCGAAAAGTTCAGAAGATATTTTGCATTGTTTACCCGTGTCAGGATCACGTATTCATGCGGCGAAAATCCAGTCTCTTTTTTGAAAAGACGACTGAAATAAAAAGGACTTAAAGAAGCCTGGGAAGCGAGATCGTTTAAGGACAGGATCTGTGTCAGATGATTGTTGATGTAGGTGATCGTGTCCTCGATGATGCCGCCAGAGACAGCCTCCGGGTGTTCGTGGTCGCGGCTGACAAAAAGTTCGGTCAGCATGTTGACAATGTAATTGTTAAACAATGCCTCCTTTAACGGGAGATGTTCCCGGAAACGGAGATAGATCTTATGGAGATACCGCTCAAACCGGTAGGTGTCTTTCAGACTGATGACCGGAGCGGAACTGCTCATGATCGCCTGATAAAATGCACGCGCCATAGGACCGTCAAAGTGGATCCATTCACATTCCCAGGGCGTCGAGCTTCTGTAGGCATGGGGATGATAACAATCGAGAAATACGATCTGGCCGGGAAGTGCCCGGAATACCTGATCATTCATCTCAATGATGCATTCCCCGCGCTTGATGTACATGAGAAGAAAATTGTCGAACGCAGTGCGGCGGAGACTGTAATCATCGCTGTAGGAAAAATTTCCGATGATTAGCGGATAAAAAAATAAGGACTGCGCCTGGGCACTTGGGGTATAGACATAATAGTCGGAACCGGGGAGAATCCCTTTTTCGGTAGAGATCATGGAGTGTTTCCACCTTCCTTTCAAAGACGGATCCGGCAGGATCTGACGGCTGGTTACGATGTGCGCATGGTGCGGAAGATGACTTCCGGAACGAAAGAAACGGGATGCGCAGTACTGGTTCTGATTATAAAGAAAAGCAGGAAAAAGGTCAAGAATGATGAGAGCAATTTTTTGAAATTACATGGCAACTGAAGGTAATGAAAAACAGGAGTAATTACAGTATAGTATAAGCAAGAACGAAAAATAAGAGTGTCCCTGAAACGAAGACAGGGAGATGTGGTTGCCGTTCAGGGAGATGAATTTTCTGAACTGAAAATTCCGTACAATACAGGAACGAGAATAGAAAACAGCAGGAGGTCAGAATTATGAGTGGAGTGAAGATCTGGGAAGAAAATGTGGTCATTCCTACTTATGGGATCGGAGCAGCGGATAAAAACCCGATGTTTTTGGAGAGCCGTGTTTATCAGGGAAGTTCCGGACGGATCTACCCGTACCCGACGATCGAAAAGATTTATGATGAGAAAGAGGATAAGACGTACCATGCCGTCTGGCTGGAAAATGAATATCTGAAAGTCATGATCCTCCCGGAGCTCGGAGGCAGGATCCAGAGAGCGTACGACAAGACGAATCATTATGACTTTGTCTACTACAACCATGTGATCAAACCGGCGCTTGTCGGACTCTGCGGTCCGTGGATCAGCGGTGGAATCGAATTTAACTGGCCGCAGCACCACCGTCCGACGACATTCTCACCGGTCGACTATCTCCTGATCGAGAATCCGGACGGATCAAAGACATGCCGTGTCAGCGATGTCGATCAGATGTACGGAACAAAAGGCGAGGCAAGCTTTACCCTTTATCCGGGAAAAGCGTACATCGAGATCAAAGGCCAGCTCTATAACCGGACTTCCACACCGCAGACCTTCCTCTGGTGGGCAAATCCGGCTGTCCCGGTCAACGATCACACACAGTCGATCTTCCCGCCGGATGTCCATGCTGTGATGGATCATGGAAAACGTGACGTTTCAAGATTCCCGATCGCAACGGGTATTTATTACAAACATGACTACAGCGAAGGCGTTGATATTTCCCGTTACAAGAACATTCCGGTTCCGACCTCCTACATGGCGGAAAAGAGTGATTTCAATTTTGTAGGCGGATACGACTACCAGAAACAGGCAGGAATCCTTCATGTTGCCGACCATCATATTTCCCCCGGAAAGAAGCAGTGGACCTGGGGATGCGGCGATTTCGGAAAGGCCTGGGACCGCAACCTGACAGATGAGGATGGCCCGTATGTCGAGCTGATGACCGGCGTCTATACGGATAACCAGCCGGATTTCACCTGGTTAAAACCGATGGAGGAAAAGCGGTTTACCCAGTATTTCATGCCTTATAAGACGGTCGGAGCTGTAAAGAACGCCAGCATCGAGGCGATGGTCGGACTTGATGCGGATGAGAGCGGGATCCGTGTTGCTGCATACACAACGCAGGAATATCCGGATGCCCGAGTCATCCTTACATATGAGGGACAGGTCCTTCTGGATGAAAAGAGAACGATCTCCCCGGTCGCTCCGTTTGAGACCCATCTGGATCAGGTCGTTGAGGATGAGACAAAACTTACGGTCCGCGTTCTCGACGGAACGAGAGAGATGATCTCCTACACACCGGCGAAAAAAGAAATCCCGAAGGTTCCGGATCCGGCAGAAGCGGCGAAAGATCCGGAGGAGATCATGTCAAACGAAGAGCTGTTCTTGACAGGACTTCACATCGAACAGTACCGCCATGCGACATACCGCCCGGATCCATATTATCTGGAAGGTCTGAAACGCGACCCGGGTGATATCCGGATCAACAATGCATACGGTTCGCTCCTGATGAGAAGAGGCTGTTTTAAAGCTGCTGAGGCACATTTCCGGACAGCGATCAAACGTGCGACCTGGAAGAATCCGAACCCATATGATTCTGAGCCGTACTACAATCTCGGATTATCCCTGTTTTACCAGGAGCGCTATGACGAAGCGTTTGATGCATTCTATAAGGCAACCTGGTCCAATGAGCAGCAGGAGATGAGCTTCTATTATCTGGCGTGCATCGAGGCGATGAGAGGCAACTTTGAGAGTGCACTGGAACTCGCAGAAAAAGGTCTTGTGAAGAATACGCACAATATCAAGGCGAGAGGACTCCGGGCATACCTTCTCGGCAGACTCGGAAGAACGGAAGAAGCGAAAGCGGCAGTCAGCGAGAACCTTGCGATCGATCCGTTTGATTATGTCTCCATGCTGGAATCCGCATATCTGGATCCGGACCATGCAGAAGAGATCCGAGCGAAGGTCAATAAGCTCTCCAGAAACTTCCACGAGACGTATCTGATGGCGGCGAGAGACTTTGCAGAGTACGGGGCATACGACAAGGCGGTTGATACGCTCCGCGAATGCAGTGAGAGCTGGCCGATGTTAAAGTACTATGAGGCATATGATCTCGGAAAGACGGGAGCTTCCCATGAGGAGATCCGGAAAGTGCTCAAAGAGGCAGAAAACTGCAGTACGGATTACTGTTTCCCGAATAAGCTGGAGGATATCCTTGTTCTGACCGATGCGCAGAAACAGAATCCGGACGGGGCAAACGCATTCTATTATCTTGGAAACCTCTGGTATGATAAGCTGCAGTATGATCAGGCGATCAGCTGCTGGGAGACTGCGGCGGAGAAGAAGCCGGGATTTGCGATCACATGGAGAAACCTCTCCCTGGCATATTACAACAAGAGAAAAGATCCGGAAAAGGCAAAGGCAGCGCTGGAAAAGGCAGCAGAACTTGCACCGAACGATGCGAGAATCTTCCTGGAGCTCGACCAGCTGTACCGGAAACTGGAAATGCCGGTTGCTGAGCGTCTTTCCCGCTATGAAAAGGCAAAAGAGATCTTTATGCAGCGGGATGATCTGATGATCGAGTATGTCACGCTTTTAAATCTCTCCGGTCATTACAAAGAAGCATACGACTTTATCATGGCGCACCGGTTCCATCCGTGGGAAGGCGGAGAAGGAAAGGTAACGACCCAGTATACGACCTCTCTCCTGGAGCTCGGAAAAGCGGAAATCGCAAAAGAGCACTGGAGCGAGGCAAAAGAGATCCTTGAGAAGGCGCTGGTATATCCGGAGAACCTCGGGGAAGGAAAGCTGGAAGGAACGAAGGACAACCACATCCATTATTATCTCGGACTTGCAAAAGAGCATCTCGGGGAGAACGAGGCGGCGAAGGAAGAGTATGAGGCAGCTTCGATCGGAACGGATGAACCGGCAGGAATGATGTACTACAATGACCAGCCGGCCGACATGATCTACTATCAGGGACTTGCAAAAGAGAAACTTGGTCTGCCGGTGGAGGCAAAATCGAGATATTACCGTCTGCTCGACTACGGAGAGCGCCATCTGTATGACAAGATGCGCGTTGAGTACTTTGCAGTTTCCCTCCCGGATTTCATGATCTTTGATGATGACCTGGATAAGAGAAACAAGACGCACTGCTATTATCTGATGGGACTCGGATATCTGGGACTTGGAGATAAGGAAAAGGCAGCAGAGGCATTCCGGAATGCGATGCAGCTTGATCCGACGCATTTGAATGCGGGACGTTATCTGAAGATGGCGGAAGAATAGAAGCCGGAAAAAGTCTTACCGCAGGCATAACAGAAAAAAGAAGAGACATGGATTTTGAACTGCACCCCATTTGTTAGACAGTATGGTATACTAT
>NZ_QUJB01000037.1 GCF_003480435.1 Clostridium sp. AM30-24 | reverse complement strand
TCGGGTGGACAAGAGGGTGATTCTTGGTGGGACGAGAACAATAATAAAGCCCAGAAGCCTTATAAATCAAAGGTTTCTGGGCTTTGTGCTTGCAAAATGCTTGCAGTTTGAGGAAAATGCAACGAATAAATAAGCGAGGAGCCGATAAGGCTCCTTATTTTTTTGCACTTTGTATGAGCATTTGAGAATCAACCATTCGGAGTTCCAATTCTTGCTCAATTTCATCAGCACGGTTAAGTAAAAATGCTTTTGTCGTTTCATCTGGAGAAAATTGAGCTTCATCTCTTAAATGGTCGATGATAACTTTACTATCTGCCCATTCCTTTAGAAAATGCTTTAATACAGGAGAATCAAAGGATATGGTCAGAGTATTTAGGTCAAATTTTCCATCAGCATCTTTGTTACCATGAAACTGAACTTTGCCAACTTTGGAGATGGCAAATAGATAAGGTGCAACTTCTCCGATGGTTTCTAAATGAATGTCTTGAAAAGAGGTGATACTAATATGTAAGGCATCAGCAATACGTTGTAAAGGTTCTTGTTTGGGATTTCTATTACCTGTTTCATATTTTTTTAGTGTACCCAGAGGAATACCAGAAAAATCCGCAAGTTGTTGTTGAGTTAACCCACGGAGTTCTCTATAATATCTTATTTTTTCACTGATATTCATAATAATATCTCCAATCATATTTCTTTTATTCTAATACATTGTACATACATTGTCAAGAACAAAATGAGAACCTAAGCACAATAAAGATTGACAAAAAGTGTTACATGAGATAATATGAATACAAGGAGAACAAAATGGTCGCTAAATAATAAAAAAGAGAACAAAATGGAGGTTGTGAATAATGAGTACATTAAAAAAATTAAAAAGTGAACAGCTTTTTGTGAGAGTAGAAACGGTGATGCATGATTTACAGATTTCCAGACCTTTTGCGTATCGCATGATTGCAGGTTGGAATGAAGAACTGAAAGAGCAAGGTTATACAACTATTTGTGGACGTATTCCAAAGGCTTATTATGAAAAAAAGATTTACGGCATGACTAAAGAATAAAACAGTCCTCCCTCGGCAAAGGAAGAGCTGTTAGAAAGTGCGGATATTTATTTCGTTTAATAAATTGTACCGCGTTTTTATATGATAATCAAGGAGAAACGTGGTCATGGGAAAATCTAGAAAGAGTACGATAAGGAAGTTTGAGTTTTATGAAACAATAACGGATAACGGTATAGAAAGCGGTTATGTCAGACTTGCTAATACTCAATTTCATTCGGATGCTGTGATGGATTTATCTGCAAATAGTTATAGGGTATTTACGTACATGAAGTTCAGAGCGAAAGGAAACAAAGTATTCACTTACACGTATGAGAATGCAATAAAAGATGCATCTATAAGCCGCCAAACATTTCTGAAAGTGAAAAAAGAATTGATAGATAATGGTTTAATAAAACAATTGGCATCAAATGCATATTCTCCGTCGAAGTTTGAATTTAGTGCGGAATGGAAGAATTACCATAGCAAGAGGAGAGATTGGTTTACAGATGAACGTATCGGTAAAAATGCTAAGAGCAAAATAAAGCAACCACAAAGAAAATAACGGAAAACAAATAAAAGAATTTTACGAGTCTAAAAATTAGACGAGAGTGGCATCTAAAAATCAGACGACAAGAAAACAGTGAAAAACGTTGTCGTCTAAAAAATAGACCCTGTACTCATCTAAAAAATAGACGACAGTTCAAGTCTAAAAAATAGACGCATATATATGTATGCCATATATACTTGGACGATTAGGTATTAGGAGGATTAACTTTGAGTGCAAGCAAGGATACAAAAAGAGGAACTTGGAAGGTCTATATTCGATACATAGATTGGATGGGGAACAAGCAGATTAAAACCAAACGTGGATTTCAGACAAAGAAAGAGGCTTTAGCATGGGAGAGGGAATTTCTACAGTCGCAGTCTAAGGATATGAATATGAGTTTTAAGGCATTTGCAGAGATTTATATGAATGATATGAAGCCACGCATTAGGGAAAGCACAATGGAGAATAAGCGTTATATCATTGATAATAAACTTATTCCTTACTTTGGCTCACGCTCATTAGCATCTATAAAAGCATCGGATATTATCCAATGGCAGAATGAGTTGCTGAACGCCAGAGATGAAGATGGAAATGCGTACTCACCGACATATCTGCGTACTATCCAAAATCAATTAAGTGCAATTTTTAACCATGCCAGAAGATTTTATTCGTTACCGGTCAATCCATCTGCACAAGCAGGAAAAATGGGGCGACAAAATGCTAAAGAAATGCATTTCTGGACGCAAGACGAGTTTTTGCAATTTATCGAGTATATGAAGGTCAAACCTGTGTCATATTACGCATTTGAGATATTGTATTGGACTGGAATTAGAGAGGGAGAGCTTCTGGCACTGACACCAAGCGATTTTAATTTTGTTACGAAGCAGTTAATTATCAATAAAAGCTATCAACGTATTGGACAGAAAGATATGATTACTGCTCCTAAAACGGAGCAGAGCAATCGGACTATTTCATTGCCGGATTTTTTGTGCGAAGAAATCCAAGATTTTATAGCTTCTCTTTATGGGATAACACCCAATATGAGGATTTTTAATGTTACCAAAAGTTACTTACATCATGAAATGGATAGAGGTTGTAAAGAGAGCGGTGTAAAAAGAATTAGGATTCATGATTTGCGACATTCTCATGCCGCACATTTGATTGAATTGGGATTTTCACCAGTTGCGATAGCGGAGCGGATAGGACATAAAGGAATATCAATCACATATATGTACGCACACCTGTATCCATCAAAACAGTATGAGCTTGCAGAAAAACTATCGGAAGATAGGACTAGAGCTAGTGAAAAAATAAATTTGACAGGGGATGATGAGAATGTTTAAGAGGGCTGATTCAAAAAATGAAACAGAAGTTAAAAAGCAAGATGCTAAGGGACGTAAGCGTAAAATTATTTTCAATATGAGAGTTACCGAAGATGAGCGAGACCAGATAAATCAAAGAGCGGCACTATCTGGTCTGTTAAAACAAGAATTTTGTATTCAGTCACTAATGCATCAGAAAGTTGTTTGCTATGGAAATATACGCTTAATAAGTGAAGTGAAAAGTCAGTTGTGCAATATAGAAAACCATTTAATACGTTTAGAATCAGCAGATAATTTTGATGCAGATAAACTGGAACAATTAAGAATGATTTTGGAATTGCTTAATAGCTTAAAGGAGAATAATTAAATATATTTTTGCGTTGTATGTTGGTTTGATTTATGGACAACAAGCAGAATAAAACGGGAGGAAGTAATGAGAGACTATAGTTCACAAAGAGAAGAAATTGAAACTATAAAACCAAGAACCATAACAGTGAATCTTTCCGATGCAGATGTGAGACGCCTTGCCGAAAAATCCGGTGAGGGCGGTCTGACGATTTCAGAACTGTTGGAGAACTTCATCGGGGATTTAGTAGACGGAACATATTCCAATGGAAGTGACGAACGGATGTATGCAGAACAGTGGTATCAGCGTTGTTGGTTTGCCATGTTTTCAGATGATACGTTTCTGAAATTTTTGCTGTTGTGGGGAGATTTGGACGATTATATTGATTTGATGGATGAACTTGAAAGCAACAAAAAAGAAATGGCAGAAATGACCGCTGATGCCGAAGAATATTCCTTAGAGGAACGAGATGAATTACAAGAGTATATCAATGATTTACAAGAGGAAAAGGACTATTATTGGAATAAATTTTTGGAACGAAAACGCCAAAAAGAATCCTATGTTTTTGAAAAAGAAATTGAAAATATTATGGCATGGAAATCGCAGCTTGACACATTACTTGACACCGAAAATCCATAGGTCAACATTATTAGCAAGCATAGGGAAAATATAGACACTCGTGCCATTTTCCCACTTGTTAGCCGCTACACTGGGGCACTGCCCCCTAATACCCCCAGCCATAACATTTTGCAAAATGATTATCTCACAAACAGTGCAACAAAAACGAAATCGCTGACGAGCAATTTTGTAATTTCCTCACGGTGAGGAAATTTTGAAAGGAGAGTTCACTATACTGATAGAACGTGCAGTTGAAATACGATGATGAAATATGATAAAATAAAATTGACAAATCGGAATTTATCAGAAAATGAGGAATAGTTGAAATGGAGGCGCTATAATAACATGAAGATTGAAGGGAACCAGAAAGAACTGGATGCAATGGTAGAATTTCATAAGGGAAACCGTGTCGAGGGACTGAGACTGCAAGAAGAATTTGCAGCGGAATTTCGTAAGGAGTATAAAGACAAAGATCACTGTCCTTGCCTGAAAGCCTGTCGTTATCACGGAAACTGTAAGGAATGTGTAGCAATCCACAGAGCGCATCAGGAACATGTTCCTAATTGTATGCGACCATTGATTAATAAAAAATTGAAATTGATGTCAGAATTAACAGAGCATACCTTGGCAAATGAAATAGAAGCTCCACATGAGATTTTAAGAAAATAGGCAAGTCAAATTCAAGTTTGACGGAGTAATAGATATGAAAATCCGAGAAGTGAATGAGAATAAAAAGCAATTTATAGCATTATTGTTATTAGCTGATGAGCAGGAAAATATGATTGATCACTATCTTGAAAAAGGTACTATGTATGTACTTGAAGATGGTAATGTAAAAGCTGAATGTGTCGTTACTGATGAAGATAATGGAATACTTGAAATTAAAAATATTGCAGTTGATCCTCAGAATCAAGGACAGGGCTATGGGAAAGAATTGATTGACTTCCTTTCAAGTAAATATGCAGATGAATATTCTATTTTGCAGGTTGGAACAGGTGACAGCCCGTTGACCGTACCGTTTTATGAAAAATGCGGATTTGTCCGATCTCACAATATTCCGAATTTCTTTACGGACAATTATGACCACCCAATTTATGAGTGTGGTGTACAGTTAATAGATATGGTATATTTGCAAAGATGTTTATAACTTCCAGTTTTTGAAACTGAGAAATCGGAATTTTTATAAAGAGCTGATCCAAAAAGCAGGCGCTGAAACGGAACTTGTCTATATGAAAGCCAGTAAGGAGCTTTTGCAAACAAGACTATATAAAAGAAATCAGGTCTTAAATGCCAATTCGCCGTTTGTGATAACAGATGAAATATTGGAACATCATTATCACGCATTTCAAGAGCCATGGGGCGAAGGAGAAAAAGTAATTTTGCAGAAAGAGGATATTATGCAGTATTCAAAGGAAGAAAGTAAAGCAATCTGGAATCAAAACGCTGAATTTTGGGATTGTGCAATGGGGGATGAATCAAATGATTTTCACAGAGAAGTTGTCCGCCCCAAAGTAACAGAGCTTCTAAATCCTGATCCAACAGACTATATTTTAGATATTGCCTGTGGAAATGGAAATTATTCTGCATATCTTGCAGAAAAAGCTGTCTCTGTTTTGGCTTTTGATTATAGTGAGAAAATGGTGGAACTGGCAAAAAAGCGCCAAAAACGGTATGCTGATCACATTGAGTTTTGTGTAGCAGACGCCACGAATGAAACAAGTCTGATGGCATTAAAAAGAAATAAGCCGTTTACAAAAGCAGTCTCCAATATGGCGGTCATGGATATTACCGATATTAAGCCGCTTTTTACCTCTGTTTATAAATTGCTTGAGGATAACGGAGTATTTGTATTTGCGACACAGCACCCCTGTTTTGTAACGCTTACAGAAAAATATATGACGCCGCACAGCTATTACGATATTGCGATTGAAGGACAGCCGCAAAAACAATGTTATTATCATCGTTCTTTACAGGATATTTTTAATCTGTGTTTTGATACCGGATTTGTCATAGACGGATTTTACGAAGAATGCTATTTTAATAAAGAAATCCCGGATATTATCATTGTCAGAGCCATAAAAATTGAGAGGTAGATAGTAGATTTGCCATTTCCTGTAATTGTAAAAAGCTTAAAACTATGTAGGTATCTACTTTGATTATAAGACAAGAAAGACCAGAAGATTATGATACGGTATATCATGTTGTAAAAGAAGCATTTGAAAATGCTGAATATACAGATGGAAATGAACAGAACTTAGTTGCTGCGTTAAGAAAAAGCAAATCGTTTATTCCGGAACTTTCTCTTGTTGCTGTCGAGGACGAAAAAATTGTAGGACATATTCTTTTTACAAAAGCAGTTGTTCAAGGGGTTGAGGTTCTTGCGCTTGCCCCTCTTTCTGTATTACCCGATTATCAGAACAGGGGAATCGGATTATCTTTGATGAAAGAAGGACACAGTATAGCACATAAATTGGGATATGAATATTCAGTTGTTTTGGGACATTCCAAATACTATCCAAAGGCAGGATATATTCCGGCAAGTGAGTGTGGAATAAAAGCGCCATTTGAAGTTGACGATGAAAGTTTTATGGCACTTAATCTTAACGGAAGTCAAAACAAATTAAATGGAGTTATTGAGTACGACAAGGCTTTTGGGATATGATGTAAAAAATTAGAAGTTGGGAAGGTAAAACATAGATCCTGTTTTTACTGCATAGGGTACACAAGACTGGCATTATAACGAAAAAGGAGAAATACTGCATTTTCCGGTGGATAATTATTATTATGAGGGCAAACGGACAGCTGTGTTTTTGGGAGAAAAGGTTACAAAATATCATAGAACTCTGACCACATATCTAAATACACTGCTTTCAAATGGTTTTATAATAAATCATATTGTGGAGCCGCAGCCGCCGGAATACATGATGGATATTCCGGGGATGCAGGATGAAATGCGCCGTCCCATGATGCTGATTGTATCGGCGAACAAAAAAGTGGATAGATAGAACTAAAACACCTATAAGGTATAAATGGAGGTAATTTATGTTTAAAGAAAAAATTATTATAGAGATGAAAGAAGTATTCAAAGAAATTCCTTTTGGCATAGAGCATACTCTCAAAGTTTTGCAAAATGCAGAAGATATAATGAAAGGAGAAAATATCGGAGAGGAAGAAAAAGAATTCATCAGTATTATTGCTATACTACATGATATTGGTGCGGTTGAAGCACAAAAAAAATACGGTTCTATTGATGGTGTCTATCAAGAAAAGGAAGGACCAGAAGTAGCGAAAGAAATATTAAAAAAGGTAGGCTATAACAAAAATATTGATAGAATATGCTTTATAATAGGCAACCATCATACTCCATCTAAAATTGATGGACTTGATTTTCAAATACAATGGGAAGCTGATTTGCTTGAAAATTTAACGGTTATGGATAAAGAAAAAGAACAGGAAAAGATAAAAAAGTGTATAGATGAAAACTTTAAAACAAACACAGGAAAAAGGATAGCTTATAATCGCTTTATTTTAGATTAGTAGTAGATTATTACAGTTATGTATTTTATATCGCAAAGAAAAAATAGTAGTTAAGTTTAACCCTAGGGTTAAATGATGAATATGTTGAGGGCATTTTTGTTTCTGGTGAAATGCAATCGCAGGGTCTAGGTAAAATTCTGCTGAATTATGCAAAGGATAAAAGGAATAAGTTGTACTTGAACGTATACCAAAAGAACGCACGGGCAATATCTTTTTATAAGAGAGAAGAATTTGAGATTCAGCATAGTGGCTTAGATGAGGCTACCGGAGAAAAAGATTATGTAATGACATGGCAACACAAATAGAAATTCCAGTTTGTTGAACCAAATAAAAGTGGACTTGACTTAAACACAGAGACTATGAGAAAATCTCTGTAAATTAGATTCTTCTATGATATTGGAAAATGATAGCCCGACCTTTTCTAAGAGCAGTACACAGTCAAAGAAAAAAGGTCGGGCTATTCTTTTTTGTAAGATTTCATCAAACTTCCGAAAACTCTGTGGTTTAATATATGGGAGATTCACGTCATATTTTCAAATAACGCCTTGAAATTTTAAGCCTATTAAATCCCCCAAAAGTGAAGCAGCAATGAGGACTCCTATACCGCCAAAAAAAATCTTTTTCGAGATATGTTTTGGCTCAGGTCCATAAAACAAGGCAAAAATCAGTGAGATCATCACAATCTTGAGGATATCCATTCTGTCATAGATCCACGGTATATCTGATAAAAGTTTTGATATAATCAGTGATATAATACAAAACCGTCCATCGCCTTCCCAAATTGGTCCCATAATAGCGCTCCTTTCCGCCAATGATACATTTGTTTTTTCTTAACTATATAACGTATAAAAAGAACTTTGGGGACATAGTATTTTTAAAATCTTATATTTTCTAAAATTTTAAATGATTCATCAAATGGAAGTTCTGTCATGACAACAATCAGCCAATTCCGATCTTTAGCAATGCACATGCTGAAGGTGTCTTTTTTCCAGTATAGAACGCTTCGGTTTCCGACAATACAGGATTTTACTTCTGCACCTTCTGTATTATAATTATTTGATCCATCGCCGGGGACGATTTGTATTATAATACTTTGTTCTACCGAATTTACATATCGAAAATGTTTCATGGTCTCAAGATTGCTTTGATAAACCAGTTTATACCCGTCTGGAATATAAGTAATTTGAAAAGAAGCCAATTCACTTGCGCGATCAGACGCAGACCTATCCTGCACGCCATCCAGCCGGATTTTAGAATATTTCGGATATGTCTCCACGATCCATTCCAGTATCTTTTCACGAAATTCCGCATTTGTAACCATTGCAGTGGAGAATCCAATTGAAACCGCAAGAAGAACAGCGGCGGCTCTGGATGCGCCTCGAAGAAGATAATCTACAGGTTTTTGAGCCGCACGAACTTTCCTTAACTGCTTGCGAAAATGTCGGGAATACGCATGAAGAATATCAGGCTGCATATTCACCTCATCTGTCAACCGTTTTATTGCTATTTTACAGGCCTTGGAAATGGCTTCAGGATCTTGGAAGACCTCAGGAGTGCTGGCCCACGCTTGCAGAGTATTTAACATTCCAATTCGCATTCCGTGTGCATACGGAAGAGCAAGAACTTCACTGATTTGAGAATCATTCATATGGAAACCATAATAAAGCAGAAACACAGCCTGTTCAGGAAACGGAAGAGCAAGAACTTTTCTGGATGCAGCCTCCAAAAGGAATTCTTCACCATCCATATCATTCAGCAAAGTACCGGCAAGTTCCGGCATTCTGTCGGCGTCCATCCATTCCGAATTAAGAGCCTCCCGGCAGGCTTCTCTTAAAGTATTTGTCACATTACTCACCTCTCAAATTCTTCCAAAATTCTTCGTAATTTTTTTAACGCCCTCTGACTTCTTTTCTTTGCCGTTTCTTCTGAGATTTCCATCAGTGCTGCGATATCTTTTAACGGCATGTCGCGTCCGAAGCGAAAAGTCAGAAGTGTACGGTCGTTCTTATCCAACAGCTTTAATGCGGCAATAAGCTGGGAGTTCTCAAATCTTTCAAAAAAAGTATCAGCTACGTCATCATCTGTTTCATTGGCATAAAGCTCTTCTACAGGAATCGTCCTCTTTTTTCTACGAAGAATATCGTAAGACGTATTCTTTGCAATAACAACGCAATAAGGCCGCCGCTCGGGACGTGATAACTGGCTGATTTTTTCAAAATGCTCCATTATATTTAAGAATGCCTGAGCCACAGCATCTTCGGCGTCCGTCTCTGACCGAAGCAGCTGATAGGAAACCTTGTATAAAAGAGCATGATTTTCCTTGAATAACTGTTCGATTTGTGCTTGCTCATCTTCGGAAAAAGTGCATAAGATCAAAAATAGCATGTCGAATATCTCCTGTAGTTTTCGATTTACCCATTGTAATATATAACGCACCAGATACTCAATAGGGGACAGGATTTTTGAAAATTTTAGAAAATATAGGGCGAATAGAATATGTTTGCAATGGTTGTGAAGGTGTGATACACTCATCGCTAATAACACGCAGAGGAGGAAGCCTGATGATTCGAGAGATTAACTATATCCCCCAAATTGCCCAAGCTCTAAAAGCCGGACATGCCGCAATTATGGTCGGATCGGGATTCAGCCGATATGCGGATAAGTGCAATGGCATGGACTGCGATTTTTTAAGCTGGGACCAGAGAATAGACTGTTTTTATGAAAAACTATACGGGAATGAGGGCGATTCGGATTTCCAAACAGCCCGAAGAGACGCCTGGAAAAATTTCTGGATTCGTTTGTATAACTCACCTGCAGAGAAAATAGATAATATACGATATGACAATAGCCCGACCTTTTCCTGAGAGCAGTACACTGCAAAAAAGGAAAGGTCGGGCTATTATTTTGGACAATAAATCAATCAGACTTCTGAGAACTGATCCTTCCCAACCATACATAACGGACATTCAAAATCATCCGGCACATTTGCCCATTTCGTACCCGGAGCGATACCGCCTTCCGGATAGCCCTGTTCTTCATCATATTCCCAGCCGCACACATCACATACATATTTCATGATAAAGCCCTCCTTTAAAATAAAAATAGTTATCATTACTATAATTGCAGTATAACAAGAACATAGAAATTTGTCAAATGAATTCTGAAAAATTCTGCGTTATTATATACCATGCGTTAATTGAAAAATATTTTCCTTTTCTTCCAGTCCCAGGCATTCATCCAACGTTCGTTCGTACAAGTCATGCATTCTTAAGGCAACTTCAATTTGCCTCAGCTCATGCTCATCAAGAGAGTCACCTGTTTCAATCTATTTCATTACGTACTTTGACCATTCAAATATTTTTATATCTCCGCTAATTTTTAACAACACTTTGCAAGAATTCTCCCATCCTCTTTAG
>NZ_QUJB01000036.1:467-10894 GCF_003480435.1 Clostridium sp. AM30-24 | reverse complement strand
TTTACTTCAAAATATTGTCTAACTTTTGGGGGTCACTTCAATTGGTCTGGCCGCTTATTTTTTCTTTAGTGATCTATCGCCAGTGATATGGGGATGAAAGCATATGCTTGACAAATATAGATTGAAAAAATCAATTTAAGATTGAAAGAAAACAATGTGAATGGTACAATAAGCGGTAAAGAAGTAATAAATAGTTGTGATGATACGAAAGGGATCGGCAATGGCAATCAGATACAGCAAACTGTGGAAAAAATTAATAGATGAAAATATGATGAAGACAGATCTTAGAGATAAGGCGGGAATTACTACGAATGCATTGGCTAAACTGGGTAAGAATGAGCATGTAAATACACAGGTTTTAGAAAAAATATGTAATGTATTGCATTGCAACATACAGGACATTGTGGAATTTGTTCCAGATGAGGCAAGGGAAGAAAAATAGCAAGGTGAAGAAGGCAATTGTTTAAGAAAGCTTTGAAACAGGCGGAAAATTTTGAGAGAGTATTTTGATGCGGCAAGAGATATAGGAAATGGAGCAGCTAATGCTGCATAAATTTATCAATATGAGCCAAAGCATGATGTGGTGAAGATTACGGCGGAGTTCGCAAAATACGGAAATAAATGAAGTATTGCTTCTGGAAAGGACTAAATTGGATTATATAGATATTATTGAAAAGAGTATATATAATATTGATTCAAAAATTTGTGGAATAATTGATGACTATACAGTATTGCAAGATTCTCAAAAGGTTGCAGACTATGTAATCCAATTTCTTCGCACTTATTTAGAACATATTGCAGCACGTATATACGCTTATGAAAATCCTAATAAGCAAGTACCAATTTTGGGAAAAGATAAGTGGTATACCCAATATATGAAACCACTTAAAGAGAGCAATGAATATGGATATATATGGAGGTTACATCATTCGCTTCAGATTACGACATCTCATTATGTACCAGCAGAGGATGGGGCTGTTCGTTTAATGGAGGGGTATTTGTCTCGATTATATCAGTTGAGAGATCAGATGAGGGAGAAGTTTGAATTAACTCTGATGAGTAATCTGGAAGAGTATCCGCAGGAGAAGAATTCTGAATTGGATCCATATTATGAAAAAATCTATATTGCTCTAAAGGGAATGCATTTGGAAGATGGAACAAAACATACTAATGATAGGTACTACATTACAAGAAAAAAATATCGAACAGTAAATGGAAAAGGCTTTTTTGAATATACACTGTCATATGCACAGGAAGAAATAACCAAATTTGATAGATTTGTTGCATATTCGTTTAATGACATTCCAGATAATTATTCAATTCAATGTGATTTTGGCCAGGCCAATGTAGATTTCAATGGAGTGGATATTGATATAAAGTGTATCATAGCTTGGAATATTTCTATACGTCCGTGCGAATTGGAAAAGTTGGCTGCAATCTGTGGATATGATGATAGGGTGAGATCTGATAGCGCGTATTACAAAGCATTGATGAGATTTCTCAGTAGATCTGGAATGAATTTGTTGGATATTATTTTGGCGGATAACGAGGATTATGAGATTTATATTCAACAATTGGAATTGGATAAAAATATTAAATTGAAAAACACTTTTGAAAAAGTGAGAGATATTATCATTGGTGAAAAACCAGGAAGTAATATTTTAAGATATATCACTGCCTATTTAAAGAATGATGTAGTTAGAGACCAGTTGTCGGATCGTTCAAACAACCGAGTATCGTATCTATATCTGAAAAATGAAGCAATACCATTTGATGAAATGCCATATGCCTCAAGTTTATACGGACATAATTTGCCGAAATCAAGATTGCATAAATGTTTAGAGGTATATGATTGTGAACATCAATATGTGTCTGCAATGGTGAATAAAGAAGCTTATGATAGTAATACATTATATGTAACTGTGGATGATAGTAAGTTAGATTATTTTCGGTATGAGTTGGAAATATTTAATCAAAATTTGTATAACAGCAAAAAACAGCAACTTAGAAAAATAGAAACATTTACAAACCATTTGTATGTTAAGGGATATTATGATGTAACTAAATCTGTTATGGAAAAGTTGCAGCAATATACATCAGAAGGCGTTGAAGGTTATTCTGATATGCTTATAGATAAAAACGAATTTATCAATAAAATTGATGATGTTGCAAAGCAAAAAATAGTAAAAAATATATTTATGAATTCTAGATTGGGAATGGTTTACGGTGCAGCAGGAACAGGTAAAACAAGAGTAGCAGAATATATTGCAAAAATATTTGAGAATAAAAATATTCTTTTGCTTGCGAATACAAATGCCGCAAAAAATAATTTAGAGAGAAGAATAAACGCTTCTTGTGATTGCTACACGGTATACGACTATTTGAAAAATGGATATAGTTGGAAGAAGTATGATCTGGTTATTTTGGATGAGTGTAGTACGGTGTGTAATGAAGAGGTTTTGAACCTGTTTGAAAAGTGTAATGCGAAAGCATATTTATTGATTGGAGATATATACCAGATAGAAGCAATAAAGTTTGGAAATTGGTTTAATTTCGCAAGATATTTTGTCGATAAGAAATCTGTGTATGAGCTATCAACTCCGTACCGGGCAAAGGATAAAGCAATTTTGCTTGAAATGTGGACTCGCGTAAGAGAATTTGATGAAAATATGTTTGAAAGATTACAAGCAAATGGATTTATATCAACTTTAAATGAATCTATTTTTGAAAAGAACGAAGAAGAGATCATTTTATGTTTAGGATATGATGGATTGTATGGAGTCAATAATATTAATAGATATATGCAAAAAATCAATCCGTCTAAACCGATTGAGTGGGGAAATTGGACATATAAGGTTGGAGATAAAGTTTTGTTCAATGAGAATAAAAGATTTGGAAATGTTTTATATAATAATTTAAAGGGACGCATATTATCAATTGATAAGAAAACGGATGAAATAGTATTTCAAATACTTGTTGATAAAGCAGTTGATAAAAGAGATGCTCTTTTTTCTGGTATTAAGCTTATTGATTGCGAGTATGAGGGGAAATCTATTGTCGAGTTTGGAGTAAAAAAACGAGTTGAACGGGATTCGGATGGTGATTATTCTGAAGAAATTGTACCGTTTCAAATTGCTTATGCAGTATCTATACATAAAGCACAGGGATTGGAATATGAGTCTGTGAAGGTAGTAATTACAGAGGATGTTGATGAAAGAATATCACATAATATTTTCTATACTGCAATTACAAGGACAACAGATAAGCTTAAAATATATATGAGCAAAGATACGCAGAGGAAACTTGCAGAAAAGTTTGTAAAAAGTAATGTTGGATTACAGCAAGCACAATTATTTGCAGGCCATGCTGGATTAAAATTGAAAAATAAATTGTCCTCATAGGAGAGCGTTTGCAAATAATTATGAAAATCTTGTTAAGGGAGCGACACCGAATGATTGATATATATACAGAAAAAAAGAACTCAAAGGATTGGATCCTTCAGAACGACCTGTATTTCAATTTGAATACAGCTAATGAAGAAATGTCGAAAAATGAAGTTGATTTGATCCAACAGATAGATAAGGCAAAGCTGACTCCGGATAAACACATAGAAACAAAATATGGCTTAGGTACGATCCGTAACCTGTCATCCGGCTGCAAGACGTTACTCAACATTGTTAAACATCCTGATAAAGTAGTAAATGTAGAGGAATGTGGTCCGAATGTACTTAAAGTTATTTTCACAATGGATAATATAAAGATATACATGTCAAGACCAACCCTGTTTGACATACCAGATGATGCAGAGATTAGATTCAATAATTCGGATATAGTTATTGGCGGAAGGGGATACAATGCCTGGTGGAGTAAGGAGTATGAAAGGAGAGAGGCGGATGATTTATAAGAGGATTGCATTTAAGGCAGCTCCATTTTCATATGACTTAGAATTCGATGACAGAATAACACTTGTTGGGGGCGATAGCGGAGTTGGAAAAACAGTGCTATATGAGATGCTGGAATGCTCATGTGCCATAAAGAAACACGCAAGAATTTGATTGACAGCATCCACTATTCCATAGCAACAGCGAGTTGCTTGTTAAAATAAGGTTTGCAGTTTTATAATAAATAATAACATATTCCTTAGGAGGGACAGACATGGAAACACGAGATATTCTCAAGAATTTGCGTGAAAAAAATAAACTTATAAAAAGTCATTTGAACGGTACTACAAAATGAGAAAAAGCGCTTGACTCTACATCTGTTGTAGATATTATAATATTGGTAGTTTAACAAAAAAGAAGGATTAGGCAATATGGAAAAGAACCTTACTACCGGCAGTGTGTTCAAAAATGTTGTATTATTCTCATTGCCGTATCTGCTCTCGTATTTTCTTCAAACGCTCTATGGCATGGCTGACCTATTTATCATCGGACAGTTCGAGGGTGTAGCCAGTACTACCGCTGTTTCTATCGGCTCACAAGTGATGCACATGATTACGGTTATGATTGTAGGGTTATCGATGGGAACAACCGTCAGCGTCGGCCAGGCGGTGGGGGCAGGAGATCGAAAACAGGCAGCGCATAACATCGGGAATACGGTAATATTGTTTCTGGTGGTTTCCATTGCACTTACGGCCATCCTGTTATCCCTTGTTCATCCCATTGTCGTTGCCATGTCTACGCCAACGGATGCGGTGAGTGGTACGATCACCTATTTGACCATCTGCTTTATCGGGATTCCGTTTATTACATCCTACAACATTATCAGTTCTATTTTTCGAGGGTTGGGCGACAGCAAAAGCCCGATGTGCTTTATTGCCACAGCCTGTGCTGCCAACATCGCTTTAGACTATCTTTTTATGGGTGTGCTGCACCTTGGGCCTGCGGGCGCAGCCCTTGGTACAACTCTCTCTCAGGCAATCAGTGTAGTTGTTTCCCTTACCGTTATTTTGAAACGCAGGAGCATCGTTCTGAAAAAAAGCGACTTCAAGCCTTGCCGTGCGGTCATGGGGAAAATTTTGGGGATCGGCATCCCGATTGCGTTTCAGGACGGCCTGATTCAAGTTGCTTTTATTATTATCACGATTATTGCCAATCAGCGTGGACTGAATGACGCAGCGGCAGTCGGGATTGTGGAGAAAGTGATCAGTTTTCTCTTTTTGGTCCCCTCCTCTATGCTGTCTACCGTTTCTGCCTTGGGAGCGCAAAATATCGGTGCGGGCAAACCGGAGCGGGCCATTCAAACGCTGCGCTATGCGGTGATGCTCGCCGCAGGCTTTGGTGTGCTTGCTTCTATCGCGATCCAGTTTACAGCGGAAGGCATCGTTTCGCTGTTCACTGATCCCAGCACTGCGGACGGAGCGGCGGTGGTCCGTTTCGGCGGCCAGTATCTGCGTGGTTACATTTTTGACTGTATTTTTGCTGGCATTCATTTTAGTTTTAGCGGCTTTTTTTGCGCATGCAGGAAATCCGGCCTGTCGTTTTTACACAATATTCTCGCCATTGTATTGATGCGTGTGCCTGGCGTTTATGTGACCTCAAAATTATTCCCGGCAACGCTTCTCCCGATGGGACTGGCTACCGCGGCAGGCTCACTGCTATCGGTCGTGATCTGCCTAATCGCCTTTGGAGTCATACGGCGCAAATCAACGCTTGTTCTGGTGGAGGAGTAAGATATGGATCGGAAAAATCTCTTCCCAATAGGTGAAGTGTCAAAATTGTTTCATATCAGTGTTAGTAGTTTGCGGCACTATGAACATATCGGTTTGCTTACACCAGAATACATTTCCTCAGATTCTGGCTATCGTTACTATGGCACCGAACAATTTGAAGTACTCAACACAATCAGGTATTTGCGGGCATTGGATATGCCTTTGTCCGAGATTGAGGACTTTCTCAAAAATAAGGATATCAGCCGTATTGAGGAAAAGTTGTTACAGCAAAAGCATGCAGTCCTGAAAAAGCAACAAGAATTACAACGTATAGAACAAAAGATTAACCACCGCTTAAATTGGCTGCGAGACGCACAAAGTGTGCCTTTGGATACCGTTTCCTTAATAGAGCTTCCGTCCTGTCGCATTGTTTGGGTAGACGCTCCACTGAAAGTACATGGCTCTCATGATATGGAAGTGCCGATTAGAAAGCTGGATCAATCTGATGCCGAAGCCGTTGTATTTCTTGGAAAGGTCGGACTTGGCATTTCCGCGGAACATTTGCAGCAATCAAAAGTAAATCGTTATGACAGCATTTTTCTAATACTGGATCAAGAGGACATTTATACAGGTGAAACCATTACTCTTCCCAAAACACTTTGTGTACGGCTGCGTTTTCGAGGCAGTCATATAGAAGCTCCAGCGCACTATGAAAAGCTCCTTGACTACATCACAAAAGAACAGATACAGATTGCTGGTTTTTCGCGAGAAATCACGCTCATAGACTATGGCATTACTAATGACAGTGAAAAATTTGTGACTGAAATATGTATTCCGGTCAAGTGCAGATAAGAAGGGCATAAAATGAGATTCGTTGTTAAAAAAGAAATTTTTGAAGAACTGCCGAGTGCCTGTTTTGGTGTTGTTATGGCAAAAGACATTGATAATAATAACGCATACCCAGAGATTGAACAATTTTTAGATGAAAGTATCCAAGCTGCAATGCAGCGTTTTGAGGGAAGAAAAGTCAAGGAAGATCCGGATATTTTACCATATCGAGAAGCATTCCGAGCCTTGAATATCCTATCCAATATCGTACTGAATGAATTGGACTGGTGGGTGGCCTCCCAATGGGAGAACATGCCCACTCACTACGAGTACAAAACCAGACAGAATTTCTCATGTGCCATAAAGTAACACAAAAAACAACAGACAGCCGCCACAATTCCGTAATGATTGATGCTTGACAGTCTCCTGAAAGAATGCTATAATAATACGCGTAAAATTTGAGTGGACTTTTTCCGGATTCGGTCATCTTTTTGCCACACAGCTATCTTGTGATAGTTGTGTGGCTTTTTTGTTGCCTGCATCTCGGAAGTATTAGCAGAATGGAGGACTATATCTGTATGGAAAAAATTTTTTGTCTCTTATCAAGACGCGCCGTAGTGTACGGGCTTATAAATCGGAACCTGTCCCTTCCAAGGCTTTGGACGCTGTACTGGAAGCAGGGACTTACGCTCCTACCGGCGGAGGACATCAATCTCCAACCATCATTGCAATTACAGACCCCAAATATAGGCGGGAGATTGCAAAACTAAACGCAGAAGTGATGGGGAGCAACACAGACCCTTATTATGGCGCACCTGTCGTGATCCTAGTTTTGGCAGATGGCTCCGCAAGTACCTTTGTGGAGGACGGAAGCTGCGTCCTCGAAAACATGATGCTCGCCGCCCATGCCCTTGGGCTGGGAACTGTATGGGTACATCGGGAACGTGAGATTTTTGACAGTGAAAGTGGCAAGGCTCTCCTGCGGGAGTGGAAGCTACCGGAAACCTTGCGTGGCGTCGGGGCGATTGCATTGGGCTATCCGGCCAAGGAAGCCGGTCAACCCGCAGCACGCAAACAAAACTATATCGTTCGGATTTAATGTCCCGCTGTCCGGCGCAATTTTTTGCGCCGGACACTTTGTGGAGAGGAGGGAAAGTATGCAGACCAATAATAAAATGGCGGTCGCTCCTGTTGGAAAACTCATCTGGCAAATGTCGATACCGCCGCTGATTTCCATGTTCCTGCAATATTCCTATAACCTGATAGACAGCGCGTTTGTGGCACGGTTGAGTGAGAATGCACTGATCGCTGTTTCTCTGGCATTCCCGATTACAACATTGATGAATGCAGCGTCTATCTGGATCGGTGTCGGCGTGAATGTGCTGATAGCAGGATATCTTGGACAGAAAAAGCAGGATGATGCAAATACAACCGTCACACATGGATTGTTACTGGCCTTTGGAATTGGTGCTTTGCTCAATCTTCTGGCATTACTGATTATGAAACCCTATTTTCGGGCATTCACCAATAATGAAGAAATTTATCAGCTGAGCATCGCCTATATGAGTGTGTGCTCCTTCATGCAAATTCCCAATATGGTGCATATCGCCATCCAGAAGATGATACAGGCCACCGGGAACATGGTCGCTCCCATGTGGTTCCAGATCGCGGGCGTGGTCGTCAACTTCGTGTTCGACCCCATTCTGATTTTTGGGATTGGTATTTTCCCAGCTATGGGAATCCGCGGCGCTGCGGTAGCTACCGTTGCAGGCTATCTGCTGTCCATGATTTTGGCATTTGCTTTGCTGCTGGGCAAAAAGCAGAAAGTGCAGGTAAAAATCAAAGGCTTTCATTTGCAAAAGCAGATGATCCGCCGTATTTTTGCCTTTGGCCTGCCATCTTTTATTATGAACGCCCTCAGTTCGTTTATGGTGACCTTTGTCAATCTGTTTTTGGTGGCGTATTCCGATACGGCGATCGCTTTCTTCGGCGCATATTTTAAGGTGCAGCAGCTGATTGTTATGACGGTAAACGGCTTGATTCAAGGCTGTTTGCCTGTCATGCGGTTTAACTACGGCGCAGGCAACAGCGAACGGCTACATTCCGCTTTCCGATACGGAACCGCTTTGGTCACTGGTATGATGATACTGGGGACATTGGCCGTCATCCTTTTTCCAGCACAGATTTTGGGATTGTTTACGGCGTCGGAAACCATGCGCTCCTTTGGGATATCCGCTATGCGGATTATGGCGGCAAGCTATCTGTTTTGCGGTCTCTCTACTATGATTTCCACCTATTTTCAGGCTACGGAAAAAGTAGGTTCCAGCATGGCAATCCAATTATGCAGGCAGATGCTTTTCCTTGTTCCCGCCTTATGGTGCCTGGACAAATTGTTCCATCTGAACGGAATCTGGCTTGCATTTCCGGTTGCCGAAACTGCCACTTTGCTCGTTGCTCTTGTGATGATGGCATGGCATCGCCGCAAAAATATCTCATAACGTGTTCCAGGGAGGAAAAATGATGAACGACACTTTCATGAAAGAGAAACCGGTATTACCGCTGATTTTATCCATGTCCTTGCCTATGGTTTTATCTATGCTGGTCAATTCCCTCTACAACATTGTGGACAGTTTTTTCGTCGCGCAGATCAGCGAGGAGGCTATGACGGCATTATCGTTGGTTTACCCGGTTCAAAATTTTATCAATGCTGCCGGAATTGGATTTGGCGTTGGCATCAATGCAGCGATCGCCTTCTATCTGGGCGCGGGGGATCACAGAAAAGCGGATCAGGCAGCCACGCAGGGACTTGTGCTTGCCGTGATTCATGGCGTTGTTATGACAGTCTGCTGTATTACAATCATGCCAGTTTTCCTGCGGATGTTCACTTCATCCGAAGCGGTCATTGAACTTGGCGTTCGCTATTCTGTCGTTGCGTTCGCCTTTACACTCATTGTTACCGTCAGCATGGCGTTTGAGAAATTGTTCCAGACAGTAGGAAACATGAAAACGACCATGATAAGCTTGATGTGCGGGTGCATCATAAACATTGTCTTAGATCCCGTTCTGATTTTTGGCTATGGCCCATTCCCGGAAATGGGAATCAAAGGCGCTGCGCTGGCGACCGGCATCGGACAGGTTCTGACGCTGACGATTTACCTTGTAGTCTATCTTGCGCGGCCAATTCGCGTGCATATCCGCAGGCAGTACATTCTCCCCAGCAAAAAGATGGTAATAAAGCTGTACTCCATTGGCATTCCCGCAACCCTGAATCTCGCGCTTCCGTCTCTTTTGATTTCGGCGCTCAATGTGATTTTGGCGGCATATTCCGAAGTGTATATTCTGGTTTTGGGAATCTATTACAAATTGCAGACATTTGTCTATCTTCCAGCGAATGGCATTGTGCAGGGGATGCGCCCCCTGATCGGCTATAACTACGGCGCGGGGGAACACCAACGGGTCAGCCAGATCTTTAAGATCGTTTTGTGCATGAGTGGTATCATTATGGTGTTTGGGACAGTAATATGTCTGCTGATCCCCGGACAGTTGATGGGGCTGTTTACCCACACAGAAGCGACGATTCAGGCCGGGGAAACCGCCTTACGCATCATCGGGGCCGGGTTTATCGTCTCGGCGGTTTCTGTTACATCTTCCGGCGCATTGGAGGGACTTGGGAAAGGAACTCCCTCCTTACTGATTTCCCTTTGCCGGTATGTAGTGGTCATCATCCCGGCTGCGTTTTTACTCAGCAGGTTTTTCGGAGCGGTTGGCGTCTGGAATGCGTTTTGGATCACGGAAGCGATTACTGCAATCATTTCTATTTGTGTTTACTACAAGGCAATAGTACAAAGCCAGCTGAGCCAGTCAACAGTAAAATGAACGTTGCTTTGCGCCGCCGTTGACAGCCCCGTCTGCCTTTGCAGATAGGCAATCAAGGGGCGACAGCACGGAG